>NZ_WNXQ01000001.1 GCF_009789075.1 Pseudooceanicola pacificus
CTTCTGGTCGGTGCCCGAGGCCGCCGCGCTGCTGGCCGCGCCGGGCGCCTCGGCCCTGATCGCGCGCATCCCCTCGCTGGCCCCCGCCGCCGGGGCCGCCATCGCCGGGCCGACCTACAACGAACACGCCGCCGCCTTTGCCGCCAATGGCTGGCAGGTCGGCCCGCCGCAGGACATGCCAGGGGCGCGGGCCTCGGTCATCGTGCATCCCAACAATCCGACCGGGCATTGGCACGCCGCCGCACCGGACTCTGCGCTGAGCATCGTCGACGAAAGCTTTTGCGACACCGATCCCTCGCGCTCGCTGATCGGCGCGGCGACCCGGCCCGGCAGGCTGATCCTCAAGAGCTTTGGCAAGTTCTGGGGCCTTGCGGGCCTGCGCCTCGGCTTTGCCATCGGCGACCCTGCCCTGATCGCGAGGCTTGCCGAACAGCTTGGCCCCTGGCCCGTGTCGGGCCCCGCGCTGGCCATCGGCACCGCCGCGCTGAGCGATCCGGACTGGGCCGCCGCGACCCGCCAGCGCCTGCAAGAGGACGCGGCGCGCCTTGACCGTCTGCTCACCCGCACCTTCACCGGCACCGGCGCGCGGGTCGCGGGGGGCACCCCGCTCTTCCGCCTTTACGAGACCCCGGATGCCGCAGCCCTGCAGGACCGCCTGGCCCGGCATCGGATCTGGACGCGCATCTTTCCCTGGTCGCCAACCCTGATCCGCCTGGGCCTGCCCGGCCCGTCGGGCTGGGACCGGCTGGAACAGGCGCTGGCGGGCTGAGCGCGGGCATGGACACCGCCGGACTGCTGACCCTTGCCCTGCTGCTCGACGCCCTTCTGGGCGAACCCGGCTGGCTCTGGTCGCGCCTGCCGCATCCCGCCGTGCTGATGGGCCGGGGCATCGGCTGGCTGGAGAGCCGTCTGAACCGCGGAACCGGGGCGCAACGCCTTGCCGCGGGGATCCTGACGCTGCTGGCGATCGTTGCCGTTGCCGGGGCAATCGGCTGGCTGATCCAGCAGCTTGGGCCGGTGGCGATCATTCCCGCCGCCGCCATCCTGCTGGCGCAGCGCTCGCTGGTCGACCATGTGCGCGCCGTCGCTGACGGGCTGCGCATGTCGCTGGCCGAGGGGCGCCGCGCCGTGGGCCGCATCGTCAGCCGCGACACCGCCGCGATGGACGGCCCCGCCGTGACCCGCGCCGCTATCGAGAGCGCGGCCGAAAACCTGTCGGACGGGGTCATCGCCCCCGCCTTCTGGTTCCTCGTCGCCGGTCTGCCGGGGCTGGCGATCTACAAGGCGGTCAATACCGCCGACAGCATGATCGGCTACCGCACGGACCGCTACGAACGGTTCGGCAAGGCCGCCGCGCGGGCCGACGACCTGCTGAACCTGATCCCCGCCCGGCTGACCGCGCTGATCCTGGCGGGCACTCACGGCGGGCTGGGCCACTGGCGCGACATCCTGGCCGAGGGCCGCCGCCACCGCTCGCCCAATGCCGGCTGGCCCGAGGCGGCGATGGCGCGCGCCATCGGCACCGCCCTGTCCGGCCCGCGCGCCTATGACGGGCGGATGCAGGACTTCCCTTGGGTCTTTCCCCAGGGCGACCGCGCGCCCGGCCCCGACAGGATCGACGCCGCCGTCGGGGCGCTCTGGCGGGTCTGGGCCGTGATGCTTGTGGCGAGCGCCCTGCTCTGGCTCGCCTGACCGCCCGCGCTCACGACTGCGCGAGGCTTTGCCGGGCCAGCCCTGCGCCATTGCCGATGCGCGCCAGACTGCTACGGTGCGGCGATTGCACAAACCCCGAGGCCGCCATGACCCTCCGCTCCATCGTCACTGCCCTTCTCCTGACCTGCGCCGCCTCTGGCCCGGCCCTGGCGCAATGCGGCGGGGGCTTTGGCCAGTTCGTCGCGGGGCTGAAGGCCGAGGCGATCCAGCGCGGCCATGCCCCCGCCGCTGCCGACCGCTTCTTCGCCGGGGTCCGCCAGGATCCCAAGGTGATCAAGGCCGACCGCGCTCAGGGCGTGTTCCAGCTGGATTTCACCACCTTTGCCCGCCGCCTGATCTCGGCCAACCGGCTGAACACGGGGCTGTCCAAGGCGAAACAGCAGGCCGCGACATTCGACCGGATCGAACGCGAATTCGGCGTGTCGCGCGGTGTGCTGCTGGCCTTCTGGGCCTTCGAGACAGATTACGGCGCCTTCCAGGGCGATTTCAACACGCTGAACGCGCTGGTCACCCTGGCCCACGACTGCCGCCGCCCCGAGCTGTTCCGCCCCCAGATTTTCGCCGCGCTCACGCTCTATGAAAAGGGCGATTTCGACCCGGCCCGCACCACCGGTGCCTGGGCCGGTGAAATCGGCATGGTCCAGATGCTGCCCGAGGATATCCTGGAAAACGGGGTCGACGGCGATGGCGACGGGCATGTCGACCTGAAGGGATCACCCCCCGATGCGCTGATGTCGGGCGGCAAGATGCTGCGTCACCTGGGATGGCGCCCGAACGAGCCCTGGCTGCAGGAGGTCACCCTTCCCTCCGGGCTCGACTGGGCGCAGACCGGGCTGAATCACAAGAAGACAGCCGCCGAATGGACCAGCCTGGGGGTCCGCCCCCGGTCGGGCCAGTTGCTGGCGCCGGGGCTGCCCGCCTCGATCCTGATCCCGCAGGGGCGCAAGGGGCCGGCCTTCCTCGTCTATCCCAATTACGACGTCTATTTCGAATGGAACCGCAGCTTTGTCTATGTGCTGACGGCGGCCTATTTCGCCACCCGCCTGCAGGGCGCGCCGGTCTTTGACGCGGGCAATCCCGATCCCGGCCTTTCGGGCCAGCAGATGCAGACCCTGCAGCAAAAGCTGATTGCCCGGGGCTATGACGTTGGCGCGGTGGACGGGATCCTGGGGGAAAAGACGCGCGAGGCGGTGCAGTCCGTGCAGCAGCAGCTTGGCCTGCCGGCCGACGCCTGGCCGACGCCGGACCTGCTGAACCGGCTCTGACCGGGGCGGCGGTTCATCCCGCCGGACCCCGCCCGCGCCACCGGGCCGGAATGGCCCGCGCCCCGGGTTTGCAAAGCACCGCGCGGCCGGACCGCGCGGGGTCAGGCCACCAGCGCCTCGGCCTTCTTCAGATCGACCGAAACCAGCTGGCTGACCCCCTGCTCCTGCATGGTCACGCCGAACAGCCGATCCATCCGCGCCATTGTCACCGCATGGTGGGTGATCACCAGGAACCGGGTGTCGGTGCGGCGGCACATCTCGTCCATCATGTCGCAGAAGCGGGTGACGTTGGCATCGTCCAGCGGCGCGTCGACCTCGTCGAGCACGCAGATCGGCGCCGGATTCGCCAGGAAGACGGCAAAGATCAGCGCCAGCGCGGTCAGCGTCTGTTCGCCGCCGGACAGCAGGCTGAGGGTCGACAGTTTCTTGCCCGGCGGCTGGCACATGATCTCCAGCCCGGCCTCAAGCGGATCGTCGCTTTCCACCAGCATCAGGCTCGCCTCGCCCCCGCCAAAGAGGTGGGTGAAGAGCAGCGAGAAGTTCGAATTCACCTGTTCGAAGGCCGTCAGCAGCCGTTCGCGCCCCTCGCGGTTCAGGCTGGCGATGCCGCTGCGCAGGGTGCGGATCGCCTCCTCCAGATCGGACTTTTCGCTCAGCAGGGTCGCGTGTTCGCCCACGACCTCCTTCATGTCCTCCTCGGCGCGCAGGTTCACCGCGCCCAGCGAGTCGCGCTGGCGTTTCAGGCGGTTCACCTCGGCCTCGATCGCCTCGACGCCCGGCATCCCCTCGGGGTCGACGGCCAGTTCCTCCAGCAGCTGCCTGGGCGACAGCTCCAGCTCTTCGGCGATCCGTTCGGCGGCAGCGGTCACCGCCTCGTCGGCGGCGTCAGAGCGCGCCTCGGCACGGGCGCGCGCCTCGCGGGCGTCGCTGGCGGCGCGTTCGGCCTCGCGCTCGGCGGTCACGGCCTCGCGCAGCACGGTCTCGGCCTCGGCCAGGGCGTCGGCGGCGGCCTTGCGGCGGGCCTCGGCGGTTTCGATCCCGCTCGCCAGGGTCTCGCGTTCGGCGGCGATGGCGGCGGGAACATCCGCGGCCTCGGCCAGTTCCGCCTCGCTTTCGTCGCGGCGTTCGGCCAGTTCGCCAACCCGCTTGCCGGCGCTGTCCAGCCGGTTGCGCCAGTTGCCCAGTTCCCGGTCGACCTCGCCCGCGCGGCGGGTCCGGGCCTCGCCCTCGCGGCGCAACTCGTCATGGCCGGCGCGGCGCGTCATCATCGCCATGCGCGCGCCTTCGACGGCGATCTTGACCTGTTCCACCGCATTGCGGGCGGCGTCCAGGTCGCCCAGCTCCGCCACCGCCTTTTCGGCCTCGGCGGTCTGCTTGCGGGCCATCATCGCGTCTTCCTCGTGGCGCGTGACCGCCAGGCCCAGGCTTTCCAGCCGGCTTTCCGCCAGCGCCTTGTCGGCCTCGGCCCGGCTCAGCGCGCGGGCGGCATCGGCGACCAGCCGGTCGGCATCGCGGCGGGCCTGGCGGGCCAGCTTGTCGGCCTCGGCCAGGTCGGCCAGACGCTTGGCCAGATGCTCATGCGCCGCCCGCGCGCCCTCGGCCTGGTTCGAGGCCCGCTCAAGCTCCTGCTTCAGCTCTTCCAGTCGGTTGAGCTGCTGCAGGCGAAGCGCCGCAGCAGAAGGCGCATCCTCGGCCCAGGCGCGGTAGCCGTCCCACCGCCACAGGTCGCCCTCGGTGGTCACCAGCCGCTGGCCGGGTTTCAGCTGCGCCTGCAGCCGTGCGCCATCCTCCGGGTCGACCAGCCCGATCTGCGAGATGCGTCGTTCCAGCACCTCGGGCACGGTCACGAAATTCGCCAGCGACTGCACGCCCGGCGGCAGCTCCTGCCCCGCGCCATAACCCGGAAGCCGGGTCCAGCCCGACGGGCCGTCGGCATCCACCACCGGCGCGCGCAGGTCATCGGCCAGCGCCGCGCCAAGCGCCTTTTCATAGCCGGGGCGGACCTTGACCAGGTCCAGCACCTGCCCGCCCTCGGCCGTGTCGCGGGCCACCAGCCGGGCCAGGGCCGAGACCTCGGCCCTCAGCGCATTGACCTCGCCATCGGCGGCGGAGCGGTGCGCCCGCGCCTCTGCCTCGCGCGACTGGGTGTCGGCGCGGGCGGTTTCCGCCGACACCAGCGCCTCTTCCGCCCGGGCCGCGGTGCCCTGGGCGGTTTCCTCGTCGGCCCTGGCCGTCTCGGCCGCCTCGGCCGAGGCCTGCAGCGCCGCGCGGCTCTGCTTCACCGCGTCGCGCGCCTTCTCGGCCTCTGCCTCGGACCGGGTCAGCATCTTGCGGCTGTCGTCCAGGAACCGGTGCGCCGACTGATGGCGCGCGGCCAGGCGTGCCACGTCCTCGGTCAGCTGCGACAGCTCGTCCTCGCGCTCCTGCAGCAGGGCGGCGGCCTCGCGCGATGCCTCGGCGGCAGCCTCCAGCGCGGCGCCGTGCCCTTCGCCAGCGGCGGCCAGCTCCTTTGCCTCATCCTCCAGCCGGGCGATGGTGTCCCCGGCGTCCCGGTTCAGCCCCGCTTCGCGTTCGATATCGCGGGAAAGTTGCGAAATCCTTGATTTCAGCGCCTCGATTGCCTGGACGGCGCGATTTTCCCGCTCCGCCAGGGTGTCGCGCTCCACCTGCAAACGCTGCAGCACGGCCGAGGCAATCGCCTCTTCCTCGCGCTTGGGCGGCAGGCCCTCTTCGGCCGCCTCGCGCGCCTTGGCAGAGGTGCGCGCGCCGGTCTCGGCCTGGGCGGCGGCCGAGGTGCGTTCGCGCAGGGCGGCGGCGGCGGCGGTGCGCGCCTCGTCGGCCTCGCACCAGCGGCGATAGAGCAGCAGCCCTTCGGCCTGGCGCAGCTCGGTCCCGATGGCGCGGTAGCGGGCGGCCTGCTTGGCCTGCCGTTCCAGCTGCGCGATCTGCGCGGCCAGCTGTTCCACCACGTCGTCGACCCGCGCCAGGTTCTGCTCGGCCCCGTTCAGCTTCAGCTCGGCCTCGTGCCGGCGGGCGTACAGGCCCGAGATCCCCGCCGCTTCCTCAAGGATACGGCGCCGGTTCTTGGGCTTGGCGTTGATCAGCTCGGAAATCTGCCCCTGCCGCACCAGCGCCGGAGAATGCGCCCCGGTGGAGGCATCGGCGAACAGCATCTGCACGTCCCGCGCCCGCACATCCTTGCCGTTGGCCTTGTAGGCCGACCCGACATCCCGGGTGATCCGGCGGACGATCTCGACCTGATCGGTGTCGTTGAACCCCGCAGGGGCCAGACGCTCCGAGTTGTCGATCTGCAGCGTCACCTCGGCGAAATTGCGCGCCGGGCGGCTGGCGGCACCGGCAAAGATCACGTCCTCCATCCCGCCGCCCCGCATCGCGGTGGGACGATTCTCGCCCATCACCCAGCGGAGCGCCTCCAGCAGGTTCGACTTGCCACAGCCATTGGGCCCGACGACGCCGGTCAGACCATCATGGATGATCAGATCGGTCGGATCGACGAAGCTTTTGAAGCCGGTCAGTTTGAGCTTGCTGAAACGCACGCGGCGGTCCCCTGTGAGTCCGGATGGATGATTCCGGTGGTACAGGGCAGCCTGCGGATGCACCCCCTGTGAGTCAACGCCAAGCGCGCTCCATATGGCTGCGCGACCTAGGTTATCCACAAGATATTGCGCCAAAGCAGCCAATTCGCCCCGAGTCCGGCAGGATCATGCCGGCCCGCAAGCCCATCGGGCGGACCGCCTGCGCTGCAGGCATTGCCCGGCGCGGCACTGCCGCCGCCCCGTTTCGCCCTTGACGCAGGCGGCCCCGAGGGCGCAATACGGTAGCTGTATGGTTCCCCGCCAAGGGCGCAAAGCGTCCGGGGAATAATCGGGAATGCGGAATGGACGACCCAACCCGGGATCCACAGCCGCAGCCGCCCCCGCGACTGTGAAGCGGAGAGCGGGCCCTCGGACGCCACTGGGAAACCGGGAAGGCGAGGGCCGGCACTGACCCGCAAGCCAGGAGACCGGCCATGCGATCGAAACCCATCCGCCGTCGGGGTTGACGGCAAAGGAGATATGACATGACCGCACTGAGCAAATCCGCAGGCCTCGTCCGTACCGAGATCCTGGGCATCGCCGCCGTTTTCGCCCTTGGCCTGGGCATCGTGACCCTTGCCGGCCACGTGCAGGCCGCGACCCTGCATGATGCGGCGCATGACACGCGCCACGCCACCGGCTTCCCCTGCCACTGACGGCCTGACCACAGTCAGATGTTCAGACAGGTTCTGACCAGCGCGTTGTTCGCTGGGTTTGCAGCGGGGCTGATTGCCGCCGCGCTGCAACTGGTATTCGTGCAACCCGTCCTGCTGGCCTCCGAACTCTACGAGTCCGGGGAGGTCGTGCATTTTGCGGGACAGGGCAGTTCCGCCCATGTCGCCTGGGCCTTCGACCCGGTGCGCGACATGCTCAGCATCCTCTTCGCCACGCTGATCTATTGCGGCTATGCCATGCTGCTGGTCGCCGCGATGGCGCTGGCCGCCCTGCGCGGGGTCGAGATCACGCCGCGGGCCGGGCTGCTCTGGGGCATCGCCGGTTTCGTCGCGGTGCACCTCGCCCCCGCCTTCGGCCTGCCGCCGGAACTGCCCGGCAGCGCCGCCGCCGATCTGGGCGCGCGGCAGGTCTGGTGGTTCTCGACCGTCGCGGCCACGGGGATCGGGCTCTGGCTCATCGCCTTCGGCACCGGCCCGGTGCCGCGCGTGATCGGCGCGCTGGCGATCCTGGCCCCGCAGGTCATCGGCGCTCCGCATCCCGACACCTTCGTCGGCCCGGTGCCGCCGGAACTCGCCGGCCTCTTCGCCGCGCGCGCGCTTGGAGTCGGCTTTGCGGCCTGGACGTTGCTCGGCCTCTTCGCCGGCTGGTTCTGGCAGCGCGAGGCCACGATGCAGGCACAGGAGGCCTGAGGTGAAGAACACGCTCTTCATGCTGGTCATCGGGCTCTTCTTCGGCACCGGCCTGGGCTTTCTGCTGGCACAGGCCGCTCCGGCCCCCGAGATGGCGCATGACCACTCCGCCCACGGCGCGCCGCATGACGACAACGGCCCGCTGGACGGGGCGATGGCAGGGCACGACCATTCCAAGCTGATCGAAACCGGGACCCCGGTCCCCTCGGTCAGCGCCGAGGTCATGCCCGAAGGTGGCGGCGGGCTGAACATCCATATCAGCCTGGAAAATTTCGCCTTCGCCCCCGACAAGGTGAACGGGCCCGCCACCCCCGGCGAGGGCCACGCCCATATCTACGTCAACGGCGTCAAGGAGCTGCGCGCCTACGGTCCCTGGGTGAACATCGCGGGGCTGAAGCCCGGCCCGGCCGAGGTGCGCATCACGCTGAACGCCAACAGCCACGAACAGCTCGCCCATGACGGTCAGCCGATCGAGGCGACCTATCAGGTGACGGTGGAATGAACTACGCCGGGATCCGCCCGATCAGGCAGAGCCTCAGCCGCCCCAGCGGGCGGGCGTCGGCGATCACCCCGTCGGGCGCCTGCGCGTACATCCGGGCAAAGGTGGCGACCGCCTCGGCCTCGTCCGGGGTCACGCCGCCAAACAGATATGCCGCCTTTCCCTCGGCCCGCGCCGCCACGGTGACGGGCCGGGAACACAGGTTCATGCAGGGGACCACGCGCACCTCGGCCCCGGGATCACGCGCGGCCACGGCTGCGGCCAGCGCCGCCCCGTCGCCCTCGCAGTCCCCGCAGATCGAAATCACATGCCGCATGGTCCCGGGCATACGCCCCGCCGTGCCCACGCTCAAGACCGGAGCCCAAAGATGCTGACCAAGACACCCGCCACGATCATCACCGGCTTTCTCGGCGCCGGGAAGACGACGCTGATCCGCCACATGCTGTCCAACGCCAAGGGCAAGAAGATCGCGCTGATCATCAACGAGTTCGGCGACCTCGGCGTCGATGGCGACATCCTCAAGGGCTGCGGCTCCGAGGCCTGCACCGACGACGACATCATGGAGCTGTCCAACGGCTGCATCTGCTGCACCGTGGCCGAAGATTTCATCCCCACCATGGAAAAGCTGCTCGACCGCCCCGACCGCCCCGATCACATCGTGATCGAGACCTCGGGCCTGGCCCTGCCGCAGCCGCTGGTGCGCGCCTTCAACTGGCCGGGCATCTCGACCCGGGTGACGGTCGACGGCGTGGTCACCGTGGTCGACGGCCCCGCCCTGCGCGACGGCCGCTTCGCCCATGACGAGGGGGCCGTGGCCGCCGCGCGCGCCGCCGACGACAGCATCGACCACGAGACCCCGCTGTCCGAGCTTTTCGAGGACCAGCTTGCCTGCGCCGACATGGTCGTGGTCAACAAGTCGGACCTGATGAGCCCCGAGGAGGCCGCGAAAATCCTCGCCGGTCTCAAGGACGGGGCCCGCTCCGGCGTGCAGGTGATCCCCTCCTCGATGGGCGCCCTGCCGGTGGAGGTGCTGCTCGGCATGGCCGCCGCCGCCGAGGCCGATACCGAGGCGCGGCACGAGGTGCACCACCATCATCATCACGACGATGACGAGGACGACGACCACCACGATCATGACCACGACCACGGGCATGACGAGTTCGAGACCTTCATCGTCACCCGCCCCGAGATCGCTGACGCCGGCGTCTTTGCCGAACAGGTGGCCGACACGATCCGCAGCCACGACATCCTGCGCCTCAAGGGCTTCGCCGCCGTCGCGGGCAAGCCGATGCGCCTGACCCTGCAGGCCGTCGGCCCCCGCGTCGACACCTATTTCGACCGCCCCTTCGGCGCCGAACCGCGCGAAACGCGCCTTGTCGTCATCGGCCAGGCCGGCCTGGACCGCGAGGCGATCACGGCGGCGCTTTCGGCATGAGCGAGGTGGTGACCATCGCGCCGGGCGACCCGCTCGACCCCGGCGCCTCCGCCCTGCTGGACGCAAGCCAGGCGCTCATGGTCCGGCTCTACTCGGCCGAGGAGAACCATTTCCTGTCGCATGAGGCCCTGCGCAGCCCCGATGTCCGCTTCCTCGTGGCCCGCCTCGGCGAGCGGCCCGTGGGCTGCTGCGCGGTCCGCCTCTGCGACGGCTATGGCGAGATCAAGAGCTTCTATGTCGACGAGGCCGCCCGGGGTCACGGCATCGGCCGCAAGCTGATCGCGGCGATCGAAGACCAGGCCCGCGCCGACTCCCTCCCCGTGCTCAACCTCGAAACCGGAGAGCTCCTCGACGCCGCCTGCCGCCTCTACCAACGCATGGGCTACACCCGCTGCCCGCCCTTTGGCGACTATGTGGACAACGGCTCCTCCGTCTTCATGACCAAGACGCTCTGACCCGCCAGACCCGGCCCCGGACATCCGCCCGGGGCGGGCCCGCGCGGCACACCTGAAAGACAGAAACGCCCCCCGCCAAACCACCTGCCTGCCACCTGCCAGACCAACGCCCCGCCCCCTGCCATACCAGCCCGTCCACCGAGGCCACGGCTCCACCCGAGCGCCCCACAGCCCAGCACCGGCACCCGCCCTCCCGGGCCCGCCGGGGCACCAGGCGCCATCCCGCCACCTGGCACCGGCCCCGAACCAGCCGCAACCGCCGCACCAGCAGCGCCCGACTTCGCACCCCGCGGCTCCACCGCCCGCAAACCGCCAGACGCCCGGACACAACACGGCCCCCAGCTTCATCTCGTCCCAAATACTCCCGCCGGAGGCGCCCGCCCCCTCCACCATCCGAAGGCCCGACCCATGCACCTCCTCGCCGCCACCCCAGGTTCCCACGACGACGGACAGGAGCCGGTCGACATCGGCCAGACCCCGGCCGACCTGGTGGTGATCTCGGCTGCCGACACCGAACTCGCCGCCCTGTCCGAGGCCCGCGCCGCCGGCGACGGCGCCCTCTCCCTGCGCCTGGCGAACCTCACCCACCTGCGCCATCCGATGTCCGTCGACCTGCACCTTGACCAATGCGCCACCGGGTCGCGCATGGTGGTGGCGCGGCTGCTCGGCGGGGCCGGCTACTGGCGCTACGGGCTCGACCAGTTCTCGGCCCGCCTGCACGAGGCCGGGGTGCCCTTCGCCGCCCTGCCCGGCGACGACAACCCCGACGCGGAACTCCGCGCGCTCTCCACCGTGCCGGATGCCGATTACGACCGGCTCTGGTCCTACCTGGTCGAGGGCGGCCCCGAGAATGCCGCCAACTTCCTCGCCCATGCGCGCCACATGCTCGACGGGGCCGAACCGCCAGCCCCGCCCCGCCCGCTGCTGCGCGCGGGTCTCTATTGGCCCGGCGCCAGCCAGCCCGACCTCGCGACGCTGCGCGCCCAATGGCCCGAGGGCGCCCCGGTTGTCCCCATCGTCTTCTACCGCGCGCTGGTGCAGGGCGCCGGACTCAACCCGATCAACCGGCTGGTCAAGGCGCTGCTGCGCGCGGGGCTGGCCCCGATGCCGGTCTTTGTCGCCTCGCTCAAGGACCCGGTCTCGGCCGCCACCCTCGACCACCTCTTCACCCAGGCCGCGCCCGCGCTGATCCTGAACTGCACCGCCTTCGCCACCGGCACCCCGCATCAGGGCGACACCGGATCCGGGAACCCGCTGACGGCCGCCTCGGCCAATGCCGCGCCCGTGCTGCAGGTCGTGCTCTCCGGCGGGTCGGAAGAGGCCTGGGCCTCCGGCCTCACCGGCCTTTCGGCGCGCGACATCGCGATGAACGTGGCCCTTCCCGAGGTCGACGGCCGCCTCCTCTCCCGCGCGATCTCCTTCAAGGACGAGGCCTATTTCGACGAGGCCACCCAGTGCCCGATCGCCACCTACCGCGCCCAGGGCGACCGCATCGCCTTTGTCGCCGAACTGGCGCGCAACTGGACCCGCCTGCGCCAGACCCCCGCGCCCGACCGCCGGGTCGCGCTGATCCTGGCGAACTATCCCAACAAGGACGGCCGCCTCGCCAATGGCGTGGGCCTCGACACCCCCGCCTCCACCGTCGAAACGCTGCGCCTGCTCGCCGCCGGGGGCTACCGGGTCGAAAACGCACCCGCCAACAGCGATGCGCTGATGCAGGCAATCCTCGCCGGCCCCACCAACTGGCTGACCGACCGCGCCACCCGTGCGGGCGGCGTCTCCTATCCCCTGGCCGACTACGAGAAACACTTCGCCAACCTCCCCTGGGAGGTGAAACAACGCATCACCGACCGCTGGGGCGAGGCGCGACAGGATCCCTTCATCTCGTCCCAAAAACTCCCCCCGGAGGGCCGCTCTCCATCCGCCCCCGATGCCGCGGAACCCTGCTTCAAGCTCTCCATCCTGACCCACGGCAATGTCGTGATCGGCATCCAGCCGGCGCGCGGCTACAACATCGACCCGACCGAGACCTACCATTCGCCGGACCTCGTGCCGCCGCATCATTACCTCGCCTTCTACTTCTGGCTCCGCCACCACTGGGGGGCGCATGCGGTGGTGCATATGGGCAAGCACGGCAACCTCGAATGGCTGCCCGGCAAGGCGCTGGCCCTGTCCGAAACCTGCCTGCCCGAGGCGGTTCTGGGCCCGATGCCGCATGTCTATCCCTTCATCGTGAACGATCCGGGCGAGGGCACCCAGGCCAAGCGCCGGGCGCAGGCGGTGATCGTGGATCACCTGACCCCGCCCCTGACCCGGGCGGAAAGCTACGGTCCGATGCGCGACCTCGAGGCGCTGGTGGACGAATATTACGAGGCCGCCGGCGTCGACCCCCGCCGGATCGAGCACCTGCGCCGCGAGATCCTGTCGCTGACCACGGCCACCGGGCTCGACAAGGACGCGGGCCTGACGGGCCAGGACAGCGAGGGCGACCTCGCAAAGCTCGACGCCTTCCTCTGCGAGCTGAAGGAGGCGCAGATCCGCGACGGGCTGCATGTCTTTGGACAGTCCCCGCAGGGCAGCCTGGCGCGCGACCTCGCCATCGCCCTGACCCGCATCCCGCGCGGCGACGGCAAGGGCGCGGACGCCGCCCTGCCCCGCGCCCTGGCCGCGGATATGGGGCTGGCCTTCGATCCGCTCGACTGCGACATGGCCGCCCCCTGGGACGGGGCACGGCCCGCGGCCCTTGCCGATATCGACCCGAGCCCCTGGCGCAGCCAGGGCGACACGGTCGAGCGGCTGGAACTGCTGGCGCAGAGCCTGGTCGACGGCGCGACCCCGCCGGGCCCGGCCTCGCAGGCGGTGCTGGACGGGATCGGGGCCTCCGTCCGCCCGACCATCGCCGCCTGCGGCCCGGCGGAAGGGGCGGGGCTCCTCACCGCCCTCAAGGGGCAGTTCGTCGCCCCGGCGCCATCCGGCGCGCCCACCCGCGGCCGGCTCGACACGCTGCCCACGGGGCGCAACTTCTACTCCGTCGACAGCCGCGCGGTGCCGACGCCCACGGCCTGGGCGCTCGGATGGAAATCGGCGAACCTGCTGATCGAGACCCACCTGCAGAAACAGGGCGACTGGCCGCGCGCTCTGCTGCTGACCGCCTGGGGCACGGCGAACATGCGCACCGGCGGCGACGACATCGCCCAGGCGCTGGCCCTGATGGGCGTCAAGCCGCAATGGGACAGCGCCAACCGGCGGGTCACCGGGTTCGAGATCCTGCCGCTCTCGATCCTCGGGCGGCCCCGGGTCGACGTGACGCTGCGCATCTCGGGCTTCTTCCGCGACGCCTTTCCCCAGCTCATCGCCCTGGTCGACCGCGCCGCCCGCGCGGTGCAGGCGCTGGAGGAACCCGAAGACATGAACCCCGCCGCGGCCCGCACGCGGGCGGGCGAACCCGCCACCCGGGTCTACGGCTCGAAACCCGGCGCCTATGGCGCGGGGCTGCAGGCGCTGATCGACGAGCGCGGCTGGTCGGACAAGGCCGACCTGGCCGAGGCTTACCTGCAGTGGGGCTCTTACGCCTATGCCGCCGAACGCGAGGGCGAGGCCGACCGCACCGGCTTTGAAACCCGGCTGAAACAGGCCGAGGCCATCGTGCAGAACCAGGACAACCGCGAGCACGACCTGCTGGACAGCGACGATTACTATCAGTTCGAGGGCGGCGCGGCCGCCGCCGTGGCCACCCTGCAGGGGCAGGACCGGCCGATCTACCACAACGACCACTCCCGCCCCGAACGCCCGGTGATCCGCACGCTGGACGAAGAGATCTCGCGGGTCCTGCGCTCCCGCGTGGTGAATCCCAAGTGGATCGCCGGGATGAAGCGCCACGGCTACAAGGGCGCCTTCGAGATCGCGGCGACGGTCGATTACCTGTTTGCCTTCGCCGCCACCACCGGCGCGGTGCAGAACCATCATTTCGACCTGGTCGAGGAGGCCTTCCTGAAGGACGAGGAGACCCGCGACTTCATCGCCGAACACAACCCGGCCGCCCTGCGCGAGATCGCCGAGCGGCTGCAGGAGGCCATCGAGCGCAACCTCTGGACCCCGCGTTCGAACTCGGCACGGCAGCGCATCGCCGGACTGCTCTGAGCCGGCTTCCAAGTTCCTCTGGCCGGAAATATCCTCGGGGGGAGTCGCACCCGGAGGGTGCGGCGGGGGGCAGACAGCCCCCCTGCCCCGCCAGACGAAAGCGCAGCCCATGACACCGATCCGCCTGACACCGCAAGACGACATGGCCCCGGTCCACCAGCTGCTGCAGGCGGCCTTTGCCTATATGGAGCCACGGATCGACCCGCCCTCGTCCCTGCTGCGCATGACGCCGGACAGCCTGGCGGAAGAGGCCGCGCGCAACGAGCTCTGGGCGATCCGCGACCCCGGGCCGGTGGCCTGCATGATCCTGACGCCGCAACCCGGTCACCTCTACCTCGGCAAGCTGGCCGTGGCCGCGACGCATCGCGGGCGCGGGCTGGCGCGCATGATGCTGGATCACGCCGGGGCGCGGGCCCTGGCGCTCGGGCTGCCGGCGGTGGTGCTGCAGACCCGGGTCGAGCTGGTGGAGAACCACGCCGCCTTTGCCCGGCTGGGTTTCGCGGAAACCGGGCGGACGGCGCATGCGGGATATGATCGCCCGACCAGCGTGACCTTCACGCGGATGCTGGGCTGAAAGGGAGCGCCGCGGGGGCCAGCCCCCGCACCCCCGGAGTATTTCGGACGAGATGAAGCAGGGGCGGGGCGCCAGCGGCAGACGGGCGGGCGATTTCCCGGCGCGGCTTGGGGACCCGGGCGGCCTGCGGCGCAGGGGACGGGTGGCGGATCAGCCCCTTGCGGCGGCGCGCAGTTCGCGCTCCAGCGCTTCGAGGAAGCGGGACCGGTCGGCCTTGGTGAAACCCTTGCCGCCGCCCTGGCGGAATGGGTCGGCGGCGCGCAGGTCGGTCATCAGGTCGCGCATCGCCAGCGCCTCGCGCACATTGGCCCCGGTCAGGGCCTCGCCGTTGTGCTTGAGCACCCGGGCCCCGGCCTCGACGCAGCGGGCGGCCAGGGGGATGTCGCCGGTGACCACCACATCGCCCGGCCCGGCGCGGTCCGCGATCCACATGTCGGCCACATCCGGCCCGTCGGGCACGATCACCACCTCCACCAGCGGGTTCTGCGACAGCCGCAGCCCGCCGTTGGACACGAGATACATGCGGATGCCGTGGCGGCTGGCCACGCGCTCGGCCTCGGCCTTGACCGGGCAGGCATCGGCGTCGATGTAAAGCGCACTCACGCCCAGAGCGCCTCGGCGTGGAAACTCACGTGATCCTCCATGAAGCTTGCCACGAAGAAATAGCTGTGGTCATAGCCCTGCTGCATCCGGAACAGGCCCGGCTGGCGGCGGGAGGCCATCGCGGCCGAAAGCGTTTCGGGTTTGAGCAGGTCGAGGAACTGGTCCTTGGTGCCCTGGTCGATCAGCACGGGTCCGTCGAACCCCGCCTCCTGCATCAGGACGCTGGCGTCATGGCCGGTCCAGGTGGCCTCGTCCGGGCCGAGATAGGCGGTGAACTGCTTGCGCCCCCAATCCGAGCCGAAGGGATGGCAGATCGGGGCGAGGGCCGAGACCGAGCGGAACCGCCCCGGCTGGCGCATCGCCAGGGTCAGCGCGCCGTGGCCGCCCATCGAATGGCCGGTGATCGCCTGCCGGTCCGCATCGACCGGAAAGGCCGAGCTCACCAGCGCGGGCAGTTCCTCGGCCACATAGTCCCACATGCGGAAATGCGGCGCCCAGGGGGCCTGGGTGGCATTGACATAAAACCCCGCGCCCTGGCCCATGTCGTAATCGTCGTGATTGGCCACGCCCTCGCCGCGCGGCGAGGTGTCGGGAAAGACCAGCGCGATCCCCTGCTCGGCGGCCCACATCTGGGCGCCCGCCTTGACCATCGCATTTTCATGCGTGCAGGTCAGCCCGCTGAGATACCACAGCACCGGCACCGGGCCGTCCGCCGACTCGGCCGGCAGGAACAGGCCGAAGGTCATGTCGCCGCCCGTCGCCTCGGAGGCATGGGTGTAGACGCCCTGCAGGCCGCCGAAACATCTGTGCTCGAAAAGTGCTTTCATCAATTGTCCTCTTGCCGCCCGGGGCGGGTTCAGCCGCGACGGATCGTCAGGATCTCGTCCAGCGGTTTCTTGATCTTGGCCACGGCAGGCACCGTGGCATCGGCATGGGGGTGCCCGACCGCGAGGATCATCACCGGCTTTTCGCTGTCCGGCCGATCGCAGAGGCCGTTGAGAAACCGCATCGGGTTGGGCGTATGGGTCAGGCAGGACAGCCCGGCAGTGTGCAAAGCGGCAATCAGGAAACCGGTGGCGATGCCGACGCTTTCGGGCACGTAGTAGTTCTTGTACCGCTCGCCGTCATGGGTGGTGCCGTAGCGCTGCGCGAAGATCACGATCAGCCAGGGCGCGATGTCCAGATGCGGCTTGCTGACCCCGGTCCCTATGGGTTCCAGCGCCTGCAGCCATTCGTCGCCCGCGCCGCCTGCATAGAATTTCTCTTCCTCGGCCTCGGCGGCGGCGCGGATCCGGGATTTCATCGCCGGATCGGCAATCGCCACGAAATGCCAGGGCTGGTGGTTCGCCCCGGAAGGGGCTGTGCCCGCGGTTTCGATGCAGCGCGCGATCACCGCCGCGTCCACCGCGCGGTCCGAAAACTCGCGCACCGTGTGCCGGCGGCGCATCAGGTCGTGGAAGGCATCCGCCTCGGCCTGCATCTGCCCGGGTGTGAGGTCGCGCCGGTCCGGCAGCGGCACAGGGCTGTAGCTGACCTTTCCCTTATGGTACATCTCCACCTCCGCTCTGTGTCCGGTCCGTGGTGTCACAGACCCCGATGCGGGGTCAAGCGCCGCCCGCTTCGCGCCGGAAGGCCGAGGGTTTCGGCCAGCCCAGCCAGTTCAGTTCCGGCCCCGGAGAGGGGGCAACCAGCGTGTCATGCCCGGCCTCGCGCGCCAGTTCGGGATCAAAGCGCGGACCCGAGGTGCGGCGCAGGGCCCTGGCCTCGTCCAGGATCACCGGGCCGAAGGGCGGCGGCAGTTCGCGCGCGAAATCCAGCACCACGTCGCTTTCCCGGCGCGACAGCCAGATCGGGGATTTCTTGAGGAAGGCAAAGCCCTGCGCCCGGTAGATCAGCCGGGGCAGCACGTAGCTGACGCCGACGCGGATGGCGACCGTCTTGATGATGCGCTCCAGCTCGGCCCGTTCGGCCGGGCTGCGGGCGGCGCTCAGGGCCGGGACATGGGCGTCGAGCCAGGCGACGGTTTCGGGCTGGTTCAGGGTGATCAGGTCGCGGGCGATACGGTCGATTTCGCTGTCACCGCAGGCGGCGAGGTCCTTGGCGAGCGACAGCACATCGTAGGTCGCGCCGTGGGAATGGCCGCTGTCGAGCACCCAGCGGGTCAGCCCGATCTCGCCCCGGCGCACGACCGTGTTCTTGACCTGCGTCAGCCGGTATTTCTGCCAGAAGCGGCGAAAGCCCGGATCGCGCAGGATCGCCGGGCGGATCGCCAGCGCGTAGGAGGCATAGTGGAAATGCCGGTGCCCGGTCGCAAGCCGCCAGTCGGGCCCGGCGGGATTGTCCAGCTCGGTCTTGGGCACGCCGTTCTGCGAGATCGCGCCGGCATAGTCGACATCCAGCGCCTCGGCCTGCTCCAGCCAGTCGCGCGCGCCGGGCAGCGGGAACCACGAGCTGTCGTTGATCAGCACCAGCCGCTCCAGCCCGTCGAGCCGGGGAAAGAGGTGCATCACCCCGTCGCGATAGGCGCCGAAATCGTAGCCGAAATTCGGGCGTTCGATGTAATGCCAGCAGGCTCCCAGCAGGCGCGTGCGGTCCGCCGCGCCAAGCGGGAGGTTCGACACGACAAGGCAGGCATAACCCCGGTCGTTGAAATAGCGCAGCATCTCGATATGCGAGGCCTCAAGCCCCTGCTGCGGGTAGATCACCACCACCGCAACGCGCTGGCTGTCGGGCCGCGCGCCGTCGTAATGGCGGATCAGGCGGGACAGGACCCGGTCGTAATAGGGCGTCGTGCCGTAGCGGTTCTTGAGCGTCACCGGCAGGGCGAGGATCTGGCCCTTCAGCCGCACCGCCTCGCGCTTCAGCTTGGACACCTGGCGGGGCTGACGCGCCTGCAGGATCGCGGCGCCCGAGGCCACACCGTCGAGAAACGCGCGCTGCTTGGCGCGTTTGCGGGCCGAGATCAGGTTCCACGGCAGCAGCATCTGGCCAAGCGCCGATCGCCGGGCGTCGCGCGCTGCGTTGCGATGGCCGTGCTTGGCCATGGCAAGGACGCGGCTTTCCCCCAGCAGCCGGCCCTTGAAGGCCGCCATCTCTGCCGTGCGGACCGAAGACCGCCCCGCCGCATGTTCCACCCGTGCCCCCGGGACGTGGATCAGCGGCCCCACGGTGCGGCGCAGGCGGATCGAAAGGTCGTCATCCTCGTGGTACATGAAGAGGTCGGGATCGAAGCCGCCAACCGTCTCGAAGGCGGCGCGGCGCAGGAACATCGCGGCGCCGGACAGGACCGGCATCTCGATCTCGCCCGCGGGCACCTCGCGCGGCAGCCAGTCGGATTTCGGCAGCAGGACCGAGCGGCGCTTGAACTGCACCTTCCCGTCCGAATTGGCCAGCGCGGGGTTGAACCCCGAGGCACGGGGATGCCGCGCCGCCGCCGCGACAAGTTCCGCCAGTGCGCCTGCGGTCAGGCGCGCGTCGGGGTTCAGGAACAGCAGGAATTCGGTCTCGGCCCCGGCGGCGCCAAGGTTGCAGGCCGGGCCAAAGCCGATGTTGCGCGGGCTTTCGATCAGCCGCGCGCCGTGGCCTGCGCAGATCGCGCGCAGCGCTTGCGCATCGGACGAGGCGTTGTCGACCACGACCACCGGCACGCCCTGCGGGATCGAGTCGAGCATCCCCCCGATCACCCCGGTCGAGTTATAGGCGACCGAGACGATGGTGACGGAAAGGGCGGGCGTGAGGGCGGGATCGGTCATGGCTGCCTTTGGCTGTGACCGGCTTATTTAACAACAGTTTCGCCGGAACGGAACCACCGCATGCAGCCACGCCGCAAGGCCCGGCGCACCCCCGCGGACCCGGGTGGATATCGCCGGCCGGATCAGCCAACCGTCCGGCAGGTTGAATTCATTTGACGGGTGGCGCGACTCGTCATAACGATCCGGATCGTGGCGCCATTCCCGGGCGTCATCTCTTCGCAACGGACGAACCCATGCTTCACCTGAAAGCTTACGCAGCCGCGGCTGCGCTCCTTGCGCTCGCCGGCACCCAGGCCCTGGCCAGCACCGATTTCACCTGCTCGTTCAAGGGCGGCAAACCGGGCGAGGAAACCGCCGATGGCGGCCTCGGCCCCTGGCAGGAAAACGGCAAGGATTATGCCGCCACCGATGCCACCGAACGCCTTGCGGCCCGGACCGCGCGGCTGGAATGCACCGCTGCCGAAGAGCTCGGCGCCAAGGGCTGCATGTTCGTGGCCTGTGTCGAAGGCGGCGCCGAGGCGAGCAAGGCCAGCAACTGACACCGCGCGCAGGGCGCCGGACCCGATCCGGCGCCCCCCGGTTTCAGCCATCGCGGCGCTTTGCCTTGTTGCCCGTCGCATTGCGGACCATCTTGCCGAATGCCTTGTCCCGCGCGCGCCTTTCGTGCAGCGCGGCAGAGTTGAACCGGTCCTCGGCCAGCAGCTTGCGCCAGCGCGCGATCCGTCCCGGCTCCAGCGCGCCCCTGTCGACGGCTGCCCGCACCGCGCAGCCCGGTTCGCTGTCGTGCCCGCAGTCGCGGAACCGGCACTGCCGGGCCAGCGCCTCGATATCGGCAAAGACCCCGGCGATGCCCTCGGCCGCATCGGTCAGCTGCAGTTCCCGCATCCCCGGCGTGTCGAGCAGCAGCCCCCCGCCCGGCATCAGGTGCAGCTGCCGCGCCGTGGTGGTGTGGCGCCCCCGGCTGTCATCTTCGCGGATGGCGCCGGTCTGCGCCGCCCCGGCCCCCATCAGCGCGTTGACAAGGGTCGACTTGCCCACGCCCGAGGATCCGACAAAGGCCACCGTCTGCCCGGTGCCGCACCAGCCCTGCAGGCGGGCTGCGGCACCCGGTTCCAGCGCATTGAGCGTCAGCACCGGCACCTGTCGCGCCACCGCCTTGGCCCGGTCGGCATAGCCGCCGGGATCCTCGCTGGCATCGGCCTTGGTCAGCAGTATCGCGGCCTCCACCCCCGCCTCATGTGCCAGCGCCAGGTAGCGTTCCAGCCGCGCGGGATTGAAGTCGTTGTTGCAGGAGCTGACGATGAAGAGCGTGTCGACATTGGCGGCGATCAGCTGCTCCTCGCGCCCCGTTCCGGCGGCGCGGCGGCGGAACAGGCTGCGCCGGTCCAGCAGCACGCTGCGCGCCGGGCGGGCCCTGTCGTGCAGCAGCCAGTCGCCCACCGTGACGCCCGGCATCGGCGGCAAGGTGATCTCGCCGTCCGCGCCAAGGGCCGTCAGGCCCGAGCGCTGGACCTCGCTCACCCGCAGGGGCGGGGTTGCGGCAAGGTCGAGATGTCCGGCCTGCCGGATGAAGAACGCCTGCCAGCCAAGACGCTGCAGCGCGTCGGGTTCACGGGCGGGTGCGCCGGTGTCTGCCGGCGGAAAGAAACGGGAATAGTCCCTGACCATGGTTGGGGTCTTTCATGTCCTGCTGCATCGCGATGCAGCCATCGTGTCGACGGGATCCGGTCACAGCCCCAAGGGCCCGGGAAATGCACCGGGACCGGATCGCTCAATTCGGATCACAGGGAAGGCGCGCGCGCCGTCCCTCCGACATCAGGACATAAACTCTCCATCGTTCACGGGCGAAATTAGGCGCCCCGCGGCGGGCTGTCAACGCAAGCGAAAGGGCCCCGGAGATCGCTCTCCGGGGCCCTTCATCCGCGAAACGGGTGAGGTTACTCCGCCGCTTCCTCTTTCTTGGCTTCTTCGCCGGTCTCCTGGTCGACAACTTTCATCGACAGGCGGACCTTGCCGCGATCGTCAAAGCCCAGCAGTTTGACCCAGACTTCCTGGCCTTCCTTGAGCACATCCGAGGGATGGTTCAGGCGGCGGTTCTCGATCTGCGAGACATGCACCAGGCCGTCGCGCTTGCCGAAGAAGTTCACGAAGGCGCCGAAATCGACGATCTTGACCACGGTGCCCTTGTAGGTCTTGCCTTCCTCGGGCTCGGCCACGATCGAATAGATCATGTCGTATGCCTTCTGGATGGCGTCGCCGTTCGGGCTGGCGATCTTGATGATGCCGTCGTCGTTGATGTCGACCTTGGCACCCGAGACTTCCACGATCTCGCGGATGACCTTGCCGCCCGAACCGATGACTTCGCGGATCTTGTCGGTCGGGATCTGCATGGTCTCGATGCGCGGGGCGTGGGCGCTGAACTCACCGGCGCCGGACAGCGCCTTGTTCATCTCGCCCAGGATGTGCATCCGGCCTTCCTTGGCCTGGGCCAGGGCTTTCTCCATGATCTCGGGCGTGATGCCGGCCACCTTGATGTCCATCTGGAGCGAGGTGATGCCGTTTTCGGTGCCCGCCACCTTGAAGTCCATGTCGCCGAGGTGATCCTCGTCGCCCAGGATGTCGGTCAGGATAGCGTAGGAGCCGTCGTCTTCCAGCACCAGGCCCATGGCCACACCGGCCACGGCGGCCTTGAGCGGCACACCGGCATCCATCATCGACAGCGAACCGCCGCAGACGGAGGCCATCGAGGACGAGCCGTTGGATTCGGTGATCTCGGACACGACGCGGATCGTGTAGGGGAAATCGGTGGCGGCGGGCAGGACAGCCTGCAGCGCGCGCCATGCGAGTTTCCCGTGACCGATCTCGCGGCGGCCGGGCGACCCCACGCGGCCAACCTCACCCACCGAATAGGGGGGGAAGTTGTAATGCAGCAGGAAGTTCGAGCGGAAGTTGCCGTGCAGCGCGTCGATGATCTGCTCGTCGTCGCCGGTGCCGAGGGTGGTCACCACCAGGCCCTGGGTCTCGCCACGGGTGAACAGGGCCGAGCCGTGGGTCCGGGGCAGCAGGCCGGTTTCGCAGACGATCGGGCGAACCTGGTCGGTGGCGCGGCCGTCGATGCGGCGGCCGTTCTTGACCACGTCGCCGCGCAGCACGCTGGATTCCAGCTTCTTGAGGGCGGAGCCCAGGTTCGCGTCTTCCAGCTGTTCCTCGGTCAGGGACGCCTTGATCTCGTCCTTGGCGGCGGCAACGGCTGCGACGCGCTCCTGCTTGTCGGTGATGGCATAGGCGGTGCGCATCTTGTCTTCACCGGCGGCTTTCACGGCCTCGTAGAGGGCGCTGTAATCCGGCGGGGTGAAGTCGAAGGGCTCTTTCGCGGCGTCCTCGGCCAGCGAGATGATCAGGTCGATCACCGGCTGGATCTGCTGATGCGCGAAGGTCACGGCGCCCAGCATCTCGGCCTCGGTCAGCTCATAGGCCTCGGACTCGACCATCATGACCGCGTCCTTGGTGCCGGCGACAACCAGGTCGAGCCGCTGCTCGGGGTTGTTGCGCAGGCCCTGCATGTCCTCGACATCGGGGTTCAGCACGTATTCGCCATCGACAAAGCCCACGCGGCAGCCGGCGATCGGGCCCATGAAGGGCGCGCCCGAAATCGTCAGCGCGGCCGAGGCGGCGATCATGGCCACCACATCGGGATCGTTGACCAGATCGTGCGACAGCACGGTGCACATCACCAGCACTTCGTTCTTGAAGCCGGGGACAAACAGCGGGCGGATCGGACGGTCGATCAGGCGGGCGGTCAGCGTTTCCTTTTCGGTCGGCCGCGCCTCGCGCTTGAAGAAGCCGCCCGGCACCTTGCCGGCGGCATAGTATTTTTCCTGGTAGTGCACGGTCAGCGGGAAGAAGTCCTGCCCCGGCTTGGGTGCCCGGGCGAAGGTCACGTTGGCCATGACCGAGGTTTCGCCCAGGGTGGCGATGACGGTGCCATCGGCCTGGCGGGCAATCTTGCCCGTTTCCAGAGTGAGGGTTTCATCGCCCCACTCCATCGTCTTCGTCGTTACATTGAACATCTAGCGTATCCTGTGAGGGAGCTCTCGCGGCCCCTGCCGCGTCTCCCGTTGGCTTGGCGGCCCCATTGCCGCCGCCCCCAATCCTTTTGCACAACGCCGGGGGCCGGAGCGTCACGTCTCAGATGGGCGGGCCATACAGGAGTTTTGTCCACAAGGAAAGAGGGAGCCGGGGGATCGCGGCTCTCGCGGGCATTTACCGGATGTTATCCAGGACAGTGTGAAATGGCCGGATGATGCAGAGCGTTCACACCCGGCCCCACAGCTGGATCGAGCATGTCTTTTCCGCCAAGGCGGTCCAGCGGGGCGCGGTGATCCGGCGGTCGGTGGCCTGGGTCGAGCACGAGATCGGGCGCGACAGGTTCGTCGCCGAAGTGCGGGCCCGGGATTTCCACCTGCTGGAAAGCGGCGGGCAGTTCATCGTGATCTGCAGCCGGGCTCCGATCCGGAGATTGGTGTGACATGCCGGCGGGGATGCGAATTTTCGTCGAAAATTCGGGGGCCGAAACGCAAAACGCCCGCTCGGTCCGAGCGGGCGCAGCCTGTCCGATCCGGTGCGGATCAGCGGCGGATGCCGAGGCTCTTGATCAGGGACTGGTAACGGCCCTCGTCCTTGCCCTTCAGGTAGTCCAGCAGCTTGCGGCGCTGTGCCACCAGTTTCAGAAGGCCACGGCGGCCGTGGTTGTCCTTCTTGTGGATTTTGAAGTGCTCGGTCAGCGTGGTGATGCGCGAGGTGAGGATCGCAACCTGGACTTCGGGCGAACCGGTGTCGCCTTCCTTGGTCGCGTATTCCTTCATCAGGCGGGATTTTTCTTCGACAGTGATCGACATCGGGGTCTCCTTGCGGTTGATGTTTCGGGCACAAGCCGGGATGTCGTCCAGCAGGGTCCATGGAGGTGTCCGCCCCAACGGCGCGGATCGGCAGCGATTAAGCGATTCATCCGAAAAAGAAAAGCGCAAACTTGGCCTGCGCGATCTTGGCCCAGGCGGCGTGGCACGGGCGTGCCGTCAGGCGCCAGGTTGCGCGATCATGGCGTCGGACGCGGTGAGCACGATATCCGCCTCGGTGACGGGCAGGGCGCTCTTGAGGCTCGCAAGCAAGGCGCCGTTCACCACCACGTGGGAATATCCCTCTGCACCCGTTGGCGCCACGATCTCGACCTCGGGCGGCGGGAAGTTCTGGTCGTAGAGCACGACAAGCTGATCCTGCCCCGGTTCGAAATCGAGCAGTTCGACCGGCGCGTCGCCATGGGCGCCCCCGGCACCGACGATGACCGCGTCCGCCCCTTCGCCCGCGGTGACGATATCCCCCGGGCCGGCCAGGATCGTGTCGGCCCCGCCCCCGCCGTTGAGGAAATCGACATCGCCCGCGGCGGGTTCCGGGTCTTCCGGCGATGCGATCCCTGCCCCGTCTTCTTCGGCCAGTTGGGCCGTGAGGCCCGAAATCCAGTCGTCGCCCCACCCGCCGAACAGCGTGTCGGCACCGGGCCCGCCGGTCAGGCTGTCGTCACCCAGCCCGCCCTGCAGCGCATCGGCGCCAGGCCCGCCGATCAGCACGTCGCCGCCCGGGCCGCCGACGAGGGAGTCATCCCCCGGACCGCCGGCGAGCCTGTCATCGCCGGGCATGCCGAACAGTTGGTCATCGCCGGGGCCACCCCGGACGGTATCATTGCCATCGCCGCCCCATTGCGTGTCGGACCCGGCCCCGCCGGACAGGCTGTCATCGCCGCCTTCGCCGCGGACGAGATCGCCTCCGTCACCGGACAGGATGGTATCGCCCCCCGGCCCGCCCGAAATCTGATCGGCGCCATCGGTGCCCACGATCAAGGACGGCGCCTCGCCGCCTTCGATGATGTCCTCGGGCCGATCCTCGGCAGGCGCCTCCGCGGGGACAGCCGGATCGGGGCCATCAGCGGGGCCCGCCATGCCAGCGCCGGCCGGACCGGTGGCAACATCGTTCAACAGGTTGGGGCCACCCGCCGGCCCGGGATCCGCCCCGCCGGGGGACTCGTCACCGTCAATATCCGGCCCGTCGCCGCCGAACCCGACAAAGGCCGTCGCGCCCACCAGTACCATGCCCATCAATCCCGCAAGGAACAGCATATCACCCGCCTTTCTCACCGTCGGGCATAAGGCCAGCATCGCGGGATTCGCACAAAACGTTTCGAAACAGTTGGTTAACAACCCCTTCAAAGGTAATCAGGCCCGCCCCCGGTGTCGGGGCGGGCCTGATCTGTTGCATGGGGTCTTGGTGTTGTCGTTTCTTGGGTCGTTTCGATCAGGCGGCGAGTCTGGGGCCCGCGTTCTGTTCCTGCATGATCGTCCGGTTGCGGCCCATGAACTTGGCCTTGTAGAGCCGCTGGTCAGCGATGTTCAGAGCCTCGGCCAGGTTCGGCTGCTCCCGGGTGCGGAAGTGGTAGCCGCCGACGCTGGCGGTGATCCGCATGTCCGGCTCGGTCGGGATGCAGACGCTGGCGGTGATCGCTTCACGGATACGGTCGGCGATCCGGCCGGCCTCTTGCTCGGTGGCCGAGGGAAGGTAGACCGCGAACTCCTCGCCGCCGATCCGGGCCAGCATGTCGCCCTTGCGGACCACCCGCTTCATCGCCTCGGCCGCCGTCTTGAGGACATCGTCACCCACGCTGTGACCGAAGGTGTCGTTGATGTTCTTGAACCGGTCGAGGTCGATCAGCAGCACGGCACCGCCGGTGTCGCTGTGGTGATCCTTGACCTCGTCGTACTTGCGGAAGAAGCCGCCACGGTTCAGCACGGTGGTGAGGAAATCGTGGTCGACGCTTTCCTGCAGCGCACGCTCCCGCTTGGCCAGCCGACGCTCGCGGGCCAGGAAGGTGCCAAAGGCGCAGGCCGCCAGGACGTTGAAGCCGGTGAGGCCGATGAAGACCGTCAGGAGCCCCTCCTGCTGGTTGAGAACCGGCACGAGGAAGACGGCGGCGAGCGGCAGCGACATCTGCAGGCCCATGAACACGAAGTGCTTCACCTCGATATCCTTGGGACGCAGCGCCGGGGCGCTCCAGAGCAGGCCGATGATGGCGGCCGACGCGATGGAGGTCACGTCGGTCACGGCGACCACGGTGTCCATGGTCATCCGGACGGCTCCGGTAACCAGGATGGCGATGGCGGCGCCGATCGGGCCGGTGAAGAAGGCAGCAAAGGCGATCAGCAGGTTGTGGGTTTCCAGGACGATGCCGGTCGACAGGACGATCGGGTCGAGCATGGAGTACCCGGCACTGGCCCCGAAGATCGCTCCCACAATGGTGTGACGCATCCACCGCGACAGGTTGCTTCGCTGAATGAACCCATAGGCGGTCGTGACAAGCGCCATGGCGCCGATACCGTGGATTATGGGAAGTACACTGAGCATTTGCGGGGCCTCCTTCTGTGGCACCCTCTGTTTGACCTGCTCAGAGGGCGCAACTTGGGCACCACTGTGACATTTGGATAAACACAAACAACTTCCGTTAACCCGGCCTTCACCGCAGTCTGGGCGTACCCCTCCAACCCTGTTAAGAATGCCCTAACGCCGCACCAAATGACGGCGAACAGAGGCAGAAAACGATGGCACGGACCAAGGCAGGTTCCCTCGCCCGGACAGGGTCGGGGACCCTCATTCCCATTCCCGTTTCAGGGCCCTATCAGGCCTTTGCCCCCCTCTCGACAGAGGCAGGGAACCCAGGGGTTTTCGCCCGAAATGCCGGTATACAGCTGAAAAACAAGGGTGTTTTCCCATCGGAAAGCCCCCGCCGGAAACATCCGCCTTCAGGGCATCTTTTCTGCACTTGCGAAATCGGCCGCGCCGCCGCCGCAGTTTCCCCGACGCGAATTCGCGTAAATCGACGCGATCCGGACGCTGCTTCGCGACACCCTGACGCCAGATCGCGCCAGGCTGACACGAAACGATTCAAGATGACGCCAATTCGCACCAAATTCTGTTCGAGCTCGTGTCAAATGATGACCAATTGTGGCACGTGCCACATTTTTGACACGCCTGACTCATCCCTCCGGCGAGCAGCCGCCACGATTCACCCTGGAATCGCCGCCGCCGGAAACGCCGATGACCCCTTCACCGACCGGGAGCCGATCTCATGACCATTGGAACCTACCTTCCTATCGCCAGACTGCGGGCCGCGCTCGCCGCCGGCGTCGCCCTGACCGCCCTGACCGCCTGCGATGATGTCCCGATCAGTATAGAGCGTTCGGCTCAAGAGACTCAGTATGTCGCGATCCCCGCGTCGCAGCTGTGGTTCTCGGTCCCCCAGGTCGCGGTGGCGATGGAACGCCGGATCCCCGGCGGCCGCGAACAGCGGGCCGGGCTGCGAAACGCGACGACGCTTGCCGGTGACAACTATCTACTGATGCAAGCCATGCCGCGGACCACCCGCCTGCAGTTCGAGAAGCTGGAGGAACGCATCGGCGGCTTCCCCGCGCCCTTCACCGACCTGGACGCAGGTACCATGCGTTCGACCACGGATTCCGGCGGGCAGTATTTCTGGGCGGATTATCGCGCCGGTGCCGACACTATATGTGTACTGGGCATTCGCCGCGTGGATTCCAGCACGCGCCAGATGCCCGCGGGCCTGCGCGCGGTGGACGTCATGCTGCGCAACTGCGTGCGCGGCACGGCCGAAGAGGCCCTTGTTCCCCTGAAAGAGCTGGGCATGCGGCGCGTCGGAGGGACCGTTAGCGGCGATTCTGGAAACAATAATCTCATGTTGTCGCCTTTGGCCGCACCGACGCCATAATGCGGCCCAACTTCATCTGCATAAGGCTTTGAATGACATCGTTAATCAAACGCTAACGCATTTCAGATGGGGTCAGAATGACGCCGATAGCACGCATAACTCTACTGCTCGCCTGGGGCGGGTTGCTCGCAGCCACATTACTTGTGACTTCGCTGCCCTCCTCCGTTCCGGCCCAGGCGCTGCTCGGGATTTCCACCGTTCTGGTGGTTATGCTGCTCAAGCCATTTGCCGAAAACACGGTCGCCCGTTTCGCCCTGATCGCCGTCGCGTCGGTTGTCGTGCTGCGCTACTGGATCTGGCGGATGACCACCACGCTGCCCGAGCCGGGGATCACCCCGTCCTACATTCTTGCCCTGATGCTCTTCGCGGTCGAGACCTACTCGATCCTGGTGTTCTTCCTGAACGCCTTCATCACCGCCGACCCGACCGAACGGGCCGAACCGCCCCGCGTCGCGGTCGAGAAACTGCCCACCGTCGACATCCTGGTTCCTTCGTACAACGAACCGATCGAGATGCTGTCGGTGACGCTCTCGGCGGCCAAGAACATCATCTACCCCAAGGACCGAATGCGCGTCGTGTTGTGCGACGATGGCGGTACGGACCAACGTTGCAACTCGGATGATCCCGAACTGGCCGCCGCTTCCCGCAAGCGGCGCGCAGACCTGCAAAAGCTCTGCGATGAGCTGGGCGTGATGTATTCCACCCGTGCCCGCAACGAGCATGCCAAGGCCGGCAACATGTCCGCCGCGCTGGCACGCCTGGACGGCGACCTGGTCGTCGTGTTCGACGCGGATCACGTTCCGACGCGGGATTTCCTTGCACGAACAGTCGGTTACTTCGTCGAAGACCCCAAGCTTTTCCTGGTTCAGACGCCGCACTTCTTCCTTAACCAGGATCCGATCGAACGGAACCTGGGCCTGACCTGCCCGCCCGAGAACGAGATGTTCTACTCGATGATCCACCGCGGGCTGGACCGCTGGGGCGGCGCGTTCTTCTGCGGCTCGGCTGCCGTTCTGCGGCGCGAGGCGCTGGACAGCGTCGGCGGTTTCTCGGGTGAAACGATCACCGAGGACGCGGAAACCGCGCTCGACATTCATGCCACTGGCTGGCGCAGCCTCTACCTGAACCGCGCGATGATCGCCGGTCTTCAGCCGGAAACCTTCGCTTCCTTTATCACTCAGCGTGGCCGTTGGGCGACCGGCATGATGCAGATGCTTCTGCTCAAGAACCCGCTCTTCCGCCGGGGCCTCGGCCCGCTGCAGCGCCTGTGCTACATCAACTCGATGGCCTTCTGGCTCTTCCCGATCATCCGCATGGTCTACATGGTCGCGCCGCTCGCCTATCTGTTCTTCGGGATCGAGGTCTTTGTCGCCACCTTCGACGAGGCACTGGCTTTCGTGCTCAGCTATATGGCGATCAGCTTCCTGGTGCAGAACGCCCTGTTCGCCCGCTACCGCTGGCCGCTGATTTCCGAGGTCTACGAGGTCGCCCAGGCGCCCTACCTGGCCAAGGCCGTGCTCAAGACAGTGTTGAAGCCCCGCGCCGCCAGCTTCAAGGTGACAGCCAAGGACGAGACCCTGCTGGAGGACAACATTTCCGATATCGCCCGCCCGCTGGTCATCCTTTTTGGCCTGATGGCGGCGGGAATCGGTGCCCTGATCTACCGTTGGCTGGCTTTCCCGGGCGATCACGGCGTTCTGACTGTTGTCGGAGCGTGGATGATCTTCAACTTCATGCTGGTGTCGCTGTCGCTGCGTGCGACCTGCGAAAAGCAGCAGCGCCGGTCCTCGCCGCGCGTCGAGATGAAGGTCCCCGCCACCGTCTGGTGGGAAGGGTCCGGCAAGCAGCCGCTGAACTGCACCGTGCTTGACGCCTCGACCAGCGGCGCCCGCCTGCAGGTGACCAATGTGGCCAGCGCCGGCTATGCCGCCCGTGTGGTGGAATCCGGTGAAATCATCACCTTCCGCCCCCAGTTCGAGGAAGCCTCGCATCTGGAACGCCCTGTCCGCGCCTCGGTCCGCAAGATCAGCGAAGACAAGGACGGCATGATCCTGGGTGTCCTCTTCCTGCCGGACGAGCCGATGCCGGTGCGCGAGACCGTCGCCTTCCTGATCTTCGGGGATTCCGACAACTGGTACCGCGTCCGCCAGAGCTATACCCAGAAGAAGGGTATGCTGGCCGGGCTGGCCTATGTGATCTGGCTCAGCATCTCGTCGCTGCCCCGGACGCTGGGCGACTACATGCGCGAACCCGCACGGCGCCGCCGCCTGGCAACCGAGAAGACCGGACCCAAGACCAAGCCGGCACATCTGGTCGCATTTGGCGCCACCTTCGAGGAAGAGGCCAAGAAGCAGGCCGACAAACCGCTCACCCCGACCCAGGCGGTCATGCTGGAGGCGCTCGGATGAACCCCTTTCGCACGTCGGGCGCGGCTCTGCGCCTGTCCTCCCTCGCGCTGGCCGCGGCCCTCGCCACCCAGGCCGGGGCGCAGTCCATCACCCTGCAACCGGCGCCGCAGCAGCAGTCGACCGACCGCGTGGCCTCGGCCGCCGTTCCGATGGCCGACCGTGGCACCGGGCTGACCGCCGCCCCGTCGAACGAGGCGCCGCAGGCCACGCCCGACCGTCCGGGCGCGGCGGACAATGTCCCGATCATCCGGCTGCCCGCCATGCCGGGCATGTCCGGAACGCCCGAGACCACCGGCTCGACCGGCGGCGGGACCGTGATGCTCGACGCCCTGCCCGTGGCCGACCGTGCCTCGATCGGGATGCGCGCCGCCAATCACACCCAGCCCGCCCCGGCCGAGATCCCGCGCAAGGCGGAATGGGTCATGCCGCTGATGCCTGCCGACGGCATTCCGCCGCGCCAGGTCAGCACCGGCGCCTCGATGCCGCAGCCCGGCATCATCCGCCTGACCGGCGAGATCGCCGAGGCGCATTTCCTGCTGGACATGCCCGCCACCGAGGAAAACCCGGCCGAACTGGTGCTGAACCTGCGCTCCAGCGTGAACGTGCTGCCCGACGCCTCGTCGATCACCGTGCGGGTCAACGACCAGCCGCCGGTGACCCTGCCGCTGGACAAGCTGGGCCCGTTCGAGCCGCTCCGCCTGCGCAATCCCGGCCTGCAAACCGGCCGCAACGACATCCGGATCGAGGTCACCCAGGCGCACCGCATCTATTGCGGGCCCGATGCAAGCTTTGACACCTGGACCGAGATCGACCTTGGTAGCAGCGGCGTGTCGGTGCCCGCGGATTCCCTGCCGCTGAATGGCGACGGTTTCTTGGCCGCCGTGCGCGCCCAGACCGCGCTGACCCGCTCGATCGAGGTGCTTGGCGACGACGAGGAGAACCTGGCCGCGATCGAGGAAATCTCGCGCTACCTCGGCGCCAGCGCCGGCTGGGCGCCCCGGATCAAGTTCGGCTCGTTCTACGATGTCGGCAACGGCTCGCCCGAACGTGCCCGTATCGCCATCATCAAGTCCGACCGTGACGCCGTCACCTTCCGGCGCGGGGCGCAGGGCGCCATCGTGATGCTGGTGGAACATACCGACGGCGCGGCGCCCGATTTCTCGGGCATCCTGCCGGCCCCGCCCGCCCCGGCGGTCGTGAACGCGGCGCAGGTCGGCCGTGCGACCACCTTTGCCGAACTCGACGTGCCGCTGGTGATCGGGAACAACCATTACTTCCGCAAGGACGTGCCGTTTGTGCTGCCCGACGACTGGCTGCTGATGGCCTCGCAGAAGGCGCGGATCGACCTGTATTACGGGTATTCCAACACCCTGGCCGAGGGCAGCATGCTGCTGGTCAAGGTGAACGGCGAGACCGTGCAGATGCTGCCGCTCGACGTGGACGGCGGCGATATCAAACCCCGGCTGGAAATTCCCTTTCCCGCCAATATCCTGAACGCGGGCATCAACCGCATCAGTTTCGAGATGATCGTGCCGGGCGATCCCGCCGACCTGCAATGCGTGCCGCGCGCCACCGATATGCTGGTGATCCTGGGCGACAGCTCGATCACGATCCCCGGCTCGCCCAGCATGACGCGCAATGACATGCGCACCGCGCTGGACCGGATGAGCGGCGAGAACGTGATCATCCCGACCCCGGCGCGCAGCGATCCCGACCGCGACGCCGCCCTGCTGATGCCCTTTGCCATGCGGTTCCAGCCACTGACGCGCGAAGGCAGCGCCTCGGTGCTGAACGTCATCACCCCGCAGTTCGTCGATGCCGTCCCGACCGGAGACACCGGCCTGAAACGCCGCGTCCTGCAGCAGGTGCTGACCGGCGTGCAGGTGAATTTCGAAAGCCCGGCGCTCCAGCCCATCGTGGTGCCGCAGAAAAACGCAGCCCCTGCCCCCTCGTTCCGCCTGTCGATGACCAATGACACCGTGGACACCGCCGCCGGGGCAGACGAGGACGCGGCAGAGCCGATGCTGGCCGGTCTGTTCGATCTGCCCAACATGTGGGCCACCGGCGTCGCGCAGTTCGAACGCCTGCGCGACTTCGCCAGCGCCGACGACCCGGACCTGACCACCTGGCTTGCCCGCCGGACCGGCGAAGCCGTGCTGATGCAACTGGATCCGGAAGATCCGAACAACCTGTGGCTCGTGGTGCGCCCGACCGCCGACATGAACGAGATCGCCGAGCGGATCGACGAATTCCGCCTGGACGGTCACGTGAAGGGCAACCTCGCGGTCCTGTCCTCGGATGGCACCTGGGAGACCTGGAATGCCGGCTGGCACCCCCGCCTGGCCGAACCGCTTGAGGCCGGCAACATCCGCACCGTGCTGGGCAACTATGCCTCGTGGTCGCCGATCACCTTCACGGCGCTGACCCTGCTGCTGGCGCTTGTCTCGGCCGTGCCCGCGCTGATCTACGTCGTCTCCACCCGCCGCAAAGGAAGCCGCACATGAACCGAAGGGACTTTCTCGCCATGACCAGCCTGGCACTGGCTTCGGGCTCGCCGCTTGCGGCGGCGGCCCAGCCGGGGACCCTGTCGGCTGCCGTCATCCCGGGAAACCACCCCCTGCAACAGGCGTGGACCGCGTGGAAAACGCTCTGCGTGACGCCCGAGGGCCGCATCATCGACGGCCCGCAGGACGCTGTCAGCCATTCCGAGGGGCAGGGCTATGGCGCCGCCCTGGCGACGCTGTTCGGTGACGTGGAGACCTTCGAACGGATTTACGCCTGGACCGAGGCGAACCTGGCCGTGCGCTCCGATGCGCTGCTGGCCTGGCGCTGGCGCTCGACCGAGATGCCGCATGTGAACGACCGCAACAACGCCAGCGACGGCGACCTGTTCTATGCCTGGGCGCTGGTCTCGATGGGCAGGCTGATGGGGCGCAACGATCTGATCGTCCGCGCCACCGACATCGCCCGCGATCTGGCAAGGACCTGCATCGTCACCCATCCCGACGGCAGCGGGGCCCTGCTGTTCCTGCCGGCCGAGGTCGGGTTCGATTTTGACGGCGGCTATGTGCTGAACCCGTCCTACATCATGCCCCGCGCGATGCGCGAAGTGGCCCATGTCACCGGCATTTCGGATCTGGACGCCGCCGGGCAGACCGGCGTGATGATGATCGAGGCGCTGGCCCAGAGCGGCCTTGTCCCCGACTGGGTCGCGATCACCGCCAACGGCCTCAGCACCCCGCCGCCGCGCTTCTCCTTCGATGCGGGATACGAGGCGATCCGCGTGCCGCTCTTCGCCGTCTGGTCGGGCAACCCGCAGTCCCAGGCCGTGGCGCGCTACCTTGCCGCGGTCCAGGCCAACAGCGACGTCGCCGGGTCCATCACCGTCTTCGACCGCGCCTCGGGCCGGCCCAAGGAAGTCAGCAACGACCCCGGATACCAGGCCGTTTCGGGCCTCGTCTACTGCGCGGCGACCACCGGCTTTGGCGCGCCGATCCCGCAGTTTTCGACCAATCAACCCTATTATCCCGCGACCCTTCAGCTGATGTCTCTGGTCGCCCAAGCGGAAATGTACCCCAAATGCGTTCCACTCTGAGCAACCTCCTCCTCTGTGCCGCCCTGCCCCTGTCCCTGATGGCCGGGGGTGCGCTGGCCCAGTCGCCCGCCAAACCTTCGCAGAAGGACCTTGTGGCGCTGGTCACCTATTACGACCAGGGCGATGCGCCCTCGGTCAATGCCGAGATGCGCCGCCTGCAGCTCAAGTTCCCGGACTGGGTGCCGCCCAAGGACATCGCCCGGCTCAAGAACCGCTCGCCCTCGACCGAGATCGACGCGATCTACAAGCAGATCGAGTTCGGCCGCCTTGCCTCGGCCCGCTCGCTGATCGAATCGACCCGGCGCGACTATCCCGACTGGACCCCGCAGGACGAAATGATCACCCTGCTGGAAACCGCCGAGGGCCAGGCCCAGCTGGACAACGCCCTGATGGCCGGCAATGCCGCCGAGGCGATCCAGGTCGTGTCGCGCACGCCCAGCCTGCTGCGCTGCGACCGGATCAACAACGCCTGGCGCATCGCCGAGGTGCAGGCCCAGCGGGTCAGCCCCGAGGCCGCCGCGGCGACCTTTGGCGCCATCGTCGACACCTGCACCGAGTTTCCCGCCATCGTGGCAACCCTGCAGAAGGCCGATGCGGCCACCACCTATCCGATCGCCGTCGGGCTGATCGACCGGGCCAAGACCCGCTTCGAAGACGAAGAAAAACAGCTCGAAGAGCTCAAGATCGCGCTGGCCCTGGGTCGCGGCCTGAAGGTCGAAGGCCCCGAACTGTCCGACTCCGCCATCCGCAAGCGCCCGCGCGCCCGCCCGATGCCGGGCGAGCCGTCGACCGACGCGCCCCGCCAGGCCGCGCCTGCCGCTCCGCGCGTTGCGCAGAGCAGCCCGTCGCGCAGGTCCCGCGACACGGCGCCCGCCAGCACGCAATATGCCTCGGCCCCCACGCCCTCGACCGGGGGCGGCGTGCTTGGCCAGGTGCGCGCGGCGGCCAAGTCGGGCGCATGGTCGCGCTGCCTGGCGCTTTCGGCCGGGGCCACCGCCCCCGCCGTGGTCTATGAACGCGGCTGGTGTTCCTACAACCTCGGCCGCCCGATGGAGGCGCTGGCCTCCTTCAAGCAGGCCGCCGGCGCCAATCTCGGCGGTACGGTCCAGCGCGACGCCCGCTTCGGCATGGCGCTGTCCTACCTCAAGATGAACATGACCGAGCAGGCCGCCCAGGTCGTGGCCAACACCAACCTGACGCATCAGCAGCGCGTGGATACCGAGACCATCATCCTCGACCAGCGCGGCGTCGCCGCCTACCAGAAGCGCGACTATGCCCGCGCGGTGCAGTATTTCAACGCGATCGAGAAGATCTCGGGCGGGCTGCGGCGCGACCTGGGCATGCTGCGCGCCTATGCCTACTTCAACATGGGCAAGCGGGACGAGGCACGCGACAGCTTCGAGGTGCTGAACAACCAGATGTCGACCCAGGAAACCCGCCACGCGCTGCAATCGCTGGAGTGATCCGGGACGACGGATTGGGAAACCAATGGCCCGGTCGCAGATGCTGCGACCGGGCCATTTCGCTTTGGGCCATTTTGCTTTGGCTCTGCGGGGCCTTGCCGCGCAGGGCGGTCAGGTACCGCACACGCCGCTGTCTGTCCGCCCGGTCAAGCCGCGTTCCGGCTCAGAACAGCGGCTGGTATTTCCAGTTGTCCGCATCGGGCGTGACCTCGTCCAGGTCATAGCCCGCCGACTGCAACCTGCGGGCCACCGGCAGGCCATGATCTGCCGCACGGTCCACCATCGCCCGACCCGCCACCTCGTCCGGCGCGACGCCCCGGCCGCGCATCAGGTCCAGCCCATAGTTGAACATGCCCACCGGATCGCCCGCCTCGGCCGCGCGGCGGTCCCAGGCGGCGGCGGCGTCGGGGTTCTCGTCGGCGCCCAGCCCGTTGTCATCCAGCTGGCTCATCCAGGTCATCGCGCCGGTGTATCCGTCCTCGGCGCAGGCTTCAAAGATGCGCCGCGCCTTTTCGTGGCGGCCCGATTTGGTGACGTAATAGCCCGCCGCGCAGCCGGTCATGCTGGTCTGTCCCCGGGCGATGTCGCTCATCAGGCGGTTCAGGGTCAGTTCTTCGGGGTTCAGCGTGCCGACATCGTCCTCCACCGTGCCCAGCTGGGCGGTTTCGGCAAAGGCGGGCAGCGCAAGGCAAAGCGCGGCAGCAGTCAGGATCGGTCTCATCATGTCTCCTCCGGTTTGGCAGAGCCTAGCACGAAAGTCGCACCCCAGGGATAACCCCATGGTCGTAGTCACGCCTTGCGCGCGGTCATCCCCCGGGCCGGATCGTAACCCCAGACCGCCGCGGCGCCAAAGACCGCCAGCGCCCCCAGCACCACCGCCAGCGACACCGGCGCCAGCTGGCCGTAAAGCGCAAAGCGGATCAGCTCGACCCCGTGCGAAAACGGGTTCAGCGCGCAGATGTCGTGCAACAGGGGCGAGGCCTCGGCCATCTTCCACAGCGGGTAGAGCGCGGTGGACAGGAAGAACATCGGGAAGATGACGAAGTTCATCACCCCGGCGAAGTTCTCAAGCTGCCGGATGAAGGAGGACAGCATCAGCCCGAGCGCCCCGAGCATCAGCGCCGCCACAAACAGCGCCGGGATCACGGCGAGGTAGCCGAACCACGGCACGCTCACCCCGTAGGCCGCCGCGATGGCAAGGAACACCAGGGCCTGCAGGACCGAAATCACGCTGCCCGCCATCAGCTTGCAGGCCAGCAGCCACCAGCGCGGCAGCGGCGCGGTCAGCAGCAGACGCATGGACCCCATCTCGCGGTCATAGACCAGCGAGAGCGAGCTTTGCATGCCGTTGAACAGCAGGATCATCCCGCAGAGGCCCGGCACGATATAGGTCTCGTACTGGATATAGGTCTGGTAGGGCGGCTGGATCGACAGCCCAAGCGCCGCACGAAACCCGGCGGCGAAGACGACCAGCCAGACCAGCGGACGCACGATGGCCGCAACCAGCCGGCCCTTCTGCCCGAGAAAGCGCAGCGCCTCGCGATGCGCGATGGCGAATAGCGCGGCAAAGGCATGTTTCACGCCGCCGCCCCCGTCATCTCCAGGAATCGCTCTGTCAGGTCCGCGCCGCCGATCTCTCCGGCCAGCCCGTCGGCCAGCACGCGGCCCCGGTGCAGCACCACCAGCCGGTCGCCGGGGTGAACCTCATCCGTCAGATGGGTGGCCCAGAGCACCGTCAGCCCCTCGTCCGCAAGCCCGTGCACATGATCCGTCAGCGCCCGGCGCGTGCCCGCGTCCAGCCCCACGGTCGGCTCGTCCAGCAGCAGGACCGAAGGGCCGTGCATCAGGGCGCGGGCGATCTCCATCCGCCGCCTGTGGCCGCCGTTCAGGGCCCGGGCGACCTCGCCCGCACGCTCTGCCATGCCAAGCCGGTCCAGCGCGGCATCCGCCCGCCGCCCGGCCTCGGCCCCGGTGATCCCGTGCAGCGCGGCAAAGTAGAGCATGTTGCGCCGCACCGTCAGATCGAGGTCTATGGTCGGCTGTTGGAACACCACGCCCATCCGGGCCAGCGCGGCGCGCGGATGGCGGGCCATGTCCTGGCCCGCGATCTCGATCCGCCCGGTCCGGCTGGCAAAAAGCCCGGTCAGCAGCCCGAACAACGTGGATTTCCCCGCCCCGTTCGGCCCGAGAAGGGCGCAGAAGCGCCCCGGCTCCACCGAAAGGGACACATCATCCAGCGCCTTCTTGGCACCCCAGGCATGGCTCAGCCCGGTGACCTTCAGCCCGCTCATGATGCCGCCGCGCCCTGGGTCAAGGCCGCACCGCCGCGCCCCAGGGGTATCGCCCGACCTTGATCGAACGGACCGCCTCGCGTTTTTCCACGTCGATGACCGAGACGTCGCCCGACACGCCGTTGGTGGTGAACAGCCACTTGTGATCCGGGGAAAAGGCCATGTGCCAGACGCGGCGGCCGACAAGGATGTAATCCTCGACCTCCAGCGTTTCGGTGTTCACCACCGCCACATGGTTCGACGGGCCAAGCGCGACAAAGGCGGTCCCCTCGTCGGGGGTGAAGGCAAAGCCCACCGGCTGGATCAGGTCGGGATGCACACCCTTGACCGCAAACCGCACCTTGCCGGTTTCGGCATGGGTCGCGCTGTCGATCACGCTGACCGTGCCGCCGATCTCGGCCGAGACCCACAGCTGCGCCCCGTCGTGGATGAACTCGGCATGACGCGGGCGGCTGTCGACCAGGGTATTGGCGACGATCTTGCGGCTGGCCGTGTCGATCCAATGCGCCATGTTCGTCGTCTCGGAGGTGGTGACGACGTATTTGCCATCGGGCGAGACGGCCATCCCCTCGGGCTCGATCCCCACGTCGATCTGCGCGACCACCTGGCGGGTTTCCACGTCGACCACCGTGGTGATCGCGTCATCCTCGTTGGCGATGTAGAGATGCCGGTCATCGGGGGCGAGGACGAACTGCTCCGGATCCTCGCCCGAGGGCAGGTCATGCAGGATCTCGCCCGAGACCGGGTCCATCACCTGCACGGCGTCGCTGTCGCTGGCGCAGATGTAGACCCGCGAATAGTCACTGTTGAAGGTGATGCCGCGCGGCCTCTCGCCCGTCGGGATGGTGCGGATGACCTCCATCCTGGCGACGTCGATCACGCTGATCGAATTGTCCTTTTCATTGGTCACCCAGATCTCGGCGGCCCCGGCGGGGGCGGCGGCAAGGCAGGCAATCAGGGCAGCGCGGATCATGTCATCCTCCAAAGGCTGTGCAGGCACTCTCGGCCCGGTCGGCGCCAAGGGTGTCGAGTTCGTTGACGCGGTGCAGGAATCCCTCCAGCGGGGCCATGGCGACCATGGCGCGTTCGGTCGTCAGCGGGATCGGCTGGCGCAGTTGCCCGTTCCACGGACGGTAGGACAGCGGACGGCCCTTGAAGCCGCCCAGTTCGAAGTCCTCGGACAACAGATAGGCGCGCAGCACATCCGCCTGCGCCTCCCCCGTCCGCGTCACCGCCTCGCCCAGCGAGCGCATGGCGGCCCAGGCGGCCCAGTCCTCGGGGCGCATCCCCCGGCCGGCCGCCTTGACGAAACGCGACTGCAACTGTGCCGCGCCCCATTGTTCGACCACCGGGGCCCAGGCCTCGGCCCGCAGCCCCTCGGACCCGGCCATCGGCACCGGCGTCCAGGTGTTGTAGGCCAGGTAGCGCGCGAAATCGTGCCGCTCGTCGGCGACCAGCAGGATGTCGGGGTCCTTCAGCTCCTGGGTGAAGAGCGGCCCCTCGGAAAAGGCCGACCGCCGCATGTCTGCGTCATAGGCCCAGGTCTTGGTGTCGCGCAGTTTCAGCCCGAACTTGGCGGCCGAGGCAGCCAGCGCCGCGCCCCAGGCCTGATCCTCGGGATGGGCGCCCTGCACCATCGCCAGGTCGCTCCAGCGCCGCTTGACCAGAAACTGCATCAGCGCGTCCGACCGCATCGCCAGCGACGGAAGCGTATGCAACACGTTCGCGCGGCAGTCACCGGCCCTCAGCGCATCCTCGGGCGCCGAGATCGAGAAGATCAGCGCCCCCTGCGCCTCGGGCAGGTCGGCCACGCGCAGGACATCCGCGGCGGGCGCGTCCAGCACCAGCATGGCCGTTTCGGACAGCGCCTCGCGGGCCGGGGCAATCAGGTCCCCGCCCGGCGGGACCGAGACCTCCTCCATCGAATAGTCATGCGCCAGGAACCTGCCGGTGGTGCGGTTGTCCTCCAGCCCCAGCCGTGCCCCGGCCAGGCCAAGATCCTCGGGCACGGTGTCGAGGTTGGACAGGACCGGGGGGTGCTCGACCTCCTGCCGCAGGTAGATCACGTGCAGCGCCACCTCGGCCCGCGCCGCGACCGCACTCAGCACCAACAGCGTTGTTATGCCCGCCCTGAGCCACATGAAACATCCTCCCTCCTCACACCTTATGGGCGTGAAGTGAGCCATCCCATTACGACCTTCGTCGCGAAACCGCCGGTCAATGCACCAAAGTCGAATAGGCGCATCGCTGCCGCGCCTTTACCCCTCGATACAACACGCGACGGGAGGAAAAGCATGTCGAAACGCAATACCCTTGGACTGGCCCTGGCAGGCGCGGCAATGGCCGGAATGGTCTGGGCCCATGGCGATGTCGCCCCGCAGCCGGTGAACACCGATGCCCTGCCCGATGTGGGCGAGGAATGGCTGACCGAAAACCCCTATCGCGCAGACGCGGCGGGCGAAGAGGTCTGGGAAAAGGCCATCGACATCGGGTCTTCGGGGTTCAACCAGAACTGTGCGCGCTGCCACGGCCTGGGTGCCGTGTCCGGCGGGCTGGCCCCCGACCTGCGCTACCTCGAAGCCGAAGAGTACGGCGACGAATGGTTTATCGAACGCTTCCGCCACGGCATGACCCAGAACGGCATCACCAAGATGCCCGCATTCGGCGACTTGCTGGGGCAAAAGGCCGCCTGGGCGATCCGCACCTATGTCGAGACGCGGCCCGATGACGGCGCGCTGGACGACCACGCCGACCGGCTGAAGGAAATCCGCGACATGCTCGAATCCGGCGACATTGCCGACGAGGCCGCGATCAAGGCGGAACTCGCCAGCATGGCCGAAGGGGTCGAAACCGGATCCGGCGCTCCGATCGCCGACAGCGCGCCGCGCCGCGCCGCGATGCAGCTTGACGGACCGGACAGCTACAAGACCGCAGCCGAGACGCTGACCCTGTCGCTCTCGGCCGCGCATTGACGTGATGCCGGGCCGCCGCGTCATCCTGGCGCTGCTGGCCTGCCTCGCCGCATCGCCGGCCTTTGCCCGGTGCGAGGACTACGTGCCCGGCCAGCGCCCGCAGAACACCGCCCCGCAGGATGTGGGGCGGGAGTTCGACCGCATCCTGGACGAAGGATGGATCGAGTTCGCGCTCTACGAGGACTATCCTCCCTGGTCCTACGCAGAGAACGGCAAGGCGGCCGGGATCGACGTCGAGATCGGCCGCCTTATCGCCGAGGACCTGGGGGTCGAGCCGCGATTCCGCCTTGTCGGCGCGGGGGAGAACCTGGAAGCCGACCTGCGCAATTTCGTCTGGAAAGGCGCGGTGGTGAACGGGCGGGTCAGCGACGTGATGCTGCATGTCCCCTATGACAGCGCCTTCACCTGCCGGGTCGAGCAGGCGGTGTTTACCGGGCTCTATGCGCAGGAACATGTGGCCATCGCCTATTCCGATGCCGAGTATCCCGACAAGGGGCCGACGCCGCCCTATTTCCGCTACGATACGGTCGGGGTCGAGAATGACTCGATTGCCGATTTCTATCTCACCTCCATCGGGGCGGGCGCCGACAAGGTGCACCGCTACCGCTCGACCCCAGCCGCGATGCAGGCGCTGGCGGCGGGCGAGGTGATGGCCGCGATGGGGCCGCGCGCCGAGCTGGAGGCCGGTCTGCAAGAGGGCCTTTCGCTGCATCAGCCGCCGCTGTTGGGCTTCTCGCGCTCGACCTGGACGCTGGGCGTGGCGGTCAGCCAGCAGCACCGCGACCTGGGCTATGCCGTCGACGGCGCGATCCGCGCGGCGATGGATGACGGACGCCTCGCCGCCGTCTTTGCGCGGTTCGGCGTCACCTGGAACCCGCCGGAGTGGTGACCCCCCGGCCTGATCGGCCCTGTGGGTCGGTCGGGCCGGGCCTTGCCCCTTGGCAGGGTCCTTTTCCTACGCCTTGCGCGGTCGGGCGGCCGCGGGTCCGGCGGAACCATACCGCCCCGCACACAGTCCGCGCGCGCAACCGGGCCGCTCAGGCGCTGATCAGGTTCCCGGCCTCATCCACCAGCAGGATGCGCCGTGCCATCCCGTCGCGCAGCAGCCGGTGCGCGGTGGCGCGGTCGCACAGGCACAGCGCGGTCGACAGCGCATCCGCCCGGGTGGCGCTGTCCGCCATCACCGAGACGGTCGACCAAAGCGGCACCTGCCCGGAGGGGCCGAGGATATGGCCCCCCGCACCCAGACTCATCGCCCCGGGGCTGGAGGTCGCAATCGCGGCATCGCGCAGGGTCTCCTGCGCCAGCAGGCCCTGCACGGGGTCGGCAACCCCGACCCGGAAGGGGCCGCCCAGGGCCGCCATCTCTCCCATGTCCACCAGCGCGTCGCGATAGCCTCGCCCGGCCAGCAGCGCCGCCACGCGATCCGCCGCATAACCCTGCGCGATCCCGTTGAGGGTCAGCGCCTGACCGGGCCGCATGGATACGGCGCCGTCGCGCATGCGCACCCCGTCCCAGCCCACGGCATCGGCGGCGGGCCGGGGATCGCGCCCCTCGGCCAGCGCGCGCCACAGGGGCTGGACCGTGGGATCGAAGGCCCCGCCGGTCAGCCGCCAGGCCCGGTCGCATTCCGCCAGGATGGCGCGCATGTCCGGGGATGCGCGTTCCAGCCGCCCTGCGCGGTTCAGGCGGGACAGTTCCGAACCGGGGTCGTGCAGGCTGAACAGCGCCTCCAGCCGCCGCAGCTCGCCCCGCACCGCGTTCAGCGCGGCGGCAGCGTCGCCCGGCCCCGTCAGGGTGATCCGCGCATCCGCGCCAAAGACCTGCCCCCGCCAGTCCACCGCCCGCGCCCCCACGGGCAAAACGGCGGCACAGGCCGCGATGGTCAGAAACCTCCGCCGGTTCATGCCGTGACCCCGCGCTTGCCGGCCCGGGCCGCCAGGATCAGCGGCACGCATTGCTGCGGGTCATCGTGGATGGTCACGCAGTCGAGGCAGCCGAAGCATTCCGAATACTGGATCGCCCCGCCCTTGGAGATGGCATTGTAATTGCAGCGCACCTTGCACAGCTGGCAGGGCGATCCGCAGGCCTGCCGCCGCTCGATCCACTTGCGCCCGCGCAGCAGCCCGCCGATGGCCATGAAGGCGCCCAGCGGGCAGAGGTAGCGGCAGAAGGCCTTGAAGGTCACCATGCCCAGCACCAGCCAGAACAGCGCATAGGCGACATAGTACCACTCGCGCTGGAATCCGACGGTGATCGCGGTTTTGAACGGTTCGATCTCGGCCGCCTTCTCGGCCTGCGCGGGGGCGATGAAGGCCACGGCGATCAACCCGGCCAGCGCGGGAAACTTCACCCATTTCAGCCGGCGGTCCCAGCGGTCCGACGGCTCCCACCGCGGCAGGTGCAGCAGGCGGCCCAGGTGATGGGTGAATTCCTGCAAGGCGCCGAAGGGGCAGAGCCAGCCGCAGAACAGCCCCCGCCCCCACAGCACGAAACCGACAATCGCCGCGCCCCAGATCATCAGCGAAAACGGGTCGTAGAGCAGCACCGCGAAGCTGCCCCCGCCAAAGGCCGCGCGCAGCGTCGCCATGACGGTGACGATGGACAGCTGCCCCTGCCCCCACCAGCCGATGAAGACGGTCACCACGGCGAGGATACCCAGCCGCACGGGTGTATAGAACCGCATCCCCGCCAGCCGGTTCATCCCCGGCCCCATCAGCGCCAGCACCGCCACCAGCAGCACGCCCAGCCCGATCAGGTCGCCCTGCCGGTTGAAAATCGCCTCGCGCCAGGGCGGCATGGCGCTGCGCGGGCGGGCGGCCTCGGTCGTGTCGTAGAACCGGGCGGGGGTGACGGTTTCGATTTCGAAATGGGCCGATCCGACCTCGGGCTGGAACATGCCATGCTCGCGCACCGCCTGCACCTTCATCACCCAGGGCCGGGTCGCGTCGAACCCCAGCCGCCGGTCGGTGCGCAGGATCATCTGCGTGCCCTCCGGCACGCCGTCGCGGGTGGAAAAGAACATGTCGGCGTCGCGCAGGGCAATGGGCAGCCCGTCCTGTTCCGCCGCCAGCCGGTCGGGCGCCGTGTTGCGCACGAAATCCGCGCTGACCAGCCCGTGCCGCCCGGCGTCGATCACCAGGATCGGCGCGTCGTCGGGCGACACCTCGCGCATGCGGGCCAGGTCGTCCAGGGCGGAGTCCTGGAGCACCGCGCGGGCGATGGCGGGCGGGCCGACATCGACCACCCAGAGGTCGAGGTACAGCCCATCGGGATCGGCCGCGGCCTCGGGGTCGTCATGGGCGAAGATGGTTCCGGCAAAGGCCTGGTCGACCTCGGCGTTGCTGACCGTCAGATGCGCGGCCAGCCCCTGGTCGACCAACTGCTGCCAGGTCAGATCCTCGGCATGATCAAAGTCGGGACGCGGGGGCGGCGCGGTGCGGATGCCCTGCATCTTTTCCCGCGCCACGGCGAGGGTGGCCGCCAGGATCGACTCATGCGCGATGCGGACCGAGGCGGTCGCCTTGGTCACCCCGGCGAGGTAGACCAGATCGCTGCCCGCCCCCGAGCCACCGTAGGGATTGCCGACAACCAGCGGCTCGGTGATCGCATGTCCGCGATATTGTTCAAGGAAGGCCCGCAACGGCGCTTCGCCCAGGCCCGAGACGAAAATCGGCTCGTTATGCGCGATCAGCCGTGTCGCGATGAACCGCCCTTCGAGGTCCAGCATCACCAGGATGTTGATCGGCGCGCCGGAAAAGCCCGGCAACGGGGCCAGCGGCGCGGTCTCGAAGACATAGCCCGCCTCGCCCCCGCCGGAATTGCGCAGCTCCCACACGCCACGGTCGTTCACCGGCTCGCCAAGCGCATAGGGCGCGACGATCATCTCCGCCATTTCCGCGCGGGACAGGGGGGCCGCATGGGCGGCACCGAGCAGCGCCAGCCACATGACAAGCACCCGGAACGGGGTGAGTCTCCTCCACATGGCGGCGATCCTAGGACCGGCCCCGGCGGGCCGACATACGACCAAGGTCCATGCTGGGGTCATGTTGGTCCCGGCGCTATCCTGCAAGGCGGAGGAGACCGCAGCCATGATGCGCGACAAGGGAATATTCGCCGCCTCGACGGGGCTGATGATCCTGGCCTGGGCGCTGGCCGCCTGGGTCAAGGCCGACCCGCAGATCCTGCCCGGCCCGCTGGAGGTGCTGCGCATCGCCTGGGCCGAAACGCTCTCGGGCGCGCTGCCCCATCACATGGCGGCAACGCTCTGGCGGGTGGCGCTGTCCTTTGCGCTGGCAATGGGGCTGGGCACGGCCATCGGCATCGCGCTTGGCCTGATGCCCCGGGTCGACCGTTGGGCCGACCCCTGGGTCATCGTCTTCCTGAACTTGCCGGCGCTGATGGTGATCGTGCTCTGCTACCTCTGGATCGGATTGTCCGAGGTGGCAGCCATCGTGGCGGTCACGCTGAACAAGGCGGCGATGGTCATCGTCACCCTGCGCGAGGGGACACGGGCGCTGGACCGGCCGATGGCCGAGATGGCGCAGGTCTATCGCCTGTCCCCCGCCGCCCGGCTGCGCCACGTGATGCTGCCGCAGCTGGCGCCGCATGTCGCGACCGCCGCGCGCAACGGGCTGGCGATGATCTGGAAAATCGTGCTGGTGGCCGAGTTCCTGGGCCGCTCCGACGGGATCGGATTCCAGATTCATTTCTATTTCCAGCTGTTCCAGACCGGGCACCTGCTGGCCTATGCGCTGGCCTTCGTCGCGCTGATGGTGGCGGCGGACCGGCTGGTGATCACGCCCTGGACCCGGGCCGCGAATGTCTGGCGGGGCAATACCATCGCTGTGGGCTGAGGGCCGGGCGCTGCCGTCCTGCAAGGACCCGTCCGCCGTGGACCGGACGCAGTTGCGCCTCGCGGTGCCAGCCCAGCGGATCAGACGCGGCCAAGCCTTGCTGCCCAAGCGTGTTAGACCGGACGCCGCCGCAACTCTCCGCCTTACCCCTTGGATCAGTCCCCGGTCAGCGCGGCGGGACGCCCCTCCAGCCGCAGCACGCGGTCGGCGAGCGCGTGGGCCTCGGCCATGTCATGGGTGACCAGCAGGGTTGCCGCCGGATGTTCGGCGCGCAGGTCGCGGAACAGCGCATGCATCCGCCCGGTGGTGTCACCGTCGAGCGAGACAAAGGGTTCGTCCATCAGCAGCAGATCGGGCCGCACCGCAAAGGCGCGGGCAAGCGCCAGCCGGCGCTGCTGGCCCAGCGACATCTGTCCGGGGCGGTAATCGCCCATCCCGTCCAGCCCGACGCGGGCCAGGGCGGCGCGGATCGCATCGGATCCCAGCCCCGCCGCGATGCGCAGATTCTCGGCCGCGCTGCGCCAGGGGATCAGGACCGGGTCCTGGAACACCACGGCGATCCGGCCCGACACCTCGCGCAGCCCGTCGAAGGAGGGTTCCAGCCCCGCCGCCACCCTGGCCAGCGTGCTCTTGCCCACGCCCGAGGGGCCGGTCAGGGCCACCGTCTCGCCCGGGCGCAGGACAAGCGACAGCGGCCCGAGTATGGTCGAGCCGCCCGGCCCTGCCCGGCGTAGGTCCAGCCGCAGCGCCGCCGGTCCGACCGGGGCGCTGGTCGCGCTACATGGCGGGGTCGTAGAATACACCGTCGGGAAGCTCCGCCACATCGCCCATCAACTCGCTCCCGCCGAGGTCGGCCATCAGCGCCAGCATCCGTGCCGCCGCATCGCGGCTGACGGGGCCCGGCGCGGGAATACCCGCGATCCACCCGGCCTTGAGCGCCTGGAACTGGGCGTCGTCCTTCGCGTTCATCCGGTCGCGCAGGCGCTCCCACGCGGCATCGTCCGTGGCCAGCCGGTCCTTGGCGGCCCGCGAGGCGGCGGCGAACCCGGCAACCGCCTCGGGATGGGCCTTGAGGAAATCGCCGCGCACCACATAGCCCAGCAGGGGCGTCTCGGGATCGAGGCCAAGCGCCTCGGCGGCCTCGGTCACGGTGACGACGGGGCGCATGCCCGCCGCCTCCATCTTGGCGCCGAAATGCCAGAAGTTGATCGCCCCCGCGACCTCGCCCGACAGCGCGGCCTTGAAGATCAGCGGCGGCGCACCGAACACCTGCTCGGTCGCGGTCTTGAGGTCAAAGCCCTCGGTCTGCTGGGCATAGGCGCGCAGGATCAGCCAGGACTTGTCCACCGGCCCACCGGCGATGCCGATCTTCTGGCCATCGAGGTCCGAAAGTTTCTGGACCGGGCTGTCGCCCTTGACCATCAGCGCGCCGACGGCCTTGGAATAGGGGATGAACACCAGATCCTCGCCCGCCGCCCGCTGGCGCGCGACCCACAGCCAGTCGGACACGATGGCATCCGCCTCGCCCGCCTGCAGCGCAACCGACGCACCGGATTTCCCGGCCACGTCGCGGATGTCGAGGCTGACGCCATTGGCGGTGTCGAGCCCGTAATGCGTGATGGTGTCCAGCTCCCAGGCGACGGTGCCCGAGGCCTGGGTGGCAATGCGCATAACCGGCGTTTCCGCGGTGGCTGGTGCGGCGAAGCACACGCACAGGGCGAATGCCCCTGCAAATCTGGCACGGATAGACATGGTTCCTCCCCTTTTCGGGGATACTGGACCGGGACGCCCCCGCGCGAAATACGACCAAAGCCGCAGGAGGCCCCGCCCCCAGTATCGCAGGTCCCCGGGACGGCGATCACGCAATACCGGGGCGGGGAGTCGCGGGGGTTGTCAAGTCTTTCGGGGTCGTAAGACCAATGTGCAATACCCGTTTCCCGAGCATGGATCCGATACTCAGCGCGATTTCCCGCCGGTCCCCCGGCGTGGAAATAGCAACGAGATGTGCCTGCATGGGAGGATTAACATGAACCGTTTCGTCGTGGCCGCGGTCGCGGCCTTGGCCGCCGCGTCACTGCCGGCCTGGGCCGAGGTGACCGAGGAAGACCTTCTCAACGATGCCACCACCACCGAAGACGTGCTGACGAACGGCATGGGCCGCTCGCTTCAGCGGTACAGTCCGCTGGAGACCCTGAACAAGGACAACGTCAAGAACCTGGTGCCCGCCTGGGCCTTCAGCTTTGGCGGTGAAAAGCAGCGCGGACAAGAGACGCAGCCGCTGATCTACGATGGCGTGATGTACGCCACCGGGTCCTATTCGCGCCTCTACGCCATCGACTTGAAGACGGGCGAAGAGCTGTGGCAATACGACGCCCGCCTGCCCGAGGGCATCCTGCCCTGCTGTGACGTGGTGAACCGCGGCGCGGCGATCTATGGCGACAAGATCTATTTCGGCACGCTGGATGCCCGGATCGTGGCGCTGGACCTCAAGACCGGCGATACCGTCTGGAACAAGAAGATCGCCGAGTACAAGGAGGGTTACTCCTACACCGCGGCGCCGCTGATCGTGGACGGGCTGGTGATCACCGGCAATTCCGGCGGCGAGTTCGGGATCGTCGGCGAGGTGCAGGCCCGTGACGCAGACACCGGCGAGATGGTCTGGACCCGCCCGGTGATCGAGGGCCACATGGGCACCTACAAGGGCGAGGATTCGACCATGACCGGGACGCTGAACGCGACCTGGCCGGGCGACATGTGGAAGACCGGCGGCGGGGCGACCTGGCTGGGCGGCTCTTACGACGCGGATACCGACACGCTGGTCTTTGGCGCGGGCAACCCCGCCCCCTGGAACAGCCATCTGCGTGACGCCGGTGCGCCGATGGAAGGCAACAAGGGCGACAACCTCTATGCCGCCTCGCGTCTCGGCATCAATCCCGAGAACGGCGAGATCAAGTGGCACTTCCAGACCACCCCGCGCGAGGGCTGGGATTTCGACGGCGTGAACGAGGTCGTGGCCTTTGTCGACGCAGAGGGCAACAAGCGTTTCGGCACCGCCGACCGCAACGGCTTCTTCTACGTGCTCAACCGCGAGGACGGTGCCTTCGTCAACGCCTATCCCTTCGTGAAAGAGATCACCTGGGCCTCGGGCATCGACGAAAACGGCCGCCCGATGTTCAACGAGGACAACCGCCCCGGCGATCCGACCGCCGCGACCGACGGCGGCAAGGGCGAGACGATCTTTGCCGTGCCCTCGTTCCTGGGCGGCAAGAACTGGATGCCGATGGCGCATTCGCCCAAGACCGGCCTGTTCTACATCCCCTCCAACGAATGGGGCATGGACATCTGGAACGAGCCGATCACCTACAAGAAGGGCGCGGCCTACCTGGGCGCCGGCTTCACCATCAAGCCGATCTTCGAGGACCATATCGGCAGCCTCAAGGCGCTGGATCCCAACAACGGCGATACCAAGTGGGAATACAAGAACGAGGCCCCGCTCTGGGGTGGCGTGATGACCACGGCCGGCGGGCTGGTCTTCTTCGGCACGCCCGAGGGCAAATTCATGGCGCTGGATGACGAGTCGGGCGAGGTTCTGTGGAGCTTCCAGACCGGGTCGGGCATTGTCGGCCAGCCGGTGACCTGGGAGATGGACGGCGAGCAATATGTCGCCGTGGCTTCGGGCTGGGGCGGTGCGGTGCCGCTCTGGGGCGGCGAGGTGGCCAAGAAGGTCAACTACCTGAACCAGGGTGGCATGATCTGGACATTCAAACTGCCCAAGCAGCTTGCCTCGATGCAGTAAGCGATCGCGGAAGGCGGGGCTTCGCGGCCCCGCCGCCTTGACGGCGCGTCCCTCTCCGGGGCGCGCCGTTCGCGTTTCAGCCCCAGGCCCGGATGACGGCGTCACTGCGCCGGCCCCACATTTTTGCGGCCGTTGTGAATCGGACATGTGGCAGCCCGCCCGGGTGACACAGCAAGATCAGGCACTTGCGCCCTGCGGTCCGGTGCCCGCAGCGCCCGGCGCGCACTCCATGTCGCAAGCGGGCGTCATCCAACCGTTACGTCGCTGCGCGAGACCTCGACTGTCGCGGCCAGTCCCGGTGCCGCCCATCGAACTGCACAGGAGCAGATCCCATGCCGGTCAAGACGCCTGCACGTGCCGCCCGCCCGTCGGCGCCTTTGGCCCGGTTCGAGGCGCCGGGGACCGGGCGCCGCACACACGACAGCCCGGGAAACCGCCACCGGCACGACCGGACCGGGCGGCCCTGACGCAGTTTGACCATCCCGCGATTCACATCCGCCCGGCATCGGTGTAGCACATGGGGGCAACCGCAGCCGGTCGCCCCGCAAAGGAGAAACGATATGTGGCTGAGCAATTTCCGTGTGGTCCTGGCCGATCGCGTGCTGCCCAGGGGATCCGTCCGGGTCGAGGGCACCCGCATCGCCGAAATCCGCGAGACCCCGGTGGCCGACGCCGAATGTGATGGCGGCGGGCTGCTGCTGATGCCGGGATTCATCGACATGCACGGCGACATGATCGAGCGCGAGGTCGAACCCCGCCCCGGTGTCCGCATGCCGATGGAACTGGGCCTGCGCGACCTGGACCGGCGGCTGAAGGTCGCTGGCGTGACAACCGCCTATGCCGCCGTCTCGTTCCAGCCGGGCAGCGCCTACGGGCATATCCGCAGCTTTGACAACACGATGGCGATGCTCCGCGCGCTCAAGTCGATGCGGGGCGAGCTGCTGGTCGATCACCGTGTGCATGCACGGTTCGAGGTGACATTCCCCGACGCCCTCTCGGTGGTCGAAGAGCTGATCGCCGAGGGCACCGTCGATCTTGTCTCGCTCACCGATCACACGCCCGGGCAGGGCCAGTACCGCGATATCGAGCGTCATGCCGGATTCATCGCCAAGACCAAGGGCGTCAGCGCGGACGAGGCGATGGCGATGGTCCAGGCCCGCATCGACGAGAAACGCAGCACCACCGGCGACATGATGGCGACCATTTCGGCGATTTCGGCGATCTGCGCCGAACATGGCATGGCCCTGGCGAGCCACGATGACGATACGGTCGAAAAGGTCGCGCTGATGCAGAAGATCGGCGCGACGATCAGCGAATTCCCGGTCTCGCTGGAGGCAGCGGCCGAGGCGCGCAAACGGGGCCTTGCCACCGCAATGGGCGCGCCGAACGCGCTCAGGGGCGTCAGCTATTCCGGCAACCTCTCGGCGCGCGAGGCCTATGCGGCGGGCGTGCTGGACATGCTGGCGGCGGATTACCACCCCTCGGCCATCCTGCCGGCAGTGCTGGCCATGGCGGGCGGGGACCTTCCGGCCTCGACCCGGCTTGCCAGCCTGAATCCGGCGCGGGCGCTTGGCCTGGCGGACCGGGGCGAGATCGCGACCGGCAAGCTGGCCGACCTGCTGATTGCCGACGACCGGGGCGTGGGCCACGTGCGCGCGACGCTGCGCCGGGGCGCGCCGATCTTCAGCGACGGCTCGCTGCGCTTTGACCCCGCGCCCAGCCCCGTGACCGCCTGATCCCGTATCGGGGCCCCTCCCCGGCCCGGGTGCCAGGGCCCCGCGGCCTGCGCTGGCAGGGGTCCCCGCCCCGGGCCGCTGCCCGCCCGCCGGAAGGGCAGCCATGACCCGGGATCGCGGGGCGGGGGGCAATTCCGCCGCGGTGGCGGTTGACGGCGGTGGGTGTGATAGTATCTGCCATGCATGAGCGCCCTCCGGCCCCCGCCGGACAGGGCCACGACCCCCGGATGCCGCAATGAGCCAAGTTCCCGACCTGCAAAGCTTTCGCGAAGGCATGGCCCGCCTCGGCGCCGCCGTCACCGTGCTGACAACCGACGGCCCGGCGGGCAAGCACGGCATGACCGCCTCGGCCGTCTGTTCGGTCACCGACACGCCGCCGACGCTGCTGGTCTGCGTGAACCGCACCAGCCGCAGCCACGACCATTTCGCGGGCAACAAGGTGCTGGCCGTCAACGTGCTGGCCGGCCGCCACCGCGCCCTGTCCGAGGTCTTTGCCCGCCAGAACGAGACCGACCGCTTTGCCACCGGAAGCTGGACCAGGCTCGCCACCGGGTCCCCCGTGCTGGCCGATGCCAGCGTCGCCTTCGACTGCCGGGTGAGCGAGACAAGCACCGTGGGGTCGCATACGGTCTTCTTCTGCGAGGTGCAGGCGATGGCGCAGCATGGCGGGCAGGCGGAAAGCCTGATCTGGTTCGGGCGGGATTTTCACCACATCGCGTCGGACTGACCGTGCCCCGCGCGGCCCCGGTCCACGGGCGGTGCATTGCGCTTGACCTCCCCCGCCCGGCGGCAGAGGCTTGCGCCATGTCTGCGCAGTCGTCCGCGTCCCGGCCCCGCGCCACAGACGCTGGAGCCCGGTCTTGATCCTCTCGGAACGCACACGCACGATCACCGCCCTGGGGATTGTCGAGATCCTCGCCTGGGGATCGTCCTTCTACCTGCTGGCGGTGCTGGCCGACCCGATCCGCATCGACACCGGCTGGCCGCGCGAGCTGATCACCGCGGGGATTTCGGTCGGCCTGCTTGTCTCGGGGCTGGCGGCAGCGCAGGTGGGCAACCTGATCCAGATCCACGGCGGGCGGCGCATCCTGGCCACCGGCATGACGCTGATCGCCGCAGGGCTGACGGTGCTGGCCCTGTCGCAGGGGATCGGCATGTTCCTGGGCGGCTGGCTGCTGATCGGGCTGGGCATGGGCGCGGGGCTGTATGACGCGGCCTTTTCGACCCTCGGGCGGATCTACGGCAGCGGGGCGCGCGGGCCGATCACGGCGCTGACGCTCTGGGGCGGCTTTGCCAGCACGGTCTGCTGGCCGCTCACCGCCTTCATGGCGGACCACCTGGGATGGCGCGGCACCTGCCTGGCCTATGCGGTGATGCATCTGGCGATCACCGTGCCGCTCTGCATCTACGGGTTGCCGCGCGGCAAGCCGCAGCCGGCGCAGACCGAAGACGACGAAACGGGCCCCGCCCCGAACGCCCTGGCCGACCACCGGTTCTGGTGCGTGGCGCTTGGCGGCACGGTGCTGGTGATGATGTCGTCGGTCTGGTCCGTGCACCTGATCACAGTGCTGACCTCGACCGGCCACACGGTTGCCGCCGCCGTCGGGCTGGGCGCATTGATCGGCCCGGCACAGGTCGGCGCCCGGCTGGTCGAGATGCTGGGCGGCGGCAAGCACCACCCGGTCTGGACCTTTGTGATCTCGACCTCGCTGGTCGCCGTGGGGTTCCTGGGCCTGCGCATGGGCCTGCCCGCCGCGGCGGCGCTGATCGCCTATGGCGGGGGCAACGGGCTGTGGTCGATCGCGCGCGGCTCGCTGCCGCTGTCGCTGTTCGGACCGCGCGACTATGCCCGGATCATGGGGCGGCTGGCGACGCCGATCCTGATCGCCTCGGCCGCCGCGCCGCTGATCGGCGGGGTGCTGATCGCGCGCATCGGGCCGCAGGGCCTGCTAGACGTGCTGTCGGCCGCCGCGGCGCTGCCGCTGCTGGCCGCGCTGATCCTGCTGCGCACGGTGATCCGCGACACCCGCCGCGCGACGGCGGCGGGAGAGTGAGCGGCGCGCCCTAGCCCGCCTGCCGGTAGCGGAAGACGCCCGTCGCGGTGGCGACCCTGGTGCCCAATTCGTCCGAGATCTTCGCCTCGCCAAAGAACGACTTGCGCCCGCCACCGGTGCGGAAGCCCTCGGCGATCATCAGCTTGCCCTGGATCTGGCCCAGATAATTGACGTTCAGGTTCAGCGTCATGCCCAGTTTGCGGTTGTCGGGATCCCCGGTGTAGCAGCCGGCAAATCCCATCACCGTGTCGGCCATCACGCTCATCACCCCGCCATGCAGGATGCCGTAGCGGTTGGTCAGGAAATCCTCGACCGGCAGTTCGAAGCGGGCGTAATCCTCACGCCAGTCCGCCAGGTAGAAGCCCATGTGCTTCTGGAACGGGTACGGGTCTTCGATCAGCTGCGGATCGAGCTGTGCGTCTTTCATGTCTTGTCTCCGTTGGGCCCCGGTCACACCGTCCTGGCGGCGGCCAGGCCGCCCGCCACGAAGCGCGGAACCCCCGCGGCTGCCTGCGCGGCCCGCGTCGGGTTGGACGCCGTGCCGTCGATCAGCCGCTTCTTGATGCCCTGGAGGATGCCCGCCATGCGGAAGAAGGTGAAGGCCAGGTAAAAGCCGAATTGCGGAATCTCGGAAATACCGGCCTGACGGCAGTATTCGGCGATGAATTCCTCGTCTTCCATGACACCCACGGCCTTGCGGTCGACCCCGGCCAGGCCGCGGCTCTCCTCGGGCATCTGCCACTGCATGATCACCGCGGCCACATCGGCATAGGGATGGCCGGTGGTCGACAGCTCCCAGTCGAGCACCGCGACGCAGCGCGGCTCGGTCGTGTGGAACAGCATGTTGTCGATGCGGTAATCGCCATGCGCCAGCGTGCGCTGGCCGTCCTCGGGCGGGATATGGCTGTCGAGCCAGGCGATCAGCTCTTCCATCTCGGGCAGGTCGTCTGTCTGGCTGGCGCGGTACTGCTTGATCCAGCGGTCGATCTGGCGGCGGTAATAATTGCCCTCGGGGCCGTAATCGGACAGGCCGGCCTTGTCGAGGTCGACCCCGTGGATGCGGGCCAGCACCCGCGCCATTTCGGCGTTGATCAGCCGGCGCTGGTCCTGGGCGACCTCGGGCATGGTGGGCTGGTTGATGTTGCGGCCCCGGACCGCCTCCATCACGTAGAACTGCGAGCCGATGACACTGTCGTCATCGGACAGCAGGTACATCCTGGCCACCGGCACATCGGTGTCCCAGAGCGCGGATTGCACCCGGAATTCGCGGTCCACGGCATGGGCCGACTTCAGCAACTGCCCCGGCGGCTTGCGGCGCAGGACATAGTCGCCCGACGGCGTCAGCAGCTTGAAGGTCGGGTTCGACTGGCCGTTGGCGAACTTCTCGGCCTTCACCGGCCCTTCGAAGCCGGGGATGCGGTTCTTGAGATATGCCTCGACCGCGTCGGTGTCCAGAACGGTGGGATCCTGTTGTGCCATCTCGGGCCCTCCTCCCTCAGCTGTAGGTCAGCATCTCGGCCTCGTTGGAGGCGTCGATGTACGGGGTTTCGTTGAACCCGTGCAGATAGGCGTTGCGCGCGGAATAGACGATCCGGTTCACGGCGCAGTTCTTCATCTGGAGCTGCAGCTTGACCTGGGTGATCGGCGGCGCGTCCAGCAGACGCGCGATCATCTGGCCGATGGCCCCGCCGGAGGAGACGGCAAGCACCGTCTCGACCCCCTCGCGCATGCAGAATGTCCGGGCATCCTCGACGCGGTCGCGGAAGGTGCCGTAGGTCTCGTAGGGGTCCGGGATCTCGTCCCGGTGCCATTCCTGCACGACCTCGCGCAGGGTGCGGAAATAGTTGCGCCGGTCGGGCGGCGGGGCGTCGTCCTGTCCGGCGGCCTTCATCTTGGCCTTCAGCAGGGCGCCGAAATCGTATTCGTTGAGGCCCGCGTGCACCTCGGGGGTGATGCCGGTGGCATCCATGCCGGTCAGGATGCCCTCCATCGTCTCGCGGTGGCGGCGCATGTCGCCCATGACCCAGGCGTCGGGTGTCACGCCCTGCGCGGCCAAGGCACGGCCGACGGCTTCGGCCTGGCGGTGGCCGGTCGGGGACAGCACATCATAATCGTCGGCCCCGAAGGAGGCCTGTCCGTGGCGGACGAGGTAGAGAACGGGCATGGAGGTCCTTTGCAGATGCGGGCGGGTTCCTGGGACCCCGCCCGCGAATTTTCGTCGAAAATTCGGGGATCGCGGCGCTCAGAGCACCTCGAACAGGCCCGCCGCGCCCATGCCGCCGCCGACACACATGGTGCAGACCACGTATTTGGCGCCCTGGCGCTTGCCCTCGATCAGCGCATGGCCGACCATGCGTGCGCCCGACATGCCGTAGGGGTGGCCGATCGAAATCGCGCCGCCGTTCACGTTCAGCTTGTCCATCGGGATGCCCAGCACCTTGGCCGATTGCAGCACCTGGCAGGCAAAGGCTTCGTTGAGCTCCCACAGGCCGATGTCGTCCATCTTCAGCCCGTGTTTCTCCAGCAGCTTCGGCACCGCGTAGATCGGGCCGATGCCCATCTCGTCGGGGTTCAGGCCTGCGGCCATCATGCCGACGTAGCGGCCGAGCGGCTGGATGCCGCGCTTCTCGGCCTCCTTGGCCTCCATCAGCACGGCGGCCGAGGCGCCGTCGGACAGCTGCGAGGCATTGCCGGCGGTGATGAACTTGCCTTCCTTGACGGTCTGGCCGTCCTTGAAGACCGGGTTCAGCTTGGCCAGGTCCTCGGCCGAGGTGCCGGGGCGGTTGCCCTCGTCCTTTTCGAGCGTGACCTCCTTGTAGGAAACCTCCTTGGTCTCGCGGTCCACAACCGCCATGGTCGAGGTCAGCGGCACGATCTCGTCATCGAACTTGCCGGCCTGCTGCGCGGCGGCGGTGCGGGCCTGGGACTGCGCGGAATATTCGTCCTGCTCCTCGCGGCTGACGCCATAGCGCTCGGCCACGATCTCGGCGGTTTCCAGCATCGACATGTAGAGCGAGGGCAGATGCTCGACCAGCCAGGGGTCGGTGCGGCGGTCCATCCGCATGTTCTGGTTCTGCACCAGGCTGATCGATTCGACCCCGCCGCCGACGGCGACCTGCATGCCGTCATGCAGCACCTGCTTGGCGGCCGTGGCGATCGCCATCATGCCGCTGGCGCACTGGCGGTCCATCGACATACCCGCGACAGAGGTCGGCAGCCCGGCACGCATCGCCGCCTGACGGCCGATGTTGCCGCCGGTGGAGCCCTGCTGCAGCGCCGCGCCGATGATGCAATCCTCGACCTCGCCGGCCTCGATGCCGGCGCGCTCGACCGCGTTCTTCACGGCATGGCCGATCAGCTCCTGCGCCTGGGTGTTGTTGAACGCGCCGCGAAAGGCTTTGCCGATCGGCGTGCGCGCGGTGGAAACGATTACGGCTTCCCGCATTTGGTCTCTCCTCTCTGGGTTACTTGTCCGGAAGCGTGATGCCGCGCTTTTCCGCGGCCATCCGGGCGTATTTGCGTGTCTGGGCGAAGGCGCCCGGCATGATCTCCTGCCCCGTCTCGTCGCGGATCTCGTCCATCCGGGCGGCGATGATATCGGGGTCCAGCTCGTCGTCGCCAAAGGCCACGCCCTGGGTCTCGTAGATGCGGCATTCGGCAAAGCATCCGCCGCCGGCACCCAGGATCATCCGGCTGGGCGCGTCCTCGTGCAGCAGGGTCAGCAGGCCGGGGGTGATCGTCTCGGGCTTGAGCAGGTCGAGCACCTGGTCGGGCAGCAGCCCCTCGGTCATCCGCGTGGCCGCCGTGGGGGCCAGGATATTGGCGCGGATGTTGTACTTGGCCCCTTCCTGGGTCAGCACGTTCATCAGCCCGACGACACCCGCCTTGGCGGCCCCGTAATTCGACTGGCCGAAATTGCCGTAGAGCCCCGAGGCCGAGGTGGTGTAGACGATCCGCCCGTATTCGTTCTGGCGGAAATGCTCCCACAGCGCCTTGGTCGGCACGACCGAGCCCATGAGATGGACCTCGACGACCTTGCGGAAGTCGTCCAGCTCCATCTTCACGAAGGTCTTGTCGCGCAGGATCCCCGCGTTGCAGACAAGGATATCGACCTTGCCCCATTTGGCGATGGCCTGGTCGACCATGTCCTGCACCTGATCGGGATCGGTGACATTGGCGCCATGCGCCATCGCATCGCCACCCATGGCCTTGATCTCGGCCACCACGGCCTCGGCCTGGGCGCTGGACTGGCCGGTGCCGTCGGTTGCGACGCCGAGGTCGTTCACGACAACCCTGGCCCCCCGCGCGGCCAGGCCGAGCGCATGGCTGCGGCCCAGGCCCACGCCCGCGCCGGTGACGATGGCGACACGTCCCTTGTAGCTGATGCTCATGCCGCGGCCTCCGCGAAATAGCGCCGGCCGAGCCATTGCGCGACCAGGGCGGGCTTGTCCTGGCCCTCGATCTCGACCGTCACGCCAAGCGTGGTCTGGATCTCGTTCGGCCCCTTCTGATCGACCGCGTCGAGGGTGAAGACCGCGCGCACCTTGGTCCCGACCTTGACCGGCGACACGAACCGCACCTTGTCGAAGCCGTAGTTCACGCCCATCACCACGCCGTCGACCTTGGGGCCGCCGTCGTAGACCATGGCCGACAGCATCGACAGGGTCAGGAACCCATGCGCGATGGTGCCGCCAAAGGGGCTGTCCTTGGCCTTGTCCGGATCGACATGGATATACTGCCAGTCCTCGGTCACATCCGCGAAGGAGTCGATCCGGGACTGGTCGATCAGGAACCACTTCGAGGTCCCGACCTCCTTGCCGATCATGGTGTTCAGTTCGTCTCTGGTCATTCGTCATCCACTACTGTTGTTGCCTTGACCTTGTTCGCGGGCACCGCGATCCCGGCATTGGCGCCGCCGGCGATCGGGATCGTGTGCCCGGTGACATAAGCCCCCGCCCGAGACGCGAGATACAGGACCGCGCCCTGGATATCCTCGGGCTCGCCCACCCGGCCCAGCGGGATGTTCCGGCCCGCCTTTTCGCGCTGTTCGGGGGTGCCGATGGCAAAGGCCATCATCTTGGACATGAAGGGCCCCGGCGCGATGGCGTTCACCGTGATGTGCTCTTCGGCCAGCTTGGATGCCAGCGTCTGGGTCATGAAATGCACCGCTGCCTTGGACACGCCATAGGAATGCGCATTGCCGCCGCGCGGCTGCCAGCCGCCGATGGACCCGACGTTGATCACCCGCGCCGGATCGGCCGGCGTTGCCGAGTTCCGCAGCAGGGGCAGCAGCTTCTGCGTCAGGTAGAACATGCCGGTGACGTTCACGTCGAACACCCGGCTCCAGCCCTCGTAGGGGAATTCCTCCAGCGGCGCGCCCCAGGTCTTGCCGGCGTTGTTCATCAGGATGTCCAGCCTGTCGGTGCGGGACATGACCTCTGCGACCAGCGCCTCGACGCCCTCCTGGCTGCCGACGTCGCCGGCAAAACCCTCGGCCTTGCCGGGCAGGCCCAGCTTGTTCAGTTCGGCCGCCGCGCCCTCGCAGTTGCGCGCCTTGCGCGAGGCGATCATCACGTTGCAGCCGGCGCCCATGAAGCCCTCGGCCGCCATGAAGCCGATGCCGCTGGCGCCGCCGGTGATCAGCGCTGTCTTGCCGGTCAGGTCGAACAACTTGTCGGGGGTCATGGTCTGTCTTCCTCCACTGGACGCCGGGGCCCGCCTCAGAACCCCCGGGCCGCGGCGACCTTCGCCGCGTGATACCCGTAGTCGCCCAGCCATTCCGCGCCGACCCGGGCGCGTTTCATGAAAAAGCCCATGTCGAATTCGTCGGTCATGCCGATCCCGCCGTGCATCTGCACGCCTTCGCTGACGACCAGCTTGGCGGTCTGCGTGGCGCGCGCCTTGGCGACCGACACCGCCAGTTGCGACTCGTCGGGCGACTCGTCCAGCACCCTACCGGCGTTGGCGATGGCAGAGGCAGTCACTTCGATCTCGCTCCACATATGTGCCGCGCGGTGCTGCAGCGCCTGGAAGCTGCCGATGATCCGGTCGAACTGCTTGCGTTCCTTGAGGTAGCCGGCGGTCATCGCAAAGGCCCCGGCAGATAGGCCCGTCAGCTCTGCCGACAGCGCGGCCTGCCCGGCGCGCAGGGCCAGGCCCAGCACCGCCATGCCGTTGTCGAGTTCGCCGACAATGTCGTCGCCCGTCGCCTCGACCCCGTCGAAATCCAGCTGCGCGTGATCGCGGCTGTCGACGGTCTTCCTGGCGCTCCGGCTCAACCCGGCGCGATCCGCGTCGAGATCGAAGAGCGTCAGCCCCGCCGCCTCGCCCGGGGCACCGGCGGTACGGGCCAGCACCAGCACCCGCCCGGCGCTGCCGCCGTCGGCGACAAATGTCTTGCGCCCCGACAGGCGGAAGGCGTTGCCGCTGCGTTCGGCCTGCAGCGCGGTCTTTTCGGGGCCGTGCTTGGTGCCTTCGTCCACCGCGATGGCATAGATCGCCGACCCGTCGGCAATGCCCGAAAGCCGGTCGCTGGCCGCCCCGCGCAGGGCGGTCGCGGCCATCACGGCGGACGAGATGAAGGGCGAGGCGGCCAGCGTCACGCCCATCTCCTCGGCCAGGATGCCGGCCGCGCGGTGGCCCATGTCGGACCCGCCGGCCTCTTCGGGGACCAGCACGCCGGTCCAGCCCATCTGGGCCATCTCCTTCCAGAACCCGGGATCATAGGCCCGCCCGCTGTCGCGGTTGGTGCGCAGCATCTTCACCGGGGCGGCGTCGTCCAGAAACCCGCGCGCCGAATCGCGCAGCATGGTTTCGTCTTCGTTCAGCATCAGGCTGGTCATGGCGGCAGTCCTTACTTCGTCGGCAGTTCGAGAACGCGTTTCGAAATGATGTCGAGCATCACCTCGGTCGTGCCGCCCTCGATCGAGTTGGCCTTGGTGCGCAGCCATTCCGCCGCCACCGTGCCGTGCGGGCCGTCCCATTCCACGCCCTCGCTGCCGGTCACGCTCATCAGCAGTTCGTAGCGGCGCTTGTTCAGCTCGGTGCCGTAGTATTTCAGCATGGCCGAGGCATTGCCGACCCCGCCCGCCTTGGCCATGTCCTTGTAGCGCTCCAGCGTCATACCCATGGCCAGGGTGTCGACCTCCAGCTCCATCGCCTGCGAGCGGATCACCGGCTCGTCCAGCACGCCCTCTTCCAGCGAGCCGAGGAAGGCGCCCAGCGACCGCCCCCCGAGGATGCCGCCAGCAGAGCCCGACCCGCCGCCGCCGATCATCGTGCGTTCATGCGTCAGCAGATGCTTGGCCACGTCCCAGCCGCGGTTCACCTCGCCCACCTGGGCGGGAATGTTCTCGCCATAGCTCTTGGGCACTTTCACGTTCTCGAAGAAGGTTTCGCAGAACGGCGAATAGCCCGAGATCAGCTTGATCGGCTTGGTGCTGACCCCCTCGCTTTCCATGTCGATCAGCATGAAGCTGATTCCGCGATGCTTGGGCGCCTCGCGGTCGGTGCGCACCAGGGCAAAGATCCAGTCGGCGTGGTCGGCATAGCTGGTCCAGATCTTGGACCCGTTCACCAGCCAGTGGTCGCCCTTGTCCTCGGCCCGGGTCTGCACGCTGGCAAGGTCCGACCCGGCGCCCGGTTCGGAATAACCCTGGCACCAGCGGATTTCACCCCGGGTGATCTGGGGCAGGAAATGCAGCTTCTGCTCTTCCGTGCCAAAGGCCAGCAGGGCCGGGCCAAGCATCCAGAGACCAAAGGATTCCAGCGGCGAGGGTGCCTTGAGCCTTGCCATCTCCTCGCGAAAGATCTTCTCTTGTGCGCGCGTGAGTCCGGCACCGCCATAGGCGACCGGCCAGCGCGCCGCGGTGAGGCCGGCAGAGGAGGCCGCCTCCAGCCACGACTTCTGTGCAGGGGAGGAGAACACCCAGCGCTTGCCACCCCAGCATACCGAACGTTCGGATGCTGGCATGTCACGAAGCTCTTTCGGGCAATTTTCGGCTATGAACGCCGAAATCTGTTCGCGGAATGGCTGCGGGTCCTGTGCGAAATCAACCACTTGGGTCCTCCTCCCTCGGGCCATGTTCTGCAATGCAGAATAAATTTCTACTAGTTCTTGACATTGGGGCTAGCAGACCTTTTGATCGGCGGCAAGGAAAGCCTTTTCAGGTTCGCGGCTTTTCTCATTCGGGAGGACTACCATGACCAACTTCAAACGTGCCGCGCTCGCGGCAACCGTTTCCGTACTTGCCATGGCGGGTTCGGTTTCGGCCGATACTGTCAAATTCGCCTTCATCGACCCGCTGTCGGGCCCGATGGGCAGCTCCGGCGACGCCGGCTTCACCTCGTTCAAGCTGGCGGCCGAGCACATCAACGCAGCCGGCGGCGTGAACGGCGACCAGATCGAGGTTGTCGGCTACGACAACAAGGTGTCGCCCAAGGAGTCGCTGGTGCAGCTTCAAAAGGCCATCGACTCGGGCGCCCGCTATATCCTGCAGGGCAACGGCTCGTCCGTGGCAGCCGCGATCATCGACGCGGTGAACAAGCACAACGCGCGTAACCCCGGCGAAGAAGTCGTCTACTTCAACTACGCCGCCGTGACGCCCGCCTTCACCAACGAGGCCTGCTCGTTCTGGCACTTCCGCTTTGACGCGCATGCCGACATGAAGATGAACGCCATCACGGACTGGATCAAAAGCCGCGATGACATCAAGAAGGTCTATCTGATCGGCCAGGACTATGTGTTTGGCGAAGCGGTTGCCGCCGCGGCGCTGGAACAGCTGAGCGAAAAGCGCCCCGACATCGAGATCGTCGGAAACGAGCTGCACCCGCTCGCCAAGGTCAAGGACTTCACCCCCTACATCCAGAAGATCATCTCGTCGGGCGCCGACGCCGTGATCACCGGCAACTGGGGTTCGGACATGACGCTGCTGGTCAAGGCAGCCGCCGATTCCGGCCTGAAGATCCCGTTCCTGACCTTCTACGGCGGGTCGCTGGGTGCGGTTGCCGCCCTTGGCGAAGGCTCCATCGGCACGCTCTACCAGGTGACCGAGGGTATCACCAACCTCGAAGCCAGCGACGATCAGTACGCGCTGATCGAAGAGTACAAGGACCGGTTCCCGGACTACGACTACTACTATCACCGTGCCTTCGTGACGATGAACATGTTCGACATGGCCGCCGAGAAGGCCGGTTCGAACGACCCCATCGCCGTGGCCAAGGCACTGGAAGGGCTGACCTATGACGGCGCCTACGGCACCGTGACCATGCGGGCCGAAGACCACCAGGCACAGCAGCCGCTGTACATCTCGACCGTGTCGAAAGACGTCAAATACGGCGTCGACAACATCGACCTGGGCTGGGCACTGGTAGACAACGGCACCATCCCCGCAACCGCGGCCGAAGCCCCGACCACCTGCAAGATGGAACGTCCGGAGTAATCCGCACCCATCCCAACTGACATAGAGAGCGTCGCGTTCACCGAGGACGCGGCGCTCTTTTTTCCTCAGGGGCAAACAATGGAAACCATCGTTTTCTCCCTGCTCAACGGCATTATCTACGGCCTTCTGCTGTTCATGCTGTCGAGCGGGCTGACGCTCATCTTCTCGATGATGGGCGTCCTCAACTTCGCGCACGCAAGCTTCTACATGCTGGGTGCCTATTTCGCCTATACGGTGATGGGGGCGACCAACTACTGGGTCGCGCTGATCCTGGCGCCGATCATCGTCGGTGTCGTGGGCATGGGCGTCGAACGCTGGGGGCTGCGCCGCGTGCATGCCAACGGCCACGTCGCCGAATTGCTGTTCACCTTCGGCCTGGCCTATCTGATCGACGAGATCGTCAAGATCGTCTGGGGCCGGACCTCGGTGAACTACCAGGTGCCCGATGCGCTGAACTTTCCGTTGTTTACCATCTACAACGCGCAGTATTCGGCCTACCGGATCTTCATCCTGTTCGTCGCCATCTTCATGCTCTGCGCCCTGTGGTACCTGCTGAAGAAGACCCGCGCGGGCCTGATCATCCAGGCGGCGCTGACCCATCCGCACATGGTGGGCCACCTGGGCCACAACGTGCCGGCCATCTTCATGGGCGTCTTCGGCGCCGGCTGCGCGCTGGCCGGCCTCGCGGGGGTGATCGGGGGCAACTACTTCATCACCGACCCGGCCATGGCCGTGCAGATGGGGCCCATCGTCTTCGTGGTGGTTGTCGTCGGCGGGCTCGGCTCGCTCGAAGGCGCCTTCGTCGCGGCCATGCTGATCGGCCTGCTGCAGACCTTTGCGATTTCGATCAACGCCTCCTTCGCCGACATCTTCGGCTTCCTCGGGCTGTCGCCCACGTCGGAATTCGGGTCGATCACGATCGCCTCGATGGCGCCGATGCTGCCGTTCCTGCTTCTGGTGCTGATCCTGATCGTGCGCCCGACCGGGCTTATGGGGGACCGTGAGGTATGACCGATATGACCACAGACTACGCGGCGCTCGAACCCAGCCGGTCCGAGAAGTTCCGCCAGCGGATCCTGCCGCTGATCCTGTTCGCCCTGCTGCTGGTGGTGATCCCGTTCTTCGGGCCCTCGCGCACCACGCTGACCCTGCTGAACCACATGGGCATCAACATCGTCTTTGCCCTGGCGTTCAACATGCTGCTCGGCCGGGCCGGGCTGCTGACATTCGGCCATGCGGTCTATGTCGGGCTGGGGGGCTATTTCTGCGTCCACATCCTGAACTGGATCGACGCCTCGGACGGCGGGTTCTGGTCCTCTGTTCCGGTGTTCTCGATGCCGATCTGGGGCTTTGCCATGGGTGCCCTGGCCGGTGCGGTCATCGGCTGGCCCTCGTGCAAACGCTCGGGCACGCCCTTCGCGATGATCTCGCTCGGCGTGGCGGAACTGATGGCGGCCTTTGCCTACATGTTCGACAGCTTCTTCGGCGGCGAGATGGGCATTTCCGGCGACCGCATGTCGGGGCCGGAGTTCCTGGGCCTGTCGCTGGGCCCGTTGGACGAGGTCTACTGGTTCATCGCCTTCTGGACCTTCGTCGGCGTGGCGCTGATGTTCGCCTTTACCCGCACGCCCCTGGGCAAGCTGTCCGAGGCGACGCGCGACAACCCGGAACGGGTGCAGTTCATCGGCTTCAACCCGACGCGGGTGCGCTATCTGGTGTTCATCTTCTCGGGGGCCTTCGCGGGCATGTCGGGCGGCATGGCGGCGGTGCAGGACGAGATCTTCACCCCGGAATCCCTGTCGCTGATCCCCTCGGGCGCGGTGCTGATCGCGGCCTATATCGGCGGGATCCGCTACTTCACCGGGCCGATCATGGGCGCCATCGTGCTGACCTATATGCAGTCGAACCTGTCCGACTATTCGGCCGGCTGGCTGCTGTATCTGGGCCTGCTCTTCATCTGCGTGGTGATGTTCGTGCCCAACGGCATCGCGGGCATGGTCTATGGCGGCTATGACGCGGTGCGCAAGGGCAAGACCGCCGAGGTGCTGGGCCAGTTCGCCCTGCGGGCCCTGGGCGTCGCGCTGATGGCGGTTTCCGTCATCGTGATCGTCGAGGTGGCCTTCCGCTACTCCGAGGGCTACGGCGAGGTGTTCGAACCCTTCGGCCTGTCGCTGCCGCCGGAAAGCGTGCTGACCTGGATCCTGGCCGTCGTGCCGCTGGCCGCTGGCATCTGGCTGACACGCCATGTCACGCGCAAGGCAGAGGAGGTGTGACCATGAATACCCCCGTACTCAAACTGACCGACGTCCAGAAGAGCTTTGGCCCCGCCAAGATCATCCAGGGCGTCGATCTTGAGATCGCCAAGGGTGAACGCCACGCGATCATCGGGCCGAACGGCGCCGGGAAATCGACCCTCTTCAACCTGGTCTCGGGGCTCTATTCCCTGAGCAGCGGGTCGGTCGAGCTGAACGGTCAGGTGATCTCGGGCAAGAAGCCGTTCGAGATCAACCGCATGGGCCTGTCCCGGTCGTTCCAGGTGTCGAACATCTTCTCCAACATGTCGGTGCGCGAGAATGTGCGCTGCGGCGTGCTGTGGTCGCTCGGCTACGGCTATTCCTTCTGGCGCAACGTCGGCAATCTGAAGGAAGTGCAGGAGAAGACGGCCCATATCCTTAACGAGGTCGGGCTGCTCGACAAGGCGAACCTGCCGGCCTCGCTGCTGCCCTATGCCGACCAGCGGACGCTGGAAATCGCGATCACCATCGCGGGCGGCGCCGAGGTCATCATGCTTGACGAACCGACGGCGGGCATGTCGCATTCGGAAACCGACCGCGCCGTGGCGCTGATCGAAAAGGCGGCCAAGGGCAAGACCCTGCTGATCGTGGAACACGACATGGGCGTGGTCTTCGGCCTGGCCGACCGTATCTCGGTCCTCGTCTACGGCGAGATCATCGCCACCGGCAAACCCTCCGAGATCCGGGGCGATCCGCGCGTGCGCGAGGCCTACCTGGGCGAGGAAGCGGACCACTTCGAAGGAGCCACGGCATGAGCACCGAACCGATGCTGTCCGTCACCGACCTGCATGCCTATTACGGCAAGTCGCATGTCCTGAACGGCGTGAACATGGAAATCATGCCGGGCGAGGTCATCGCCCTGCTGGGCCGCAACGGCGTGGGGCGTTCGACCACCGCCAAGGCGATCATGGGCGAGGTCGCGCCCGTGGGTTCGGTCAAGTTCAAGGGGCAGGAGATCGCGGGCCTGCCCAACCACAAGATCGCCCGCCTGGGCCTGGGCTATGTCCCCGAGAACCGGGACATCTTTCCCACCATGTCCGTCCGGCAGAACCTGATGCTGGGCATCAAGGACATGCGCAAGCAGGGCAAGTGGACCATCGAGCAGATGCTCGACATGTTCCCCAACCTGCGCTCGCGGGCGGACAACATGGCGGGGGTCCTCTCGGGCGGCGAAAAGCAGATGCTGACCATGTGCCGGACCCTGATGGGCGACCCGGACCTGATCATCATCGACGAACCGACCGAAGGGCTGGCCCCCAAGATCGTGCAGCAGGTCGGTGACATGATCGCCGAGATCGCCAGGGCCGGTGTCTCGATCCTGCTGGTCGAACAGAAGCTGTCGATTGCCCTGCGCATCGCCAACCGGGTCTATGTCATGGGCCACGGAGAGATCGTCTATGGCGGCACTCCGGAAGAGTTCAAGACCCGCGACGACGTCCGCAAGGAATGGCTGGAGGTCTGAGAGACCCCGGCCGCAAGCCGCAACACATGGCCCCGCCGGTTTCCGGCGGGGTTTTTCCTTGGCCCGGCGCGGGTGTCAGGACACTGGCATCGGGGGGTGAGGGCCGGGCCACGCATCGACGACGCGCGCGGTGGCAATCCCTGCCGGGCCAGCCTGTCGTTTCTTGGACGCCACCCCGGCAGGCGAGTCCAACGGCCCGCGGGCCCCGGCCGCCACCCCGATCGGGCGGACGCCAGCCGGCCCCGGCTATTCCTCGCGCTCTGTGGTGAAGGCCAGCGGATAATCCTGGCTGCGGGCCCAGTCGTTGGCCATGCCGGCCTTGGTCTCGGCCACCTCGCGGGTGTAGACGGCGACCACGCAGGCCCCCTTGCGATGCGCGGTCAGCATCACGCCATAGGCCTCGCCCTCGGTCATCCGGAACACGGATTTCAGCACCGTTACGACAAATTCGCGCGGGGTGAAATCGTCGTTCAGCAGGATGACCTTGTACAGCTTGGGCCGCTCGGTGCGGGGCTTGGCCTTGGTCTTTGGCAGGGTGACGGTGTCTTGCATCTCCGGACCTCTTGGCTGCGGGACCGTGGCAATCTTGGCCCAATATCGGCCATCGGGGCGTCGGAATCCACCAAAAACCCGCAAAAGGCGCACTGCCCGCCGGTTCAGCAGTCCGCCGGGAAATCCAGCTTCATCACCGTGCCGTCGGAATTGCCCGTCAGCGAATAGGCCGCCCGCATCTGGTGGGCCGAGGCCTCCATCACCGGCAGGCCGAGCGAGCCGCCCTCGCGTTCCGCGGGCAGGCCCACGCCATTGTCCGAGCAGGTCAGCAGAATGCTGTCGCCCTCGCATTCCCCGCGGATCGACAGGACGCCGGGCCGGCCGTCGGGATAGGCATGTTTGAAGGTGTTGGCCGCGAATTCGTTCAGGATCACGCCAAGCGCCGTCGCCTGGGTCGAGGAGATCTCGGCATCCGCCACATCGACCTGGATCGAGACATTCTCGGGCGCGCCGCCGCTGATCAGGGTGGCCACCTTTTCGACAAAGGGGCGCATCGCCACCATGCCGTCGGTGGCCGAGCGATAGAGCGCCTCATGCAGGGCGGCAACGGTGTCGACCCGGCGCTGCACGATGCCAAGCGCCTCGCGCGTGCCGGGATGTTCGGCCCGGCGGGCCTGCAGCCGCGTCAGGGACGAAATGGACTGCAGCGAGTTCTTGACCCGGTGATCCACCTCCTTGCGCAGCAACTCTGCCTCGTGCAGGGCGCGGCGCAGGTCGAGCTGCGTCATCACCTGCCGGGCCAGCACCTTGAGCGTGTCCCGCTGCAGCGGCGTCAGCTCGTTCGGCTTCTGGTCCAGCACGCAGAGCGACCCGATGGGCAGGCCGTCGGGCGTGGTCAGCGCGGCGCCGGCGTAGAACCGCAGCTTGGGGTCGCCAAGCACCAGCGGATTGTCCAGCGTACGCGGATCGGTGGTGGTGTCGGTGATTTCCAGAAACCCGTCCGTCAGGATGGCATGCGAACAGATCGAACCTTCCAGAGTGGTTTCGCGCGTGCCCATTCCGACCTCGGCCTTGAACCATTGCCGGTCGCGATCCACCAGGCTGATGATGGACATCGGCATGCCGCAGATGGCCGAAGCCAGATTGACGATATCGTCGAACACCGCCTCCGGCTTGGTGTCCAACACGTCATATTCACGCAGCGCCGCCAGTCTGGCTTCCTGCGTGGGGTGAATGTCGGCTTTCATGGTGCTGCTGTCGTGTCTGCTGGTCGGGAAATGATCATGGTTGCGCGGCGGGGAACTGGCATTCTCTATACATGAATTCTTTTCGAAGCAATCCCGCCCTCCGGGCGTCGGCAGCTATCCAGACAATCCCGGCCCGGTCAACCGGGCCAGCAATTCGGTGGCATTGCGGACCTCGAATTTGCGCAAAAGTCTTGCGCGCACGTCCTCTACGCTGCGCGGGGACAGGCCCAGCTGGCGGGCGATCTCCTTGCTTGTGCCGCCACGGGCCAGCCCGGCGACCACGTCGCGCTCACGCGACGTCAAGGTCAAGGGCGCGGCGGCGGCCTCGCCCAGCGGGGCAAAGGTCATGACCAGCCTGTCCAGCGGCGATTCGGGGGTCAGGGTCCGGGCGCGGAACCGGCACCATATCCGGTCGCCGCCACGCCGGCGGATCAGACGCTCGTCCGAGTAAAGTCCCGCATCGCGCAGCGGGCCAAGGCCGATGTCGCGGATGTCCTCGAATTCCTTCTCGCTGTCGTAGAGCAGGCGAAAGCTCTGCCCGATCAGGCTGGCGCGGTCATAGCCGAAGAGTTCGGCAAAGGGCGCGTTGCAGCTGCGGATCACCCGGTGCTCGGTCAGCACGATGGCGACAGGCGCATGGTCGAAGGCCAGCGCCGCAGCGTCATCCAGGGGCTCCGTGCTCATGCCCGGCCCATCCCCGACCCTTCCAGCGCGCCCATCAGCCAGCCGCGGAACAGGCGCTGCGGCTGCGAGAGCGACCGCTCCTGCGCCGAGACCAGCCAGTAGCTGAGGCCGGTTGGGTGGAACCGGCCGAATGGCGCGACGATCTGGCCCCGGTCGAGCGCGTCACGGCACAGGGTTTCGAAGGCAAGGAACACCCCCTCCCCCGCCATTGCGGCGTCCAGGCACAGCGAGGCCTCGTTGAACTCCGGCCCGTCGCCCAGCAGGTCCTCGCTCAGCCCCTCGGGGCCAAGCCAGGCGTCCCATCCGAACATCGGGCTTGGCTCGCGGATGATCGGGACATGGGCCAGGTCGCGCGGCTGGTGCAGACGGCGCGCCCAGTCGGCGCTGCAGACCGGCGTGACCAGCTGGTCGAGCAGGCGTTCGCTGCGCACACCGCGATAGCCGCCGCGCCCGATGCGGATGGCAAAGTCGATATCCCCCGCATTCGGATCCACCAGCCCGATGCTGCTGTCGATCCGGATGCGCAGCTCGGGATGCGCCCGGGTGAAATCGGGCAGCCGCCAGATCAGCCAGCGCGCCGCAAAGATCGGGGCGACCGACACGGTCAACACCTGCGAACGGTCCCTCTGCGTCAGCTCGACCGCGGCGGAAAGCTGCCCGAATCCCTCGCGCAGCAGGCGGAATGTCTCTTGGCTGCCGGGCACCGGCACCATACCGCCCGGCCTGCGGTCAAAGAGGATGCGGCCCAGCGAGGCCTCGCACCGGGTGACCTGCTGGCTGACGGCCCCGGGCGAGACGCCCAGTTCACGCGCCGCGGCCGCCAAGGTGCCCAGCCGGGCCACCGCCTCGGCCGCGCGAAGGCCGTTCAAGTGGGTGCGTCGCAGGATATCCATTCAGATTTTCTAAATTAGCCATCACAGAACATGCAATTCCTTATTGCCCTGCGGCCCCCCATATTCCGGCTATCTGAAGAAAGGAGAAAACCATGCGAAATTGGTTCAGACATTTGATGACCCAAGGGCAACCGCCCCGACCGTCCAGCTGCGATCCGTTTGCCAATCCGGATATCGCACGGATGTCGCTGCGCGATCTGGCGGATTTGCCGCTGTCGCCCCCGCCAACCCCGCCGCGGGCGGCGGCCCCCGAACGGGCGGTGCGGCATGCCTCGGGCGCACGCCCCCGCTTGGACCCGCGCCGGGCGGCTGCTATCTGACTCTGCGGGGCCTTCCGCCCCGGAGCTGAAAGATGAGACCTGCCCGGCCTATCCTGCCGGCCCTGATGCTGGCCCCGACACTGGCCGTAACACTGGCCCTGACACTGGCCATCGCCTTTGCCGCGCCCGCCACTGCGCAGCAGGTTCAGGACTGCGACGCGCGCGCCAGCGCCCGCAACCTGGCCGAACCCTGGGACGCCAGTACGCGCACCTTTGCCAGCGGCGCGATCCGCCTGGCCATGATCGACATGATCGAACCGGCCGGCGCGCCCTTCTACCTGCTGGTCCTCTCGCCGCCCTATGACGAGATCGGCGACCGCCAGTGCCGCCTGATCGAGGGGCCCGGCAACATGGGCTTTTACAGCATGGACCTGGAAACCGCCGAAGCCAGCTATGATCCAGCCCTGGGGCTGACCGTCCGTGTGCCCATCAGACTGTACGGCCAGGGTGACATCCCGCGCGAAACCATGCTGGACGTGCTGATCAACCAGGCGACCGGCGATATCTCGGCGCGAGTGGCCGGATGACACCCCGCGGGCGGGCCGGGGGCGCGGCATGATCCTGGGCATCGGCACCGACCTGGCGAATATCGAACGGATAGAGGGCACGCTGGAGCGTTTCGGCGACAGGTTCCGCAACCGTGTCTTCACCGAGACCGAACAGCGCAAGGCCGAACGCCGCGCCGATACCGCCGGCACCTATGCCAAGAGATGGGCGGCGAAGGAGGCCTGTTCCAAGGCGCTTGGCACCGGCCTGCGCATGGGCATCTCGTGGAAGGACATGGCCGTCAGCAACCTGCGCACCGGCCAGCCCGTGATGCATGTCACAGGCTGGGCGGCGGAGCGTCTGGCCGCGATGACCCCGCCGGGGCACGAGGCGATCATCCACGTCACCCTGACCGACGATCACCCCTGGGCACAGGCCTTCGTGGTGATCGAGGCCCGGCCCCTTGCGCCCGAACCGGAGCGCGGCCCGTTCCGCAGCTAGCGGACCAAGGTCTTCACGAACGCGATATCCGTCTCGGTCGCCCAATAGGACAAGCCGCCGCGTTTGAACGCGTGTTCATAGCCCAGGCTGGACAGGATCGGCGGACAGTTGCCTGAATTGTCCTCGATCATGATGACCGGACGATCCCTGTGAATGGTGCGCCTGGCGCCTTCCAGTGCGCTGGCCTCGTGCCCTTCGATATCCAGATGTATCAGGCAGATGTCGTTCAGCGGCAGGTCGTCTATGCGGAACGCGGGAACAAGTTCGCGTGCCCTGCCGTCATCATCCGCAATGGTGGACGCCCCCCCGGCAAAGCGACCGTCTTCCTGTTCTGTCACGATTCCGACAATCGTGTTTGCATCCGACAGGGCCGCATTCTGGAGCCGGACATTCCCCAGCCCCATCCGCATCGCGTTGACACGCGCAAGCACGAAATTTTCAAGGACGGGTTCGAATGCATGCACCACTGACGCCGAACAGGACAGCGTATGCAGCATGTCGCCGTAGAACGCGCCGGCATGGATGACCGACCCGTTGCCCTTCCGGTCCAGGATTCGCTTGAAGTTCAAATGAGATAGCGGCTCGTAATACTGGCCTTCGAGGTTGTGCCGCAGGGCCGGGCGATGCAGCGCCCTGAAGGGAATGCAGACTTCGGTGGCATAGCCCAGCCGTTCATGGCTCAGTTTTACGCGGCGAAAAGGCACTTCGAACGCGTCGTCAGCCTCGTCCATGTTCGATGTCCTTACCGTCCGGGGGCGCGAGGCCCGCTGAAACAGATTGCGTAATCTGGTCGCAACCCCGCAACTCCACACAGCAACCTGCCTTGACTCCCCGTACGCGTCCACCCATGAAACCTGCGAGGCACCAGCAGGGACAGAGACAATGGCAAAAGAAGGCGGCATCGGCGGCGCAATCTGGGAAACCGTCAAGACGATCTTCTGGGCCCTGCTCATCGCCGGGGTCTTTCGCACCGTCTTCTACCAGCCGTTCTGGATCCCCTCCGGGTCGATGAAGGACACGCTGCTGATCGGCGACTTCCTCTTCGTGAACAAGATGGCCTATGGCTATTCCTACGCCTCCTGCCCGACGATCCGGCTGGCCCGCTTCGGGATCGAGGTCGACGCCAAGGACATCTGCGGCTTCCTCGACGGGGACAACACCCGCTTCCTGGGCCGGCAGCCCACGCGCGGCGATGTCGTGGTCTTCCGCCATCCGGCCACCGGGCAGGACTACATCAAGCGCCTCGTCGGCATGCCGGGCGATACGGTGCAGATGAAGGACAGCGTGCTCTACATCAACGGCGAGCCGGTGAAACTGGAAGACGGCGGCACCTTTGTCGAGACCTACGAGCGCCAGGGCCCCGAAGGCCGACCCCCGCGCTGCGAGAATGGCGCCGTCGGCCCCGGTGCCGATTGCCTGAAATCGCGCCAGATCGAAACGCTGCCCGGCGGCGTCTCGCATGACATCCTGAACATCGGCACCTATCGCAATTCGGACGAGACAGGCGTGTTCCATGTCCCCGAGGGGCAGTATTTCATGATGGGCGACAACCGCGACAACTCTCTGGACAGCCGGTTCGCTCCGGCGGCGGGCGGTGTCGGCTTCGTCCCCTTCGAGAATCTCATCGGCCGGGCGGACCGGATCATGTTCTCTTCTGCCGGGCGTTCGATGCTGTTCTTCTGGACCTGGCGCAGCGACCGTTTCTTCAAGGGCATCACGTGATCGACGGGCGGGCACGGGTGCGCCCGACGGCGGCGTGAAGCTGTCGGCCGAGCAGAAGGCCTTCGAGGCGCGCCTCGGGCACCGTTTCGCACGGGCCGAGCTGTTGCAGCGGGCGCTGACGCATTCCTCGATCTCCTCGCCCACCCGCAGCGACAACCAGCGGCTGGAATTCCTCGGCGACCGCGTTCTGGGGCTGGTCATGGCCGAGGCGCTGCTGGCCGAGGACCGCGCCGCGACCGAGGGCCAGCTGGCCCCGCGTTACAACGCCCTGGTCCGCAAGGAGGCCTGCGCCGACGTGGCCCGCCAGGTCGACCTGGGCGCGGTGCTGAAACTGGGCCGGTCCGAGATGATGACCGGCGGGCGGCGCAAGCTGGCCCTGCTGGGCGACGGGATGGAGGCGGTGATAGCGGCCGTCTACCTCGACGGCGGGTTCGACGCGGCCAAGGCGATGATCCTGCGCCTGTGGGGCGAGCGCATCAAGAAGGTCGAGGCCGACGCCCGCGACCCCAAGACCGCGCTGCAGGAATGGGCCCAGGCCCGGGGCATGCCGCCGCCGGACTACATCCAGACCGACCGCAGCGGCCCGGACCATGCGCCCGTCTTCACCATCTGCGCCCGCCTCGCCGACGGGCAGGAGGCGACGGCCACCGCCGGGTCCAAGCGGCAGGCCGAACAGGCGGCGGCCGCCGCCCTGCTGGGCCGGGTCGAAGCGGACTGACGGGCGCCGCGCCCCGCGCCGTTGCAGATAGGCGCTGGCCGCAGGCGCCGAATTCCGGTACAGCGCACGCCTATTGTCATCGAAAGCACGCTCATGACCACACGCGCCGGATTCGTCGCCCTGATAGGCGAGCCCAATGCGGGCAAGTCGACCCTGCTGAACCGCATGGTCGGCGCCAAGGTGTCCATCGTGACCCACAAGGTGCAGACCACCCGCGCCCGCATCCGCGGCGTGGCGCTGGAGGGCGAGGCGCAGATCGTCTTTGTCGACACGCCGGGCCTTTTCCGTCCGCGCCGCAGGCTGGACCGCGCGATGGTCGCCGCCGCCTGGAGCGGGGCCGCCGATGCCGATGTCGTCGTCCTGATGGTCGAGGCGCATCGCGGCGTGACCGAGGGGGTGGAGCGCATCCTGGAAACCCTGCCCGAGGTCGCCACCGGGCGCACCGTGGCACTGGCGATCAACAAGATCGACCGGGTCGAGGCGCCCGTCCTGCTGGGCCTGAGCCGCGACCTGAACGAACGGTTCGAATTTGCCCAGACCTTCATGATCTCGGCCGAGCGCGGGCACGGGGTCGACGTGATGCGCCGCTGGCTGGCCGGGCAACTGCCCGAAGGCCCCTGGCTGTACCCCGAGGACCAGATCGCCGATCTGCCGATGCGCATGATCGCCGCCGAGATGACGCGCGAGAAGCTGACCCTGCGGCTGCACCAGGAAATCCCCTATCAGCTGACGGTCGAGACCGAGGCCTGGGAAGAGCGCAAGGACGGCTCTGCCCGGGTCGACCAGATCGTCTATGTCAGCCGCGACGGCCACAAGGGCATCGTGCTGGGCAACAAGGGCGAGACGATCAAGGCCGTCAGCAAGGCCGCCCGCGAAGAGCTGGAAGAGTTCATGGGCCGCCGCATCCACCTGTTCCTGCAGGTCAAGGTGCGCGAGAACTGGCTGGACGAGGCCGAGCGCTACTCGGAAATGGGTCTGAACTTCAAGGACGGCAACTGAGCCTGACGCGGCCCGGCCCGGGCCGGATGCAAAGGAATTGTGCTACTTTCGTCGCCCATCCGGCTGTCGCAATTGACGTGGACGTAAAGGGCCTTATTGCAGAAAAGTGCAAGGTTGCAACGGCGCGGTCACATTTCTCTCAATTCCGGAGTATGTCCCGATTCGCATTAATGCGTCAGGAATTGGCGCAACGGCGGAAAGCCGCCTGAGGGAGATTGCGCGATGCGCCTGATCACTTCGATATGGGTTTCGGCCTATCTGACCCGCCTCAGGCAGGAAAATATTCCGGCCTATGTCATTGCACATGGCGACGACACGGCGGGGGCCGTGCTGGTCAAGGTTAGCACCCTGGATGGCAAGGCCGCCAGCTATACCCGGGCCTTCGATCCCGGCACCGGGCAGCGCGGCTGGACCTCCCTTGTCTCGGGCCCGGAATCCGAGGTCGACGCGGCCATTCACAGACAGCGCGGATATGACCCGGATCTGTGGGTTATCGAAATCGAAGAAAGAACCGGGCGTCATTTATTGGACGAGCCGGGGATTTCCGATTGAAACCAATGCATTTTCGTGTTTCGGATAGAAAAGGGATTGTGCATTTGCAGGATTGGGCGTTGCACTTTCCCAAGAACCAGAAATAGACAGTTGTTCATGGTCCAAAAACAACGACTCTCTCCCGAAGACTGGCTGAATGCCGGGATTGACGCTCTGTCCCGCCTCGGGCCCGAGGGCCTCAAGGCCGAACCGCTTGCGCGGACGCTGCAGACGACCAAGGGGTCGTTCTACTGGCATTTCAAAGATGTGCCCGACTTTCAGCGCAAGGTCGTGGGCCATTGGTGCGACGGCGCCAGCGCCATGCCCGAGCTTCCCGGCAAGAAGAAGGAAGCGATCGCGGAATTGCACGACCGGATGGCCGAGGGCCTGTCCGACACCGGCCACCCCGAGGCCGCGCTGAGGGCCTGGGCCCGGACCGACGAAGATGTCGCGACAGCCCTGGCCAAGGTCGATGCCATCCAGCTGGAGCGGATCACCCAACTGCTGGACAAGGTCGGGGTGACCAATCCCGATGTGCCGCGCGCGCTCTATGCCGCGCGGATCGGGATCAGGCAGATCACCGAGGGCAGGGACAAGGCGAACCGCTCGGCCATGCGCAATATCGTGGACCTGGTGCTGGCCCTGCGCTGACGCATCTGCGGATCAAGGACATGACACCGGATCGCCCGCGGCGTTCCGGTGTTTCATGGTGCGGGGCCGGCGATCAGGCCGTGGCGGCTGTCAGCGCGGCATCCATCAGGGCGCGGATGTTGTCCTCGCGGGTCTCGGCGACAAGGCGGCCGATCTCGTCATCGCCTTTCAGAACCACCAGGGTCGACCGGCGCGGGATCTTCAACCGCGCGGCAAAGGTCGACTTGCCGTAGGTGTCCCAGTCGACCGCCACGAAGGTGATGTTCTGCTCATACGCCGGGTTCGCGGCCTTGAGCCTATCCATCACCCGTTCCTGCGCCTTGCAGGTCGTGCACCAGGACGCCTTGAAGTCCAGAAAGACGGTTTCGCCCGCGGCCAGACGGTCGCGGACCAGCCCGGGGGTGTAGTCCAGCGGCGCGGCCCGTGTGACGGCGGGCAGCAGCACGCTTGCCCCGGCCACTGCGATGAAGTCGCGTCGTTTCATGACATCTCCTCTGTTTGCAATGAATACGTCAGAACCGGACCGACAGATCAGTCAGCCAGCCCGGCAGGGTGTCCAGCGCCCAGGCCTCGGCCATGTGGTGCAGACGGAACAGGATCGCCAGCCCAACGGCGACAAAGATCGCGCCCATCAGCGGCCGGGCCCGGGCCGCGATGGCGCGCAGCAGGTCGCGCCGGGTGGTCAGCAGGGACCGGGCGCCGTAACCGAAGCCCAGGATCAGCGTGGCGACCCCGGCGGCAAAGGCGACCATGATCAGCGTCACCCAGCCCAGGTTGCGCCCCTGCGAGGCCAGCGAGATCGCGCCGCCCAGCGTCGGGCCGACACAGGGGCTCCAGACCGCGCCGAGCAGCATGCCGCCCAGGAACTGCCCGCCGGTGCCCGTGTGGTCCAGCCGGCCCATGCCCCGGTCGGCCCCTGCCGCGATCCCGCCGGTGGCATTGGAAAACGCCAGCGAGAAGCGGGGCACCAGCAGCACCAGGCCAAAGCCCACCATCAGCACCGCCCCGGCGCGCGAGACGCTTTGCTCGTCGATGCCCAGCAGGTAGCCGAAACTGGCGACCGTGACGCCCAGCACGACAAAGGACAGCGCCATGCCCGCGGCCAGCGCCGCAGGGCCCAGCCGTCCGGCCTGCAGCGCGGTGCCCAGCACAATGGGCAGAACCGGCAGGACGCAGGGGTTGATCAGTGTCAGCAGGCCCGCGAGATATGCAAATATCAGTTCCATCGCGGCCAGTTGCGCAAACAGCCGCCGGCCTGTCACCAGACATCTGCGTGATCCCGCTCACAGTGTTGCCAGCTTTGTTACCGGGCGCGCAGTTCAGAGCCCCCTTCCATCTGGTCGATCATCTGGCGCAGCAGCGCCGCGCGCCGGGGGCGGAAATTGGCCTGTGTCGGTGTCATCGCGGCGATGCGCGGCAGCAGGAAGCGGCGGAAATCCTCGCGCAGGCAGCACCAGGCCAGCAGGGTCGGGTGGCGGTCGGTAAAGACCAGGGCCAGGGGCATCACCCGCCGTTCGGTTTCCGCCCCCGCCGCGTCGGCATAGGCGATGTCGACCATGCGTTCCTCCCAGCAGGCCGCGCGCAGTTCGGCGACATAGGGCGGAACCGGCGGCGGGTTGAACTGATAGCTCATGCTCACGGCGTGGGCGATCTGCTGCTGCACCCGTCCCGGCAGAGAGCCCGAAATCTTGGCCAGCGCCCCCTCTGCCGCCCCGGCCAGCGCGGGGTCGCCGATCTGGCGCACCTCGGCCAGGCCCAGCACCAGCGCCTCGACCTCCAGCCGGTCGAACATCTGCGGCGGCAGGGCCGGATCCTCGGTCAGGGTATAGCCGAACCCCGCCTCGCCATCGATCACCGCCCCGCCGCTGCGCAGGGCGTCGATATCGCGGTAGAGCGTGCGCTCGGACACGCCTGTCTCTTCGGCCAGCCGCGCGGCGGTCACCGGCGGCGGGAGGGTCCGCAGCAGATGCAGCAGGCGGAACAGGCGGTCGGTGCGGGGCAAGCGGGCTCCTGACGGATTCTGACAGTACGGTGCCAGCATACTGCCCCTGTCACATCGAACAAGGAGAGCCCGACATGCTGACCTTCTACCATTCGCCCAAAACCCGTTCGACCCGCGTGCTGTCGCTGCTGCGCGAGCTGGGGCGCGATCAGGACGTCGAGACCCGGATCGTGTCGATCCCGCGCATCGACGGCACCGGCGGGCGCGACCCGTCGAACCCGCACCCCGACGGCAAGGTGCCGCTGCTGGTTCACGACGGCACGCTGATTTCCGAAACCTCGGCGATCATGCTCTACCTGACGGACATGTTCCCCGAGGCCGGCCTTGGCCCCCGGATCGGGGATCCGCTGCGCGGCGCCTACCTGACCTGGCTGGCCTGGTACGGCGACGTGATGGAGCCGGTCTATGTCGCGCAGGCTGCGGGCCTGTCGCACCCGGTGCTGCACGCCACGTTCCGCGACGTGCCCGAGGCGGTCGAGCGCCTGCGCACCGCCCTGGCCGATGGCCGTCCCTGGCTGCTGGGTGAGAGCTTTACCGCCGCCGACCTGCTGGTGCATTCGCCCTATGCCTGGTTCCGCGAGGCCACGCCCCAGGACCCGGTGATCGCCAACTGGGTCGACCGCTGCATGGCCCGCCCCGCTGCGCTCTGGGCGCTTGAACAGGACAGCCGCGCCCGGGTGGCCTGATGCGCGTTCAGGCGGTCCCTTCGGGGGCCGCCGCCTTCTGCCGGGACAGCTGCACCACCAGGATGCCGGCGGCCACGATCACCACCCCGATCACGTCGCGCAGGCCCACGGCCTCGCCCAGAACCACGGCGGCGACCAGCACGCCGAAGAACGGGTTCAGGAAGTGGAAGACCGAGGCCCGGACCGTCCCCACCTCGTTCACCAGGGTGAACCAGATCCAGGTCGCCACCAGCCCCGGCCAGATCAAGGTGTAGACAAAGGCCGCGACCAGCTGCCACGACCATCGCACCTCGAACGTCTCGAACATCAGCGCCAGAACGGCCAGCACCATGCCGCCGATCAGCATCTGCAGCCCCACGACCATCAGCACATTGCCGCCCGACGAGGCCCCCCGCGCCGACAGGGTCGCCACCGTCAGCGCCACCACCCCGATGACGCAGAGGACCACCCCGGTCGGATCGGCCCCGCCCGACAGGCGCCCGCCCATGATCACCAGCACGCCGCCAAAGCCCATCACCAGACCCAGCACCGCCACGCGCGGCAGCCGGTCGCGGAACACAACCCAGCCGGCCAGCGCCACCAGCAGCGGCATGGTCGAGGCCATGATCGAGGCCAGCGATGCCTCGATCGTCTGCATCGCCATGAAGAACAGGCCCAGATAGATCGCATTCTGGCAGACGCCAAAGATCGCCGTGCCGCGCCATTGCGCCCGTGTCAGGTGCCAGCTCTGCCCCATCATGCGGGCCAGGGCGATTCCCACGGCCCCCGAGATCAGGAATCGCAGCGACAGCGAGCCCAGCGGCGGCGCATGGGCCACGATCACCCGGGCCGAGGTAAAGGCCGAAGACCACAACAGGGCAAAGGTCAGCCCAAGGGCCAATGCGCGGATATTCATCAACTGCTCTCCCAGCCTCCCCAGCCTCGGCGCGACCTAACCAGATCGCACCGGCACGGAAAAGGCGATAGCGGCCCGCTGCACGGCTGCCGCGCGCCGCGAACCCTGGCCAAGGACAGCAAAGGGGCCGCGCCACTGCGCGACCCCTGACACCCCGAAAATGGGGAAAATCTATTGAAATCAGCCGTTAACGCTGTCTTTCAGGGCTTTCGCGATGGTCATCTTGACCACTTTGTCGGCCTCTTTCTTGAACTGCTCGCCGGTCGCGGGGTTGCGCACCATGCGCTCGGGGCGCTCACGGCAGTAGATCTTGCCGACGCCCGGCAGGGTCACGGCGCCGCCACCGGCGACTTCCTTGGTGATCACCGAAGTCACGGCGTCCAGTGCTGCCGAAGCGGTTTTCTTGTCGGCGCCCATCTCATCGGCCAGAGCGGCCACCAGTTGGGTCTTTGTCATCGGCTTTGCCATTGCTGGTCTCCTTCATCTGCCCGATGTCTTGGGCCTTATCCCCGGCATTTAACCGGATATTGCGTGGTAACACAACAAATAGTGCAAGGAAATAAGGGTTTTTCGCACCCCTAGAGGCAGCTTCCGTAAGGTCAGAGGAACGCCGTCTCGTCGAAGGACCGCAGCTTGCGCGAATGGATGCGTTCCAGCGGCATCTCGCGCAGCGTCTCCATCGCCCGGATTCCGATCATCAGGTGGCGCGAGACCTGGGTCTTGTAGAAATCGCTCGCCATCCCCGGCAGCTTCAGCTCGCCATGCAGGGGCTTGTCGCTGATGCAAAGCAGCGTGCCGTAGGGCACCCGGAACCGGAACCCGTTGGCGGCGATGGTGGCGCTTTCCATGTCCAGCGCCACGGCGCGCGACTGGCTGAGGCGCTGCACCGGGCCGCGCTGGTCGCGCAGTTCCCAGTTGCGGTTGTCCAGGCTGGCCACGGTGCCGGTGCGCATGATCCGCTTCAGGTCATAGCCCTGCAGCTTGGTCTCGCGCTCCACCGCGTCTTCCAGCGCCACCTGGATCTCGGCCAGGGCCGGGATCGGCACCCAGACGGGCAGATCGTCGTCCAGCACCTTGTCCTCGCGCAGATAGGCATGGGCCAGGACAAAATCCCCCAGGCTCTGCGAATTGCGCAGCCCGGCGCAATGCCCGACCATGACCCAGGCATGGGGGCGCAGCACCGCGATATGATCGGTCGCCGTCTTGGCGTTCGAGGGGCCGACGCCGATATTGACCAGCGTGATCCCCGCCGCGCCGGGGCGTTTCAGGTGGAACGCGGGCATCTGCGGCATCTTGGACGAGACCGGCAGATCGCCCAGCGGTCCGGTGATCTCGGCATTCCCGGTCGACACGAAACTGGTGTAGCCGCTGTCGGGATCGGCCAGCATGCGCCGGGCATAGGCTTCGAATTCCGAAACGTAGAACTGGTAGTTGGTGAACAGCACGTGGTTCTGGAAATGCTCGGGATCGGTGGCGGTGTAATGCGCCAGCCGCGCCAGCGAGTAATCGACCCGCTGCGCGGTAAAGGGCGCCAGCGCCATGGTGCCGTCGGCATCCGGCTCATAGGTGCCGTTGACGATATCGTCGTTGGTGGTGCTCAGATCCGGCACGTCAAAGACATCGCGCAGCGGGAAATCCGCGGCGCCCTCCTGCGGCACCGTCACCTCGCTGTCCGAGGCAACCGCGAAATGCAGCGGCATCGGGGTGTCCGACATGCCGACCGTCACCGCCACGCCGTGGTTCTCCAGCAGCAGGCCGATCTGCTGGCGCAGGTAATTCTCGAACATCGCGGGCCGGGTGATCGTGGCGGCATAGGTTCCGGGCGCGGGCACATGGCCAAAGCTCAGCCGGCTGTCGATATGGGCATGGGTCCGCGTGGTGATCCGCACCTCGGGGTAATAGGCGCGCACCCGGCCCGCCGGGCGCCCGTCGCGCACCGAGGCGGCAAAGGCCTCGCGCAGGAACCGGGCCGAGATCGCGTACAGCGCGATCAGCCGTGCGACCGCGGGCTCGGCCTCCATGAAGGCCTCGGCCTGAGGTGCCTCGGGGGTCCGGATATCGCTGCTCATGTCACACCCTCGCGTTTCCGGACTGTCTGTCCGGTTTCGCGTCAGCACGCAAGCCCGCCCCGCCCCCATATGGCAATTCCGCGCTCCCGCAGGGCCCGCAGCACAGGTTCCCCGGCTTCCTCTGGCCCGAAATATCCCGGGGGAGTCCGCGCGCAGCGCGGGCGGGGGCAGAGCCCCCCACCCCGCCCGGGGCACCGCCCCGGGCACCCGCCAGGGCGCCACGCGCGCGGCTATCGCCCCCTTCCACCGGGCCGGGGCCGCCCCCGCACTCCGGGCACCGCCCAGGCGGCAGCGCCGGGTTTCCCCCGGGCAAGGGCCGCGCCAGGGGCCTGCCAGCCCGGCAAACCGCCACCTCCCGCCCCCTTGCCAAACATCGCGACCGGGTCCATGTCACCCCGATGGCACCCATGCTCCTCTCCTTCGGCCACGGCTATTCGGCCCGCGCCCTGACCCGCCGCCTGCTGCCGCAGGGCTGGCTGGTGCACGGCACCACCCGCACGCAGGACAAGGCCGACGCGCTGCGCCCCGAGGGGGTCACGCCGCATATCTTCCCCGGCACCGACCTTGCCCCGCTGCTGGACCGTGTCACGCATCTGCTGATCTCGGCCGGCCCGGACGAGAGCGGCGACCCCACCCTGCGCGAGCTGCGCGACCAGATCGCCCGCCGCGCGGATCGGTTCGCATGGGTCGGATACCTCTCGACCACCGGCGTTTACGGCAATCACGATGGCGACTGGGTCGACGAGACGACGCCTCTCACCCCGTCCACCCGACGCGGCAAATGGCGCGTCGCGGCCGAGGCCGAATGGCAGGCGATCCCGCATCTGCCGCTGCATGTCTTTCGCCTGGCCGGGATCTACGGCCCCGGGCGCGGGCCCTTCGCCAAGGTGCGGGCCGGCACCGCGCGGCGCATCGTCAAGCCGGGCCAGGTCTTCAGCCGCATCCATGTCGAGGATATCGCCCAGGTGCTCGAAGCCTCGATCGCGCGCCCGAATCCCGGCGCGGTCTACAACCTCTGCGACGACGACCCGGCCCCGCCGCAGCAGATCATCGCCCATGCGGCAGACCTGCTGGGCCAACCCCTGCCGCCCGAGGAAGATTTCGAAACCGCCGAGATGACTCCGATGGCCCGCAGCTTCTACGCCGAAAGCAAGCGCGTGCGGAACGACCGGATCAAGTCCGAACTGGGCGTGCGCCTGCTCTACCCGACCTACCGCGAGGGGCTGCAGGCCCTGCTGGACGCGGAATGAATGCAAAGCGCGCTGCGCGATGCAACCCGATCCGCCCTCACGGCGTTGCCGAGACATGACCCTGACAATGAGCGACCCCGAGATGATGCCCACGCCCCCCGAGGCCGCCCCCGCCCTGCCCGGACCCGACCGCGAGTCCGACGGCAGCGAATTGCGCAGCCTTGGCGCCATCCTCGACGCGCTGGATCACACGGCCCGGCACGACAGTGTCTCGGTCGGCGACGTGCTGGAAGAGATCGGCGTCACCTCCTTTGCCCCGATCCTGCTGGTGCCCGCGATGATCCTAGTCTCGCCGCTGTCGGGCATCCCCGGCCTGCCGACGATCGGCGCCATGCTGATGCTGCTGATCTCGGTTCAGAAACTGCTTGGCCGCCCGCATATCTGGCTGCCCGGCTGGCTGAAACGGCGCAAGGTCGCCGGCTGGCGTCTGGCCAAGGCCACCACCTGGCTGCGCCGCCCCGCCGGCTGGATCGACCGGCGCACCCACCGGCGCCTGCCCTGGCTGGTCTCGCGCCCCGCGAACGTGCTGACGCTGGCGACGATCCTGGTGATCTGCCTGCTCATCCCGTTCCTGGAAATCCTGCCGATGGTGACCTCGATCTTCGCCACCGCCATCGCGTTTTACGCCATCGCCCTGCTGGCGCGCGACGGGGTGTTCACCCTGCTCGGCCATATCTGGTCCGGCGTGGCGCTTTTCGGGATCTGGTGGCTGGTCAGCGGCGGCGCGCTCGGCTGAGCCGGCTCAGGCCCGCTTGCCCAGCCGGGTGACGCCCAGGGCGTCCAGCGCCCGGGCCTCGATATCCGCCGCGTTCAGCGCCGCCACGTCATACATCGCCCGCGGGCTGGCCTGGTCGATGAAGATATCGGGCAGCACCATCGAGCGGAACCTGAGCCCGGTGTCGAACACGCCTTCCTCGGCCAGCAGCTGCGCCACATGGCTGCCGAAACCGCCGATGGCGCCCTCTTCGATGGTGATCAGCGCCTCGTGATTGCGGGCCAGGGTCAGCACCAGGTCGCGGTCCAGCGGCTTGGCGAAACGCGCATCGGCCACCGTGGGCGCGATGCCGCGCGCATCCAGCGCCTCGGCGGCCTTCAGCGTCTCGCCCAGCCGGGTGCCAAAGGACAGCAGCGCCACCCGCGCGCCTTCGCGCATCACCCGGCCCTTGCCGATTTCCAGCACCTCGCCGCGTTCGGGCATCGCCACGCCTTCGCCCTCGCCACGCGGGAAGCGGAAGGCAATCGGCCCCGCGTCATGGGCGGCGGCGGTGGCCACCATGTGGCGCAGCTCCGCCTCGTCGGCGGCGGCCATCACCACAAAGCCCGGCAGGTTCGCCAGGAAGGCGGTGTCATAGCTGCCCGCATGGGTCGCGCCGTCCGCGCCCACCAGCCCGGCCCGGTCGATGGCAAAGCGCACCGGCAGGCGCTGGATCGCCACGTCATGCACCACCTGGTCGTAGCCGCGCTGCAGGAAGGTCGAATAGATCGCGCAGAACGGCCGCATCCCGCCCGCCGCCAGCCCGGCCGAAAAGGTCACCGCGTGCTGTTCCGCAATGCCCACGTCGAAACAGCGCGAGGGGTAGCGCTCTGCAAACAGGTTCAGCCCCGTCCCGTCCGGCATGGCGGCGGTGACGGCGCAGATGCGGCTGTCGGCGGCGGCCTCCTGCAGCAGGGTATCGGCAAAGACGCGGGTGTAGCTCGGCGCGTTCGACGGCGCCTTGTGCTGCTGGCCGGTGGCCACGTCGAACTTGGCCGTGGCATGGCCGCCGTCCCGGGCGCGTTCGGCGGGGGCAAAGCCCTTGCCCTTCCTGGTGATCACATGGATCAGCATCGGCCCGGTCGCCCGCGCCTTGACGGTGCGCAGCACCGGCAGCAGCTGGTCCAGATCGTGCCCGTCGATGGGCCCGACGTAGGAAAATCCCAGCTCCTCGAACAGCGTCCCGCCGACGGTCATGCTTTTCAGCAGTTCCTTGGCCCGCTTGGCCCCTTCCTGGAACGGCGGGGGCAGCAGCGAGACGGCGCCCTTGGCGGCGGCCTTGAACTCCTGGAACGGCGCCCCGGCATAGAGCCGCGACAGGTAGGAGGACAGCGCGCCGACCGGCGGGGCGATGGACATCTCGTTGTCGTTCAGGATCACGATCAGCCGCTTCTTCAGCGCGCCCGCGTTGTTCATCGCCTCAAAGGCCATGCCCGCACTCATCGCGCCGTCGCCGATCACCGCGATGGCATCGCCGATCCCCTCGGGCGTCACCCCGCCCAGGTCGCGCGCCACGGCAAAGCCGAGCGCCGCGCTGATCGAGGTCGAGGAATGCGCCGCACCAAACGGATCGTAGGGCGACTCGGAGCGTTTGGTGAAGCCCGACAGCCCGCCTTCCTGCCGGATCGAGCGGATGCGGTCGCGCCGCCCGGTCAGGATCTTGTGCGGATAGGACTGGTGCGAGACATCCCAGATCAGCTTGTCGCGCGGGGTATCGAACACCGCATGCAGGGCGACGGTCAGTTCCACCACGCCCAGCCCGGCGCCAAGATGCCCCCCGGTCTCGCTGACGGCCGAGATCGTCTCGGCGCGCAGTTCATCGGCCACCCGGCGCAGATCGGCGTCGGTCAGAGACTTCAGGTCGGCAGGGCTGTTCACCCGGTCGAGCGTGGGGGTCTGGGGTCTGTCGGTCATGACCGGTCCTTGGCGCCTATGTCCGGCGCGAGATAGCGAAGCGGGCGGCAGCACGCAAGTTGTCGGCATCGGGGCCGTATCCGTCCAGCGCGGCACAGGCGGCATTTGCCAGCTCCGCCGCGCGGGCCCGGGCGGTTTCCAGCCCAAGCAGGGAAACGAAGGTCGCCTTGCCCGCCGCGCCGTCCTTGCCGACGCGCTTTCCGGTGGCCTTTTCGTCCCCCTCGATATCCAAGATGTCGTCTGCGATCTGGAAAGCAAGGCCAAAGGCACGGGCATATTCGCGCATCGGCGCCGGATCCGCATCCGCCATCCGGGGCCCGGCCATCGCCGACCATTCGAACAGCGCGCCCGTCTTGCCCTGCTGCAGGGTGGTGATCTCGTCCAGGGTCAGGGGCGTTTCGGCGGTCTCGGCGGCGATGTCCAGCGCCTGACCCAGCACCATGCCCCGCGCCCCGGCGGCCTGCGCCAGGGACAGGGCCAGCGCGGCGCGTGTCGCCTCGGACCCGGCCTCGGGGCGGGCGGCCAGCTCATAGGCCAGCGCCTGCAGGGCATCGCCCGCCAGGATCGCCGTTGCCTCGTCCCAGGCGATGTGGACCGTGGGCTGGCCCCGGCGCAGGTCGTCGTCATCCATCGCGGGCAGGTCGTCATGCACCAGCGAATAGGCATGCATCGCCTCGATCGCGGCGGCGGGCCACAGCGCCGTCCCGGTCGCGATGCCGTGCAGGCGCGCGCCCTCCAGCACCAGAAAGGCGCGCAGGCGCTTGCCCCCGGTGCAGGCATGGCGCATCGCGGCGCCGACAGTGCCCGGCATGCCGTCCAGCACCTCGCGCAGCCGGGCGTCGACCGCCGCGGCAGCCTCCGTCAGGGCCGCGTCGAATGTCACTTGGGATCGACCGGCGTCGTTCCGGTCGGCTGGCCCGCGCCGTCCAGCGTGATCGCGGCGACCTTTTCCTCGGCATCCTTCAGCTTGGCCTCGCAGCGCTTTTTCAGCGCGGCGCCGCGTTCGTAGAGGGCGATGGATTCCTCCAGCGCCACCTCGCCCCGCTCCAGCCGGGCGACGACGCGTTCCAGTTCTTCCATCGCCTGTTCGAATGTCAGGTCGTCCACGGGCGTGTCGGTCATCGGTTCCTCCGGCAGCAGATCGCGCGCAGCATATCCACGCGCGCGGCGAGGTTCAATTCACCCCGCGCCGCCAGCCGCGATCAGTTCGTCCACATGCGCCGCCCCGCTGGCGGCCAGCGCCTCAAGATCATAGCCGCCCTCCAGGCAGGACACGACGCGCCCGCCGCAGATCCCGGCCGCCAGGGCGCAGAGTTCGCGCGTGATATGGGCGAAATCCGCCTCCACCAGCCGCAGCCCGGCCAGCGGATCGTCGGCATGGGCGTCGAACCCGGCCGAGATCAGCAGCAGCTCGGGCGCGAAGTCGCGCACCCGGGGCAGGATCTGGCGGGCGAGGATGTCGCGGTAGACCGTGCCGCCGGTGCCCTGGCGCAGCGCGATATTCTCGACCGTGCCGTGGGGGCCGTGATCCTGCGGATCGCCGGTGCCGGGATAAAGCGGCATTTCGTGGGTCGAGACGAAAAGCACGCGCGGGTCGCCCTGCACCAGATCCTGCGTGCCGTTGCCGTGATGCACGTCGAAATCCACGATGGCGACGCGGGCCAGCCCGTGCCGGTCCAGCGCATGCTTGGCGGCGATGGCGACATTGCCGAAGAAGCAAAAGCCCATCGGCTGCGCGGTTTCGGCATGGTGGCCCGGCGGACGGCAGGCGACAAAGGCATTGTCGGCCTCGCCCCCCAGCACCATGTCCACCGCCCGCACCGCGCCCCCCGCCGCCCTGAGCGCAGCCTGCAGAGAGCCGGGCGAGAGGTAGGTGTCGGCGTCCAGCTGCCGCCACCCGGCGCGCGGAATCGCGTCGCGGATCGCATCGACATGGGCCAGCGGATGCGCCAGCAGCAGGTCGTCCTCGGCCGCAAGCGGGGCGCTGACCCTGAGCAGGTCCCGGCCCTCCAGCGCCGGCAGCAGGGCGTTCAGCCGCGCCACCCGCTCGGGGTGGCCGTCGGGGGTGACGTGAAGCAGGCAGTCGGGATGGGTGATCAGCGCGGTTGTCATGACGCGAGAGTAGGGCGGGCCGGGTGAGCCCGCAAGATGGCGGGGATGTTGCGACCGCGGCAGGTGACGGGCCGGCGGCAGAAGGCCGCCCGACAGGCAAAGCGCAGCCCCGCCCCGCCGTCGGCTGCCGCGCTCATCGCTCCGTCAGCCGGGTCCAGCTGTATTCGGCCGCCAGCCATGCCCGCCGCACCGGGCCCAGCGGGAACCGCTTCAGCGGCGCGGCAAAGGCGCGGGGATAGGGGCCCTCGGGCTCCTCTCCCCTGACCAGCGCGGCCAGCAGCGCCCCGCAATAGGACCCCATCGCCACCCCGTTGCCGTGGTAGCCGAAGGCGGCGAAGACGCCCGGCATCTCGGGAACCGGCCCGCAGAAGGGGCGCAGCGCCGCTGTCAGGCAGACCATGCCGGACCAGTAGAAGGGCGAGTCCACCGGCTCCCACGCCGGGAACATGGCGTTGAAATCGGCCCGCACGCGACGGGCGATGCGCTCCTCGTTCCCCGGGGTCGAGATCAGCCCGCCGCGCTGGCCAAAGACCATGCAGTTGTCGGGCGTGAGGTGAAAGTAATGCAGCAGCCGGCGGTTCTCGTAGGACATCTGGTGCGAGGTCCAGCCCTGGGCGGCCAGCTCATCCTGCGTCATCGGGCGCGTCGCGATGACCGAGCTCTGGGCGGGCAGGAAGCGGTGGCGCATCCATGCAGGCACATTCTCGGCGGAATAGCCGTTGGTGGCCAACACCAGACGGCGGCAGGTCAGTCGGGCCTCGGGCGTGATCAGCGCCCAGCCCTCGCCCGCCCGTTCGATCGCCATTACGGGGCTGTCGCCGAACATCCGCACCCCGGCGCGCGCCGCAGCCCCGACCAGCCCGGCCAGGTACTTGCGCGGGTGCAGGGCAAAGCCGATGGGCAGGGTCAGGGCGCCGTAATGCGGGCCCGTCATGCCGTGCGCGGGCAGATCCTCGCGTTCCACAAGGGTGCAGGTGACGCCATAGGTGCGCTCCAGCCTGGCCTTTTCGGCGCGCAGGCTGGCCATCTTCTGCGGGGAATGGGCCAGGACCGTCTCGCCCTCGGAATGGCGGTCGGCGTCGATGCCCAGACGCTCCAGCAGGGCGCCGACATGGGCGACGGAGGCGACCTCGGCGCGGTGCACCTCGGCGCTGGCACCGGCGCCGTGCAGGCGGTCGAGCACGCTGTCCGCGGCCCGCGCCCCGCCCAGGCAGCAGAACCCGCCGTTGCGCCCCGACGCGCCCCAGCCGGGGAATTCTGCATCGAGCAGGGTGACCTCCTCGCCCGCTTCGGCCAGGGCGAGGGCGGCGTTCAGGCCGGTGTAACCGCCGCCGATGACGGCAATATCCGCCGAAAGCGCCCCCTCGGCGGCAGGGGCGTGCAGGTCCTCGCCGGTGACCGCCTCGGCCCAGTAGCAGCGGCGGATCGGCCCCATCGAATAGGCATGCGCGGAATAGGGGCGTTTCATGCCCGCACGGCCGCGCGCTCGTCCTCGGCCCGTTTCACGGCGGCGCGTTTGGACATCAGCGAGGCGGTGATCACGCCGACGGTGACGATGGCGATCATGATGGTCGACAGCGCGTTGATCTCGGGCGAGACGCCAAGGCGCACGGCCGAGAAGATCTTGATCGGCAGGGTGGTGGCCGAGGGCCCGGCGGTGAAGGAGGCGATCACCAGGTCGTCGAGCGACAGCGTGAAGGCCAGCAGCCAGCCCGAGATCACGGCGGGGGCGATGATCGGCAGGGTCACCAGGCGGAAGCTTTCGAAGGGCGTGCAGCCTAGGTCGAGCGCGGCCTCTTCCAGCGAACGGTCGAAGGTGACGAGGCGCGAGGAAACCACCACCGAGACATAGCACATGGCAAAGGTGGTATGCGCCAGGATGATCGTGGTGATCCCCCGGTCGAGCCCCACGCCGATGAAGAGCAACAGCAGGGACAGGCCGGTGATCACGTCGGGCATCACCAGCGGGGCATAGATCATGCCCGAAAAGACGGTGCGCCCGGTAAAGCGTCCGGCGCGGACCAGGACATAGGCCGCCATGGTGCCCAGCACCGTCGCGATGGTGGAGGAGGCGACGGCGACCTTGAGCGTGACCATGGCCGCGTCCAGGAAGGCATCGTTCCTGAGCAGCTCGCCGTACCATTTCGTCGAGAAGCCGGCCCAGACCGTCACCAGCTTGGATTCGTTGAAGCTGTAGAAGACCAGGATGATCATCGGCAGGTAGAGGAAGGCAAAACCGAAGGTCAGCGAGGTGGCGTTGAACCAGGAAAAGCGTCTCATGCCGCACCTCGCCGGCCGGGGCGAATTTTCGACGAAAATTCGGGGGCGCTCATCCTTCGGCCTCCCTCTGTTTCTGTTCGTTGCGCTGGAACAGCACGATGGGGATGATCAGGATCAGCAGCAGGATCACCGCCACCGCCGAGGCGACCGGCCAGTCGCGGTTGTTGAAGAACTCTTCCCACAGCACCTTGCCGATCATCAGCGTCCCCGATCCGCCCAGCAGCGAGGGAATGACAAATTCCCCGAGCGCCGGGATGAAGACCAGGAAGCACCCCGCGATCACCCCGTTGCGCGACAGCGGCACCGTCACCAGCCAGAAGGCCGAGCTGCGCGAGCAGCCGAGGTCCTCCGCCGCCTCCAGCAGCGACCCGTCGAGCCGTTCCAGCGCCGCGTAGATCGGCAGGATCATGAAGGGCAGGTAGGTGTAGACGATGCCGATATAGACCGCCGTGTTGGTGTTGATGATCTTGAGCGGCGTGTCGATGATCCCGCTCCACAGCAGGACCTGGTTCAGCAGCCCCTCGTTGGCGAGGATGCCCATCCACGAGTAGACCCGGATCAGGAACGAGGTCCAGAACGGCAGGATCACCAGCATCATCAGGGTGGGGCGCCATTGATCGGGCGCCTGCGCCATGCCGTAGGCGATGGGGAAGCCGACCATCAGGGTGAACAGGGTCGAGAACAGCGCGATCTTCACCGAGGAGAGGTAGGCCTTCCAGTAGAGATCGTCGGTGGTGAGAAAGGTGAAATTCTCGAAATCGAGCCCGGAGAAGAAGTCCTTCACCCCCTGCCATCCCGCGGCAAGGTCGAGCTGGGGGGTATAGGGCGGGATCGACAGCGCCACGTCCGACAGCGAGATCTTCACCACGATCAGGAACGGGACGAGGAAGAGCGCGAAGAGCCAGAGATAGGGAATGAGGATCAGGACGAAGCGGCGCATCATGTGGGCTCCTGTCCGGGGCGGGGCGGTTCGAAGGGCGCGGGGCGTGCCCCCCCGCCGAAAGTCGGGCGAGGCGATACAGATCCGCCGGGTCGCCCGTCCGCGCCAGCCCGTTGCCACGGCGCGCCTGCCGGTAAAACGCCCTGTCGGAGCGGTTCGGAGACGGGGTTCACCGCTCCCCGCGCATGGGCACCTGCCGACGGCACGCACCGCCGGCCCGGTCCGGATGCTTCGGGGCGACCCAGCGGCCAGGGCTGATGGAACTGCCCCCCCGCGGTCGGGTGCCGCGCGTCGCAACGGGGTCGATCCCCTGGCGCGCCGCCATGTCCCAAGGCTGCCAGCTGCAGGCCAGGCGGAACTCGGCACGGGGCAAGGCCCTGCCCTGCCCGGCCGCTCCCGGCCCCCCGCACCGGCCCGATATCCGCGCGTCCCGTCATCCCTAGCCCTCCAGCAGCACGCCGGCGGTGTCGGTCCAGGAAATCCAGACCTCGTCTTTCCAGGTGAAGGTGCGGCGGGCGATGCGGCGGGTGTTGGCCTCCTGCGCCTTGATCACATGGCCGGTGGGCAGCTCGACGTGATAGGTCGAGATATTCCCCAGATAGGCGATATCCAGGATCGTGCCCTTCTGCACATTGGCCGCCGTGGGGCGCTCGGCCGAGATCGAGACCTTCTCGGGCCGGATCGCCAGGGTGCATTTCTGGTCGAGCGAGAAGTTCCTTTGCGTGGTGGCCATCAGCGGCGGCTGGCCCTCGGCCCAGATCAGCTGGACCTTCTCGCCGCTCTGGTGGGCGCGGCCCTCGATCAGGTTCACGTCGCCGATGAAATCGGCCACATAGACGGAATTCGGCGTCTCGTAGATCCGGTCCGGCGTGGCGACCTGCATCAGCTTGCCCTCGTCCATCACCGCCACGCGGCTGGCGACGGTCATCGCCTCTTCCTGGTCGTGGGTCACGATGACAAAGGTGGTGCCGGTCTTCTCCTGGATGTCCATCAGCTCGAACTGCGTCTCTTCGCGCAGCTTGCGGTCGAGCGCGCCCAGCGGTTCGTCCAGCAGCAGCAGCTTGGGCGCCTTGGCGAGCGAGCGGGCCAGCGCCACGCGCTGCCGCTGGCCACCGGAAATCTGGTGCGGCTTGCGATGCTTGAACTTCTCCAGCCGGGTGAGTTTCAGCATCTCCTGCACGCGGGTCTCGATCGTTCCCTTGTCCTTGCCCTCGCGTCTGAGGCCAAAGGCGATGTTGTCCCAGACCGACAGATGCGGGAACAGCGCGTAGCTCTGGAACATCATGTTCACCGCGCGCTTGTTCGGCGGCACCGGGCCGATGTCCTGCCCGGCCAGCAGGATCGTGCCCTCGGTTGGCGTTTCGAACCCGCCCAGCATGCGCATCAGCGTGGTCTTGCCGCAGCCCGACGGGCCAAGCAGGGCAAAGAACTCGCGGGTGTAGATGTCGAGGTTGATGTCGTTGATCGCGGTGAAGGAGCCGAAACGCTTGGTCACGTTGCGGAACTGGATCAGCGGCTTTTCGTCGGGGTCATCCCAGGGCGCGAAGATTTTCTGGGGCATGAAGCCTCCCGCAAGAGGGAAAAGGCCCGCGCGGGTCCCGCGCAGGCCGGTCTGTGTCGGCGATCAGGTGCCGGATTTCACGCGGGTCCAGACCCGGGTGACGATGCGCTGCACCTTGGGATCGTAGGGCGTGACGGTGTAGAGATTGTCCAGCGTCGCCTGATCCGGGTAGATCGCGGTATCGCCGATCACGTCCTCGGCCAGGAATTCCTGCGAGGCCTTGTTGCCGTTGGCGTAGTAGACGTAGTTCGACGCCGCCGCCATGTTCTCGGGATCCATGATGAAGTTCAGGAACTTGTGGGCCCCGTCGGGGTTCGGCGCGTCGACCGGGATGGCCATCTGGTCGAACCACATCAGCGCGCCTTCCTTGGGCGCGTTGTAGACGATCTCGACCCCGTTGTCGGCCTCGGCCGCGCGGTCGCGGGCCTGCAGGATGTCACCCGACCAGCCGAAGGCCACGCAGATGTCGCCATTCGCCAGGGCGTTGATGTATTCCGACGAATGGAACTTGGCGACATAGGGCTGCACGGCTTCGAGGACCTTGGCGGCTTCCTCGATCTTCTCCGGGTCCTTGCTGTCGGGATCCTCGCCGATGTATTTCAGCGCGGCGGGGATCATCTCGGTCGGGGCGTCCAGGAAATGCACGCCACAGCCGGCGAGCTTTTCCATGTTCGCCGGATCGAAGACCAGCGCGAGGCTGTCGAGCGGGGCGTCCTGGCCCAGCACCTCGGTCACCTTGGCCACATTCGCGCCAATCCCGGTGGTGCCCCACATGTAGTTGATCGAATATTCGTTGCCCGGGTCGTACTGGGCGGTCCGCTCGGCGATCACGTCCCACATGTTGCCGATGTTCGGCAGCTTGGATTTGTCCAGTTTCTGGAAGGCCCCGGCCACGATCTGGCGCTGCAGGAAGGTGCCGGTGGGCACCACGACGTCATAGCCCGATCCCCCGGCCAGCATCTTGGTTTCCAGCAGTTCGTTGCTGTCGAAGACGTCGTAGATCAGGTCGATCCCGGTCTCTTCCTCGAACTTGGTCAGCAACTCTTCGTCGATGTAGTCGGACCAGTTGTAGACGCGCACCTCCTCGGCCATGGCGGCGGTGCCGAGGGCCATGGCGGCGGTGAGCGTGATGAGTGTCTTGGTCATTGTTCGATTCTCCCGTTGGACGTTTCTGTCACGGCGTCCATGCCCCGCGACTCAAGCAATAAAATCGCGGCAACGCAACATGCTGCTGCAATCTGGCCTTTCCGGCACGCGGGGCATATCGTCCGCCAAAGACCAGTCAAACGCGGGTGCCCCATGAACAAGATCACCAACCACATGCCCACTGCCCAGCTGCAGGCCCTGGACGCGGCGCATCACATGCACCCCTTCTCGACGCAGAACGATTTCGCGACGCGGGGCGCGCGTGTCATCACCAGCGCCAGGGGCGTCTTCCTGCGCGACAGCGAAGGGCAGGAAATTCTGGATGCGATGGCGGGTCTGTGGTGCGTGAACGTGGGTTACGGGCGCGAAGAGCTGGTCGAGGCCGCCGCCCGCCAGATGCGCGAACTGCCCTATTACAACACCTTTTTCATGACGACCCATATCCCCGCCATCGCCCTGGCCGCCAAGCTGGCCGAGCTGGCGCCGGGCGATCTGAACCATGTCTTTTTTGCCGGTTCGGGGTCCGAGGCGAACGATACGAATATCCGGATGGTGCGCACTTATTGGGCAGAAAAGGGCCAGCCCGAGCGCAACGTGATCATCGCGCGGTGGAACGGCTACCACGGATCGTCCATGGGCTCGGGTTCTTTGGGCGGGATGGTGGGCATCCACTCGCAGGGCGGGCTGCCGATTCCCGACATCCTGCACATCGGCCAGCCCCACTGGTGGGCCGAGGGCGGAGAGATGTCGCCCGAGGAATTCGGCCTGATGCGCGCCCGCGAGCTTGAGGAGAAGATCCTTGAGGTCGGCCCCGAGCGGGTCGGCGCCTTCATCGCCGAGCCGGTGCAGGGCGCGGGCGGCGTGATCATTCCGCCCGACAGCTACTGGCCCGAGATCCAGCGCATCGTGGACAAATACGGCATCCTGCTGATCGCGGACGAGGTGATCTGCGGCTTCGGACGCACCGGCAACTGGTTCGGCTCGCAGACGCTGGATATCCGCCCGCATATCATGACCATCGCCAAGGGGCTGTCCTCGGGCTACCAGCCCATCGGCGGCTCGATCGTCTGCGACGAGGTGGCGGGCGTGCTGGCGGCCTGCGAGTTCAACCACGGCTATACCTATTCCGGCCACCCGGTCGCCGCCGCCGTGGCGCTTGAGAACCTGCGCATCCTGGAAGAGGAGCGTATCGTCGAGACCGTGCACGACGAGACCGCGCCCTATCTCAAGCAGAAATTCGAGAGTCTGGCCGATCACCCGATGGTCGGCGAGGCGCGGATCGTGGGGATGATGGGTTCGATCGCGCTGACCCCGGACAAGGCCGCGCGCGCCAAGTTCAAGGCGGATGCCGGGACGGTGGGCTACATCACCCGCGAGCGCTGTTTCGCGAACAACCTGATCATGCGGCATGTCTATGACCGGATGATCGTCTCGCCGCCGCTGGTGATCTCGAAATCCGAAATCGACCTGCTGATCCAGCGCGCCTGGCAGTCGCTGGACGAGGCGATGGCGCAGGTAAAGGCCGAAGGGCTGTGGGAAAGCGCCTGACGCTTTCTCTGGTCTGCCGGGCCGGGATCCGGTGCCGGGGCTGCTGAGGGCCAAGGCAGTCGCTCCGGGCAGGACCGGGCGGTGGCGCCGGCCCTGACACTGCGCGGCGGAGGATGGCACGGGACGACCGGCGCGGCACAACCGCGCGCAAGCGCCGGTCTGCCATGTCGCGCCGCCGGCCGTCGCGACATGGGCCAGCGGGTGCGGGGGCTGCCGGGTGAGGTACGGCGCGGCCACCCATGTCTGCCGGGCGCTTCGGGGATCGCAAGGCCCGACCCGGCGCGACACATCCCGCAGCACCCCCCCGGCGCCCCCATACCGTGGTTCTACGGTATTGCCGCCGTATCCCCGCGCGGCTCATCCTGTCGGCATCACTGGACCGGAGCCAAGATGACCTCCACCGCCGCATCCCTTCGCCTGCAGGACCGCCTGACCGCCGAGATCGAGGCCCGCCGCGACGACCTGATCGCACTGACCCAGGACCTGATCCGCATCCCCACGCTCAACCCACCGGGCGAGAACTATCGCGAGATCTGCGATTTCCTCGACCGTCGCCTGTCGGCTTCGGGCTTTGCCACCGAACTGGTCCGCGCCGTCGGCTCCCCCGGCGACAGCGACCGTTATCCGCGCTGGAACATCGTTGCCCGGCGCGAGGGCGCGCGGGCGGGCGATTGCGTGCATTTCAACTCTCACACCGATGTGGTCGACGTGGGCCGGGGCTGGACCCGGGATCCCTTTGGCGGCGAGCTGGCCGACGGCAGGATTTATGGCCGGGGCGCCTGCGACATGAAGGGCGGGCTGGCGGCCTCGATCGTGGCGGCCGAGGCCTTCCTCGCCATCTGCCCCGACTATTGCGGTGCAATCGAGATTTCCGGCACGGCGGATGAGGAATCCGGCGGGTTCGGCGGGGTGGCCTACCTGGCGCAGCAGGGATTTTTCGACCGGGTGCAGCATGTCATCATCCCCGAGCCGCTGAACAAGGACCGCATCTGCCTGGGCCATCGCGGCGTCTGGTGGGCCGAGATCGAGACCTATGGCGAGATCGCCCACGGCTCTATGCCCTTCCTCGGCGACTGCGCCGTGCGCCACATGGGCGCGGTGCTGCACGAGATGGAAGAGACGCTGTTCCCGGCGCTGGCCGCCAAGCGCACCGACATGCCCGTGGTGCCCGAAGGGGCGAAACAGTCGACGCTCAACATCAACTCGATCCACGGCGGCCAGTCCGAAATCCTGCGCCCCGACACCGGCCTGCCCAGCCCGGTGGTGCCCGACAGCTGCCGCATGATCGTCGACCGCCGGTTCCTGATCGAAGAAAACATCGACGACGTCCAGGCCGAGATCACCGGCATCCTCGACGGGCTGAAATCGACCCGCGACCGGTTCGACTATGGCATCCGCGAAATGCACCGCGTTTTGCCCACGATGACCGAGAAGGACGCCCCCGTTGTCACCACCGTGACCGACGCAATCCGGTTGACGCTGGGTAAGGATCCGGAATATGTCGTCTCCCCGGGCACTTACGACCAGAAGCATATCGACCGGATCGGCAAGTTGAAGAACTGCATCGCCTATGGCCCGGGCATTCTGGACCTTGCCCACAAACCCGACGAATATGTCGGTGTGGATGATATGGTCGATTCCGCCAAGGTCATGGCACTCAGCCTGTTGACCCTGCTCGGACCAAAGGACTGACGCCCCCGGACAGGGGCAAAAGCGCCCGCAGCGGCGCGATGACAAGGGAGCCACTCGATGACGTTCACCGCCCACCTGACCCGCCGCGGCTTTGGCATGGCCGGTCTTGCCTCGGCGCTTGCGCTGACCGCCGGCCTGGCCGCCGCGGCGCCCAAGACCGACATCACCGTCGGCCAGCAGCTGGAACCGCCGCACCTCGACCCGACCTCGGCCGCGGCCGGGGCCATCGACGCGGTGGTCTATTCCAACATCTTCGAGGGGCTGACCCGCTTTGCCTCGGACGGATCGGTCATCCCGGGCCTCGCCACCTCGTGGGATATTTCCGGGGACGGGCTGGAATACACCTTCCACCTGGCCGAGGGCGTGAAATTCCATGACGGCACCGATTTCGACGCCGAGGATGTGAAATTCTCGCTCGACCGTGCACGGGCCGAGGACAGCGCCAATGCGCAGAAGGGCCTGTTCTCCTCCATCGCGTCGGTCGACGTGGTCGACCCGATGACGGTCAAGGTCACGCTGTCGGCACCGAACGGCATGTTCCTGTTCAACATGGCCTGGGGCGACGCCGTGATCGTGGCGCCCGAGAGCATCGAGACGATCAAGACCGATCCCATCGGCACCGGCGCCTTCAAGTTCTCGAACTGGGTGCAGGGCGACCGGATCGAGATCGAGAAGAACCCCGATTACTGGGGCACCCCGGCCAAGCTGGACAAGGTGACGTTCAAGTACATCTCGGATCCGACCGCCGCCTTTGCCGCCATGATGGCCGAGGATGTCGATGTCTTCGGCCCCTTCCCCGCGCCCGAGAACCTGCCGCAGTTCGACGTCGACCCGCGCTTCAAGGTGCTTGTGGGCTCGACCGAGGGCGAGACGATCCTGGCGATCAACAACCGCGAGGCGCCGTTTGACAACGTCAAGGTGCGCGAAGCGGTGGCCCATGCGATCAACCGTCAGGAAATCATCGACGGTGCGATGTTCGGCTACGGCACGCCCATCGGCACGCATTTCGCGCCGCACAATCCCGACTATGTCGACCTGACGAGCCTGTCGAACTACGATCCCGAACTGTCCAAGAAGCTGCTGGCCGAGGCCGGAGTGCCCGAAGGATTCCAGTTCAAGATGACCCTGCCGCCGCCCTCTTATGCCCGTCGCGGGGGCGAGATCATCGCGGCCCAGCTGCGCGCCGTGGGTCTGGACCCGCAGATCGAGAATGTGGAATGGGCCCAGTGGCTGGAATCGACCTTCAAGGGCCACGATTTCGGCATGACCATCGTCAGCCATACCGAGCCGATGGACATCGGGATCTACGCCAACCCCGACTATTATTTCGGCTATGACAACCCCGACTTCCAGAAGCTGATGTCGGACCTGAACCTGGAAACCGACGCGGCCGTGCGCTCGGACATGCTGAAGCAGGCGCAAGAGATGATCGCGAAGGATTTCGTGAACGGCTTCCTGTTCCAGCTGGCCCTGACCACGGTGGCCAATGCCAAGGTCGAAGGGCTGTGGCTGAACGCCCCGACCCAGGCGGCGGACATGACCTCGGTCTACTGGACCGAATGACCAAAGCCCCGGCGGAAATCATGCGGCGCGCGATGCGTGACAGGGTTTCCGCCGGGACCCATCGACCGGATCCCGGACTAGCCGGTGATCGGGGCGGCATGTGCTTCGGCCACGCCCCCGGCGGCCAGCCGGTCGAGCGTCTTCTGCAGCACGGCGGTATCGGTCACGATGGTCAGCCGGGTGATCCGGCCCCAGGCGATTTCCACGATGTGATGCCCCGCGTTCGACGTGCGCACCCCGTCGGTGCCGGAATTGGTCTCGGTCCAGTCGGCCACCACGAGGGTGGCCCAGGGCAGGCCCCGGACCGCGATGCGCGTCACCTCGAACGAGATATCGGGCAGCAGGCGGTAAAGCCGCGCGTACCATTCCGCCGTCGCCGCGTGGCTGGTGCGCAGCCCGCCAAGCGCGTGATCGCCAAGGAAACCGTGTTCGAACCGCGGGGCAAAGGCCGCCATGATCGCAGGCGCGTCACCGCTGGAGGCCGCCGCGAACAGCTGCCGCACCCGGGACCGGACAAAGGCATGATACATCCGCCGCTCCATCTGAACAGGGATCGCCCGGTCGAGGGTGTGACCCGCGCCGCGCGCCGTCAAGCCGCAACCCCGGGCTGCGCCACCGCCCCGGCCCCACTTGCCCAGATCGACGCCATGAACGGACGGACATGCTCCGCTACACGCTGAAACGCCTCGTCTCGCTTGCGATCAGCCTTGCCATCGCCTCGGTGGTGATCTTCCTCGCCATCGAGATCCTGCCGGGCGACCCCGCCGCGAACATGCTGGGCGTGAACGCGCAAGAGGATACTCTGGCCGCCCTGCGCGACCAGCTTGGCCTCAACGGCACCCCGTGGGAGAGGTATTCCAGCTGGATCGGCGGGATGCTGACCGGCGATTTCGGCACCTCCTACACCTACCGCACCCCGGTGGCGGAAATGTTGGGAGAGCGGCTGTGGATCTCGCTGCCCCTCGCGCTTTACGCGCTGACCATGTCGACGCTGATCGCCTTTCCCGCCGGGATCTGGGCGGCCTCCAAGCGCGGTTCGGTCGCGGATGTGACGGTGATGGGCGTGACCCAGATCGGCGTCGCGATCCCGAATTTCTGGTTCGCCATGCTGATGGTGCTGGTCTTTGCCATCAACCTGCGCTGGTTTTCGGCCGGGGGCTTCGCGGGGTGGGACGCGGGGTTCTTTGCCGCGATGAAATCGCTCACCCTGCCGGCCATCGCCCTGGCGCTGCCGCAGGCGTCGATCCTGGCGCGGGTCATGCGCTCCTCGCTGCTCGACACCCTGTCCGAGGATTTCGTGCGCACCGCCCGCGCCAAGGGGCTGACCCGGCGCCAGGCGCTGTGGCGGCACGCGCTCAGGAATGCGCTGATCCCTGTGCTGACGATCATCGGCATGCAGTTCTCCTTCCTCATCGCGGGGGCGATCATCATCGAAAACGTCTTCTTCCTGCCCGGCCTCGGGCGGATGATCTTTCAGGCGATTTCCTCGCGTGACCTGATCGTGGTGGAAAGCGCGGTGATGCTGCTGGTCTTTGGCGTGATCGTGGTGAACTTCGCGGTCGAGATCGCCTATGCCCTGGTCGATCCCAGGCTGAGGGCGCGCTGATGGCCGATCCGCGCACCAATATCCGGCCCAAGGCGGTGGACTGGCGCCTGTGGCGGCAGGTCTTTGCCTCGCGCAGCCTGGCCATCGGGCTGGTGTTGACGCTGATCTTTGCCGGTGCCGCGCTGATCAGCCTGGTCTGGGCGCCTTATGACATCACCCAGATGAACATCGCCAACAAGATCAAGCCGCCCTCGGGCGCGCATTGGCTGGGCACCGATCACTTCGGGCGCGACATCCTGTCGATGATCATGGTCGGGGCGCGCACCTCGATCGCCGTGGCCATCGTGGCGGTCGGCATCGGCATGGCGGCGGGGGTGCCGCTTGGTCTCTGGGCCGCCGCGCGCAAGGGCTCGCTGCTGGACGAGGTGATCATGCGGGCCAATGACCTGGTCTTTGCCTTCCCCTCGCTGCTGATCGCGATCATGATCACCGCGACCTTCGGCCCCTCGGCGATCAACGCGATCATCGCCATCGGCATCTTCAACATCCCCGTCTTCGCGCGGATCACCCGGTCGGGCGCGCTGACCCTGTGGCAACGCGATTTCATCCTTGCCGCCCGGGTTGCGGGCAAGGGATCGGCGCGGATCAGCGTGGAACACATCCTGCCCAATGTGACCAACCTGCTGATCGTGCAGGGCACCATCCAGTTCTCGCTGGGCATCCTGGCCGAGGCGGGGCTGTCCTATGTCGGGCTGGGCGCGCAGCCGCCGACGCCGTCCTGGGGGCGGATGCTGGCGGACAGCCAGACGATGATCTCCTTCGCGCCGCATATGGCGCTGTTCCCCGGCATGGCGATCCTGCTGACGGTGCTGGGGCTCAACCTGATGGGCGACGGGCTGCGCGACCTTTTCGACCCGAAACTGCGGCGGGGGCGGACATGAACCTGCTGCGCATCGCGGGGCTGAACCTCGACATCCACGGCACACCGATCCTGCGCGACGTCTCGCTGTCGGTGGACCCGGGCCAGATCGTGGGGGTGATCGGGGAAAGCGGATCCGGCAAGTCGATGACCGCCTTTGCCGTGATGCAGCTGCTGCCGAACGGCAGCGCGGCGACGGGCCGCGTGACGCTGTCGGGGCACGAGATGCTGGAACTGCCGGAACGCGCGCTCTGCAAGCTGCGCGGCAACGAGGTCGGCATGGTGTTTCAGGAGCCGATGACCGCCCTGAACCCGATCCGCTCCATCGGCCAGCAGGTGGCCGAGACGATCCTGATCCACGAGGATGTGCCGAAATCCGAGGCGATGGCCCGCGCCCGCGAGGCGCTGAACCGGGTCGAACTTCCCGAGGACCGCTTTCCCCTGACACGCTACCCGCACGAGCTGTCGGGCGGCCAGCGCCAGCGCGTCGTCATCGCCATGGCCATCGCCCTGCGTCCCAAGCTGCTGATCGCGGATGAACCGACAACCGCGCTGGACGTGACCACCCAGGCGCAGATCCTCGCCCTGCTGACCCGGCTGGTGCGCGAGGACGGGATGGGCATGCTGATGATCACCCACGACCTGGCCGTGGTGTCCGGCATGGCGGATGAGATCGTCATCATGCAGAACGGCCGGGTGGTGGAAAGCGGGCCTGCGGCGACGCTGTTCGAGACGATGCAGCATCCCTATTCCAAGGCGCTGCTGGCGGCCTCGGGCCATGTGCCCGACCGGGTGGATCGCGACGGCGGCGCCCCGCTGCTGGAGGTGCGCGGCGTGGTCCGCGACTACCGCCTGCCGCGCAAGACCCTGTTCGGCGCGCCGGTGGTGATCCATGCGGTCAAGGGCGTGTCCTTCACGCTGGAGCGGGGCGAAAGCCTGGGCCTTGTCGGCGAGTCGGGCTGCGGGAAATCCACCCTGACCCGCGCGATCCTTGGGCTGGAAGAGGTACAGGAGGGCTCCATCCGGCTGGATGGAGAGCCGGTTTTCACCGGCCATACCGCCAACCGCGCGGTGCGGCGGCGGATGCAGGTGGTCTTTCAGGACCCCTATGGCAGCTTCAACCCGCGCCATCGCGTCTCGCGCCTGGTGACGGAGCCGTTCCACCTGCTCGACACCCCGCCCACCGGGGCCGAGCGCGAGGCGGCGATTGACGAGGCGCTGATCTCGGTCGGGCTGACGCCTGCGGACAAGGAGAAATACATCCACGAGTTTTCCGGCGGGCAACGGCAGCGCATCGCGATTGCCCGCGCGCTGATCATCAAGCCCGATCTGATCATCCTGGACGAGGCGGTCTCGGCGCTGGACGTGCAGGTGCGGGCGCAGATCCTCGACCTGCTGGCGGATCTCTCGGCGCGGTTCGGGCTGACCTATCTGTTCATCTCGCACGACCTGTCGGTGGTGCGCTCGATCACCGACAGGGTGCTGGTGATGAAATCCGGCGAGATCGTCGAAGAGGGGCCGACGGAGCGCGTCTTTGACGCCCCCCGGCACGCCTATACGCAAGAGCTGATCGCGGCAGCGCCGAAACTGCCGGAAGGGGTGGCATAGCGCGGCATTGCCCTTGCCCGCCTGCGACGGGGCATCGGGACGGAAGGCGCCCGCCCTTGCCGACCATTCCCCCTTGCACCCCGCGCCCGAGGCGATCACAAACCCAGCACCGGCCCAATCCACCGGGAGGAGCACAATGGACACCCTGAGAAACCCGCTCGACGCGCTGTGGTTCGACCCGGCGAAATGCCTGATCTCCGGCGAATGGATCGCGCCCGCGGGCGGCGGCACGCTGCCGCTCTACAACCCCTCCACCGGCCAGCAGATCGGCGAGATCGCAAGGGGCGGCGCCGAGGATATCGACGCCGCCGTCCATGCCGCGCAGCAGGCCCGTGACGGCGCATGGGGCAAGACCCCGGCGGCGGAACGCGGCCGCATCCTGATGCGGCTCGGCAAGCTGGTGGAGGCCCGTATCGACGACCTGGCCGCAATCGAGGCGCAGGATGTCGGCAAGCCGCTGAAACAGGCCCGCGCCGATGCCGTGGCCCTGGCACGCTATCTGGAATTCTACGGCGGCGCGGCGGACAAGCTGCACGGCCAGACGATCCCCTATCTGGAAGGCTACACCGTCTACACCCTGCGCGAACCGCATGGGGTGACCGGCCATATCGTGCCCTGGAACTACCCGATGCAGATCATCGGCCGGTCCGTCGGCGCGGCGCTGGCCACCGGCAATGCCTGCGTGCTGAAACCGGCCGAGGACGCCTGCCTGACCGCGCTCGCCTTTGCCGCGCTGGCGGCCGAGGCCGGGCTGCCCGACGGGGCGCTGAACGTCGTCCCGGGCCTTGGCTCCGAAGCCGGGGCCGCGCTGTCGGGCCATCCGGGCATCCAGCACATCAGCTTCACCGGCTCGGTCGCCACCGGCTCTGCCGTGCAGGCCGCCGCGGCCGCCAACGTTATCCCGGTGACGCTGGAGCTGGGCGGCAAGTCCCCGCAGGTGGTCTTTGCCGATGCCGATCTCGACGCCGCCCTCCCCTTCCTGGTGAATGCCGGGATCCAGAACTGCGGGCAGACCTGTTCGGCCTCCTCGCGCATCCTGGTGGAACGCGCGCGCCATGACGAGCTGCTGGAGCGGATGGCCGAACGCTATGGCGCCCTGCGCGTGGGCCGCGCGGTCGACGACCTGGATGTGGGGCCGCTGATCTCGGGCAAGCAGCAGGGCATCGTGCAGAGCTTCCTCGACCTTGGCGCCGATCTGACCGTGGCCGGGCAGGCCACCCTGGGCGAGCTGCCCGAGGGCGGGTACTACGTGCCGCCGACGCTGTTTTCGGGCGTGACCGGCAGCCATGCGCTGGCGCAGTCGGAAATCTTCGGCCCGGTGCAGGTGGTCATCCCCTTCGATGACGAGGCCGAGGCGGTCGCCATCGCCAACGGCACGGATTACGGCCTTGTCGCCAGCGTCTGGACCCGCGACGGCGCGCGCCAGATGCGGCTGGCCCGGGCGATCCGGGCAGGGCAGGTGTTCCTGAACAACTACGGCGCGGGCGGCGGGGTCGAACTGCCCTTTGGCGGGGTCGGCAAATCGGGCCACGGGCGCGAAAAGGGGTTCGAGGCGATGTACGGCTTCACCCAGCTGAAGACGGTCGCGGCCTATCATGGCTGAGCTTCCGCCCTTGGCCCGGCCCGCCCAGCGGGCCCTGGCCGGGGCGGGGATTTCACGGCTGGAGGACCTGACGCGGCACACCGAAACCGGGGTCGCGGCGCTGCACGGCATGGGTCCGAATGCCATTCGGAAGATCAAGGACGCGATGGCGCAGCACGGCCTGCAGTTCGCGCAGGATTGAAAGCGGCCGGTCCGGGGATCGGCCAAAGGGAGGCAAGACATGAGACTTGAAGGCAAGATCGCCATCGTGACCGGCGCCGGCTCCGGCTTTGGTGCGGAAATCGCCCGCCGCTTCGCGGCCGAAGGGGCCAGGGTGATGGCGGTCGATCTGAACGCCGAGGCAGCGGCCGAGGTCGCGGCCAGCTACGGCGGGCCGTCCTTTTCCGCCAATGTCGGCGACGGCCCTGCGATGGAAGAGATGTTCGCCCGCACCGCGGCCGACCTGGGCCCGGTCGACATTCTGGTCAACAACGCGGGCACCACGCATCTGCCGAAACCGATGCATGACGTGACCGAGGAGGAATTCGACCGCGTCTTCAACGTGAACTGCAAGTCGGTCTACTGGGGCGCGAAATACCTTGTCCCCGCGATGAAGGCGCGCGGCACCGGGGCCATCGTCAACATCGCCTCGACCGCCGGTGTCAGCCCGCGCCCGAACCTGAACTGGTACAATTCGTCCAAGGGCTGGATGATCACCGCGACCCGCGCGATGGCGGTGGAACTCGCGCCCTTCGGCATCCGCGTGAACGCGGTCAACCCGGTGGCGGGGGAAACGCCGTTGCTGAAAAGCTTCATGGGGCAGGACACGCCCGAGGTCCGGGCGAAGTTCCTGTCGACCATCCCGCTGGGCCGCTTCTCGACCCCGGCCGACATCGCCAACGCAACGCTCTACCTGGCATCGGACGAGGCCAGCATGGTCACCGGCGTCTGCATGGAAGTCGACGGCGGCCGCTGCATCTGACCCATTGCCCGGTCCGCCGGGTGGCGTCATCCTTGCGGCTCCAGCAAGAGGAGTCGCAGGGATGCCGACAATCGAGGCGGGCACCGGGGTCGTGACGCACATCAACACCTTCGAGGTCGATCCCGAAAACCAGGACGCGCTGGTGCGGTCCCTGACCGAGACGGTCGCGGCGGCCCGGGGCATGCCCGGCTGGATCTCGGCCAGCATCCACCGCAGCTATGACGGGCGGCGGGTGATCAACTACGTGCAGTTCGAAAGCCACGAGGCCGCGCAACGGGTGACGCAGGAGCTGCTGCGCCTCGGCCTGATCCAGAAGAACACCGCCATTGGACGGGTCATTCCGGGCCAGTACCAAGTTGTGCATACCCTGACCGCCGATTGAGGCGGATTGCCTTCCCCGTGCCACTCGGGCACATCTCGACGGCCCGAGGGGGAGGAGACCCATGCGCATCGATATCCTGCTGCTGTGCTTTGCCTATGTGCTGAGCCAGTTCTACCGCAGTTTCCTGGCCGTCCTGACGGGCATGCTGGAACGCGACGTCGGCACCACGGCCGAGGACCTCGCCCTGGCCTCGGGCCTGTGGTTCCTGGTCTTCGCGGCGATGCAGGTGCCGGTGGGCCTCGCGCTCGACCGGATCGGGCCCAGGCGGTCGTCCTCGGTCCTGCTGCTGATCGGCGGGGCGGGGGGTGCCGCGGTCTTTGCCCTGGCGACGCAGCCCTGGCATATCGTGGCGGCGATGGCCCTGCTGGGCGTGGGCTGTTCCAACATCCTGATGGCCGCCTATTACATCTTTGCCCGCACCTATGCCCCGGCCGTCTTTGCCACGCTGGCGGCGGTTTTCCTGGGCACCGGGATGCTGGGCAATCTGGCCGGGTCCCTGCCGATGGCGCTGGCCGCCGAGGCCTTTGGCTGGCGCGGCTGCATGGCGGTTCTGGCGCTGGTCAGCGCGGTGGTGTCCGTGGGCCTCTTCGTGCTGATCAAGGACCCGCCCCCGCCCGAGGGCGACGCCAAGGGCGGGCTGCTGGACCTGCTGAAAATCCCCGCCTTCTGGCTGCTGGTGCCGATGATCCTGGGCTGCTACGGCCCGACGGCCGGGCTGCGCGGGCTGTGGATCGGCCCCTATTTCCGCGAGACCTTCGGCGCCGATCCGACGCAGGTCGGGCAGGCGGCGCTGATGCTGGCCATCGCGATGATCCTTGGCACCTATGCCTATGGTCCGCTCGACCGTTGGTTCGGGACGCGGAAATGGGTGGTGCTGGCGGGCAATGCCGGGGCGCTGGCCTGCCTGCTGGGCCTGATCCTGGTGCCCGGGCTGGGGCCGGTGGGGGCGGGCGCGCTCTTCGTGGGCATGGGGCTGCTTGGCGCGTCCTACCCGCTGATCATGGCGCATGGGCGGGCCTTTGCCCCGCCGCACCTGGTCGGGCGCGCCGTGACGCTGGTCAACCTGCTGGCGCTTGGCGCGGCGGGGCTGATGCAGATGGTGTCGGGGCGGCTGCATGCCGCGGCGGGTGTCGAGGGGGCGGCGGCCTTCATCCCGGTCTTCTGGATGTACGCCGCCGTCATGGGCCTGGGGATCGTGGTCTACCTCTTTGCCGAGGACCGGACGGACTGACCTCCGCCCGGCCCCGCGCAAAAGGCCCCTAACGCCAGCCCAGCCCCGGCGCGACCTGGGTCACGATGCTTTCCAGCGCATGCAGGTTGTAATCGACCCCCAGCGAGTTGGGGATCGTCAGCAGCAGGGTGTCGGCCTCGGCAATCGCCTCGTCCCCCTTGAGCTGTTCGACCAGCTTGTCGGGTTCGTCCGCATAGCTGCGCCCGAAGATCGAGCGCTGCGCCTCGATATAGCCCCGGCTGTCGCCCTCCTTGCCGCCGCGCCCGAAATAGGCGCGGTCCAGATCGTTGGTGATGGCAAAGATCGACCGGCTGACCGACACGCGCGGGCTCCGCTTGTGCCCGGCGGCGGCCCAGGCGGCGCGATAGGCGCGGATCTGCTCGGCCTGCTGGACATGGAACGGCGCGCCGTTCTCGTCGTCCTTCAGGGTCGAGCTTTGCAGGTTCATGCCCATCTGCGCGGCCCATTCGGCGGTCTTGTTCGACCCGGCACCCCACCAGATGCGCTCCTTCAGCCCTTCGGAGAACGGCTCCAGCCGCAGACGGCCCGGGGGGTTGGGGAACATCGGGCGGGGGTTCGGCTCGGCAAAGCCCTGCCCTTCGAGCATCTGCAGAAAGACCTGGGCGTGGCGGCGGGCCATGTCGGCCTCGCTCTCGCCCTCGGCCGGGGCGTAGCCGAAATAGCGCCAGCCGTCGATCACCTGCTCGGGCGACCCGCGCGAGATGCCAAGCTGCAGCCGCCCCTGCGAGATCAGATCCGCCGCACCGGCATCCTCGGCCATGTAAAGCGGGTTCTCGTAGCGCATGTCGATCACGCCGGTGCCGATCTCGATCCGCGAGGTGCGCGCCCCCACGGCCGCCAGCAGCGGAAAGGGCGAGGCATGCTGCCGCGCGAAGTGGTGCACCCGGAAATAGGCGCCGTCGACGCCCAGTTCCTCGGCGCCCACGGCAATGTCGATCGCCTGCAGCAGCGCGTCGCCCGCTGTGCGCGTGGCCGAACCCTGCTGCGCCGACCAGTGGCCGAACGAGAGGAAACCGATGGATTTCATGATCAAGCTCCTTTCGAGCGCCGCGCGCCCTGCCTGGTATCCGATCTAGTGATCCCGCCCCCCGCCCGGCAATGCCCTGCCCTGTTGGCTCAGGCGCAGGCAGTGTGCTCCCATGCAGAGGCCGGTTGCGGGGGCTGCACCCCCGGGGTTCCGCCCCCCCCGGGGCGCCGCGCCTGCCCTCCGTAACGTCAATTCCATCGCTACGGTTGATATTCCATATCAGGACAACACCCTTTCAACCCAACTGCGGGTGCGGTATGGACCCGCGTCCAGATGAAAGGAGTCGTCCGACATGGGCTACAAAGTCGTCGTCGCAGGCGCCACGGGCAACGTGGGCCGCGAAATGCTGAACATCCTTGCCGAGCGGGAATTCCCCGTCGACGAGATTGCCGCGCTTGCCTCGCGCAAGTCGCTGGGCACCGAAGTCAGCTTTGGCGAGCGAACTTTGAAGACCCAGGACCTCGACACCTTCGATTTCACCGGCTGGGACATCGCCCTCTTCGCCGTCGGGTCGGGCCCGACGAAGGAGTACGCGCCCAAGGCCGCGGCGGCGGGCTGCATCGTGATCGACAACTCGTCGCTCTACCGCTACGACCCCGACGTGCCGCTGGTGGTGCCCGAGTGCAACCCCGAGGCCGTGCTGGGCTATGCCAAGAAGAACATCATCGCGAACCCCAACTGCTCGACCGCGCAGATGGTGGTGGCGCTGAAGCCGCTGCATGACCGCGCGCGCATCAAGCGGGTCGTGGTGTCGACCTACCAGTCCGTATCCGGCGCCGGGAAGGAAGGGATCGACGAACTCTGGGATCAGACCAAGTCGATCTACAACCCGACCCAGGATTACGACCCCAAGAAGTTCACCAAGCAGATCGCCTTCAACGTCATTCCCCATATCGACGTCTTCATGGAAGACGGCTCGACCAAGGAGGAATGGAAGATGGTCGCCGAGACCAAGAAGATCGTGGACCCCAAGATCAAGGTCACAGCGACCTGCGTCCGGGTGCCTGTCTTCGTCGGCCATTCCGAGGCGATCAACATCGAATTCGAGGATTTCCTCGACGAGGACGAGGCCCGCGACATCCTGCGCGAGGCGCCCGGCTGCATGGTGATCGACAAGCGCGAAGACGGCGGCTACGTGACCCCGATCGAATGCGTGGGCGATTTCGCCACCTTCATCAGCCGCATCCGTCAGGACAGCACGATCGACAACGGTCTTAACATTTGGGTCGTGTCGGACAATCTGCGCAAGGGCGCCGCCCTGAACGCCGTGCAGATTGCGGAAACGCTTGGAAACAGAGTGTTGAAGAAGGGCTGACAATCAATTTCAGCGCTGAATATCAGGCCGTCGCGGCGTCGCGGCGGCCTTTTGCTCTCCCTATGAGCGAAAAAACATTAACACCCTGCCCCCTTTTTGCCGTATTCTGACTCTGCGCCTTGGGGGGTGAGAGCAGAATCGGTTGATCTGCAGCTCGCCACGCGCGTTAACGGTGTTGAATGCGGCCTGGCCGTGTTGGTAACGAGTAGATCGTCCGAGCCCATCTTGTCAGCGGGATGGAGTACATTTGCCGGCTCGGGCGGTCGTTACGAAAAGACAGGGCGACCGCCCGCGATCTGGTCAATCGCACATGGGAGGTCGGGAACAAGGCGCTGGCGATAGCCTGCGCCTTTTTTGTTGCCCCATGCTCCTGTCGCCCGGCGCGTGGTCCGGCGGTCCGCCCCCGGTGCCGAACGCGGGCGCCGACACGATCCGCCTGACGCAACGTCCGACCGGCTCCGATCCGCCGCCCGGCCCGCATGAACGGCTTTGTCACTTGCCCGTTCCGGCCCCCTGCGCCCATCTTCGCCGGGAATTGAAGGAGATCCGTCCATGCGCACCCTCGTGCTGCTTTCCCTTGCCCTGCCGCCCGCCCTGCTGGCCCTGCCCGCACTGGCCGAGGACATCCCCGTGGCCAGCCGCGTCAGCGCCGCCACCGTCTTTCCCCAGGGCGCGGCCCTGACCCGCACCGCCAGCTTCAGCGCGCCCGCCGGGCAGCACCAGCTGATCCTGACCGACATGCCGCTGGTCGACAGCGGGTTGCGGATCGAGGTGTCGGGCGCCGTGATGGGCGCGGTCACCGTGCGCCAGAACTTCGTCCCGCCCCGCAACGATCAGGACAGCGCCGCCATCGAGGCCGCCCGCGACCGGGTCGAGGCCGCGCGTCAGGCGCTGCAATCGGGCCGCGACGCCGTGCAGACCCTCAAGCTGGAGGCCGAGGCCGCCCGCGCCCGCATCGAATTCCTGTCGAAACTGGGCGACGGCAAGGCCCTGGCCGAGGCCACCCCCGAACAGCTGCGCGCGCTGTCGCGCATGGTGGGCGAGGAAACGCTCGACGCGCAGCGCGCCGCCCAGCAGGCCCAGATCCGCGCGCGTGAGGCCGAAGAGGCGCTGAAGGACCGGATCGAGGCGCTGGCCGATGCGCAAAAGGCGCTGGCCGCGCTGGACCTCGACCGGGGGCCGCGCAGCTACATGGCGGTCGACATCAGCGCGGACTCGCCGGTCGATGGCGAGGTGGTGATCCGCTACATCACGCCCGACGCCTGGTGGCAGCCGGTCTACGACTTCCACCTGGATCGCAAGCCGGTGGCCAAGATGACCGTGGGCCGGGGCGCCTATGTCGGCCAGTCGACCGGCGAAAGCTGGGACGACATCGCGCTGACCCTGTCGACCGTGCGTCCCTCGGGCCAGACCATGCCGGGCGAGCTGTATCCCTGGCTGCGGCGGATCCTCGACAAGGACCAGCCCGTGCCAACCCCGCGCATGGCCCAGAAGTTCGGCGCCGCCGACGCGGCCGCCCCGGTGATGGAGGCCCCGGTGATGATGGAGGAGGCGCAGGCCAGTTTCGATGGGCTGAGCGTGACCTACACCTACGGACCCGCCGTGGATATCGCCACCGATGCCGACGATCTGCGCATCACGCTTGGCACCCTGGAGGTGACGCCCGAGGTCACGGCCCTGGCCGTGCCGCTGCGCGACCAGACCGCCTATCTGATGGCCGGTTTCGACAATGAGAGCGGAGAGCTGCTGGCCCCGACGGCGCAGTCGGAATTCTACCTCGACGGCACCTATGTCGGCACCCGTCCGACCGAGCTGATCGCCGAGGGCGACCATGTCGACCTGAGCTTTGGCCCGATCGAGGGGATCCGCCTGAAACGGGTGGTCAAGGACCGCAACGAGGGCGACCGGGGCGTCATCACCCGCGAGAACCGGCTGGACGAGCGGGTCGAGATCGAAATCCGCAACCTGACCGGCGAGGCCTGGGACCTGCGCCTGCTGGACCAGGTGCCCTATTCCGAACAGGAGGATCTGGAAATCGACTGGACCGCCAGCCCGCAGCCGACAGAGACCGACGTGGATGGCGACCGGGGCGTGCTGGCCTGGACCTTCCCGCTGGCCGCCGGTGCGACGCAGACCGTCACGCTGGACCACCGGATCACCTGGCCGACGGACAAGATCCTGCGCTGAGGCGCCGATATCAAAAGGGCCCGGGCGCACTGCGCTCCGGGCCCGAAAGTCCGTCCTGGGGTCGGCCCGGCGTCAGACCGGGCGGAACACCTTGTCCTCGGGAATGTATTCCGACACGCCGCCCTCGCCGATATCGTTCCACAGGCCATGCAGGGTCAGCTTGCCCTCCTCCACCGCCTGCTTGACGAAGGGAAAGGTCATCAGGTTGTCGAGCGAGACCAGAACCGCCTCTTTCTCCAGCGCCTTGCGGCGGTCTTCCAGATCCTCGATGTCCTGCACCCGCTCGTAGCCGGGGCGCAGGATGTCCATCCAGCGGCCGACAAAGCTGGATTTCTGCTCCAGTTCGGGGGCATGGCCGGAACACATGTCAAGGCAGCCCTTGACCCCGCCGCAGTTGGAATGGCCGACGACCAGGATATGCGCGACCTTCAGCGCGGTGACGGCATATTCCACCGCCGCCGAGGTGCCGTGCTGGTTGCCATCGGGCTCGTAGGGCGGGACGAGGTTGGCGATGTTGCGGTGGATGAAGAATTCGCCCTGATCCGCCCCGAAAATCGCGGTCACGTGGACGCGGCTGTCGCAGCACGAGATGATCATCGCCCGGGGGTGCTGGCCTTCGTCGGCCAGGTGTCGGTACCACGCGCGGTTTTCGGCGAAAGAGGTGGCTTTCCACCCCCGGTAGCGCTTGACCAGGTAAGCCGGGAGGGGGCTGACATGTTTCATCTTCGGTCCCTCGATCGTTGAACTGGCCGACATATAGCGGCCGATTTGGCCAGATGGAACGCATTCGCGAAAAATCCACAGAAGATGGAACCGTACGCTCAATGATTTGGGAAGAAATCGGGCGCATTTTGCCCCGGCCGTGGGGGCGGTGAAACGGGAAAGAAGGGGGTGCTATGGCGGAGGATGTGCTTGTCCTGACGCAGGACGAGACGGTCAGGCTGGACCCGGACCGGCTGGAACAGCTCTATCTCCGGCTGGGCGATGCCGGCGCCGACGACGTGGTCTGCCGCGCGATCGAGGAACTGGCGGTGCGCCTGTCGCATACGGAGCGGCTGTTCCGGCAGGGCAAGGCGGCCGAGATGCGCAAATCGGCGCGCTCGCTGGTGGCGATCTCGGACCAGATCGGGATGCGGACGCTGGCGCGGGTGGCGGGCGACGTGACCCGCTGCATCGACGCGGGCGACGGCGTGGCGCTGGCGGCGGTGCTGTCACGGCTGATCCGCATCGGGGAACGGTCGCTGACGGCCATATGGGATACGCAGGGGCTGCGGGTCTAGGGCCCGGGCCGGGGCGGTTTCAGTCGCGCCAGCGGGGCTGCCCGGACGACCCGGCGCGGGGGCTGCCGCCCGCCAGCCACCTGCCGTTTTGCCACGGTGTCCCGCCGCTGCGTCGCAAAGCGCTTGCAGGCGCCGCCCCCCGGGCTAGGCTCTGGCGAAACGCCATTCCCGAGGTACCGATGCCCCTGACCTTTGCCCCCGCCGACAGCGACGCCCTGCCGTTGACCCTGATCGCCTCCGACGACCTGACCGGGTGGCTGGAGGGCCAGCCGCCGCAGATCCGCGCCTGGGTCGAGGGGGCGGGCTTCACCGCCGCGCTCGGCAAGGTGCTCCTGCTGCCGGGCGCCGACGGCGCACCGGCCGGCGCGCTGGCAGGCTACGGCACCGCCGCGCAACGCAAGCGGGGCCGGTTCCACCTGGCCGCCGCCGCCGCTGCCCTGCCCGGCGGGACATGGGCCCTGCAGGCCGAGCTGCCCACCGACACCCTGGCCGAGGAATGCCTGGGCTGGCTGCTGGCGGGCTATGCCTTTGGCCGCTACCACAGCCGCGCCGGGGCCAGTGCCCGCCTTGTCGCGCCGCAGGGCGTCGACGCCGCCCGGATCGAGACGCTGGCCGCCAGCGAGGCGCTGGTGCGCGACCTGGTGAACACCCCGACCTCGGACCTCGGCCCCCAGGAACTGGAGCAGGCCTGCGCCGAGCTGGCCGCGACCTACGGCGCCTCGATCGAGGTGACACGCGGCGCGGACCTGCTGGACCGGAATTTCCCCATGATCCACGCGGTCGGGCGCGCCTCGGACCAGGCGCCCCGGCTGATCGACATGCGATGGGGCAGCAGCGGCCCGGCCCTGACGCTGGTGGGCAAGGGCGTCTGCTTCGACACTGGCGGGCTGGATATCAAGCCAAGCGCGTCGATGGGCCTGATGAAGAAAGACATGGGCGGCGCGGCCAATGTGCTGGGGCTGGCCCGCGCCATCATGGCGCTGAACCTGGATCTGCGCCTGCGGGTGCTGATCCCGGCGGTCGAAAACTCCATCGCCGGCAATGCCTTCCGCCCCGGCGACATCCTGACCTCGCGCAAGGGGCTGACGGTCGAGATCAACAACACCGATGCCGAGGGGCGGCTGGTGCTGGCCGACGCGCTGGCCTATGGCGCCGAAGAGTCGCCCGACCTGATGATCTCGATGGCGACGCTGACCGGCGCGGCGCGGGTGGCCGTGGGACCGGATATCGCGCCCTTCTACAGCGATGACGATGCCTTTGCCGCCGCGCTCTCGGCCTCGTCCGCCAAGGTGGCCGACCCGGTCTGGCGGATGCCGTTCTGGGAGCCTTATGAGCCGATGATCGAACCGGGCATCGCTGATCTGGACAACGCGCCCAAGGGCGGGTTCGCGGGTTCGATCACGGCCGCCCTGTTCCTGCGCCGGTTCGCGGGCGGGGTCAACTATGCCCATTTCGATATCTACGCCTGGCAACCCTCCTCTGCACCGGCCCGGCCCGCTGGCGGCGTGGGTCAGGGCTATCGCGCCATCCTCGACGCCCTGCCGCAGGTGCTGAAGTGACGACCCCGGACCGCCGCCGCTGGCCCTGCAACGGCCGTGCCGCCGCCGCACGGCTGAGGGGGCAGGCCGAGGCCGAGCGTTTCGTCGTCCCCGAACCGCGCAGCCTGGCCGTGGCCCTGGCCGACCTGCGCAATGCCCCCGACGGGCGGCGCGAGCGGCAGGTGGTGCATGGCGACCCGCTGGACGTGATCGAGGACCGCGACGGCTGGGCCTTTGTCGAGTCCCGCAAGGACGGCTATACCGGCTATCTCCCCTCCGCCGCGCTTGGCCCCGCCACCCGGCCCACCCATCGGGTGACGGCCGCCGCCTCGCATGTCTATGCGGCGGCAGACATCAAATCGCCCGACCTGATGCCCCTGACCCTTGGCGCCACCGTCGAAGTGCTGGAAACCGGCCCGAAATTCGCCCGTATCGCGGCAGGTTACCTGCCCGCCACGCATCTGGGCCCGCTGGGGCAGACCGGCTCCGACCCGGTCGCCGTGGCCGAGCGGCTGATCGGCACGCCCTACCTCTGGGGCGGCAACAGCCACGCGGGGATCGACTGTTCCGGCCTGGTGCAGGCGGCCTGCCTGTCCTGCGGCATCCCCTGCCCCGGCGACAGCGACATGCAGGAACGCGAGCTGGGCACCGCCCTGCCTGCCGATGCCGCGTTGCGGCGCGGGGACCTGATCTTCTGGAAGGGGCACGTGGCCTGGGTCGCCGACGAGACGCGCATCCTGCACGCCAATGCCTTTCACATGGCCGTGGCTTACGAGGATCGAGAGGCTGCAATCGCACGGATCGCACTGCAGGGCGATGGCCCCGTGACGGCGCGCAAACGTCTGCCGGGCTGACGCTATTCGACCACGCGGATCAGCTTGCGGTCCAGGTCGCGCAGCACCGTTTTCAGGTCGTGCCCGCGTTTCAGGATCTGCCCGTCCATGCCGATCAGCACATACATCCCCTGCCGGTTGCGCAGTTTCGGGTGTTTTTCGACGCGGTAGAGCGGGTTTTCGGCCGTGCGGCGAAAGATCGAGAACACGGCCCGGTCGCTGAGGCAGGAGATCCCGTAATCCCGCCATTCCCCCGCGGCCACCATCCTGCCGTAGAGCGACAGGATCACGCTCAGTTCCGTGCGGTGGAACGCCACCTGGCTGGCCCGGGACTCCGCCGCTGCGGGATTGGACGAGATGTTCATGACGGAAACCTTGCGCCGATCCGGACCGAAATCAAGGGGAATGCTCGTGCAGCATGCTTCTGCTATGTGGAAAGACCTTCCGCGTGCTTGACCCCAGGGTGCAATTTGCGCAGGTTGCCCGGCGAAACGGCATACCATCGAAAGGGAGGAAGACATGACCGAGGCATTTCTATGTGACGGGCTGCGCACGCCGATCGGGCGGTACGGCGGGTCCCTCGGCATGGTCCGTCCCGACGACCTGCTGGCCGGCGTGATGCGCGACCTGATGGCCCGCAACGCCGGGCTGGAGGTCGACGAGGTGATCATGGGCTGCGCCAACCAGGCGGGCGAGGACAACCGCAACGTCGCGCGCATGGCGCTGCTGCTGGCCGGCCTGCCCGACACGGTGCCGGGCGTGACGATGAACCGGCTCTGCGGCTCGGGGCTGGATGCCGTGGGCACCGCCGCCCGCGCGGTGAAGACCGGCGAGGTCGACGTGGTGATCGCAGGCGGTGTCGAGTCGATGAGCCGCGCGCCGCTGGTCATGCCCAAGGCCGACAGCGCCTTTTCGCGCAAGGCCGAGATCTATGACACCACCATCGGCTGGCGCTTCGTCAACAAGGCGATGCACAAGCATTTCGGCACCGACTCGATGCCCGAAACGGCCGAGAACGTGGCCGAGCAGTTCCAGGTCAGCCGCGAGGATCAGGACGCCTTTGCCCTGCGTTCGCAGACCCGCGCCATCGCCGCCATCGAAAGCGGACGCCTGGCCGAAGAGATCGCCCCCGTCACCATCCCGCAGCGCAAGGGCGACGCCATCGTCATCTCGCGCGACGAACACCCGCGCGAGACCTCGCTTGAAAAGCTGGGCAAGCTGCCGACCCCGTTCCGCGAGGGCGGTTCGGTGACGGCGGGCAATGCCTCGGGCGTGAACGACGGGGCCTGCGCGGTGATTATCGCCTCGGCCGCGGCGGTCGAGAAATACGGCCTGACGCCCAAGGCGCGGATCGTGTCCATGGCCACCGCCGGGGTGCCGCCGCGCATCATGGGCATCGGCCCGGCCCCGGCGACCGAGAAACTGCTGGCCCAGACCGGCCATTCGATCGGCGACATCGACCTGATGGAGCTGAACGAGGCCTTTGCCGCCCAGGGCCTGGCGGTCACCCGCCAGCTGGGCATCGCGGACGATGCGGACTGGGTGAACATGAACGGCGGCGCCATCGCGCTTGGCCATCCGCTGGGCATGTCGGGCGCACGGCTGGCACTGACGGCGGGCGTCTCGATGGGCAAGACCGGCGCGAAACGCGCGGTCTGCACCATGTGCATCGGCGTGGGCCAGGGCATCGCCCTGATGCTGGAAGCGGTCTGAGTCGCACCGACCGAACCCTGCGCAAGGGCCGCCCCGGGGCGGCCCTTTTCGTTGTAAGTCCTGTCAATCGCGTCCAGATTTCAACCGGGCAAATGCCCAACGGGGCGGAATCTGCCCGTCAAGGTCGGATTCCATGCCCGGTTTGGCGCAACCGGCGGTAGCATACCAACGAGAACGGTCCCCGGATGGGTGGGGAACGCCAACGATAACAAAAGACACGGAGAGACGGTCGATGGGATTTCTCGATACCATTTTCAACGCGATCAACGATTTGACATGGGGCTGGGCGCTAGTGCCCTTCCTCGTCGTGCTGGGCTGCTTTTTCACTGCGGCCAGCGGATTTGTGCAATTCCGCTTCTTCAAGCGCATGTTCGGTGTGCTGACCGGCGATGACAGCACCAGCGACCCGACCAAGATCAGCGCCCGCGAGGCGCTGCTTGTCTCGGTCGGCGGCCGGGTCGGCGGCGGCAATATCGCGGGCGTCGCGGTGGCCATCACGGCGGGCGGCCCCGGTGCCGTCTTCTGGATGTGGGCCATCGCGCTGGTCGGCATGTGCTCGGCCCTGGTCGAGGCGACGCTGGCGCAGGTCTACAAGCGCAGCACCCCGGCGGGCGATTATCGCGGCGGGCCGGCACGGGCGATCATCCACGGGCTGGGCGAGAATTACCGCTGGCTGGCGGTGATCTACGCGGTCTGCCTGATCGCCTCTTTCGCCATCGGGTTCAACGCGTTCCAGGGCAACACCGTGGCGGGTGCCGCGCTCGACTCGCTGTCGATTCCGCGGGTCTACACCGGTGCCTTCCTGGCCATCGCGACGGGCTTTATCGTCTATGGCGGCATCCACCGGATCGCCAAGGCGGCGGACATCATCATCCCGGTCATGGCCATCGGCTATATCGGCATGGCGCTGCTGATCATCATCCTCAACATCACCGGCCTGCCCGCCGTGATCTGGGACATCATCGCCAACGCCTTCGGCATTCGCGAAGCGGTGGCCGGCGGCATGGGCGCGGCCATCGCCAACGGCCTGCGCCGCGGCCTGTTCTCGAACGAGGCGGGCCTCGGCTCGGCCCCGAACGTGGCGGCCACGGCCTATGTGAAGCATCCCGTGAGCCAGGGCATCACGCAGAGCTTTTCGGTCTTCATCGACACGATCATCATCTGTTCCTGCACGGCCTTCGTCATCCTGCTGGGCGACGTCTACCAGCCGGGCGCCGAGGGCGTGGATGGCGTGGCGCTGACGCAGCAGAGCATGGTGAACCACGTGGGAAGCTGGGCGCAGTACTTCCTGACGGCGGCGATCTTCCTCTTCTCGTTCTCGTCGATCATGTACAACTACTACCTGGGCGAAAACGCGTTGAGCTTCATGACCGAAGCGCCCTCTGCCCTGCATATCCTGCGGATCGCGATCATCGGCATCGTCTTCCTGGGTGCCGTGGCGCCGGGGGCGACGGCGGTGTTCAGCTTCTCGGATCCGATGATGGGCATCCTGGCGGTGGTCAACCTGCTGGCGCTGATGATGCTGTTCCCGATCGCGCTGCGGCTGATCGGGGACTTCCGCGCGCAGCTTGCGGCCGGCGTGACCAAGCCGGTCTTCGACCCGGCGAAGTTCCCGGATCTCGACACCGATCCGACCGCATGGCCGGACGCGCCCAAGGCGTGACGCAAACGGCGCGCGGCGGGCTGTCCCGCCGCGCGCCACTGCCGTATCACTCTGCAGGGCCCATGCCCGAATGGAGGAGATACGATGGACAGCATTCCCGCCCGCCACCTGTTTGACCTGTCGCTAGAGGTCGGCCCGCCGCTGGATCTGCGCGGCGCGGACGGCACCGGGCGCTGCGTCTTCCACGTCCCCGGCGGCACCTTCGCGGGCGAGCGGCTGAGGGGCAGCGTGCTGCCGGTCAGCGGTGACTGGCTGACGACCGAGCGCGGTTATTCCCGGGTCGAGGTGCGCGCCATGCTGCGCACCGACGACAACGCGCTGATCTACATGACCTATGGCGGCATCAACACGCTGACCGCCGCGATCCGCGACCGCATCGCCGGGGGCGAGGATGTCGATGCGGGCGAATACTACTTCCGCACCGCACCGATGTTCGAAACCGCCGCGCCGCAATACGACTGGCTGAACCGGGTGGTCGCCGTCGGCATGGGCAAGCGCACGGGCGCCGGCGTCGAATACCGCGTCTGCGAGGTGCTCTGACCCTCAGGCGCCCCGGGTCAGTTCCACCACGCGCACCATCTGGGCCAGACGCTCAAGATCGCGGGTCAGCACCTTGCGGGTGCCCTCGTCGGTGATGGTGCCATCCGCCATCTTGCCGGCCACGCCGTTGATCGCGACCTCGCCGCCGGTCAGAAAGTCGGCCCGCATGACCGACAGCACCTGGCGCAGGTGATAATTCGCCAGGATCCCGCCAAGCGCGCCGGGCGATTGCGAGATGATGGCGACGGGTTTGTCGGCAAAGGGCGGCTCGGGCTCTTTCGACACCCAGTCGAGCGCGTTCTTGAGCACCCCGGGCATCGAGCGGTTGTATTCCGGCGTCACGATCACCACGCCATCGGCCCCGCGCAGCCCGGCGGCAAAATCCAGCACCGCCTGCGGCGAGCCATCGGCCTTCAGGTCCTCGTCGTAATGCGGCAGGTGGCCGATCTCCAGCACCTCGATCTCGGTGCCCTCGGGCGCCAGCTCCTGCAGGGTGCGCATCACGGTGGCCGAATGCGCGCCCTTGCGCAACGAACCGACGAGGCCGGCGAATTTCATCTTGCTCATGGTATGTCTCCTTTTCCTTGTGACAAGACGTAGTCCTCTCGCGCCCCCGCATCCAGACGCCGCGATGCGGCACCAGCGCACCCGGGATGTGCGTGCATGCATTGACGCCCCCGCCCCTCTCGGCCACCCTGCCGCGGAACCCGGAACGGAGAGGCCAATGACCAGGGCACTGATCGTCATCGACATACAGAACGATTTCTGCCCCGGCGGGGCGCTCGCGGTGGAGGGCGGACATGCCATCGTGCCCGAGGTCAACGCGCTGATGGCGGAATTCGACGCGGTGATCCTGACCCAGGACTGGCACCCCGCCGGTCACAGCTCCTTTGCCTCGCAGCATGCGGGCGCGGCGCCCTATGCGCTGGTCGAAATGCCCTATGGCCCGCAGGTGCTGTGGCCGGATCACTGCATCCAGGGGTCGCACGGGGCCGCCTTTCACCCGGATCTGACCACCGACCGGGCCGACATGATCCTGCGCAAGGGCTACAACCCGGCGATCGACAGCTATTCGGCCTTTTACGAGAACGACCACACCACCCCCACCGGGCTGGAGGGCTATCTGCGCTCGCGCAACATCACCGATCTGACGATGGTGGGGCTGGCGACGGATTTCTGCGTGAACTTTTCCGCCGTCGACGCGGCCAAGAGCGGGTTTTCCGTCACCGTACTGCAAGAGCTCTGCCGCGGGATCGACCTGGACGGATCGCTGGACGCGGCCCTGTCGGGCATGCAGGCCGCGGGCGTCACCCTGGCCTGATCCGGTCAGGCCAGCATCGTGCCCAGGCAGCCATAGACCACGAAACTGGCCATGAAGGTCGATGTCGCCCGCAGGATCTGCAATCCGGCCCCCGGCCCGCTGGGCGGGATCTCGCGGGCGCGGGCCTGGGAATGGGCCATCATCTCGGCCTCGGTCATCGGGCGAGCGGTGGCGTAGCAGTCGGTCAGGGCCTGGATGTCGAACCCGGCCCAGTCCAGCGTGTCGATCTCGGGCCTGGCCTGCTGCAACAGGTCGCTCAGGCGCATCATGGTGCGGGTGCGGCCATAGCTGTCCTCGGTCCGGTAGAACCCCGAAGGCGCGCCGCTGCGCCACGGCCTGAGGCCGAAACCCGCGCTTACGAACATGTCGCGCACCACATCATCGGCACGCAGAAGTGCCCCAACCGTGTCAGGATCGCGGAACAGCGCCATCTGCTGGGCGGCCATCTGCCGTGGCAGACCCTGCCTGCACGAGATCGGTTGAAGGTCCTTGGGCACTATCGAAAACATGTCAAAATCGTAAATCATTCTACTGCTCGTCACGCATCATGTTGTTTTGTAAAGTAAATGGCGGCCCATCCCGGCAGGAATAGGGCAGTTTGGTGAAGAGACGGCGACCTGCCCCACGGTCAACACGCCATATATCCACCACCCTCGCGCACAGAAGAAAGACCCGCGGGCTGTACCGGCGGGCTGGGGGCCTGTCGCGAAGGGCGGGATCGGCGGCCTAGAACAGCATGCCGGAATACTGGCCGATGGTGATGCCGAACAGGGTCCAGAACGCGACCTTGGTCATCAGCATAGGCAGATTGCGGCCCTTGTCGTCGGGCGTGTAAACCATCGGCAGCGAGGCGCTGGCCAGTTCCATCGACATCGGCGCATTGCGCTCGTCCGGGCGGATCCCGGCCATGTCGACCGGCTTCGCCGCGCCCAGATGATCGAGGAAATCGGTGATCGAGAACTCGCCCCAGTTGTTGCGCGTCAGCACCTGGCGCGACTCCGTCAGCGTCTCGCTCAGCTGCGCAACCGCTTCCAGCCGCGCGGCCTTGTCCTCAGCCGGATAGCATCCCTCGGGCGCGCCGCTGGAATAGACGTTGAGGCCGAACCCCGAGGCCAGGAACAGGTCCTGCACCTCGCTGTCCGCCTGCCACAGGGCGGCAACCGTCCTTTCGTCGCGGAACAGGGCGACGCGTTCGCTCACCTTGGCCTCGTCGACGCCCATGGCCCGCATCTGCTCCTGCAGGTGCCTGGGAACCACGTAGAACATGTCGAAATCGTATTTCAGCGTCATTGCGCCGTCTCTCCATCGCCGATTGGCGCAGAAAGCCCCGCAAAACCGGCCAGAATGGGGCGCATCTCGGGCTTTCCCCCGGCATTATGGCACGGGCCGCGCTGGACACGCCCGCGCCCCCTTGATTTAACCGGTCCGGTGCACGTCACCCGGAGGAGACCATGGCCGATATCGCCACCCGCGTGTGGAACCATCGCTGGAAGATCGACCCGATTGTCCGGTCCCTCATCGACACGGACTTCTACAAGTTGCTGATGTGTCAGTCGGTCTTTCGCAACAAGCCCGACACCGCGGTCACCTTCTCGCTGATCAACCGGACCAAGAGCATTCCGCTGGCCAAGATGATCGACGAGGGCGAGCTGCGCGAACAGCTCGACCATGTCCGCTCTCTCTCGCTGACGCGCGGCGAAAGCACCTGGCTGCGCGGCAACACCTTCTACGGACGCCGGCAGATGTTCCGCTCGGACTTCATGGAATGGTTCGAAAACCTGCGCCTGCCCGCCTATCACCTGGAAAAGCGCAACGACCAGTACGAGCTGACCTTCGAAGGCGCCTGGCCCGAGGTGATGCTGTGGGAAATCCCCGCCCTCGCCATCCTGATGGAGCTGCGCGGGCGCGCCGTGCTCGACACCCTCGGCCGGTTCGAGCTGCAGGTCCTTTACGCCCGCGCCATGACCAAGCTGTGGGAAAAGATCACCGCCCTGCGCGACCTCGACGGGCTGCGCATCGCCGATTTCGGCACGCGGCGGCGGCATTCCTTCCTGTGGCAGGACTGGTGCGTTCAGGCGATGGTCGAGGGGCTGGGGCCCAAGTTCACCGGCACCTCGAACTGCCTGATCGCCATGCGCCAGGATCTGGAGGCCGTGGGCACCAATGCGCACGAACTGCCGATGGTCTATTCCGCGCTGGCCGTTGGCGACGACGCCCTGCGCCGCGCCCCCTACGATGTGCTGGCCGACTGGCACGAGGAGCATTCCGGCAACCTGCGCATCATCCTGCCCGACACCTACGGGACGAAGGGTTTCCTGGAGAACGCGCCGGACTGGCTGGCGGGCTGGACCGGCATCCGCATCGACAGCGGAGACCCCGCAACAGGGGCCGAAACGGCCATCGACTGGTGGCGCTCCCGCGGGGAGGACCCGATGGAGAAGCTGGTGATCTTCTCGGACGGGCTGGATGTGGAAAAGATCGAGGAGCTCCACCGCCAGTTCGCAGGCCGCGTGCGGGTGTCCTTCGGTTGGGGGACGTTGCTGACCAACGACTTCCGCGGGCTGGTGGAGGACGACGCCCTGGCGCCGTTCTCGCTGGTCTGCAAGGCGGTCTCGGCCGACGGGCGGCCCACGGTGAAGCTGTCGGACAACCCCGAGAAGGCCATGGGACCGGCGGCCGAGGTGGAGCGGTACAAGCGGGTGTTCGGGGTGGGGGAGCAGGTCAGGATGGAGGTTGTGGTTTGAGGCTGAATATGGATTCTTGTGCACTTTTGCTGTATCCATGTAGAATCTACATGGAGAAAGACTTGTGAAAATGTTGCCTTTGGCCTTGGCTACCATGGTTTGGACGTCGTGCGCCTCTGCCCAAGTCACTAATTCCTTTGAGACTGACTATGACAACGGGGCGTTCAGCATCGACCCAAGAGAGTTCCAAGGAGCATACAATTTGTCAGAAGAGCTTTCTGACAAAGCTCTAGAGGCGCTGAGAAGGCACATAGAGCGCTCCACAAAAAATATTGACCAGCAAAACTTAGACGAATTTAGTTTCTTCGCTGCAGAACGAACTGTTCGCGGCGCCGGCTGGCTTCAGTTCGCCATAGGCGACCTCGAACTTGGCCCAAGAAGCTACGTTCTCTTGCAATCAGCTCTCGACGGCCAAACACAAGTGATTGACGAGAGAGTTGGCGAAACTGAGCATACATTGGCATTCAATGGCGACACAGTAATAGTCTACATCGCCACCCACCCATTAGATCTAGAATTTGAGAAGTCTCTACAAAAAGATGGCTTCAAGATTAAGGGGGCAATCTGGGGCGTTGAACCAGAGTTTAATAAACCGATTAAGCCATTCAGCTTAGATACAGAATCTCCGATAGTATTGAAAGAAGGCGGCCTTCTCACACTTAAGAGCCCGCTAAATACCTCTGAAATTACGGAAGCTGCGCGCTTGCTAATGCAATATGAGTCGCGGAAGATACTCTCGGCTAAAGAAGCTGCTCAGGTTGGAAGGTCGATTGGTCGCGCCTCACGAGCAATAAATGAGGCGGCATCAACGTTGGGCGCCGTCGCAGGTTTGGGTGTGGGTTACGTGTTGGGTCGCTCCGCAGGTGCCGCCTTTGGAGCTGGCCTCGGCACTCAATCTACCGTTGAGTCAGTTTGCGGAAATGATGACAGAATACCATCGAAACATCCATTTGTGGGTAGAGTTATGCCTGTTGGCTGCACTGGCTGGATTTCGACCGATGGTGTACTATTGACCGCCGGCCATTGTGTAGGCCCAACGATGCTGGATATTGAATTTGATGTCCCAAACTCAACGAGATCCGGAGTACCAGTAAGGTCGGCCTTGAAAAACCAGTATTCAATAATTCCAAAGAGCGTGAGGAGCTCAGAGCCCTTTGAGATGGGGAATGACTGGGCTGTTTTCGAAGTGGCGCGAAACACCATCACGGGGCTGAGCGTGTTCGAGGCACAGGGAGACGGTTTCGTTATTTCTCAACTAGAACCTCCTGAAACGGTGCGTGTAATTGGCTACGGGACGGACAATACCCCGCTTAGCCGAAACCAAACCCAACAAGAACAGGTTGGTGGATTTGTGAGCGAGCTAGTGCGTGCATCTGACAATGTCATTTTGAAACACAAAGTTGACACTTCAGGAGGCAATTCCGGCTCGCCTCTAATGGGGGTTTCGACCGAAGGGAAATTGGTTGCATTTGGGATACACACCAACGCTGGCTGTATGGGCGGCGGGGGGTCTAACAACGCAACTGGCTTCAAACATCAGTCGCTATACAGCCACGTAAAGGCTAGAAACTTGGTCGGCAGAAGATAGCAATTAGACAGCGAGATAGGGACTGTAGTTACTAAGTTTCGATCGAGGCATTCAGAGAATTGGCCACTGCCGCCTCACCGCTCCCACCCCCGCCCGTCCTTCACCTCCGACCGCATCTTCTTCGCCTCCACCCGCTTCCGCTTCTGGTTCGCCGAGACCTTCGTCGGCACCCGCCGCTTGGGCGCCACCAGCGCGCGTTTGACCAGGTCGGCCAGGCGCTCGCGGGCGATGTCGCGGTTGCGGGCCTGGGAGCGTTCCTCGGACACCTGGATCACCAGCGCCCCGTCCCGCGTCCAGCGGCGACCCGCCAGGCGCTTCAGGCGGGCCTTCACGGCGGGCGGCAGGGAGGGCGAGCGTTCCGCCTCGAATCGCAGCTCCACCGCCGTCGAGACCTTGTTCACGTTCTGACCGCCCGGCCCGCCCGAGCGGACGAACTGCTCGGTCAGCTCCCAGTCCTGGAGCGCGATCTGATCAGTGATGCGAAGCATGGGCCCCTCCGGCGGCAATAGGCGGACGGGGCGGATACTCGCCCGATCCGGCGGATTTTCAAGGGGGAGAGGGGGTGGCGGTGCCATCACCGCCAATGGAAAGGGCCGCCCAGTTTCGGAACGGGCGGCCCCCTCGAGATAAGGAGGTGGGGTCGGTTAGGTACCCACCAATCCGGCTGTGAAACGCCCAAGGGCTGCCTTAGACGTCATACCTCCGAACTGTTCCGACACCTCTCTCCAAAGTCCCAATAGACACTAGAGCACCTCCTTTCTGAATGTTTCCGATACGGGAATCGTCTCACAGATTCGCCCGATCGCAAAACACTTTTACGCAGGTCTTGCGGTCAATTTTACGACAGCCACACGGAATGGTATCAAAGCGAGCAGAGCGAGCCCCAGCTTGACCATCCAGTCGGCCACGGCGAGCGACACCCAGAGCGGCGCGACCGGCCCGGCGCCCAGCAGGGGCAGCATCTCTCCGGCCCATGAGACGTCATTGGCGGGGTCGATGAAGGTCAGCGCGCCCGAGAAGGCGACGGTGAAGAAGATCGCGGTGTCCAGCGACGATCCGACCAGGGTCGAGATCAGCGGCGCGCGCCACCAGGCGCCCGCGCGGAACCGGTCGAAGACCAGGATGTCCGACATCTGCGCCACGAGGAAGGCTAGGCCCGAGCCGATGGCGATGCGCAGGGTCACGAGGGGCCCGAACTCTCCCGTGATCTGGGTGCCGATCAGCGAGCAGATCACCCCGACGACAAAGCCGGCGATGACCACCTTGCGGGCGGGACCGGCGCCGTAGACGCGGTTCATCACGTCGGTGACGAGGAAGGCAAAGGGATAGGTGAAGGCGCCCCAGGTCAGCCACTGGCCGAAAAGGAACTGGACGAGGATGTTCGAGGCCACGACGATGGCGGCCATCGCGGCAATGCCGGGAAGATGTGTGCGGTTCATGATGATGCCCGTTTTTGCAAGGTAGCGGCGACTTGGCCCCCGGGATCCGGGAACGCGCGGTCCTTAGTGGGTTTGCCCCGGGTTGGCAAGGGGCAGGACATATTCCACGATCTCGGTCCGCTGGAACCATCTGAAATTGTCGTCGGACACCATCGTCAGGCGGATCGCCCCATCGGTGTCGCGCCAGGCGGCGATGCCTTCGAGGTTGTCGAACTGGCGGTTGCGCGACACCAGCAGCACGGTTTCGCCCGTGGCCCGGCCCGCGTCGAGGGTGAAGGCCCGGATGCGGCTGCGAAACCCGATGCCGGTGAAGTCGCGTTCGAGCAGGTAGAGCCGGCCATCGGGGCCGAAATCCGCGCCGACGGGCAGGAAGGGACCGCGCCGGGGGATGGTGAAGACCTGCCGCCAGCGCCCGTTATAGCGCCAGACCGGAAAGGGCCGTGTCAGCGCGCCGGAGCGTTCCGGCAGGGTGTAGAGACGGCCGCGCGGGTCGATGGCCAGCGCCTCCATCCCGGAATTGGTCTGCAGCGCATCGGCAAAGGGGGGCTGCGGCAGCGGCTGCGGGTGCAGGCCCCGCGCATCGTAGCGCCAGACGCGGTGCCGGCCTTCGAAGGAGACGAAGAGGCGGCCGTGGCGATCCCGGGCCAGCCCCTCGGCATCGGTCATCGGGCCGCTCAGCGCCTGCCCGTCCGGCCCGGTGAGGATCACGCCATCGGTGACGGACACGCCCGTCAGCCTGCCGCCCTTGCGCGTCAGGGCACCGCGGAACAGCCGGCCCCGGTCCGACAGGGCGACAAAGCTGCCGCCGTCGTCCGACAGGTCCAGCCCCGACAGCCCGCCGACCCCCTCCAGGCGTGACCTGACCGTGACGCTGCCCGCGAACTGCGCCGTTTCGGCGGCGCAGGTGGTGGCGAGGAGCAGCGCCGCGATCAGCGCGACTGCAGGACCTGCACGCATTGATTGGGCAGATCGGCCAGCGTCAGCTCACGCTTGGGTTTGGGCTTGGGCGCGTTCGGGTCCGGCGGCGGCGGGTTCAGGATGTTGCGCACCCACTGCCTGGCCTCTTCGCAGCCGTCGCCCGGCGGGGGCGCCGCCTGGTTCACGCAGCCGCTCATGCCCGGGGGGCAGGTCAGCCGCACGTGGAAATGATAGTGATGCCCGTACCAGGGCCGGATCTTGCGCAGCCACGACCGGTCTCCGGTGGCGGTTTCGCAGAGCTTCACCTTGCCGCCCGGGAACAGGAAGATACGGGCCACGCGCGGATCCGAGGCGGCGGCCTTCAGCAGCGCCTCGTGCTGGGGCGTCCAGTTGCCGTTGGTATAGGCCCCGTTCGACCGCCGCAGCGAGATCGACGAGATGCTTTCGCGCTGCGCCGCCGAAAGGTTCAGGCTCTTCGGCGGCAGCATCCAGATGTCGGCATCCAGCCCCATCTGATGCGAGGCATGGCCGGTCAGCATCGGCCCGCCGCGCGGCTGCGAGATGTCGCCGACGTAAAGGCCCGACCAGCCGGGCAGTTGCGCCGCCTTGCGCGAAAGGTCCTGGATATAGTCGATGGTTTCGGGGTGGCCCCAGTTGCGATTGCGCGACAGGCGCATCGCCTGCCATGTGGGCCCCGTTTCGGGCAGTTGCACCGCGCCGGCCACGCAGCCCTTGGCGTAAGAGCCGTAGGGCGCCGGGCTCATCGCCGCAAAGCTTTTCTGCGCGCCGAACAGCTGCTTGGCCGCCACGCCCCGCATCGAGGCCGGGATTTCCTGCTGGGTCGAAATGGCGTTTTCGGTTTCGCCACCGTCGTTGCCGCCACCGCAGCCGGTCAGGGCCAGCGCCAGCGCTGCTGCTATCAGGATGCGGGCCATGCTGCTGCCTCTTTCTCCGCCCCCCGGGCGGTTCCGCCTTCTGGGTCAACCCAGCGTAGCAGAATCAGGCCCAAAAGAAAGAGAAGGATCAGCGGCGAGACGCCAAGTTGCTGACTGCCGCTGATCGCCGTGGCCACCCCGATCAGCGTGGGCGCCAGGAACGAGGTCGCCTTGCCCGCCAGCGCGTAAAGGCCAAATGCCTCGGTCATCCTTTCGGGATTGGCCTGGCGCACCATCATGGTGCGGCTGGCCGACTGGATCACCCCGCCGGCCGCGCCGATCAGTGCGCCCATGACATAGAACAGGATGTCCGGCAGCTTGGACCCGGGCGCCAGGGCGATCCCGTAGACACTGTCGCGCGAGATCAGGACGATGGAGATCGCCACGAAGGTCAGGACCAGGATGCAGGCCTGGATCACCGGCCTGGGGCCAAAGGCCACGTCGGCCTTGCCGCCCAGCCAGGCAAAGACCGCGCCGGTGACGATGGCCAGGATACCGAAGACGCCGATATCCACCACCGACCAGCCCAGCACGCCCGAGGCATAGATGCCGCCGAACACATACATCCCGTTCAGCGCGTCGCGGTAGAACATCGACGAGCCGAGATAGGCAAAGAGCGAGGGCGTCGCCGGCAGGCCGCGCAATGTGGCGACCAGCCCCGACAGCGCCGCGCGGGTTGCACCACGCAGCACGACCGGCGGCTTGGGATCGCGGACATAGAGGAAGAAGGGGATCATGAAGACCGCGTACCAGATCGCCGTCAGCGGCCCGACGGCGCGGGTGCCCTCGCGCGTGGCCGGGTCGAGGCCCAGGATCGGCTCGATCCCGATCAGGGTGCGCCCGGTGGTGGCATTCTCGGCCAGCAGGGTCAGCATCAGCACCAGCGCGATCAGCCCGCCGACATAGCCAAAGGCCCAGCCGTTGCCGGAAATCCGGCCGATCTCTTCACGGGTGCCCAGATCGGGCAGCATGGAATTGGTGAAGATCGTCGCGAATTCCATCCCGATCAGCCCGATGGCAAAGAAGAAAAGCGTCCAGACCAGGTGGAAATCGCCCGGCGCGGCCCACCACAGGGCGTAGGATCCCACGACATACATGGCCGAGAACAGCCATATCCAGCGGATGCGGTGGCCCGACACATCGGAAATCGCGCCCAGGATCGGGGCCAGCAGCGCGATGCAGATGCCCGCCGCCCCGATGCCAAAGCCCCAGACCGCCTGGGCCTGCGCCCCGTCGCCGATCAGCTCCTTGACATAGGGGGCAAAGATGAAGGTGAGCAGCAGGGTATTGTACGGCTGGCTGGCCCAGTCAAAGAAGAACCATCCCCAGATGCGTTTGCGTACCGACATGCGCCGCCTCTCCCTGCCAAGGTTGCGCGGATAAGACCCGGGTTGCCCGCCGCTGGCAAGACCAGCTTTGCCGCGCCCCCGTCTTTGCCCCGGGGCCGGTCATTGCGCTGCAACTGTCCTCGCCGCGTGCCCGTCCCTGCCCCGCGCCGGTCAGACGGCTTCGGGCGGCCAGGGGCGCTTTGCCTCGGCCTCGGCCCAGGCGGCGATCCAGCCGGGCAGATGCGGCCGGTTGGCATGGATCGACTCGGAATCGAGCAGGGGGATCACCTCCTCTTCGAGGGGCACCATCTTTCCGTTGCGCACGATGGCCGCGCGGAACACCCCCTGCCCGGCACAGTCATCCCCCACCCACAGGGACTGGTCGAAATAGATGAACCGGCTGTCCCAGCCGGCGATGCGGGTCCGCTGCTCGACCAGCTGGAACCCGGTGATCCGGCGGCGATAGCGGATGCAGGACCCGGCGATGGTAAGGTAAAGTCCGTTCTTCTTGAACGTCTGGAATGCCCCGGTGCGATAGGCAAAGGGAATGCGCCCCAGGTCGTAGATCGTCAGGGTCAGCCCGTTGTTCAGCTCGGCGAACATGTCCAGGTCCCAGGGCAGGATCCGGTGGCGCGAGACATGGGTGCCCCAGGGATCGAGCGCCTGCTTGCGCCACCGCGCCAGCTGCAATGTCATGCGAAGGAACGGGTACATCGGCACCTCCAGGTTTCGCGGGCACCGTTGCCGCACCGCGGCGCCGCGTCAACCGCGACCTCGCGTCGTACTTGCCTCGCGCGGCCGCATTGCCTACCTCTGTCACGCAGCCGCGAAGGAGACCGCACCCGTGCAATCGCTTTTCCAGATCCTCATGCTGATCCTCGACGTCGTGTGGTTCTTCATCATCGTCCACATAATCATGAGCTGGCTGATCAATTTCGAGGTGCTGAACCTGCGTCAGCAGTTCGTCGCGCAGATCTGGTACGGGCTGAACCGCATCGTGGAACCGATCTACCGCCCGGTGCGCCGCATCCTGCCGTCGATGTCGGGCATCGACCTGGCCCCGCTGGTGGTGCTGATCGGCATCTACGCGCTGCGCATCATCCTGGCCAACAACGTCGCGTTTTTCGTCTGACCGGGGGCCCTGCGGCCCGGCCTGACCTTGTTTACCGAATCTCGTTATGGGACAGTCCCACCGAGAGCGGATTAACCAAGAAACAGGCCCGATGCAGGACGCTGCCCCCCTTCTGCGCGAGATTTTCGGATTCGACGCGTTTCGGCCCGGACAGGCCGAAATCGTGGATGCCGTGGCACAGGGCCGCGACACCCTGGCGATCATGCCGACCGGCGGGGGCAAGTCGCTCTGCTATCAGCTGCCCGCGCTGATGGACGACGGGGTGACGGTTGTCATCTCTCCGCTCATCGCGCTGATGCGGGACCAGGTCCGCGCCCTGCGCGAAGCGGGGGTCGAAGCCGGGGCGCTGACCTCGGGCAACACGCCGGAAGAGACGGATGCCGTCTGGGCCGCCATCGAGGACGGCCGGCTGAAACTGCTCTACCTCGCGCCCGAGCGGCTCGCCTCGGAGGGCACGGTGCGGATGCTGCGCCGGATCGGCGTGACCCGCATCGCGGTGGACGAGGCGCATTGCGTCAGCCAGTGGGGCCATGATTTCCGCCCCGATTACCTGCGCATCGGCCAGCTGCGCGACGCGCTGGACGTGCCGGTCGCCGCCTTCACCGCGACGGCCGATGCCGAAACCCGGGACGAAATCGTCACCCGCCTGTTCCGCGGGGTGCAGCCGGAAACCTTCCTGCGCGGGTTCGACAGGCCGAACATCCACCTGGCGTTTGGCGCCAAGGACAGCCCGCGCCGCCAGATCCTCGACTTCGCCGCCGCGCGGCGCGGCCGGTCGGGCATCGTCTACTGTGGCACCCGCGCCAAGACCGAGACCCTGGCCCAGGCCCTGCGCGAGGACGGACACAGTGCGATCCACTACCACGGCGGCATGGACCCCGAGGACCGGCGCATCGCCGAGGCCCGCTTTTCGCGTGAGGACGGGCTGATCGTGGTCGCCACCGTCGCCTTCGGCATGGGGGTCGACAAGCCCGATATCCGCTGGGTCGCCCATGCCGACCTGCCGAAATCCATCGAGGCCTATTACCAGGAGATCGGCCGCGCCGGGCGCGATGGCGCCCCGGCCGAGACGCTGACCCTCTTCGGCCCCGAGGACATCCGCCTGCGCCGCAGCCAGATCGACGAGGGGCTGGCCCCGCCCGAACGCCGCGCCGCCGACCACGCCCGACTGAACGCCCTGCTGGGCCTGGCCGAGGCGCTGGAATGCCGCCGCGCCCGCCTGCTGCGCTATTTCGGCGAGACCGAGGTGACCTGCGGCAACTGCGACCTCTGCGATACCCCGGTCGAGACCTTCGACGCGACCGAGGCGGTGCGCAAGGCGCTCTCGGCCATCCTGCGGACCGAGGAATGGTTCGGCGCGGGGCATCTGACCGACATCCTGACCGGCACCACCACCGACAAGATCACCCAGCGGCGGCACGACCAGCTGCCGACCTTTGGCGTGGGGCAGGAGTTCAACCGGCGGCAATGGTCCGCGATCTTCCGCCAGATGCTGGGGCATGACCTCGTGCGCCCCAATCCCGACCGCCACGGCGCGCTGACCATGACCGAGGCCGCCCGCCCGATCCTGCGGGGCGAGGACACGATCCTGATGCGCAAGGACAGCCTGGCCGCCGGCAAGGACCGCCGCCCCGCCGTCAAGACGCTGGTGAGCGAGGAGGACGAGCCGCTGCTGTCCGCCCTCAAGGCCAAGCGCCGCGCCCTGGCCGAGGCGGCGAAGGTGCCCGCCTATGTCATCTTCCCCGACCGCACGCTGATCGAGATCGCCGAGACCCGCCCCCGGACGCTGGACGAAATGGCCCGCGTCAACGGTGTCGGCGCCAAGAAGCTGGACCGCTACGGCGCCGATTTCCTGCAGGTCGTGTCGGGCGAGGCCGAAGCCCTGCATCCCACCCGGCGCAAGCTGGCCGGGCGCGAGGCCGGAACGCTCTATGACAGGCTGATGGAGGCGCAGACCCGGCTGGCACGGGGCGAGGACGGGATCGCCAAGCCGATGTCCTGTTCTGCCTCGCAGATCGCCAAGGTGGCCGAAAGCCGCCCCGGCAATGCCGCCGCGCTGGAACGCCTGCTGGGCGACAAGCGGACGGAACGTTTCGGCGCGGCCTTTCTGGACGTTCTGCAGTCCGACAGCTAGATCGTGGTCCGCAACGAAAGGGGCCTTGATGCTGAGTGTGATTTCACCCGCCAAGCGGCTCGACTGGAGCGAACGCGCCGTCGAGATGACCGAACCGCAATTCGCGGAGGAGGCGCTGCGCCTGGCCAAGACCATGCGCAACCTGACGCTGGGCGACCTGCGCGGGCTGATGGACCTCAGCGACGACCTGGCCCGGCTGAACCGCGACCGCTTCCGCGCCTATGACGCCGCGCCCGCCAAGGATCACCTGCGCCCCGCCGTGCTCGCCTTTGCCGGCGACACCTATCAGGGGCTTGAGGCCTGGACCTTCGACCCGGGCCAGATGGCGCGGGCGCAGCAGCGGCTGCGCATTCTCTCGGGGCTCTACGGGGTGCTGCGGCCACTGGACGGCATCCAGCCCTACCGGCTGGAAATGGGCTCGCGCCTCAGGACGCGGCGCGGGACGAACCTCTATGACTTCTGGCGCGACACCCCGGCAAAGGCGCTCAGGGCGCAGGCCGAGGAGTTGGGCACCGACACGCTGGTGAACTGCGCCAGCCAGGAATATTTTGGCGCGGTGCAGGTCAAAAAGCTGGGCCTGCGGGTGATCACCCCGGTCTTTCTGGAAGGCGAAGGCACCGGGGCCAAGACGATCAGCTTCTTCGCCAAACGCGCCCGGGGGGCGCTGGCGGGCTGGCTGATCCGCAACGACGTGACCCGGGCCGGGGATATCGCAGGGTTCGATGTGGACGGCTACCGCCACGATGCCGATGCCTCGGCCCCAGACGCCCCCGTCTTCCGCCGCCCGCGCCAGGGCTGAGGCGGCCAGAACCGCGGACGGCGACAACCCGCCCCAAAGCGGCAACCCGCCCCGGCGCGGCGGGCTGGCCCCGGGGTCAGCGCGCGGTGCGCCGGTGCCCCCTTGCCCGGCCACATGATCCGCCTACCCCGCCGCATCCATTTCCTCTGACGCGGCAAAGGGATCGGCCACGCCATCGGGGCGCAGGGCGCGGATGGCCTCGTGTATCGCGGCGCGGCGCATCGGCTTGGTCAGGTAGTGGTCCAGCCCGGCGGCCAGGATCTCGTCCCGGTCGCCATCCAGGGCATGGGCCGTCATCGCGACGATGGGCACATGGTCTCCGTCTCCCTCGGCGGCACGGATGCGGCGGGTCGCCTCTTTCCCGTCGACCCCGGGCATCGAGATGTCCATGAAGACGATATCGGGCCGCAGGTCGCGCCACATCGCCACCGCCTCCTCTCCGTTGCTGGCGAAATGCAGGTCGATCCCGGCTCCGCGCAGCATCCGGGCAAAGACCGTGCGGTTGGTCGCGTTGTCCTCGGCCGCCAGCAGACACAGGCGGCGCCCCTCGGGCGCGGGCGGGGCCGGTGGCGCCGGGGTCACGGCGCGTCGCGTGGCAAAGACCGGCGCGGGCGGGGCAAGCACACCGGCCAGCACGCGAAACAGCTCTCTGCGCGGGGTCGGGCGCTGCAGCACCGCCGCGAGGTGGCGGCGTGCCGGGTCCAGCTCTGCCGGGCCGGGGTTCGAGCTGATCATCACCACCGGCACCGGATCGCCCCGGTCGCGGATCGCCTGGGCCAGTTCCAGCCCGTCCATCCCGGGCATGTTGTGATCGGTCAGCACCAGGTCGACCTGGCCGTCCAGCCGGCGCAGCGCCTCGGCCCCGGAATGGCAGCGGATGACCTCGGCCCCCAGCGTCTGCATCTGCCGGGTCAGGATGGCGAGGTTGACCTCCAGATCGTCGACCACCAGCACCCGGCGCAGCCCCTCTGGCACTTCGGGCGGCGGGGCGCCCGTCTCCTCGGCCGCCTGGGGCAGGCTGATGCGAAAGCCGAAGGCCGAACCGACCCCCGGCTCGCTGTCGACCCAGACCTGCCCGCCCATCAACCCGATCAGGCGCTGCGTGATCGCCAGCCCCAGGCCCGTCCCCTCGAACGGGCGGTCGTGGCTGCCCTGCACCTGGCTGAAGTCGTCAAAGATCAGCGGCAGCTTGTCGGGCGCGATGCCGATGCCGGTATCCTCGACCGTGACATGCAGATGCGTCGCCGTGCCATCGGCCCCGGGCAGGCCGACGACGCGGACCAGCGTGTGCCCCTCGGGGGTGAACTTCACCGCGTTGCCGATCAGGTTGGTCAGCACCTGCCGCACCCGCCCCCGGTCGCCGACAAAGCGGGTGGGCAGGAACAGGTCGTAATCCACCAGCAGGTCCAGCCCCTTGTCGCGGGCGGCGGGCTGCAGCAGCATCACCACCTCGTGGATCGTGCGCTCCAGGTCGAAGGGCGCGGGATGCAGCACCAGCTTCTCGGCCTCGATCTTGGAATAATCCAGCACGTCGTTGATGATCACCAGCAGCGCCTCGCCCGACTGGCGGATGGTGTCGACATACAGCTTCTGTTCCTCGCTCAGCGCGGTATCGCCCAGCAGTTCGGCCATGCCCACGACGCCGTTCATCGGGGTCCGGATCTCGTGGCTCATATTGGCGAGGAAGGCGCTCTTGGCCCGGTTCGCGGCCTCGGCCCTGGCGCGGGCATCGCGCAGCCGCCGTTCGTAGAGCACCGTGGCCGTGATGTCGATCGCCAGCCCCACCACGTCGCCCCCCGCGCCGCGCTGGTGGATCACCCGCACGTAGCGGTCGCTCCACAGCCGCAGGGCCACGGGTTCGGGCGAGGGCTCGTGCCAGCGGGCCATCATTCGGGCGCGCCAGCGGGCGGGATCCTCGTCCCCGATGTTCACGATCCCCTCTTCGGTGGCGATCTGCAACATCTCGACCAGGGTGATGCCGGGGCGGACCGCCTCGATCCCGTCGAAGACGCCGGTCCAGGCCCGGTTCGCGCCGATCATCACCCCGTCCTGGTCGAAAAAGGCAAACCCGTCGCGGATCGTCTCGATCGAATGCCACAGGCGGCGTTCGGCGATCAGCACCTTTTCCTGCGCCACGCTCAGGTCGGAACGGTAGCGCTGGTTTTCGTCCCGCACCGTCTGCACCTGGGCGCGGGTCTCGACGATTTCCTCCGACAGCTTCTGCGCGTGGCGGCCCAGCTTGCGGTTGGCGGCCTGCAATTCTGCCTGCTTCTGCTCCAGCAGCCGTTCCGCCGCCAGCCGGGCCCGGCGCTCCTGCGAGAGCTTGCTGGCAAGGGTCATCTCTGTCTGCCCCCGGGTAAGGAATTCCACACCGGCAGCCTCAGTCAACTTGGTGAATAATACGTTCATGCCAGGGCACCGGGGCGGGAATCATTGCGCAAGCACGCGGTGCCTGCGACCCTGAGCACATTGGGAAGGAGCAATACCATGCATCGTATTCTGTCCACCGCAATTGCCCTGGTGCTGACGGCCCTGCCCGGCCTCGCCCAGACCGCAGCCGACCAGCCCCTGCCGCAAAAGCGCATGGTGGTCACGATGAACACCGACTTCCCCGGTTCGGATCTGCAAAGCCTGTTCGACACCACGTTCGAGGCCTGCCGCAGCGCCTGTACCGCGCTGGAGGCCTGCACCGCCTTTACCTACAACGCGAAATCCCGGGCCTGTTTCCCGAAATCGACCGTCAGCGAGCGCATCCCCTTCGACGGCGCGCATTCGGCCGAGATGTTCACCATGCCCCCCGCCGTCACCGCCCTGGCCGGCGCGCGCGTGGCCGATCTGGGCTTTGCCGGGGACAGCACGCTGCGCAAGGCGCGGGATCTGGCGGAACAGATCGGCTGGATACATCCCTCGGGCCAGTACGACCTGCAGACGATGCTGCAGGCCTCGCGCAATGCCCGCGCCTCGGGCGACATCCTGAACGCGATGCGCTGGATGGGCGGCGCGGTGGCCCGGTCGGATTCCCCCGACCAGTGGGCGGAATTCGGCCGCCTTCTGCTGGAGGTCCAGACCGGCAATACCCAGGACCGTCGCCGCTATCGCGAACGCGCGATGCTGGCCGCGATCAACGGCTATCTGCGCGCCGAGGCCGTGGCCACCCGGGTCAACACGCTGACCGTTCTGGCCGTCGCCTTCGAACAGAACGACCGCGGCCGCGACATGATCCCCGCCCTGCGCCTGGCCGAACGCCTGCAACCGCGCGAGGACACGACCGCCGCGCTGGAAAACGCCATTGCCAAATACGGCTTCCGCATCACCGAGCATCGCGTCGACAGCGACCAGGCTCGCCCCCGGATCTGCGCCGAATTTACCGAGCCCCTGGCCGAAACCGGGGTGAATTATGCCGATTTCGTCCGCCTGCCCGACCAGTCGATGGCGGTGGAGGCCGATGGCAACCAGATCTGCATCGCCGGCGGCACCCACGGCGAGCGCTATACCGTGACCTTCCGCGAGGGGATGCCCGCGCGTTCGGGCGAGACGCTGGCCAAGGATGTCGAGCTGCGGTTCTACATCCGCGACCGTTCGCCCATGGTGCGTTTCCCCGGCCGGGCCTATGTGCTGCCCGCCAGCGGCGAGGCCGCGCTGCCGATCGAGACGGTGAACCTCGACTCGGTCGACCTGAAGCTGCGGCGCGTGGTCGACCGCAACCTGCTGCGGGCGATCCAGAACAGCTATTTCGCGCGTCCGATCTACGAATACGAGGACGGCGATTTCGCCAGCGACGTGGCCGAGGAGGTCTGGCGTGGCACCGGCGCGGTGCAGAACGAGATCAATGCCGAGATGACGACCCGCCTGCCGCTCGGCGAGGTGCTGTCGGGCCTCACCCCCGGCGCCTATGCGCTGACCGCGACGATCCCCGGCGCCGATCCCTATGAAAACCAGCCCGCGACCCAGTGGTTCATCCTGACCGATCTGGGGATGACGACCCTGTCGGGCACCGACGGGCTGCATGTCTTTGTCCGGGGCCTGGGCGATGCCGCCGCCATGCCGGGCGTCGAGGTCGCGCTGCTGTCGCGTGCCAACCGCGTGCTGGGCACCGCGACCACCGACGCCCGGGGCTATGCCAGCTTTGCCGAGGGGCTGACCCTGGGCAAGGGCGGGGCCGAACCGGCGCTGGTGACGGCACGTTCGGGCACGGACGATCTGGCCTTCCTGTCGCTGACCGACCCGGCCTTCGATCTGTCCGATCGCGGGGTCGAGGGGCGCGAGCCCGCCCCGCCCATCGACGTCTTCCTGGCCACCGACCGGGGCGCCTATCGCGCCGGCGAGGTGATCCATGCCACGGCCCTGGCCCGGGACGGTGTGGCCCATGCCATCGACGGCCTGCCGCTGACCGCGATCCTGACCCGGCCCGACGGGGTGGAATATGCGCGCCTGACATCCACCGATGCGGTCGCGGGCGGCCATGTCTTCGCGATGCCCGTCGCCTCGACCGCGCCGCGCGGAACCTGGCGGATCGACATCAAGGCCGATCTCGACGCCGCGCCCCTGCGCTCGACCGAGGTGCTGGTCGAGGATTTCCTGCCGGAACGCATCGATTTCGAGATGACCCTGCCGGACGGGCCGATCACCCTGAACGACACGCCGCCGATGGCAATCGAGGCGAAATACCTCTTCGGCGCCCCGGCGGGCGGGCTGAAGGTCGAAGGCGAGGTCACGCTGACCGCGAAACCCTCGCTGCCCGATTTCCCGCGCTACCGTTTCGGCCGGCACGACACGACCTTCTACCCCCGGACCGAGGGGTTCGGGACTGTCGAGACCTCGGATCAGGGCCGCGCCATTGTGGACCTGGCGCTGCCGCAGCCCGAGGATACGCCCGACACGCCGCTGGAGGCCCGCATCACCACCCGGGTTCTGGAGGGATCCGGCCGCCCGGTGGAACGTCGCATGACCCGCCTTCTGGCGCCCCTGACCCCGGTCATCGGCATCCGGCCCGAGTTTGACGATGTGGTGCCCGAAAGCTCTGACGCCGCCTTTTCGCTGATCGCGCTCGGGCCTCAGATGACGCCGGTGCCGATGCCCGTCACCTGGACGGTCAACCGCGTGCGGACCGAATACCAGTGGTATCAGCAATACGGCAACTGGCAGTGGGAGCCCTTTACCACCCGCACCGAGGTGGCCACCGGCACCGCCACGCTGGGCGCCGATCCGGTGCAGATCAGCGCCCCGGTGGAATGGGGCGAATACGAGGTGATCGTGGAACGCGCCGACGGCGCGCCCATCGGCGCCTCGATGGATTTCTACGCCGGCTGGTACGCCCCGGCCGACACCACCACCACGCCCGACACGCTGGATCTGTCGCTGGACAAGCCCGCCTATGCCATCGGCGAGACGGCGCAGCTGCGCCTTGTGCCGCGCTATGCCGGGACCGCGCTGGTGACGGTGATGTCCAACCGTCTGATCGACATGAAAGCGGTCGAGGTGCGCGAGGGCGATAACCTGATCGAACTGCCCGTCTCGGACGACTGGGGCGCGGGGGCCTATGTCACCGCCTCGGTCATCCGGCCGATGGATATCGCTGCCGGGCACAATCCGGCCCGGTCGATGGGGCTGAGCTATGCCAAGGTCGATCCCGGCGAGAAAGCCCTGGCCGTCAGCTTTGACGCCCCCGCCGAAAGCGATCCGCGCGGGCCGCTGAGCGCCGCGGTGCGGGTCGAGGGGATTGCAGAGGGCGAAACCGCCTGGGTCACCGTCGCGGCGGTGGATGTGGGGATCCTGAACCTCACCTCTTTCAAGACGCCCGATCCGCAGGACCATTATTTCGGCCAGCGCAGGCTGGGGATGGATATCCGCGACCTCTATGGCCGGCTGATCGACGGGATGAACGGCGCCATGGGGCAGGTCCGCTCGGGCGGTGACGGGTCGAACCGCATGGCGATGGACAGCCCGCCCCCGACCGAAGAGCTGGTGGCCTATTTCACCGGCCCGGTGCAGGTCGGCCCCGATGGCACCGCCACCGTCACCTTTGACATGCCCGAATTCAACGGCACCGTCCGCCTGGCCGCACTGGCCTGGTCGCCGACCGGCGTCGGTTCGGCCCAGGCCGATGTGCTGGTGCGCGACCCGGTGGTGGTCACCGCCACCCTGCCCCGCTTCCTGCAGCCGGGCGACAGCTCGACCCTGATGCTGGAAATCGTGCATGCCTCGGGCCCGGTGGGCCGCGCGGGGCTGGACGTGACGGCAACGGGCGTGGCGCTTGGCGCCGGCGCGCCCTCGGGCATCGACCTGACGGAGCAGGGCAAGCAGGTCGTCCGCCTGCCGATCACCGCCTCCGGTGTGGGCGATCATGCGATCCGTGTCGCCCTGACCACGCCGGACGGCAAGCAGCTGACCAAGACGCTGACCGTTCCGGTGCGGGCCAACGACCCTGAGGTGTCGACCACGCAACGCTTTAGCCTCGCGGCGGGCGATACCTTCACGCTGGATGGCAATGTCTTTGCCGGGCTGATGCCGGGCACCGGGCAGGCCATCGTCTCGGCCGGGCCGCTTGCGCGGCTGGATGCGCCCGCGCTGCTGGCGACGCTGAACCGCTATCCCTATGGCTGCACCGAACAGGTGACCTCCAAGGCGATGCCGCTGCTGTATCTGTCCTCCGTGGCCGAGGCCATGGGGCTGGGCCAGCAGTCGACCATCCGGCTGCGCGTCGACCAGGCGATCGACCGGATCCTCACCCGGCAGGCATCGAACGGGGCCTTTGGCCTCTGGCGTGCGTCCTCGGGCGACTTCTGGCTCGACGCCTATGTCTCGGACTTCCTCAGCCGCGCCAGGGCCGAGGGCTACGCCGTGCCCGACATCGCCTTCCGCACCGCGATGGACAACCTGCGCAACCGCATCAACTATGCCCCCGATTTCGACGCCTCGACCAATGGCGGGGGCGAGGACCTGGCCTATGCCCTGATGGTTCTGGCGCGCGAGGGCGCGGCCTCGATGGGCGATCTGCGCTACTATGCGGATGTGAAGGGCGAGGATTTCGCCACCCCGCTGGCCGCTGCGCAACTGGGCGCGGCGCTGGCCGCCTATGGCGATCAGACGCGGGCGGATGCGATGTTCGCCATCGCCGCGCGCAAGCTGGCGCAAAAGGACGCCGCCGCCGAGGCGCAGGTCTATCGCACCGATTACGGCACCAACCTGCGCGATGCGGCGGGCCTGCTGTCGCTGGCGGTCGAAGCCGGGTCCAACGCCGTGGACACCGCAACCCTGGCCAGCCGCATCGGCGCGGTCGACGGGCCGATGTCGACCCAGGAAAGCGCATGGTCGCTGCTGGCCGCCAAGGCGCTGGTCGACGATCCCACCGTCGCCGGGCTCTCGCTGAACGGCGCTCTCGTCGACGGCCCCTTCGTCCGCGCAATGGAGGCCGAGGCGGCCGCGGGCATGGCGATCCGCAACGAGGGCACGTCGCAGACCGACATCACCCTCACCACCATCGGCATCCCCACCGACCCGGTGGCGGCGGGCGGCTATGGCTACACCATCGAACGCACCTACTACACGATGCAGGGCGATCCGGTCTCGCCCGCCACGGTGAAGGCCGGGGACCGCATGGTCGCCGTGCTGACCGTGACCCCCTTCGAGGCGACGGGCGCGCGTCTGATGGTGAACGATCCCCTGCCCGCCGGGTTCGAGATCGACAACCCGAACATCCTGCGCTCGGGCGATATCAAGGGGCTCGACTGGCTCAAGACGACCGAGGCAGAGACGACCGAGTTCCGCTCTGACCGGTTCCTCGCCGCTGTCGACTGGCGGTCGGCCAATGCCTTCGACCTGGCCTATATCGTGCGCGCCATCAGCCCGGGCGAGTATCACCACCCGGCGGCAGTGGTCGAGGACATGTACCGCCCGCGCTACCGCGCCCGCACCGATGCGGGGCGCGTGACGGTCACGCCATGACCGGCGCGACCCTGGCCACGGCGCACTGGCGGCGGCTGGGTGGCGAAGGCACCGACCGCTGCACCCTGGCGCAGGTCGACAACGGCTGGATCCTCGCCGGTCAGGCGCTCTGGCGCGAGGACGAAGTGGATTGCCGCCTGACCTACGCGGTGCGCTGCGACCCGGACTGGCGCTCGCTGTCGGCCGATGTGACCGGGCGGTGCGGGAAAACGGCCGTGCGGCTGCGCATCGCCGCCTCGGGCGATGGCTGGGCGCTGAACGACGTGGCCCAGCCGGGGACAGAGGGGCTGTTGGATATCGACCTCGGCTTCACCCCGGCGACGAACCTGTTGCCGGTGCAGCGCCTTGCGGGACGGGGCGGCGTGCAACAGGCCCCGGCGGCCTGGCTGGTGCCGGGCCTCGACCGGCTGGACCGGCTGGAGCAGACCTATGACCGGCAGGGCGCGGGCAAGGTCGGCTATACCGCGCCCTCCGTCGGGTACGAGGATATTCTGCGGCTTCACCCCTCGGGGTTCGTGACCTTCTACCCGGGCCTCTGGGAAGGCTGGGTGGATGAGTAGCACCTCCCGCGCCCTGCTGGCCCTGACCCTTGCGCTTGGCCTTGGCGCCGCTGCGCGCGACGCCTTTGACGACTGGATCGACAGGACGGAACTGCCGCCGCTGGTGGCCGAAACCTCGGTCGAGATGCGGGACCGGGACGGCGCGCTGCTGCGCGCCTATACGGTGGCGGACGGGCGCTGGCGTCTGAATGTCGGCACGGACCAGGTCGATCCGCTCTTCCTGCGGATGCTGATGGCCTATGAGGACAAGCGCTTTGCCAGCCATCATGGCGTCGACCCGCGCGCCGTGATCCGCGCCGCGTGGCAGGCGGTGTGGAACGGCGGCATCGTCTCGGGCGGGTCGACCCTGACGATGCAGGTCGCCCGGCTGATCGAGGAAAGCGGCACCGGGCGCTGGTCGGGCAAGCTGCGGCAGGCCCGCGTGGCGCTGGCCCTGGAACGGCGGCTGAGCAAGGAGCGGATCCTCGACCTCTACCTGACCCACGCGCCCTATGGCGGCAATCTGGAGGGGCTGCGCTCGGCCACCTATGCCTGGTTCGGCAAAGAGCCCGGGCGCCTGACCCCCGCCGAGGCCGCCCTGCTGATCGCCCTGCCGCAATCGCCCGAGGCGCGCCGCCCGGATCGCGACCGCGACGCCGCCCGCGCTGCCCGCGACCGGGTGCTGGAACGTGCCGCCAATGCCGGGGCGATCACGGCCGAGGCCGCCACCGCCGCCCTGCACGATCCCGTGCCGTACGCACGCCGCCCCTTTCCCGCCCTGGCCCCGCATCTGACGGACCGCGCCCTGGCCGAAGCGCCGGACCTGCCGCGCCATGACCTGACGGTCCGGGCCGCGCTGCAGGCCAAGCTGGAACGCCTGGCCCGCGACACGCTGCGCGGCAAGGCCCCGCGCCTGTCTGTCGCCATCGTCGCGGCGGATCACCGTACGGGCGAGATCCTCGCCTCCGTCGGCTCTGCCGGTTACGACATGGGGGCGCAGCGCGAGGGCTATGTCGACATGACGCGCGCCCTGCGCTCTCCGGGGTCGACCCTGAAACCGCTGGTCTACGGGCTGGCCTTCGACGCCGGGCTGGCGCATCCCGAAACGCTGATCAGTGACCGTCCGGTGGCGTTCGGCTCTTACGCCCCGCAGAATTTCGACGGCATGTTCCGCGGCGAGCTGCGGGTGGCCGAGGCGCTGCGCCTGTCGCTGAACATCCCCGTGGTGCTGCTGACCGACGCGCTTGGCCCGGAAAACCTGATGGCCGGGCTGCGCCGTGCCGGGGTGCGGGCCGACGTGCCCGGCGGCAAGCCCGGGCTGGCCGTCGCGCTTGGCGGTGTCGGCGTCACGCTGGAGGATCTCGTCACCCTCTACGCCGGGCTGGCCGAGGGCGGCATGGCCCGCCCGCTGTCTTGGCGGATGACCGGGGGCGAGACGGTCCGCCAGCGCAGGGTGATCTCGCGCGCGGCGGCCTGGCAGGTGGGGCATATCCTCGCCGGGATGGCCCCGCCGGTGGGCGCGCCGCGCAACCGGCTGGCCTACAAGACCGGCACCAGCTACGGCCACCGCGACGCCTGGGCCATCGGGTTCGACGGGGATCACGTGATCGGGGTCTGGATCGGGCGGCCGGACGGCACGCCCGTACCGGGCGCTTTTGGCGCCGAGGTCGCGGCGCCGGTCCTGTTCGAAGCCTTCCAGCGGCTGAAGGCGGATCTTGCCCCCCTGCCGCCGCCGCCGCCCGAAACCCTGCTGGTCGGCGCCTCGCTGCTGCCCGAACCGCTGAAACGCTTCCGCGCCCGCGATGCCGTCTTTGTCGCCGATCCGCGCGCGCCGGTGCTGGCCTTCCCGCCGGACGGTGCGGTGTTGAGCGTGCGGGACGGACAGATGCCGGCCAGGGTGAACGAGGGCCGCCCGCCCTTCACCTGGCTGGCCAACGGACGGCCCCTGGCCACCGGAATACGCGCGCGCTCGGTGCTGCTGGACGGGCTTGGCACCGGCTTTGCCGATATCTCGGTGATCGACGCGGCGGGACGCTCGGCCCGGGTCTCGGTGCGGATCGAATAGGGCTCAGCCCCGGCGCGGCAGCAGCCGGGCGATGCCGATCACGGCAAGGCCGCCCAGGAAGAAGCCGAAGGCCAGCCCGGCGGACCAGCCCAGCACCCCGGCCCAGCCCTGCGTGTCCGGGTTCACGAAGAAATAGGGATAGGTCCCATCGGACAGCCCGCGCAGCAGGGCGTAGACCACGTAGAGCAGCGGCCAGATCAGCCAGAGCAGCGCCGCCCGCAGGCCCAGCCCGGCGCGGTCGGCCCAGACCGCCCACCAGCCCAGGGCGCAGATGGGCACGATCGTGTGCAGGCCGAGGTCGGACCAGAACTCCAACCCCTGCAACTCGCGCGCCAGCAGCAGGTGATAGACCACCGCCGTGATCGCGATCCACAGCGTCAGCCCCCCGGCCCAGCCCGGGCGCAGCGCACGGCCCGAGAGCGCGACACGGGCGAAACCGGCGGCAATCATCGCATTGGTCAGGATGGTGAAATAGCGCGCCATCTTCCAGATCACGACAAGGGCCGAATCCCCGGGATGCTCGGCCGCATCGACCACGAACTGCGCCACCAGCGACACACAGGCGAGAGCCGCGACGGCGGCGGCGAAAAGGCGGGCGAGGCGCGACAAGGTCATGCCCCAGATTTGCCGATCTCGGCGCACCGGGCAAGCGGTCAGCCGCATGGAGGGACGCGCCGGAAGGGGCGGGCGGCCCTTGCGGCGGCGGCGCCCCGGCCCGATAGTTGCCGCATGGAATGGCGCGATCACGGGATTGTCCTGTCCGTGCGGCGGCACGGCGAGAACGCGGCGATCATCGAGGTCTTCACCCCCTCGCATGGCCGCCACGCCGGAGTCGTGCGCGGCGGCGCCTCGCGCAGGATCGCGCCGGTGCTGCAGCCCGGGGCCCAGGTCGACCTGGCGTGGAAGGCGCGGCTGGAAGAGCATATGGGCCATTTCGCGGTCGAGCCGCTGCGCTCGCGCGCCGCGGCGATGGCGGACCGGATGGCGCTGGCCGGGCTGAACGCGGTCTGCGCGCTGCTGTGCTTCTGCCTGCCCGAGCGCGAGGCGCATCCCGCGCTCTATCGCCGGACCGAGATGCTGCTGGACCTGCTGGGCGACGGCGAGCTCTGGCCGCTGGCCTACCTCCGCTGGGAACTGGCGCTGCTGGAGGAGACGGGATTCGGCCTGGACCTGGGCTCTTGCGCGGTGACCGGGGCAACGGAGGGGCTGGTGCATGTCTCGCCCCGGTCGGGGCGCGCGGTGGCGCGCGGGGCGGCGGGGGAATGGGAAAGCCGGATGCTGCCACTGCCGCCCTGCCTGCGGGGCGAGGGCGAGGCGCCGGATGCCGAGATCGTCGAAGCCCTTGGCACCACGGGGTATTTCCTGAACGCGCGGCTGGCGCCCGAACTGGGAACGCGGCCGCTGCCCGAGGCGCGGCAGCGCTATGTGGACCTGCTCGCGCGGCGGGTGCGGGCCGGGGCCTGAGCCCGGCCGGCCCCGAAATTTCGACGAAATTTCGGGCGCGCGCGGGGGGCGGGGGCGGACTCGACTCGCGGCGGCCGGAGCGGTAAATTGGAACAAATAGTGAACATATGCTGCCCGCCCGTCATGCCCGAAGATCCGCGCCCCTCCGCCCCCCGGCGGATCATGTCGCTCTGGTTTCCGCGCCTCGCTGCGGAGCATCTGCTGCGCGCCGCGCCCGGCGACACGCGCCCCTTTGCCGTGGTGCGCGATCACGGCAACATGCAGCTGCTCTGGTCGCTGTCGGCCGCGGCCTCGGCTGCCGGACTCAAACCCGGCCAGCCGCTGCGCGACGCCCGGGCGATGTGCCCCGAGCTGCACACCCGCCTGCGCAACCCGCAGCGCGAGGCCGCCTTTCTGACCGTGCTGCGCCGATGGGCGGGGAAATACTCGCCCTGGATCGCCGAGACAGCGCCCGAGTCGCTGCTGATCGACATCACCGGCTGCGCCCATCTGTTCGGCGGCGAGGCAGAGCTGATGGAGGCCATCGCCGGGGACTGCGCCGGGTTCGGCCTGACCGTGCAGGCGGGCATCGCCGACACCGTCGGCGCGGCCTGGGCCCTGGCGCATCACGCGGGCGGGACGGCGGCGCACAACCGCACCGGCGACGCGGTGGATGCCGAGGCCCGCGCCACCCGCTCGCGCGCCGCGCGGCGCCACTGGGTCAAGGGCGGCCCGGCGCCGCTGGCCGCTGCCCCCGCCGCCCCGGCGGGCCGGATCGCCCCCCCGGGCCAGACCCGCAGCGCGCTGGCCCCGCTGCCGCTGGCCGCCCTGCGGCTGGAGCCCGAGGTGCTGGCGCAGCTGGCCCGGCTGGGGCTGCGGCGGGTCGAGGATCTGCTGAACCAGCCCCGCGCCCCCCTCGCCCGCCGCTTCGGCCAGGCGCTGGTGCTGCGCATCGACCAGGCGCTCGGCCACGTGCCCGAGCCGGTCTCGCCCGCCCCGGCCGAGCGGGCGGATGCGGTGCGGATGACCCTGCCGGAACCGATCGGGCTGGAAACCGACATCGCCGCCGCGCTGGACCGGCTGCTGCCCCGGCTCTGCGCCACGCTGGAGGGGCGCGGCATGGGCATCCGCACGATCCGGCTGCAGGCGTTCCGCACCGACGGCACGATGCAGTGGATCTCTGCGGGGCTCGCCCGCCCGACCCACGACCCCGGGCGCATCCGCCCCCTGCTGGCGATGAAACTGTCCGAGATCGACGCCGGCTTCGGCATCGACATGCTGCGCGTCGAGGCGCTGCAGACCGAGCCGGTGCATCGCGAACAGGCCCGCGGCCATGCCGAGGCCGGGCAGGCCGTGTCGGAGCGGCTGGCCGCGCAGACCGCGCTGGACGACCTCGTGACCCGGATCGGCGCAAGGGTGGGGATGGAGGCGGTGACGCGGCTGCATCCCGGCGCCTCGCATATCCCGGAAAAGACGGCGATCGTGCTGGCCGCCGCCTGGTCCGACCCCGCGCCGGGCTGGCCCGCGCCGGCGGTGCCGCGTCCGCGGCTGCTCTGGCGGCCCGAGCCGGTGAGCGCGCCGGACGCGCCCCGCCCGCCCGGACTGATCCGCTGGCGCGGGCGGCGGCTGCGCGTGCTCTCGGCCACGGGGCCCGAACGGATCGCCCCGGAATGGTGGCTGGACGAACCCGCCTGGCGCACCGGGGTCCGCGACTACTGGCGCGTCACGGTCGAGGGGGGTGAGCGGCTGTGGCTCTACTATGCCCACGGCGCCACGATGTCCGCCGGCTGGTTCTGCCACGGCAGCTTTGCCTGAACACCCTGGCCGATATCCCGACGCCCCTCGTTCCGCTGGCCCCAAATATCCCGGGGGAGTCCGCGCACAGCGCGGGCGGGGGCAGAGCCCCCTCCCACCTCCGTCATTTGCATTTCCCCGGATAACGGGGGCGACGTCTCACCTGACCGCCGCGTCTCGCGTCGGGGGCACTGCAAACAACGCTCAGACCGGGGCCCCTCGTCCCCTCCCCCAACAGGGATCCCGCCCGGCCCACGGCAAGCGCCCGACATCTTGCCCGGCCCCGGCCTTGGCGCTATCAGGCGGCACATGTTCACCGTCGCAGCCCTCTATCACTTCACCCGGTTTCCGGATCCGGCCGGCCTGCGGCAGCCGCTGCTGGATCTCTGCCTGGCGCAGGGGGTCACCGGGACGCTGCTGCTGGCGCAGGAGGGGATCAACGGCACCATCGCCGGCCCCCGCGCCGGGATCGACGCGATCCTGGCCCATATCCGCGCCCTGCCCGGCTGTGACGGGCTGGAGCACAAGGAGAGCACCGCCAGCACCCGGCCCTTCGCCCGGATGAAGGTGCGGCTGAAGCGCGAGATCGTGACCATGGGCCAGCCCGATGTCGATCCGCGCGCCCGGGTGGGGCATTACGTCGATCCGTCCGATTGGAACGCGCTGATCCGCTCGCCCGATGTCGCGGTGATCGACACCCGCAACGATTACGAGGTGGCCATCGGCACCTTCGAGGGCGCCGTCGATCCGCAGACCGCCAGTTTCCGCGATTTCCCCGCCTGGTGGGAGGCGAACCGCGAGCGGTTCCACAACAAGCGGATCGCGATGTTCTGCACCGGCGGGATCCGCTGCGAGAAATCCACCAACTGGCTGCTGGGTCAGGGGGTGGAGGAGGTCTACCACCTGAAGGGCGGGATCCTGAAATACCTCGAGGACGTGCCGGAGGCGGAGAGCGCCTGGCGGGGCGAATGCTTTGTCTTCGACGGGCGCGTCTCGGTCGGGCACGGGCTGCGCGAGGGGCCGCACGAACTCTGCCATGCCTGCCGCCGGCCGATCCTGCCCGGGGACCGCGCGCGGGCGGAATACGAGCATGGCGTCTCGTGTCATCACTGCATCGGCGAGACCTCGCAGGGCGACAAGGCGCGGTTCCGCGAACGGCAGAAGCAGATCGCCCTGGCGCAGGCCCGGGGCGAGGCGCATCTGGGGCGCGAGGACGGCTGAGTCTGCGGCCCGTCCGGCGGGCGTGACCTGGCGGAGCGCCTGCGGCGCACATGAGGCTTGGCGCGCTGGCGCGCGCGGCCGGGGGCTCTGCCCCCATCGGCCTGCGGCCGACTCCCCCGGCATATTTCCGGCAAGAGGAAGCGAGGGGGCGGTCAGGCCAGGACGGGACGGCGGGTCGCGCGCAGGAGGATCAGCAGCATGATGCCGAGGTTCAGCGCGTTGAAGGCGATGCCGTTCAGGAAGGCCATGCGGTAGCTGCCGGTCACGTCGTAGATCCAGCCGGACATCCAGCCGCCCAGGGCCATGCCGAGAATCGTGCCCATGATGACGAAGCCGACCCGGGCACCGGCCTGGCGGGCGGGCAGGAATTCCCGCACGATCACGGCGTAGCTGGGCACGATACCGCCCTGGCTGAGGCCGAAGACCAGCGAGACGAGGTAGAGCGAGGTCAGCCCGCCCGAGGGCAGGTAGAGGATCAGGGCGAGGAACTGCAGGAAGGATCCGATCAGCAGGGTGCGCACCCCGCCCAGGCGGTCGGCCACCGCGCCCGAGACCAGGCGCGAGACCACCCCGCCCAGCAGCATGAGCGACAGCATCTGTCCGCCCGCCGCGGGGCCGTAGCCGAGGTCGATGCAATAGGCCACGATATGGACCTGCGGCATCGACATGGCCACGCAGCATCCCACCCCTGCCAGGAACAGCAGCAGGGTCAGCGGACCGGGGGCAAAGCCCGCAGTCTGGGCCCGTTCCGCCGAGGCGGCGTCGGAGCGGGCGGCGGCCTCTTCGGGGAGGCGGCGGCGCAGGGTCATGGCCAACGGGATCATCCCCGCCACCGAGATCACCGCCAGCACCAGATAGGCCGCCCGCCAGCCCTGATGTTCGAGGATTCCGGCCAGCACAACCGGCCAGACCACCCCGCTGAGGTAATTGCCCGAGGCCGCGATGCCGACCGCGATGCCCCGGCGTTTCATGAACCAGAGCGAGATATCGGCGATCAGCGGCCCGAAGCAGGCCGCGGTGGCAAATCCGATGGCCAGCTGCAGCGCGCAGACCAGCCAGAACTGCCCGGTCATCGAGGTGAGGGTGAAGCCGATTCCGCTGATCAGCGCGGCACAGATCAGCGCGGTTGTGGCGCCGTAGCGGTCCACGATCCGGCCGATCAGCAGGTTGCCCAGGGCATAGCCGAACATGGTGAAGGTGTAGGGCAGCGAGGCATCGCCCCGGTCGAGACCGAATTCCGCCTGCATCGCCGGAAGCACGACGATCGACGCCCACATCCCGACATTCCCGATGATCGCGATCAGCAGGGAGAACATCAGGCGGCGCCAGGAATAGGCGCTGTCGAGGGCGGACGGCTCTGTCATGGCGGGACGCTATTGCGCCGGATGCCGGGCGGCAAGATCGGGATGTCGCGCAGCCGGCAGCGGCGGATGTGCAAAAATGGCATGCTGGGGCGACGGCGCGCTATGGCCCGTCCTGCGGACCGCCCTTTCGGCTGGCAATCGCGGTCATGCCGTTCACGCAGAACGACACCAGCGTGTCGCGGTGATCCATCGCATTGCCCCCCGCATGACCCGTCAGCCCGGCGATGCGGGCGCGGCTGGCCACGAGCGACAGCATCGAGGCCACGGTCAGCGTCAGCGCGGTGACGAGGGCATCGCGATCCGCCTCGGGGCAGACCTGCTGCATGGCGTCGAGATATTCCCGCGCCATCGGGTCATAGAGTTCGCCGACATTCTTGTACCACCTGTCATCGGCCACGATCCGGGCGATCAGCCGGGCATAGGCGCCCCATTGCGGATCGTCGTGGCTGGCATATTCGAGGTAGGGCAGGATGTAGGCCTCGACCAGGTCGTCGAGTTTCGGGGCCGGGCCGGCCATCACCCGGGCCAGCCTGTCGCGCCGGGCGATGTTCAGGGCCTCGACCCGGCGGGAGAGGACGGTGCGGATCAGCTCGGTCTTGGAACCGCCGTGGAAGCCGACGACGCCGAGGGTCACCCCCGCCGCGGCCGCGATCTGGCGAATCGACACGGCGTCGACCCCTTCGGCGCTGAACAGCCGCTCGGCGGCATCGAGAACCCGCTCACGCGTGGCCTCGCCGCGCAGCAGGCGGCCGTCGGGGCGGGGGCAGTCGCCCGGGGTGTCGTCGGACGGGCCGGTATCAGCGCGGGAGTCGGTGTCGGGATCTCTCATGACGGCAGTATCCCTCATTTCTGCCCCCTTGACAATTTATACGTACGTTCAGATAGTTTTCCCGAGGCCGCCGGGGAGCGGCCGCCCGGAGACCTTCCGGGACACAAGGGAGGACGATCCATGAATTTCCTGAAACCGCTTCGCAGCGGTGCGCTTGCCGTATCCGCCGCCGCCCTGCTGGCCGGGCCGATCCGGGCCGAGACCATCGACGTGACCGTGGTGGCCGGCCATCCGCCGGTCTTTCTGTGGGTGAAGACCCTGACCGACGCCTTCATCCCCGCGGTCGACGCGGCGCTGGAGGGCACCGCCTATGACATCGCCTGGCTGGAGGCCTATGGCGGCACGCTGGCCAAGGTCGGCGGCGAGCTGGAGGCGATCGAGGACGGGCTGGCGCAGGTCGGCATCGTCTCGTCCCTGTTCGAACCGTCGCTGCTGAGCCTGCAGAACGTGACCTATGTGACGCCCTTCGGGTCGGACGATGTGGATATCGTCTTTGATACCGTCGACGGGATGCATGACGAGATCCCCGACATGCGCAAGCTCTGGGCAGACCACGACATGGAATATCTCGGCGGTGGCTTCGGGCTGGAGGATTACCTGCTGATGACCAAGTTCCCGGTCAAGACGCTGGCGGATCTGGCGGGCCACAAGATCAATGCCCCCGGCCCGGCGGTGAACTGGCTGAAGGACACCGGCGCGGTGGGTGTCTCGGGCAACCTGACGACCTATTACAACGACATCCAGACAGGCGTGGCCGAGGGGGTCATCGTCTTCCCGACCGCCGCCGCCGCGGCCAAGCTGCAGGAGGTCGCGCCCTATGTCACCCGCACCGGGTTCGGCGCGCAATATGCCGGGGCCATCGTGGCCAAGAAATCCTGGTTCGACGAGCAGCCCGCCGAGGTGCAGGACGCCCTGCAGGTCGGGGTGGATGCCTTTGCCAAGGCCTATCGCGAGGGGCTGGAGCAGCGCGTTGCCGGGGCCTTCAAGGCGATGGAAGCGGGTGGCGCGACGATCACCGTCCTGCCCGAGGAAGAGCGGCTGAAATGGGCCAATGCGATCCCCAATGTCGCGATGGAATGGGCCAGGGACCTGGACGCCAAGGGGCTGGCCGGAACCGAGGTGGTCAAGACCTACATGCAGAAGCTGAAGGACGCGGGCGTCACGGTGCCGCGCGACTGGTCGGCGGAATAGGGCGGGCCCCGGGCCCGGTGCCGCCCTCGCCAACTTAGGGCGGCGCCTGACCACAGTCGGGCGCGGTCGCGCCCGCCTTTGGGGCGGTCTGGCACTTCCCGGGCGGCCCGGCGATCCGGGCGGGTTCTGCGGCCCGCCGGATCGGGACGATCATGCCCCGGCCCGCACTGAGAGCCGACACCGACACCGACACCGACACCGACACCGACACCGACACCGACACCGACACCGACACCGACACCGACACCGACAGGCGTCCCGTATCCGCCACGACCGGACAAGACCGGGGCCGAAGGACAGTGACATGAGCCACACCATCGACACCACGCCCGAGCCCGAGGGCCCCCGCCCCCTGCCGCTGAAGCTGGCCGACGGGATCATGTCGGCGGCTAACGTGGCGGCGACGGCCTGGATCCTGCTGTTGATGGTGCTGATCCTGTCGGATGTCATCGGGCGCAATGCCTTCCTGCATCCCATCGCCGGGGTGCCCGAGATGGTGAAATTCTCGATCGTCGGCATCGTCTTCCTGCAGGTCGCCCACACCCACCGCAAGGGCGAGCTGATCCGCTCGGACGGGATCCTCGGCCTGCTGGCCAAACGTCGGCCCCGGGCCGGTGCCCTGCTGGACTGCGCCGGGCAGCTCTGCGGGGTGGCGGTGTCGCTGATGCTGGCCTGGGCGGTCTATCCAAAGGCCACCCGCGCCTTTGCCCGGGGCGAGATGGAGGGGATCGCCGGTCACTTCCAGATGCCCGTCTGGCCCTTCCTCGCCATCGTCACCGGCGGCTCGGCCCTGCTGGCGCTGTCCTTCGCGATCTCGGCCTTTTACGCCGGCAAGAGGGCCCTGTGATGGATCCGCTGACGATCGGATACCTCTCGCTCGCCGGGATCGGGATCGCCATCTACGGCGGCATCCATGTGGCCATCGCGCTGGCGGGCGTGTCGCTGCTGGGGGTCTGGGCGATCACCGGCAAGATCAAGCTGGCGCTGAACTTCGTCGCGCTGGCGGCCACCGATTCCATTGCCGAATACACCTTCGGGGTCGTGCCGCTGTTTGTGCTGATGGGCCTTGCGGTCAGCGAGTCGGGGCTGGGCCGCGACACATTCGCCATCATCGCGCGGGGCATGCGCGGCTGGCGCGGCGGGCTGGGCGTGGCGACAGTGCTGTCGAACGCGGTCTTTGCCGCGATCACCGGGATCTCCATCGCCTCGGCCGCCGTCTTTTCCAAGGTCGCGGTGCCCGAGATGGTGCGCGCCGGGACCGCCCGCAGCATCGCCGTCGGCGTGGTCGCCGGCTCCTCGGTGCTGGGCATGCTGATCCCGCCGTCGCTGCTGCTGATCCTGTTCGCCATCCTCACCGACAGTTCGGTCGGCGACCTGTTTGTCGCGGGCGTCGGGCCGGGGCTGCTGCTGGCGCTGGCCTATGGCGTCTACCTGACGGTGCTGGGCCGGGTGCGGCCCGACCTGTTCGACGGGCCACGCGGCACCGGCGGGGCCGAGGACCGCACGCCCGGTTACCTGATGCTGCCCGTCCTCGGCCTGGCCGGGCTGGTGCTGGGCGGGATCTACACCGGCTTCTTCACCCCGACCGAGGCGGGGGCCGTCGGCGCCGCCGCCGCGCTGATCCTTGCCTTCGGCATGCGCCGCATCGGCGGGCGCGAGGCCTGGCGGATCACGGTCCAGACCGGGCATATCACCGCCGCCGTCTGCTTCCTGATCGTCGGCGCCTCGATCTATGGCCGGATGCTGGGCTTTTCCGGCGTGCCGGGGGCGATCACGCAATGGGCCGTCGCCTCGGGCATCGGGCCGCTGGGGTTCCTGTTCGCCTTTGCGCTGATCGTGGCGCTGATGGGCACCGTGCTGGACAGCAGCTCTATCATGCTGGTGACCGTGCCGCTGGCCTTCCCGATCTCGCAGGAGCTGGGGATCGACGTGGCGCATTTCGGCCTGGTCACCGTGATCGCCGTAGAAATCGGCCTGCTGACCCCGCCGCTTGGCCTGTCGGTCTTTGTCGTGCAGGCCACGCTCAGGGATCAGGGCGTGACCCTGGGCGAGGTCTTCAAGGGCGCCGCGCCCTTTGCTCTTATCATGGCTGCGGTGCTGACCGCCGTCATCCTCTTCCCCGTCATTGCCATCGGCCTGCTGGGCCGCTGAAGGAGGTGCACATGAAACTGATCGACCTGGCCCGCGCGCTGGAAAACACGACATACGCCGACCCGCCGGGGCTGCATCCGCAGATCGAATACCAGGCGCATGACGACACGGCGCAGCAGATCCTGGGCTTTTTCCCCGGGGTGACCCGCGACGGCCTGCCCGGCGGCGAGGGCTGGGCGGTCGAGCGGGTGCAGCTGTCGACCCACAACGGCACCCATCTGGACGCGCCCTATCACTATCATTCCACGATGGACGGCGGGAAACGTGCGATCACCATCGACGAGGTGCCGCTGGACTGGTGCATGGGCCCGGGGGTCAAGCTGGATTTCCGCCACCTTCCCGACGGCCATGTGGTGACGGCCGAGGAGGTCGCGGCCGAGTTCGACCGCATCGGCCATGACCTGCAACCGGGCGACATCGTGCTGGTGAATACCGCCGCCGGGGCCGCCTATGGCCAACCGCATTACGTCGCAACCGGCTGTGGCATCGGCCATGCGGCGACCTGCTGGATGACCGAACGCGGCATGCGGGTCTGCGGCACGGATGCCTGGAGCTGGGACGCGCCCTTCATCCACACGGCAAAGAAGGTGGCCGAAACCGGCGATGCCTCGCTGATCTGGGAGGGCCACCGCGCCGGGATGGTGCGCGGCTATTGCCACATGGAAAAGCTCGCCAACCTCGAAGAGCTGCCCGCCACCGGGTTCGAGGTGCAGTGCTTTCCCGTCAAGATCAAGCAGGCGAGCGCGGGCTGGTGCCGCCCCGTCGCCATCATCCGGGATTGAGGAGAGAGAGCATGAAACTGGCAACATTCGATGCGGGCACCGGCCCCCGGCTGGGCGCGGTGACCGAGGCCGGGATGGTTGACCTGACCGCCACCGGCAGGCCCGAACTGGCCACGATGCTGGCGCTGATCGAGGCGGGGGAACCCGGTCTGGCCCTGGCCCGCGAGGCAGCCGGGGGTGCGGCGCTGCCGATGGAGGGGCTGAAGCTGCTGGCCCCGATCCCGGTGCCGCCGCAGATGCGGGATGCCTCGACCTTTCCCAAACATATCGTGCAGGCCCCGGTCGGCATGCAGAAGCTGGCCGCCGGGATGCAGGGCAAGCCGATCCCCAATGTCGAGCCGGGCGAGGTGCCCGACATCTATCGCCAGCAGCCGATCTTTTACATCACCAACCGCTTTTCCGTGCGCGGGACGGAGACCGATGTGCCCTGGCCGAAATATTCCAACACGATGGATTTTGAGCTGGAGGTCGCCTGCGTCATCGGCACGCCCGGCAAGGACATCGCCAAGGCCGACGCGCTGAACCATGTCTTTGGCTACACGATCTTCAACGATTTCTCGGCCCGCGACACCCAGCTGATCGAGATGCAGGGCATGCTCGGCCCGGCTAAGGGCAAGAGCTTCGACTGCGGCAACGTGCTGGGCCCGGTCATCGTGACGGCGGACGAAATCCCCGATCCCCGGGCGCTGAAGACCCGCGCGCGGATCAACGGCAAGACCTTCGTCGACACGGATATGAGCGCGGGGCTGCACGGGTTCGACGACCTGATCGCCTTCATCTCGCGTGACGAGATGCTGCATCCGGGCGAGGTGATCGGCGCGGGCACGGTGAACGACGGCTGCGGGCTGGAGCATTCGCACTTCCTGCAGGACGGCGATGTGGTCGAGCTGGAGGTCGACGGCATCGGCATCCTGCGTAACCGGGTCGTTCGGCAGGTTTGAGCGCATCCTGGGAACGTGATTTGGCTGCGGGCCCGGGCCGGCATAAGTTGTCGGCACCGGGCCCCTCGCCATCCATTCCCCGGATCGGGGCCATGCCCCGTTGAGCTGGGCTCCGGTGGCGCGGGCGGCAAACACGCCCGCGTCTCGGCATGTCCGGGTGTCGGGTCCGGCGCGGCCTTCCGCTGAAACCGGCGGCCCCTCCCCCCGTCCGCGCGCTGTCTGTGCCCCGTCCCTGCCGGGTCCGACAGGGACCTGCGACTCGTGGCAAACCGCTTTCGAACGACGGGTAAGCGCCCTAACACTCGAGTCGAACCGGTGCATGGCCGGTGACGGAGGAGGAACACCCGACATGATGGATCCCAAGGCCCTGCGCCTCAGCCCGCCCGATCCGGCGGCCTACACGCCCCGCCAGCAAGAGGTGCACGACATGATCGTCGCCTCGCCCCGGGGCCGCGTCGTGGGGCCGCTGGCCCTTTGGCTGAACCGGCCCGAACTTGCGGCCGGGGCAACCGCGCTTGGCACCTACCTGCGCTACAACACGGCCCTGTCGCCGCTGCTGTCGGAGCTGGCGATCATCACCACCGCCCGCTGCTGGAATGCGGAATTCGAATGGTTCGCGCACAAGAAGCTGGCCCTGGAGGCCGGGCTTGACCCGGCCATCGCCGATGCGATCCGCGACCGGCAGACCCCGTCGTTTGCGGACGAAGAGCAGGAGGTGGTCTTCCTCTTCACCCAGGCCACGATGGAACAGCGCCGGACCGATGACGCGCTCTATGCCCGCACGCTCAAGGCCCTGGGACAGGACAGGCTGGTCGATCTGGTGGGGCTGATCGGGTATTACAGCTTTGTCTCGGTGACGCTGAACAATTTCAACGTGCTGCCCGAGAACCCGGCGGATCGCGAATTCGGCTGACCGCCCCCCGGCGCCGCCCCGCATCCCGCGGGCGGCGCGCTGACCGTCAGCGCCATCAGGTGGTGGCGTTGACGATCTCTTCGGTCGCGGCGCCGTAGCGCTCGACCCATTTCTTCATCGCGAAATCGGCTGCGGACTGATCCCGTGCCTCGACCGCGCGGCGGATATCGTTCAGCGCGGCGGCCATCTCGATCTCGGACAGGTGCTCTTCCTGTGCGCGCAGGATCTTGGGATGCGGCGTGGTCAGCATGTCCGTCCCGATCAGCAGCTCTTCGTGCAGCTTCTCGCCATTGCGCAGGCCGGTAAAGGCGATCTCGATATCGCCCTTGGGATTGTCGGCGTCGCGCACGGAATAGCCCGCGCCCTCGATCATCTGGCGGGCGACCTGCAGGATCGGCACCGGCTCACCCATGTCGAGCACGAAGACATCGCCGCCCCGCGCGAAGGAGCCGGCCAGCAGCACCAGCCGCACCGCTTCGGAGACTGTCATGAAATAGCGGGTCACCTTGCGGTCGGTCACGGTGACCGGGCCGCCGCGGGCGATCTGCTCTTCGAACAGCGGAATGACCGAGCCGGAGGACCCCATCACATTGCCGAACCGCACCATCGAAAAGCGCGTCGTCTTGGACCGCGTCGCGAGGTCCTGCACGATCTGTTCCGCCATCCGCTTGGTCGAACCCATGATCGACGAGGGCCGCACCGCCTTGTCGGACGACACCAGGATGAAACGTTCGACACCCATCGCCCCGGCGGCATCGGCAACGATCTTGGTGCCCAGCACGTTGTTGCGCAGCCCCTCGATCGAGTTGCTCTGCACCATCGGCAGGTGCTTGTAGGCGGCGGCATGCAGCACGACGTCGATGTCGTATTGCTCCATCACCGACATCACCAGCGACTTCTCGCAGATCGACCCGAGGACCGGCACCACGTCCATCTCGGGGTCCTGTTCGACCAGTTCGCGCTGGATGTTGTAGAGCGCAAGCTCGCTGTGATCGATCAGCACCAGCCGGGTGGGATGGCAGGTCATCAGCTGGCGGCAGAGCTCGGATCCGATGGATCCGCCGGCGCCCGTCACCAGGATGCGCTTGCCGGCATAGGCGTCGCTGACGCCGGGCAGTTCCTCTTCCAGCCGGTTGCGGCCCAGAAGGTCATGGATGTCGACCGACAGCGGCTTGTGCGGGCCCTGGCCGTAATCCTTGTTCGCGACGATCTCGGCGAAGGAGGGCAGGGAATGCACCTCGCAGCCGATGTCGCGCAGGCGCTTGGTGATCCGGGCCTGGGTCGCGCGCCCGACCGAGGGCATCGCCAGGACGACGCGGTCGATCTCGTTGCGCTGCACCAGTTCCTTGATGTGCACGGGCGAAAACACCCGCATACCGGAAATCGTCAGGCTTTGCAGGCGCGGGTTGTCGTCGACAAAGGCCACGGGGACCACGGCATCGTCGGTCGACAGCGCGGCGGCCAGCTGGCGGCCGGTCTGCCCGGCGCCGTAGATCAACACGCGCTTGCGGTTGCCGCCGGTGACGTAGATCCACTTGACCACGCGCAGCAGCGTCAGCCGCGCCGTGACCGTGAGGATCAGGAACGTCATGGTGAAGACCGCGATTTCGACCACGTTCAGGCTCTGCCCCGGCAGGGAGTTTGCCAAGGCACAGGTCGCCCCCAGGCCAACGGCCAGCAGGGCGGAATCGGTGATGCCGTTGACCTCGTAGGCCAGCAGTTTGATCCGGTCGAGGCCCATGTAGACGATCATCGCGACCGCCACGGGAAGGGCGATCATCGGAAATTTCAGAGTGGAAAGGTCATTGAACGTGAACTGTGCGCCGTCACGGACAAAGCCGACGGCGAACAGAAGGGCCAGAAGGACCCAAACAGAATCCATCACAATGAGGATGACCCGCTTCTGCGACAGAGGCATTCGCAGGGCCATTTCGTAAAGCATTGGATCTACTCCAGAAAGTCAGTCGTCATCCCCATATCACCCGGGATGCTTCAAATTGGTTCACACTATCAAGTTGGGTGCAAAAATGAGGATGCCATCAAGTACGGAAATCCCTACCGAAACCCGAAATCTGCCGTATTTTCATGCAAATGAACGATTCGAACAACCCATTTTTCTGCACCTGCGAAATGATCGGCGGAAAGTCGCGTGCCGTTACGTCACGTCTTATCTGCGCCGACGTCCGGGCATTCGTCTGGTAACCGAGGCGCACATCAATGTGAAGTCCAGGCAAACATTCGAATGGCGCGCATAGATCAGGTCGATCCGGGCCTTGATCGGGACGCACCGGCGCACATAGACGGCCTCGGTCTCGTCCGGCGAGGTGCATTGGGACAACAGCCTGTCCTCACGCGCATGGACCATCAGCGTGGCCATTCCGGTGATCCCGGGGCGGCTCTTCAGCACCTCGGCGTAGAGCTCGGGGAACATCTCGACATAGCGGCGCAGGGGCGGCCGGGGCCCGACAAAGCTGATGTCGCCGCGAAAGACGTTCCAGAGCTGGGGCACTTCGTCCAGGCGGTAGCGGCGCAGCCAGCGGCCGGTGCGGGTGATCCGGCTGGTCTTGTCCCCCCCCGACACGCCCCGGTCGCCGGGATCGTTGCTCATGGTGCGGAACTTGATCAGACCGAAGGGCTGATCCGGGGCTTTCATCCGCTCGGCGACGTAAAACACCGGGCGGCCGTCCCGGATCAGGATCAGCAGGGTGATCCAGATCACCACCGGCCAGAGCACGGCTGTCAGCACAATGGCCGAGGCAAGGTCGAACAGGCGCTTGAGAGGCGTCATGCGGGCACCGCTCCCCAGCTGCGCCACTGCCGGACCAGCTGCTCCGGATGCGCACTGTCCGTGAGCGGGCCGATCAGCCGGGCAGCCCGTTCGTCCGACAGGGCCATCAGGGCCAGCGCATCGGACGGGGCGGGCCGCATCACCGGGCTGCGCCCGGCGGCGCGGGCAATAGCCTCCATCGCCACGGGGCGCGGGCCGGTCAGGTTCAGCAGGCGCGGCAGGCCGCCCGGCGGCAGGTCCAGCAGCGCGGTCAGGGCCTGGGCGAAATCCTCGGGCGCCAGATAGCTGCGGCGCGGGCCCTGCCCGTCGGCGAACCGGTCGATCTGCATCTGCCGCCCCTGTTCCAGCGCCGCGAACAACCCGTCCGCACCGGCGACATTGGCCATCCGCATGGCGCACCATTCCGGGCCATCGGGGTTCCGCCCGCTCCAGTCCGCCAGCGCCCGTTCCATCGCCGCCTTGGCCTGACCATAGGGCGACCACGGCGCGGGATCGTCGGTTTCGCGCCCCGGCCCGGCCCCGCCGGGATAGACCGCGGCAGAAGAGCAATGTAGCACCCGGGTCGCCCCGACCTGTCGGGCCAGCTCCATTGCGGCCAGGGCCAGCGCGGTATTGGCCGACAGGTCGCGCCCCGCGCCGGGCGTGACGCCCCACAGGGCAACGATGCAATCCGCCCGGGGAAGATGTGCCGTGGTATCGCCCGGCGCCCAGGCCAGATCGCCCGCCCCCGGATCCCGCCGCACGAGCCACGCGGTCTGACCCGGCGAACCGCGCCCCTCCGCCCAGATCCGCCGGACCATTGCGGCAATCTTGCCATTCGCGCCGAGAATAAGGCTGCGTCGGCGGTTTTTGGCACCCTGAGGCAATCCGGTCACAGGCCCTCCGCGCCTTTTCGTTTTCACTTCTGCAATGTTTGTCTATCAACGCCGTGATCGTCTAGGAAGACACTGCAGAATATGGAAGGCAAGGCATCATGGCATCAGCATTCGTGATCCGGCTGGCTGCAACAGCAGTCCTGTCGATCGCTCTGGCCGCCTGTTCCCTGCCGCGCGGGGCCGCCCTGCAATCCGAGATTCTCAGAGAGAAGGACAGCGCGCAGGCCCCGTATGAGGTCGTTGCCGTCTCGCGCAACTCTGTCGGCCCGATTTCCAGATGGCCGCAGACCGGCTGGCAGGGCGGGTACAACTGGCCGCGCGCCTCGGGCGGGCCGAAGTCCAGCATCATCCGTCCCTCCGACAAGGTCAGCCTGGTGATCTGGGACAGCCAGGAGAACTCGCTGCTGACCAACGACGCCGAGAAAGTCGTGTCGATGCAGGGGCTGACCGTCTCCTCGACCGGCACGATCTTCGTGCCCTATATCGAAGAGGTGGTCGTCAACGGCCAGACCCCGGATCAGGCCCGCAGTCAGATCCAGGAAAAGCTGAGCGCCATCCTGCCCTCGGCCCAGGTGCAGCTGACCTTTGAACCCGGCAAAGAGAATTCCGTCGACCTGGTCAGCGGCGTCACGCGTCCGGGCACCTACCCGATGCAGGGCCGCAACTTCACCGTCCTCGGCCTGATCTCGCAGGGCGGCGGCATCAGCAGTTCGCTGCGCAACCCGCTGGTGCGCCTGATCCGTGGCGGCCAGACCTTCGAAATCCCCGCCAAGACTCTGCTGTCGGACGCGTCGCGGAATATCGTCCTGCGCGGCGGCGACATGGTCGTGGTGGAAGAGGACGACCGCTTCTTCACCGCCCTCGGCGCGACCGGGAGCGAGGAAATCCTCTATTTCGACCGCGAAAACATCACCGCCCTGGAAGCGATGTCGATGGTTGGCGGCATCAGCGACGGCCGCGCCGATCCCAAGGGCGTGCTGGTCCTGCGGGAATATCCCGCCAAGGCGCTGCGCTACGACGGGACCGGGCCGACCAAGCGCCAGGTGATCTTTACCATCGACCTGACCTCGGCCGACGGGCTGTTCTCGGCGCGCAATCTGCGGATCAATCCGCATGACACCGTGCTTGTGACGGAAAGCCCGCTGACCACCGCGAACACCGTGTTCTCGCTGATCGGGCGCCTTGTCGGCATCAACAACCAGCTCGGCAGCCTCTGATCCCGGACGGGTGCCATCCGCCACAAACATGCGGATGGCGGGCCTGCAGATGCGCCGGGGCCGCGGTTCTCCTAGCCTGACCCTGTCAGGCAGGAGGACAGCGCGATGACCAGGGCCCGCAGCACGATCGACAGCCCCAGGCCGGACTGGCTGGACCAGCTGCGCGAAGAGATCATCGAGCCCGACCTGCCGATCATCGACCCGCATCACCACCTGTGGACCCGCCACGACGGTTACCTGCTCGACGATATCCTGGCCGATGCGGGGGACGGGCATGACGTGGTCGCGACGGTCTTTGTCCAGTGCCGTTACGCCCATCGGACGGACGGCCCCGTGCCGCTGCAGCCTGTCGGCGAAACCGAGGCCGTGCGCGCGATTGCCGAGGCCGGCGAGGCCCGCCCCGGTGCGCCCCGGATCGCCGCCGGCATCGTTGGATTCGCCGATCTCACCCTCGGCGATGCGGTGGACGAGGTGCTGGAGGCCCATATCGCCGCCGCCGGCGGACGGTTCCGCGGCATCCGGCACATCACCGCAAACGAACCCAGTTTCGAAAGCGCCCTGCTGCCGGTCGACCCGGGTATCATGGCCTCGGCCCCGTTCCGCGCGGGCTTTGCCCGGCTGGCGGCGCAGGGTCTCAGCTATGACTCCTGGCTCTATCATCCCCAGATTCCCCAGCTGACCGACCTGGCCCGCGCCTTTCCCGACACCGCCATCGTGCTGGACCATGTCGGCGGACCGCTGGGCATCGGGCGGTTCACGGGGCTGGAGCGCGAGGTGTTCGACAGCTGGAAGCGCGCCCTGACCGACCTGGCCACCTGCCCGAATGTCAGCGTCAAGCTCGGCGGGCTGGGCATGGACATCACCGGCGTCACATGGGCGCGCAACCCGCAGCCGCCCGGCTCGCAAGAGATGGCCGACCGCTTCCGTCCCTATGTGGAAACCGCGATCGAGCTGTTCGGCCCGAGCCGCTGCATGTTCGAAAGCAATTTCCCGGTCGACAAGGTGTCGTCCAGCTACCACGTGCTGTTCAACGCCTTCAAACGCCTCGCCTCGGGCGCCAGCGACGACGAGAAGCGCCTGCTGTTTCACGACACCGCCGCGCGCGTCTACCGCCTGTCCCTCTGATCCGCCGGCTTTAACGCCCCGCTAACAGCTCGCCTGTATACCCGGCCCCGGGTGAGAACAGAGGTGGTGTGGATGAGCGGGCAGTCAAACGCCGCGCCAGTCATCATCAAGCGGAAGAAGATCGTCGCGGGCGGCGGGCACCATGGCGGTGCCTGGAAGGTCGCCTATGCCGATTTCGTGACGGCCATGATGGCCTTCTTCCTGCTGATGTGGCTGCTGAACGCGACGACGGAAAAGCAACGCAAGGGGATTGCGGACTATTTCGCGCCGACCGTGCCGATCAACCGCGTGTCGGGTGGCGGCGACGGCGCATTCTCCGGCGATTCGGTGATGTCGGACATGTCGCTGGCACGAAACGGCACCGGCGCCAGCTCCCTGCACGCCACCGCCCAGAACCGCGCGCGCGGCGAAAGCGGCCTGTCCACGACCGGCGGCGAAGAGGTGATGATGGAGGAAATCCGGCGCGAGGTCGAAGAGGCCCTGCAGGGGCGCGGCGGCGAAAGCTCGGTCATCGACAACCTGCTGGAACACATCGTCACCCGCGTCACGGACGAGGGGCTGGTGATCGACATCTTCGACCTGCCCGGCGATCCGCTGTTTGACGGCCATACCGCCAGGCCCAAGGAATTGCTGAGCGAAATCGCCCGGCTGGTCGCCCGGTCCATCGACTGGATCGCCAACCCCGTGGCGGTGGAGGCGCATGTCGCCGCCCGCCCGGTTGTCCTGCGCGACAACCCGGTGTGGGAGCTGTCCAGCGAAAGGGCCGTGGCCATGCGCGACCTGCTGGTCCGCAAGGGGCTGGCCCGCGACCGCACCGAACGGGTGACCGGCCATGCCGACCGCGAGCCCGTCACCGGCGATCCCATGGCCCTGCGCAACAACCGGCTGGAGATCATCCTGATCCGCCTGCCCCCGCCCTGAGGGCAGGATCAACATCGGATTTTAGCTGTTAGGCGCATATTAAAGCGCAACGCCTTAGGTGTCGCACGACAGATCGTCGATGCAGCAGAAAGGCGTATCCATGACTATTTCTTCTTCCCTCAACGCGGGTGTGGCTGGCCTGTTCACCAATGCCACCAAGCTCGCGACCATTGCGGACAATATCGCGAACTCCTCCACCTACGGCTACAAACGGATGGAGGCCGATTTTCACTCGCTGGTCGTGGGCGGCACCGGGGGCGGCTACAATGCGGGCGGCGTGCGGGCCACCACCCAGCGGCTGATCGACCAGCGCGGCTCCATCGTCAGCACCTCGAATTCCACCGACCTCACCGTGCGCGGCCGTGGCCTGATCCCCGTCGCCGCCGCTTATGAGGTCGAGGGGACGGGAACCTTCAACCAGATGATGCTGACGACCACCGGGTCCTTCCGCACCGATGACGACGGCTACCTGCGCACCGAATCCGGCCTGATGCTTCTGGGCTGGCCCGCGGATTCGGGTGGTGAAATCCCCAGCTATCCGCGTGACACGAGCGAGGGGCTGGAACCCGTCCGGCTGAACGTGAACCTGTTTACGGGCGAACCGACAACGATGGCCGAACTGGGCCTGAACCTCCCCGCGACCGAGACCGAGGCGACCGGCGGCGGCAAGACACAGGACCTTTCGATCGAATATTTCGACAATATCGGCAAGTCCGAGACGCTGGAAATCCAGTTCATCCCGACCGTGCCCGCGACCGGTGTGTCCAACGAATGGACGATGGTCATCACCGATTCCGCCTCGGCCGGCGCGGTGATCGGCGAATACACGATCACCTTCAACGACACGCGCACAGCGGGCGGCACGCTGGCCTCTGTCGCTGTTGGCTCCGCCGGCGGGGCATACGATGCCAGCACGGGCACCGTGATCGTCGACGTCGCGGGCGGGCCGATCGAACTCGACATCGGCATGCTGGGCGAACCCGACGGCCTGAACCAGCTGTCCGACAACTTCGCCCCGGTCTCGATCAGCAAGGACGGATCGCCGGTCGGCAACATGACCTCGGTGGATATCGACGCCAACGGCTTCGTCCATGCCTATTTCGACACCGGGGTCCGGCGCACGATCTACCAGATCCCGCTGGCCGACCTGCCCAATACCAACGGCTTGATCGCGCTCGACTACCAGACCTACCTGCCCTCGCCCGACAGCGGCGCCTATTACCTGTGGGATGCCGGTGACGGGCCCACCGGCGACCTGCTGGCCTTCGCCCGCGAGGAATCGGCCACCGATGTCGCCGCCGAACTTACCGAGATGATCCAGACGCAGCGCGCCTATTCGACCAATGCCAAGGTTTTCCAGACCGTGGACGAAATGCTGCAGGAGACGACGAACATCAAACGCTGACGCACCCCCGGCCCGTGGGCGCAACCCGCCCGCGGGCCCAGAACCGAAAGGCTGATCCATGTCCATTTCCGTCGCATTGTCCAACGCGCTCAGCGGCCTGACAGCTTCGTCCCGCATGGCGTCCATCGTCTCGACCAATGTCGCCAATGCCTTGACCGAGGGCTACGGGCGGCGCGAACTCGCGATCTCGCCCCGGGTTGTCACCGGCGGCGGCGTGGGCATCGACGGGGTGATCCGCCATGTCGATGCGAGCCTGGTGGCCGAACGGCGCGATGCCTCCTCCGAACATGCCGGGGCCGATACCCTGGCCACCTACCGCCAGCAGATCGAAAGCCTGCTCGGCACGCCCGAGGACGGCCATTCCCTGAGCGCCGTCATCACCCGGTTCGAATCCGCGCTGGTGGCTGCGTCCAGCCGCCCCGACCTGCCGGAGCGCCTGACCGGCGTGCTGACCGCAGCCGGCGACGTCGCCGGGGCCTTCGGTGCGATCTCCGACCGCATCCAGGGCCTGCGAGAGGAGGCCGATGCCGAAATCGACGCGACGGTGAACCGGGTCAACGAACTGCTGGCTCAGGTGGTCGATCTGAACGGCGCCGTCACCGATCAACGGAACCGCGGCGGCGATGTCTCGGGCCTGCTCGACCATCGCCAGAAAGTGGTCGACGAACTCTCCGGCATCGTCCCGGTTCGCGAGGTGCCGCGCGGCCACGGGTCCATCGCCCTCTTCACCCCCGGCGGCGCGATCCTTGTCGACGGCACTGCGGCGGACCTGGATTTCACCCGCACAAACGTCATCACCCCGCATCTGACCGCCGATGCCGGCCTGCTTTCGGGTCTGACCCTGAACGGCCGGGAGCTGGACACCACCAGCGGCGGCCCGCTGGATGGCGGGCGCCTGTCCGCCCTCTTCGCGATCCGTGACGATCTGAGCGTCGCCATGCAGTCCGATATCGACGCGGCCGCGCGGGACATGATCGAGCGGTTTCAGCAGTCCGGTCTGGATGCGACCCGCGCCACCGGCGATCCCGGTCTCTTCACCGACAATGGCCTGGCCTTCGACCCGGGCGACGAGCTGGGCATCGCCGCCCGCATCGCGATCAACGCCCTGGTGGACCCGGATCAGGGCGGCGCCACCTGGCGCCTGCGCGACGGCCTCGGGGCCGCGGCCGCGGGCGCGCCCGGCGATGCCTCCCTGCTTCAGGCCATGCAAACGGTCCTTGCCGAACGGCGCACGCCCGGCAGCGGCAGCTTTGGCACCGGCGCGCTGGATGCGGCGGGCATCGCCTCCAGCCTGCTCTCCCTCGCCGGCACGCAGCGCCAGCTTGCCGAACAGACCCTGAGCTTTGCCGCCACCCGCCACGGCGAGGTCGAGGAAAGGTTCCTCGCCGACGGTGTCGACACGGACCAGGAGATGCAGCGCCTCATCCTGATCGAACAGGCCTATGGCGCAAATGCCAAGGTGGTCCAGACCATCGACGAAATGATGAACATGCTGCTGAGGATCTGACCATGACGAGCATCAGTATCGGCGACCTCGCCCAGGGCTACGTGCTGCGACGTCAGAACGCGGACCTGAAAGAACAGATGGGCCTGCTGGTCCGGGAACTGTCCAGCGGCCGCACCGCCGACGTGTCCCGGCACCTGTCGGGCGGCTACGCCTTCCTGGCCGATGTCGAACGCAACCTCGGCATGCTGGAGACCTACGCCGCCGCCGCGTCGGAAGCGGCCCTCTTCACCAACGGGATGCAGGACGCTCTTGAGGTCTTTCAGGCCTTCGCGACGAATCTGGGCTCTTCGGCCTTGTCGAGCGGCGCATCCGCATTGCCCGAGGCCGTGGCGAACACCTCGCACCAGGCCGCGGGCGATTTTACCCGGATGATCTCGGCGCTGAACACAGGCGTGGCCGGCCGGTCCCTCTTCTCCGGGGTCGCGACCGACACGTCGCCCCTCGCCACGGGGCCCGAAATCCTGAACGCGCTGCGAACCGCCGTGACCGGAGAGACAACCGCGGCGGGGGTCCAGGCGGTCCTCGACGACTGGTTCGACACGCCCGGCGGCGGTTTCGACACGATGGCGTACAAGGGGGCATCGCAATCCTTGTCCCCCTTCTCCGTCGCGCGGGGAGAGGCGGTGGACCTTGACCTGCGCGCCGACAACGGCGCCGTCCGCGCCTTGCTGAAACACGCCGCGACGGCCGCGCTGGCTGCGGATTCGTCCCTTGGGCTGGATGTCGGAACCCAGGCAGAGCTGCTCACATCCGCGGGCGAAGGCCTTGCCTTCGGCCAGGCCGGGCTCACGGAAATCCGCGCCGATCTGGGCTATGCCCAGTCCCGCATCGAGGACAGCGAGACCCGCATTTCCTCGGAACGCATCGGGTACCAGATCGCTCAGGCCGACCTGCTGGCCGTCGATCCCTTCGAAACGGCAACCGAGCTGGAAAACGTCCAGTTCCAGCTGGAAAGCCTTTACGCCGTGACGGTGCGCATGTCGCGGCTGTCGCTGGTGGATTTCCTGCGATGATTGTCGCGCTGCTCATCTGCCTCGGGCTCCTGTGGCCAAATGCTGCGGCCGCCTCGCCCATCCGGATCAAGGACCTGGTGGAATTCGACGGGGTCCGCGGCAACGACCTGGTCGGCTACGGGCTGGTCGTCGGCCTGAATGGCACCGGCGACGGGCTGCGCAACGCCCCGTTCACCGAGGATATCATGTCCACCATCCTCGAACGTCTCGGCGTGAACGTGACCGGGGAACAGTTCCGGCCCAAGAATGTCGCGGCCGTCATCGTGACCGGCAGCCTGCCGCCCTTTGTGCGCTCCGGCGCGCAGATCGACGTGACCGTCTCGGCCATCGGCGATGCCAAGAGCCTGTTGGGGGGAACCCTGGTCATGACCCCCCTGAATGCCGCCGATGGCGAGATCTACGCCGTGGCGCAGGGCACGGTGATCGCCGGCGGGGCCGAGGCGACGGGCGATGCCGCTTCGGTGGTTGTCGGGGTCCCGACCGCCGGGGTTATCCCCTCGGGCGCCCGGGTGGAAAAGGAGGTCGACTTCGAACTCGGCTCGCTCAGCACGTTGCGGCTGGCGTTGAGGACGCCGGATTTCACCACCGCCGACCGGATCGAGCGGGCGATCAACCGGTCCTTCGGGCGCCCCGTCGCGCGCATGCTGGATGCCGGAACGGTGCGGCTGGACATTGCCGCCACGCGGATGGGGTCTCCGGCCCACGCGCTGGTCCGGGTCGAGAACCTGTCGGTCGAGCCCGAACAACGGGCCCGCGTGGTGGTGGACCAGCGGTCCGGCACCATCGTGATGGGCGAAGATGTCCGGATCAGCCGGGTGGCGGTGTCACAGGGCAACCTGACCCTGCGCATCCAGGAAGAGCCGCTGGTGATCCAGCCCAACCCGTTTTCCGACGGCCAGACAGTGGTGGTGCCGCGCACCAGTGCCGATGTCCAGCAGGAACCGGGCATCGGCCTGGCCGAAGTCCCGGGCGGCACCTCCCTGTCGGAGGTCATTGCCGGGCTGAACGCGCTTGGCGTCTCTCCGCGCGACATGATCGACATCCTCAAGAGCATCAAGGCAGCCGGGGCCCTGCATGCCGAATTCGTGGTCCGGTAACCTGTCCCTGATGCGGGACAGGCCCGATCCCGAACCGGCCGGGCCGCGACGCTCTGCGTCCTTTGACAGAAATACTGGGGCCGATCCGATGAAATTCCACCTGACCTGCCGACAGGCAATGCGCTAGACTGGTGGTGCAAACGCAGAGTGACGTCAGGAGAACCCGCCACATGGATGCCGAAACCCGCGACGACCGCGCCTATGCCATCAAGGAAGGCTCCATCGGCTGGCTGGTGTTCCAGAACCCGACCAAGCTGAACGCGATCAGCGGCCCGATGGTCGAAGACGCCATTGCCATCGCCCGTGATTTTGCCGCCGATCCCGAAATCCGCACGGTGATCCTGCGCGGTGCCGGGGAAAAGGCCTTCATCTCTGGCGGCGACATCTCGAAATTCGAAAAGACCCGCTTCAGCCCGCAGGGCCAGAAGGAAGGGCGGCGGGCACTGGACATCCTGCGCGCGGAACTGATCGAGATGGACAAGCCCGTGATCGCGATGATCCACGGGTATTGCCTGGGTGGCGGCATGGGGGTCGCGCTCTGTGCAGACATGCGTTTCGGTGCCGAAACCAGCCAGCTGGGCATTCCCGCCGCCCTGCGGGGCGTGGCCTACCCGATTTCGGGGCTGAAGCTGCTGGTCGACCTTGTCGGCCCGTCGATTGCCAAGGACATCATGATATCCGGCCGCCGCCTGAAGGCGGAGGAGGCCCTGCGTGTCGGGTTGCTGAACCGTGTCGTGCCAGCCGATGAACTTGAGGACGTGACCCGGGCCTATGCCCAGACAATCGCGGACAACGCCCCGCTCTCGATCCGCGCATCGAAATTCTTCATCAACCAGCTCGGGCTGGAGGAAGATCAGCGCGACACCGCGCGGATCGAGGACATGGTGATCGCCGCGCGCGACAGCGAGGATTTCAAGGAATCCACCCGCGCCTTCATGGAGAAGCGCAAGCCGGTCTTCAAAGGCCGCTGAGCGGCGCCGCGTTGGCGGGTGGAGCAGACGCCCCGGAACGGTGAACCGCCCGGGGCGCATGCACATGGGGACAGGACAGGCCCTCGGCCGCGCCGGCGGCGTGCTACGGCCCTACAGGCCCGTCGCGTCCAGCGCCAATGCCAGGCCCGTGCGGAATGCCCCGGCGCCCCCTCTCGACGGGTGCCGGATCGCGGTGGCCCGGTGCCCCAGCCGGGCGAGGTGGCGTTCTGCCGTGCGGCCAACAGCCACGATCCGGGCGCCGGGGAACAGGGCGAGGAAGGCAGGCAGATGCCCGGCATGCTCCGCCAGTTCCCTGCGGGTCGGCAAGCGGTTGCTGAGCGGCTCCCCCGCGCGATGCGGATGGAAGGGGAACACGTTCCACAGCACCACGGCCGCGCCGGCCCCGGGCCGTGCGGCGAGGGACTGCCAGACCACCGATGACGTCGGTTCGGCATATCCGCCCAGCTGCGTGGATCGCACCGTGGTATGGGCCGGATCGCTGGTGCGCCGCGCCCGGCGGGGGCCAAGGATCCCGGCGGGCGCAACACGCGGATCGTGCCCCAGAAGCAGGCGCTCGCAGGTCATCGCGATGCCGGTGAACCGCGCGCCCTGATAGCCTGGCGCCTCGGCAATCAGCAGCAGCCGGGCCGAGGTGAGGCGCATGTCGAGATAGGCGGCCAGCTGGCGCGCGCGAACCGCTGCCGGGTCGGGCCCGAGGTCCAGCCCGGCCACGCGCCCGGCATAGGGGTTGACGCAGTCCACCCCCGGATCCGCCGCCCGCAGCCCGGCGACAAAGCGGCGGATGGCGGCGCGGCTCATCCCGGGCGGCCGGGGCGGATCACAGGTTGAAGACCCGGGCGGGGTGCAGCTCTCCGCCGCGATAATCGCCGACGGCCAGGGGTTTGCCGTCGAAACTGGCCCAGCATTCGGCGCCGTAATCCAGCCCGCTGGCGATCACCATCCCGGGGTTGCCGTTGCGCAGCCGGACGGCGCCGGCCTCGGTCGCGCGCACTTCGGGGATGTCGCACAGCCCGGCCTCGACCGGCAGCAGCAGGGCGTCCAGCTCGGGCGTGCGGGCCAGCGCCTCGACCCGGTCCAGCGTCACGCCGGCGGCGGCCTCGAACGGGCCGGACCAGACCCGGCGCAGCGACAGCACATGCCCGTGGCAGCCCAGCTTGTGCCCCAGGTCGCGGGCGATCGAGCGGACATAGCCGCCCTTGCCGCAGACCATTTCCAGCACGGCGTGATCCGCATCGGGCCGGTCCGTCAGCAGCAGGCTCTCAACCCAGAGGGGGCGGGCCTCCAGCGTCACGTCCTCGCCGCCCCGGGCCAGGGCATAGGCGCGTTCGCCGTCGACCTTCACCGCCGAGAACTTGGGCGGCACCTGCATCACCTCGCCCACGAAACCGTGCAGCGCCTCGGCGATCCCGGCGTCGGAGGGGCGCAGACCGCTCTCGGCGATCACCTCGCCCTCGGCATCGTCGGTGTTGGTCGCCTGGCCCAGCCGGACGGTGAACTCATAGGCCTTCAGCGCGTCGGTGATGTAGGGCACGGTCTTCGTCGCCTCGCCCAGGGCCACGGCCAGCACGCCGGTCGCCGCCGGGTCGAGCGTGCCCGCATGCCCCGCCTTGTTGGCGTTCAGCGCCCATTTCACCTTGTTCACCACGGCAGTCGAGGTCGGCCCGGCCGGCTTGTCGATGACCAGCCACCCCGAAATGTCGCGACCCTTCTTCTTGCGTGCCATGGGATCCTCCGTCTGACGAAGCCGGGGAGGTAGCGAATGCCGGCGCCTGCGTCAATGCGCAGCTCAGACCCGGCGCCAGACCGCCAGCACAGCCCCCGCCAGCACCAGCGCCACGCCCAGCAGGTTGATCCAGTTCACCGGCCGCGCCGCCAGGCCAAAGGCGCCGAGCCGGTCCCAGAGCATCCCGCCCGCCATCTGCCCGGCGACCAGCAGGACAAGGTAGCCCGCCGCGCCCAGCCGGGGCACCGCCTGGATCGAGACAAGGATCACGCAGACGCCGATCAGCCCCCCGGGCCAGACCCAGGCGGGCAGCTCGGCCAGGGCCTGCGCGCGGGGCACCGGGCCGCGCCAGGCGACCAGCAGGGCCAGCGCGGCGGTCGCGATGGAAAACGCCAGCAGCGTCGCGGGCAGCGCGCCGCCAAGCCCCGCCGCCGTGCGGGCGTAGATCGGCCCCTGCGCCGCGATCATCAGGCCGGCGAGGAAGGACAGCACCATCAGCCCGCCCGCCATGTCAGAGCATCCGGTACATGTAGGTCGTCGCCTCCAGCCGGTCCTCCAGCGGGGCGCGCGAGAACTGCGGGATGCTGCCCGCCACCTCGAACCCGGCGGCGGCATAAAGGCCCTGCGCGGCGCTGCCCGTGGTGGTGTCCAGGGTGATCAGCGTCTTGCCCGCGTCGCGCGCGCCCTGCAGCAGCCGCATCAGCAGCAGGCGGGCCAGACCCCGGCGGCGGGCCTCGGGGTGGACCAGCATCTTGGTCACCTCGGCCCGGTGGGTCTGGTTCGGCGGCGTGTCCCAGTCGAGCATCACGCAGCCCAGGATCCTGTCGCCCTCGCGCGCGACCCAGAGCCGGCGCTTGCCGCCCTGCATCGCCCCGGCCACCTTGCCGGTCCAGAAGGCGCGGGCCTCTTCCACCGGGAAGGGCAGGATGAAATTCACGCTGGCCCCGGCATGGACGCAGGCATGCAGCACCCCGGTCAGGCCGGGCACTGCGGCGTCATAGTCCCGGGGCAGGATCTCGACAACGGGATCGCGGGTCATCTCCATCCGTCACACCATGAACAGCAGGTAGAGCGCGCCCTCGGGCCCGCCGCGAAAGGCCGTCGGCCCGTCCAGCACGTAACGCAGGCAATCGCCGGGGCGCAGGCTGTGGGTGGTGGCGCCGATCTCCATCTCCAGCGCGCCCTCGCGCAGGATCAGATGATGCTCCAGCCCCATGACCGGGGGCGCCGCATAGCGGATCACGGTGTCGGGCGGCAGATGCCCCTCGATCACCTCGCCCGACAGCCAGGCGGCAGGGGGTGAGACGGCGCGGCGGCGGAATCCGGTGGCCGGGTCGATCCAGTCCTCCTGCGCGGCAAGGGGCACCAGCGGGGCGGGCGCCCCCTCGATCATGCGCATCAGGCGCGACATCGGCAGGCCGTAGGCGGCGCAGAGCTTGCCCAGCACCTCGGCCGTGGGGCTGACCTCGCCGTTTTCCAGCCGCGAGAGCGTGCCCCGGCTGACCCCGCTCAGAGCGGTGAGCTGATCGAGCGAATGCCCCCGCTCGCGCCTGAGCGCGCGCAGCCGTTCGGCAAGGCGGGTCGTGAGGGTGTCCATGCGGCGCTTTCCAGATCAGGGAATCATTCCCACATCCGGGATAGCGCCCGATGCCACCCGGGATCAAGCGCAATCGCGCCGGTCCTCAGCCGCAGGTCACCTTGACGATCACATCCTCATCGTTCAGCTCGACGTTCAGCCGATCGGACCTGTAATCCATTGTCACGACCATGCCGGGCCGCACGACCCGCACCGCCTTGGTCTCGGGCGGGATCAGCGAGGCGTCGAAGGCCTTGCCCACGATGCCCTGCAGATCCTCGGCCCCGCAGGACGGCGCGTCGCCCTCGACGGTCCCGGCGGTCTTTTCTTCCTCGATGCAGCCCGACAGCGACACCAGGGCGGCAAGCGTCACGAATGCCAATCTCATCTGCTCTTCCTCCTTGAGCTCTCCGGCTCTGGCGCAGGTTCACCGGCGGCGCGGGAAAGGCAAGTCACGGCCTTGTGGCGGTTGCAAATGGGTGCGCTTTCGCCCACGGTCGGCGGTAACACGCCAAAGGGAGAGCACCGATGCGAACAAGGGCCGCCGTCGCCACTCAGGCCGGAAAACCGCTTGAAATCATGGAAGTAAACCTTGAAGGCCCGCGCGCCGGAGAGGTCCTGGTGGAGGTCAAGGCCACCGGCATCTGCCATACCGACGAATTCACCCTGTCAGGCGCCGACCCCGAGGGGCTGTTCCCCGCGATCCTGGGCCACGAGGGCGCGGGTGTCGTGCTGGAGGTCGGCGAGGGCGTGACCAGCGTGAAGCCGGGCGATCACGTGATTCCGCTCTACACCCCGGAATGTCGCGAGTGCTATTCCTGCACCTCGGGCAAGACCAACCTCTGCACCTCGATCCGGGCGACGCAGGGCCAGGGCCTGATGCCCGACGGCTCGTCGCGGTTCACCACGCTGGATGGCGACCCGATCCTGCATTACATGGGCTGCTCGACCTTCTCGAACCACACGGTCCTGCCGGAAATCGCGCTGGCCAAGGTGCGCGAGGACGCCCCCTTCGACAAGATCTGCTACATCGGCTGCGGCGTCACCACGGGCATCGGCGCCGTGATCAACACCGCCAAGGTGGAAGAGGGCGCCACGGCCGTCGTCTTCGGCCTGGGCGGCATCGGGCTGAACGTGATCCAGGGCCTGCGGCTGGCGGGCGCGGACATGATCATCGGGGTCGACCTGAACAATTCGAAAAAGGAATGGGGCGAGAAGTTCGGGATGACCCACTTCGTGAACCCCAAGGAGATCGGCGAGGATATCGTCCCCTATATCGTCAACCTGACCAAGCGCCGGGGCGATCTGATCGGCGGGGCGGATTACACCTTTGACTGCACCGGCAATGTGACGGTGATGCGCCAGGCGCTGGAATGCGCCCACCGGGGCTGGGGCGAGTCGGTCATCATCGGCGTGGCGCCCGCCGGGGCCGAGATCGCGACGCGGCCCTTCCAGCTGGTCACCGGGCGGGTCTGGAAAGGCACCGCCTTCGGCGGCGCGCGCGGGCGCACCGACGTGCCCAAGATCGTCGACTGGTACATGGACGGCAAGATCGAGATCGACCCGATGATCACCCACACCATGCCGCTGGACGACATCAACAAGGGCTTCGACCTGATGCATGCGGGCGAGTCGATCCGCTCGGTCGTGCTGTACTGAGGCCGCCGCCATGCCCGCGCCCGTCTCCGACACCTCGGCGATGATCGCGGGCATGGACCCGGTGCTGGAACCGGGCACCTGGGTCTTTGCCACCTCCGAGGATCCGGCCCTGGCCGCGCAGGCCGTCGCGCTCTACCGCGAGGCCGAGGGAACATCGCTGATCCTGCCGCTGGAGGTGGCGCAGGCGGCGGGTTTCGACACATCGGCCCCGATGCGCTGCATCACGCTGCGGGTGAATTCCTCGCTTCTGGGGGTCGGGCTGACGGCTGCCGTGGCGGGTGTTCTGGCCGCGGCCGGACTGCCCTGCAACATGGTCGCCGGGCTGCGTCACGATCACGCCTATGTCCCCGCCGGGCAGGCGGAAACCGCGCTGGCCCTGCTGCGCGAGCGCGCCACGCGCGAGGCCGGTTGAGCGCGACAGAGGAACCGTGCCGCCAGCGTGGTCGCCTTTCTGAACGGCGGGCTTCCGCATGCCCTCCGACCTGCCCGACCCATCGCGACGGACCATGCAGACCCGCCACCCCGCCACGCGCGGCCGGTCACGATGGCCGCCGCCGGGCTGATCCCCGTGCCGCGGTGTGGCGGTTGACGCCCCCGGCCCCGCAGATGCCCGGGGGCCGCGCCACTGGGCAAGACCAACCGGCCCGGCATCCTGCGCCGGCTGTGCGACGGGCAGGGCCATCGCGCGCCCGGCACCCTCTCGGATTCGCCGGGCCGCTCGCTGGTCTTGGCGGGCGGCGCCCTGCTTGCCGCGCGCCTGCCGGACGAGATTGCGGGCCGGAGCGGTTGCGGTGACGCGGCGTCCCCGCCCGCCCTGGCGACGCCCCGCCCCCGGCATCCGACTGAAAACCAACGCAGATTTCGCCGCATCGCCGCATAGATGCGAATGATCCTCAATTACACTGCAAAATCATGGGGTTGCGCCCCATGTCCCGGCGCTGCTATGGCGCAGGCCCACCACCGCCGGAGCGCGCGCCATGTCCCCCACCTTCAAACTGGCCATCGGCAGCCTGATCGTCGGCGCGGTGGTGCTGGCGCTCAAGACACTGGCCTGGTGGCTGACCGGGTCGGTCGCGCTGCTGTCGGATGCGCTGGAAAGCACGGTGAACGTGGCCACGGCGCTGGCCGCCCTGGTCGCGGTGCGGATTGCCGAACTGCCCGCCGATGCGAACCATCCCTATGGCCACCACAAGGCGGAATTCTTCTCGGCCGTGCTGGAGGGGGTGCTGATCATCGTCGCCGCCCTGCTGATCCTGCACGAGGCATGGAACGGTTTCCAGTCGGCCCGGGTGCTGGACGCGCCGCTGGACGGGTTGGCGGTAAATGCCGTGGCCAGCGTGATCAACGCGATCTGGTGCAGCCGGCTGCTGACCCGCGGCCGGGCGCTCAGATCGCCCGCGCTGGTGGCCGACGGGCAGCATATCCTGGCCGATGTGGTGACCTCGGTCGGGGTGACCATCGGCGTGCTGCTGGCGATTGTCACCGGCGCCTGGTGGCTCGACCCGCTGATGGCAGCGCTGGTGGCGGTCAACATCCTGTGGTCCGGCTGGAAGGTGATGACGCAATCGCTGTCGGGCCTGCTGGACGAGGCGGTCCCGGACGAGACTCTGCGCAGGATCCGCGAGGCGATCTCGGCCAATGCCGATGGCGCGATCGAGGCGCATGACCTGCGCACCCGCCACGCCGGGCCGCGCACCTTCATCGACTTTCACCTGATCGTTCCGGGCGAGATGACGGTGCTGGACAGCCACAAGGTCTGCGACCGGGTCGAGGCCGCGCTGCGCGACCTGCTGCCGGATGCCAATGTCACGATCCATGTCGAGCCCGAGCACAAGGCCAAGCATTCCGGCATCGTCGTCGTCGAATAGCCCGGGCGCTATCGGCTTGCACCGCCTGCGCCACATCGTCCGTTGCACCCCCGCACCGAGGGGTCCCGGCGCAAGGCCGGGACACCACGGGTTGCGCCATCCCGTGCAGCCGTTCCAGCGCCCCCGGCACATCGTCCACCAGGTGCAGCAGATCGAAGGCCAGCACCGCGTCAAAGGGCCCGTCCTGACCCGCCTCCAGCGGCGCATGGCGGAAGGCGACAGTCGTGATGCCCTGCTCCGCCGCGCCCGGACCTCGCGGCGCATCGGCTGGTTTTCTACACCGATGCCGACGGCATGCTCGACGCGACCTGAACACCGTGCCGCGTTTCCGCCGCGTCTTCGACCGGCTGGCCGAGGCGCGTGCCACCTGATCCGGGCCTGCACGAGAGCACTTTGAATCCCGCGCCATCCGCGTTAGGTGGGGCGCAGCCAAGGAGGCCCGAATGCCCGACGTCCGCCCGCTCTACGCCGTGTTGATCGACGCCGACAACATCCCCGCCCGCCATGCCGCCGCGATCCTGAAAGAGATCACCTCTTTCGGCGAACCGGCCCTGCGGCGGGTCTATGGCGACTGGTCGGCGGAACGGCTCAGGCCCTGGGGCGAACAGACCCGCTCGCTGGGCCTTGTCGCGCATCAGGAGACAGCCAACACCAAGGGCAAGAACGCCAGCGACATCGGCCTGGTGATCGACGCGATGGACATCCTGCACACCGGGCGGTTCCACGGCTTCGTGCTGGTCTCCTCCGACAGTGATTTCACCGCGCTGGCGAACCGCATCCGCGAGCAGGGGCTCGACGTGATCGGCATCGGCGAGGCCAAGGCCCCCGAAAGCCTGCGCAATGTCTGCAACCGCTTCATCCTGATCGAGAACATCACCGACGAGCCGGAAAGCTCGCGCGGCGGGGCCAAGCCCGCCGGCAAGATGAAACCGACCGAGGCCGTGCCCCTGATCCTGCGCGCGATGGACAAGATCGAGACCGAGGACGAATGGTATCCCCTCGGCCAGGTCGGCCAGTACGTCACCGCCGAGAACCCGGATTTCGACACCCGCTCCTATGGCAAGCGCAAGCTGTCCGATCTGGTGCAGGAGCTGAAGCTGTTCGAGACAAAGCGCGGCGCGGGCAATCAGATGATGATCCGTCGGCTGGACTGAGGCCCCGTCTCAGCCCTCCTTGCCATAGCGCGCCAGGAAGGTCTCGACCGCCTCGTCGGCGAAATACTCGACCTCTTCGCGGGTGTAGCTGCTGCGGATGCCAAAAATCCGCTCGACAAAGATGCGCGACTTGCACAGCTCGGCGAACTGGTCGGCGGCCAGCTCGACATCCTTGATCACCAGCTCGCCCCGCGCCACGGCCACGGTCAGGTAGTCGCACAGCCGCCCCCGGGCCAGCATCGGGCCGCTGCGATAGAATTCCTGCGCCAGTTCCGGGAACCGTTCGCTTTCGGCCACGCAGATACGAAAGACGTTCATCGACAGGTCGGTGTTCATGAATTCCAGCATCTTGCGGGCCGCGATGCCCAGCAGTTTGCGCGGCGCGCAGTTCAGCTGGACCAGCTCCATCGCCTCGTCGGCCTGGCGCAGGCATTCGCCCTTGGCCACTTCAAGGAACAGCAGGCGCTTGTCGGGGAAATAGCTGTAGAGCGTCGCCTTGGACACGCCGGCCACCCGCGCGATATCGTCGACGCTGGCGCCTTCGAATCCTTCGGACAGAAAGACCTCGCGGGCGCCTTCCAGCACCTGGTCGAACTTGCGTCCCTTGCGAATGACGGCCTCTGTGGCACCCATGATTGACCCCGCTTTCACCGGACAAACTATAAACCGATCAGTTTAGTTCCCACAAGCGACGTCATGTCGACTTGTATACGGATTTTGGAATTCATATTCCCGTGGCAGGGTTCACCGGCAACGGGCGGAGGATGTATGCGCTTCGGATTGTCACGCAAGAGGTTCTCGGATCTCTCCGAGCAGGAGGTGCTGGCGCTGGCCATCTCCTCCGAGGAAGACGACGCCCGCATCTACCGCAGCTATGCCGAGAAACTGCGCGGCGAATTTCCCGACACGGCCCGCATCTTCGACGGCATGGCCGAGGAGGAGGACGAGCACCGCCGCCGCCTGATCGACCTGCACGCCCGCCGCTTCGGCACGGTCATCCCGCTGATCCGGCGCGAGCATGTGGCGGGCTATTACGCCCGCCGCCCGGTCTGGCTGGTCGAGAACATGAGTCTCGACCGCATCCGCGCCGAGGCCGAAGCGATGGAACGCGAGGCCGAACATTTCTACCTGGCCGCCGCCGGCCGCAGCTCCGACGCCGCCACCCGCAAGCTGCTCGGCGATCTCGCCGCGGCCGAGGCCGGTCACAAGGACCACGCCGGCCATCTGGCCGAGGCGCATCTGGACAGCGACAGCCGCGCGGCCGAGGATCGCAGCGCGCAGCGCCGGTTCCTGCTGACCTGGGTGCAGCCGGGGCTGGCGGGGCTGATGGACGGCTCGGTCTCGACCCTGGCGCCGATCTTTGCCACCGCCTTCGCCACGCAGAACACCTGGACGACTTTCCTGGTCGGCCTCGCCGCCTCGGTCGGCGCCGGCATCTCGATGGGCTTCACCGAGGCCGCCTCGGATGACGGCGAGCTCTCGGGCCGCGGCTCGCCGGTCAAACGCGGCATCTCCGCCGGGGTGATGACGACGCTTGGCGGGCTGGGCCATGCCCTGCCCTACCTGATCCCGCATTTCTGGACGGCGACGATCACCGCCTTCGTGGTGGTTTTCCTCGAACTCTGGGCCATCGCCTGGATCCAGAACCGCTTCATGGACACGCCCTTCTTCCGCGCCGCCTTCCAGGTCGTGCTCGGCGGCGCCCTCGTCTTCGCCGCGGGCGTGCTCATCGGCTCGGGTTGACGGCAGGGCCGGACCCGGCGCGCACCCCGGTTGCGCCGCCCCTCCGGCCCCCGATTCCGCACCCGCCCCGACCCTGCATCGGAACAGCGCGCCCCGCTCTCACGGACCGTCCCGCCCGACGGCCCCCGCTGCCATCCTGCGCAAGCCGCCCGGCCTCGACCACCAAACCGCCACGCCTCGCACTCCCGCCACCTCGCAGGCACAGCCGACCGTCACCCGCGCCCCGCCCGGCCCTCATCTCGTCAGAAATCCTCTCGGGGGACCGCAACGCCCCGCAATCCCGCCGCCGGCACAAGGCCGCCCCGCAGGCACAGCCATCTGTCACCCGCGCCCCGCCCGGTCTTCATCTCGTCAAAAATACTCTCGGGGGGAATTGCGCCGCAGGCGCAAGGGGGGCGGACAGCCCCCGGCCCCGGCGCAGGGCGTCAGCCCGCGCCAAGCCCCTGCAGGATCACCCGGTGCAGCCCGGGCCCGGCCGCCACGACCCCGCCGACCTGGGGATGGGGATTGTTGAACCGCAGCGCCCCGCCGCGCCGGTCGCTGGTCAGCGCCCCGGCCTCCCGCAGGATCAGCTCGCCCGCCGCGATGTCCCATTCCCAGCTGTCGCGCAGGGTGATCATCGCGTCGAACCGGCCCTCGGCCACCAGCGCCAGCCGATAGGCCAGCGAGGGGCGGTAATGGCGCACGACCTTGGGCACCCCGCCCGGCCAGTGCCGCGCGTCGTAATTCGGCTTGGCCGCCAGCATCGTCGCCCCGTCCAGACTGTCGCGCCGCGAGGCGCGGATCGGCCGGGCATTCAGATAGGCCCCACGCCCGGCCGCGGCCGAGTAGAGCTTGCCCTTCACCGGCAGGTAGACCGCCGCGGCGACAACCTCGCCCCGCTCGGCGATGGCGATGGAATGGGCCCAGGTGTCCGCCCCCTCGATGAAGCTGCGCGTGCCGTCGATCGGGTCGACGATGAACACCCGGTCGCGGGTCAGGCGGGCGGCGCTGTCGGTGCTTTCCTCCGACAGCCAGCCGTAATCCGGCCGCGCGCCGGTCAGCTGCGCCTCCAGCACCGCGTTCACCGCCATGTCGGCCTCGGTCACCGGGCCCAGATTGTCGGGCTTGTCCCACCTGCGGGCCGAGGGCCCGGTAAAGGTCAGCGCGACCCGGCCCGCGGCGCGGGCGGCCTCTTCCAGAAGCAGCAGGTCGGTGTCGCGGTCACTGGCCGGCAAGCGTCAGGCCCTCGATCAGCAGCGAGGGCACCACATGGGACATCCAGGCGCGGGCATCGTTTGCCGGCACCATGTTCAGGAACATGTCGCGCAGGTTGCCCGCGATGGTGCATTCGTTGACCGGATAGACCGGCTCGCCATTCTCGACCCAGAAGCCCGAGGCCCCGCGCGAGTAATCCCCGGTGTTGGGGTTGATCGTCGATCCGATCATCGAGGTCACCAGCAGCCCCGTCCCCATGTCGCGCATCAGATCGGCCCGGCTGGCGCTGCCCTGGGTCAGCGCCACGTTCCATGCCGCGGGCGATGGCGGCGACGACAGCCCGCGCGCCCCGTTGCCGGTGGGCGCCATGCCCAGCTTGCGGGCGTTGGCCAGGTCCAGTGTCCAGCCGCAGAGCATCCCGTCGCGCACGATGTCGCGCTGCCCGGTTGCCAGCCCTTCGCCGTCGAAGGGGCGCGAGCCGAAGACGCGGGGGCGATGCGCATCCTCGATCACCGACAGGCCCGCGGGCAGAATCCGTTCGCCCAGCGATCCGCGCAGGAACGACGCCCCCCGCGCGATGGCCCCGCCGTTCACGGCCCCCAGCAGGTGCCCGATGATCGAACTCGAAATCCGCTCGTCGAACAGCACCGGATAGGCGCCGGTCTGCGGCTTGCGCGCGCCCAGCCGTTCCACCGCCCTCTGCGCGGCCCTCTCGCCGATCTCTTCGGGCGCGCGCAGGTCGGCGCGATAGATGCGGTGGTCGAAATCGTGATCCCGCTCCATCCCGGTGCCGGTGCCCGCGATCGCGCTGCACGAGATCGAGCCCGAGCTGCGCGCCATCGCCGCCGAAAAGCCGTTGGTCGCCGCCAGGTGGCTTTCGCTCGCGCTGTAAGAGGCGCTGGCCCCCTGGGCCTGGCTGACGCCCTCGACCGCCAGCGCGGCGGCCTCGGCGCGCAGGGCGGCCTCTTCCAGCTCTGCCGGCAGGGGAGGTCCGGCCGGGTCGCACAGGTCCAGGTCGGGAGTCTCGGTGGCCAGCTGCGACGGGTCGGCCAGGCCGATCCATTTGTCCTCGGGCGCCTCGCGCGCCATGGCGACGGCGCGTTCGGCCACCGCCTGCATCGTCTCGGCCCGGATGTCGGAGGCCGAGACGCAGGCCTGGCGCTGACCGATCAGCACCCGCAGCCCCATCTCGATCCCCTCGGACCGTTCGGCCTGTTCCAGCGCACCGGCCCGCACATCGACCGAGATCGAGGTGCCGCGCCGCACCAGCACGTCGGCCTCGCCCGCGCCGGCCTTGCGGGCCGCCGCTATCAGCGCTGCGGCGATATCCGAAAGGGGGGCCGTCTGATCGGGGGTGGTCATGGCGCGAATGCTCCGTCGGGACAGGTGATCCTGCACCTAGCCCGACGGACGCCCCCAAGGCAAGGCACGCCGCCCGGCCGCTGCATGCCTGTCATGGCCCGGCGGTCACTGCAGCGGGATGGTTTTCCCGTTCACGCTCAGCGCGCCCTGGGGGCTCAGCACGATCTCGGCGGCCAGGTCATCGGGCCCGCTGACCTGCTCGGCCAGTTCCGAAATCATGCCCGAGGCCATCATCGCCTGTCCCGGCGGCACCAGGCCCATGTCCGACAGCGTGCTCAGCAGCGACTTGACGCCAATCAGGTTGATGTTCGCCGTGCCGAACACATTCGGGAACGGCCCCAGCGGGCTCATCGCATTGTTGTCCACGTCGAGGTCGGCCACCGCTTCGATCGAGGCGCCCAGGGCCTCCACCAGCAGGTTTTCCAGCTTCACCGACTGCACCTCGCCGGGGGTGCCGCCGGTGCTGCCCAGCTGGACCATCTGCTTCTCGTCGAACAGGTCGACAAAGAGCCGCCCGACGCCCGACAGGTCCAGCGAGATCGTCACCGGGTCATGCGGCAGCTTGCCCGTCGGATCGAAGGCCATCCAGAGTTCCGCCGGTATGCTCACCTCGGCCAGTGTCAGGCCGGCGGCAAAGGTCTTCATCTCGTCGGACTGCGCCACCGGCAGGGCCAGGTGCAGGCCAAGCTCGGTGCTTTCGATCACCACCGGGAACGGGATCGAGCTTCCCGCGACCGAGATCTTGGTGTCGTCGCTGCGGACCGAATAGCTCAGCCCGTCGATATCCATCGCAAAGCCGACCTCGCCCCCCGAGGAGGAGCTTTGCGAGGTGAAGCTGTCGGCCCCGTCGTCAAACGAGAGGCTGCTGTTGCCGCCCTCGTAGACAAAGGCGCCGTCCATGCCGTAGCCCGCCTTGAGTGCCGCGGCCATGTCGTTCAGGTCCACCCCGTCGGGAATGTCGAATGTCCCGTCAAAGGACAGCCCCGAGGCCATGCCCGTCATCTTCAGCGTGCCCGGCTCGGCCGGGTCGGGGCTGGTGATATCGACCGTGTAATTCAGCGACTCGGCCGACATCCGCTGCTGAGCGCTGGTGCCGTTCTCTGTCTCCATCGCGGTCACGCCCTCGATCCCCGCCAGGGTGAAATCGACGGTGCCCAGGTCCATCGGCTTGCCCTCGGCCTCCACCCCTTTCAGCACGATGCCGATGCTGTCGGCCGAATAGGTGTAGGTCGTCGCCTCCGGCGTGCCGCTCGCCTTCATCGCAAAGCCGGCGGTGGTGTAATCCAGGTCCACCTTGACCGGTTCCTCGCTGGCCACACCGTCGACGACCAGCGACATCGGCAGGCTGGCAGGCAGCGAGATATCCACGCTGCCATCGGGCATGCCGGTCAGCGTCATCTGACCCATGTTCATGGTCACGGTCGAGGTGCCGCCACCCTCTTCCATCGAGATGGTCATCTTCAGATTGTCGATCACCAGCGTGTCGCCGCTGCCGGATTCATCCGCCGTCACCATGTAGCCGAACCCTTCGAGGTAGTCGCGCCACTGTTCCCAGACATCGGCAGCCGTCAGGTCGGCCCGGGCCGGTGCGGAAAATGCCGCCAGGCAGGCCAAAACGGCCAGGCCACTCCGGGTCGCAGCTGCGGGGGTAAAGGTATCAATCATGAATTCGCTCCCAAGGAAATCCGCGCGCAGCTTCCTTTGTCCCGCTGCGCCGGTCAAGGGACAGGACACTGGACCCGGGGGTATGAGCGGGTTACTTCATCCCTGAACGAGCAGGAGGCCCGAGATGACGGACATGAGCGGCAAGACCGTTTTGATCACCGGCGCAAGCCGCGGCATCGGCGAGGCGGCGGCGCATGTCTTTGCCGAGGCGGGGGCCAATGTCGCCCTGATCGCCCGCAGCGAGGAACGCATCGCCGAAATCGCGGGCCAGATCGGCAAGCAGGCCATCGCCGTGCCCTGCGACATCTCGCGCTTCTGGGAAATCGAGGCCGCCGTGCGCGCCTGTGGCGAGGCTTTTGGCGGGCTGGATGTCTTCATCGGCAATGCCGGGGTGATCGAGCCGATTTCCCACATCGCCACCGCCGATCCCGAGGAATGGGGCCACACGATCGACGTGAACCTCAAGGGCGTGTTCAACGGTGTGCGCGCCGCCATGCCGGTGATGATCGCCGCCGGGGGCGGTACGATCCTCAACGTCTCGTCCGGTGCCGCGCACAGCCCGCTGGAGGCCTGGAGCGCCTATTGCGCCTCAAAGGCGGGTGCCGCGATGGTCACCCGCTCGGCCCATCTGGAAGGCGCCGACAAGGGGCTGCGGGTGATGGGCCTGTCGCCCGGCACCGTGGCCACCCGGATGCAGCGCGAGATCAAGGCCAGCGGCATCAACCCGGTTTCGGAACTGGCGTGGGAGGATCACATCCCCGCCGACTGGCCTGCCCGCTGCCTGCTGTGGATGTGCTCGCCCGAGGCCGATCCCTACCTGGGGCGAGAGATTTCCCTGCGTGACGAGGGCATCCGCCGCAGCGTGGGCCTGAACACGTGATCCGCGTCGAGCGGGGCGATGACGGGCTGTGGCTGGTCACCATCGACCGCGCCGACAAGGCCAATGCCCTGACCGCCGCCCTGCTCGAAGAGCTGGCCGACACCGCCGAGGCCGCGCAGGAGGCCCGCGCCTTCGTGCTGACCGGGGCGGGGCGGGTATTTTCCGCCGGAATGGACCTAGAGGCCGCACAATCCGGCCTGGCCACCAGCCCGGTCTGGGAACGCCTGTCCTCGGCCATCGCCGCCCTGCCGGGGCTGAGCATCGCGGCGCTCAACGGCACGCTGGCGGGCGGGGCCATGGGCATGGCGCTGGCCTGCGACCTGCGGCTTGCGGTGCCGGGGGCCAAGTTCTTCTACCCGGTGATGAAGCTCGGATTCCTCCCCCAGCCGTCGGATCCCGGGCGGCTGGCGCAGCTGGTCGGCCCCGCGCGGGCCAAGCTGATCCTGATGGGCGGGCAACGGATCACGGTCGAAGAGGCGCTGGCCTTCGGGCTGGTCGACCGCATCGTCGCGCCAGAAGAGCTGATCGCCACCGCGCGGGCCATCGCCGGCGACACACTGGCCGCCGATCCGGATTTCGCAAGCACGATCAAGGGGATGTGCCGGCCCTCCTGACCCGGCGCCGACAAGAGGACCCGGCCGGCCCTTTTGGCTAAGTTCGGGAAGGCCGGTCCCGGTCCCCGTGGGTTTCCGGCCAGATGCCGCCCCGGCGGCGCGCGTCGGGCCAAAGGTTTTCCCGGCGCATGCACGGCCCAGGGACTCAGCGCAGCTGGCGCCGGGCCCGGCGTTTGCCCGGCGTCTTGGAATGAAACCCCGGCGGGCGCTTGCCCACCCAGGCCGCGAATTTCGCCAGCCTGGGATGGGCACGCAGCTTTTCGGGCGTATCGTAGTCGCGGGCCAGTTCGGCCTCGGTCAGGGTGGCGTGGATCTCGTTGTGGCAGATCTGATGCAGCCGCACGACAGGCCCGCCCTTGCCGCCCTTCAGCCGGGGCGTCAGGTGATGCAGGCTCTGCCGCGCCTCGGGCGGAATCGGGCGCAGGCAGAGCGGGCAGATCGGGTCGGTCATTTGCTCTCGCCCTCGGCTCGGGCTAGAGGATGGCCGGACCCCGACGAAAGGCAAGGCCCTGCAGGACGAAGGACGCATCGAAGCGCTGGTGATCGGCGGTGGCCCCGCCGGGCTGATGGCCGCATCGGTCATGGCACGCGCAGGGCTGGGCGTGACTGTGGCCGAGCGGATGCCCACCGTGGGGCGCAAGCTGCTGATGGCCGGGAAATCCGGGCTGAACCTGACCAAGGACGAAGACGACGCGCGCGTCCTGGCGGCCTATCCCGACTGCCCCGCGCCGCTGGCCCGCGCCCTGGCGGACTTCGGGCCGCAACAGGCGATGGACTGGGCGCGCGGGCTGGGGCAGGAGGTCTTCACCGGCTCCACCGGCCGGGTCTTTCCCAAGGCGATGAAGGCCTCGCCCCTGCTGCGCGCCTGGCTGGCAGAGCTGCGTGGCCTCGGCACCACCTTCAACACCCGCTGGCGCTGGACGGGGCGCGACGGGGCGGTCCATCTGTTCGACACGCCCGACGGAGAGCAGCGGCTGCACCCCGAGGTCACCGTGCTGGCGCTTGGCGGGGCAAGCTGGGGGCGGCTTGGCTCTGACGGCGCGTGGAGCGCGCAGATCGCGGACACCGCGCCCTTTGCCGCGTCCAATGCCGGGCTGCGCCTCGACTGGTCCGACAAGATGGCCCCGCATTTCGGCAGCCCGCTCAAGGCGGTGGCCTTCACCGCCGGAGAGATCCGCTCGCGGGGCGAGGCCGTGCTGACGCCCGAAGGGATCGAGGGCGGCGGCGTCTATGCCCTGTCCCCCGCAATCCGCGCGGGCGCGGCGGTGACGCTGGACCTGTGCCCCGATGTCCCGCTTTCGGCGCTGGCGGCCAAGCTCTCGCGCCGCCGCCGGGGCGACAGCCTGGCCAACCACCTGCGCCGCGCCGTGGGGCTCGACAGCCTGCGCCGCGCGCTGCTGATGGAATGGGGCCGCCCCCTGCCCGACGACCTGGGCCCGCTGCTCAAGGCGCTGCCGGTGCCGGTGCGGGGGCTGGCACCCATCGACCGGGCCATTTCCACCGCGGGCGGCCTGCGCTTCGACGCGCTGGACGACAGGCTGATGCTGCGCGAGTCGCCCGGCACCTTTGCCGCGGGCGAGATGCTGGACTGGGACGCGCCCACCGGCGGCTACCTGCTGACCGCCTGCCTGGCCACCGGGCGGATGGCCGGGCTGGCGGCGGTGGATTACGCGGCGGCCTGCCGCAGCTCCATCGCGCGCAGATAGGCGGGGCGCGCGGTCATCCGGGCCAGATAGGCGTCCAGCTCGGGTATGCCATTGGCGAATTTCGCGCTCTGTGCCCAGTTCAGGCAATGGGTGGCAAAGATGTCCGGCACGCTCATCTTGTCGCCCATCAGGAACTCGCCCTTGAGCCGTTTCGCCAGGTTCTTCTCGTTCCGGGCGTATTCGGCCTTCAACGCGGGCTTGATCGCGGGCACGCGCATGTCCTCGGGCAGCAGCAGAGTGTGCTTGAGCGCAACCCACAGGATGGCGTCCATCTCGTCCAGCACCTGGTGCAGCACGGCGTCCTGCTGGGCGCGCTCGACCGATCCGGCGGGGGCGGTCAACTGGCCGTGCCGGTCCGCCAGGAAGGTCACGATCGCCGCCGAATCCGAAATCGGCGTGCCGTCGGCCACCAGCACGGGCACCTTGCCCAGCGGTGATAGGGCGCGCACCTCGGGGGCATGCGGGCCGAACTTGTGATAATTGTAGGCGATGCCGGCTTCTTCCATGAACCAGATCACGCGAAAGGCGCGCGAGGTCGCGCTGCCGTATAGGTCGTACATGTATCCTCCCTGAGGCGGCTCCGGGCCGCCAATGGCCGGATGCTAGCGCCCGCGCGCGGCCCGGGAAAGGGTTAACGCCGCCCCAGCATCGCCAGACGGATCAGCGTCCGCTCCACCAGCGCCATCGCCGGGGCGTTCTGCCCGGCAGAGCGCAGCTGCAGGTCGGTCTCGATGATCATGGTCAGGGCGTCTTCCAGCCGGGCGGCGCCCCAGGCCTGCGCCTGCCGCAGGATCCGGTCGCGGCGGGGGCCGAACACCGGCGGGCGCAGGCGCGAGATCCCCTCGGACGGCCCGCCGGGCGCGCTGGCCACGGCGTAGAGGATGCGGAAATGCCGGATCGCCCCGATGCACAGGCCCGTCGCATGGACCCCCTGCGCCGATAGCCGCTGCATCACCGGCCCGATCTCGCCGGGCCGCGCCTCGGCCACGATGTCGAGCACGTCGTCGATCTCGGCCTCGGTGGAGCCGGGGGCGCAGGCGGCGATATCGGCGGCGCTGAACGGCGCGGGATCGCCCAGCTTGTAAAGCGCGAGCTTTTCCAGCGTCTGGCGGAAATCGCCCGGGTCGATGGTCAGCGCCAGGGCCGAGAGGTCGCGCAGCGCGTCCTGCCCCAGTTCGCCCAGGCCCGCCTCCTTCAGCGCCGCCTCGATCTCGCCGCGCGAGGGCGGGTCGTCGTAGATCCCCACGGCATAGGCATTGCGGTGCCCCTCGAAGAACTTGCGCAGCTTCGACGTGGCCTTGAGCGCACCGGCGGTGATCACAACCTGCGCATCGCCGGGCTGCCAGTCCTCCAGCGCGGGCAGGATCAGCGGGGCCTGCTGCTCGCCCGCGTCCTCAAGGAACACCACCCGGGGGCCGGGAAAGAAGCTCTGCGCCTTGATCGCATCGGACAGGGCCGCCGGGTCCTTGCGCAGATCGCCGGCCAGCATCCGGGTCAGGCGCATCTCTTCCTCGCCCTGCGGACCGACCAGCGCCTTGACCACCTGCTGGCGGCGCAGGGCGACGCGCATGGCATCGCCGCCGTAGATCAGGATTCCGGTCTTGTCCGGGTCGGGCCGGGCGAAATAGCCCGGCGCGTCGCGGGCCGAAAGCTTCATGCCGGCAGGCTCGGCGCCAGGGCGATCAGGCGGGTGGTCAGCTGATCGGCCAGGATCACCATCAGCCGGTCGCGGGCATCGTCATTGGCTGCCCGCGTCGCGACGGTGGAACCGGTGGCGGAATAGCCGGTGAAGCTGTCGACCTTGCCCGCTGCGATCTGTTCCCCGGTGCCAAGACGCGACAGGGTGAAGGTCACGTTGCCCACCAGGTTGAACCGGCTGGTTGTATTGGTCGAGGTGATGCCCATGGCCTCTTCATAGATGCCGATGGCGTATTCCAGTCGCAGGTCGGGCGCGCTTGCCCGGCCCAGCCGGGTTTCCAGCTGGCGCACCAGCACATAGCCCTCGCGCCCGGCCGGTTCCGCGAACTGGATGCGGTTCAGCAGCCGGGTCGCCGGGGCGCCGGTGCCGAAGGACGGGCGGAACCCGCATCCGGTCAGGGCGGCCAGGCCCGCCAGTACAAGGCTGCGTCGATCAGGCGACCACATTCACGATCCGTCCGGGGACGACGATGATCTTGCGGGGCTGCGCCCCGTCCAGCGCCCGGATCACATTGTCGGCGGCAAGTGCCAGCTTTTCAACCTCGTCGGCCGGCATGTCGCGCGGCACGGTGATTTCCGCCCGCCGCTTGCCGTTGACCTGCACCGGCATGGTCACGCTGTCCTCGACCAGCATCGCCTCGTCGGCCTGCGGCCAGGGGGCCGAGGCCACCAGCCCCTCGCCGCCCAGCAGGTGCCAGCATTCCTCGGCCAGGTGCGGGGTCATCGGCGACATCAGCTGCGCCAGCACCTTGGCCGCCTCGCGTTTCGCCCCGGCGCCGGCCTGCGATTTCTGCAGCGTCGCGGTAAAGGCGTAAAGCCGCGCGATCGAGGCGTTGAAGCCGAAGCTTTCCACCCCCAGCGTCACGTCGCGGATGGCCTTGTGCATCTCGCGCAGCAGGGCGGCGTCTTCCTTGCCGTCGGCGGGGGCGTCGCTTTCCGCGATCTCGGCGGCGATGCGGTGGACGCGGGCCAGGTGGCGCGCGGCGGCCTCGGCCCCGGCGGCGGTCCATTCCACGTCACGCTCGGGCGGGCTGTCGGAGAGCACGAACCAGCGCGCGGTATCCGCGCCGTAATCGGCGATGATCTGCACCGGGTCGACGACGTTGTTCTTGGATTTCGACATCTTGGCCGAGGGGATGATCGTCACCTCGCGCCCGCCGTCCTTGAGGTAGGCGCGGCCGTCCTTCAGCTCGACCTCCTCGGGGTAGTGATAGACCGGCCGGCTGTTCCCGCCCTCGCTCTGGTAGATCGCGTGGGTCACCATGCCCTGGGTGAACAGGGCGTCGAAGGGTTCGTTCGCGGTCGAGGGCAGGTGGCCGCAGATATGCATCGCCCGGGCAAAGAACCGGGCGTAGAGCAGGTGCAGGATCGCATGCTCGATCCCGCCGATGTACTGGTCGACATTCATCCAGTACTTCGCATCCTCCATCACCGTGGGCGTGTCGGCGCGCGGCGCGGTGAAACGGGCGAAATACCACGACGAATCGACAAAGGTGTCCATCGTGTCGGTCTCGCGCCTGGCGGCGCCACCGCAGGACGGGCAGGCGCAGTCGCGCCAGGTCGGATGCCGGTCCAGCGGGTTGCCGGGGATGTCGAAGGACACGTCGTCCGGCAGTTCGATCGGCAGGTTTTCCTTCTTCTCGGGCACCACGCCGCAGTCGGGACAATGCACCACAGGGATCGGGCAGCCCCAGTAGCGCTGCCGCGACAGGCCCCAGTCGCGCAGGCGGAAGCGGGTCACGCCCTGCCCCACGCCGTTCGCCTCGCAGAAGGCGATGGCGGCTTCGATGGCCTGCTCACCCGTCTGAAACGGATCGCCGGCAAAGCCACGAACATATTGCACGTCTTGGGATTTCAGTGGGACGTACGCAGACTTCGTAATCTTGAAGTAAGTGGCCTCAGGCTCTCGCTCTCCGTCGAATTCAATGAGTTCCTGACCGACGTAGACTGGATTGTGATCGAACTCCCAATCAGGAATCGAAACGGGGGCATGAGCTCCTTCGGGCCGGAAGACCTCGATCACTGGCAGGCTGTACTTAATACAGAAATCGAGGTCTCTTTGATCATGGGCCGGGCAGCCGAAGATGGCGCCGGTGCCGTAATCCATCAGGATGAAGTTCGCGATATAGACCGGCAGCTCCCACGCGGTATCGAAGGGATGGCGCACGCGCAGCCCGGTGTCGTAGCCCTTCTTCTCGGCCGTCTCGATCGATTCAGCCGTGGTACCGCCCTGCCGCGCGTCGGCGCAGAAGGCCGCGACCTCCGGGTCGCGCGCCTCAAGGTGCTTGGCCAGCGGATGGTCGGGCGAGATGCCGACGAAGCTGGCCCCCATCAGCGTGTCGGGCCGGGTGGTATAGACCTCGACCCGGTCGAACCCCTCGGGCGCGTCGATCAGACCAAAGGCGAACTGCAGCCCGCGCGACTTGCCGATCCAGTTGGCCTGCATCAGCTTGACCTTGGCCGGCCAGTCGTCGAGCCCGTCGAGCGATTCCAGCAGATCCTCGGCATGGTCCGAGATCTTGAAGAACCACTGCGTCAGCTCGCGCCGTTCCACCAGCGCGCCCGACCGCCAGCCGCGTCCGTTCTCGACCTGCTCGTTTGCCAGGACGGTCATGTCGACCGGATCCCAGTTCACCACCGCGTTCTTGCGGTAGACCAGCCCCTTTTCGAGGAAGTCGAGGAACAGCGCCTGCTGCTGGCCGTAATATTCCGGATCGCAGGTGGCGAACATCCGCGTCCAGTCGAGCGAGAAGCCCAGAGGCTTCATCTGCGCGACCATCGTGTCGATGTTGGAATAGGTCCAGTCCTTGGGATGTCCGCCATTGGCCATCGCCGCGTTTTCCGCCGGCATGCCGAAGGCGTCGAACCCCATCGGGTGCAGCACGTTATGCCCGGTCGAACGCTTGTAGCGCGCAACCACGTCGCCCATCGTGTAATTGCGCACGTGCCCGATATGGATCCGGCCCGAGGGATAGGGGAACATCTCAAGCACATAGTACTTGGGCCGCGAAGGGTCGCGCTCGGCCCGGAACAGACCGGCGTCGTCCCAGACCTTTTGCCATTTGGGTTCGATTTCGGCTGCGGAATAGCGCGACATGTGCGGCGGTCCCTTACGTTTCATGGTCCCGGGGGTGATATGCGGCAATTCTGCAAGGGTCCAGTGCCAACCCGCACGGGGGCCGGGCCGGGCACCTGTTCACAGGGGGCGCGCGCGGTATAAATGGCGGATGCCGCTTAAAGGGGTTTCATGAATATCCTTTTTATACACCAGAATTTTCCTGGCCAGTTCAAGCACCTCTCGGTAGCGCTGGCCCGCGCGGGGCACCACGTCCTGGCCCTGACCCTGCGCGTCAAGGAGCCGACGAACTGGAACGGCGTGCACATCCTGCCCTATGCGATCCAGCGCAAGGTGGACCAGCGGACCCATCCCTGGCTCACCGACCTCGACAGCAAGGTGACCCGGGCCGAGGCCTGCTATACCGCCGCCATGCGCCTGCGCGGAACGGGCTATCAGCCCGACATCATCATCGCCCACCCCGGCTGGGGCGAGTCGATGTTCCTGCGGGACGTCTGGCCCAAGGCGCGGATCGGCATCTACTGCGAGCTCTACCATCACCCGGGCTATCCGCATGTCGGGTTCGACCCGGAATTCTCGCGCGGGGATTCCCCGTCCGAAGTGCTGCGCATCCGGATGAAGAACCTGAACAACCACCTGCATTTCGATATCGCGCAGGCCGGTCTCAGCCCGACGAATTTCCAGGCCGATACCTTTCCGGCCGAATTCCGCGACAAGATCAGCGTGATTCATGACGGGATCGACACCGATGCGATCCAGCGCAACCAGTGGGCCAGCTACACGGTCCCGACCGGCGCGACCCTGACCCGCAAGGACGAGGTGATCACCTTCGTCAATCGCAACCTCGAACCCTATCGCGGCTATCACATCTTCATGCGCGCCCTGCCCGAGCTGCTGAAGGCCCGGCCCAATGCCCGGGTTCTGATCGTGGGCGGCGACGGGGTGAGCTATGGCGCCCGCGCGCCCGAGGGCAAGACCTGGAAGGACATCTTCATCGGCGAGGTGCGCGGCCGCATTCCGGATGACGACTGGGCGCGGGTGCATTTCCTGGGCCGTATCCCCTATGACAAGTTCGTCAGCCTGCTGCAGGTTTCGCGCGTGCACGTGTACCTGACCTATCCCTTCGTCCTCAGCTGGTCCCTGTTCGAGGCGATGAGCGCCGAGGCCGCCGTTGTGGCCAGCGGAACCGCCCCGGTGCGCGAGGCCATCGTCGACAACGAGACCGGGCGGCTGATCGATTTCTTCAACGGCGGAGAGCTGGTGGCCGAGGTCGACCGCATGCTGGACAGCGCCGAGGCGCGCAACCGTCTGGGTGCCGCCGCCCGTGCCCATATCCGCGAGACCTACGATCTGAAGCGGATCTGCCTGCCCCAGCAAATGGAATGGGTGCAGAGTCTGGCCGACATGACCGTCTGATACGAAGCCCGGGCCGTCTTGCGGCCCGGCGCGCCGACAGATTGTCTTGCGGGTCGGCGCCTGATCAGAACTTCTTGTCGCGCACCCGCAGCTGCCGGGCCCTTGTCAGGATCGCATCCTCGACCGCGCGCTGAGTCGATGCGCTGACCGGCCGGTTGCCGCGGGTCTGCATCGCCACCTTCAGCGAACGTGCCTCCAGCGCGGGATCGCTGATGTAGACCGTCGCACGGTAGGACTGGCCGCCCCCCGGAGGCGTCCCGTACCCGGTGATGATCACCCCCGAGAAGGGATCCACCGACTGCACCGGCAGGAATTCGAGCACATCCAGCGAGGCATTCCAGAGGTAGCGATTCACGCCGACCTTGGTGCCGTCGTCGCGCTGGCGGAACAGGTCGAAGATTGACGTCCCGTCACCTTCCTCAAGCGGATTGCCGATGTTCTTGGGATTCGCCGCGCGCGCTTCCAGTTCGGTTGCGGCGCCGCTGCTGGGGGGGCCCAGCAACTTGAAACCGTTCCCACCACATGCGGCAAGAGTCAGGATCAGAACCCCGACCATCGCCTGCTTGAAAATGCGAGAAAATTCCATCGCCACGCCCAGTACCTCAAAGTTCACTCCGTCCTACCCAACGGCTCAATGCGGAGCAAGCGATTTAACGGCTGCGCGCGCGTGGCCGGCGGCTTCGGTCCGGGGCGGCAGGGGGGAGCGGTGGCGGCACTGTGGCAAAGCTGCACCAATTAGGGGTCCAAAACATGGCATGCCCCCCGGGCGCTTGCATTGAGGCCCCGAAAAGAGCGAAAGACCTGCCATGCCCAAATCGGATTCCCCGTTTGGGACTGACTGAGAAACCGAGGGAAAACGATGAAAAAAGTTCTCTTCGCTACGACCGCGCTGGTTGCCACTGCTGGCGTCGCAGCTGCGGACGTGTCCTTTGGCGGCTACGGCCGTTTTGGCGTGCTGTACGTTGAAAACGCAGCCAAAGACACCCGCATCGAATCGCGCTTCCGTCTGAACATCGATGGTTCGACCGAAGCTGATGGCGGCGTGACTTTTGGTGCCCGCGTCCGTATGCAGGCCGACGACACCGCAACCGCTGCAAACGCTGCTTCGCTGAACGGCGCGCGCTTCTACGCAATGACCGGCGGCCTGACCGTTGGCGTTGGCAACATCTACGGCGCCATCGACTCGATGCCGAACCTGTACACCGCTTCGATCGGTCTGTCGGGTCTCGGCTGGCACAACGTCGTGTCGAACTTCGACGCTGACTCCTACTCCTCGACCGGCGCTGGCCGGAACGGCGTGGAAGTCATCTACGAAGGTGGCGGCTTCGGCGCACACGTGTCGTCGTCGAACACCGGTGGCACCGAGCGTACCGCAATCGCTCTGTCGTACACCTGGAACGACTGGACCTTCGCAGCAGCCTACCAAGACTCGAACGTCGCTGACGACGTTGTCTACGCTGTGACCGTCGGTGGCGAAATCGGCCCGGTGACCGTTTCGGTCATGTACGCCGAAGACGACCTGGACCAAGCATCGGCCACCCTGGCTGGTGAGTTCGAAGTTGGTGGCGCCACGACCGTTCTGGCCTTCTACAACAACGACGACGAAAACAACGGCCTGAGCGCCGACAGCTACGGCCTCGGCCTGAAGCACAGCCTCGGCGGTGGTGTGTCCATCCGCGGCGGTGTCGTTTCGGCACAGGACGTGCTGACCGCAGACATGGGCGTCCTCTTCAACTTCTAAGTTGAACGGACCACAGTCTACGAGGGGGCAGGTCTCAGGACCTGCCCTTTTCGTTTTTGGGCCCCCTGCGGTTTGGGCCCTTCAGGTTGCGACCCCTTCCGGCAGGCCCCGCTCTCGCCCCGGCCCCGGCCCTTTTCCGCCGCGCCCCGCGCTCGCGCTTTTGTGGCTTGCCCGATCCCTGCATCCCGGGACACCCTGTCCGCGATTGCCGAAGGGAGCATCCCATCCGATACGCCGTCCTCCTGACCTGCCTGGCGCTTGCGCCGGCCCCTGCCCTGGCCCAGTTGCGGTTCGAGGGCGAGGCGCGGTTCGGCGTGTCCCATGACTCCTCAAGCAAGGCCGCGCGCATCGAAAGCCGCTATGGCCTGGACAGCACCGCCAGCACGACGTCCGACGGCGGGCTGACCTTTGGCGCGCAGGTGCGGGTGCGGGCCGGCAACGGGCGTGCCGCCGCGCCCAACGGTCCGCGCTATTTCGTGACCACCGGAACGCCACTGCCGCCCCCGCGCGAGCGCTGACTCTTTTCATCCCGGCCAAACTGGTGTTGTCTCCGCCGCAACGACGCAGCCGCCGGAGGACCCTATGCCCCTGACCGACATCCGCGCCCGCATCGCCGAGGCCGAAACCGCCGCGGGCCGCCCCGCGGGCAGTGCCCGGCTGATCGCCGTGTCGAAACTGCAGCCCGACGAAAGGGTCGAAGCGGTGCTGCAAGAGGGCCAGCGCGTCTTTGGCGAGAACCGCGTGCAGGAGGCCGCCGGCAAATGGCCCCGCTTCCGCGAGACCTACGACGGGGTCGAGCTGCATATCATCGGACCCCTGCAGACCAACAAGGCCCGTCAGGCGATGGAGCTGGCCCAGGCGATCCATTCGCTCGACCGGCCCAAGCTGGCGAACACCTTTGCCCGGCTGGCGCAGGAGATCGGCACCTGCCCGCAGCTTTTCATCCAGGTCAACACCGGGGAGGAGCCGCAGAAGGCCGGTGTCCTGCCCGGCGAGACCGACGCCTTTGTCGCCGAATGCCGCGGGCTGGACCTGCCGATCGCGGGGCTGATGTGCATCCCCCCGGTCGACGAGGAACCCTCGCTGCATTTCGCCCTGCTGGCCAAGATCGCCGCCCGCAACGGGCTGGAGGGGCTGTCGATGGGCATGTCCGGCGATTTCGAAAAGGCGATCATGCACGGCGCGACTCATGTCCGCGTGGGCAGCGCCATCTTCGGGGATCGCGACACGCACTGACCTCCGGGGCGTACCCGGCCCGCCCGCGCCTTTCAGGCGAGCGCGGCCAGCCCCGGCGCGGGCACGATCACCCCGGCGCCCGGCTGGATCCGCCCGGCGATCCAGCGCAGGTGGTCGCGGCGGAACGCGATGCAGCCCGCCGTCGGCGCGCCCGGCCTGCGCCACTGGTGCAGGAAGATCGCCGAGCCGCGCCCCGGCTGCGCCTCGGGCCAGTTCCAGTCGGTCAGCAGCACGATGTCGTACATCGGATCGGCCCGGCGCAGCGCCTCGTGGCTGGGGGCATAGGGCGCGCGGACCATCAGGTTATAGGCCGCGTCGCGCGGGTCGTCGGACCACAGGTCGCCCGGGCCGATCGGCTCGGCCCAGTCGGCGGGGCGGGCCATGCGGTCGGGGCGGTAGAGCATGCCCACCACGCGATGCCGTCCGACCGGCGTGGCGCCGTCGCCTTCGCGCTTGTCGGCCCGGATGCCGCCGCGCCCGATGGTGCAGGGAAACAGGCGCCCCATGAACCGGACGCCGCGCGGGGTCAGGACCAGATCGAAGGGGCTCACAGCAGGTGGCCCGATTTCCGGGCCTTGGTCGCCAGATAGGCGCGGTTATGCGCGTTCTCGCCCACCTTCAGCGGCACCCGTTCGGTCACGGCGATGCCGTTTTTTTCCATCATCGCGATCTTGGCGGGGTTGTTGGTCAGCAGCCGCACCTTGCGGAACCCCATCCGCGTCAGGATGTCCGAGCCGAGGCGGAAATCCCGCTCGTCATCCTCGAACCCCAGGCGGTGGTTCGCCTCGACCGTGTCGAATCCCTGATCCTGCAGCGAATAGGCCCGCATCTTGTTGGCCAGCCCGATCCCCCGCCCCTCCTGGTTGAGGTAGAGGAGCACGCCGGCCCCTTCCTCGCCCATCTGGTGCAGGGCGCCGCGCAGCTGCGGGCCGCAGTCGCATTTCAGGCTGCCCAGCAGGTCGCCGGTGAAACAGGCCGAATGCAGCCGCGCCAGCACCGGCTGGTCGCGCTTGGGGCGGCCGATCTCGATGGCGTAATGCTCTTCGCCGCCGTCCTCGGGGCGAAAGACATGCACCCGCCCCGCCTCTGAGGCCTCAAGCGGCACGCGGGCAAAAATCACCGGATGCAGCGGGCTGGCCGTGTCGATCACCGATTTGGCCCGCACGGCGTCCAGCGCGGTCAGCCCGTTCTCGCCCGCGAACCGGGCGGCGTCGGGGATCGGCAGCACCAGAACGGCGGGCAGGATGCGCGCCGCCTTGGCGATGCGCAGGGCCAGCCGGTGCAGATGCGCCGGGCCGGTCCGTTCGGCAACCAGCGGCCCCTTCATCGGCGATCTCAGATCGTCCGCCGGGTCCGAGATCGCGGCGATCCACGCCAGGCTGACATCCGCCGGCAGGGCGATGCGCGCCAGGTCGCCGTCATAGGGCCGCGCCTTCAGCGTCTCGGCCCGGCGCGCGGTCACCGCCAGCACCGGCGCGCCGCCAAGCGCCCGCAGGTCCGCCAGCCGCTGCGACGACAGGGTTTCCGCCGCCAGAACCAGCGCGCCCTCGGCTCCGTCCAGCAGCACGATCCCCAGCCCCATGCGCAGATCGGCCCGCGCGCGGGCCAGCATTTCGGCAATGTCAGGCATGAAACTCATGACGGGATCTCCGCGTTGATACGGGAGATGTAATGCTTCACGGGAAAATTTGAAACATTCCTCAGGTGCATACACGTCCGCGTGACAGGGTTGCAGCAAATCTTGCCGCCCGCGTGAAACACACCGATGTGAAGTGCACAAAGGAGGGCCCGCAATGGCACAACTGAAGAAAATCCTGCTTGTCGACGATGACGAGGACCTGCGCGAGGCACTGAGCGAGCAACTGGTGATGACCGAGGATTTCGACGTCTTCGAAGCCGCCAGCGGCGCCGACGCCATGAGCCGCGTCAAGGAAGGTCTGTTCGATCTGGTCATTCTGGACGTCGGCCTGCCCGACACCGATGGCCGCGAACTGTGCCGCCTGATGCGCAAGCAGGGTGTCAAAAGCCCTGTCGTGATGCTGACCGGCCATGACAGCGATGCCGATACCATCCTGGGGCTGGACGCCGGCGCCAACGACTATGTGACCAAGCCGTTCAAGTTCCCCGTCCTGCTGGCCCGCATCCGCGCGCAGCTGCGCCAGCACGAGCAGAGCGAGGACGCGATTTTCCAGCTTGGCCCCTATACGTTCAAGCCCGCGATGAAGCTGCTGGTGACCGAGGACGAGCGCAAGATCAGGTTGACCGAGAAGGAAACCAACATCCTGAAGTTCCTGTACCGCGCGACCGAGGGCGTGGTGGCCCGCGACGTGCTGCTGCACGAGGTCTGGGGCTACAATGCCGGGGTCACGACCCACACGCTGGAAACCCACATCTACCGCCTGCGCCAGAAGATCGAGCCGGATCCGACCAATGCACGGCTTCTGGTCACCGAATCCGGCGGCTACCGTCTGGTGGCGTAAGGAATACCTGACCTGACTTGGGGTCAGGTGACATGATACTCTCTCACTCGTGACGAGTGTGACGGAACCCCGCGCATGTCCGGGTGATTGATATGCACCTCCCTGTTGGACTGGCCCGGGCACTGCCCGGGCCTTTTTTTGTGCCCGGGCCTTTCTTGTGTGTCCACTGGAAGGCGCAGCCCGGTCCGCACCGCACCGCGCGCTTCGGCACGCGGGGTGTCTGCCACGCGCGCCGCGACCCGGGCGGGCCGATCAGCGCGGCGTGGCCGGGTCCATCATCGGGATGCCGGTGCAGCCCAGCCGGGCCGCCAGCTCCTGGGGCACCGTGCCGCCATCGGCGGGGGAGCCGCAGCTGAGGATCCGCTGCTCGGGGTCGATCATACCGGGATTTTCGGTATAGGCCACCAGCCCGCTGCCCAGCAGGATATACATGCCCGACCCGTCCCGCGCATCGGCCAGGTAGCCCTCGGCCAGCACCAGCCCGGCACTGTCGGGGAAGATGCCGAAGGACAGCCGCTCGGCCGAGATGCCGCCGGGGATCGGTTGGCCCTCGGCGCTCAGCACCTCGCCGGGCCCGGCATGGGTGGGGGAGATCCCCTCCAGCCGCGCGCCGCCGATGGTCACCCCGTCGGGCGTGCGCTTCCAGGTGCCCTGCACCAGCGCATGATCCTGCGGCGGGATCGGCTCGATATCCGAGGCGCTGAGCGCATTTTCCTGCCACAGCCCGCTGACGGCGACCCAGTCGCCCGGCTCCAGCTCTCCGGCATCGGCCAGCACCTGCGAGCCCATGACGGTGAAGCTGCCCCGGGCCACCGATTCGATCGGCCCGATCAGGGCAAAGACCCGGTCGATGGAGCGCGCGCGCCAGTCGTCGCCCTCGGGGTCGGCCATCACCGCCACCACGTCGCCCGGCTCCAGCATCTCGGCCGTCATGCTGCCGAGGGGCGAGTGGACGAGCAGGCCCGGGTCATAGACCACCCGCTGCCCGTTCACGTGGATCGAGCCCAGCCCGGTGATCACGCCATAGATGCCCGCGGGCGCGATGCCGGTTCCGACGATGCCGCCCTCGGCCTCGGGGATGTCCTTGTCGCGCGCCGGGGACAGCGCGGGCGCCAGCGCCGTGGCCAGCGCAATCAGGCCGGCGGCAAGGCGGGCCAGGGGCCGCCGGACGGTCGGAAACGGCTTCATTCGTGGTCCTCCGGTGGATCGGGCCGCACGAAAGCGCCCAGGACGAACCGTCCCGTGGCGCCCGGGAGGTCCCGGTCCCGTTTCTGCAATTCATGGGCCTTTCGGTCCAGCGCTACCAGCATCTCCTGCGCGGCCTTGCGCGCGGCGGCGTCCAGTTCTGCCACCGACTCGGGCGACAGATGGGAATAGCGCAGCGCACGGTCGTAATGCCGGGTGCCTTCGGTGGCGGTGAGGTTGTGCACCGCCGCGTCCAGATGCGGCGCCAGCGTGGCGCCAAAGGCGGCGACCATCTCGTCGCTGCCCGCGCGCGGCAGGGCGGCGGTGGTCAGCGGCACCAGCAGGCCCGCGTCGTCGGTGGTGACCGCGCCGTGATCCTGCAGCGCGGCCAGCACCGTGCCCGGGGCCATGTCGATGCGCGCGGACCGCACCAGCGCGTCGAACTCGGCCCGGGTCAGGGGGCGGCCGCCGTCGGGTCCGGCCAGATCCGGCTCTCCGCGCCAGTGGGCCAGCACCTGCGCCACAGCGCCGATGGCCGTCCTCTTGGGCTGGGGCATGGCCTCGCGCAGGCGCTTGACGTCCTTGCGGTGTAGCCCGGTGACCAGCGAGATGCGGCTGTCGCTGGCATCCGCGCCCTCGGTCCGCTCGGCCGACCGCACCATCGCGCCCTTCAGCGCCTCATAGGCCTGGCCCAGGCTGACCCCGCGCACAATCAGCGCCTCGGACAAAGGTGTCAGAAGGCGTTGGAGGACGTGCAGGAAGGGGTCATTCTGTCTGGTCAATCGCGCGGTCCGGGTTTCGACTGAACCTAGCGCGAAACCGCCCGCTCAACCAGCCGGGCGCCCGTCAAACCTGGGTGATCCGGATGTCATCGAAGGCTCAGGTCTTCAGCGCGTTGATCCGCATCTCGACCGCCACCTTGCCGTCCTTTTCGATGCAGAGCGCATCCCAGCCCCCGCCCGAGCGGCGGGCGAGGATGCGAAACCCGTCATCCCAGAACAGCGGCCGGCGGAAATAGATGTCGAGATCGGCCCCCGTCGGCGCGAATTCCCGCCAGATCGCGGCGGTCAGGTAGCGCACCCCATGCGCCCCGCCGATGATCGGCGCGCGATAGCCGGCGCGGTTGGCGGCCTCCATCTCGGTATGGATCGGGTTGCGGGTGTGCAGGCTGTAGCCCTGCACGATCTCGGGCGTCAGCTGCACCTCGCCCAGGCGGACCAGACCGTCCAGGCTGTCAAAGACCGGCGGGGGGCGTTCCCCCGCTCCGCGCAGCGCGGGATCGGCCTGTTTCGTCGGGTCGGTCTTGAGCGAGCGCCGCGCCGAAATCAGCGCCAGCGCCCCGTCCTGCCCGTGATAGCGCACCTCGCTGGTGGTCACCCGCCCGCGCGGGGCATGGGTGACGTCCAGGATACCGCCCTCCAGCATCACCTCTTCGTCCAGACGCGGCAGGCGGCGGATATCCAGCTTCTGCACCATGTTGACGCCGCCATTGGCCGAAACGCCGTTGCTCACGCCCTCGTTGATGGCATGGGTGATGAACTGCGCCGGGTCGGCCCCGCCGCTGTAGATCGCCGGGTCGATGCCGCAGAGGGCCAGCAGGCGGGCCTCCTCCTGTGCGTCCAGGTGAAAGCTGCGCCTGCGGTACTGGAACCCGCGATAGGGTTCGATCTCGGCCACGGTCCCGGTCTCGGTCATCACGCATCCCCCGATCATCAGGGGGACATGCTAGCACCGCCGCCCTGCGCGCCCCAACGGCGGGGGCGCGGATCGCAGGAATGCGCTCAGAGCACGGCGCCCCGCGCGTCCACCGGCCAGATGCATTCGACGATCCCGCCGCGCGTGCCGATGATCCAGTCGTGCAGGTTCACGGTCGGATCGCAATGCCCCGGGATCAGCGACAGCACCGCGCCCACGCCGGGCCGCCGCGCCGGATCGGTCAGGATCACCGTATGTTCGTCCGACACGCCCCGCACCCGGGCCCAGGGCGCATCCACCACGCGCGGCGGGCCGCTTTCGGTCGACATCGCCTTGAGGCCCGCATCGGTCACGATCCGGTCGGGCACCGGGGCGCTGATCACCGTGCTGCGGATCGTCAGGCTGTTGGCAAAGCGCCGGTCGGGCTGGCCATCGGGGCCGAGGTTGTCGGAATAATCCCCGTCCATGAAGACGTAGGAGCCCGCCTGCAGCTCGGTCCACAGGCCCAGCTCGGTCTCGAATTCGTGGCTGCCGGTGCCCGCCCCGCCGACGATGCGGCAGTCGAGCCCCTCGGCCGCCAGCAGGTCGAGCGTCTGGCGCAGGCCCTCGGCGGCGGCGGCGATGGCGGCGCGCCGGTCGTCGTGCCCCCGGATATGCTGGGCGCTGCCGTGATAGGCCTGCACCCCGCCGAACCGCAGGCTGTCATGCCCGGCGATGCGGCGGGCCAGGGCCAGGGCCGGCGCTCCCGGCGGCGTACCGCAGCGGCCGGTGCCGACGTCGATCTCGACCAGCACCTCGACCACGGTGCCGAACCGCGCGGCCGCGGCGGCGATCCGGTCGACATTGCCGCCGTCATCGGCGCAGACGGCCAGCCGGATACGCTTGGACAGGGCGGCCAGGCGGTCGAGCTTGCGCTCCCCCACCACCTGGTTGGTCACCAGAATGTCGCCGATACCGGCATTGGCCAGCGCCTCGGCCTCGCCCACCTTCTGGCAGCAGATGCCGACGGCGCCCGCGGCGATCTGCATCCGGGCGATGGCGGCGCATTTGTGGGTCTTGGCATGGGGCCGCAGGCGGATGCCGCGCGCGGCGGCGAAATCGGCCATCCGCCGGATGTTCGCCTCCAGCAGGTCGAGATCGACCACCAGGGCGGGCGTCTCGATCACGTCGACCGGATCGCCGACACAGGCGGCGGGGGCGTTCATCATGGCGGGCTCTCCGGGGATTTGCGGCGTGGACCCGCCCAGCTTAGCCCCTGTGCCAGAAGAGTGGAATATCCCCGCCACCCGGCCGCCCGGTCTGGTCATTCCGGCGCTGCTGCGCATGATGGCCCCGAACCGGGCCAGCCCTCTGGCCCCGCACCCAACAAAAGGTCCCGCCATGAGCATTTCTGTCGTCCTTCATCCCAAACTGCCCGAAGGCGTGCGCGAGTATGTCAGCGCCCTGCCCGGGCTGCAGATCGTCACGCCGCAGGACGACGAGGGTGTCGCCCGTGCCCTGCAGGACGGGGGCGAGGTGCTGGTTTCCTTCATCTGGAACGAAAGCTATCTTTCGCCCTCGCTGAAATGGGTGGCCAGCCCAAGCGCCGGATTCGACCAGTTCCCGGTGGCCGAACTGCATGCGCGCGACGTGGTGATCACCACCGGCGCCGGCGTGCATGCGGATGCCGTGGCCGAACATGCCTTTGCCTTGATGCTGGCGCTGACCCGCAACCTGGGCACCGCGGCGCGCAACATGGCCGAGGCGAAATGGCAGCGCCCGCTCTGCGACGAGGTATTCGGCAAGAAGATCGCCATCGTCGGCATCGGCCGCATCGGGGATGCCTTTGCCCGGCGGCTGGATGGCTGGGGGGCCGAGGTCGTGGGCGTCAAGCGCAACCCGGCCACCTATTCCGGCCCGGTCGAGGTGATCCACCCGGTCAGCGCATTGCGCGAGGTCTGCGACTGGGCGGATATCCTGATTCTGACCTCACCCGCGCAGGTCGACGGGTCGGCCCTGATTGGGGCCGCAGAGCTGGAGGCGCTTGGCGCGGGCTGGATCGTGAACATCGGGCGCGGCAGCCTGATCGACGAAACCGCCCTGATCGCGGCGCTCGATTCCGGAGAGCTGAGGGGCGCGGGGCTCGACGTGTTCTCCAAGGAGCCGCTGCCCGCCGACAGCCCGCTCTGGACCTCGCCCAAGGTGCTGGTCAGCCCGCATGTCGCAGGCTCCACCCCCGCCTTCGGCAAGCGCTACGTCAAGGTCTTCGAAACCAACCTCGCCGCCTATCGCGGGCAGGGCGAATGGATGAACCTGCTGGGCCGCGATATTCCGCTCTGAGCGCAGCAGGCGCCTGCAGGCCCCGGCGCGCGCCCGGGGCCCATGTCGCGAAGCGCCGCAGAGGGTCACGCCGCTGTGTGCCATCCTGCCGGACCGGCTGCGCGGTGTCGGCGCCCCGGCCCGGGCCCGAGCGCTCGCGCCCTATTGCGCCGCGCTGACCCGGTATTCGGACTTCGCCAGCCACTCCGGCGCGATCTCGACGCCCCAGCCGGGGGCGTCGGTGACCTCGGCCATGCCGTCCTCGATCCGGTAGGGATCATTGCGGAACAGGCCGTATTGCCAGGGGTAGTAATCCGCCTCTTCGATCGAGAATTCCAGATACTTGCCCGCGTTCGGCAGTGCCCTCAGCAGATGCATGGTGAACAGCGTCACCAGCCCCAGGTTGGCGCAATGCGGCGTGACCGGCTTGCCCGCCGCCTGCGCCATCCGGGCAACCCGCAGGGTCCGCCCCATGCCGCCGAGATACAGGATATCGGGCTGCACGATATCCACCGCGTCCATCTCGATCATCCGCCGCCAGGTGGGCAGCATGCAGTCCTGCTCGCCGCCCGTCACGTCGACATCCAGCGCGGCGGCGACCTCTCGTGTCTGCTCCAACTCCCAATAGGGGCAGGGTTCCTCGTAATGGCCGATGCCATTGTCCTGCAGCATGTGCCCGTAATGGATCGCCCGGTCCGGGGAATAGCAGGAATTGGCATCCGCCAGCAGGGCCACGTCCTCGCTGGCAAAGGCGCGGGCGACGGTGGGGATGATCTCTTCGGTCCGGCCCTCCCATTCATCGCGGTTGCGCCCGACCTCGGCCCCGATGCGGAACTTGAAGGCGTCGAACCCGTGCTCGCCCCGCAGGCGGCGGAACCGCTCGGCCTCTGCCGCCGGGGTGATGTCGCGTTTCATCGACGAGGCATAGGCCCGCAGCTTGCCCGGCGAGCCGCCCAGAAGCGTGGCGACCGGCTGGCCCGCCTGCTTGCCGCGCAGATCCCAGATCGCCGTTTCCAGCCCCGCGATGGCCCGGCACATGTAGGATCCGGGAAACTTGTGCTCGCGCTCCAGCACCCGTTCCAGGTGATCGTCCAGATCGGTGATCCCGATCCCCAGCGAATGCGGCGCGACCTGCCGGTGCAGCACCTGCGCGGTGATGTCGGACTGATAGGTCGACACCTGCCCCCAGCCCGTCGCCCCCGTCTCGTCGGTGACCCGGACAAAACCGATGTCGGGGGTGGCAAATGTCTCGATCCGTGTCAGCTGCATGGCGTCGGTCCTGTGGCCTGATGAGCGGCACCATGACCCGGACGCGGCGGGCTGGCAATCGGGCGGCGCTCAGGCATTCTGCGCATCCTCCAGCACCATCGCGGCCCCCTTGTGCCCGGTCATGATCGAGGGCGCGTTGATGTTGCCCGCAGGCACGCGCGGAAAGACCGAGGCGTCGATGACCCGCAGCCCGCTGACGCCGCGCACCCGGAGGCGCGGATCGACCACCGCCCCGGCATCGCCGTCCGGCCCCATCGAACAGGTCCCGCAGGGATGGAAGATCGAGCCGCTGCGCAGGCGGATATCCTCGGCCAGCTGGGCATCGTCCTGCACCTCGGTGCCGGGCGCGATCTCGCGCAGGAAGACACCGGCGAGCGGCGGCTGCGCCGCGATCCGGCGCAGCATCTTCACGCCTTCGACCAGCTCGGCGATATCGTCGGGCGCGCTGAGGTAGCCGGGCCGGATCTCGGGCGCCTGTGCCGGATCGGCCGAGCGGATGTGGATCTCGCCCCGGCTGGCGGGGTGGCAGTTCGACAGGCCGATCAGGATGCCCGAGAAGGGATCGGGCCTGGTCAGCCGCCGCTTGCCCGGTTTGGCCCGGGTATAGCTGACCGGCGAGAAGTAGAGCTGCATGTTCGGCCGCACCCGGTCGGGGCTTGAGCGGAAGAAACCACCGGCCTGGTTCACGCTCAGCGACAGCGGGCCGGTGCGGGTCAGGGCATAGCGCAGCGCGGCCAGGGCGCGCGGCAGCATCGGGCCAAGCTCGTCGTTCAGGGTCGGAACCGAGGTGGCATAGTTGTAATCCAGCCCGATGTGGTCCTGCAGGTTGCGCCCCACGCCCGGCAGATCGGCCACCGGCGCGATGCCAAGCGCCCTCAGCCGGTCGGGATCGCCGATGCCCGACAGTTCCAGCAGCTGGGGCGAGTTCACCGAACCGCCCGACAGGATCACCTCGCGCCGGGCCATCACGCGGCGGATCTCGCCGCCCCGGGTGTATTCCACCCCCACGGCGCGGCTGCCGTCGAACAGCACCCGGGTCGCCAGCGCATGGGTCACCAGCCGCAGGTTGGCGCGCGACAGCACCGGGTTCAGGAAGCCGGTTGCGGCGGAACAGCGGAACCCCCGGCGGGTGGAGATCTGGTAAAGCGCCACGCCCTCCTGGCTGGCTCCGTTGTAATCGGGGTTCAGCGCCAGGCCGGCGGCCTGGGCGGCGGTCAGGAAATCGTGGCTCATCGGGTGGACCGAACCGTCGGTGCGTGTCACCGTGATCGGCCCGCCGCGTCCGCGCCATGCGTCGGCCCCGGCCAGGTTGTCCTCGATCGCGCGGAAATGCGGCAGCACATCGGCATAGGACCACCCCGCGTTGCCCAGGGCCGCCCAGCCGTCGTAATCCTCGGCCTGGCCCCGGACATAGACCATCGCGTTGATCGAGCTGGACCCGCCGACAACCTTGCCCCGCGGCCAGTAAAGCTGCCGCCCCGCAGAACCGGGATCGGCCTCGGTCGTGTAGCGCCAGTTCAGCCGGGGGTGGTAATAGGCCCCGCCATAGCCGATGGGCATGCGGACCCAGATGCTGAAATCCCGGCCCCCGGCCTCTAGCAGGGTGACCCGGTGCGCAGGTTTTTCCGACAGGCGATTGGCCAGCACGCAGCCCGCGGACCCCGCGCCGACAATCACGAAATCGGCCTCGTCGGCCTGTGCCTGCATCGCCCGCCCCGTATCGCAGATGCCCGTGCCCGCGACGGCGGTCTGCCGTCTGATGCTGCGGGGTCATGCGCCCAGTGGTATCGGGAATCGACCGGGCGGCTTGCCCGGTTGCGACAGCTTCTTGTCCTATTCCGCCGGGACGGCTGCGGCGCGCGACACGGGCGCCACGGGACGCGCGACCTGACCCTTGCCCACGGGGCGGGGCATCCGGCGGCGGGCCTCCTCGCGCAGCCACGCGGCGGCCAGCATCAGGCCCACGCCCGCCGCCGGCAGCACCCAGGGCAGGGCGGACAGGTCCGGCTCGGCCGCCATCATGACCTGGAAGGTCAGCGCCAGCACCGTGCCCAGCGAGAACACCAGCAGCCCCTGCCGCCCCATCAGCCGCAGCGGCGCGGCGATGCGCGACCCGGAGAGGCTGCGCACCCAGCCCAGCGACGAGATCACGTAGACCAGCGCCAGGATGTGCAGCAGACGCGGCAGCGACACGAAGGTCTTGTCATGCGCGACGATGTGGAACGGAGCGCCCTGCGCGCCAAGCCAGGCCATGCCCGTGTTCAGCACCTCGGCCACCGCCGGGACGCGGACCCAGACCAGCACCAGCACCACGAAGGCCAGCGCGGGCCAGAACAGCCAGGGGCTGCGCGGCACCAGCCGTTCGCCGCGGCGCAGGGCCAGGCCGATCAGCAGGCCGGTGACAAAGACCACCTGCCACGAGAAGGGGTTGAAGAACCAGCCGCCCGGGTTGGGATAATTCGGCAGGTTCAGCCGGAAATGCCCCGCCGCGTACCACAGCAGCGCCGACAGCAGCGCCAGCGTCCAGGGGCGGCGCAGACCCAGCACGATCGCGGCGGGCAGGCAGACCAGCAGCACAGCATAGGCCGGCAGGATGTTCACATAGCCCAGCTGGTGTGTCAGCGCGGGCACCCCGGCCAGCGCGGGGCCGGTGTTTTCGAACACCTGGCGCAGGTTGATCGCCTGTCGCAGCTCCGGCAGGACAAAGGTGCTGGCGCCCCAGGCAAAGATCGCGATGGCCCAAGCCGTCAGGAAGACATGCACCAGGTAGAGCGTCCAGGCCCGCGCCCAGATCGGCGAGATCGCGGCCCAGTGGCCATTCCGTCTGAGCGTATCCGGCAGGAAGCGGCCGGAATAGGCGATCCCGGCGGCGATGCCGGACATGACAAAGAACGCCTCGGCCGCGTCCGAAAAGCCGAAGTTGCGGCTGGTGAAGGCCTCGTAGGGGTTGCCGGGCACGTGATCGACAAAGATCATCACCAGCGCCAGCCCGCGGAACATGTCGATGCGCAGGTCGCGCGGCGGCTTGACCGGCGGTTGCGCGGCAGGAAAGGCGACCAGGGTCGGATCAGGCTGCGGCATCGAGGCGCCCTCCGGTCCCGGTATCCTCGGGCGCGGCATGCCCGGCCCAGGTGCCGTGAATGTCGCGATAGGCCGCGACGACGGCAGGGGCCTGGTCCTCCTGCGGCACCCGGAACACGCCCTGCCCGGCGGGCTGCGAGCTCCAGGCGATCAGCATCGGCGCCAGCACCATCGGCAGGCTGACCGGCATCAGCCAGATCAGCAGCTCCGGCGCGAGGTAGGTCGAGGCGGCCAGCGACGCCGCCCCCACGACCGAGATCCAGGCCGAGGCGCGCCAGGCATCGGACAGCGACAGCCGCCCCTCGCCCCGCTGGTTCGCGGGCCAGCCGCCATCGCGGCCGGTCAGCACCTGCAGCACGGCGCGCGACTGGTACATCAGCATCACCGGCGCCAGCAGCGAGGACAGCAGCAGTTCGCACAGGACCGAGCGCAGCGCCGAGAGCCGCCCGCCGAACCCCGCCGCCCGTCCGTTGAGCGCGGATTCGGTCAGGATCGCCACCTTGGGCAGCAGCAGCAGGCCGACGATGCCGATGGCAAGGCCGACGATCTGCTTGGTCCGGTCGTCGGGGAAGACCGGGAACAGCTGATAGATGTCGGGGAAGTAATCCGGCGCGGGCGCGGTCACGGCGGCCACGATCGACACGATCAGGAAGGCCCCCCAGATCAGCGACGAGACATAGGCGAGGATGCCCTGAACAAAGACGAAGCGGCTCCACCCTTTCAGCCCGGGGGCGAAGATCAGGCGCGAATGCTGCAGGTTGCCCTGGCACCAGCGCCGGTCGCGGCGGGCAAAGGCGACGACGTTCTCGGGCCCCTCCTCGAAGGAGCCCTCGATATCCTCGTCCACCCGCACCTTCCATCCGGCGCGGGCCAGCAGCGCGGCCTCGACGTAATCGTGGCTGAGGATGTGCCCGCCAAAGGGCGGGCGCCCCGACAGCGAGGGCAGGCCGCAGCTTTCGGCAAAGGCGCGGACCCGGACAATCGCGTTATGGCCCCAGAACGGCCCGGTCCGCCCCTGCATCCGGGCCAGCCCCCGGGCAAAGACGGGCGAGAAGAAGCTGGCCGAGAACTGCATCGCCCGCCCGAACAGCGATTGCGCGCCGACGATCTTGGGCAGGGTCTGCAGCAGGCCAAGTTCGGGTTCGGCTTCCATCCGGGCGATCATCTCGCGGATGGTGGCGCCCTCCATCAGGCTGTCGGCGTCGAGGATGACGGCGAATTCGTACCCGCCGCCCGACTTGCGGATGAAATCCTCGATATTGCCGGCCTTGCGCCCGGTGTTCACCTCGCGCCGGCGGTAGAAGATGCGCCCGTCGCCGTGCCGTTCGGCCAGCAGACGGGCGAACCAGTCGCGTTCCCGCGTGGCGGCGGTGTCGTCACGGGTATCCGACAGGATGGCGATATCCGCATTCACCCCCGCAGCGTCGAGCGAGGCATCCATCGCGGCGATGCGGGCAAAGGTGGCAACCGGATCCTCGTTACAGATCGGCACCAGCACCACGGTCGGCGCATGCGGCAGGCCGATTTCGCCACGCTCGGGCAGGGTGCGGCGGGGCGGCAGGCCCAGCAGGGCCTGCATCGTGCCCCAGGCCAGCCAGGCCGTCGTCACCAGGATCAGCAGGGTGCGCAGGACATCCCACAGCTGCACGCCGTCCTGGATCGACGCCTCGAACATCAGCCCGGCGGCGGCCAGGCCAAGCGCGGCGCTGAAGGTCAGTGCCGCAATCCGCGCCAGGCGGAAACCGTCAGTTCCCAGCGAAACCGCCATGCGGATGCTCCTGCTGTTACGGGGTCAGCCGCGCAGGCGCAGCATCGGCGCGCTCAGCCAGTGCAGGACAGCGTCGACCCAGCGGTTCTGGGCCTCCAGCACCTGCGTCGGCATGTCGAGCGGGGCGGACGGGGGTTCCCAATGCGGCCCCTCGATGGCGCTCGCATTGTGGTGTCGAGCAGAGATCTGTTGTTCAGCGCTCATTCCTTGATCCACTGGTACAGCCAGCTCTCGGTCAGGTTTCGCCCATAGCCCGAGACACCGGCACGGATTTCGACAATGGAACCGGCAGGAGCGGAAATCTCGGCCACAAGGCGCCAGACTTTCGTCCCCGCAATTTTGGACAGGACCGCCTCTGCGACCTCGCCCCGGCTCACGGTGATCGACGGCGAAACCTTCGCATCCGCAGAAAGTTCCCCCAAAAGACCGCCAGCGAAGTCGACGACGAATTTTCGCCGATCCGCCTTGTCCGAAACGCCTGAAATTCCGCCTTCTCCGGTGCGGGTGCGTAGAACATGGGCAATATCCTCACCCGCATCGGGCGGCAGGTCGCCCCAGTGCAGACGGTAGGACACCTCCATCGTCTCGCCCGCGCGCACCGGCGCCTCGGGCACCCAGAAGGCGACGATATTGTCATTGCCCTCCAGGTCCGACGGGATTTCGACCAGCCGGACAGAGCCCCGGCCCCAGTCCCCGCGCGGCTCGACCATCAGCGAGGGGCGTTTTTCGTAATGGGCCTGGGCGTCGAGGTAATTGTCGAACTCCCGGTCGCGCTGCATCAGGCCGAACCCGCGCGGGCTCTGACTGCCAAGGTAGGAGCTTGCCAGTTTCGGCGGGTTGTTCAGCGGACGGTAAAAGACCTCGCCGGTGTGCGAACGCAGGATCAGCGCCTCGCTGTCGTGCACCTGCGGGCGGTAATCGTCGAATTCGCCCGGATCGTTTTCGCCGAACAGGTACATCGAGGTCAGCGGCGCGACGCCCAGCTGTTCGATATCCGCCCGGAAGTAGAGCCGCGCCGTCACGTCCATCACCGTGTCCTGGCCCGGCGTCACGACAAAGCGGAAGGCCCCGGTGACCGACTTGCTGTCCAGCGCGGCATAAAGGACGACGCTGGTCGCCCCCGGCGCGGGCCGTTCCAGATAGAAGGCGCTGAAACGGGGAAATTCCTCGGCCCCCGAAAGGCCGGTGTTCACCGCCAGGCCCCGGGCGCTGAGCCCGTAGAAATTGCCCCGCCCCAGGGCGCGGAAGTAGCTGGCCCCGAGGAAGGCCACGACCTCGTCGAACCGGTCGGCGCTGTTCAGCGGCGTGTTCAGGCGGAACCCGGCCACGCCCGGCATCGGCGTATCGGCGGGCACCTGGTCCTTGAGCGGGCCGTGATATTCGAAATCGGCGGTGGTAAAGGTCATCTCGCGCGCGGCGCCGTCGACCACCTCGTAGATCCGCACCGGCTCCTTGTAGAGCCAGCCCATGTGGAAGGCGTGCACCTGGAACAGCCCGCCCACATCGCGCCAGCGCGCCATCTCGGGGCGGAAGCGGATACGCTGATAGCCGTCATAGTCCAGCCCGGCCAGGAACCCCTCGACCTCTTCGGGCGCGGGTTGCGGCGCCTTGCTGCGCTGTCGCATCTGCTCGCTGAGCATATCGAAGGAAAACGCCGGCGCATCGCTCTGCGCCCTGAGCGGCAGCCCGGTCATTCCGAGGGTCGACAGCATTGTGGTGGCAGATAGCAGGCGCAACGCCTGACGGCGGCCGACCGCGCGCGGCCGAACCGAATTCATCGGTACGATTTTCCGATTCAACAAGAACCAAACCCTTTGACAGCGGCCCCATCAGCCAGCCTTGCGGAGATTTAGCACCGGCTTGCGCGGGCGCAATTGCCGCGACGCGGCGACGCGGTTTTCTGCCTGATATTGTTGTAAAAGTTGGCGGCTCTTCGCCGCTTTTCGCACCAAATCGCCCCGCGCGGGGCGGACGCGCGCAATTGTGCCGACCTGCTGCTCAAAGCTTGCGCAAATCGAAGAGACCCGGCCGCGACTCACCCCCGCCCGGTTCAGGCCCCTTCCGGCTATTCGGCCGGAAAACTCTTGCGCCACAGTTCGATGAAGGCCGCGCGCGCCTGCCGGTCCAATGCTACGATCAGGGCCGGGGTCAGGCTGATCGGGCGCAGTGCGGTTTCCGACAGGGCGGCCCCGTCCTCGCCGCTTTCCTTGCCGGTCAGCGGGCTGACCAGCAGCACCTGCGACAGCGCCTCGCGCCCCGGGGGCGACAGCAGAAAGTCGAGGAACTCTGCCGCCTCGCCCGGATGCGCCGCGCCGCGCGGGATCATCAGGGCGCGCGACAGCACCAGGGTATAGTCATTGGGCAGGACGATCCCGATGCGCCCGTCGGCCTGCGCCGCCGCCCGGGCATAGGAGCCGAGGACATTATAGGCCAGCAGGTATCGCCCCTCGGCCACGCCGGCGATGATTTCGGCGGAACAGCAGGTCGCGACAGCCCCGGTGCGGCCCAGGGCCTCCATCAGCGCGCCGAAGGTCGTCGCCTCCTGCGCGTCGGCAAAGGCAAAGAGGTAGCCGAGCCCCGAGCTTTCGATGTCATAGGTCGCAACCCGCCCGGCATAGCGGGTGGCCTGCGGGCGCAGCAGATCCAGCAGGTCGAACCGGGTGCGCGGCACCTCGGCGGGCGGCACCAGCGTGCGGTTGTAGACGATCACCGCCGGTTCGCGCGAAATGCCCCAGAGCTCGTCCCGCCAGCGCTGCGCATCGGGCAGGGCCGCCGTGAAGGTCGAGCGATAGGGCGCGGCGCAGGCGTCGTTCACCAGCTTGACCATCTGCTGCACGCCGGAAGAGATCACCGCATCGGCGGCGCGCCCGCCGCCCCGGCAATCGGTCTGGCTGAGGTCGAACAGGTCGTTCGATCCCCATTGCTCGTAATCCACCGCCAGCCCGGGGCGGCGCTGCAGGAAGGCCCGGATCACCGGGCCGAAGGCCGCAATATCGGTGGTGGAGCGGATGGACAGTCGCACGGGCGCATCGGCAGGGCCGAAGGATTCCCGCACCTCCTGCGCCAGGGCAGCGGGGGCCGTGCAGCCCGCAAGGACCAGCGCCGCCGCAAGGCGCAGCAGGCGGGCCCGCGCGCTCACGATACCGCCTCCGGTGCCAGGGGCAGCAGGATCGCCGCGCGAAAGCCCTCGGCCCCGCGGTCCAGCCGCAGCTCTCCGTGGCAGGCGCGGGCGACGGCGGCGGCGATCGACAGGCCCAGCCCGCTGCCGCCGCCGCGCGCGCTCTCGCCCGCGAACCGGGCGCCAAGCTGGGCCATCAGCGCCGCATCCGGCCCCGCGCCGCTGTCCACGACCCAGATGCAGGCGCGGCCCGCCTCGACCCCCGCGCCGATGCGCACCGGCGACTGACCGTGCCGCACCGCGTTGTTCAGCAGATTCTTCACCGCCTCGGACAGCGACAAGGCATCGGCCAGCGCGGGCACCGGGCTTTCGCCCACCTGCAGCGCGACCTCGACCCCCGGAGAGATCAGCGCATGGTCCCCGGCCTCGGCCACCTCCAGCGCGATGTCGCGCAGGTCGACCAGCTCACGGCGCGCGCTTTCGGCCCGGTGGATCACCAGGGCACGCGCCAGCATCTGGTCCAGCAGGTGGCCCAGGTCCTTGGTGCGGCTGTGGATCCGGGCGACGATGGCGTCGCGGCGGTCGGGATCGGGTTCTCCGGCGGCCAGGTCGGCCTGCGCCCTGAGCGCGGCAACCGGGGTGCGCAGCTGGTGCGCCGCGTCCGAAATCAGGTTCCGCATCGAGGCCAGCTGCTGGTCGATCCGCCCCATGAAACCGTTCAGCGCCCGCACCATCGCCTGCGCCTCGCGCGGGACATCGGTATCCACCGGGGTCAGGTCGTGCGGGTCGCGCGCGGCGATGGCCTGCTCCAGCCGGTCCAGCGGGCCAAGGGCGGTGCGTACCACCACCGCCGCCAGCATCACCATCGCGATGCCGACCCCGGCCAGCACCAGCAGCGCCCGGCGGGTGATGTCGAAGGCAAAGGCCCGGCGGGCCAGCAAGGTCTGGCCCACGATCACCTCGACCGTGCCCGAAAGATCGCGCTCGGCAAAGCGGCGGGTGACAGCGGCATAGCGTGCCGGTTCGCCCAGGAAATCCGCGTCGTAGAACACCACCCCGCCCAGCGGCCGGCGCGGCGGCTCGGGCAGGTCGTCATATCCGGTCAGCACCTCGCCCCGGGTATCGAGCACCCGGTAGGCGACCCGGTCGTTCGCCGCCAGCCCCAGCAACTGGAAGGCCGAGACGGGCACCGCGACCTCCAGCCCGTTCTGCCCGGCGGAAATCGAGGCGGCGATGTCGTTGGCGGCGCCCACCAGCAGCCGGTCATAGGCCTCCTGCGCGGCCTGCCGGCCATAGGCGAAGGCCGCGACCGAGACGATGACCCCGCCCGCCAGCAGCAGCACCGCCACGGCCACCGCGATCCGCCCGGTCAGCGAGGGCGCGCGCAGGGTCCCGGCCTCAGCCATCGGCATCCAGCCTGTAGCCCAGGCCGCGCTGCGTCTCGATCCGCACGCCGCTGCCGGACAGCTTCTTGCGCAGACGCGCGATGTAGAGCTCCACCGCGTTCAGCCCGACATCGGCATCGTCAAAGGAATAGAGTCCTTCGAACAGCCGCTCCTTACTCATCACCCGCCCGGGGTTGCGCATCAGCAGCTCCAGCAGCGTCATCTCGCGCCGGGTCATCTGCAGCGCCGCGCCGTCCAGCGTGACGGTCTGCGCCGCCGGGTCCAGCGCCAGCACGCCCAGGCGGATCTCTTCGCCCTTCTGGGACTGCTCGCGGCGGTAGAGGGCGCGGATCCGCGCCTCAAGCTCGCGCTGGTCGAAGGGTTTCACCAGATAGTCGTCAGCACCGAGGTTCAGCGCCGTGACCCGGTCGTCGACCGAAAACAGCGCGGTCAGCATCAGCACCGGCGTGCGCAGCCCCCCGGCGCGCAGCTTGCGCAGCAGGCCGGTGCCGGTGCCGTCGGGCAGGTCGATGTCCAGCAAGATGACGTCATAGGCCTGTACGGCAAGGTGGGCCTGCGCCTCGGCAACCGACCCGGCGGTGTCGCAGGCGATGCCGCTGCGGCCCAGGCGGATGGCGACGGCCTCGGCCAGGTCGGCGGTGTCCTCGACCAGCAACAAACGCATCCCGGGCTCCTCCCCTGTGCCGCGCCCGAGGACGCGCGCCAAAACGCGGTTCGCACAGCCTGTGACAGGTTAATGACAGGTTCAACCGCTAACAGGGGCCAGCACTCCGTCCGGCGGGCCCCCTGGGCTGCGCCCGGACCGGAAGGCGAAGACAACCGGAGGAGAGATATTCATGACATTCAAGGCAACCCGCCTGACCCTTGCCGCGGCCTTCCTTGGCCTGTCGGCATTCGGCGCCTCGGCGCAGGGCTTCACCCCCGAGAACCCGGAATGCATCGCGCCCGCCAACCCGGGCGGCGGCTGGGACTTCACATGCCGCCAGGTCGGCAAGTCGCTGCAGGACCTGGGCCTGATCGACAAGACCATGCAGGTCGTCAACCTTGCCGGTGGCGGCGGTGGCGTGGCCTATGCCGAGGTGGTGAACAAGCGCAACGACGACAACGACCTGATCGTCGCGGCCTCGTCTGCCACCGCGACCCGGCTGGCGCAGGGCGCCTTTCCGGGCAACACGATGGACCAGGTCCGCTGGCTGGCCTCGATCGGGGCGGATTACGGTGTGATCGCCGTCGCCAAGGACAGCCCGGTGCAGTCGCTGACCGAACTGCTGGACATGATCAAGGACGACCCGCGCTCGGTCTCCATCGCAGGCGGGTCGGCCGTGGGCGGATGGGATCACCTGAAGGTGCTGATCGCCGCCAATGCCTATGGCATCGAGGACGTGCGCAAGGTGAAATACATCGCCTTCGACGGCGGCGGCGAGGCGGTGACCCAGCTGCTGGCCGGGTCGGTCCAGGCCTTCACCGGCGACATCTCCGAGGCCAAGGGCTTTGTCGACTCGGGCGACATCCGCGTGATTGCCGTGCTGGCGCCCGAGCGGCTGGACGGCGAATTCGCCAGCTTCCCGACCGCACGGGAACAGGGAGTCGACGCCATCGGCGCCAACTGGCGCGGCTTCTACGCCCCCGGCGGCATGAGCGATGCGGCCTATGACGCCTGGGTGTCCAAGATCGCCGACCTCTATGCCTCGGACGAATGGAAGGCGATCATGGCCAACAACGGCCTGGCCCCGCTGGACCTGCAGGGCGCCGACTTCCAGAAATTCGTGGCCGACTCGGTCGCGCAGATCCAGTCGATCTCGAAGGACATCGGCATCATCAAGTAGGCACCCCCGGGTGCAGGCGGCGGGCATCCCCTTGCCCGCCGTCACTCGTTCGCGGCACCGCCTCGCAAGCCCGGGCCGCATCCAAGGGAGGACACCATGAGCGACCGCATCTTCGGCGTCGTCGGCCTGCTGCTGGCCGCCGGCTATATCTGGGCCGCGCTTCTGATCGAGGAAAGCTTCCTCTCGGACGCCGTCGGGCCCAAGACGTTCCCCATCATCATCGCCGCGATCCTGGCGCTGGCCTCGATCGCCATCATCCTGCGCCCCGATGCGGAACCGGAATGGCCCACCCTGGGCCGCCTGGCCGAGATCGCCGCCGCCGCCGTGGTGATGATCCTCTATGCCCAGTTGCTTCCGGAAATCGGCTTTGTCATCGCCACCGCCCTTGCCGCCGCCTACCTGACCTGGCGCCTCGGCTCGGGCCTTGTGGGCACCGTGCTGACGGGCGTGGGCACATCGGTCGGCATCTACGTCGTCTTCCACCTGGTTCTGGGCCTGTCGCTGGCCCGCGGCCCGCTGGGTTTCTGAGGAGCGGATCATGGACACACTTGCATCCCTCGGCGACGGTTTCGCCATCGCCCTGACCTGGCAGAACCTGCTGCTGGCCCTGCTGGGCTGTTTCCTGGGCACGATCATGGGCGCCCTGCCCGGCCTCGGCCCGTCAAACGGCGTGGCGATCCTGATCCCGCTGGCCTTTACCCTGGGCCTGGACGCGACGGCGGCGCTGATCCTGCTGACCTCGGTCTATTACGGCGCGATGTACGGCGGGCGGATTTCGTCGATCCTGCTGAACATCCCCGGCGACGAACCGGCGATGATGACCTGCCTGGACGGCTATCCCATGGCGCAGGCCGGACGCGCGGGCGAGGCGCTGGCCCTGTCGGGCATCGCCTCCTTCGTCGGGGCCTTCCTCGCCACCTGGGGGTTGATCCTGCTGGCCCCGCAGCTGGTCAAGATCGCCCTGCTCTTCGGTCCGGCGGAATATTTCGCCCTCTTCGCGCTGGCCTTTGCCACGCTGGGCGGCGTCTCTTCGACCAACCAGGCGAAATCGGCCTTTGCCGCGATGCTGGGCCTGGGCCTTGCGATGATCGGCGTCGACAGCCAGACCGGCGTGCCGCGCTTCACCTTCGGCGAGGTGCACCTGTACGACGGGCTCGACTTCCTTGTCGCCATCGTCGGCCTCTTTGCCCTGTCCGAGGTCTTTGTCTTCCTCGAACACCGTCACGGCAATGCCGATGCGCAGGGCAAGAAGATGGTGATCGGGCGGCTGACCCCGTCTTGGTCGCTGATCCGCAGCTGCACGCCCACCATGCTGCGCACCTCGGTCCTCGGCTTCCTGGCCGGGGTGCTTCCGGGGGCCGGGGCCTCGCTCGGCTCTTTCATCTCGTATTCGCTGGAAAAGAAGCTGGTCGACAAGGACAACACCTTTGGCAAGGGCGACCCGCGCGGCGTCGCGGCGCCCGAGGCGGGCAACAACGCCGCCGCGGGCGGGGCGCTGGTGCCGATGCTGGCGCTCGGCGTGCCGGGATCGGGCACCACCGCGGTGCTGCTGGCGGTGCTGCTGTCGCTGAACATCACCCCGGGGCCGCTGCTGTTTTCGCAGAACCCCGATGTGGTCTGGGGCCTGATCGCGGCGCTGTTCATCGCCAACTTCATGCTGCTGGCGATGAACATCCCGATGGTGGGCCTGTTCACCCGGGTGCTGCTGGTGCCGCCGCGCGTGCTGATGCCGGTGGTGGCCATGGTCAGTTTCGTCGGGATCTACGGCATCTCGGGGTCCAGCTTCGACCTGATGGTCATGGTCGGCTTTGGCGTGCTGGGCTGGCTGCTGCGCAAGTTCGACGTGCCGCTGGTGCCGGTGATCCTGGGCACCCTGCTGGGCAACGCGATGGAGAGCAACCTGCGCCGCGCGGTGACCATCTCGGACGGCGACTGGTGGACGCTGGTGGACAGCCCGCTGGCGCTGACGCTCTGGGCCATTGCCGCCGTGGGCTTCATCCTGCCGCTGATCTTCGGCCGGATGGTCAAGAGCAAGATGCAGCGCGAGGACGAAAGCTCTCTCGCCGACTGATCCGACCGGGGGCGCCGCGATGCGCCCCCCTTACCTTGCGGGCAGCAGCGCCTTCTTCAGGATGCCATGCACGCCCTTCTCGCTGTTGACCGTCTGGGTCACCGCGAAATCCACAGCCAGAGAACAGAACTGATAGGCCTCGGTCGGGGTGATGCCCAGCCGTTCCACCAGGATGGCGATCATCTCGCGCAGGGCGATGCGCATGGCGTCGTCCAGATCGGCATGGAACCCGAAGGAAATCAGCGCCGCCTCGGTCTCGGCCCGGGGATAGGCGATATCAAGTGTCCCGGCCTTGTGCAGGACAAAGGTGAAGGTGCCGGTCAGCGCCATTTCCAGCGCGGTCAGGCAGACCTCGCCATCGCCCTGGCAGCCGTGCCCGTCCCCGCAAGAGAACAGCGCCCCCTCGGCCTGCACCGGCAGGTAGAGCGTCGCGCCCTGGGTCAGCAGCTTGCAATCCAGGTTGCCGCCAAAGACCCGTGGCTCGCGCGAGGTGACCTCGCCATATTCCGGCGGCGGGGCGATGCCCATCACGCCGAAGAACGGGTCGAGCGGCAGTTCGGCCCCCCAGGGCAGGCGCGCGGTGCGGGCCGCCCGGTCCACCGGGATATGCGTCAGCGCCGCAAGCGAGGTCGGGAATTCGCCCGGCAGCGTGCCCGACAGCGGCCGCACCAGGTTGTAGCCCCAGTCCGACCCCATCTCGACCCGGTCGATCCTGACCTCAAGCACATCGCCCGGCATCGCGCCCCGGATCGCCACCGGGCCGGTCAGCAGGTGGCCGAACTGCCCCTTCACATCGGCGTCGCAGATCGCCGCCAGTTCGGGCGCGACGGTCATACCCGACCCTTCGGGCGGCCAGACGGCCCGGTTGCCGCTGAAGCACTGGATTTCCACCGTGTCGCCCGGGTCGACCTCCAGCACCGGCTCCAGCCCCGACCAGAAGCGGCCCCAGCTGACGGTTTCGGGCAAGGCGGACAGGCGGTGCAAGGTCATGGCGGGCTCCTTCAGGAACGGTTGGCGCGATGCTGCGTTGCCCCGGCAGCCAATGTCCAGACCGGATGCGGTGGCGCGCCCCTCGCGCGCCTGCTAGCCTGCCCGCATCGCCTGAAGGAGCACCGGATGTCCGCCCACGCCTTTGCCGATTTCGACACCGCCCTCGCCACGGCAGAGTCGCCCGATGCCGTCTGGGATGCGCTCTGCGCCCTGGCCCGCGCCACCGTGGGGGCCCGGCTGTTCACCATCATGGAGCTGGACCCCGGCGAACAGGTCGCGCGCCGCGCCTATACCAGCCACCCGGCGCAATATCCGACCTCGGGGACCAAACCCTTCGAGATGAACCCCTGGTTCGACACGGTCATGGGCCGGCAGGACACATTTGTCGCCAACACGATCGAAGAGATCGCCCAGGTCTTTGGCGATCACCTGCTGATCCATTCGCTGGGCTGCGCCTCGGTGGTGAACCAGCCGCTGATCGTCGGGGGGCGACTGGTCGGCACGATGAACCTGCTGGACGAGGCCGGGCATTACACGCCCGACAAGGTCGCCTATGTCCGCACGGTGCTGTCGGGCAGCGCGGTCAAGGCCTGGGAAAAGGCCGCGACCTTCGCCTGACAGCGGGCCCGGGCCCGGAACTCGGGCCGCGGCGAAGGCCCTGTTCAGACCCCTTTCCCGGCGTCCGATCCGGCCCGCGCCCGGCGTTTGCCCATCACCCAGACGGCAAACAGGAACACCCCGATGATGACAAAGGAAAACAGCGTCGTCAGCGTGCCAAGCGCATAGATCACCGGCGTGGTCACGTTTGTCGTCATGCCGAAGACTTCCAGCGGCAGCGTGTTGTAGCTGCCCGCCGTCAGCAGGGTCCGCGCGAATTCGTCATAGCTGAGCGTGAAGCCGAACAGCGCCACCCCGATCAGCGAGGGCGCGATGATCGGCAGCACCACCTGCGCGATGGTCTGCCACGCGGTGGCGCCCTGATCGCGGGCGGCCTCTTCATAGCTGGCATCGAACCGGTTGAAGACCGCGAACATGATCAGCAGGCCAAAGGGCAGGGTCCATGTCAGCTGCGAGCCGAAGCCCGAGGTCGCCCAGTGAATTTTCAGCCCCAGCTGGGTGAAGATCAGCCCCACCCCCAGCGAAACCAGGATCGACGGGATCACCAGCGAGGTGATGGCGAGATAGAACAACAGCCCCGACCCCGCGAACCGCTTGCGAAAGGCCAGCCCCGCCATGACCGATACGACCACCGTGGTGACCATCACCATGAGGCCCAGGGCAAAGCTGCGGCGGAAGGCGCCCCAGATGTCGCCCACGGCCTGCTCCTGGAACAGGTCGCGGAACCAATGCAGCGACACGCCCCGCATCGGGAAGGTCAGCCCCCCGCCCTCGCCCTGGAAGGACAGGATGCCGATGGTCAGCGTGGGCCCGTAGAGGAACAGCACGAAGAGCGCGAAAAAGACGGTCAGAATATAGAAGCTGCGCGGCCGGCGTTCCATCTCAGAGCTCCTTGCGGATGTTGACGAAGCGCAGCAGGATCCCGATCACGATGAGCACCGTGCACAGCAGCACCACCGCCGTCGCCGCGGCCGAGGGGTATTGCAGCAGCCCGATGTCGTTCGAGATCAGACGCCCCACATTGGCCCGCTGCGACCCGCTCATGAAGCGCACGGTGATGAAATCGCCCATCACCAGCGTCACCACGAAGATGGTGCCGATCATGATGCCCGGCTTGGTCAGCGGGATCACCACGTTCACCAGCGTCTGATAGCCGTTGGCGCCCCCGTCGCGGGCGGCCTCCAGCAGGGATTTGTCGATCCGCATCATGGTGTTGAAGATCGGGACCACCATGAACAGCGTGTAAAGATGCACAAAGGCCAGGATCACCGAAAAATCGGAATAGAGCAGCCATTCCAGCGGCTCGTCGATCACACCCCACGAGATCAGGGTCTGGTTCGCGATGCCGTTGCGGCCCAGGAAGGGGATCCAGCTGATCATCCGGATGATGTTCGAGGTCCAGAACGGGATCGTGCAGACCAGGAACAGCGCGATCTGGATCGACTGAGACCGGATGTGGAAAGCCAGGTAATAGGCCACGGTGAACCCGATGACGAGCGTCAGCGCCCAGGTGATCAGCGCGTATTTGAACGTCGCCAGGAACACCCGGTAGGTGACCGGCGAGCCGAAGAGGAATTCGTAATTCTCCAGCGAAAAGGCGGGGATGATCGAGAACTCGGTCGCCTGCCAGAAGCTGACGATGACGATCATCACGATCGGCGCCACGAGGAAGGCGATCAGCACGAAGGTCAGCGGCGCCGCCTGCAGCCAGCCCAGCACATGCCGGTTCTTCAGCGCGCCGCCCTTGCGGGGTGGCGTGGCGGGCGCCTGGGGCGCGGCCTGGGCCAGGGTGTCGGTCATCGGGGCCTACCTTGGGCGCGGGCCGGATGCGGGGCGCGATGCCCGTCATCTGGCCGGAAAACTCTCGGGGGTGGGACCGTCGGCCGCCGGGAGGGCGGCCAACGGGACGGGGCAGTTGGCCCCATGTCGGGCCGGGCCGGTCGCCGGATGCAGGACGCCGCCGCTGGCAATGTCCTGCATGGCGCGCCGGGCCCGGCGGGGATCAGGCCGCGATGAACTCGTTCCACTTGCGGACCATGTACTGGTTCTCGTCCATCACCGCGTTCCAGCAGGCGACCGCGCCCATGCGGTCGTAGAACGATCCGCCGTCGCGGGTCTCGCCCGCCTGGGCCAGGGTGTCGCCGGTGGGCGAGGTGATGACGTCGGTGGCTTCCTTGCCCTCGAACCAGTAGCCCCATTCGTTCGGGGACATGAATTCCTTGGAGGTCTCGGGCACGGCCGAGTAATAGCCCTGGCGCATCAGATAGCCGCCGACCCAGCCCGAGAGATACCAGTTGATGTACTCGTAGGCCGCGTCCAGCTCCATGCCCGACAGCGACTTCGACAGGCCGATGCCGCCGCCCCAGGAGCGGTAGCCCTCTTTCAGCGGCTGGTAGACACAGTCGATGCCGCGCGATTTCACCGCCGTGATGGCGGGCGACCACATCGACTGGATCACCACCTCGCCGCTTGCCATCAGGTTGACGCTTTCATCGAAGGTCTTCCAGAAGGCGCGGAACTGGCCTGCGCGCTTGGCCTCGGTGAAGATCGCAAAGGTCTTGTCGATCTCGTCCCTGGTCATGTTGCCCTTGTCGCCATACTGGATCTCGCCCATGGCCTCGCAGACCATCGCCATGTCCATGATGCCGATCGACGAGATGTCGAGGATCGAGGCCTTGCCCTTGAATTCGGGGTTCAGCAGCTCGGTCCAGCTTTCGATGGGGCGGCCGATCAGGTCGGGGCGGATCCCCAGCGTATCGGCATTGTAGATCGTCGGGATCAGGGTCATCCAGCCCGTTTCGGAGGCGGCAAAGGACTTGCCATCCGGGCCGTCGACAAAGCCCACGGTATGGGGCGCGGTGCCCTGAGCAATCGTGCTGTCGGGCGTCAGCTTGCCGTCACGGAAGATGCCGACGATCTTGTCGTAATTGGCGATCTTGCTGGTATCCATCGCCTGCAGGTTGCCGGTCGGCCAGACCTTCTTGCAGATCCAGTATTCGATATCCGCGATGTCGAAACTGTCGGGCTGGGTCGCCGCGCGCTGCGTCACGCTGTCGGAATCCAGCGCCGTCATCTCAAGCGTGAAGCCCAGGTCTTCCTTCACCTTCTTGGCCACGTCGTTCAGGTTCGACACGCCGGTGCCGAACTGGCGCAGGGTGATGTTCTTGGTCTCTTGCGCCCAGATCATCGGCGCGGGCAGGGTCGATGCGGCAACCGCCGCGCCCCCGGCCCTCAGCACCGAACGGCGGCTCCATCTCATCTTGCTCATGGTCTTGTCTCCCTATCGTATGTTCGGGGTGGTCAGGCCTGGAGGCGGTGCAGCCGCCCTTCGTCCCATGCCAGCGACACGGCGTCGCCGGGGTTCTTCGGGTCCTTGAAAAAGTCGTGGTCGGGGATCAGGGCCAGCACCTCGGCCTCGCCCATGGCCGAGGTCACGGCCACATGGTTCCCCTGATATTCGACCGTGCGCACGGTGGCGGCATGGCCCTGGGGCGCCAGGCGCACCTCGTCCGCGCGCAGGGCGTAGCTGGCATCGCCCAGAGTGATGATGTTGTGCCCGCCCATGAAGCGGGCGACGAATTCGGTGCGCGGCGCGGTGAACACCTCGCGCGCGGGGCCGGCCTGTTCGATCACGGCGTTGTTCATCACCACCATCTCGTCCGCCAGGGCCAGCGCCTCGTCCTGGCCGTGGGTGACGTGGATGAAGGTGATCCCCAGCTCGCGCTGCAGGCGCTTCAGCTCGGCCCGCACCCGGATCCGCAGAAAGGGGTCGAGCGCCGAAAGCGGTTCGTCCAGCAGCAGGACACGGGGGTTGGTGACCAGCGCGCGGGCCAGCGCGACCCGCTGCTGCTGACCACCGGACAGCTGGGCGGGCAGGCGGGCAGAGAGGTGGCCCATGTCCACCAGCTCCAGCATCTCGTCGGCCTTCCTGTGGCGCGTCGCCTTGTCCTCGCCCTTCATCTTGAGCGAGAAGGCCACGTTGTCCCTGACCGACAGGTGCGGGAACAGGGCGTAGCTCTGAAACATCATGGCGGTGCCGCGCTTGGCGGGCGGGAGGTAGGAAATATCGTGCCCGTCCAGCACGATCTGCCCCTCGCTCACGCTTTCATGCCCGGCGATCATCCGCAGCGTCGACGACTTTCCGCAGCCCGATGGGCCCAGCAGGCAGACGTAGGTGCCATTGGTGAAGACGTGGTTGATGTCATTGACCGCCAGCGCCGTGCCGTAGCGCTTGGTCAGATGCACCAATTCGAGATCGGCCCCTGATCGCATGTGTCCCTCGTGCGTTCCCTGCGGGCGAGGTTGGCCGACTCGCCCCGCGCACCGCAGGAAATTCCGCCCCGCCGGCAGGGCGGAACGACAGATGCCCAGAACTCGGGCGGCCCCCGGTGCACGCCGCCCAATATTTGGAACAATTCTGTATACAATATCGTTGACGATACCGGGCGGCGGCTGGCACCGCGTTCCGCCTTGCCGCCCGGCGGGTGTTCTTTCACGATCCGGACAAGTTGAAAGACCGGGGGGTGGTATGTTCGAAAGCCCAGACAGGGCCGATCCGGCCAGCACGCGCATCGCCCAGGCCATGGCCCTGGCGATCCACGAACACCGGCTGGCCCCGGGCGCCAAGCTGTCCGAGGACGAGGTGGGCGAGGTCTACGGCGTCAGCCGCACCGTCGTGCGCGCCGCCCTGCAGCAGCTGGCGCATCAGCGGCTGGTCGACCTGCGCCGCAACCGGGGCGCCTATGTCGCCCAGCCCACCGTGCGCGAGGCGCGCGAGGTGTTCGAGGCCCGCGCCCTGCTGGAACCCCGCACCGCCCGGTCCGCCGCCGAACGTGCCGGACCCGGGGATGTCGCCACACTGCGGGCCCACCTGGCCGAGGAACACGCCGCCCTGGCGCAGGAGGAACCGGCCCGCGCGCTCTACCTCTCGGGCCAGTTCCATGTCGAAATCGCGCGCATCGCCGATCAGGCCACGATCTTCGACTTCGTCTCGCAGCTGGTCGCCAGATCCTCGCTGATCATCGCGCTTTACTGGCAAAGACGCACCGCCCTGTGCGAAAGCAATGCACACCACGCGCTGATCGACGCCTTTGCCGCCAATGACGGCCCGGCCGCCGAAGAGCTGATGAAAAGCCACCTGCTGGACCTGCTGTCGTCTCTCGACCTGCGCAACCGGCCCAGCGTGGCCCGTTCGCTGCGCGAGGCACTGGAATAGCGCCGCACCCGGCGCGCGGGCTGCAAGGGAGGATGACATGGACCTGCAACTGAAGGGCAAGATCGCCGTGGTGACCGGCGGCAGCCGGGGCATCGGGCTGGCCGCCGCCAAGGCGCTGGCGGCCGAGGGCGTCGATATCGCCATCGTCGGACGCGACCGCGCCGCCGCCGAGGCCGCGGCGCAGCAGATCGCCGCCACCTATGGCGTGCGCGCCATCGCCAGCCCGGCGGACACAAGCGACGACGCATCGGTGGCGGCAATGGGCCGGCACGTGAGCGAGACGCTCGGCGGCATCGACATCGTGGTCAACTGCGCCGCCGAACCCTCGGGCCAGGCGAAACCGCCCTCGGCGCTGGAGATCACCGAAGAGCATCTGATGCGGCACATGAACACCAAGGTGATGGGCTACCTGCGGGTGGCCCGCGCCGCCCTGCCCCATATGACGGCGCAGGGCTGGGGGCGCGTGATCTCGATCAGCGGCATGGGGGCGCGGCGGCCGGGGAATATCGCCGGGTCGATCCGGAACGTGGGCGTTCAGGCGATGAGCAAGAACCTGGCGCAGGACCTGGCGGGCACCGGCGTGACCACCTCGGTCATCCACCCGGGCATGACCCGGACCGAAAAGGTGGACGAGATGCTGGACCGGCGCGCCGCGCAGCAGGGCACCGACCGCGCCACGGTGGAACAGCCCCTGCTGGCCGGCGTACTGAATGGCGAGCTGCCGACCGCCGAGGACATCGCCCATATCGTGGCCTTCCTCGCCTCGCCGCTGTCCTCGGCGATCAATGGCGACGTGATCACCGCCGCGGGCGGGAGCCGGGGCGTGATCGAATACTAGAGGGCCAGGAGCCTAGCCGACGATCCGCAGCTCTTTGGGAAAGGTGGTGAGCGAACGGCAGCCATCCCCGGTGATCAGGATGTCATCCTCGATCCGCACCCCGACGCGGCCCAGCAGGTACAGGCCCGGCTCGTCGGTGAAGACCATGCCGGGCTGCAGCAGCTGGTGGTTGCCGCGCATGATATAGGGCGCTTCGTGCACCTCGCGCCCCAGGCCGTGGCCGGTCTTGGTGCGGATGTACTCGGCAAAGGGCGATGCCTCCAGCACGCCGGTCACCGCATCGTCCACGTCATGGGCCGAGACGCCGGGCCCGGCGACCTCGTGCCCCTTGCGGTTGGCGGCCAGCACCGTGGCATAGACCTGCTGCGCCTCGTCCGGGGCGTGGCCCACAAAGACGGTGCGGGTGATATCCGCTGTCAGCCCGCCGTAGACCGCGCCGAAATCGAACAGCAGCGCATCGCCGGGCCGGATCGCGTAATCCGCCCGGGCGCTGGCATGGGGCTGGGCCGAATTGGCCCCGGCGGCGACGATCGGGGTAAAGGCCAGCGCCTCGGCCCCGTGGCCGAACATCGCCTGCACCAGGCGGCGTTCGACGTCCTTTTCGCTCTGGCCCGCCTTGAGATCCTGCAGGACCTCTTCCAGCGCGGCCTCGGAAATGCGGATCGCCTGTTCCAGCGCGGCGATCTCGTCCGGGGTCTTGCACAGCCGCAGGCCCGAGATCTCGCGCTCGGCGTCCACCACGCGCAGCCCCGGCATGGCCTGGACCAGCGCATGATGGACAAAGACGCGCATCACCTGCCCCTCGACCGCCAGGCTGCGCAGCGGCATATGCGCCGCCAGCGCGGCAAATGCCGGGGCATGGCCGGTCTGGTCGCGCCAGTCGAAGGTCTCTCCCTCGAAGCCGACCTCGTCCCACGAGGCGAGTTCAAGGTTCGGCACGATGGCGGCGGGCGGCCCTTCGACCGGCACCACGACCAGCAGCGGGCGCTCGAACGACAGAAAGGCATGGCCCATGATCCGGGTGAAATTCGACCCGGGCACCAAAGCCACGGCATCGACACCCAGGGTGCGGGCGATCTCGCGCAGGGGGGCGTAACGGTCTGTCATGCGGTGTCCTTGTCTACCAAGCCCTTGTAGAGCTCGCGGATGCGGCGGAAGACCGGGCCGCGCCCGCCCTCGGTGCCAATGGTGCGGCCGTCGATCTCGGCCACCGGGGTCTGCGCGCCGAAGGTGCCGGTAAGGAAGGCCTCGTCGGCGCCATAGGCTTCGACCAGCGAATAGTTCCTTTCGAACACCGGGATGCCATCGGCGCGGCAGAGCTCGATCACCTTGCGCCGGGTGACGCCGTTCATGCAGTAGTCGCCCGTGCTGGTCCAGACCTCGCCCCTGCGCACGATGAAGAAGTTGCAGGCGTTGGTGGTGTTCACGAAACCATGCGGGTCGAGCATCAGCCCTTCGTCCGCCCCGGCCTGTTCGGCCTGGATGCAGGCGATCACGCAATTCAGCTTGGAATGGCTGTTGTACTTGGCATCCTGGCTCATCGGCAGGCCGCGCACCTGCGGCACGGTCGCCAGCCGGATGCCACGGGACTGCAGCGTATCGACGGGTTTGGAATGTTCCATGATGATCACCACCGTCGGGCCCGAACGGCTGAGCGAGGGGTGCTGGAACGGCCGCACCTTGACGCCGCGGGTGACCATCAGGCGGCAGTGCACGTCATGGTGCATCGCATTCGCCTCGCGCGTCATTTCCAGCGCGGCGACCAGCTGGTCGCGGGTCATGCCGATGTCCAGCGCCACCGCCTTGCAGCTTTCGTAGAGCCGGTCCAGATGATCGTCGAGGAACGCCCATTTGCCGTTGTAGAGGCGCATCCCCTCCCACATCCCGTCGCCCAGCATGAAGCCGCTGTCGTAGACGCTGACCTTGGCGTCGTCGCGATGCTTCAGCGCGCCGTCGACATAGATCAGGATATCCGCGTTGCGGGGATCGTCCTCGGCGGAATGGGTGGTGGTCTCGGTCTCGGGGCTCATCGGCGGCTCCTGCAATCGGGTGTGCCGATTGGTCGGTCAGATCCCGTCCGGTGTCCAGCCCCCAGACCACTGCCCTCTTGACCGATCCGCCGGCGATGCGCAGGCTTTCGGCACCAGCAGAATTTGACCATCGGAAAACCGGCCCCACCCCAACGAGGGTTTGCAAGCGGCTGCGTTTTCTGCGGCCATGGGGCCGAAAACTGGATGGAGACCACGCGCGGATGATCGAAATCGAAGGTGTCACCAAAATTTACGGAGAGGGCAAAAGCGCCTTCCATGCCCTCGACGACGTGTCCGTCACGATCCGCGAAAACGAGTTCTTCACCCTGCTGGGCCCATCGGGCTGCGGCAAGACCACCCTGCTGCGCACCATCGCCGGATTCGTCGATCCGACGCGCGGGGCGATAAGGCTGGCGGGCAAGAGCCTGCTGGAAAGCCCCCCGCACAAGCGGCCGGTGAACACCGTCTTCCAGTCCTACGCGCTGTTTCCGCACATGACCGTGGCGCAGAACATCGCCTTTGGGCTTGAGATGCAGGGAAAGCCAAGGGTCGAGGTGAAGGAGACGGTGGCCCGCATGCTGGAGCTTGTCCGCATGACGCCGATGGCCGACCGCCAGACCGGCCAGATCTCGGGCGGGCAGCAGCAGCGGGTCGCCCTGGCCCGCGCCCTGGCCCCGCGCCCCGAGGTGCTGCTGCTGGACGAGCCGCTGTCGGCGCTGGATTTCAAGCTGCGCAAGGACATGCAGCTGGAGCTGAAGCGCCTGCAGGCGGAAACCGGGATCACCTTCATCTTTGTCACCCACGACCAGGAGGAAGCGCTGACCATGTCGGACCGGATCGCGGTGATGAATGCCGGCCGGATCCGCCAGATCGGCAGCCCGCGCGAGATCTACGACCAGCCCGCCGAACGCTTCGTCGCGGATTTCATCGGCGACACGAACTTCGTCGAGATCGAGCTGCTGGAGACCGAGGGCGAGACCGCCGGCATCCGCCTGCCCTCGGGGCGCGAGACGCGGGCCAGGTCCGGTGCCGAGGCCCGGCCCGGCAAGGCGACCCTGGCGGTGCGCCCGGAACACGCCCGGCTTGTCCCGCCAGAAGAGGCGCTGATGGCCGGCACCCTGGCCGAGATCGTCTATTTCGGCACCGACACGCATTACCATGTCGCGCTCGACAGCGGCGCCCGCTTCGTCATCCGGCAGCAGAACGCCCCGCATCACAGGCAGACCCATGCCACCGGCGACAGGGTGGGCGTCAGCTTCGCCCCCGGTGTGGGCCAGGTGCTGAGGGACTGACGCGATGGCCGATGACCTCTCACCCGCACGCGCGGCCCGGGAAAGACGCAGCCGCCTGCTGCTGCTGACCCCGGCGATGATCATCCTGCTGCTGGCCGCATCCGGGCCGCTGCTGATCGTGCTGATCTATTCCTTCCTGACCCCGGGCGATTATGGCGGGGTGGTCTGGAAATTCTCGTGGGATGCCTGGTTCTCGGTCGTGGCCGAGCGGGATTTCTTTACCGACGAGCTGTCCTTTGCCGATGCGCATCTGTCGATCTTCTGGCGGTCGGTCAAGCTGTCGCTGATGACCACCGTGGCGGCGCTGATCTTTGGCTTTCCCACCGCCTATTTCATCGCGACGCGGCCCAAGCGCAGCCGGGATTTCTGGATGCTGCTGATCATGATCCCGTTCTGGACCAACCTGCTGATCCGCACCTTCGCCATCATGGAGCTGATCCGCGCCGAGGGCACGGTGAACATGCTGCTGCTGTGGACCGGGATCATCGACGAGCCGATCCAGATGCTGTTCACCGAATTCTCGATCATGCTGGGCATGGTCTATGTCTATCTGCCGCTGATGATCCTGCCGATCTATGCCTCGATGGAGCGGCTGGATTTCTCGCTGGTCGAGGCCGCCTATGACCTCTACGCCACCCGCTGGCGGGTGCTGCGGCGGGTGATCTTTCCGCTGGTGCGGCCCGGGGTCATCGCCGGGTCCATCCTGGTCTTCATCCCCTGCCTTGGCGCCTATGTCACCCCGCGCGTACTGGGCGGCGGCAAGAACCTGATGCTGGGCAACCTGATCGAACTGCAGTTCGGCCAGGGCCGCAACTGGCCGCTGGGGGCCGCCCTGTCGCTGAGCCTGCTGGCCATCGTGATGGTGGCGCTGATCTTCTACGTCCGCGCCGTCGGCCGCGACGGGGAGAAGGCGCATGGCTAGAACCTTCGACATCCGCAAGCAGACCGGGTTCACCGCGCTGGCGATCACCTGCTTTGCCGTGCTCTACATGCCGATCGTGCTGCTGGTGGTCTATTCCTTCAACGCGGGCAGTTCCATCGCGATATGGGAGGGGTTCTCCTTCCGCTGGTACGCCACCGCCTGGGACAACGACCAGGTTCAGGCCGCGACGATCCGGTCGCTGGTGATCGCCTGCTGCGCCTCGGGGATCGCGACCTTTGCCGCCGTTCTGGCCGCGCTGGCCACCACCCGGACCAAGCCGTGGAAGGGGCAGACCCTGGCCTTTGCCATGGTGAACCAGCCGCTCATGGTGCCCGAGATCGTGACCGCCGTGGCGCTGCTGATCTTCTTTGCCATGATCAAGGTGTCGACCGGCTATACCGGGCTGGGCTACCTGATCCTGGCGCATTCGGCCTTTTGCATCCCCTTTGCCTATTTGCCGGTGCGCGCGCGTCTGCAGGGGATGGACCTCACGCTGGAACAGGCGGCGTCGGACCTCTATGCCACGCCGTTCCAGATCTTCCGCCGCATCACCCTGCCACAACTCTTCCCCGGCATCCTCGCCGGGGCGATGCTGGCCTTCGTCATTTCGCTCGACGACGTGGTCATCACCGAATTTGTCAAATCGGCGGGGCAGGACACGCTGCCCACCTACATGCTGGGGCAGCTCCGGCGGGTCGTCACTCCGGAGATCAACGCGATCTCGACCGTGCTGCTGGCCATATCGGTCGTCATGGTCATCGCGTTCTTCTTCCTGAGCCGGGTCAGGAAATGACCCTCACCAACCAAGAACCAACAGGGAGCACTTCACCATGAAACGGACGATCCTCATGTCCACCGCCGCGGCATTCCTCGCAGCGGGCGCCGCCCATGCCGAGGGCGTGCTGAACATCTACAACTGGGGCAACTACACCAGCCCCGAGATGATCGAGAAGTTCGAGAAGCAATACGACGTCGACGTCACGATCACCGATTACGACAGCAACGACACCGCGCTGGCCAAGATCAAGGCCGGCGGCCACGGGTTCGACATCGTCGTGCCGTCGGGCACCTATGTGCCGATCTTCATCTCCGAGGGGCTGCTGATGGAGTCCAAGCCCAACGAGATGGAGAATTTCGTGAACATGGACCCGACCTGGGTCGACGTGGAATTCGACCCGGGCCGCAACTACACCGTGCCGTGGCAGTGGGGCACCGTGGGCGTGACCGTCAACACCAGCGTCTACGGCGGCGACATCAACACCGCCGCGATCTTTCTCGACCCGCCGGACGAGCTGAAGGGCAAGATCAACGTCGTGCCCGAGATGATGGATATCATGTCGACCACCATCTACTACGTCGGCGGCGAACAGTGCACGATGGACAAGGAAGTCCTGAAGAAGGTGCGCGACACGCTGGTCGAGGCCAAGAAGAGCTGGCTGTCGATGGATTACGGCAATATCGAGAAATACGCCAAGGGCGACCTCGCCGCCGGGGTGAACTGGAACGGCGCCTCGCTGCGCTCGCGCCTGCTGAACGAGGCCGTCGCCTTTGGCTATCCGATGACGGGCTACCCGGTCTGGATGGACAATGCGGCCATCCTGGCCGACGCCCAGAACCCCGAGAACGCCAAGCTGTTCCTGAACTTCATCATGGACCCGGAAAACGCGGCGATGCTGTCGAATTTCGCCCGCTACGCGAACGGCATCAAGGGGTCCGAGGCCTATCTCGACCCGGTCATGGCCCAGGCGCCCGAAGTCGTCGTGCCCGACGAGCTGAAGGCCGCCGGCGTGATCTCCAAGACCTGCCCGCCCGAGGCGCAGAAGATCTATACCGCGATCTGGACCGAGCTTCAGAAGTGACGCGACAGGGGCGGCCGGACCCGCGGGCCCGGCTGTCCCGGTTGCAAGGCAGCCCTGCCTCGCCCGGCCTGGCGCCGGGCGGCGTTTGCCTCGCCCCCGGTTGGGCACTTGGCGAAGTCGCCCAGAGCGGGTGTGACAGGGGTGCTTTCAAGCGCAACCGCCCGGCGCCGGGGTAACGGACGCCCCGCGCCCAGGACGCCGCCCGAACCCTTCCCCGCCTCAGCGATTTCCGCGATAGTCCTGCCGACACCCCCGACCCGGAGCCCCGCCATGACCACGCCCGACACGATCATCACCGGCGGCCGCCTGCTGACGATGGACCCCGCCGCGCCGCAGGCCGAGGCGCTGGCGATCACCGGCGGCACGATCACCGCCGTTGGCGGCAATGCCGAGATCGCCGCCCTCGCCGGCCCCACCACCCGCAGGGTCGACGCCGCCGGCGGCACCGTGCTGCCCGGATTCATCGACAGCCACGTGCATCTTTTCGGCGGCTCGGCGGAACTGGAATACCTCGACCTGCACGGCATCCAGGGCGAGGACCGCCTGACCGCGAAGATCCGCGAATGGGCCGCCGCCTGCCCGGATGACGAGATCGTCTTTGCCGTCCAGGCCGATTACATGATCCTCGGTCCCGGCATCCTCACCACGCGCCAGGCGCTGGACCGGGTGCTGCCCGACCGGCCATTCGCCCTCTTCTCGCCCGACCACCACACGATCTGGGCCAACACCAGGGCGCTGGAACTCACCGGCCTGCTGCATGGCGGCGCGGTCGATCAGGGGGCCGAGATCGTGATGGGCGACGACGGCCTCGCCAGCGGAGAGCTGCGCGAAGCCGGCGCCTATGCCCCGGTGCTGATGCGCACCCGCTACGGCGGGCGCGAGCTGATGGGCATGGTCACCGGCGCCGACCCGGTGCCCGCGCCGACCTCGGCCCAGCGGGCGCTGGACCGCAAGGCGCTTGTCGCCGGGCTGAAACACTGCGCCAGCCACGGCATCACCGGGCTGCACAACATGGACGGCAATTTCTACACGCTGGAATTGCTCGACGCGCTTCTGGCCGAGGGCGACCTGCTCTGCCGCACCGAGGTTCCGTTCCATTTCAAGAGCTTCGACTCCCTCGACCGGTTCGAGGAGGCCGAAGAGATGCGCCGCCGCTGGCAGGGCGACATGCTCTGGTGCGCCCGGGTCAAGATGTTCATGGATGGCGTGGTGGAAAGCGGCACCGCCCTGATGCTGCGCCCCTATCCCGGCACCGACCACATTGGCGACGCGGTCTTCGACCCCGAGGTCTTTGACGCCGCCTGCATCCGCGCCGATGCGCTTGGCCTGCAGATCGCGACCCACGCCATCGGCGACCTGGCGGTGCGCCGAACCCTGGACGGGTACGAAAAGGCGCGACAGGCCAACGGCCCGCGCGACTCCCGCCACCGGATCGAGCATATCGAGGTGCTGCATCCCGACGACCTGCCCCGGTTCCGCCAGCTGGGCGTCGTCGCCTCGATCCAGCCGCGCCATGCGCCCTTTGGCGGCTTCTTCCCGCCCGACGGGGTGCGCCGGATGCTGCATGACGACCAGATCCCGCTGGCCTATGCCTGGCAGGACATCCGCGCCACCGGCACGCCGGTGATCTTTTCCACCGACTGGCCGGTGATCCCGGTCGACGTCATGCCCTCGGTCAAGGCGGCGGTGGCGCCGGTGGACATGCCCGCGCCCTGGCGCAGCCAGCGGCAGACGCTTTCGGACACGCTGCGCTCCTACACCGCCGGCAATGCCTGGGTGGAGTTCAACGAGACCCGCAAGGGCATGTTGAAACCCGGCATGATGGCCGACGTGGCGGTGATGTCCCACGATCTGGAGGCGATGGACCCGGCGGCGCTCGACACCGCGCGGGCAAACCTGACGATCTGCGGCGGCCGCGTGACCTGGGAGGCCTGACCGGCCGGCGGCAGGCCTCAGCCACTTTGCCGCCCGCACGGGCCAGGCATCGCGGCAGCAGGCGCCAGATCAGCGCGGACAGCAACAGGCAGAACCAGGGCCACCCGCTCACGAATAGCTCCGCACAAGGCTGGCCGACACTAGGCTCCACCCGTCCGCGATGACGAAGAACGCCAGCTTGAACGGCAGCGAGACAACGGCCGGGGGCACCATCATCATGCCCATCGACATCAATACCGCGGCGACGACCAGGTCGATGATCAGGAACGGCATGAAGATCAGGAATCCCACCTGGAAGGCCCGCGCGATCTCGGACAGCATGAAGCTGGGCACCAGCACCGCCAGCGGCGCCTCCGGCCCCGGGTCTAGCTCTGCGGTCTCGGGGCGCAATTGTGCGAGCGCGGCAAAGGCATCGGGATCGACACGGGCTGCCATGAAGCCCCGGAAGGGCTGGATTGTCCGCTGCGCCGCGTCCTCGATCTCGACCTGGCCATCGAGGTAGGGCGTCACCCCCTCTGACCAGGCCGCCTGAAAGACCGGGTCCATCACGAACCAGGTCAGGAACAAGGCCAGGCTGACGATCAGCATGTTCGGCGGCGACTGCTGCAGCCCGATGGCCTGGCGCAGGATCGACAGCACCGTCACCACGAAGGGAAAGCAGGTCACCATGATCAGGATGCCCGGCGCCAGCCCCAGAACGGTGACGATCAGCAGCAGATGGATCGTCGCGCCGCTCAGCGACTGATCGCCAAGCGAGACCTGCAGGTCCTGCGCCGCCACGGGCCCGGCCCCGGCCAGCGCGATGACCGGCAGCAGGGCCAGCCCCCGCAGGACGGGCCGGGGCCGCAATGGATCAGACCCCGGCCTGGATGTCTGCAACCTCGGTCAGCCTCACGGCCAGCTGTCCCTTCTGGTCGCCGTCGAGTTCTTCCAGCTCGCCGCGCGCGATCAGCCTGTCGCCGACGTAGAGCTCGACCGGATCGTCCACGCGCCGGTCCAGCGGCAGGACCGCGTCTTTGCCCATCGCCAGCAGATCCCGGATCAGCGGACGCGCCCGCCCGACGGAAATCGTGATCTCGATCGGCACCGCGGTAAAGGGGCTCGACCGATCGACCTTTGCGGCCTTTGCTGCGTCATCCATGTTGCGCCTCTCTTTCGATATCTGCGTAAAATCCCGAGACCGCGCTCTCGACCTCGGCCAGCAGCCGGCCCATGTCGATCATCCGTTCCTGCGCACCAAGGCGGATCGCGACCTGCCAGTCCTGCTGCTCGGGATCCGCCACGATCTCCAGCGGGAAGCCGAAATTGGCCTCGGTCAGCCGCTGCAGGGCAGGCAGATCGGCCTCGGTACAGGCGATCTCCACCCGGCTCTGCGCGGCCTCGGCGGCGAGCGCGTCCAGCTGATCCTTGATCCGCTCGCCCAGCGTCGCGCGCGCCATCACGGGCAGCACGATGTCGACCAGCTGCGCCATCAGTCCGCGCGTCGATTTCAGCACATGGGCGTGGGCCTCGTGATAGGTAAAGGACAGGTCCTGCAGGTTGCGGGCCAGTTCGGCCGAAATGCGGTCCTGGTCCTCGGACTGCGCCTTCAGGCTGTCGTCCCAGCCGGCCTTATACCCCTCGTCGAACCCCTCCAGCCGCAGCGCCTCGGTGTCGATCGCGGGCGCGGCGCGGGCGGCCGGGCGCATGGCGGGCGGCGACCCGAAATCCTCAAGCAGATGCCCGATGCGGCTCACACCTTCTCCTCCCGGTCTTCGAGCCAGAAGCGCAGGATTTCCAGCGTTTCCTCACGCCGGTCGGCGATCAGCTCCCGCAGGCGCTGGACCGGATCGGTGTCTCCGCCCTCGCCCATTGCGGCCATGCCCGCCCCGTCGAACCCCGAGACGATCTGCAGGTCCGGCAGTTCGAATGCGCCATCGTCGATTTCCCCGGTCAGCGCCTCCCCCGCCGCTTCCTCCGGCCCGGGCAGGGCCGCGCCGCGTGCCAGCAGGGGGACGTCCTCTGCGCGCCGCATCAGCAGCGGGCGCACGACGAAGAGGCCCAGGATCAGGGCGACCGCCGCGAGCACCGCCATCTGGACCAGCCGCGTCGCGTCCAGTGACAACCCGCCGATCAGCCCCTCGGCCGCCGGTGTTCCCGCCATCTCGACCGGCTGGAACGTCATGCTCTTGAGCGTGATCACATCGCCCCTCGCCTCGTCGAAACCCACGGCCGAGGCGACGAGTTCGCGCATCTCGGCCAGTTCCGCCTCGTCGCGGGGGGTTGTGCTCACCGTTCCGTCGGCGGCGGTCTCGGCGATGCCATTCACCAGAACCGCCACAGTCAGCCGCCGCACAGCGCCCGGCGCGCGGATCAGCTCGCGCTCCGTGGCGGACACCTCGTAATTCACGCGCTCCCGAGTCTCGCTGTCCTGGCTGGACGAATCGCCACCGCCGCCCGCGCCGCCGTCCGGCAGGTTCGAGGCCACCGTGACCGCCCCGCCGGTGTCGGAATTCCGGCTGCTGTTGGACCTCTCCTCGCTCTCCGTACTGATCGCGACGCGCTCCGTCGGGTCGAACCGCCGCTCCCGTATCGATTCGCTGGCCGTTTCGGTTTCCACCGAGACCTCGACCGCGACATTGCCCAGGCCGACCCGCGCCTCGAGCAGACGCTGCACCCGGTCGCGCATCCGTTCCGCCATGTCGTCGCCCGCGGGGGCCTGGGACGTGTCGTCGGAATTGCCGATCAACTCGCCCGAAGAGTCCATGACGGCCACGTTTTCCGGCATCAGGCCGGCCACGGCCGACGCCACGAGATACCTGAGCGCGCGGGCATGCGCGGGCGCCAGGGAGCCGCTTGCCGGCGTGACGAAGATCGAGGCGGTTGGCGGCGTATCCTTGCGAAACGGGCGGTTGCCCGAATGCGCAATATGCACGCGCGCCGACTGGACCTGAGGCGAGGCCGCGATGGTCCGCGCCAGCTCTCCTTCCTTCGCGCGCCAGTAGGCGGCGTCGAACATCTGCGAGGTGATGCCGAACCCGGACAGGGAATCGAGCAGTTCATACCCCTGGACCCCGTTGCGCGGCAGCCCCTCGCCCGCCAGGACCATGCGCAGTTCGTCCCGCTGCGCGACGTCCACGAAGATCGAGCCTCCGCGCACCTCGTAAGGGACCCCGCGCTGTTCCAGCGCCGCCACGACCTCGCCCGACGCGGTCCCCTCCAGCCCGGAATAGAGCAGACCGAGATTCGGCGCCGAGGCCATGCGCGCCAGCAACAGCACGGCAACGAACATACCCGCCGACGCCAGGAAGGCCAGGATTCGGCGGCGCATACTCAGTCCGGCCCATAGTTCCGACAATTGCTGCACGTGATGCTCCCTGCCCGGCATTCTGCCCTTCGGTGTCCCATCAATCGCCGATCCGGCTTAACAATCGGTTAGTTCCCATCGGTTAGGACTGCGCCAATCCGGGAACGAGGCTGGACCATGTCTGAAACAGAAGATGCCCAGGGCGAGGCGAAACCGAAGCGGTCGAAACTGCCGCTGATCCTCGGGCTTGTGCTGGCGCTCGCTGGCGGTGGCGGCGGATTTTTCGCTGTCTATTCCGGCCTTGTGCTGGCCCCGGACCCTGCGGGCGCCGGGGAGACGCCGATGCCGCAGCCCGGCCCGGTGCCGGACATCGCCTATGTCGCGCTGGAGCCGATGGTGATCAACATGGGCCGGGCCTCTGGCGGGCGGCACCTGCGGTTCCGCGCGCAGATCGAGGTCAACCGCAGCCAGAAAGAGGCGGTCGAGACGCTCGTGCCCCGGATCATGGACGTGCTGAACACTTATCTTCGCGCCGTCGATCTCGACGTGCTGGAGGAACGGTCGTCGCTGATGAAACTGCGCACCCAGATGCTGCGACGGATCGATGTCGTCGTCGGCCCGGGCCGCGTCCGTGATCTGTTGATCATGGAATTCGTAATGAGCTGAAGGACTTGATCGACATGATTGCCGATATACTGCTCGCTGCCGGTGCCTTTGGCGCCGGGCTGTACTGCTTTGTCCTGGCGCGCCGCCTGAACCGGTTCAACAACCTGCAGGGTGGCATCGGCGGTGCGGTGGCAACCCTGTCGAGCCAGGTCGACGAACTCTCGCGCACGCTCTCCACGGCCCAGGCCAGTGCGGGCAGCACAACCGATTCGCTTGGGGACATCACCGAACGGGCGGAAAACGTCGCGCGGCGGCTGGAGTTGCTGGTCGCGTCGATGCACGACCTGCCGGCGCAGGTGCCGGAGACGCAGGCCAATGGCAGCAGTCAGGCCGTCTTCTCGCGCCGCACCACCAACGGGTCGAGGGGGTGAGGATGTTCGCAGGCCGTCGCAATGACCGGCCCGGCGGCAGGCCGAAACGTCTTCGCGGGACGCTCAACATCGTGGCCCTTCTGTTCGTTGGCTCTGCATTGCTGCGCCTGCTGGGAGAGGCCGGCGCCGTACTGGCCGCCCAGGATGGCATCATGCCCGTGGCGCCGGCCAGCGACGAGGTGTGCCATTCGGACGAGGCCACCAACCGGTTGGTTGCCGCGATCCAGAAAAGGACAGCCGAACTGGACGCGCGCGAAAAGGCCATCGCAGAACGGCAGGTCTTCCTGTCCGAGGCAGATCAGCAGATCGAGGCCAAGCTGGCCGAGCTGGAGGCCGCAGAGGCCTCTCTGCGCAAGGTCCTGTCCGTCGCCCAGGACGGGGCGGAACAGGATATCGCACGCCTGACTGCCGTCTATGCCAGCATGAAACCCAAGAGCGCAGCCGCGCTGTTCCAGGAGATGGAGCCGAACTTCGCCGCCGGTTTCTTGACCCGCATGCCGCCCGAGTCCGCCGCCGAAATCCTGTCGCTGCTGGACCCTGGGACGGCCCATGCGATCAGCGTCGTCATCGCCGGACGGAACGCGGATTTTCGCGGCGGGACTGGATCCGACACCGGAAATTAACCCCCAGGCTGGCACAAGGGGGCGAGGCGGTTCGGAGGTCGGACAATGATCGGAATAGTCGGTATCGGCATCATCTTCGTCATGGTGTTCGGCGGGTATATCCTCGCCGGCGGCAAACTTGGCATCATCCTGAAATCGCTGCCGTTCGAACTGATGATGATCGGCGGGGCGGCCGTCGGGGCCTTCCTGATCTCGAACGACATGAGCAGCGTGAAGCACACGCTGAAGGATGTCGGCAAGGTCTTCAAGGGCCCGAAATGGAAGCCCGAGGATTACAAGGATCTGTTGTGCCTGCTCTTCGAACTCATCCGGCTGGTGCGCCAGAACCCGGTTGCGATCGAAGAACATATCGAAGCGCCGGCAGAGAGTTCGATTTTCAGCAAATACCCCAAGATCCTGTCCGAAGGAGAGGCCATCGGCATGATCTGCGACACCATGCGGTCGGCCTCGATGAACTATGACGACCCGCACCAGGTCGAGGAGGTCCTCGACAAACGGGCCGAGGCCAATCTGCACCACGCCCTGCACTCAAGCCACGCGCTGCAGACCATGGCCGACGGTCTGCCGGCCCTCGGGATCGTCGCGGCGGTGCTGGGCGTGATCAAGACCATGGGCTCGATTGACCAACCCCCTGAAATTCTTGGCAAAATGATCGGCGGGGCGTTGGTCGGCACCTTCCTCGGCGTTTTCCTGGCCTATGGCCTGGTCGGTCCGTTTGCCGCCAAGGTCAAGGCTGTGGTGGAAGAGGATCGGCATTTCTACAATCTCATCCGCGAAGTGCTGATCGCGAACCTGCACAATCACTCCACCAACATCTGCATCGAGGTGGGGCGGCAGAATACGCCGCAGCAATGCCGCCCCACCTTTGCCGACCTGGAAGATGCGCTGAAGGCGACGAAACAGGAGGCCGCGTGAAACCTGTCGCCCTGACACTGGTATGGCTTCTGGCCCTGTTCGGCCCGCAAGCCGCGATGTCCGCGCCAATCGAGGTCCGCACCGGGGACCACGACGGCTTTACCCGCGTCGTGTTCTATCTGCTCAAAGGCGAGCGGTTGCGCGTGACTGCCAATTCCGGACGTATCCTCGTCAGGAGGACCGAAGCCGGGGGCTTCGACACATCGGGGATATTCGACAGGATCACACGGGCCAGGGTGTCCTCTGCCACGGCTTCGGACAGGTCGATGGAACTCAGGCTGGCCTGCGATTGTGCCATCCTGCGAGAGTTCGATCAGGGCGGGGTCAAGGTGATCGACATCGGCCAGGGGTCAACTGGTCAGAAAGCCGCCAACCAGTTGAGTTTCGGCACTGCGGTGGCCAGCGACAGCCCCGACGCGTCGCGCCATCTGATGGGCCTAGAGCGCAGTGCACGTTCACTGACCTTCCCGGACCGCAGCGACCCCACGCAGGTTGCGGGCGAAACGGTGCGGGATCCCATGCCTCACCGCCCTGGCGACGGTGACATCGAGTCCCCCGCAGCTACCCCGATATCGCATAACAAGTTGCTGGATGAGCTTCGCTCGGACCTGATGGCCCGGCTGACCGACGCCACGAACCGCGGGCTTCTTGTTCCGGAATCGTTGCCCAACGACCGGCATGCAGGCGAAAGCGGGATTTCGGCGACACCCCTGGATCGAGCCATCCTCCCGCAGCCTGAACACAGCACCGAAACAGACGAGGCTGCGGCGCGCTGCGGGGATCCGGTTCACAACCCGCTCCTGCACTTCGATAGCGATGTGAATTTCCGGGACGTTCTTGCCGAAAAGAGGTCCGAGGTAACGGATGACCTCGAAGATTCCGATACCTCGCGGAAGGCGCTCGCACGAGTCTACGCAAATTTCGGTTTCGGGATCGAGGCAATCTCGGTTCTGGATACGCTGCGGCATCCGGATCGCGAGGCAGCGGCGTTGAGGCAGCTGGCGGCCATTGTCGACGGCGAACCGATGACAGGAAACGAGGAATTGCTGAAGTCCCTGGCCTGCGATCCTTCGTTTGGTGTCTGGTCGGCAATCGCCGGGAACGGGATCGCAACCTTGGACGAGGGAACATTCAGCGACTTGATGTCAGGCCTCGCGATCCTTGCGAGACCGCTCCGCAATGCCCTGTACGAAAGGCTCCGCGCCGAACTGCTTGCCTCAGGCAAGACGGACCGCCTCGCCCAATTGTCCCGAATGATGGAACAGAGGGCCGCAGGTTCAGATCAGACTGTGACCTCCCCGGCAAGGGATGCGCATGCGCCATCGCCAGGCGTCCCGCAACATATGGCGTCTACAAGTGAACCGGGGCCACTGGCAGCCGACATAGAAGGCGAGTTGCAAAGCGGGGCAAACCCCGACCTCCAGAAAATCGAGTTGCTGGACAGCTATGCCCTGCAAGAACGCGGAACCGAAGAGGCATCCAGGCTGACATACCTGGCAATGCTGGCCAGGGCACGGCGTGGAGATCTCAGGCAAGTGATCGAAGACTTGCCCAAGGCAATGGAGTTCTACGACTCCTTTGGCTCGGCCGATGTCATTTCACCCATTGTCGCCGCCGCGTTGGAGACCGCCGAAGCGGGGCAGTCGCTATGGTTCATATCCGCGCTCCAGACAATCTTTGCAGACAACCCGGACGCGGAGATCTCGGCCCTCCTGAACAGGGAAGCCGCACAACTGGGGATGCCCGGTCTTACGGCCGCCTCAGGTGGTCACGCTCAGGAACAAGCCACGGATCGACTTGCCGGCCTGCCTCTGAAAACGACGCAGCACGAGACAGGCTCCATTCCGCCCAGCCTGGACAATGTGGCGAGTGATCAGCCGAATTCGGATACGGCCAGAATGCCGACACGTGTTTCCGAACCACAACCTGTCGGCGAGGGCACCCGAGCACCTTCACGCGCCGAGGGACCAGGTCGCGTCTCGACAACGGTCGCAACCGGGCTGGAATTGGCGGACACGTCGCTTGGACTTCGCGAGGGCATCGCGAACCGACTTCGATCACGGGTGCCAGACCCACCACAGGCTGCCCCCCGCCCATGAATATATCATTGCATATCCGCGAACAATTTCCAGGTTTCGCCATGGCGCATCGCAGCCGCACCGGGCCAATCGCCGGGCGACTGTGTGGAATCTCACCCGGCCGAATCGTCCTGACCATGTCTCTGGTCTGGGCACTTGCCCTATGCGCAGAACAAGCTGACGCAGCGGTCATGGCCTCGGCAGAATGCGACAGGGCAGCCAGCATCGCGGCACATGAGACCGGCGTTCCGGCCAAGCTGATGCAGGCCCTGACGAGGCAGGAAACCGGGCGCAACGTGGATGGCGAATTGCGCGGCTGGCCATGGGCACTGAATGTCGGTGGCAAAGGCCAGTGGTTTGCGACGTCTCGCGACCTCGAACGCTCCATCGCGGCACAGCAGGCGTCCGGCGTCACCAACATGGACATCGGCTGCTTCCAGATCAATTTCCGCTGGCACCGGGATAATTTCGCCTCGTTGCAGGACATGATCGACCCACTCGAAAATGCAAGATATGCCGCCCGGTTCCTGCGGGACTTGCACGGGGAAACCGGCGACTGGACCGAAAGTGTCGGCCTGTTCCATTCGCGAAACACGCAGTTCTCCAAGCCATATCTCAGGCGATTTGCACGCATCTACGCCTCACTGGATGACGCCGCATCTCCCCCGACACCGGGCAAATCCAGGCGTAGCGTTGCCCGCCAGCCAACCGGCGCCAGGGATTGGCCATCAGTTTCAGACGCAGGTATCGGCTCGGTTCTCCTGTCGCGCAGCGGCGGCAGTGCGATGGATTCAACCGGCACATCCAGCGCAGGCATCCGGTATTCAAGATGAACGACATGAATTTCGGTAGAGCCCTATTCCAGCCCACCGTGCTGTTTGCCCTGGCGCTGATGTCGGTCATCGTCATGATGATCCTTCCGATGCCGGCCTTCGTTCTCGACATCGGGCTGGCGATCAGTTTTTCCCTGGCAATCCTGATCTTCACCGTCACACTTTTCATCGACCGCCCGCTCGATTTCTCGGCATTCCCCACGGTCCTGCTGGCGGCCCTGATGCTCCGCCTGTCGCTCAATGTCTCATCGACGAAACTGATCATCGGCGAGGGCCATACGGGCACGCATGCTGCTGGCGGGGTTATCCAGGGCTTTGCCGATTTTATCATGGGTGGCAGTGTCTTCCTTGGTATCGTGGTGTTCGGCGTGCTGATGATCGTCAACTTCATGGTGATCACCAAGGGCGCCGGCCGCATGGCGGAAGTCAGCGCCCGATTCGCGCTCGACGGCATGCCGGGCAAGCAGCTCGCCATCGACAGCGACATGTCCGCGGGCGCCATCGACCACGCCGAAGCCAAGGCGCGTCGCGAGCGGGAACAGCAGGAAACGACATTCTTCGGCTCGCTCGACGGCGCGTCGAAATTCGTGAAGGGCGACGCCGTAGCCGGCCTGCTGATCACCCTCCTGAACCTGGTGATGGGACTCACGATGGGCGTGATGGTCCACGGCATGGACTTCGCGGACGCGTTTACCACCTATTCCATCCTGACCGTGGGCGACGGGCTCGTCTCGCAGGTGCCCGCCGTGATCATCTCGATTGCTGCGGCGCTGTTGCTTGCTCGCGGCGGGGCGACGGGCTCGACGGACCTGGCACTCGTCTCGCAACTCGGTCGATATCCGGGCGCGCTCGGAACGGTCGCGGTGCTGATGTGCCTCTTCGGCCTGGTCCCAGGCCTGCCTTTCGGCCCGTTCTTCGCAGGCGGTCTCATCCTGGGATTGCTGGCCTATGTCGTATCTCGCGGTCGTCGCGAACAGGCCAAGTCCGACACCGCGACGCCGGACCTGGCCAAGAAAGCCGCCGATCCGTCGATGGGCGATCTGCTCGACCTAGACGACATCCATATCGAGTTCGCAACCGATCTTGTCGGCATGGCACTGGACCCTGCAACCGGCCTCGATGCCAGGATATCGAACATGCGCAGCCACATCGCCCGGGTCTATGGCCTAGTGCTGCCCGAGATGAGGTTGACCGACGACCCGTCGCTCGCCTCGGGCACCTACGTCGTGCGCATCCAGGGCGTTGAACTTGCCCAGGCCCGGCTGCGCCCGGACCGGATGTTGTTGCTGGTGCCCGAGGATCCCCGTGGCCTGCCTCCGGGCGAGGACGTGAAGGAACCGGTTTATGGTGCCCCGGCGCGCTGGATATCGCCTGAATCCCAGGAGTCCGCGGCCCTGTCCGGCGCGACCATTGTATCTCCGGCTGAGGTGCTTGCGACCCATCTGCTTGAAATCGTGAAGAAGAATTTCCCCCGCCTGCTGTCTTTCCGCAGTCTCAGGCAGCTGCTTTCGGAAATGATGAACCTGAGCGACCCGCGCAAGGCCGAGGCGAACCGCAAGATGATCGACGAGTTCATACCCGACCGCGTGCCGATGGATATGTTGCACCAGGTGCTGCGCCTGCTGCTCGAGGAACAGGTTTCGATCCGCAACATGCCCCTGATCCTCGAGGCCATCGCCGAAGGGCGCAGCACGACCCAGCAGCCAGAGGCGCTGTGCGAATATGTGCGACACCGCCTCGGCTTCCAGCTGGTGTCCGATCTGAAACGGCCGGACGGGACGATCCCGCTGGTCCAGCTGGACACGACCTGGGAAGATACCTTTGCCGCCTATCAACTGGACGGCGACCGGGGCGCGTTGGATATCGCCCTGCCGCCGGATCTGTTCAACCGCCTGGCGGACAATGTGGCAACCGAACTGCGCCGCGCCGGCGATGTCGGCATTTCGCCGGCCATCGTGACCTCGGCCCGGCGGCGCAGGTTCGTGAAAACGGTGCTGAGCGCGCGCAACATCGCGGCACCCGTTCTGGCATTCGAAGAGATCGGCCTGGAGGCGAGGCCCTCGCTTGTCGGGACGGCGGCGGCATGATTCCGCAGGACGTGCTGCAGTGGCCCCTGACGCTGCTCGTCCATCTCGGCGCCGTCTTCCTGCGGGTCGGCCCGGTGATCGGCCTGGCCCCGGGCCTGGGTGAGCAATCCGTGCCGGTGCGTGTCCGCCTGTTGCTGGCGTTGACCCTGTCCGTTGCACTTGCACCGGCGATCCGCCCCCATTTCGGCTCCGTTCCCGAGGCGGGCCCCGCTATCGCCCATATCCTGGCCGAAACCCTGAACGGCCTGTTGCTGGGTCTGGCCCTGCGAATCCTGCTGCTCGGGCTGCAGACCGCCGGTTCCATGGCGGCTCAGGCCATGTCGCTCAGCCAGGTCTTTGGCGGCGCCGGGGTCGAACCCTTGCCCGCCTTCGGGCACGCGCTGGTGCTGGGCGGTTTGGCCCTGGCGATGATCATGGGCGCCCATATCGCCTTGGTGCATTACATCCTGCAGTCCTACGACATCCTGCCGGCCGGGCGCATGGCCTCGGGAACAGACGTCGCGCACTGGGGAATCGCGATGATCTCGGGCGCCTTCGACCTCGCCTTTCGCCTGGCCATTCCTTTCATCGTCGTTTCGGTCATCTACAACGTGACCCTCGGCGTCATCAACAAGGCGATGCCCCAACTCATGGTCGCCTTTGTCGGCGCCCCGGTGATCACAGCCGGCGGGTTGGTGATCCTGATGCTCACCATCCCGGCCATGCTGACGATCTGGCAGGGCGCCCTGTTCACCCTGCTGGCGTCGCCATTCGGGGTGACACCATGAGCGACCAGGACGACACGGCCGAAAAATCCCACGAGCCGACGCCGCGCAAGCTCGAAAAGGCCCGGGAAAAAGGAGAAATCGCCCGGTCGACCGACCTCAACACAGCCGCGGGCTACCTGGGCCTTTTGCTGGCCTTTGCCATGCTCGGGCCGGTCACGGTACAGCATTTGGGCGATGGCCTGACCGCCATGCTGGACGCGCCGGCCCGCCTCGGCCGTGCCGGTGACCTCGACACCCGCATCGTCGGAAGGTTGAGCTGGGCCGCAAGCGCCGCGACCCTGCCGATTTTCCTGTTCCCGGCCGTGGCCGTCCTGATGGTGATCCTGGCACAGCGCGGCTTGATCTTTCGCGGCAGCAAACTGGCGCCAAAACTGTCGCGCATCTCGCCCATCGCCAACGCCAGGAACAAGTTCGGGAGGGGCGGGCTGTTCGAATTCTTCAAGAGCTTTACCAAGCTTGTTGCCTATTCCACGGTGCTGGCCGGTTTCCTGCACATGCGCAGCCCTCAATTCCTGGGCCTGCTAGAGACAAGTTCCCGCGCCGGCATCGCGGTCATGGCGGGCCTCGTTGTCGATTTCCTGATTGTCGTGACGCTCTGTGCCGCAGCGATCGGGCTGCTCGATTTCTTCTGGCAGCGCGCCGAACATCTGCGCCGCAACCGGATGTCCGATCAGGACCTCCGCGACGAGAACAAGGAGGCGGAAGGCGACCCGCACCTCAAGAACCGGCGGCGGCAGCGGGCCCAGGACCTCGCGCTGAACCAGATGATGGCGGCGGTGCCCAAGGCAGACGTGGTTGTCGTCAACCCGACGCATTACGCAGTCGCCCTGTCGTGGTCCCGCATGCGAGGCGACGCCCCGAAGGTTGTGGCCAAGGGCGTGGACGAGATCGCGCGCCGCATCCGGGAGACCGCGCAAGAGGCCGGAGTGCCGATCCACAGCGATCCGCCAACGGCACGCGCCATCTTCGAGACGACCGAAGTCGGCGAAGAGATTCGCCCGGCGCATTACCGGGCGGTCGCGGCTGCGATCCGGTTTTCGGACCGGATGCGCAAGCGCGCCAGGTCCGGCGCCGGGCTGGGCCGATGAGCGGCAAGTCCGATCTGGCATCGGCGACCGAGGCGCGATACCGCGCCGCCCAGGCGGAAGTCTCTACCCTGAAGGCACGGGAGGCCGCCGCCCGGCAGATGGTGCGCGACCTCGACGAGATGGCGCGGTCCGAAACGCTGCGCGCAGCGGTGACGCCGGCCATGCGGGCCATCGGCGCCGACCTCCGGTGGCAGGGCTGGACGGCGACGCGGCGGGCGAGCCTGCAGATCCAGCTGGCGCAAATCCTGGCCGCACAGGGCCAGGCGCAACGCAAGATGGCCCTGGCTCATGCGCAGAAGGAGGCCGCAGGGCTCCTGCACGCCCAAGAGCGACGCGACGCGGCCAAGGCCCGCGCCAGAAGGACGGCGGATGAGGTGCTCGCGCTGATGCTGATTGCCCGCAGCGGTGCGCCGCAGGTCCGGGATGCGCCCCCGTGATGCCGCACCCACAGATGCGCGCAGGCCGGGACCGCGGTGGACACACAAGGCCGGGGGAAGCACGTTAGAGTGTAGGGAACCCGGCCCGTCAGACGTCCTGGCGCACGATATCCACGATCAGCACGTCCGAGATGACGTCGGGCATGATCCTGCGGCCCACCTCGTTCAACCCGTTCCGCAGGATTTCCATGTTTCTGAAATTGGTGAACTCGCCGCTGAACCCGCCGGTGTTGGCATGATCGAACATGACCTGCAGGAACTCGTCCCGCAGCTTGGGTTCGTGCGCATAAATCTGCTCGCGCTGCCCGGTGCCGACCTCGACGCTGAGCGAGATGACGACCAGGGCTGAAACCTTCTCGCCGGTCACGACCGGGATGATGAACTGGTTGCTGAGCTTGACGTATTCGCGGTCCGTAGGCTCAGCCTCCTCGACCACCTCTTGGGCCTGATGGGGCGCGGCATCGGGGCGCAGCATCAGGCCGGCCCCGGCACCGCCGCCCAGGCCGATCAGCAGCAGGAGAATGGGAAGTAGCATGCGCATCCGGATTCCCCTCAGAACGGCAGGATGACGTCGAGGATCTGCTGACCGATCCTGGGTTGCTGCATGTCCGAGATCTGGCCGCGGCCGCCATAGGACACCCGGGCGGAGGCGATCTTGTCATAGGTGATCTCGTTCTGGCGCGAGATATCCTCGGGCCGGACAAAACCCGTGACCAGCAGTTCCCGGATCTCGAAATTCACCCTGACCTCCTGCGAGCCGGAAATCTCCAGTACGCCGTTGGGGAGGATCTGCGTCACCGTGGCGGCCACGCGCAGGGTCAGTTTTTCGTTGCGGCGCACCGATCCGTCGCCAGTCGACTGGCTGGACGAGTTGATCGACACGGCATTTGCGCTGGTCGCCCCCGGAGCGAAGCCTTCGTCCAGCCGCTGCGGGATGCCGAATAGCTGCGGCACGCCCAGGCTTTCGGAGCCATCGCGGGAACGCGAACTGGAGTTCGAGATCTCGGCCTTTTCGTCGATTTCGATGACAACCGTCATGATGTCGCCGCGCCGCATCGCCCGCCGGTCACCCAGCAACGACGCCCGCTCGCCGCTCCAGAGCGAGGCGGCATCGGCGACGCCGTGGGTCGGGGCCGACATCGGCAGGCCCGGGAACAGCATCGCGCTGTGCTCGGTCGACTCCATCGTCGGCGTGAAATCCGGCGGCTTGCCGATATGCCCCTCGCGCCCGCAGGCGACCAGCAGGCCGAGGGTCAAGAGCCTGTAGAGTTTCATCCCGGGTGCTCCTGCGGTGACACGGTGATCGAACCGTCCGGCCGGACAGTGCCAAGTACCGTCGCGCGTGAATCGAGGTTCATCACCCGGACCCGCTCGCCAATCGCGGCCCGGCCGAGCGCACGCCCGTCAGCCGAAATGGTCAGGCTTGCGGTCACGTAGTGCATCACAACCAGCTGATTACGTTCGACAACTGCAGGCGGGCCGGTGTCGGCACGCATGACGGGACGGCCCGCATAGATTGCAATCCGCGCCTCGCGGCCCACAACCTCGGCCAGCGCGGCAGCGGCACCGGGCATATCGCCGCTACGCAGGGCGACATCGGTGGCGGCGATGATCGCCTGGGGCCGGATGGTGCGGCTGGCGACCACGACCTCGGCCGCGACCGGCGGGGGGATCAGGACAAGAACAAGGGCATGGACAAGGGCATGGGCAAGGACGATCCGGCGCATCAGCGCACCTGCGTCGTGGCGCCCAGCATCTGGTCGGCTGCCGAGATGACCTTGGCGTTCAGTTCGTAGCCGCGCTGCGCCTCGATCAGCTCGGTGATCTCGCGCACGGCATCGACGCTGCTGTCCTCCAGGTAGCCCTGGCGGAGCGTGCCCAGCCCGTCCTCTCCTGCGGTGGATTGCAGGGCGGGGCCCGAGGCCTCGGTCTCGGCGAAGAGGTTCGAGCCGAGCGCTTCCAGCCCCTTGGGGTTGGCGAAGCCGGCCAGGGTGAACTGGCCCAACAGCTGCGCCGGGGTGCCGGTCTGGAAATAGGCGTAGACCTCGCCCGCGCCGTTGATCGAGATCGAGCGCGCGTCCTCGGGGATCACAATTTCGGGGGACACGGGGTAGCCGTCGGAGGTCACGATCAGCCCGTCGCCGGTCCGCTTGAGCCCGCCGTCGCGGGTATAGGCCGCCTGTCCCGAAGGCAGCGTCACCTCAAGATAGCCGCGCCCCTCGATCGCGAGGTCGAGATCGCCGCCGGTTTCCGAGACGGAGCCCTGCTGCACGGTCATCGAAACCGCCGAAGGCCTGACGCCCAGGCCAAGCTGGATGCCCGTGGGCAGCACCGCGCCGTTGGCGGCGCTAACCGTACCGGCGCGGGCATATTGCTGGTAGTGCAGGTCGGAAAATTCCGCCCGCCGGGCGTTGTAGCCGGTGGTCGACATGTTCGAGAGGTTGTTCGAAATGGTCTCGACCCGCATCTGCTGGGCGGCCATTCCGGTTGCCGCGATGTGCAAGGCACGCATCTGTCTGCTCCGTCAGGTTGATATCGGCGTCTAACGCCCAAAGGTTTTCAAGGCGTTACGTATCCTGTCGTCCTCGGCGTCGAGGAAGCTCTGCCCCAGCTCATAGGCGCGCTGCACCTCGATCATGCGGGCGATCTGGCTGACCGGGTCGACATTGGCGCGTTCGATGAAGCCCTGCAGGACGCGGGGATCATCGACCAGATCGAAGCCGGCGTCGGCGCGGAACATCACACCGTCCTCGCGCTGCATCCGGTCCGGCTCCAGCGGACGGACCACGCCGACCTGGGCCAGCACGCGACCGTCGGCGCTGATCGTGCCGTCGCGCGCGACCGTCAGGCCGCTGGCATCCGGCGGCACGAAGAGCGGCGCGCCGCCCGCGTCGAGCACCCGGAACCCGTCGTTGGTGACAAGGTCCCCGGCGGGCGAGGTGCTGAAGTTGCCCGCGCGGGTCAGCCGCTCGCCATTCGGCGTTTCGACGAGGAAGAAGCCGTCGCCCTCTATCGCCATGTCCAGCGGGCTGCCGGTGCGCACCATGCCGCCCTGGGCGAAGGAGGTCGTGCCGACCCGCGCCGAGGCCATCGAGACCGACGGGCCGGTGCGGGTGCGCTGCACGTATTCGGTGAAGATCACCCCCTCCTGCCGGTAGCCGGAGGTTGCGCTGTTGGCGATGTTGTTGGCCACCACCTGCATTTCGCGCAGCAGGCCGGCCTGGCGGGTCAGCGTGGCATAGGTCGCGTTTTCCATCTGTCAGACTCCGGACACGAGGGGCAGCAGGTGGTCCTGGAAATAGGACACCAGCATCTGGGTCATGAATCCCATCGACAGCCAGAAGACGACGACGATGGCGGCGAGCTTGGGCACGAAGGTCAGCGTCATCTCCTGCACCGAGGTCAGGGCCTGGAAGAGGCCGATCGCGAGGCCGACCACCAGTGCCACGGTCAGGATCGGCAGGGAGGTGATCACGGCCACCCTGAGCCCCTGCCGCATGGTGTCGAAGAAGATGATTTCGTCCATTCGCCTGCCCTCCGTCCGGCCCCGTCAGACCGGCATCCGCAGGATTTCCTGGTAGGCCTCGACCACCTTGTCGCGGACGGTCACCGCGGTTTCGACAGCCAGTTCGGCCTGGGCCAGGGCCTGCACCAGGGAATGCGGATCGGCCTGGCCGAGCATCGCCTGTTTCGCCGTCTCCTCCCCTTCGCGGAGGGTTTCGGCAAAGTCGCGGGCGAGGCCGGCCAGCGCCTCGCCCGCCTGGCCCGCCCCGTCGACGGGTTCCGTGACGGGACGGGCGGCTGCATATTTCCTGGCAGCGTTGAATGCGGGAAATTCCATTCTGGGTCTCCGTTATCTGCGCAGCAGCTCCAGCAGGGAACTGGCCATCTGCCTTGCCTGGTCGAACATCTTCAGGTTCGCCTCGTAGCTGCGCTGCGCTTCGCGCGCGTCAGCGATTTCGATCACCAGGTCGACGTTCGAGCCGTCCAGGTAACCGGCTTCATCGGCGAGGGGGTGCGACGGATCGTAGATCCGCGCCAGCTCGGACCGGTCGAGCGTCACCCGACCGACCTTGACCGTCCCCTCACCCTCTCCGGCGCCGATCCCGCTTTCGAACGGTACGATCTTGCGCCGGTAACCGGGGGTGTCCGCATTTGCGATGTTTTCCGACACATGCCGGATCCGCTGCGCCTGAGCGCGCAGACCGCTGGCACTGGCCGCAATGGATGAGCCGAGATCGTTCATCGCGCCCTCCTACCTGCGGCCGAGGGCGGTGCGCAGCAGCGTCAGCCCGCTGCGATAGATCGCCAGGGCCCGGTCATGGGCCTGCTGCACCGCCACGGCCTGCATCATCTCGGTCTCAAGCGAGACGGAGTTGCCGTTGGGTTCGGATTCCGCGATCTCACGCAGATCGGCATCGGGCATGCGCCCGGCCAGGGCACCGTTCAGATGGCTCGCGCGGGTCGCCCGCATCCGGGTTGCCGGATCGGGGCGGACCACATCGGCGAAATCCGGAATATCCCGGCGGCGATAGCCCGGCGTATCCGCATTCGCGATATTGCGCGCGATCACCGACTGCCGCTTTCCGGCATGCAGCGCCATGGCCTGCGAGGTTCGGAATATCTCCAGCGATTGGTACATCGGGGCTTCTCCCTCGATTGCGTTCAATCAAGGCTTAACCCTGATTCCTTTAGAAATGGTTCGTGGCAGAAGGCCAGGAAAAGGATCAGCGGGATGGATTTTGACGGATTGGCGGCGGCGCTTTCGCGGATGGATCCGGTGCGCCAGGTCGGACGGGTCGCGGTGGTGGAGGAGTCGATCCTGCGGGTCACGGGGCTGAGCCGCCACGCCCGGCTGGGCGATCAGGTGCTGCTGCTGACCGGCGACAGGCGCGTCGCGGGCGAGGTCATGCGCATCGGCGACAGCGACATCATGGTGATGCCCTACGAGGATTTGCAGGGCGTCTCGCGCGGGGATCGCGTGGTGCTGACCGGCGCTTCGGACCTGGCGCCGGACGACTCGTGGATCGGCCGGGTGATCGACCCGTTCGGCCTGCCGCTCGACGGCGCCCCGATCCGCCCCGGGGGGCTGGCAAGGCTCCTGCGCGCCGCCCCGCCCGATCCTGCGGGGCGTGAGGGGCTGGGCGCCCGGCTGGAAACCGGAATGGCCGTGTTCAACACCATGCTGCCGGTCGCGCGCGGCCAGCGGATCGGGCTCTTTGCCGGGTCGGGCGTGGGCAAATCCAGCCTGATCGCGCATTTCGCCCGCGCGATCGAGGCCGATGTCGTGGTCATCGCCCTGATCGGCGAACGCGGGCGCGAGCTGCGCGATTTCGTCCAGGATGTGCTGGGGCCCGAGGGGATGGCGCGTACGGTGGTGGTCGCCGCGACCTCGGACCGCCTGCCGCTGGTGCGGCGGCGCTGCGCCCAGGCCGCCATGACCGTGGCCGAGCATTTCCGCGACCGGGGTTGCGACGTGCTGCTGCTGGCCGATTCGATGACCCGCTTTGCCGAGGCGCATCGCGAGGTCGCCACCGCCTCGGGCGAGATCCCCTCGCTGCGCGGCTATCCCCCGTCGACGGCCCATGCGCTGATGAACCTCTGCGAACGGGCGGGGCCGGCCGGGCCGGAGCAGGGGGCAATCACCGCAATCCTGTCCGTGCTTGTCGCAGGGTCGGATATGGAGGAGCCGGTCGCCGACATCCTGCGCGGCGTATTGGACGGCCATGTCGTGCTGGACCGCGCCATTGCCGAGCGCGGGCGTTATCCGGCGATCGACCTGCTGCGCTCGGTCTCGCGCAGCCTGCCGGGCGTGGCCACACCCGACGAGAACGAGACCATCGCCGCGGTCCGCCAGATGCTCGGCACCTACGAGAAGTCCGAAATCCTCGTGCGCGCCGGGCTCTATACCGAGGGCGCGAACCCCGAGCTGGACCGCGCCGTGCGGGCCTGGCCCGAACTGGATGCCTTCATCGCCGAGGCAGAGGCGAACGACACGCGGAACTCCTTCAACCGGCTGCGGCTGATCCTGCGCCGGGCGGGTGCGGGGGCACCCTCCCAGGCGCAACGGGGGGCGTCTCGGCACGGCACGGGGGCGTCGCAGCCGGCGGCGCAGCTGCCCGCGCTGCCGCGCGCCAGGGTGCCCTCCGGCACGCTGCAAGAGGTTCTGCCACCCCCGGATTTCGCCCGCTGACCGGGGCGGCCCCGGACGCGCGCCACCGGATTGCCCCTGCCCGCGCCGGCGCGGTTGCGATTGCGTGATTGCGCCATTCGGGTCTGTCCTGCGGCCCCGGGCCCCGCTATCTGCAGGAGAGAACCAAACCGGAGGGCCGTCATGTCGGGCTGGGCCAGCCACATCCTGCCATCGCTGGAGAGCCTGGGAATCTGGGCCTACTGGATCATCGGCGCCGCCTCGATGCTTGAATCTTTCTTCGTCACCGGCATCGTGGTGCCCGGGACGCTGATCGTGGATGCGGGCGGGGCCCTGGTGCGGCTGGGGCGGATCGACTTCTTCGACCTCGTGTGGTTCGTCGCCCTCGGCGCCATCCTGGGCGGCGAGGCGGGGTTCTGGCTGGGCCGGATCGCGGGCCGGCGGTTCCAGCAGGGCTGGGCCCCGACCCGCCTGCCGGCCTTTCGCCGCGCCGAGGGGCTGTTTCAGCGACACGGCGGTATGGCGCTGATCCTGGGCCGGTTCCTGGGGCCTGTTGCCGGGCTGGTGCCCCTTGCCGCCGCCCTGACGGGCATGCCCGCCAGCCGGTTCCGCCTGTGGAACATCGCCAGCGGGATCATCTATGCCTTTGCCCATGTCGCCATCGGCTTTGCCGCGGGCGACATCCTGGCCCGCATCGGCCCGGTGCTGGGCCGCGACGCGCTGGTCGTGGGCGCCATCGCCCTGCTGATCGGTTTCATCTACCTGATCGCCGCGCAGATCCGGCGGGCCCTGCCGGTCCTGATGCGCTGGTTCCGCATGATCCTGTCGGCCGTCACGGGCCATCCGCTGGCTGCCCGGCTGATGCGGCGCCACCCCCGCCTCACGCGCCTGATCCTCGGCCGGTTCGAAACCGACCGCTTTTCGGGCCTGATCCTGACAGCCTTGATCGCGGTGCTGCTCTACCTCGCCACCGCCTGGGCCGAGTCGGTCTTCGACTTCCTCAGCGTGCCGCAGGTGGCCGAAACCGACCTGCGCCTTGCCCGGCTGATCCACGTGTTCTGGACACCGGAGCTGCTGCGCCTGTTCGGGCTGATCACCCAGCTGGGCCACTGGCCGGTGGTGCTGGCCGTGTTCCTGGGCACAGCCGGAGCCCTGGCCGTGACCCGGCGTTGGCCCTCGCTGCTGCAGCTCTGCGTCGCGCTTGGCGGAGAGCTGGTGACCGTGCGACTGCTCAAAGGCGCCTTTGACCGCCCCCGGCCAGAGCTGGGGTATTTCGTCGAAACCTCGGGCAGCTTCCCCTCGGGGCACGCCACCCTGTCCATCGCCTTCTGGGGCACGCTGGTGGTGATCCTCTGGCGCGAGCGGCTGATCGGCGTGACCACCGCGCTGATCCTCGCCACCGCCTTTGCCGTGCTGATCGGCGGCAGCCGGTTGTACCTGATCGAGCATTTCCTGTCCGACGTGCTGAACGGCTGGCTTCTGGGCGGCATCTGGCTGGTCGTGGGGCTGGGCGCGGCGGAATGGCTGCGCCATGCGCGCGGCCTGCCCGCCCCGGTCGAGAGGTGGCGGCAGGGCTGCGCCATCGCCATCGCCGCCCTGGGCCTTGCCGCCGCGGGCTATGGCGTCGCCACCGCCAACCCGCCGCTGACCGCGCGCCAGACGCAGGAGGCACGCCCTGTCGATCCGCTGGCCGAGATCGGCACGACCGCCTTCCCCGCCGTGGCCGAGACGCTGACCGGGGACCATGTCCTGCCGATCCGCGTGGTCATCACCGCCCCCGACACCGACAGGCTGACTACCCGGCTGGCCACCGCCGGCTGGACGCCGGTTGCCACGCCGACCTTCTCCGGCGCGCTGCAGGCCGCATGGGACGACCTGCGCGATATCCGCGACCCGGGCGCGCCGGTACTGCCGATGTTCTGGAACAGCCACCCGCAGGATCTGGCCCTGCGGAACGACAGCAGCGGCGCGGTGCTGCGCCTGTGGCTTGCGGGCAGGCGCAAGGGGGACGGCGCGCAGACCTATGCCGTGGCGCTGGAACCGGCCGAGACCGGCATGCCCGCGCCCCTGTCGGCCGAGGGTCTGGGCGCGCTGATGCCGGGCGCGCGGAACATCACGGTGCCCGATATGCCCGATCACGGATCCGGCCCTGACGGGGCGGCCTGGCTGTGGGACGGCAGCGTCCTGATCGGGGATCTGGCACCCTGACGCCCAAGAAACATGCAGGGGCATCATATATTCCGCTGCGGCGCATGTATGCCTTGCGAGGCTTCCGTGGGGTGAGATAGGATTCGGAGAGGCGACAACGGCGTCGCCGATTCCCAAATACCGGGTTCATGGGCAAAGCTGCTCGACCGCGTGCGATCCAGATCGCGCGGGTGTCGGCGGCTTTTTTTGTTTTGCGAGGACCACAGCCATGAAGAATTTTCCGATGTTCCTGCGGATGGACGGACGCCGTGTCGTGCTCTGCGGCGGCGATGAAGAGGTGGCGCGCAAGGCCCGCCTGATCCTCAAGACCGAGGCGCGGATCACCATCCTGGCCGAGACGCTGGACAGCGAGCTGCAGGGGCTGGTCGCCTCGGGCCGCGCCGATCACGTGACCGCGCTGCAGGACGACACCTTTGCCCAGGCCGCGCTGGTCTTCATCGCCACCGGCGACGAGGGCCGCGACGCCCTGCTCGCCCACCGCGCCCGTGCCGCTGGGGCGGTGGTCAACGTGATCGACCGGCCCGAGCTCTGCGATGCCTTCACCCCCTCGATCGTCGACCGCGACCCGCTGGTTGTCGCCATCGGGACCGAGGGGGCGGCGCCCGTGCTGGGCCGCGCCATCAAGACCGAGATCGAGACCATGTTGCCCCCCCGCCTTGGCGGATTTGTCGCCCTGGCCGGGCGGCTGCGCGACGCCGTGGCTCAGAGCATCCCCCAGGCCGACCGGCGCGGCTTCTGGGAATGGGCGTTTTCCGGCGCGGCCTTTCGCGCCCATCTGGCCGGGCGCGAGCGCGCCGCCGCCGACATGCTCAAGGCGGCCATCGCGGACGGGCAGGCCCCCGCGCGGCAGGGCCACATCGCGCTGGTCGGCGCCGGCCCCGGCGCCCGCGACCTGCTGACCCTGCGCGCCGTGCACCGCCTGCAACAGGCCGATGTGATCTTCTACGACCGGCTGGTCGATCCCGAGGTCCTGGAACTTGCCCGCCGCGACGCCGACCGGGTCTATGTCGGCAAGGAGGTCGGGGCCTGCGCCTGGCCACAGGACAAGATCGACCGGCTGATCGTGGCCGAGGCCGCGCAGGGCAAGCGCGTGGTGCGGCTGAAATCCGGCGATCCGTCGATCTTTGGCCGCGCCTGCGAGGAAATCGCCGCCGCCCGCGCCGCCGGGATCGAGGTCGAGATCGTGCCCGGCATCACCGCCGCATCGGCCGCCGCCGCCGCCATCGGGCGCCCGCTGACCGAACGGGGCGAAACCGACACCTTCGTCATCACCACGGGCACCTGCCGCCCGGGCGATGCCGACCCAGACCGCGCGCACCTTGCCCGCCCGGGTACGGCTGCGGCCTTCTACATGGCCGTGGACAAGGCCGAGGCCGTGCAATCCGACCTGATTGCGGCGGGAACCCCCGGCAGCTGCCCGGTGGACATCGTCGCCGCCGTCTCGACCGGGCGGCAAAGGCATGTCGCGACGACGCTCGACAGCCTGGCCGCAACGATGCGCGCGAGCGGCGTGCAGAGCCCGGCGATCCTGCTGGTGCGGCATCCGAAATCGCTGGCCGCACCCAGGGCGGAGGATACGCGGCAGGTCGCATGACGGCCGGGCGCAATCCCTGCGCCGGACCGCAAGGCCTTGCCGAAATCTTGGGCACAGCCAGGCAAAACCCGGCAAAACAGCCAAAATCGACGGAAAAGACTCCAGAGCAGTAAACATTCCGTGATAGAGAATGTTTCATCGAGGCGACATTGCCTCTGCCGCAACGGCGCGGCGATTTCAGTCACAGCGGTCCGCAAGGACACGCAGCAACGATGCTGCCCGACGCTCTGATCCACTTCAGATCGCGGAAGAGGCCTGCCCCCGAGGCATGCGCCCTTCCTGACCGAAACCGCCGCGGCCCGGTTCTCCGGTTCCGCACCCGGAGGACAGCATGTCCGCATATCGAACCGCCCATGCCGGCCCCCTGCCCGGCGCTGCCGCCGCGCTGGCCGCCCGTGGCCGGAACCCTGCCGGACACAGGCCCCTCACCCGGATTTCCGAAACGACGGCCACCGCAGCAGGTGGCCCCGTAGCGCAGGGATCGCGCGTGACGAACCCGTCGCATGCCCCCAAGCCCCCCGTGTGATCCCATCCCGCGACCCCCGGCGCCCGGCGCCGGAGGATGGCACACGGACCCTGGCCCCGCCGACCCGGCGGTCTGGCCGCACACCTGAACCCGGGCGCCTGTCCACAGGCACCGCAAAACTCTGAGAAGGAACACGAAATGTCGTATGTTACCCCCAAGGAATTCGCGGCCAAGATGGTCGACGCCGGGGAATCCAAGGTCTTCATGTCCACCAAGGACACCCTGATCCGCGCCTATATGGCGGGCGCGATCCTGGCACTTGCCGCCGCCTTTGCCGTGACCATCGCGGTGAACACCGGCAACTTCCTGGTCGCCTCGCTGCTTTTCCCGGTCGGGTTCTGCATGCTCTACCTCATGGGTTTCGACCTGCTGACCGGCGTCTTCACCCTGGCGCCGCTGGCCCTGCTGGCGAAACGCCCGGGCGTCAGCTGGGGCGGGGTCTTCCGCAACTGGGGCCTCGTCTTCGTCGGCAACTTTGCCGGGGCTATGACAACCGCCGTCTTCATGGCGATCATCTTTACCATGGGCTTCAGCCAGGAACCGAACGCCGTCGGCGCCAAGATCGGCCAGATCGGCGAAGCCCGGACCCTGGGCTATGCGGCCGCCGGGGGCGCGGGCATGCTGACCGTCTTCATCCGGGCGGTGATGTGCAACTGGATGGTCTCGACCGGCGTTGTCGCGGCGATGATGTCGACCTCGACCAGCGGCAAGATCATGGCGATGTGGATGCCGATCCTGGTCTTCTTCTACCTGGGCTTCGAACATTCCATCGTGAACATGTTCCTGTTCCCCTCGGGCATCATGCTGGGCGGCAATTTCACCTGGTTCGACTACCTCGCCTACAACGAGATCCCGGTGATCCTGGGCAACCTGGTTGGCGGTCTGACCTTCGTGGGCGGCATGATCTACATGACCCACTTCAGGGAATCGCCCAAGCGCAACGCTCCCATCGCCCATACCGACGACGCCGTCGGCATGCCGGCCGAGTGATCCGCGCCTTCGGGGTCCCGCCGCGGCGGGGCCCTGTTCCGGTCCGGCCAGTGCGTTCGCCGCCACCGCCCGCAAGCCGCGCAGGCTGACCCGCGATCCGCCGGGGACTGCCGCGCTGGCCAAGGGGGCCGTCGTCCCCCGGCCCATCGGACACGGCCCGTTCCGGCCCGCCTGCGCGAAAAGGCGAAACCTCCCCCTTGACCTTCCAGCAACTGGAGACCCTACATCGGCGCTCCACACCCCTGGTGGAAGGAAAGGACCCGTCATGCCCGACACGCACGCACATCACCCGGAGACCGGCGCCATCATTCGCGATCCCGTCTGCGGCATGACGGTCGACCCGACCGCGGGCAAGCCGACGGCCGAGTATCAGGGCCACACCTATCACTTCTGCGCCGAGGGCTGCCGCAAGAAGTTCGAGGCCGACCCCGAGGCCTATCGCACCGCCAAGGACCCGGTCTGCGGCATGACGGTCGAGCGGGCCAGCGCCGCGCATATGAGCAAGCACGAGGGGCAGCGGTTCTACTTCTGCTCCGCCGGCTGCCAGAGCAAGTTCGAAGGCGATCCCGACGCCTATCTCGGCGACCGGCCCGCGCCCGAGCCGATGCACGAGGGCACGATGTACACCTGCCCGATGGACCCCGAGATCGTGCAGGACCACCCCGGCGACTGCCCGATCTGCGGCATGGCGCTGGAACCGATGACCCCCTCGCTCGACAGCGGGCCGCATCCGGAATACGTCGACTTCAAGCGGCGGCTCAGGATCACCGCGCCGCTGGCGGCGGTGGTCTTCCTGCTGGAAATGGGCAGCCATGTGGGCATCCCCTTCGCCCAGTGGCTGGGCCACACGGCCTTTGTCGGCATCCAGTTCGTGCTGGCCACGGCGGTTGTCTGGTTCACGCGGATGTTCTTCAAGCGCGGCTGGAATTCGATCAGGAACCGCAGCCCCAACATGTGGACGCTGATCGGGCTGGGCACCGGGGCGGCCTATCTCTTTTCCATCGTCTCGATGCTGGCGCCGGGCCTGCTGCCCTCGCAGATGGCGGATGGCATGGGCATGACGCCGGTCTATTTCGAGGCGACGTCGGTCATCCTTGTCCTCGTGCTGATCGGGCAGGTCATGGAACTGGCCGCGCGCGAACGCACCGGCGACGCGATCCGGGCGCTGATGGACCTTGCGCCCAAGACGGCGCGGCGGGTTTCGGGCGAGGTGGAGGAAGACGTGCCGCTGGACGCGCTGAAATCCGGCGACATCCTGCGCGTGCGCCTCGGGGACAGCGTGCCGGTGGACGGCGTGGTGACCGAAGGCCGCTCGTCGGTCGACGAGAGCATGATCACGGGCGAGCCGGTCCCGGTGGAAAAGGTCGCGGGCGAGCCCGTCACCGGCGGGACGCTGAACAAGACCGGCTCCTTCCTGATGAAGGCCCGGACCGTCGGCGATGACACGACCCTCAACCGGATCGTGCAGATGGTCGCCTCGGCCCAGCGGTCGCGCGCGCCGATCCAGGCGGTGGCGGACAAGGTCGCGGGCTATTTCGTGCCCGCCGTGGTCGCCTGTGCGCTGCTGGCCTTTGTCGCGTGGTGGGCCCTGGGGCCGTCGCCCGCGCTGTCCTATGCCTTCGTGGCCGCCGTGTCGGTGCTGATCATCGCCTGCCCCTGCGCGCTTGGCCTGGCCACGCCGATGTCGATCATGGTCGCCTCGGGGCGGGGGGCCAATGCGGGCGTGCTGATCCGCGATGCCGAGGCGCTGGAGCGGTTCGCCAAGGTCGACGTGCTGATCGTCGACAAGACCGGCACCCTGACCGAGGGCAAGCCGACCCTGACCGACGTGGAACCCGAAGGCATGGAGGCGGTCGAGCTGATGACGGTGGTCGCCGCGCTGGAACGCGGCTCCGAACATCCGCTGGCTGAGGCATTGGTCGCCGGGGCCGAGGAACGCGGCGCCACCCGCAAGGAGAGCAGCGATTTCGAGGCCGTCACCGGCAAGGGTGTCACCGGCACGGTCGAGGGCCGCAAGGTGGCCCTGGGCAATGCCGCGCTGATGGCGGATCTGTCGGTCGACACCGGCGCGCTGTCCGACCGCGCCAGGGCGCTGCAGGGCGAGGGCAAGACCGCGATGTTCGTCGCGCTCGACGGTCAGGCGGCGGGCCTTGTCGCCGTGACCGACCGGATCAAGGACACGACCCCGGATGCCATCCGTGCCCTGCACGACCTCGGCCTGCGGATCGTCATGGCCACCGGCGATGCCGAGGCGACCGCCCGCGCCGTGGCCAGGGAGCTGGACATCGACGAAGTCCACGCCGGGGTCAGCCCCGAGGGCAAGGGCGACCTGGTGCAAAAGCTGCGGGGCGAGGGCCTGTCGGTTGCGATGGCCGGCGACGGCGTGAACGACGCCCCGGCGCTGGCTGCGGCCGATGTGGGAATCGGCATGGGGACCGGCGCGGATGTCGCGGTGGAAAGCGCGGGGATCACGCTGGTCAAGGGCGACCTGGGCGGCATCGTGCGCGCGCGCAGGCTGGCCGAGGCGACCATGCGGAACATCCGGCAGAACCTGTTCTTTGCCTTCATCTACAACAGCGCGGGCGTGCCGATCGCGGCGGGCATCCTCTACCCGTTCCTCGGCGTGCTGCTGTCGCCGATCTTTGCCGCGGCGGCGATGAGCCTGTCGTCGGTCTCGGTCATCGGCAATGCGCTGCGTCTCAGGGCGCAGAAACTCTGACCGCCGCGAAGCCGGTCAGCGCCTCCGGGCCGGTCCTTGCCGCAAGGGGCACGGGTCCGGGGGCGATTGTGCATGCGGCGGGCGCGATGCCTCACCGCCGCGTGACGGGCGAGGGGATTGACCCTCCAGCCGGTGGAGCCTTTATCTTGCAGGCGAAGGGAGCCGTGGAATGAATATCGGACACGCCGCCAGGGCAACCGGACTGTCGGTCAAGACGATCCGCTATTACGAGGACATCGGCCTGGTCGACGCCGACCGGGCCGAGAACGGGTATCGCGATTTCGGCGAACGGCAAATCACGCAGCTGAGGATGCTGGCGCAGGCGCGGCACCTCGGGTTCGGGCTGGAGGAATGCCGCCAGCTGCTCGACCTCAACGCCGATCCCGGGCGGGCCAGCCGCGACGTGCAGGCCCTGGCCATCCGCAACCTCGACGCGGTGCGTTCCAAGATCCGGCAGCTCCAGACGCTGGAAGCCGAGCTTGAAACGCTGATCCACGAGTGCCACGGCGACGATGCACCGGACTGCGCCATCCTGGACGGGCTGAGCAGGTCGCCCGACCTGCCCGCCGACGGCGAGGCATAGCCGCCGGGCTGTCCCGCGGTTGCGAGTGGCATAGCCTGCATCGTGGCGCCTATCCGCCTGGCCCGGGGCATTTCGCCCGGGGTCGGGGACATCGGCCGACACCCGCCGCCGGGCCGCCGCCCCTCCCCCTCGCAGGGGACGGATCCGGCCCCCGGCAGGACCGCGCCGCCGGTGGCGGTCACTCATCCGGCTGCGCCGCCCCCAGCCGCACGCCAGCGCGACTCGTCCGAGAAATCGGTGCAGAAGTAGCGCATGAGTCCCTCGGGATAGGCGGCGGACTGGGCTGCGAATTCGTGGCGGGCGATGGTGCGCACATGCACCTCGTCCGGGCCGTCATAGATTCGCAGCGCCCGCATCCCGGCCAGGAAATCGGCGGCGGGGCTGTCGTCAGTCATTCCCATTGCGCCAAAGACCTGCACCGCGCGGTCGGCCACCCCATGACAGGCCTGCGCCACCGCCAGCTTGATCATCGAGATCTCGGCCTGTGCGCCCTTGCCGCCCTTGGCGTCCAGCGCGGCGGCCGCGTTCAGGGTCAGCAGGCGGGCCTGCTCCAGCTCCACCCGGCTGTGGGCGACAAATTCCTGCACCTTGCCATGCGCGGCAATCGGGCTGCCGAAGGTCTGGCGCTGCCTCGCCCTTTCGCACATCAGCGCCAGCATCAGCTCGGCCCCGCCGATGGAGCGCATGCAGTGATGGATCCGCGCCGTGGCCAGCCGCACCTGCGCCGCGGCAAAGCCCTTGCCGCGCGCGCCCAGCAGATTCTCCTTGGGCACTTTCACATTGTCGAACACCATCTCGGCATGGGGCCGGAACCGGTGCGAGAAGCCCAGCACCGGGATATCGCGCACCACATGCACGCCGGGCAGGTCGACAGGCACGATCAGGGCGGAATGGCGGGCATAGGCCGCGGCATCGGGGTCGGAGACGCCGATCAGCACGGTGAAGGCCCAGCCCGGCACGCCGTGGTTGCCGGTGAACCACTTGTGGCCATTGACCAGCCAGTGATCGCCCCGGTCCTCGATCTCGGCGGCGATGTTGCGCGCGTCCGAGGATGCCGTTTCAGGCTCGGTCATCGAAAAGCCGGTGCAGACCTCGCCCTCCAGCATCGGCTTCAGCCAGCGGGCCTTCTGCTCTTCGGTCCCGATGGCGACAAGCATCTCCATCGTGGGAAGGTCGGGCGCGTGACAGTTGAAGACCTCGGCCGCCCAATGCACCCAGCCCAGCGTCTCGGCCATCGGGGCGAAGGCGCTGTTGCTCAGCCGCGTGCCGGTGGCCCAGTCCGGCAGCGAGGGCAGGCCCAGGTTCCACAGCCCCTCGTCCCGCGCCTTGCGTTTCAAATCGGCCAGGAAATCCGGCCGGGCCCCGGGCGGGTTGGCGGCGATGAAGCGGTTCATTTCTTTCACCCGGGGAAAGATCTCGCGCGTCATGAAGGCCTGCAGCCGTGTGCCCAGGTCGGGTGTCCTGTGATCGTCCATCATTTCCCCCTGAAGACCGGGCGGCGTTTTTCCAGAAAGGCCCCGGCGCCTTCGGCAAAATCCTCGGTCAGGAAGTTGTCGATGGCCTCGTCGCGTTCCCAGTCGAGCACGACATCCATGCCCTGCAGGTCCTGGGCAAAGAACCGTTTGACCGTGGCCTGTGCCAGCGGCGGGCCAAAGGCCAGCCGTTTGGCCAGCGCCTGCGCGGCCTCCAGCGCGCCGCCGCCGGGCGCGGCGTAATCCGCCAGGCCGTTGGCCAGGGCGCTGGCCTGGTCGATCTCTTCGCCCGTCAGCAGCATGCGCTTGGCGGCCGCCCGCCCCATGCGGCGCGGGACCGACCAGAACATGCCGCCGTCGGGCGAGGCGCCGACGCGGACCTGCGCGGCACAGAACCGCGCGCCCTCGGCCGCGATGACGATGTCGCAGGAGGCAACCAGCCCCACCGCCGCCCCAAAGGCCGGCCCCTCGACCGCCGCGCAGTAGAGCTTGTCCGACTGCAGGATGCGCGCGACCAGCCCGCCGCGCGTGATGCGCTGTTCCATCTCGGGCCGGGTGCGCAGCTCTTTCAGCGCCTTGAGGTTGCCCCCGGCCGAAAAGACGCCGCCCGCGCCGGTGAAGATCAGGACACGCTGTGCCCTGTCCGCCTCGAACGCCTCGACGGCGGCGGTCAGCCCGTCGCGCACGCCGGGCGCGCCCAGCGAATTGCGGAATTCCGGCGCGTCGATGGTCACCGTGGTGACCGCCCCCGCCGTTTCGGTTGTGACGACCCGGGTCATGCTGCCTCCTCCTCCTCTTCTGCCGCGCGCAGGAACGTCGCGCGGAAATGTTCGGCGCTGCCCAGCCAGCGCGACAGCACGTCGGCGCGCAGCAGGTGGTAGCCGATGCCCAGCTCTCGGGTCATGCCGATGGCGCCGTGCAGGTGGATCGCCTCGCGCGCGACAAGGTCACCGGTCTGCACGGCCATCGCCATCGCCGCCGCGACATCGGACCGGGCGCGCAGGGAATATCCCTGCGACAGGGCATTGGCCGCGCCCAGCACCTGCGAGCGCAGCATCTCGATATCCGTGTGCAGGTCGGCGGCGCGGAACTGAAGCGCCTGGTTGGCCGCCAGCGCCTTGCCGAACTGCTCGCGCGTGCCAAGGTACTCAACCGTCTGCCGCAACGCCGCCTCGCAGGAGCCGAGGATTTCCGAGGCCGCGGCAAAGGCGGCGAGGGTAAAGGCCTGTTCCAGCCAGGCGGCCCCCTCTCCGGGACCGGCAAGCCGGGCGGTGGCGGGCAGCGTCACGTCGCTGATGCGCAGGCTGGCCCACTGGCTGCCGTCGGTCGCAGGATATGCCGCCACAGTCAGACCGGGCGTGCCGGCGGGGACAAGGAACAGGCTCACGCCCTCTCCCTCGCCCGCCGACAGGATGAAGGTTTCGGCTGTGGCGCCTTCGGCCACGTGGATCTTGGTGCCATTCAGCCGGTAGCCATCGCCATCCCGTTCGGCCCGGGTCTGCGGCGCCGACATGTCCCACCGCGCGCCCGGTTCCATCGCCGCAAGGGCGACGGGCATCGCCCCGGTTGCGATGCGCCTGGCAAGCGCCGCCGCCTCTGCCCCGCGCGACCGGGCCAGCAGCACGCCGGGCAGGACACAGCCGCCGATCAGCCCGTGGTGGGCAGGCACACGGCCCAGCCCGCGCGCCAGCGTCATCAGCAGCCGCGGCCCGCCATCCGACCCGCCCGCACTGTCCGGCAGCCACGCGCCCCAGACGCCCAGGTCCCCCAGCTTCGAGCGCAGCTCTTCGGGCGCGGGACGCGGGGCCTGCCCGTCGATCCGGGGGGCGCTGTCGCGCGCCGCGCTCAACACGCGGTCGAGCATGTCCTCGACCATGACTTCGTCTTCGCTTGCCGCAAATCTCATGGCCGCCTCACAGGTTCAGGATGTGTTTGGTGATGATCGTGCGCTGGACCTCCTGGCTGCCGCCGGCAATCGCCGGGCCGCGCCACCAGTACCGCGACTCGGCCGCATTGCGGGCCTCGTCGGGGATCAGCCCGTCCAGCGCATCGCCCTCCCAGGCGGCCTCGGCCGGCAAAGCATCCGGGCCGAGAAGCTGGACAATCGCGCGGTCCAGCCGCTGGTTGACCTCGATCCCCCGCAGTTTCAGCACCGAGGCATAGGGGCCGATCCCGCCGTCGTCGACCAGCCTTTCCAGCGCCCGCATCGTCGCGTTTTCCAGCGCGCGCAGCTCGATCATCCGCTTGGCCAGGTCGTCGCGGAACTGCGCATCCTCGATGGCGGGGCGGTTGCCGATCTTGACCTCGCGCGACAGGCGGGTCAGCCGCCCGAGCTTGCGCCGCGCCTCGGTATGACGGGCCGAAAACAGCCGCTCGTGCTCCAGCAGCGACTTGGCGATGCCCCAGCCCGCATTCTCTTGGCCCACCCGGTTGGCCACCGGCACGCGGACATTGTCGAAAAAGAACTGGTTGAACACATGCGCGCCGTAGAAATGGCGGATCGGGCGGCGGGTGATACCGGGGGTGGCCAGGTCGGTCAGCAGGAACGAGATGCCGCCCTGCCGCCGCCCCTCGCGTGAGGTGCGCACGAGGCAGAACATATGGTCGGCGAGATGCCCGCCCGAGGTCCAGATCTTGGTGCCGTTGACGATGTAGTCATCCCCGTCCCGCTCGGCCCGGGTCTGCAGCGACGCGAGGTCGGACCCGGCGCCCGGCTCGGAATAGCCCTGGCACCAGACGTCATCCATCCGCAGCGCGCGGGGCAGGAAATGCGCCTGCTGCGCCGCGTCGCCGTGGGCCTGCAGGATCGGCCCGATCATCTTGATGTTGAAGGTGGCGACTTGCGGCGCGCCATGGGCCGCCATCTCTTCTTCGAAGATGAAAAGCTTGCGCATGTCCCAGCCCGCGCCGCCCCACTGCGCGTCCCAGGCGGGGGCGCCCCAGCCCCGGGCGACCAGCCTCTGCTGCCAGTCCTTCGCCATGTCCTGCCCGACGGACAGTCCCAGGTCCGACAGGCGGCGCATCTCGGGGTCGAGGTTCTGCTTGCAGAACTCGGCGATCTCGGCGCGAAAGGCGGCCTCGCTGCTCATCTGCATGTTCATGCTGCTGTCTCCCTCTGCCGCCCGGCGCGATCCAGCGCGGCATCGCCCTCGCGCACCAGGGTTGCGACGACCTCGGCCACCGGGCGGAGGCGGTCGAACCATCCGATCCCCTGCCCCGCCCCGTAATGCTGCAGCGGGCGGATGTCGTGTTCGATGATCGCCCCCAGGATGTCACCGACCAGCACATCGTGCAGCGGGTGGCTCAACGGCTTGGGCGCGCCGGGCGCGGCCCATTCGTCGGACCAGGCGGATCGGGTCTGGCGGAAGGGCTTGCCGCTTTCCGCCCGGCTGATCACGGTGTCGGTGGTCTGCGCATGCAGCAGCGCCTCCAGCTCGCCGGGCGACAGATGCGGGGCATATTCCTCGGTCATCAGAAAGGCGGTGCCGATCCAGACGCCCTGCGCGCCCAGCGTCAGGGCCGCCGCGATGTGCCGCCCGGTGGCGACGCCGCCCGCCGCCAGCACCGGCACGTCTCCGGCCAGGTCGACAATGCGCGGCACCAGCGAAAAGGTCCCGACCTCGCCGGTATGTCCGCCCGCGTCGTAGCCCTGGGCCACCAGCATGTCGACACCGGCCTCCAGCGCGCGGGCCGCGTGTTTCTCCTGCCCGACCAGCGCGACGGTCGTCTTGCCCTTCGCCTTCATCGCCGCGACCACCTCGGGCGGGCAGCCGATGCCGAGGGCGACCATGTTCACATCCGAGGCCGCAACCGCCGCGATCTGGGCGTCCTGGATTTCCTCGGACCGGATGAACCTGGTGCGCATGCCGGGTTGCGAGGGGGCCGGCACCGCATATCTTGCGCCGATCCCGGCCACGAACGAACGGTGCTGGTCGGGCACCATCGCCTCAAGCTCGGCCCGGTCGTTGCGTTCCGGCACCTTGTTGGGAATCACCAGATCCAGGCCGAAGGGGCGATCCCCCACCGCGGCGCGAATCTGCGCCACCTCGTCCGTGATCTCGCCGGCCAGCCGCCGCGTCGCGCCGTAGACCCCGTATCCCCCGGCATTGCTGACAGCGGCGACAACCTCGACCGCGTGGCTGAATCCGAAAATCGGCACCTCGATACCGAAGCGCTCGCAAAGCTCTGTCTTCACGGGGGTCTCCTCCGTCATACTGTTCCGCGAAGGCGCGCCGATGCGGGTGCGACCTCGCTATTTCGCCGCGCCGCGGCTATCCTCCCGGTCAGATCGGCAAAGAAACTTCTCGCATGATCTAATCGACTCGCATTATTTTTCCGAAGCGGAAAAGAATCAACCACCGATTTGAGAGGCTCCCGTGGACGCCGCAAATGAACTCAGCGAAACCAAGATGGGCCTGCTCCTCGCAGCCGAGCGCCTGTTCGCGACCCAGGGGATCGCGGCGACAACGATTCGGCAGATCAACACCGAGGCCGGGCAAAAGAACAGCTCGGCGATCCACTACCACTTCGGATCCCGCGATGCGATTCTCGACGCGATCGTGGCGCTGAGGGTCACCCCCGCCAACCAAGAGCGCGCCAAGCTGCTGGAAGATGCGCGCAGAGAGGCCGGGGACAAGCCCCTGACGACCGACCGGATCGTGCACCTGCTGATGGATCCCGGCATAAACCGGCTGATGCACACGCAGGGCCCTCATTTCTCACAACGTTTCATCCTTCAGCTGCGGATGAATTTCGACACCTGGCGGCGCTACGAGAGGGAACACCTGGCCTGGACGCTGGACGATCTGCAGTTCGAACTGCGCCGCGCCCGGCCCTATGTGCCGGTGCAGGTGCTGCGCAGCCGCTTTCGCAGCGCGATAAATTTCTCAATGTTTTCCATGGCCGAGATCGAAGTGGCCGAGAACCGGCTGGGCGACCGTTTCAGCCGGGACGAGGCGGAATTCCGGATCGAAGAGCTGATCTCGAGCCTGATCGCGATCATCGACGCCCCGATCACGCCGGGCACCGCCGCCTCGCTGGAAAAAGTCATGTCGTCGGGCAAGGGCGCCCCGCCAGGATTTCTCACAGAATAATTGACTTGCATTAAATCTTGTGATGACTTGCCGTTGGGACCGGAGAGGAGACCGGCCTGACGGAGGAAATCAATGTCACTTACGCTATCGCGCAAGATCGCTCTGGCGCTTGGCCTCCTGCTATCCCTGCAGGCGATCTACACGGCCTATTTCGGCATGTTCGAACCCGGCCTGCACCGGACGCTGGCCTTTGGCGCCTGCATCCTGACGGCGGTCCTGTTCCGGCCGCTCGCCGCACGGCTGTCCAATCCGACGCCGCTCAAGACCGCCCTGGCCTGGCTGGTCGACGTCGTCCTCCTCGTCATCATATTTGCAGCGCTGCAGCGCTTCATCGCCACCGCCGACGCGATGGAGAACATGCTGATCAGCTATTCCGCGCTGGACCAGTGGCTGGCGCTGCTCGCGCTGTTTGCCTGCGTGGAACTCACCCGGCGTGAATTCGGCATGGGGCTGACCGTCGTCGCAGGCGGTGTCCTGGCTTACTGCCTCTGGGGCCAGCACCTGCCGGGGCTGTTCCGTCACGCGGGCTTTACCCTCGACCAGATCGTGCAGGGCACCTGGTACGGTTATGCCGGGGTCTTCGGCATGCCCGTTTCGGTCGTGATCGAGCTGCTGTTCATCTACATCGTCTTCGGCATGGTGCTGGAGGCCACCGGCGCCGGGCGCGCCCTGATCCGCATCGCGGTGCGCGTCACCGGGCGCGTTTCCGGCGGCCCCGCCCATGCGGCCATCGTCGCCTCGACGCTCTTCGGTTCGATGTCGGGCTCGGTCACCGCCAATGTCGCGGGGACCGGGACCTTCACCATCCCGATGATGAAGCAGAAGGGCTTTCGCCCCGAATTCGCCGGCGCGGTCGAGGCCGCCGCCTCTACCGCGGGGCAGTTCATCCCGCCGGTGATGGGCGCCGTGGCCTTCATGCTCGCGCAGCTGACCAGCACGCCCTACCTGCTGGTCTGCGTCGCGGCCATCGTGCCCGCCGCCGCCTATGTCATCGCCCTCTTCACGGCCGTCTGGCTGGAGGCGCGCCGCAGCGGCATCGGCTCTACCGCGCCCGAGGACATGCCCGTGCTGACGCGGCGCGACGCTGTCGACAGCCTGATGTTCGTGATCCCGATCCTTATGGTGATCGGCATCCTGTTGATGGGCCGCTCGCCCGCAATGGCCGGGTTCGGCGCCACCATCGCCGCGCTGGTCCTGGGCTTTCTGAACCCCGAGATCCGCAAGAACCCCCGCCTGCTGGCCGAAGCGCTGGCCAAGGGCGGCATCTCGGGTGCGCGGATCATGATCGCCGTGGGGGCCATCGGCATCGTCGTCGCGGGAATGAACCTGACCGGGCTGGGCCTGAACTTTGCCCAGTCCGTCGGCGCGCTCGGCTCGCATAACCTGTTCCTGTCGCTGATCCTGACGGCGCTTGCCTGCCTTGCCCTCGGCATGGGGATGCCGACCCTGCCGGCCTATCTGATCATCGTGCTGGTGATGGGCCCGGCGCTGTCGGCCATGGGCGCGCCCCGGATCGCGGTGCATATGTTCGTGCTCTACTTCGCCGTGCTGTCGGCGATCACACCGCCGGTCGCCCTGGCCGCCTTTGCCGCGGCCCCAATCGCCGATGCGAATCCGATGAAGGTGGGCATCGTCGCCATGCGGCTGACCATCGTCGGCTTCATCGTGCCGTTCCTGTTCGTGCTGAACCCCTCGCTCCTGCTGATCCACAACTTCGATGCGGGCGATTTCACCATCGGGATCCTGCGCATCGCCTGCATCATATGGGCCCTGTCGGCGGCGCTGGCGGGATACGGCGCGGCGCGTCTGTCGCCGGTCTGGCGCGGGGCGTACCTGTTTGCCGCCGCGCTCTGCCTCGCACGGGGGAGCGACATCGACTTCATCGGCTTCGCGCTGGTGGCCGGGCTTCTCGTCGCCGAACTGCTGCGCGCCCGTGCCCAGCCCAGAACCGCCTGAGAGAGACCATGCCCGAAGACATGACCACGCTCGACCTGCGCAGCATCGCAAGGGAGGCCTATATCTACACCCTTCCGCTGGTGGCGATGGAAAGCTTTCGCCGCCGCCGGATGGCCCTGGGGCCGATGAACGACATGATGCATGCGCGCAAGCTGCTGCATTTCAAGTCGCGCCTCATCACGGCGCCGAACAACGACACGCTCTATTCCAACGCCTGGCTGGACCTTCGCCGCGGGCCAGCCGTGGTCAGCCTGCCCGAAACCGGCGAGCGCTACTTCTCGCTCGCCGTGATGGACATGTGGACGGACAACCTGGCGATCCTGGGCACGCGCACCACCGGCAGCTCTGGCGGGCGCTTCACCATCATCGGCCCCGATGCCCCGACCGAGGGGATCGAGGGGCCCATCGTGCGCTCGACCACCCCGATCTGCTGGATCCTCGCCCGCATCCTGGTGAGCGGCCCCGAAGACCTGGCCGCCGCCCGCAAGGTGCAGGACGCGCTGACCCTGGACATGCCGCCACCGCCCAATGACCTGGGCGGCGATCCGGCAGGGGGGACCCGCAGCGCGCCGTGGCAGGACTACTTTGCCCAGGCCGCCGACCTGCTGGCCCTGCACCGCCCGCCTGCGACCGATACGGGCCTGCTGTCCCGGATCGCGCCCCTGGGGCTTGTCCACGGGTTCGACCCCTCCCACTTTTCCCCCCGCGAGGCCGAAGAGATCGCAGCCGGCGTGGCCGAGGCGCGCCGCTCGATCGAGGGCGGGATGATCATGTCGGAGGGCGACGGCTGGCTGCAACCCAAGACGGGCCTGGGTTTTTACAACCAGGATTACCAGTTCCGCGCCAGCGTCGCCGTCGGCGGCCTTGGCGCGCTGACGCTGGAAGAGGCGACCTATTTCCCCGCCTATTCCTTTGGCGGCACCGCGCTGGACGGGCGGCGGCCGATGCGCTGGCACATCCCGGCGGACCGCCCGATCCCGGTGAACGGGTTCTGGTCGCTGTCGATGTACGAGCCGACAGAGGATGGAGAGCTGTACTTCATCGACAACCCGCTGTCCCGCTACGCCATCGGCGACCGCACGCCGGGCCTGCAGCGGAATGCAGACGGATCACTGGACATCTGGATAGGCCACGATAGCCCGGGCCCGGACCGCGAGAGCAACTGGCTCCCCGCGCCGGCTGGCCGCTACACGCTGTTGCTGCGCGCCTATCTCGCGAAATCGGAGTTGCTGGAAAAGCGATACGCGATCCCGGAACCGCAACCCGCAACATTGGAGGAGGAGACCCCCAAATGACCAAGATCACCCGCCGCACGGCCATGGGCAGCATGGCCGCCTTCGGCCTCGCCTCGACAGCGATGCCGGCCTGGGCCCTGCAGGAAAACCTGCGCGTGCACACCTCGGCGCCCGGCAGTTCCTCGTTCACCTTCACCACGGCGATGCAGACCGTCGTCCAGCGTGAAACGCCGATCCGGATGAACGTGACCTCGGGCCAGACGTCCACGCGGTCGACCCTCGACGCGGCCCAGGGCAACGTCGATCTCTTCATCTCGTCGCCCGCGATCAACTTCTACATGGAACAGGGCATCCAGATGTTCAAGGACATGCCCAATGCCCCTGAACTGTTCAAGAACGTCCGCCAGGTCGTGAATTTCCCGCTCGGGCCGTACCACATCCTGACCTATGCGGATTCCGGTATCGAGACGCTGGAGGACTGCCGCGGGCGCCGCATCTTCATCGGCCCCCCGGGCGGTGCCGCGACAACCGTGGGCCTGGCCATCATGGAAAGCGCCACGGGCATGAAACCCGGCGATTACGAGCAGGCCAAGCTTGACTGGTCTTCGGGGCAGCAGGCGTTCCAGGACCGGCAGGTCGACATGGCGATCATCCCGACGGAGCTGCCTTCGGCCTCGGTCATGCAATTCGCCCTGCTGGGCAAGATCAGGCTGATCTCGATCCCCGACGAGGCGTTCGAGCGTGGCCCGCTGAAGACCATGCTGACGATCCCGGGCCGCACGATCACCGAGATCCCGCCGGACATCTACGGCGCCAACCAGATGAACGACGCCCCGATCAAGGCCGTCGGCAGCTGGGTGGGCATCGGCTCGCGCGTCGGGGTGGATGCCGACACGATCTACGCGGTGACCAAGGCGATGTTCGACGGTCTTGACGACATGCACGCGGCGGCCGACTGGATGAACTTCTTCACGCCGGAAACCGCCCTGCTCCAGCTCAACGCGCCGGTGCATGCCGGGGCCTACCGCTGGTACAAGGAAAACGGCATCCCGGTGCCCGAGGCCTATATCCCGCCGGAGGCCATGTGATGCGTGACGAGGCAACACCGCGGTCCGATCTCGATGCCGTGTTCCGGCCCCGGTCGGTCGCGGTGATCGGGGCGTCGGACACCGAAACCAAGATCGGTGGCACGCCGCTCTACTACCTCAGGTCCCGCGGCTATGCGGGGCAGATCTACCCGATCAACCCGAAAGCCCCTGAGATTCAGGGGCTTCCGGCCTATCCCAACATCAAGGACGCCCCCGGCCCGGTGGATCTGGCGATCATCGCCGTTCCGGCCAGCCTTGCGGTCCAGGCGTTGCAGGACTGCGCCGATGCCGGGGTGAAGGGCGTTGTCATGTTCTCGTCGGGCTTTGCCGAGGTGGGCGAGGACGGCAGTGCGCAACAGGCCCGCATGACCGAGATCGCACGGCAATCCGGCCTGCGCCTGATGGGGCCGAACTGCCTGGGCTTCATGAATATCGAAGACAAGCTCTTTGCCACTTTCGCGCCGGTGGTGAACATGGGTGTCGCGCCCAAGGGCCGGATCGGGCTGGTCAGCCAGTCGGGCGCCTTTGGCGGCTTTGCCTTTTCGGTGGCGCGCGAGCGCGGCATCGGGCTGAGCTACTGGATCACCACCGGGAACGAGGCCGACCTCGGGTTTTCGGAAAGCGTGGAATGGCTTGCCTCGGACCCCGGGACCGACGTGATCGTCGGCTACATGGAGGGCTGCCGCGACGGCGACACGCTGCGCCGGGCGCTTGCCGCCTGCCGCGCGGCGAAGAAGCCGCTGATTGTCTGCAAGGTCGGCAAGACCGAGGCAGGCGCCAAGGCCGCCGCCTCTCACACCGCCGCGCTGGCCGGTGAGGATGCGGTGTTCGACGGCATCTTCCGCCAGTACAACGTCTACCGCGCCAGCAGTATCGAGGAATGCCTCGACGTGGCCTATGCCGCCTCCATCGCCGGGCTGCCCAAGGGGCCCCGCATCGGGCTCTACACTGTATCCGGCGGCGCTGGCGTGCTGATGGCCGACATGGCCGAGGCCTGCGGGCTGGTCGTGCCGGAACTGACCCGCGCGACACAGGACAAGGTGCTGGAGCTTGTGCCCTTCGCCGGGACGCGCAACCCGCTCGACATCACCGGGCAGGTGACGCAGGTCCCCGGCGCGGTGCGGAAATCGCTGGGGTACATGGCGCAGGACGGCACCTGCGACACGGTGGTCAGCTTCATCTCGGCCTCGGGGCTGGCGCCCGGCGGGATGCAGTCGGCCCAGGACATCGCCGAGGTGCGGACCGAGGTTCCGGATGTGCTGCAGGTCGTGTCGACCCTGCCCAGCCCGGCCTTCCGCGAGCTGGTCGAGGCAGCGGGCGTTCCGGTGTTCGAGGATCCGAACCGCGCCGTGAACGCGGTCGCCGCGCTGGCCCGGATCGCCAGGGGCTTTGCCCGGACCGGCAGCGACAGCGCCACCGCCGGGTCCCCGCTGACAGTGCCCGCCAACTGCACGGAACCCGCGGCCCTTGCCGCCCTGGGCGAACACGGCTTGCCGGTTGTCGCGTTCCGCCATGTGCAGACGGCGGCCGAGGCCGGACAGGCGGCATCGGAATTCGGCGGCAAGGTGGTGGTCAAGATCGTCTCGCCCGACATCGGCCACAAGTCCGACATCGGCGGGGTCGAGCTGAACCTCTCGGGCCAGGCCGAGGCCGAGGCGGCGGGCGCCCGGATCCTGGCCGCCGCGCGCAAGGCCGCACCTGACGCACGGATCGACGGCCTGATGGTCGCGCCAATGCAAAAGGGCGTCGCCGAATGCGTGATCGGCGTCCAGCGCGACCCGACCTTCGGCCCGGTGGTGATGTTCGGCCTGGGCGGCGTACATGTCGAGGCGCTGCGCGATGTCGTCTTTCGCGCGGCCCCCTTCGACGCGGACGAGGCGATGGCGATGATCCACGAGGTCCGCGCCATCCGCCTGCTGACCCACCCGAGGGGCTCTGCCCCCGCCGATCTCGACGCGCTGGCGGCAGTGCTTGCGCAGGTCAGCCGCATCGCTGCGGCCTCTCCCGACCTGGTGAGCGCCGACATGAACCCGGTGCTGTCGCTGACCGACGGGGCGGTGATCCTGGACGCGCTGCTGATCGGCTGAACCTCCGCCAGCGCCTGCGCGACAGGATCGAGAGGCCCCGGGACCGACGGTTCCGGGGCCCTCGTTTCCGGGTTTCCGCGCATCGGGCGCCGGAGGGGCCGACAGAACCGGCCCTATCGCTCCCGTACAGACTGACAATCGACAACCGTTGCGCCGCGGACGGTGCGCAAATCCGTGCGTGAACGGCCGCCATGCCCGATCTTGCAGGGCAGGTATGGTCACCGGTTGGCCCAGAAATTCGCCCTCAAAGATCGCGCAAAGGCAACGTTGGATTGCATGATCGTCAGCGCCGAACTGGTGGTGCCGGCCGCGGTGATGTCGTCGATCTGGCTGCGCACCAGAAACTTCTGGACCAGCACCTCCCTCTGAGCCTCATCCTGAAACACGTCGAACCCGGCAGAGCCGAATGCGCTTTCGGCCCGGTCGCGAAAGATCTCCAATTGCTTGTCGATGTCGATCTGGGCGAAACTGGACGGTAGCCCGAAAGCTGTTTCAAAGACCTGGCGCAGCGGCGGCGTCCCCAGGACCTTGAACCATTTTGTTCTGTCGCCGGCGCTGCCACCGGCGATGTCGCCCAATTCGCGCATCGCGTTGAGCGCCAGGCGCATGGAGTTGTCCTGCTCTCCCACGGCAGCCTCGAATTGCTGCTTGCGAAACTTCGCCACGATCTCGTCTCCGAAGTCGGAAATCTTGGTGCTGGGCGTGTCGAAATTGCCGAATCCGAAGGCCGACGAGAAGGCCTTGTAGCGATCGTCCGCAAGCCGGTTGGCCAGCGCATCCGTGTTCAGCGTGCCGTCCTCCAGAATCTTGCAGATGAAATAGCGGTTCTGGATGTCGTCTTGCAGGCCAAAGGCGCCCAGAGCGACACGCAGCAACCGACGGTCCGCCACCAACTGTTCCGCCGTGTCGATCTCGCCGATTTTTGCCTTGAAGTAATCGGTGTCGCGCTGGATGTCCGCGCTCGCGCTGAACGCCTTTTCCTGCTGGTCGGCGGTGCGCTGCAGGAAACGCCACCCGGCCAAGCCGGACAGCGGCACAACCGGGGCATAGGTCATGTGAGCCTCGCGTTCAGCAACCGGTCTTCGCGCGGCAGCAGTGCCCGCAGCGACTTGAGGCATTGGTAGTAATTCTCGTCCAGCACCGCCTGGGTGGCCTGGGACAAGAGGCGGCGGCTGTCCGGGTCCGTCAGGATTTGGCTCAACTCCTCGATACGCCGCATCAGTTGATGACAGGTGTCCGCCGGGGCGGAATCGCCGGTCAGCACCAGCTGCGCCGCATAGCAGACCCGGCGGACCGGCGTATTCGCCTCTTCCGGGTGGATGGCGTCACGCAGACGCAGGATGTTGGCGTCCGGCGTCACGATGGACAGACGGGATCGCCGGTCGCCGTTCTCGATGACCGCGCCATTGATCAGGACCCGCTCCTTCGGGCCGAGTTTCAGAATCAGCCCGCTCATCTTCCCGTCCCCGCCCCCGCCGGCCTGAGGCCACGCATGATGGCGGCGTTGAGCTCGATCAGCGCAGCCGCCGATGCCTCGCCTCGCAGCACGGCGCTGCTGTGCGTTTGCGTGAATTCGGCCAGGTAGAAGATGCGGGCCCTCAGGTCGGCTGGCAGGCCATTGCCTTCGCTTGCGACGTCGGTGGCCAGCAGGGTCCACAGCTGCCGGTTGCGATGGATTGCCTTCACCAGTCCGGGAAAATCCGATTTGGCTTTGCGTGCAGCCTGTACAAGCTGATGAGTCGTTCGGGCGAAAAGGTCGTATTCGATGCCGCGCGACGTCCGGATCGACGACGAGGCGGTTCCATAGGCGCGTTTGGCCAATGCTGAGGCGGTCATTCACTGTCCCCCGGTACTATGCTGACGGTTGTCACGTCGGGAAAGGGGCGCGCGCGGATAGCGCGCGCGCCCGTGTTACCTGTCCGATCAGCGGAACAGCGACAGCAGGGACTGCGGCGCCTGGTTGGCGATTGCCATCGCCTGAACCGCCAGCTGCTGCTGGACCTGCAGCGCCTGCAGCCGGGCGGAGGTTTCTTCCATATTGGCGTCCACCAGAGAGCCGATGCCGGATTTCAGCGAGTCCGTGAGCTTGGAGATGAAGCTCGACTGCGTCTGGATGCGGCCCTGCACCGAACCGAACGCCGCGGCCGAATCGATGGCCGTGTCGATATAGGTCTCGATGTTCTGCAGGGCGGCAGCCGCACCCTCATCCGTCGTGACATCGATGTCGCTGAGGCCGGCAAGACCGCCGGTTGCCTCACCATCCGAGCGCCCTTCGACGGCAAAGGCCAGGGTGGTCGAATTGTTGTCGACCTGCAGCACGAACTGGCCGCTCGCATTGGTGGTCACGGCGGTCGAAATGTCGGCAAGGCCGGCGGCGTCGACCGCGATTTTCAGGCCGTTGGCAACGTCTTCAAAGGTTTCGTCCTTGCCTGCGACGTAGTCGAAATCCTGCGAGCCGATGGTCACGCGATAGCCGTCACCCTCGTTCACGCCGGCCGTTCCGCTGAAGGTCACGGTTTCGGCCCGGGCTTCGATCGCGGCATCACCGGCATAGGCGCCAGTGGTGCTGCCGGTGGAGGTGAAGTTCAGCGCCGTGTCTTCGAACGCGATGGTCGAGGACAGGGTGATGGCCGCACCGGTGACCGATGCAGTGATTCCTTCGATGCCTGCGGCGTTGATTGCCGCCGTCAGACCGCTGGCCGCATTGTTCAGCGTGGTGTCGGTTGCGGTATAGGCCACCGAGGAATCGCCGATCTGCAGGCGCAGGACGTCGCCGATGGACTGGGCCGTGGACAGGGTCAGCGTCTCGGTGATCGCGGTATTGACGACCGCGGCGGCCGAGGCGGTCGCGTTCGCGTTCAGGCTGGTCCCGCTGGAATTGTAGGTACCGGCATCGTAGCTCAGGTCCTGCCGGGCAACGGTGATCGAGCTCGACGACACGGTGCCGTCGTTGGCACGATCGAGCGACGAGAGAACATCGACATCCTCACTGCCCTGCAGCAGGTTGAGGCCGTTGAACTGGGCCGCCGTGACCACGCTTTCGATCTGGCCCGACAGCGCCTCGATATCGGTCTGCAGCTTGTTGCGATCGACGTTCGATTCCTGGGCGCCGATGATCTTGCCCTTCATCTTCGTCAACAGATCGGTGACGGTTTCCGAAGCGGCGCGGGCGACCGCGACGGTCGATTCACCCAGAGACAGGCTCTCCGAGATCGATTTGAACCCCTGGACGTCGGATTCCATCACCTTGGAGATGGCCCAGACGGCCGAGTTGTCCTTGGCGTTGGCGACACGTTTGCCGGTCGAAATCTCGCTCTGGGTGTCGGTCATCGACATGTTGACCGATTTCAGGGTCTGCAGCGCCACCATGGCACTGTTGTTCGTAAGAATGCTGGACATGCATCTGTTCCTATGGTCGGAGAGCGCTTTGCGCCCGGTCTGATTGCTCTGCACAAGCAGAGCCGCTGAAACGCCGTTCTGACCGTTGCGGGGCCTTTCACTTCACCCCGCGCCATCCCATCGGATGCCTGGCAACATTTGCCAGCCAGATGCTAACAACCGACTAATCGCTCAATTGTCCCCTTTAGCATTCGACTCAATTCATGCCCTGCGTTCGACATTGTGTTCCCGCCGCACCAGGATGCGCGCACGCCGCCCGGACTGATCGTAGGTGTCGAAGGACCGGCTCATCTGGCGCAGCGTCGCGATCCTGTTGGCCACCGAACGCAGACCTTTCAACGCGTTCTCAAGCAGTTCCTGATTGCGGATCGCCTTGTTCATGAGGCGCCCGGGTTCCGACGTCGCGGACAGGCCGGAACAGGCCAAACGTTCAAGCAAAGCCTCCTTTTCCGGAACCAGTTGGGAGAGTTGGTCGAGCCTGCCGCTCAGCACCACCGCGCGTTCCCGATCCAGCAGGGCATCAAGGGCCCGTTCAACATCCGGGTTGGTGTCATCCATGGCTATGTCCTTCGTTGAGCGCCTTGAAAATCGTCTCGGCCAGGCCGATTCCGCCCGCATCGACCATCGCGCGCGATTGTTCCAGGCGGAGCATCGAGGCAAACTGTTCCTCGCCGGGCCCGCCACCGAAAGCGCCGCGCGGGGCGCCGAAGCCGGCGGATGACAGCATCTCTGCCAGGAACGTCGCCTCAAGCTCGCGCGCAGCGGCACGCAGGCCTTCCTGTGACGTTGTCGCACCGACCGGTTGCCTGAGGGCCGTGGTCGCATCGATCATGATTTCGCTCCAATTGATCACACTCGGAGCATTCTGAATCGTCAGCGGTAAAGATGCGGTAACCAGCCACGGGGATATTGCAGGGACCTTTTCAAATGTCCCGGAGCGGCCATGCAGTTGAAGTTCCCACGACTGGCAATTCTGCCCGAGATCCGGGTGGAACCACCCGAGGCGGGCCAGGAGAAGTCGCAAAGAACTGATGATTTCTTTGGGTTGTTCCTGGACCTCGAAGATCGACCCGCGGAGGAAAAAACCGCTGCGATCATGACACGACGCGAAGATGGAGAGCCGGAAGAGACCGATATTGCACACACGGCACCTGCCACATCCGACCGGACAGAATCTCAAGACCAGAGTGCATTTCCCTCAGTCGAAACGAAAACTCCGGACGTTGTCGAAGATGTGAATTACGGCGAATCCGATTCAACGGAGCCCCGGCAGAGGTGGGCTTTAGAATCCCTGCAAGGGCAGGCACCGCAGTCCGAGATTCCTGAGCCAGCCATTCAGAAAAGCGGCGATATTCCGCACCAGACCGTTGCCGAATCCAAAAGCGACGGATTCGCCGATGCTTTGGCGACAGGTCGCGCTCCCACTCCAAGCCGAACGGACCTGACGTCACCGGTGCCGCGCGGAGGGGTCAACATGCGCGACCATAACGAGCGCCATCTACCAGTTCGCACCGATCCCCGAACCGCCAAACGTGGCGTAACCGTTCCACTTTCACGACGTGGCGAAGACGCATTTCGGGCAGCGACGACGACCGGGGCGAGCATTGCAGCCTTTTCATCAGGCGAGCCGCAACTTGATGCTTCGCCACACCCGGGATTGCGCAAGGCTGATGGAACGCAGACCTCCCAGCCGGTGGTCAGGGAAGTACCCTCGCAGTCACGTCCCACGCCCCACCCCACGCGCAGCGATCCCAAAGCATCGCCCGGCAGAACTTCCTTCGAAGCACGCCAGCACGCCGCTCCCGGCCCATTCGCCGCGATCACTGCTGCGGAAACAATCCCGGAGAAGACGCGGCCACATGTTTCCGTAAGACCGGCGGACGCGCCCGACGTGTCATTATCGGAGGTCGCGGCCGACGCGGACCCTGCGACACAATCGGCGGCCAGGCCTGCCAAATCGCATCCCGGTTCCGCGCAAACCCCTGGTGTTCCCCTCAATGTGGTAGCCCCCGTCGATGACAACCAAGATGGCCCGGCAATCACATTGAACGCGCGGGGCACGATGCCACCTGTGGACTCCGGCAAGCCAGTTCGAAGCCCCCCGCTACCAGACGCCAAGCCCCCGTCGCGAACCGAACGCAGGCCGGAAAACGGCAAACCGTTTGATGCGCGATCTGCAGCCGGAACTGTTCATCCGCGCCCGGAAAGCGCGGCAACGCGGAGTGCTACGGATACCCAAGGGCCCGACTTGCCGCGAATCGCACAAGAACCGCTGCAGCCGCAGAGATCGGGGGCCCACAAAACCGAAAAACCTCTCGCCGACACCCCGCCGGCGGAAGTCGGCGCGCCAACCGCCACGCGCAGCGGGCAGTTGGAAGCCCCGGCAGAAAAGCCCGAACCCATGGCCCGCAATGAACGGCGACGGGTATTGGTAGCCGGAAACCATCGCAAGGATCGGGCTGCCGGCGACGGACCCAACGGAATTGCCAAGCCGATCAGCACAACGGATTTCGAAAGACGGTTGAGCGACATCCCCAGCCCGCCCAGGCTACCACGACAAACGCAGACGCATAAAGTTGTCGAGCCAGACTCGGGCCTGTTGCGTCGCGCGGGCGCGGCGGCGGCGGACCGCAAACATGCAGCTATCGCTGGCGTTGGGGCTGGTGGTGGGCTTGGTCAGACAGCGGAAGCCCCAATAGACAAGGTGTCTTCTTCACCCAAGGTGGAGGGCGAAAATTGGCGTAGCACCGCCGTTGAAGGGATGGAAGCGCGCCGTTCCAATGCCCTCGCACGGCCTGCCGGGCCCTTAGACGCCAGGTCCCTGGGACGCGAGAACCCTGCCGGACCCAAACATCCCAATGTGCTGGCAAAGGCAGCCGCCACTTCCAATCCGGGCATTGGCGATGGAACCGCAAACCGGCCTCTTCCTGACGCCGAGCTCAGAATCGTTATCATTCCGCAGTCGCGCGACATGGCCCATAGCCAGCCCAAAGTCTCGAACACCGCACCCAAGCCCGATGCACAACGAGATCAACCAAGACCGACGCCTACCGTTGCGGTCACGCTGTCACAGACACCTGCCAAGGGCGATCGGCACCCAAGAGAAAGTGTGAGCAAGCTGTATCCGACTCCCGGAACGGCAAGTCACCAGATGCGCAGCGGCGGACACACCACGGTGTCGACGGCAGAGACTGCGGTCAGGGCCGAAGCGCCGTTCACTCAAAGCCCGCCTGAACCACACACCGGCCTGATGAGTGCCAGCGCCGAAAAGCGCGGGGCGACGCCGCATCCGGATCGAACTGTCCGGCCAATTCCCTTGCCCGGTCCGTTGTCGAACCTGTCGGATTCGCGTGGTCCGGTTCCAGAGTTGTTCCACCAACAGTCCCGAAAGTATGGGCCTGTCGCCAGATTGTGGGTTGGACCAAAAGCACACTCCGCCGAGGAAACCAGCCATTTTCGGTCCAATGGCGCGACGTCTGAGCAGGTCCTGCCGCAAAAGCTATCCGTTCCGCCAGGTGGCGTCTCGGAGACTGGCGGATTCAGGGAAACCCGTCATGGCGGTCGTGTCGAGACAATGGACACCATCCCAAACCCGCTTCCAAGCAAACGGCCAAAAGTGGCGCAGCCGAGGACCTCAGCCGCGCACACGCCGCGCTCCGAAGTCAATCCCGAACACCACACGAAAGCGAGGGAGCGTCAAGTTTGGCCCATTGCAAACAGTTCCGTTACGCCGGAAACGCGCGGCGCGAAGTCAGCCTCGTCAGCAGCGAGAGACTCGCAAAATACACATCGGGCGCATTTGCCCGCAACAGCGGGTTGGAACGAAACCGGCCTCGATGAACATGGGAACAGGCTCCCCTCCAAGGACCATCGGTCCAGCGGGCCGATCCTGTTCACCTCGACTCACAAGGCCCGAGCCTTCGTTTCCACACACCAATCCGGCGCGAAAGATGACGGCGAGAGGATACCAGCGAAACAGGCGGTCCGCGCGCATGGGCCGGCGTCGGGTCGGGTCCTGCTGGCAAACAGGCCACCTTCGAACCTTCAGAAGATGAGCATTGTCCCGGCCGATCCGCCCGGTGTTGAGCCAAGACCTGTCCACTTGCCGGGTCAAATGGGCCCTGATCGGCAATCCACTCGTATTGCCCAGCCACCCGGGACAGAGCCAAACAACCCCGAGACTGTCAGAGCAAGTGACAGCAAGGGTGCCGCGATCCGACGCGACGCCGATGCGGTGCGGGAAAGACCGGAGCCGACTCCACCGCGACCTTCTTCGACTATCGGGATGGCTTTGGAACCAGTTGAGGTTCCAGGACCTCGGACCGTTGAGTCCGGGGGCCGGTCAGCCCGAATTCCCCCAGCGGCCCCCGATACACTGGCAGCGCCCGAGACAAATGCGCCGAAAACCGATCCTGTGTTCTCTCGTCTGACCGATCCTCACAGGAGCCCGTCAGTGACCCAAGCCGACACTGCACCGAAGGCAGAATTCGTTTCGGACAGACCAAGTCACAGGGAGATTGCGATCCTGTCGCGCACCGAAACCGGGAACAGCCGGTCGCACGGTCGGCCTGGCGATCAGCAAGAGTTTGTCGTCCCACCGGGCCCAAAATCAAGGTTGCCCGAAGGGTCCGCTCCCATGCAACAGACCGTTGCTCCGGAGGCCGCTGCAGGCACCGTAAGAATACCTGCAAGCGGCGATGAACGCGGACTGGCCCCGCTTTGGCCCGGGGAGGATTCTGGCAATGACGCCCGCACGAAAAACTCGGCGGAAATGACGTGGACGCGGCGCGCAGCTGCAAATGTGCGCCAGCCGGTCACTGCGCCTTCCACACATCGCATGGCACCGGTCGGTCGCGTTGCAGCCGTCCGGACCGCTGAGACCAGCGAAGTGGATTGGGATTTCAGTGGATCGGCCCACCCTGTCGAGGACCAGGGGCGGCATATGACGGCGATCCAGGCCGGAGCGGCCGCCCGCCCTGTCGGTTTCCCGCAGTTCGCGGGCAATCCGGCCGCGCAGGTTGCCGCCGCGGCGCGCGAAGCCGTGGACGGACCGATCGAAATCAGCCTGCACCCGGAGGAACTCGGCCGCCTGCACATGACGCTTCGCCTGCAGGAAAAGGGTATCACCCTCGTGATCCTGGCGGACCGGCCCGAAACCGTGGACCTCGTGCGGCGCCATGCCGACGAATTGGCGCAGGAGTTTCAAGAGGCTGGCTATACCTCTGTCTCGGTGTTCGTCGATAGCGGGACGACGGACAGCGGCAGCGCGGACTGCCAGGGGCTGCAGGGAGAAGACATCGCAACCGAGACGCGGCCTGACCCGGACGGCGAAGACCCGCCGCCAATTCGGCTGAACCACCAACCGTCCGACGGGCTGGACATCAGACTATAGGAAGGAACCGATCATGGATGCAGGGAACACAACTTCGGCCGCGGGCAGTGCGACAGCCCCCCGCACCGCGACCGCACCGGACACAGGCAAATCCGCCATCAGTTCGGATTTCGAAACTTTTCTGAAGATGCTTTCGACGCAGCTACAGAACCAGGACCCGCTGAACCCGGTGGACTCGGCAGATTACGCCGTACAACTGGCGACTTTCTCTTCGGTGGAACAGCAGGTTCTGACCAACGACTTGCTGCAGGGCATCGCGTCGCGCTTTTCGCTGTCCGGGTTCGCGGACTATGCCACCTGGGTCGGGATGGAGGCCCGGTCGGAGGCAGATGTGTCCTTTGACGGCACGCCGATCAGTGTTTCCCCCTCCCCTGATCCGGATGCCGATCGTACGGTGATGATCGTGCGAAATGCCGAAGGCAGCGTCGTGGCGCGGGTCGATATCCCGGTCTCGGATCAGACCTTCGAGTGGACGGGGGCAGACGGGCAAGGCGGCACGGTCCCGTCCGGATCCTACAGCCTGAGCCTGGAGAATCAGGCGGGAGGTGAAGTCCTGTCGGAGGCGCCGATGGAGGCCTATTCCCGGGTGCGCGAGGTGCGCCGCGAAAACGGCGCGCCGGTGCTGATCCTTGCCGGCGGGATTGCGGTGCCTGCCGACTCCGTCACAGCCCTGCGCCAGCCCTGAGCGGTGCTTGCGGGCCTGCCGCCCGTGCCATAGCCTGACCGGGCCGGAACCTACCGGACCAACAGGCAGATGGAACCGCTTTGGACTCCGGGGCGTACAAGACGAAACGCGCGACCCCCTGGGCAGGCTCGGGGGCGGGTCCCGCCGTGTCGGGCTCGGAAGACGGGCCACCGTCCGATGTGCGGAACTGGGTGGCACGCAACGGTCATGCCGACGGACAGGGAATCTGGCATCGGTTGCGGGGCGGTCGCAGCAATCGGTGCTGGCGCGTCGAAGGGCCTGCGGGCGACGTCGTCGTGAAACTCTACCGCGAGGTTCTTGCCGAGCCGGCACGGAACCCGATGTTCGGCAACGATCCGCGGGCTGAAACCTCGATGCTTCGGGCCCTGGCCCGGAGCAGGTTGGCTCCGGAGCTTCTGGCCGCCGGGCGCTGCGGCGCGGGGTCCTGCATCGTCTACCGGCACGTGGAAGGCAGACCGGGCGGCGCGACACTGTCCGAGTCGGCCGCCGCCCTGCGCCGCGTCCACGAGATGACGCCCGCCGCAGGACTACGCAGAGCGCCCGACGGCAGCGCCCAAATCCACGCACAGGGTCTGGGCATCCTGGCCAGATGCACCGACCGTGGCGGTGTCGAGCGGCTGATGGATCTGGCGCCGAAGGGAGAGGTGCGGCCAAAAGGCGAGGCGTGCTTGCTGCATGGTGACCCGGTCCCGGCGAACATGATAGCGGCCGCAAAGGGCGTCGTGCTGATCGACTGGCAGTACCCGGGGCGTGGCGATCCCTGCGAGGATCTGGCCATCCACCTGTCGCCCGCGATGCGGCATGCCTATGCCTCCCCCCGCCTGTCCAGCGAGGAGGAGGAGGATTTCCTGGCCGCCTATGGGCGCAAAGAGGTGACGGACCGGTATCGCGCACTTGCGCCCTGGTATCACTGGCGGATGGCGGCCTATTGCCTGTGGCGGACCGGGCAAGGCGGCACGGATGACGCACCGGCCATGTCGGCCGAACTGGAGGCACTTGCCCTGTGCGGGGAGTGAGCGATTCGGACGGGTCGGCGGAGAAACCCCGCTCTTCGGGCAGAATGCCGCACAGCAGAAACCTCAGCGGGAATCTGGGCGGGATCTCGCCCTTTCCCGGCCCCCGGGCGAGCCACGCCCATTTTGTCGGCAGAATTTTTCCATTGTAATTCAACGCCTAACAAGTCATCTGCCGCAGCATTGCCCTTATTGACACAGTTGCCCCCCATAGGCGGGTTAGTCCTTTGAACGCGATCAAATTTATGCAATATTGGGCGAGATCGTGCCGGGTAATCTGGCCGTCAAACTATTGGAGAGAGTCATGAAAGCATTTTCGATGATCGCCGCAGCGGCTCTGGCCGTCGCAGCAGCAGCACCGGCATTTGCCGAAGGCACCAAGACCAACCCGTTCGTGTCCACCCAGGGCGCGGCCCTTGGCGCCGCTGAAACCACCGCAATCGTCACCGTCACCGTTGTGACTGCTGGCGTCATTGCCGGTTCGGCATCGGGCTCCTGAGCCTCGGGTCAATTGACCTTTGCGAATTCATGAAAGCGGCCCCTTTCGGGGCCGCTTTCTATTTGGGTAGCATCTGTTTTTCCGCCCCAGCCGACTGACGGGCCGCATCTGCGGCGGCGGGGGGCGACAAACGCCCCCCATACTCCGGAGCCTCAGCGCCGCAGCGTGTACATCAGCCCATAGCCGTTGGCCGGGCTCAGATACTGACGCGCGAACAGGATGGTTCCGCGATCATCGACAAGGTAGGCGTTCTCGATCGGCATGCCATCGGACACGCAGCTTTCGGTCATCCGCGTGACCGAAGCCGAGACGACACCGCCGCGATAGGTCTCGCGCCCCCCGTTTTCGATCTCGCATTCCGCCACCAGTTCGACGGTCTGGTTGTCCGGGGTCAGGTAGCGCTGAATCCGGCGCGCGATCCCGTTCTTGCGCTGTCTGACGAGCTGCAGGCTGCTGTCGGCAGAGGTCGACATCGTGTCCTGCCCCAGCCCGCGCGACGCCGTCAGCATCCCCGATTTCAGGGTCACGGTCCGCTCGTCCGGAGAAGACCAGGTGCGGTAGGCCCCGTTTTCCTCGATCGGGACGAAGAAGGCCGAAGCCTCTCGCCCCGTCAGCCTGATCTGCATGACCGGCCCCGACACGTTGTTCAGGGCCGCGGACATCGCAGCGGCGTCGACCGGCGGGGGCGGCGCAGGGCGCGAGAACAGGGATTTGACCACCGAGAACGGCCGGATCGGCGCGTCCCTCTGGATGTTGCCGCCAGAGCATGCCGAAAGGCCAAGTACCGCGATCAGGCCCGCAATCGGGGCAATTTTCAGGGAAGCGATCATCTCCAGAATTTCCCCCAGCTCTTGACCATGTCGGATTTATGGGTGCCACGGATCGTCTCGTACAGGCGACCGTCCACGTTCAGGCGGGCACCGCCGTCACGTGCCAGCGATTGCAGAACGAGGTTGCCGGTCCGGCGATCCGGCTGGCCGAAGGCCCAGGAAATCGGGATCGTGATGCGGATACCCTTGTCAAAGGACCCCTCGCCAAAGCTTGCGGCAGAGACGTCCGTCTTGGTGGCATAGGCCCCGACCCGCCAGCCATTGGCGAATTCGCGGTCCAGCGAGACCGTGGCGCCAAGGTCGCCGGCCAGGTAGCGCCCGACGTCGAGCTGCCCGTGGAACCCGTTGCCGAAATCGTAATAGGCCGACAGGTGGCCGGTCGCGACCTTGTAGTCCTGGAAGTCGAACAGCTGATCATAGTCGCGCTTGACCACATAGTTGGCTTCGGCGCCCAGGGCGAACCGGCTGCCCGTCGGCTTCCACAGCACCTCGCCCGAGATGCCGCCATAGGCCGATTCGAACAGACCCGCCGAAAGGCGCCCGTACAGGTTCGGGCCCAGGCGGCCGTATTTGGCGACCGTGAGGGTTTCGATGCGCGGCTGCTTGGAGCGGTTGTAGAAGTTGCCGTCAGAGCGCACGACCGGCGGCGGGTCGATTGGCGTGATGCGGGCCGGACGCGGCGTATCGGACAGCGTGCCCGCGATGCGGTTGGTCAGCGAGCCCGAGAGGACCCAGCCCGGCGCCCAGGAGTATTCGCCCTTCAACCGCAGGCCAAGGTCGGCCCGCAGCGGGTTGTCGGGATCGAAGAAGCTGGTCTGCACATAGGGTGCGAAGTTCCAGCTGTAGCGGGGGTAGCTGCCTTCGATCACCGGGATATCGGGCGTTTCCGCCAGCGAGGTCGAAAACTGCGCCGCGGCCAGGATATCGCGGGCCGGTGCGTTCTCCAGCCGTTCGAGGTCGCTGCGCTGGACCACGACCGAGGTGCTGCGGATACCGCGCACCACCTGCGTGATGACGAAGGTTTCCACCGAATCCGGCATCGTCCGGGTCAGGACCCGTGCGGTGCGGCCGACGGCCTGCGCCTCGATATCGTATTTTGCGTTGCGGATCAGGACATGGGCCTTGCGGCCGTCCAGCCGGATGCCTTCCAGCTCCAGCCCTTCACGGGCCAGGCCGGCGACCAGCTCTTCCTGGGCGGACTGGCGTTCGGCGGGCGATGTCGTCCAGCCCAGGTCCTGTGCCGTGCCGCGCGGGCGCAGATAGACCGGAACCGGCGCGGTCTCGCTGCCGCCCGGCACGCCGTCGGTGCGCGGGTTCAGCGCAAAGCGGAGCACGACGCCGTATTCCGCCCCGCCGATCGAATAGACTCCGATGCCGAAGTTGTCGCTGCGGCGGTAGTCGAGGCCGAAGTTGTAGGGGTTCTTGCGTTCGAGAATGCCATCGCCGGTTTCGAGCGTGTAGGCGTCCGAGGAGTATTCGGCCTTGAACGTCAGGGTGTCGCTGAGCGCGTAGCTCAACCCGGCAAAGGGGGCGACATCGCCGCGGAACCAGCGGTCATAGGTGGGGATGCCGCCGGCGCCCAGCAGGTCGCTGGGCCGGGTGCCGGTCGATCCGATGCTCTGATAGCTGCCGAGGCGGCCCCAGCCCAGGCCGGCGGTCAGGCGGAGACGGTCGTTGGCAAAGCCCTTGGTCGCGACGATGTATTCCGACGAGTAGAGCCCGGTGCCGATGAAGTCGCGCAGGCCGACGCTGACGGCGGGCAGATAGGCGCTTTCGGTCAGGATCTGGTAGCTGATGTCGAAGCTGCGGTCATAATAGGTCGACGGCGTGTAGCCGGGGATGTTCAGCCCCTTGATCGCCGTGTACCGGAAGGCGCCGGTCAGGCGGGGGGTGATCTGGAACGACAGCGTGTTCTTGAAGGTATTGCCGAAGTAGGAAATCGTCGTCGACAGCTGGCCGTCGGGTGCGGTTTCCGCTGTTGGCATGTCGATCAGGTTGGAAGGCGTGCCGTACATCCCGGTATTGGGCGTGGTCAGATGCTGGGCCGTCGCCAACTGCGGTGCTGCCAGCCCTGCGCTGAACAACGCGGCGAACAATAGTTTGCGAATCAACGTGCCTCTCCGTCCGGAATTTCTTTTCAGGTGACCCTAGAGAAACCGCCCCGCGAAAGACAGGACCGATGGATGCGCGCCACAAACAAGCCGTTGCACTGTCGCAATAATGCTCCTTGTGACGCGGGCAACCGGCGGGCTCTTGCCGGTCAGCCGGCCACCAGCCAGGCCACCGCGGCGGCCCCCAGCCCGCAGACCAGCCCGAGCGCGCCCCACAGAACGGCGTTCCGCCATCCCCCGCCCTGGGGCGGTTCGGGTTCCGCGACCTGCCGGATCAGCGCCTGTTCCACCAGCCGGGGCAGGCGCGGGCCGAACCGGGCCAGCACCATCGCGGTGCGGCCCAGATCGCGGGCCAGGGCGCGGGGGCCAAGGTTGCCGCGGATGTAATCCTCGACGATGGGCCGCGCGACCTGCCAGATGTTGATCTGCGGCGAGAGCGACCGCGCCACCCCTTCGACCACCACCATCGTGCGCTGCAGCAGGATCAGCTCGGTCCGGGTTTCCATGCCGAAACGCTCGGTCACCTCGAACAGGTAGGACAGCAGCCGCCCCATCGAGATGTGGTTGGCATCCATGCCGAAGATCGGCTCGCCCACGGCCCGCAGCGCGCGGGCGAATTCGTCGACGTCGCGGTCGGCGGGCACATATCCGGCCTCGAAATGCACCTCGGCCACGCGCTGATAGTCGCGCTTGATGAAGCCGTAGAGGATCTCGGCATAGACCCGGCGGGTGTATTCGTCGATATGGCCCATGATCCCGAAATCATAGGCGATGATGTCGCCGTTCGGCGCGACCTTCAGGTTGCCCTGGTGCATGTCGGCGTGGAAATAGCCGTCGCGCAGGGCGTGGTTCAGGAACAGTTGCAGCACCCGCTCGCCCAGGCTGACCCGGTCGTGCCCGGCTGCGTCCAGCGCGGCATTGTCGCCAAGCGCGGCGCCCTCGGCCCAGCTCATCGTCATGACGCGGCGGCTGCTCTCGTGCCATTTCACCGTCGGCAGGGCAAAGCCCTCGTCGCCCTCGGTATTCGCGGCGAACTGGCTGGCCGAGGCCGCCTCCAGCCGCAGGTCCAGTTCGCCCTTCACCACGCCGTCGAAATGTTCGATCACGTCCGAAGGGCGCAGCCGGCGGAAACTGGGCGACAGGAATTCGATGCACCAGGCGGCGAAGTAGAAGGCGTCGACATCCTTGCGAAAGGCGCGTTCGATCCCCGGCCGCAGCACCTTCACCGCGACCTCTTCGCCCGTATCGACCAGCCGCGCGCGATGCACCTGCGCGATGGAGGCCGCGGCGACGGGGGGCGAGAATTCCGAATAGATCGACTCCAGCGGGCGGTCCAGCTCCGCCTCCACGGCCTGCCGCGCGGCCTGCATCGAGAACGGGGGCAGCTTGTCCTGCAGCACCCGCAGCTGCACCGCCAGCTCGTCGCCCACAAGGTCGGGGCGGGTCGACAGGACCTGGCCGAACTTGATGTAGGCCGGGCCAAGCGCGGTCAGCGCACGGGTCGCGGGCGGCATGGCCGGATCGCCCTTGTCGCCCAGGAACTGGATCGGCCAGCCGATGATCCGCGCCGCCACGCGCAGCAGCGGCGGCGCGTCATAGGCATCCAGGATGATCTTCATCGCGCCGGTGCGTTCCAGCGTGGCGCCGGTGCGGGCCAGCCGCCAGATATTGTGCGGTCCGCGCATGGCTCAGATCTTCCAGCCGGAATGCAGCGCGGCGATACCCAAGGAAAGATTGCGATATTTCGCCTGCTCGAACCCGGCAGCGCGCACCATGCCGAGGAAGGTCTCCTGGTCCGGGAACCGGCGGATCGATTCGACAAGGTACTGATAGCTGTCGCGGTCGCCCGCGATCACCTGCCCCATGGCCGGGATCATGTTGAAACTGTAACGGTCATACAGCCATTGCATCCCGGGATTCGGGATCTGGCTGAACTCCAGCACCATCAGCCGCCCGCCGGGCTTGAGCACGCGAAAGGCCTCGGCCAGCGCATCCTGCGGGCGGGTCACGTTCCGGATGCCGAAGCTGATCGTGTAGACGTCGAAGGTCGCGTCGTCGAAGGGCAGCGCCATCGCATCGCCGACGATCCAGTCCAGACTTTCGGCCATCTTTTCGGCCTCGGCGCGCTTGCGTCCCTCGACCAGCATCGGCTCTGTCAGGTCCAGCACGGTGGCATGGCCCTGGCCCGCGCGTTTGAGGAACCGGAACGAGATGTCGCCCGTCCCGCCCGCAACGTCCAGCAGACGCTGGCCGGGCCGCGGGGCCAGCCAGTCCATCATCGCATCCTTCCAGACCCGGTGGATGCCCATCGACATCACATCGTTCATCACGTCGTATTTCGACGCGACCGAGCCGAAGACGCCGCGCACGCGCCCCGACTTCTGATCCTCGGGGATCTCCTGGAATCCGAAATGGGTGGTTTTCTCGTCCATCGCCCTTGCGCTTTCCTTGGCCTCTGCCTTCTTATAGGGCGCTTGCCCGCCGCCGCAATGCGGCGCACTGGCCGAAAGCACCGAGGAGCCGATGCCCGAACTGCCCGAAGTGGAAACCGTCCGCCGTGGACTGGCCCCCGTGATGGAGGGCGAGACCATCGCCCGCGCCACGGTGAACCGGCCCGACCTGCGCTGGCCCTTCCCGCCCGACATGGCCGCCCGCTTGACCGGGCAGCGGGTGCTGGCGCTCAGGCGGCGGTCGAAATACATCCTGGCCGATCTCTCGGGCGGCGAAACCCTGCTGGTGCATCTGGGCATGACCGGGCGGATGCTGGTTTCGGGCGATCCGCTGGGGCGCTTCGTGCATGATCATCCGGCGGCGGAAAAGCACGATCACGTTGTGCTGGACATGGCCAGCGGGACGCGCATCACCTTCAACGATCCGCGCCGGTTCGGGGCGATGGACCTGCTGCCGACAGCGGGGGCCGAGGCGCACAAGCTGCTGGCCGCCATCGGGCCGGAACCGCTGGGCAATGTCTTTTCGCAACCCTACCTTGTCGCCGCGATCAAGCACCGCAACACGCCGATCAAGGCCGCGCTGCTGGATCAGAAGGTCGTCGCGGGACTGGGCAACATCTACGTCTGCGAGGCGCTCTACCGCGCCGGGATCTCCCCCGCCCGCAGCTGCAGCCGCATCTCGACCGAGCGTATCGCGGCGCTGGTTCCGATCATCCGCACGGTGCTGGAAGAGGCCATCGCGGCGGGCGGATCCTCCCTGCGCGATTTCCGCCGGGCGGATGGCGAACTGGGCTATTTCCAGCACAGTTTCGACGTTTACGGCCGCGAGGGTCAGCCCTGCCGCACGCCCGGCTGCGGCGAAACGATTCGCCGGATCGTGCAGTCCGGCCGGTCGTCCTTCTACTGCCCGCAATGTCAAAGATGACTTGAACCGACACGGCAACGTGCTACGGGACTCTACCCAGAAACCACAGGGGAACCGCCATGGCCTATGAGACGATTATCGTCGAGATCGAGGATCATATCTGCCTCGTCCGGCTGAACCGGCCCGACGCGATGAACGCTCTGAACGACGTGCTGTTCAAGGAACTGGCCGAGGCCCTGACCGAGGCGCAGAAGAACGACAAGGTGCGCTGCATCGTCATCACCGGGTCCGAGAAATTCTTTGCCGCCGGGGCCGACATCAAGATGATGTCCGAACGCAGCTTCGTCGACGTGTTCGAAAGCGATCTCTTCACCGCCGAGGCCGACGCGTTCCTGCGCGTGCGCAAGCCGATCATCGCCGCTGTGTCGGGCTATGCCCTGGGCGGCGGGTGCGAACTGGCGATGATGTGCGATTTCATCATCGCCTCGGACACGGCCAAGTTCGGCCAGCCCGAGATCAACCTGGGTGTCGTCGCCGGCATCGGCGGAACCCAGCGCCTGACCCGCGCCGTGGGCAAGGCCAAGGCGATGGACATGAACCTGACCGGCCGCTTCATGGACGCGGAAGAGGCCGAACGCTCGGGCCTGGTCAGCCGCGTCGTTCCGGCCAAGAAGCTGATGGAAGAGGCGATGGCCGCCGCCGGCAAGATCGCCGAGAAGAGCATGATCACCGTCATGGTGGTCAAGGAAGCGGTGAACCGGTCGTTCGAGACGCCGCTGCGCGAAGGCCTGCTGTTCGAACGCCGCGTCTTCAATTCGCTCTTCGCGACCGAGGACCAGAAGGAGGGCATGGCCGCCTTCCTTGAAAAGCGCGAAGCGCAGTTCCGCGACAAGTGAGCGCTTTGCCGCCCCTGGGGTCCGCATGACCACGGGGGCCCGCAAGGCCCCCGCCGACCAGACGCGTTCCCCGGTCCCGTTTCTCGTCAGCAGAATTCGGCGTGCCGCTGCCGGATGTCCGACACGCCGGCCAGCAGGTCCGAACGTGTCCGCGCAGGGCGGCTTCGGCCTCCGCGATGCGGCCCGGATCGGGCAGGTCGGGATTGCGCAGGCGGTCGATATGGCCCGGGCGCGCCTCGATCACGGGGCGGTAGAGGCTTTCGACCTGAGCGGCCTCGCACAGCGACAGATGACAGGCGCGGTCGAGTAGCGAAAAACGCCTGAGGTTCGCGCCGGTCACGGCGGTCAGAACGCCGGGTGCGGTCCGGGGCATCGCGATGGACCGGACGATCAGGGCGCTCCGCTGGCGAGCGCCCCGGGCTTGCCCTCAGCTGGGCAGGTATTCCGCGCTCCAGCTTTCGCTGACCTGGCCGGATTTCAGCATTCTCTCCACCGCGGAAGCCGAGTAGCCGAGTTCGTTCAGAATATCCCGCGTCGAGGCCCCGAATTTCTCGGTTGGCGTCAGGGCAAAGACACGGCCGCGCACGGGCCTCACCGCATAGGGGTCAAGCTGCGTAACGCTGTGCCCGCTGGGGTGATCTTCGTAGACCGAAAACGAATAGCTGCCCCGATCCGTGCCGGGAGTCCCGTCGGGTGCGCGCAGATTCTCGGCCCGCAGCGCCTCGATGTTGTGGCAGATCGCGCAGCCGATATCCGCAGCGCGCAGACGGTCGATCCATTCGTTCGCCGGCAGGGACTGAAACGCCCCGGCCAGGAACGCGGCGCGCTCCTCTTCCGGGACATCCGGGAAACCTTCCAGCCCTTCGGCATTGCGGAAACGCGGTATGTCGGCCTCATAGGCGCTCAGCAGGATATAGATGCCCGATGCGGTGCTGTAGAACCGGGCAAGCGCGTCATACCCGTTGACCTCGGGCCCCGAAGGCTCATCGAACAGGCCGCGCCCCCTGAAATCATAGGCAAAGGGCATCTGCAGCAGGCCGCTGTTTGCGCTGAGCGAGGTGCGCCCCCGCCCGATCCGGCCAAAGCGGTGTTTCTGGTAAAGCGCCGCAGCCACGGCAAGCGCGCCGCCAAAGCCGCACATGACGTCGATCGTGCCGACATGCGCGTGCTCTTCGGGCCGGTCCATCGCACCGCCGAACCGCAGCATGATGCCCGTGGTCGCCTGCACCAGATCGTCATAGCCGATGTAATCGCTGCGCACGCCACGCCGCACACCGCTGAAGCAGTCGAGCTTGCAAAAGATCGCTTCGGGGTTCAGCTTGCGCAGATTGGCCTCATCCAGCCCCATCCGCTTGATCTGGGTGTCCGGCGCATTCCAGAAGATGATGTCGACGGATTTCACCAGATCCTCGAAGACCTTGCGCCCGTGTTCGGATTTCACATCGGCCAGGATCGACCGTTTGCCGCGCCCCTGGCTCATCCCGTACATCACGGTGTTCCAGCTGTCGTACATGGGCTGGGCCGGGTCGATCTTGATGACCTCGGCGCCGAAACGGGCAAGGTAGCTGGCCGAATGCGGCCCGGCGATCACGTTGCACATGTCCAGAACGCGCACGCCCGACAGCCAGCCCTCCTGCTCGATGCCATCTTCGGGGTCCGGGATGTCGGTGCGCAGCTTGCGCAGGACCTTCAGCGCCTCGTCGAATTCCACCCAGCGGCGCGGCTCGGGCGTCAGGGCTTCCTCGCCGCTTTCCTCCATCCAGACCACCGGGCCGGGCTGGGTCATCTCGCCATATTCCGGATCCCAGACGTCGATCATCAGGCCCGAGGCCTCGGCATATTCGTCGTTGATCCATTCCTGCAGCCAGCGCTGCGGCGCTCCCGGAATGCCCGCACGCCCGAACATGCGCTTCCACTCATGCGAGGTGCGGGTCATGAACACCTCTTTCATGCGCGCGGCGATCTTGTCGGCCCAGAACTTCGGCATCGGGTAGACGCCCAGCGAGGTGTCCGTTTCCCATTCCGCCTGCGGCTTGTAGGTGTCGTCTTCCTCCTGCAGGCCTTCCTCGACCATCTCGTCATAGAGGCCCAGCACCTCAAGGCAGCGGCGGGCGTGGTTCTTGTGGCTGGGGCAGACGACGTAGAACATCCGCCCGTCCTTGCACATGTAGCTGCGGAAGAACGGGTCGAGCAGTTCCTGCAGGTCTTCGTAGGACACGTTCATCGGCAGGCCTTCGATGCGGCGCCGCTCGATCTCGATCTCGCGTTGGGTGAGATACCGCCTGGGCACGTCCGAGACCTGGATGGAGTTGTAGCACAGCCCTTCCATGACGGCGGCGGCCAGCGGCACCTCGATCTGATCGCCAAGCCCGGTCAGCTGGCGCGATTGCAAGGCCAGAACGGTTGCCGAGGCCGCGATCTGCGACGCATAGGAGGAGGAGAGCGGCAGCGGCGAAAACGACGGGTTCAGCCCCATCAGAACCCGGTTCAGCCCCATGTCGGTGAACACGCCCGAGCTGGCCGCGACAACGCTTTCAAACGCGCGCAGGTCGCGGCGCAGGTCGTCATTCGAGGCGAAGCCGGGAATGGAAATCGTGATCAATTCGGGCCGTTCCTTGCGCATCTGGGCAAAGTCGATCCCGAGCTTCGCCAGCTTGCCGGGGCGGAAGTTCTCGACGATGATGTCCGCTTCGGCACAGAGCGCACGCGCCCTGGCCAGCCCGTCCGCGGATTTCAGATCGAGGTTCACGATCAGCTTGTTGCGCATCAGCGCGGCATTGGCGGGGCTGTCCCACATCGGCCCGTCCGGCGGGTCGATATGAACGACCGTGGCCCCCAGGTCCCCCAGCAACATCGCAACTGCGGGCCCGGCAATATACTGCCCGAAGTCGACAACCTTGACGCCGGTCAGGGGAAGATTGGAAAACGGTTTACGCATGGTCTCTCCAGAAGGAAAAAGAGGCAAGTCAGCGGTTTAGTGGCCGGCAAGAACCCAGCGGGATGCCTTTTCCGCGATCATCAGTGTCGGGGAATTGGTGTTGCCGCTGGTGATCTCGGGCATGATGCTGGCGTCGACCACACGCAGGCCGGTGACGCCCTTGACGCGCAGATGCGGGTCAAGCACGGCGGTGTCGTCATCCTCGCGCCCCATCTTCACCGTCCCCACCGGGTGGAAGATCGTGTTCGCGATGTCGCCGGCCAGCTTGGCGAGCTCTTCGTTGGTCTGATATTGCGGCCCGGGCTTGAACTCCTCGGGCTGGTAACGCTGCATCGCGGGCTGTGACATGACCTCGCGCACCTGCCGCAGGCTGTCCGCCGCGACCTGGCGGTCATCCTCGGTGGCGAGGTAATTGGGCGAGATCATCGGCGCATCGCGGAAATCTGTCGACCGCAGGCGCACATGGCCCCGGCTTGTCGGGTTCAGGTTGCAGACGCTGACCGTCATCGCCGGGAACGGATGCAGATCCTCGCCAAAGGCTTCGAGGCTGAGAGGCTGCACATGATATTCCAGGTTGGCATGGCTGCGGCTCGGGTCCGACCGGGTGAAGGCGCCAAGCTGGCTGGGCGCCATGCTCATGGGGCCAGAGCGTTTCAACGCATATTCCGCGCCGATCATCGCCTTGCCCCACAGGCTGCTGGCAAGGGTGTTGAGCGTGCGCGTGCCGTTGACCTTGTAGACCGCGCGGATCTGCAAGTGATCCTGCAGATTCTCGCCAACAGGCGCGTCGCGCAGCACCTCGATCCCGTGCGATTGCAGCAGCGCCGCCGGCCCGATGCCCGACAGCTGCAGGATCTTGGGCGAATTGATCGCACCGGCCGACAGCAGCGTTTCCTTCTTCGCGCTGACGGTGGTGGCCTGCCCGCCGCGATTGACACGCGCGCCGGTGCAGCGCAGCGCGCCTGCCGCGTCCCTGGCAAAGGTCAGCTTTTCAACCTCGGCCTCGGTCCAGACGGTCAGGTTGGGGCGGGTCTTCGCCGGGCGCAGGAAGGCCTTCGAGCTGCTCCAGCGCCAGCCCGATCGCTGGTTCACGTCGAAATAGCCGACGCCCGCATTGTCGCCGCTGTTGAAATCGTCGGTCTTTTCGATCCCGGTCTGCACGGCGGCATCGGCAAAGCTGTCGAGCACGTCCCACCGCAGCCGCTGCTTTTCCACGCGCCATTCCCCGCCATGACCGTGCATGTCGGAAAACCGGCTGTTCTTCCCGGTTTCGGGATCGGCGTCATCGTCCAGCTTCCAGTGATCTTCATGGGCCATGAAGTCGCGCAGGGAGTCGTCCCAGCCCCATTCCGTCTCGCCGCTCAGCTTTGCCCAGTTGTCATAGTCACGCGCCTGGCCACGCATGTAGATCATGCCGTTGATCGACGAGCACCCGCCCAGGGTCTTGCCCCGCGGGTAGCGCAGAACGCGCCCGTTCAGCCCCTTGTCGGGCTCGGTCTTGTACATCCAGTCGGTGCGCGGATTGCCGATACAATAGAGGTATCCGACCGGAATATGGATCCAATGGTAGGTATCCGCCTTCCCGGCCTCCAGCAGCAGTACCCGGTTGGTTGCATCCGCGCTCAGCCGATTGGCCAGAAGACAGCCCGCGGACCCTCCACCGATCACGATGAAATCAAATTCGGTCTCAGCATTCCGCATGGCAATGTCCTCCCGGTCCGTCCCGCACACGCAGAGATGACCGGACACCCGAAGCGCCCCGCGTGCAGGGCTGTCCCGGGTGCCAACGCTCCTCCCAACGCAGCACCTTCTCATGGCCTAAGAAGCTTGAGCGAGATTAGCTAATGACAAATTTCTCTGCCTGATATTAGGTTTCGTAATATGGAGAGATTTTCGAACCTTAACAGCATTCTGGCCTTCGTGACGGTCGCACGGGAGCGCAGCGTGTCGCGCGCCGCCGAGGTGCTCAACCTCACGCAGCCCGCGATCAGCCATCAGATCAAGCGGTTGAGCGAAGAGACCGGGATTACCCTGTTCAAGCGCACGCCGCACGGCCTGGACCTGACCCCGGACGGGACCGCAATCCTGCCCAAGGCCGAACAGGTGCTGACGGCAATGGCCGAGTTCCGCCGCAGCGCCAGCGCGCAGTGTGGCCAGGTGTCGGGCAAGTTGAAAATCGGCACCATCGTCGATCCGGAATTCATCCGCCTTGGCCGCCTGCTGAGCCATCTTGGCGCGGCCTGTCCCAACATCAGCACCGAATTGATCCACGGCGTCAGCGGCGAGATACTCGACAAACTGATGCGTCATCAGGTCGACGCCGGGTTCTACCTGACCTCGCCCGACGAGGTGGACACGATCCCCGCCGAACGCCCCCTGCACTCGGTGAAACTGGCCGATTTCTACTATCGCGTCATCGCTCCGGTCGGCTGGGACGCGCGTGTCGCCAATGCGGATTGGGCCGATCTGGCCAGCCTGCCCTGGATCGGCACATCCGCGTCATCGGTGCACAATCGCCTTTTGACCCGGATTTTTGCCCAGCATGGCTGCGTTCAGAATTCGGTCGCCATGGTCGATCAGGAAGCCTCGATGCTGGAAATGGTCCGCTCGGGCGTCGGGCTGAGCCTCTGCCGCGAGTCGGTCGCCCTGCATCAACAGCAGACCTTCGGCCTCGCCGTTTGCGACAAGGTGCGCGTCCCGGCCTGCCTCGTCATCCAGACCCTGGACGACAGAAAGGATCACCCCGTGATCGCCGCCCTGTTCGACCAGCTTTCCAGCGTCTGGTGACGGCTGTTCAAGGGCCCTCGACCAGGTGGTCCCACCGCCGCCTTGCGGTCAACGGATGTCCATCGAGTGGACCCAGACTTCGGCCCCGGGCTCATGCGGGGCACGGGTGCCATCCGTGACGGCGCCGAGCCTCCGGGCCACGGCCTGCGAGCGCGTGTTCCGAACGTCGATGTAGCTGTGCAGCGTTTCCAGCCCCAGAGCCTTTCCCGCCCATGCCTTGACGGCCCTGGCCGCTTCGGTGGCAAACCCCTTGCCTTCCGCGCCCTCGAACAGATGCCAGGCCAGTTCAACCTCCGGCCAGGTCGAATGCCTGATCAGGCCCACGCGGCCGGCAGGCTCTCCGCTCTGCCTTTCGACAACGATGAAAAAACCGTAGCCGTGCCAGTGCCAGTGGCCGATGCCAGCCAGAAACCCGAACCAGGCCTGTTCCGCGGTGACGGTCTCTCCCTGTGCCACCATCGACGGGGCGCTGGTCATGAAACGGGTAAAGGCCGCCAGATCGCCCCGTTCGGGACCCCGCAGCCTCAATCGTTCACTCGTGAGCACGGGTGCGGTTGTAAGACTGTTCATAGGGCACCTATCCTGTCGTGGCCTCGGGTTCCCTCAACGTACGGCATAGCGAGAGCCTGCGCATATGGGCAAGGATCAACGCAGTACGAGGGTTCCAAGGGAAAACAGCGCCAGTCTGCGTGGCAGAAGCAAATCCTCTGACAGGCAAGGCAGGACGATCTGGTGCTTTTCAATAGGAGATTTGGTGGAGCCTAGGGGAGTCGAACCCCTGACCTCTTGCATGCCATGCAAGCGCTCTCCCAACTGAGCTAAGGCCCCATCCGGGCGGGCCGTTCGGCCCGTCGCCGCTATCTAGTGAATGCCGCCACCGGGATCAAGCGGAAAGTGGACCCCGGCGCAGCACCACGACGTCAGTCGTCGTCGTCGGCAGCCACGTCCGCCAGATCGTCCAGCGAGACGTTGTCGTCATCGTCGTCCTCTTCCAGCAGGTCATCTCCCAGCTCGACATCCACGTCCTCGTCATCTTCCAGAACCGGATCATCCTCGGTCTCGGACGCGCGCATCTTCTTCGTTGCCGCATCCTCGGCATCGGCCAGGATCATGCGGCCGCGGCTGACATCCAGCTCGACGACTTCGCCCGTGTAGGGGCTGACGATCGGAGTGCGGTTCAGGTCGTAGAAACGCTTGCCGGTGGTCGGGCAAACACGCTTCGTGCCCCATTCTTCCTTGGGCATGGGAAATCCCTTCCTAAGTGACATATCTTGTCGATGATCCGCGCCACCTGCCATAAGCGGAACAGGGTGTCAAAGCCTTTCCATTCAGAGCACGAGAACGGAACACAGGGGCATATGGGACAGCATATCCTGCAAGGCAACCCTCCGGTGGAGGTGATCCTGAAAAGATCCGCCCGGGCGCGGCGGATCTCTTTGCGCATTTCCTCGCTCGACGGGCGGGTCACGCTGACGCTGCCGCGCGGAGTGAGCGACCGCGAGGGGCTGGCCTTCGCCCGCGAAAAGGAAAGCTGGCTGCGCGGCCATCTCGACACCCGCAGCACGCCGGTCGAGGTCGGGATCGGCGCGCGGATCCCGCTGGCCGGGCAGATGCTGACCCTGCGCCCCGGGACCGGGCGCGGAATCCGGGCCGAGGGCGACAGCCTGCTGGTGCCGGGCGATCCGGACAGCGCGGGGCGGCGGGTGCTGGCCTATCTGCGCACCCTGGCGCGCGACCGGCTGGCCGGGGCCTGCGATCATTACGCCGAACGGCTGGGCCACCCCTATGCCAAGCTGACCCTGCGCGACACCCGCTCCCGCTGGGGGTCGTGCACGGCCGAGGGGGGGCTGATGTTCTCGTGGCGGCTGATCCTCGCCCCGCCCGAGATCCTCGACTACGTCGCCGCGCATGAGGTCGCCCACCTGGCCGAGATGAACCACTCCGCCGCCTTCTGGAAGGTCGTGCACCGCATCCACGGGCCGCATGACAAGGCCCGCGGCTGGCTCAGGACCAACGGGCCGGAACTGCACCGCTACCGTTTCGGAGATTGACGCCGGGCGCAGCTGTGATCACATGTGCCCATGTTGATGCAAACACGCCCCGATCCTTCGCCATCCGCCCATGACAGGGTCTATCGCGGGCTGCGCACCCGGATCATGCATGGCGATATCGACCCGGGGCAGGCCCTCACCCTGCGCGGGATCGGCAAGGAATACGGCGTCTCGATGACCCCCGCGCGCGAGGCGGTGCGCCGGCTGGTGGCCGAGGGCGCGCTGTCGCTGTCCTCGTCGGGCCGGGTCGCGACGCCCGACCTGTCGAACGAGCGGATCGAGGAGCTGGCCGCCCTGCGCTCGCTGATCGAGGTCGAGCTTGCCTCGCGCGCCCTGCCCCGGGCGCATATGGCGCTGATCGACCGGCTGCAGGTGATCAACGGCGCCATCGGCGAGATGGTCGAGCGGCAGGATGCCGTGGGCTATATCCGCACCAACCTGGAATTTCACCGCACGCTCTACCTGCGCGCGCAGGCGCCGGCGATGCTGGCAATGGCCGAAACCGTCTGGCTGCAGCTTGGCCCGACGATGCGCAAGCTCTACGCCCGGATGCGCCGGCGCGAGGCGCCGCATTTCCACCGCCACATCATCGCCGCGCTCAAGGCCGGGGATGAACCCGGGCTGCGGCTGGCCGTGCGCTCGGACGTGACCCAGGGGCTGAAGATGCTGGTGACATGACCGGGCTGACGCTGCACGGATTCCGCCCCAGCGTCTATGTCAGGGTGGCCCGCCTGGCGCTGCATCTGCGCGGTCTGGACTACACTCTGGTCGAGGTCGACCCCTTCCAGCCCGGCGCCGCGGCGCATAATCCGCATCCGATGAACCGGATCCCCGTGCTGGATCACGACGGGTTCCGCCTGTTCGAAACCCGGGCGATCCTGACCTACCTGGACCGCGCCTTTCCCGGTGCGCCCCTGCTGCCCGGGGACCCGCAAGCCGCCGCCCGGGCCATGCAGGTGCAGGGGATCGTGGATGCCTATGGCTATTGGCCGATGGTGCGGCAGGTCTATGTGGCCGAAGCCCAGGCCCGCGACACCGGCGCACCGCGTGACGACGGGATGCTGGCCGAAGGGCTGGCCGCCGCCGCCCCCGTCCTGCGGATGCTGGAAAAGATCGCGGCCGAGGGGCGCGTGCTGGCAGGTGATGCGCCCAGCCTCGCCGATCTGCACCTTGCCCCGATGATGGCCTACTTCACCATCCCGCCCGAGGGGGCCGAAGCGCTGACCGCCCACCCGGCGCTGGCCCGGTGGTGGGCATGGATGTCCGCGCGCCCCGAAATGACGGCAACCGTCCCCGGCGCGGATCAGCCGAGGAAGACCTGACCCTCGGGGTAGCGCACCCGCGGCACGGCACGGGTGGCCAGCAAGAAGCCCAGCGTCAGCGGCCCGACCCGTCCGATGAACATCACCGCCATGATGATGCAGCGGCCCAGGGTATCCAGCTCGCCGGTGGTGCCGCGTGTCAGGCCGACGGTGCCAAAGGCCGAGGCGACCTCGAACCCCAGGTTGAAGATCGCGCCGTCATGCGAGATCGAGATCACGAAGATCGAGGTCATCACGATCAGCAGGCTCACCGCCGTCAGGGCCATCACCCGGAACACCGATTCGACCCCCAGCGTGCGCCCGAAGATCTGCAGCGCCATGCGCCGTTTGAAAAAGGCGATCATCGTCAGCACCAGCACGATGAAGGTGGTCACCTTGATGCCCCCGGCGGTCGAGGTCGACCCGCCGCCCACCAGCATCAGCAGGATCACCACCAGCGCCGTCGGGTCGTGCAGGCCGTTGATGTCGATGGTGTTGAACCCGGCCGTGCGCGGGCTGACCCCCTGGAAGAAGCTCGCCAGCAGCTTGTCCCCCCAGCTGAGCCCGCCAAGCGTGGCGGGGTTGGTCCATTCCAGCGTGGCGATGATGAACCAGCCCCAGGCCACCAGCAGGGCCGTCCCGGTCAGCATCAGCTTGGAATGCAGGGTCAGGCGGCGCCAGTTCCGTTTCTGCCAGATGTCGCCGATCACGATGAACCCGATGCCGCCGACCATGAACTGCGCCGCGATGACGAGGTTCACCACCGGATCGCCGACATAGCGCACCAGGCTGTCGGGCCAGAGCGCGAACCCCGCGTTGTTGAAGGCCGAGACCGAGTGGAACACCGCCGCCCAGAGACCGGGCCACAGGCCCATGTCACGGGTGAAGGGATAGGCCAGCAGCACCGCGCCTGCCGCTTCGATGATCAGGGCGACGCGCAGGACCAGCCCGGCCAGCTGCACCAGGTTGTGCAGCGAGGATTGCCCCAGCTCCTCGCGCAGGACAACGCGCTGCGGCAGGCCGACCGACACGCCAAGCGCGGTCAGCAGCAGCACGGCAAAGGTCATCAGCCCCAGCCCGCCCAGCTGGATCAGCAGCATGATCACGACCTGTCCGAAAAAGGTGAACTGGCTGCCGGTATCGGCCACCGCCAGCCCCGTCACCGTCACCGCCGAGGTCGAGGTGAACAGCGCATCCAACCAGCTGAGCGAAGTGGTGCGCGAGACCGGTAGCTTCAGCAGCAGGGTGCCGATCACCACCAGCGCGCCATAGGCAAGCGCCAACATCGCGGGGGCGGGCAACCGGGTGAAACGCGGCAAGGCGCGCAGGAAGTCGCGCAGGATCATGGTTCAGATCGAATCGGCAAAGGCACCCAGCCTGGCCCGGGTGCCCAGGATCATCATGCGGTCGCCCTCCTTGAGGTGGCAGTCGTTGGTCCCGTCGCAGATGAATTCCGTCCCGCGCATCACGCCGAGGCAGCGCAGCTGGTGCTTTTCCGTCAGTTCCAGGTCCGACAGCGCCTTGCCGTTCAGCTTCCCGGGCGCCAGCAGGTAGAAAACGTGGCTGCCGTTGCCCAGGCTGACATAGTCGCGCACGAAGGGGTTGTTCAGCACCTGCGCGGCGTGGCGGCCCATCTCCTCTTCGGGGTGGATCACCCGGTCGACGCCCAGCTTGGTCAGGATGCGGTGATGGGTGCGGCTGACGGCCTTGGCCCAGACCAGTTCCACCCCCAGCATCTTGAGGTTGATCGCCGTCAGGACCGAACTTTCCAGATCCTCGCCCATCGAGATCAGCGCCACGTCGCATTCCCCCACGCCGGATTCGCGCAGCGCGCCCTCGTCCCGGCTGTCGGCGATCAGCGCCTGGCTGATTTCCTCGGCGAAGTTCGAGACGATGCGCTCGTCCCGGTCGATGCCGATGACGTATTTGCCATAGCGCATCAGTTCCAGCGCGACGGTCCCGCCAAAATTGCCGAGCCCGATGATGGCAAAGCTGTTGCGGCTCATGGCGAGCCTCCCTCGTGACGTTTTGCGCTAGGGTGATGCGCCCGGTCGCAGTGTCAAGCGTACCGGGTCAGGCCGCCAGCCCGCGCGATCCCATGTCCAGGAACTTCTTGCGGCGCTCGGCCACCAACGTTTTCGCGTCCTTGCCGGCCAGTTCGCCCAGCATGTCGCGGATGGTGCGGCCCACGGCGGCGATGGTCGAGGTGGTGTCGCGATGCGCCCCGCCCAGCGGTTCGGTGACGATGCGGTCGATCACGGCCAGCTGCTTGAGGTCCTGCGCGGTCAGGCGCAGCGCCTCGGCGGCCTCGCGCATCTTTTCCGCATCCTTCCACAGGATCGAGGCGCAGCCCTCGGGCGAGATCACCGAATAGACCGAATGCTCCAGCATCGCGACCTTGTTGGCCGTGGCAAAGGCCACCGCGCCGCCCGATCCGCCCTCGCCGATCACCACCGACACCAGCGGCACGCCGATCTGCAGGCATTTTTCGGTCGAGCGGGCAATCGCCTCGGACTGGCCGCGCTCTTCGGCGCCCTTGCCGGGATAGGCGCCGGGGGTGTCGACCAGGGTGATCACCGGCAGGCCGAACTTGCCCGCCAGCTCCATCAGGCGGATCGCCTTGCGATAGCCCTCGGGGCGGGCCATGCCGAAATTGCGCTCGATCCGGCTTTTGGTGTCATTGCCCTTTTCGTGGCCGATCACCACCACCGGACGGTCATCGAACCGGGCCAGCCCGCCCAGCACGGCATGGTCGTCGGCAAAGTTCCGGTCGCCCGCCAGCGGCGTGTATTCGCTGAACAGCTCTTCGATGTAATCCTTGCAATGCGGGCGGTCGGGATGACGCGCCACCTGGCATTTCCGCCAGGGGGTGAGGCCCTTGTACAGGTTCACCAGCATCTCGGCCGCCTTCTTGTCCAGGGCGGCGGCTTCGGATTCGACGTCCGTCTCGGGGTTCTGACGGGCCATGGCCCGCAGTTCCTCGGCCTTGCCTTCGATCTCGGCCAGGGGCCGTTCGAAATCGAGGTAATTGGTCATGTCGCACTCCATCGCGGTTGCCCGCTATATGACTTTTGACCAGCCCGGATGCAACTGCGCAAGATTTGCCGGATCGCAGCGTGCGACGGATTGGACATGGGAAAAGGAGACCGCGACGCCATGAACGCCTCGCCGACGGAACGCAGGATGCTGAGGGTGATGGACCATATCCACGCCAATCCCGCAGGCGACCTGTCGCTTGACGAACTGGCGGAGGTGGCGGCGATGAGCCGGTTCCACTTCCATCGGGTGTTCCGCGCGCTGACGGGTGAAACCTGCGCCCAGGCGGTGCGTCGCATCCGCCTGCACCTCGCCGCCTCGCAGCTGATGCGCAGCGGCGGAGAGGTCGACGCCGTGGCGCGCAACGTGGGCTACACGGATCGGGACAGTTTCGACCGCGCCTTTCGGGCGCAATACGGCATGACCCCGGTGCGGTTCCGCGATCTTGGCCAGCCTCTTCCCCTGATCCAGAACCACAGAGGAACGATCCAGATGTATCCCGTAGACATCCGCGACCTGCCGGAACGGCAGCTTGTCGGCCTGCCCCATACCGGGGCCTATTACCGTATCTCCGAGGCGTTTTCCCGTGTCGACACCATCGTCGCGGCGCGTGGGCTCTACCCCAGGCTCGACGGCATGTTCGCCTGCTTTTACGACGATGTGAGCAGCGTACCCGAGGCCGAGCTCAACAGCTTTGCCGCCTTTGCCCTGCTGCCCGGGACCCCGGTCCCCGAGGGGCTGGAAAGCCGGACCCAGCCCGCGGGCCCGCATGCGGTGCTGACCTTCAAGGGGCCCTATGCCAACCTGCCCTCGGCCTATGACTACCTTTTCGGCCAGTGGCTGGTCGGATCGGGGCGCGACCTGGCCGATGCGCCCTCGTTCGAGCATTACCTGAACACGCCGATGAATACGGCGCCCGAGGATCTGATGACCGAGATCTGCCTGCCGCTGAAACCCGCGTGACCTCGACCCCGCCGGGGTGTAACCCCAGGGCATGGAGTATCGCCCCGGCACCCACCTTCTGATGGACCTGAACGGCGCCCGCCACCTGACGGATGCGGGCGCCCTGCGCGATGCGCTGACCGCCGCGGCACAGGCCGCCGGGGCCACGGTGCTGGGCGCGCATTTCCACAGCTTTCCGGATCGCGCAGGGATCACCGGCGTGGTCCTGCTGGCGGAAAGCCATATCTCCATCCACACCTGGCCCGAGATCGGATTTGCCGCCATCGACATCTTCATGTGCGGCGCGGCCGAACCGCATCGCGCGGCCGAGGCCCTGCGGCAACGGCTGAGGCCCGAAAGCGAAACGCTGACCGAGGTTCAGCGAAACCAGGTGTCCCAGCCCTCGTTGTAATAGCCCACCAACGCATGGTCGCGGATCGAGTTCACCTCGGCCTCCACCGGTCCGATGTCGCTGCCGAAAACCTGCGCGGCCGCCCACGTGTCGGGCGTCAGGTAGCGGAGGCTCCGGGGCAGGCCCGGGGCACGCGGCCGATGCTGCTGCGGGGCGGCGATCACGAAACCCCAGTCGCCGAAACTGGGGACGTAGACGTGATAGGGCAGCGTCCACAGCCCCGCGCCGGGGCGGATCGGGTTGCGGGTGGCGGCCATCGTACGCGCGACCGACCAGAAGGCCTGCCGGGCAAAGAGCGGCGATCCGGCCTGTGTCACCATCAGCCCGTCGGCGGACAGGCGTTCGGTCAGAACCCCGTAGAATTCTCGGGAATAAAGCTTGGACAGGGTGATGTTCTTGGGATCCGGCAGGTCGATCAGGATCACGTCGAAACTGTCGGTACTTTCCTCGGCAAAGCGCCAGGCGTCGCGGTTCACCACCGTCGCCCGTGGGTCGGCAAAAGCGCCCCGGTTCAGCGGCACCAGCTCGGGATTCGTCGCGAAGAGCTCGGTCACCCGGGGGTCGAGGTCGACCAGCGTGACCGCCCTGACGCGGTCGTGTTTCAGCACCTCGCGCAGGGCCATGCCGTCGCCGCCGCCAAGGATCAGAACCTTCTCGGCCCTTGGTGCCAGCGACAGGACGGGATGCACCAACGACTCGTGGTAGCGGTATTCGTCCTGGGTATCGAACTGGATCGAATGGTCGAGGAACAGCCGCACCCGGTCGCGGAACCGGGTGATGGTGATCTGCTGATAGGGCGTCGCCTCGGACAGGATCACATCATCTTCGAACAGGCTCGCATCGACGACCGAAACCAGCCGCTCCGACTGCCACAGCGCCGCCAGCGACACCAGCAGCGCCAGCGCCCAGGCCAGCCAGTGGACCGCCCGCATCCGCGCCCGGAACAGCCAGAGCGACAGGCCCGCCACCAGCAGGTTCAGGCAGCCAAAGGCCAGGCTGGCCGACATCAGGCCCAGGAAGGGGATCACCACGATGGGAAAGGCGATGGAGGCCGCCAGCGCACCGATGTAATCGGCGGTCAGCACGTTTTCGAACCGGAATTCGGGCGCGCCGATCTCTTTCAGCGCGCGGGCGATCAGGGGGATTTCCATCCCCGACAGCACGCCGACTGCCACCAGCATCGCGAACAGCGGCAGCGCCACCGCCCCCAGCCAGGCGTAAGAGAAGAAGAGCACCGGCGCCAGGAACCCGCCGATCAGCCCCAGCCCGATCTGCGCCCAGACAAAGCCGGGCAACGCCTCTTCGACATAGCGCGACACCCAGGCACCCGCCCCCATCGACGACAGGAAGACGCCCAGCACGAAACTGAACTGCCGCACGCTGTCGCCCAGCAGGTAGCTGGAGACGGTGGCGGCAATCAGTTCGTAGATCAGGCCGGCCACGGCGACGAGGAAGGTCGCCACCAGCAGCCACGCCTCGCGCGGGGCGACCCGGACCGGGCCGCTGACCTCGCTCATCTCAGGACAGGATGACGGCGGCGATGATGATCGCGATGGCGATGAACACCGACCCGATCAGCACGGCGAGAGCGATGTTGTTGTCCTCTTCGATCTCCTTGACCACCGGAAAGGGGGTGACCCAGTCGATCAGCTTCCAGACCAGGAACAGCAGGCCGACCCCGATGAAGGTGTAGAAGATGGTGCCGACAAACTCGGCCAGCACGATGGTTGCGAAGGGATCCATTGGTTTCTCCTATTTCACGCGTCCGCCCAGGGCGCCGGGCCCGTGGCTGCCCTGACGGACGGAGGTGTCAAGATCGGTGCTGTCCCGCCATACGCCATAATACGACAGGTATCCTGCCCCGCCGATGGCAAGCAGCGAGGCAATCAGGAAGACCACGCGGAACAGGTTCATGAGCGGCCTCTAGTCATCGTCGTCATCCTCGTCCACCCAGTCGCTGCCGCGCCAGCGCGCGCGCCGCCGGATGCCGCGGCGCAGGGCGGCGGCGACGCCGACCAGGATGAAGAGCCCGCCCAGCAGGAACAGCCAGAACCCGCTGCTGCGCCCCTCGGTCACACTCATGCGGACCTGCCCGATGGCCGCGCCGCCGCGTTGCCAGGTTTCGGACTCGGGCACCGACAGCTCGGCGGTATAGGTGCCGGGCATCGCGGGATGGAAACGGAAGGTCGTGCGGCGGCTGCCCTCGGTCCAGCTGCCCTCGTTGTCGCGGCCGGAATAGAACCCCACCTCGCGCCCGACCTCGAACACCGGCTCGTCCTCGGGATCGGTCACGGAGAGTTCCAGCCAGGCCCAGGAGTTGCTGACATCGGTGGCGACCTCGATCACCGTCAGCCGCCTGGTATCGGTCAGCTCGAATGTCACCTCGGCGGGCAGCCGCGCCACGGGGATCGGGCCGGTGTTCAGCACCTCGCGCCCCACCAGCGCCGACATGAAGACACCCAGCACCAGCGAGAACACCGCCAGGATCAGCCCCCAGGTCACCAGGAACCGCACCGTGCCGCCATCGGGCATCGGCTGCACCGGATGCACCCGGCGCGGCCGGGGCCGGGGGTCCGCGCCAAAGGCGGCGAGGGTGGCGGCCTGGTCGGGATAGGTCGTCAGCTCGATCTCGCGCTCGACGGCCGAGCCGGTGTAGCTGAGCATCGCCCCGTCCGCGAGCATCGAGACCGAGGTGCTGCGATCGCCCAGCCGGGGCCGCCAGTTGAATTCGCCCTCGACAAAGGCGATCCGGGCATCCGTCGTCTCGTAATAGCGGAACCTCACGCCGCGCGAATAGGCGGTCGGGCGGGTCTCGGCGGCTTCGACCCTGTCGGTCGAGATCCACATCGGATCGACATGGCCGCGGTACTTGCGGGTCCAGACAAGGTGCCCGTCTTCCCAGCTGAGCCAGACGTAACCGTGGGTCGGGGAATAGAGCTGGTGTTCCACCCACCGCCAGTATTCGCCGTGCCAGCTTTCCTCCATCCCCAGGGTGCCGATGACGGTGAAGGCAACGCCGTCCAGCGTGCCGGTCATCCCGATGGCAAGCGGACTGTCCGGGCGCACCAGGTCGGCATAGCGGCGCAGCACGCGGTAATTGTCCTGCGCGTCCAGCTCGGACCCGCAGTAGCCGCAGACATGCGACATCACCCGCCCGCCGCCCAGCACGTCCAGCCCGGCGCCGCAGTTCGTGCAGTTGATCGCGCGTATCTCGGCGGCGCGGGTCAACGGCCCTGCCTTTCGACCGTGATCTCGAAGGGATCGGCCCAGTCGCCGATGAACCAGGCGCGGCCGGTGGACCAGAACTCGCCCGACAGCAGGTCGCCGCCCGAGCCGGTGCAGTTCACGAAATCATGGGTCTCGCCGATGTCCATGTCCTCGTCGATCCCGCCGCGAATGGCGACGCATTCGGCGCGGTCCGTCTCGTTCACCGTGTAGCGCTGATCGCCCAGCCGGAACCCGGCGCCAAGCGCGGGCGGCCCGTCGAACCGGGGGGCCCGGTCGGGGGGCACGGGGCGCTGCACGGCCACGTCGCCCTCGTCGATCGACAGCCAGAACAGCCGCCCCTCGCCGTCGAAGGCCTGGAATTCGTCCCACCAGCCCCGGCCATAGGCGAAGCGCGCATGCCCGACGATGTCGAATGTCATGTCCCAGATATGCACCGTGTCGCCGATGCCGAAGAGCAGGGGCGCTTCGTGCATCACCCCCGCCTGTCCGGCCTGACGGACCACCTCGTCCTCAAGCAGCAGGCTGGTGCCGCAGGAGGCACAGCTCACCCGGCGGAACCCGGCGATCCGCGGGTCGATCCTGTCGCCGCAATTGGGGCAGTTGAGATCCGGCATTGCAGTGGGCGTCCGCGCTGTTGCCCGGCGACCATGCCAATTCGCGGCCCTGACGGCAACCGCCGGTCAGGCGGGTGGCGGGACGGCGGGTGGCGGTTGCAGGTGGCTGGCGGATCACGGCGGTCGGCGGTCCGGTCGACCGCATGTTCAGGCGGCCGCACAGCCCGGCCATCGACGCCCCCGGCGGCCGAAGGCTCAGGCGGCAAGCAGGTCCAGCAGCGACAGGTCGCGGGGGCATTTCTCACGGATCAGCACCGCCTCGTCCCGGGTCAGGCAGCGGCGGGGCGCGCGGGCGCCGGGGCGCAGCAAGGCGCTGACGCGGCGCACGGCGGCGGGCAGGTCCAGCCGGGCGGCGGTGTCGGCATCGGTACTTTCGACCCAGAGCGACCCGGCATTGATGATCTCATGCCGCTGCATCAGCACCAGGTGATAGGTCAGTGCCCCCATGGTCGCGTCGCGGCGCGGCTCGCTCCGCCGGGTCAGGTCGCCAAAGCGGGCCAGCACCTCGTCCGTGCCGAAATCCGGCTCGCATTCCGGGCGTTTCACCAGGCCCCGGGTGCCGGGCGCCACGCGCAGTTTCTCGGTCAGCTTGCCGCCGGGGCCATATTCGCCGGGCAGGAAGACGATGGGCGGCGGCAGAACCGCCCCCGAGGGCATCCGCCGCAGCCGCACCACATGCTGCACCATCTGCGCCCCGTGGTCGCGGGTGATCAGCCTGTCGCCGGGGGCCAGCCATTCCACGGGGATCTCTCCCTCGCTGCCCAGCAGCATGGTGCCGGGACCCAGCCCGGGAAATGGAAAGTCGCGATGGATCATGCCTGTGCCTCCGACGCAAGCATGGCGCAAGAAGGTTGCTCTGCGGTTAAGCGCCACCGCCTCTGCGGCCTTGCCGGGGCGCTGCGGCTGGTGCATCAAGTGCGCATGGCAAAACAGCTTCCCTATCCGGTGCTGCGCGAGATCTTCACGCGGTTCCAGGCCGCAGAACCGGAACCCAAGGGCGAGCTCGAGCACGTCAACGCCTACACGCTTGTCGTGGCCGTCGCGCTTTCGGCGCAGGCCACGGATGCGGGCGTGAACAAGGCGACGCGGGCGCTGTTCCAGGTGGCCGACACGCCGCAGAAGATGCTCGACCTCGGCGAAGAGGGGCTGACCGAGCATATCAAGACCATCGGCCTGTTCCGCCAGAAGGCGAAGAACGTGATCAAGCTGTCACGCATCCTCGTCGACGATTACGGCGGCGAGGTGCCCAATTCCCGTGCCGCGCTGGAATCGCTTCCCGGGGTCGGGCGCAAGACGGCGAATGTGGTGCTGAACATGTGGTGGCGGCAGCCGACCCAGGCGGTCGATACGCATATCTTCCGCGTCGGCAACCGCACGGGCATCGCCCCGGGCAAGGACGTTGTCGCGGTCGAGCGCGCGATCGAGGACAACGTGCCCGCCGACTTCCAGCTTCACGCGCATCACTGGCTGATCCTGCACGGACGCTATGTCTGCAAGGCCCGCAAGCCGATGTGCGCCAACTGCCTTATCAGAGACCTTTGTGAATTCGAGGAGAAAGTACTTTGAAGACCTACGACGTTATCGGCATCGGCAATGCCATCGTGGACGTGATCGCCCAGGCCGACGACAGTTTCCTGGACCTGATGGGAATCCAGAAGGGCATCATGCAGCTGGTCGAGCAGGAGCGCGGCGAAGTGCTTTACGCCGGCATGAAGGATCGCTGGCAGGCCCCGGGCGGGTCGGTCGCGAACACCATCGCGGGGCTTGGCTCGCTGGGGCTCAAGACCGGCTTCATCGGCCGCGTGCGTGACGATGCGCTTGGCCGGTTCTACGCCGAGGGCATGGCCGCGGAGGGCACAGATTTCGTGAACCCGCCGGTGGCCGCGGCAACCCTGCCGACCTCGCGCTCGATGATCTTCGTGTCGCCCGACGGCGAGCGGTCGATGAACACCTACCTCGGCATTTCCGCCGATCTCGGCACCGAGGACGTGTCCGAGGACGTTGCCGCCAACGCCCGGATCCTGTTCCTCGAAGGCTATCTTTACGACAAGGACAAGGGCAAGGCGGCGTTCGAGCTGACCTCGCGCGCGACCCGCGCGGCGGGCGGCATGGCCGGGATCTCGCTCAGCGATCCGTTCTGCGTCGACCGGCACCGCGCCGACTTCCGCCGCCTGGTGAAGGAACTGGACTACGTCATCGGCAACGAACACGAATGGTGCTCGCTCTACCAGACCGAGGATCTGGGCACCGCGCTGGAAACCGCGGCGGGCGAATGCGGGCTGCTGGTCTGCACCCGGTCCGGCCATGACGTGGTGGTTATCCGGGGCGAAGAAGAGGCCGTCGTGCCGGTGACCCCCGTCACCCCGGTCGATGCCACCGGCGCGGGCGACCAGTTCGCCGCCGGGTTCCTCTACGGGCTGGCCACGGGCGCGGATCTCGCCACCTCGGGCCGGATGGGCTGCATCGCGGCGGCCGAGGTCATCTCGCATTACGGTGCCCGTCCGGAAAAGGACGTGAAGACCCTGTTCGCCGCCGAAGGGCTGGTCTGACGGGACGGCGGGCGGGGCGAGGCTCCGCAGGAGCGAGCGCCGGTCCCGTCCGGCCTGCCCCCCGCCTGCACGCGCGGGGTTGAACTTCATATTCATATTATACTATATGTCGGGTCTGGCCGCGCCATCTCCGGTGCGAGTCGGTCTGCAAGTGGATCTCCGACATGTCGTTCCGCCCCTTCGATACCAAGGCGCTCTCCCGCCACCTTCCGATCCTCGGCTGGGCGCGGGTCTACACGCCCGACACCCTGACCAGCGACCTGGTCGCGGCGCTGATCGTGACGATCATGCTGATCCCGCAGTCCCTCGCCTATGCCCTGCTGGCGGGGCTTCCGCCCGAGATGGGCCTTTACGCCTCGATCCTGCCGCTCATCGCCTATGCCATCTTCGGCACCTCGCGGGCGCTGGCGGTGGGGCCGGTGGCCGTGGTCTCGCTGATGACCGCCGCCGCCGCCGGCAATATCGCGGCGCAGGGCAGCATGGGCTATATCGCGGCGGCCATCGCGCTGGCCTTCATCTCGGGGCTGATCCTGCTGGCGATGGGTGTGTTCCGGCTTGGCTTCCTGGCGAATTTCCTGTCGCATCCGGTGATCGCGGGCTTCATCACCGCCTCGGGCATCCTGATCGCGGCGTCCCAGCTCAAGCATGTCCTGGGCATTCCCGGGGGCGGCCATACCCTTCCCGAACTGCTCGATTCCCTCGCCCGGGGCATCGGGCAGACCAACCCGATCACGCTGGTCATCGGCGTGACGGCGATCGGCTTTCTCTTCTGGGTCCGCAAGGGGCTGAAACCCCTGCTGCTGGCGCGCGGGATGCGGCCCCGGCTGGCCGATATCCTGGCCAAGGCCGGCCCGGTGGCCGCTGTCGCGGTCTCGACCTTTTCGGTCTGGGCCCTCGGCCTGCATGACCGGGGCGTCGCCATCGTGGGCGAGGTCCCCCAGGGCCTGCCGCCCTTCGCCCTGCCCGCCTTCGACCCCGGCCTCTGGGGGCAGCTCTTCGTCCCGGCGCTGCTGATCTCGATCATCGGCTTCGTGGAAAGCGTCTCGGTCGCGCAGACCCTGGCCGCCAAGCGCCGTCAGCGCATCACCCCCGATCAGGAGCTTGTCGGCCTCGGCGCCTCGAACATCGTGGCGGGGCTCTCGGGCGGCTATCCGGTGACCGGAGGATTTGCCCGGTCGGTGGTGAATTTCGACGCCGGGGCCGAAACCCCCGCCGCCGGGGCCTTCACCGCCCTGGGCATCCTGCTGGCGGCGCTGCTGCTGACCCCGCTGCTGCATTTCCTGCCAAAGGCCGTGCTGGCCGCTACGATCATCGTGGCGGTGCTGTCGCTGGTCGACCTCACGATCCTGAAACGCAGCTGGACCTATTCGCGCATCGACTTCGCCGCCGTGGCCGCGACCATCGCCCTGACCCTGCTGGCGGGGGTCGAGATCGGGGTGTCCGCCGGGGTCGGCCTGTCCATCCTGATGCACCTCTACACCACCTCGCGGCCCCATGTCGCCGAGGTCGGCCTTGTCCCCGGCACCCAGCATTTCCGCAACATCCTGCGGCACCGGGTCGAAACCCACCCCACGCTGCTGACGATCCGCATCGACGAAAGCCTCTATTTCGCCAATGCCGCCTTTCTGCAGGACAAGATCTACGACCGCGTGGTCTGCGATCAGCCGATTTCCGACGTGGTGCTGATGTGCTCGGCGGTGAACGAGATCGACATGTCGGCGCTGGAAAGCCTGGAGGCGGTGAACACCCGCCTGCACGAGATGGAGATCCGCCTGCACCTGTCCGAGGTGAAAGGCCCGGTGATGGACCGGCTCAAACGCTCGCATTTCCTGGACGAGCTGACCGGAGAGGTCTTCCTGTCGCAATACGACGCCTTCCGCGCCCTGACCAAGCCGCGCGCCGTCGCCTGACCCGGTCGTCGTCCGCCGCCTCCACCGATTGACCGGCGGCGCGGCGCGGCCTATCAGCAGCGCATGGCGGAATGGATCGGCATCCAGGCGACGGAACGCACCCTGACGGGCTGGCGCTTCGACGGGACGGCGCGGCAGGCCGTGCTCTCGCCCGAGGATTGCCGCGCCGCCTTCGGCGCCACACCGCCCGACCGCCTGCTTCTGGCCGGGGCCGAGGGCGCCCCGCCCGAGGATCTGCCGGCCAACCTGATGCCCGAACGCCTGCTGAGCGGGCCGCAATCGCTGGTCCTGCCCGGCCTCGCCCAGGCCCGCCCGCGCCACCGGATCGACGGCGACAGGCTGGCAGCCATCGGCTTCCTTGCGCTGAACGACGGATGGGACGGCGTGATCTGCCTGCCCGGCCCGGTGACCCACTGGCTGCAGGTCAGCGCGGGCGAGGCGATTTTCCTCCACGGCGCGCTGACCCTGTCGCTGGCCGAGGATTTCGGCCCGATCGCCACCCCCGACGCGGGGGCCTGCGACGAAACCCTGTCGCGCCCCGAGAAGCTGGCCGGCGCCCTGCGGGGCGCGCAGCTTTCGGGCGACGCGGGCGCGGCGCTCGGCAGCCTGCTGGGGGTCGAGCTGGCCTCGGCCCGGGCGATGTGGCTGGGCCAGCAGGTGGCGGTGCTGGGCGATGGCGCCGGGGGCAAGGCCTATGCGCAGGTGTTGACGGCGCAGGGCGTGCCCGTCACCCAGGGCCCCGCTGCGGCGATGGCGGAAAAGGGGATGCTGGCCCTCGGCACCCGGTTCGGCCTGGCGGGCTAGGCCCCCTTGGGCTGGCCCAGCCGGTGGCGGCAGGGCCCGAAAAGCGCCGCCAGGGCCAGGATCACCCCCGACACCGTCGCAATCATCCCCGCCGCGCTGACCGCATCGGGCGCGCCCAGCCAGAGCGGCCCGTATCCGGCCAGCACATAGCCCAGCACGGCCGCGAGCACCGCGAACAGGCAGCTCCACGCGATCTGGCGTTCCAGCGCATTGGTCATCAGCCGGGCGGCGGCAGGCGGGCAGATGAACATCGCGATCACGATGATCGAGCCGACGGCGTCGAACGCGGCCACCGCGGCCACCGCCGCCGTGACCACCAGCGCCAGCCCCAGCAGGTCGGTGCGCATGCCAAGGGTGCGGGCAAAGCCCTCGTCGAAGGTCGACAGCTTCAGCGGCCGCCAGAACAGCCGGATGAATCCGGTCACCAGCACCAGCACCACCGCCATGCGCAGCAGCTCCGGCGGCAGACCGGCCAGCGCGACCGGGTCCAGCAGGCTTTCCCAGCCAAAGGCATCCAGCCAGATCAGGCTCTCCAGGTTGCCATAGAGGGCGTGCTGAACGTCCAGGTGCACCGACGAGGTGTCGCTCTGCTCCAGCAGCAGAACGCCGCCCGCAAACATCGCGGTAAAGACCACGCCCATCGAGGCGCCCGGGTCGATCCGCCCGACACGGTGCACGAACTGGATCAGCAGCACGGCCACCACGGCGGCCCCGGCGGCGCCCAGCATCATCGGCCAGGTGCTGACCGCGCCGGTCAGCAGGAAGGCGACGACAATCCCCGGCAGCGCCACATGGCTGATCGCGTCTCCGATCATCGCCTGCTTGCGCAGGACAAGGAAATTGCCGGGCAGCGCACAGGCCACCGCCGCGAAAGACGCGATCAGGATCGGCGGCAGCGACAGGGGGACAAATTCCGCGCCGCTCATGACGCCACCGTCGGGCGCAGGGCCCGGTCCAGCGTGGCAACCTGGTCGGGGGTCAGCACCGACTCGATCGGGGTCAGCCCGTCGTAGCGCGCGGCGGCGGTCTCGGACGCCAGGTCGGCGCGCAGCAGCTGCCAGCGCCGTTCGTCCAGCAGGGCCTTGGCGGCGGCGGCGCGGCCCGCATCGGTCGCCACGCCGTCGCGGCGGATCAGCCCGGCGCGGCGCAGCAGCCGCAGGGTCAGCGCCTCATAGACCGGCTGGCCCTGGGCCAGCGCCAGCAGCCCCTGCCGCAGGTGGACCCGGCGGCGGAAGGACAGGTGATCCGCCAGCGCCGCCAGCACCCCGCGGTTGGGGGCGAACAGGAACGACAGGGCAAAGAGCGCAAAGCCCGACAGCACGATGATCGGCCCGGTCGGCAGCGCGGGGGCCGAGGCCGAGATCACCGCCCCGCCCGCACCGGCAACGCCACCGACCAGCCCGGCGATCAGCACCACGCGGTCGCTGCGCTCGGTCCAGAACCGGGCGGTGACCGGGGGCAGGATCAGCAGGGCGACGATCATGATCAGCCCGACGATCTTGAGCCCGACAACGGTGATCCCCAGCACAAGGCCCATCATCGCCAGGTCGATCCGCCGGTTGTCGAGCCCGAGAGAGGCCGCATATTCCGCGTCAAAGGCGCTCAGCGTCATCGGCCGCCTGAGCAGCACAACCAGCGCCAGCACCAGCGCCCCGCCCCCCGCGATGGTCAGCGCGTCGATCCTGAGCATCCCGGCGGTAGAGCCGAGCAGGAAGCTTTCCAGCCCCGCCTGCCGCCCCGCGCTCATGTTCTGGATCACCGTCAGCAGCACGATCCCCGCGCCGAAAAAGACCGACAGCACCGCGCCGATCGCCGTGTCCTCGGCCAGCCGCGTGCGGGTGGTCAGCCAGGTGACGCAGAGCAGCCCGATCCCGGCAGACAGCGCCGATCCCGCCATCAGGCCGAACAGGTTCCGCCCCTCGCCGCCAAAGGCGACCATCACGATAAAGGCCAGCCCCACGCCCGGCAGGGTGGAATGGCTGATCGCGTCGCTGACCAGCGAGCGTTTGCGCAGGAACAGGAATGTGCCCGTGACCCCGGCGGCGATGCCCAGCAGGCCCGCCCCGATCATCACCAGCGTTGCGTTGTATCCGAGGTCCAGCATGTCAGCCCAGCGACAACTGGTCGATCTGCGCCGTCGCCAGCCGCCCGCCATAGGCGGATTGCAGGGTCTCGGCGGTAAAGGCCTGTGCCACCGGACCTTCGGCGATGCGGCTCTTGTTCAGCAGGAAGACGCGGTCGAAATAGTCGGTCACCGTGGACAGGTCGTGATGCACGCAGACGACGGTCCGCTGCTCGGCCTTGAGCGATTTCAGAACGTCGATGATCGCCTTTTCGGTTGCCGCGTCGACCCCGGCAAAGGGTTCGTCCAGCAGGTAGAGCTCGGCCTCCTGCGCCAGGGCGCGGGCGAGGAAGACACGCTGCTGCTGCCCGCCGGACAACTGGCCGATCTGGCGGTCGGCGAAATCCTGCATGCCGACGCGGGCCAGGCAGTCGCGCGCCTTGTCCAGATGCGCCCGGCGCACCCGGCGCAGCAGGCCCAGTTCGCGGTAGAGGCCCATCAGAACCACATCCAGCACCAGCGTCGGGAAATCCCAGTCGACACTGGCGCGCTGCGGCACATAGGCGATGCGGCGGCGCTGGCTTTCCAGCGGCTGGCCCAGCACGCTGACCCGGCCCGACAGGCGCGGGATCACCCCCAGGGCGGCCTTCAGCAGGGTCGACTTGCCGGCGCCGTTCGGCCCGATGATCGCGGTCATCGACCCGGGCACCACGGTCATGTCGACCGAGAAGACCGCCGGCGCCCCGCCATAGGACACCGTCAGCCCCCGGATCGCGAAGGGCGAGGTTTCGCGTGCGGGATCGTCCAGGCGCGCGCCGTTCTCGGCGGCCAGTTCGGGCAGTGCCATCTGTCAGATCCCCGCTTTCAGCCGTCCGTCCATGCCGCGTTCGGGCACGGTGCCGCCAAGGGCCGCGGCGATGGTGGTGACGTTGTGGTCGATCATGCCGGGATAGGTCCCCTCGTAGGTGCCGGGCAGGCCCATGGCATCCGAGAAGAGCTCGCCCCCGATGCGCACCTCGTGGCCCTGCGCCGCCGCGCCCTCGATCAGCGCGCGCATGTTGCGGTCCGAGACCGAGCTTTCGACAAAGACCGCGCCGACGCGGCGTTCGACCAGCGTGTCGACAAGGGCGCGGATGCGGTTCAGCCCCGCCTCGCTTTCGGTGGAAATGCCCTGGATGCCGAGGACTTCCATGTCATAGGCCCGGCCGAAGTAGGAAAAGGCGTCATGCGCCGTCACCAGCACGCGGGCATTGTCGGGGATGGTCGCCAGCACCTCGCGGGCATAGGCGTCCAGCCGCACCAGCGTCTCGTCCAGCTCTGCCAGATTCGCGGCGAAGACATCCGCCCCCTCGGGGCGCACCTCGCTCAGCGCGCCGGCGACGGCCGCGGCGACGGGCCGCCACAGGATCGGGTCCATCCAGACATGCGGGTCGAACTTGTCGGCATAATCCGCATGCGCCCGCAGCTTGTCGCGCGGCACCGCCTCGGCCACGGCAACCACCGAGCGGCGGCGGGCGAGGGCGTGCAGGAACTCCTCCATCTGCGCCTCAAGGTAGAGTCCGTGGCAAAGCACCAGATCGGCGCGAGTCATCGCCACGATGTCGGTGCGGGTCTGGCGATAGGAATGGGGATCGACGCCGGGGCCCATCAGGCCTTTCACCTCCACCAGATCACCCCCGATCCGCATGGCGGTATCTGCGATCATGCCGGTGGTGGCGACCACGTTCATCGGCTCTGCCGCGCTGAGGCGGATCGGCAGGGCCACGGCCAAGGGCAATGCGGTGGCAGAGGTCAGAAGCTGGCGGCGGGACAGGGTCATGCAAATGGGTCTCGGATGGCTGATGTTCCTGCGAACATGAGAACGATTCTCAAGAATGTCAATCGGATTGCGAACGGTTCGCAAGAAAGCGCCCGAATTGCCCGGTTTGCAGGCATCCGGAAACATGCCGTTGCGGCGGTGCGGCTTGCAAAGCGTCATGACCGGTGCAACTTTCGGTACAGGAGTGGAGGACCCCGCATGGAACAGGTCAGGAATGTCGAGGGCACCCAGCTGCCCCAGACGGTCGAACCCCGGAACCCCGGGATGCCCCTGGACATGGACTGGGTGCGCGCGGTGCAGGCCAATACCTCGGCCATCGAACGGCGGGCGGCCACCCTGCCCGGGCGCCGGTCGGTCAAGAAGGATCACCAGGCGGCCTGGCTGCTGCGGGCGATCACCTGCATCGACCTGACGACCCTGTCGGGCGACGACACCGAGGACCGCGTTCGCCGGCTCTGCGCCAAGGCACGCCAACCGGTGCGGCCCGATATCCTGCAGGCCCTGGGAATGGAGCGGATCACCACCGGCGCGATCTGCGTCTACCACGAGATGGTGCCCGCCGCCGTCGAGGCCCTGCGCGGCACCGGCATCCCGGTGGCGGCGGTGTCGACCGGTTTCCCGGCGGGCCTGTCGCCCTATCGGCTGCGGCTGGCCGAGATCGGCGAAAGCGTCGAGGCCGGGGCCAGCGAGATCGACATCGTGATCTCGCGCCGCCATGTGCTGGGCGGCAACTGGCAGGCGCTCTATGACGAGATGAAGGACTTTCGCGCGGCCAGCGGCGAGGCGCATGTAAAGGCGATCCTCGCAACCGGCGAGCTGGGCACCCTGCGCAATGTGGCGCGTGCCTCGCTGGTCTGCATGATGGCGGGGGCGGATTTCATCAAGACCTCGACCGGCAAGGAGGGGGTGAACGCCACCCTGCCCGTCTCGCTTGTCATGATGCGCGCGATTCGCGCCTATCACGAACGGACGGGCTATCGCGTGGGCTACAAGCCTGCGGGCGGGATTTCCAAGGCCAAGGACGCGCTGACCTACCTCGCGCTGGTCAAGGAAGAGCTGGGCGACCGCTGGCTGCGCCCCGACCTCTTCCGCTTTGGCGCCTCGTCGCTGTTGGGCGATATCGAGCGGCAGCTGGAACACCACGTGACCGGCGCCTATTCGGCCTCGTGGCGGCACGCCGCGGGATGAGCCCGATGCGCCCGCACCGCGCCGCCCTCACCGCCATTGCCCTGACTGCCGTTGCCACCGCCGCGCCGGCGCAATCCTACCGTTGCGCCCCGTGGGACAGCGCCGCGCCCGGGATCGCGGGCATCGCCGCGATCAAGGTCGGCACGTCGCTCGCAACGGTCCGCGGCGGCGGGCCCGCCACGACGGTCCGTATGGCGCATGGCAGCCTGACCCGACGCGCCTCCCTCGACGACACCTCGGCGCTGGCGATCTACGGCGACTTCCTGCGCGGTGCCGACGGGCCGGAATTCGGCCCCGAAACCTCGGTCCAGCGGCTCTATGACGACCCGGACCGCCCAACACTCCTCAAGACGACCTGCGAGGCCACACCATGACCGTCAAGGAAATCTTCGAATCCATGGACTATGGCACCGCGCCGGAAAGCGCTGCCGAGGCGCTGACCTGGCTGGTCGATCAGGGGGCGCAGTTCGGCCATTTCATCAACGGCGAATTCACCGAGGCGGGCGAAGGCTTCGACAGCCGCAACCCCGCCACCGGCGAGGTGCTGGCCAGCCTGACCCAGGCGACCCAGGCCGAGGTGGACGCCGCCGTCGCCGCCGCCCGCGCGGCGCAGCCCGGATGGGCGGCGCTTGGCGGCTATGGGCGCGCGCGGGTGATCTATGCCATCGCCCGGCTGCTGCAGAAACACGCCCGCCTCTTTGCGGTGCTGGAAACGCTCGACAACGGCAAGCCGATCCGCGAGAGCCGGGACATCGACGTGCCCCTGGCGCAGCGGCATTTCTACTATCACGCGGGCATGGCCCAGCTGATGGAGGCCGAACTGCCCGACCGCGAGGCGCTTGGCGTCTGCGGGCAGATCATCCCGTGGAACTTCCCCCTGCTGATGCTGGCCTGGAAGGTCGCGCCGGCCATCGCCATGGGCAATACCGTGGTGCTGAAACCGGCCGAATATACCTCGCTCACCGCGCTGCTGTTCGCGGATATCTGCCAGCAGGCCGGGGTGCCGCCGGGGGTGGTGAACATCGTCACCGGCGACGGCGCGGTTGGCGAGATGATCACCGGGCATGCGGATATCGACAAGATCGCCTTTACCGGCTCGACCGAGGTGGGCCGCCGGATCCGCGCGGCCACGGCGGGCAGCGGCAAGGCCCTGACGCTGGAGCTGGGCGGGAAATCCCCCTACATCGTCTTTGACGACGCCGATCTGGACAGCGCGATCGAGGGGCTGGTGGATGCGATCTGGTTCAATCAGGGCCAGGTCTGCTGCGCCGGGTCCCGCCTGCTGGTGCAGGAGGGCGTGGCCGAGACCTTCCTGACCCGGCTGAAGGCCCGGATGGACAAGCTGCGCGTCGGCGACCCGCTGGACAAGAGCATCGACGTCGGCGCGCTGGTCGACCCGGTGCAGCTGGCCACGGTCACCCGCCTGGTCGATGCCAACACCGCCGGGCAGGTGCACCGCGCCGCCTGCAACATGCCCGCCACGGGCTGCTATTACCCGCCGACGCTGATCACCGGCCTCGCCCCCAGCGACCCCCTGATGCAAGAGGAGATCTTTGGCCCGGTCCTGGTCTCAACCACCTTCCGCACACCGGCCGAGGCGGTCGCGCTCGCCAATAACACCCGCTACGGGCTGGCGGCCACGCTGTGGACCGAAAACGTGAACCTGGCGCTGGACGTGGCGCCCAAGCTGGCCGCCGGGGTTGTCTGGGTGAACGGCACCAACATGTTCGACGCCGCCGCCGGGTTCGGCGGGGTGCGCGAAAGCGGCTTTGGCCGCGAGGGCGGATGGGAGGGGCTGAGCGCCTACACCCGCCCGCGCGGCGCGACCAAGGCGCTGAAAACGGTTGAGGGATACACCGGCGACGGCGCGCCCGAGGGGCTGGACCGGACGCCCAAGCTTTACATCGGCGGCAAGCAGGCGCGGCCCGATGGCGGCTATTCACGCAGCGTCTACGGCAAGGACGGCGGCCTGCTGGGACAGGTCGGCATCGGCAACCGCAAGGATGTCCGCAACGCGGTCGAGGCGGCGCGCGGCGCTGCCGGATGGGCCAGGACAACCGGGCACCTGCGGGCGCAGATCCTCTATTTCATCGCCGAGAACCTTGAGGCCCGGGCCGACGAATTTGCCCGCCGGATCAACGGGCTGACCGGCGCGGGCGGGGATGCCGAGGTCGCGGCGTCGGTGAAACGCCTGTTCACATGGGCCGCCTGGGCCGACAAATACGCGGGCGAGGCGCGCGACGTGCCGATCCGCGGCATGGCCCTGGCCCTGCGCGAACCGGTGGGCGTGATCGGGGCGATCTGCCCGGACGAGGCGCCCCTGCTGGGTCTGATCTCGCTGATGGGCCCGGCCATCGCCATGGGCAACCGCGCGGTGCTGGTCGCTTCTCAGGCGTTCCCGCTGGCGGCGACGGATTTCTACCAGGTTCTGGACACCTCGGACGTGCCGGGCGGCGTGGTGAACATCCTCACCGGCAGCCATGCAGAGCTGGCCCCAGTGCTGGCGAAACATGCGGATGTGGATGCGGTCTGGTGCTTTTCGTCCACGCCCCTGTCCGGCGTGGTGGAAAAGGAAAGCGCGGCCAGCCTGAAACGGACCTGGGTCAATCACGGCAGGGCCGTGGACTGGGCCGGGGCAGCGGGCGAAGGGCGCGCGTTCCTTGAGGCGGCGACCGAGGTAAAAACGGTCTGGGTGCCCTACGGCGAATAGGCCCTACCGGGTGGGCGGGGCTGTCCGCCACGACCCACCGGGGCAATGGCGGGACGGTGACTCATCCCCAAATGGCCTGCGGGCGGATCACCCCCCGTTGATATGCCTGGCCAGACCAAGCAGGCGGGCAGGTGCGGGGCGGCAGGATGCGCCCTGATCCCCGCACCGAGGGGCCCGCGTTACATCTCGATCGGCACGATCTCGGCGACTTCGACCGAACCGCCATCGGCGACGATGGGGTTGCTGCTGGCCATCTCGCAGGCCTCGGCGATGCTGTTGGCATTGACGATGGTATAGCCCGAAACCGGGTTGGCCCCGCCGTTGTCGACGGTGCCCGAGGCGCTGACCGTCCAGGACTGGCCGACCGGGTTACCGGGATCGGCAAGTTTCGGGCCGTGGGTGCCCATCCAGCTGCCCCAGGCATCCATGGAGCGCTTGATATCGGCTTCGGTCTCGGGGCGTTTGCCGCCGTGGTAGATAAGCATGAACTGGGGCATTTGATCCTCCTGTGGTCGGGTATGGGGTCAGGCGCCGAGAAAGGCGTCGAGCGAGTTGATGGTCGAGAGCCAGCCGCGGCTGTGGTCCTGCGCGCTTTCCACCGTGGGCAGGCCCCGGTGCACCAGGATCAGGCGGGCGCCGCTGTCTGTACGTTCCACGGTAAAGGTCACGTGGCTTTCGCTGCCGCGCGTGTCGGTGTCGTCGTGCCAGGCCCAGGTCAGGCCGACCGAACCGGCGCCGCCCTCGGGCGGGCGGACCGAGGTCACCTGGCCCGACGCCTTGAACTCCCGCCCGCTCTCGCGCCCGATCATGATGCAGAACCAGGGGCCGGTGCGGGTGAAATTTAGATCGCAGGTGCCGATCCGCGTGCCCTCGGGGCCGAACCACTGGGCCAGCTGATCGGGCCGGGTGATGGCCTGCCACAGCCGTTCGACCGTCACCGCGTAATCGCGGGTGAATTCCAGGTCGTGCAGGTCGCTGTCCTTCATTCGTCCTCTCCTTCGGGGTCCAGCGCCAGCAGCGTGTCCAGCCGGTCAAGGCTGCCTGCCCAGAAGGCGCGGTGGTCGATTGTCCAGTCCGAGACGAGGCGCATCGCCTCGGGGCGGACGGAATAATAGCGGTGCGTGCCAGCCACCCGCTGGTGCAGCAGCCCCGCCTCGCGCAGCACCTTGAGGTGGCGCGACACGGCCGGGGCCGAGATGTCGGTAAGCCCGGCCAGGGCCGAGGCAGGCTGTTCGCCGTTCCGCATCAGGTATTCGACCAGCGAAAGGCGGGTGGTGTCGGCAAGGGCCGCGAATGTGCGTGTCAGGTCAGTCATGATGCAGGCACCATGATCCGACTCATTGATTAGCGCAAGTGTTAATTAGCAGATAGGCTAAAAAATGCCGGGCTCAGCCGGCGAACTCTGTCCTGGCGTAGCCTTGCAGGTAGAGCAGTGCTGTCAGGTCGCCGTGATTCACGCGGATTTCGCATTCCGCGGCGACCGAGGGCTTGGCATGCAGGGCCACGCCCGTCCCGGCCCGGCCCAGCATGCCCAGGTCGTTGGCCCCGTCGCCCACGGCGATCACATCGGCCTCGGCGATGCCAAGGCGGGCGGTGATCTCCTCCAGCGCGCGGACCTTGGCCTCGCGCCCCAGAATCGGGCGGCCGACCTCTCCGGTCAGGGCATCGCCATCCGACAGCAGGGTATTGGCCCGATGCTCGTCGAACCCGATCATGGCGGCAACGCGCGCGGTGAAGGCAGTGAAGCCGCCCGAGACCAGCGCGCAGTAGCCGCCCGCGGCCTTCATCGTGGCAACCAGCTGCGGCCCGCCCGGCATCAGGGTGATGCGCTCGGCCAGGACCGTGTCGATGACAGTTACGGGCAGGCCCTTCAGCAGGCCGACGCGTTCGATCAGGGCGCCTTCGAAATCCAGTTCGCCATTCATGGCGCGGGCGGTGATGTCCTTGACGCGGGCGCCGACACCGGCCTCGTCCGCCAGCTCGTCGATGCATTCCTGCCGGATCATGGTGCTGTCCATGTCCGCCAGCAGCATGCGCTTGCGCCGCCCCTCGGCCGGCTGGACGTTCAGATCGATGCGCAGGGACTGCATGTCGGACCAGACGTCACGGAAATTGCCGGGCACCTCGGCCACCGCAAATTCCGCCGCTTCGTCGGGCGCAAGCCACTGCAGATCGCCGCCGCCCCAGGCATTGCGCAGGGAGTCGGCGGCTGCGGGGTCAAGCGCGGGCAGCGCAGGGTCGGAGGTGAGGGTGACGATGAACATGGCCGCTCCCGGATCTGGACACGCCGCGCATAAAGCACGCGGCGGACCGTTTGGCCAGAGAGGCCGCGGCCGGCCCCCCGGGCGACCGGCGGTTGAGCGGACATGGCCGGGCCCCTGCGCGAGTCGTCGAACCTTGCGACAGGGCAAGCGCGGCTGTGTTCCCGGGAATCCCGGGGGGGGGTCCGTGCAGGGTTTCCCGACACTGTCACACGCTTGCGACCTGCTTGATGCAGAAAGCGACATCAAGGCCGTTGCAAGAGTCGCGGCGGGGGCATATACGCAGCAGCGGGACACCCCTCCCCAACGAGGGGCGCTTATCTGGAAGGATAGCTATATGGCTATTGAAGCACCGGCATCGCGGCCGGCGAATCCGCGGTTCTCCTCTGGCCCCTGCGCCAAAATCCCCACATTTGCACTCGACAAGCTTTCAGACGCCGCGCTCGGCCGGTCGCATCGCGCCGCCATCGGCAAGGAAAAGCTGAAAGCCGCGATCGACGGCACCGCCGAGATCCTCGGGATCCCCGCGGGCTACAAGGTCGGCATCGTGCCCGCCTCCGACACCGGCGCCGTGGAAATGGCGATGTGGTCGATGCTGGGCGCGCGCAAGGCGACCATGGTGGCTTGGGAAAGCTTTGGCGCCGGCTGGGTGACCGACGTGGTCAAGCAACTCAAGATCGACGCCGAGGTCAAGGAAGCCGGATATGGCGAGATCGTCGATTTCGCCGAACTGGATTTCGACACCGATGTCGTCTTTACCTGGAACGGCACCACCTCGGGCGTGCGCGTGCCGAATGGCGACGCGATCCCGGCGGACCGGGCCGGGCTGACGATCTGCGACGCGACCTCTGCCGCTTTCGCGCAGGACCTGCCGTGGGACAAGCTCGATGTCGTCACCTTCTCCTGGCAGAAGGTGCTGGGCGGCGAGGCGGCGCACGGGATGCTCGTGCTGTCGCCCCGCGCGGTCGAGCGGCTGGAAAGCTACACCCCCGCATGGCCGCTGCCCAAGATCTTCCGCATGACAAAGGGCGGCAAGCTGATCGAGGGCATCTTCAAGGGCGAGACGATCAACACGCCATCCATGCTCGCGGTCGAGGATTACCTCGTCGCGCTCGACTGGGCGCGCTCGGTTGGCGGGCTCGAGGGTCTGATCGCCCGGGCCGATGCCAATGCCCAGGCCATCTGGGACTTCTGCGACAGCCGCGACTGGATCGCGAATCTGGCGAACGACCCGGCGACGCGGTCGAACACCTCGGTCTGTCTGAAGTTCACCGATGCGCGCATCGCCGATGGCGCAGCCTTTGCCAAGGCCGTGGCCAAGCGGCTGGAAAAGGAAGGCGTGGGGCTTGACCTCGGCGCCTATCGCGACGCGCCCGCGGGCCTGCGCATCTGGTGCGGCGGCACGGTGGAAACCTCGGATATCGAGGCGCTGCTGCCCTGGATCGAATACGCCTTCATGGCCGAGATCGAAGCCCAGACCGAATCCGCCTGAGCGCGAATTTTCGTCGAAAATTCGGGGCCCCCGCGCGGGCCCCGCACCCTCCCCCTGTCTGTCTAGGAGCCCTGCAATGGCCCCCCGCGTTCTCATTTCCGACAAACTCTCCCCGGCCGCCGTCCAGATCTTCAAGGATCGCGGCATCGAGGTCGATTTCCAGCCCGACCTGGGCAAGGACAAGGACAAGCTGCTCGAGGTGATCGGCCAGTATGACGGCCTGGCCATCCGCTCGGCCACCAAGGTGACCGAGAAGATCATCGCCGCCGCCGACAATCTCAAGGTCATCGGCCGGGCCGGCATCGGTGTCGACAACGTCGACCGCGACGCCGCATCGCGCAAGGGCGTCATCGTGATGAACACGCCCTTCGGCAACATGATCACCACCGCCGAGCACGCCATCGCCATGATGTTCGCCGTCGCCCGCCAGCTGCCCGAGGCCAGCGCCTCGACCCATGCCGGCAAGTGGGAAAAGTCCAAATTCATGGGCGTCGAGCTGACCGGCAAGACCCTGGGCGTGATCGGCGCCGGCAATATCGGCGGCATCGTCTGCGACCGCGCCCGCGGGCTGAAGATGAAGGTCGTGGCCTACGATCCCTTCCTCGGCCAGGAAAAGGCCGACAAGATGGGCGTCGAGAAGGTGGAACTGGACGAACTGCTCAAGCGCGCCGATTTCATCACCCTGCACGTGCCGCTGACCGACCAGACCAAGAACATCCTGGGCCGCGAGAACCTGGCCAAGACCAAGAAGGGCGTCCGCATCATCAACTGCGCCCGTGGCGGCCTGGTGGATGAGGAGGCCCTGGCCGACCTGCTGAAATCCGGCCATGTGGCCGGTGCTGCCTTCGACGTCTTTTCGGTCGAACCGGCCACCGAGAACCCGCTGTTCAACCTGCCCAACGTGGTCTGCACCCCTCACCTGGGCGCCGCCACCACCGAGGCGCAGGAAAACGTCGCCCTGCAGGTCGCCGAGCAGATGGCGAACTATCTGCTGGACGGCGCGGTCGAAAACGCGCTGAACATGCCCTCGATGACCGCCGAGGAAGCCAAGGTCATGGGCCCCTGGGTCAAGCTGGCCGATCACTTGGGCGCCTTCATCGGCCAGATGACGGACGAGCCGATCAAGGCGATCAACATTCTCTACGACGGTGTCGTGGCGCAGATGAACCTGGCGGCGCTGAACTGCTCGGTCATTGCCGGGATCATGAAGAAGGCCAATCCCGACGTGAACATGGTGTCGGCCCCGGTTGTGGCGCAGGAGCGCGGGATCAAGATCTCGACCACCAACCAGAACAAGTCGGGCGCCTTCGACGGCTACATCAAGGTGACCGTGGTGACCGAAAAGCGCGAGCGGTCGATCGCGGGGACGGTGTTCAGCGACGGCAAGCCGCGGTTCATCCAGATCAAGGGCATCAACATCGACGCCGAGGTCGGACCGCACATGCTCTACACCACCAACAAGGACGTGCCGGGCGTGATCGGCACCCTGGGCCGCACCCTGGGCGAGAATGGCGCGAACATCGCGAACTTCACCCTGGGCCGGGCCACCGCCGGGGGCGAGGCCATCGCGCTGCTTTACCTTGACGAGCCGCTGAACGGCGCCGCACAGAAGGCGCTTGAGGCGACCGGCATGTTCGAGCAGGTCAAGCCGCTGGTGTTCCAGTCCGCCTGACCGGCACCATCTCACGGCAAGGGCCCGCCTGCACAGCGCAGGGCGGGCCCTTTTCATCTCGGGACCGGGTCAGCCCCCGCCCACCTGTCGCAGCATGTCAGACGGCGCAGGGGCCGCCGGTGTCAGGCAGCCGGTCCCCCCCTCTCAGACGCTGCTGCGGTGGCCGGCGCGGCCTCAGGCCGTCTTGCGGCGCGAGGTCAGCACCACGATCAGGAAAATCAGCATCGACAGGATCGACAGGATCGAGCCCAGCTTGGCCAGCGTCTCGCCGGATTCGGTGATCGCCATGTAGATGCCGGGCACGATGATCGCGACGCCTGCCAGAGCCACGGCGCAATGCACCTTGGCCAGAAGACCCGAGGCCGCGGCGGGCACCAGGTGGTAGTAGATCCCGAACAGCGAAAGGCTGACCCAGCCCAGCAGATTCAGGTGGGCGTGGGCGGGGGCCATCAGGTGGTTCCCGCTGGCCGACATGTGGATGCCCCAGGCCATGCCGATCAGGGCACAGACCACGCCAGCCACCACAAAAACAAAAGCTATACCGTTCATAACGTTGATCCTTTTTCTGTCCCTTGGCCCATTCTGCGGGGCCGTTCCGATCTCGCGCGGGCAAGGCGCCGGGCGATAATGTCGCACCGTCCGATTCTCTTCAATCGGCGGGCGGGGGCAGGGCGACCGGAAAGGAACAGGCCGCCCGCGCCCGTCCGGGCACCCGCAGGACGGATGGCTGGCCTTTCGCGGCGGGACATGCTTCAACTCCGCCAACGGAGGGCCGCATGACCATCTACGCTATCGGAGACATTCATGGCCAGCTGGCCATGCTGGAGGACGCCCTGGCCCGGATCGAGGCCGACGGCGCCGGGCCAGAGGACGAGGTCATCTTTCTGGGCGATTACACCGACCGCGGCCCGCACAGCAAAGGCGTGATCGAGCTGTTGTCGCGCGGGCTGGCAGAGGGGCGCAACTGGACCTGCCTGATGGGCAATCACGACCGGATGTTCCGCAACTACCTGGCCGATGGCACGGTGCACGACCCCAATGTGACATCCGGCATCCCCTGGCCGCACCGTCGCATGGGCGGCAAGACGACGATGGAAAGCTACGGCGTCGACCCGTCAGACGACCGCGACCCGGCGCAGGTCTTTGCCGAAACCCGCGATGCCGTGCCCGATTCGCACCGGGCGTTCCTGGACGGGCTGGTGCTGACCGCCGAACGGGGGCCGCTGCTCTTCGTGCACGCGGGGATTCGCCCCGGCATTCCCCTGGCCGAACAGCGCGAGGATGACCTGGTCTGGATCCGTGGCGATTTCCATGCCCATGCCGACCCGCATCCCTGGCTGGTGGTGCATGGGCACACGGCGCTCGACGAGGCGCAGCATTTCGGCAACCGGATCGACCTGGACAGCGGCGCCGGTTACGACCGGCCGCTGACGGCGGTTGTCTTCGAAGGGATGGATTGCCTGGTTCTGGAGGGCACCGGACGCAGTCGTCTGGTGCCATAGGGCAGGTCACGGCGTCCGGTTCAGGCCAGATCGCGCGCCGAATGGCCCTGTCAGTTGTGGGATGCGACCGTCGCGCTGCCTGCCTGGGATTGAGGCACGATATCGGTAACGATGACGATGCCCACCAGGACCGTGAGAGCGGCGATAAACGTGAACCTGCGTTCGCGTGTCATAGTGTTGGTCTCCGTATTCAACTCTCGGTACTTGTCCCGCAGTTATCATCCTTCGCACAGTAGGGAATACCCGACCTGTGAAAACTGCGGCGAAACACCGCCGAGGCAGGCCAGACCGTGGCGCGGACGCCGATTTCGTGGTCCCGACGATGCCGAATGGCCCGTTCTTGCAGCAGATTGAAAAACGGGCATGCTGCAGCGCAGCTATTCGTGACGCACCGCGCCGGTCACGGCGGCCGCACCCAGTGCGGTGATCACCCAGCCAGCCGCGATCGCGATCCAGCGCATCCACCATCCCGCCCGGCCCCAGGGCGAGCGGCTGGTGGACGGCGCCCAGGATGCCTCCTGCCCCAGCGAGATCAGCGGGATCACCAGGTCGGCGGCATAGGCATAGGCGTTGAAGGTCTCGTAATCCTGCCCCGCCTGCCCCGGCGCCGACCAGAAGGCGGCGGGATTGTCCGGATGGTCGGCCACCGCCGCCTGCCATCCGGCCGAGACCAGGATCGGCGGCGCATTGGGCGCCATGTCCCCGGCGGCCCAGGTCCGCTGGAAAAAGGCGCCAAGCCCGGCGATCAGCAGCACAGCCAGCAGCAGGGCGCGGCCGGGGCGGTAGCCGTAGCCCACGGCGTAATGCATCACCACATCGGTGACGATGCTGCCCCACCACCGCGTCTCGCGCGCAAGGCGGCGGCGCAGGCCGGGCCGGCGGGCCTCGGCGCGCAGCATGCGGCGGTTTTCGCGCCGCAGGATCTGCTCCTTGCGCATGCGCACCGTGCGGGCGTCGTGGCGGTGGCCCATGTGGTGCAGCACACGGGCCAGCTGCTCCCACGGCTGGGCGGTAAAGCCGGTGTCGGCGGGCTGGCGGCGCAGCCAGTCTAGACGGGCCGACAGGCTGGTTTCCGTATGACGCGAGAAATCGTCATAGGTCAGCCCGTCCAGCCGGATCGGATAGCTCGCCCCCGGCCCGGCCGGTTCGTCGCGCAGCCGCGCGGCATGGGCCCCGGCCAGGCTGACGATACCCCGGGCGATCTGGTTGTCGCGGAAATAGAGGATGCCGCCGATCCGGGCGCGGGCCAGCGACAGGGCGTTGTCGGGGCCGTGCTCCTCGCTGGCGTGAAAGACGTGATCGCCGGCAGCCTCTTTCGGGGCGATGGCGCAGCGGGTGACAAAGACGTCATTGGCGACCTGCGCCGTGGCCAGGAAGATCGCGCCCTCGGCGCTCAGCTCCGTCACGCCGTCGGAATAGGGATAATTGCCCAGGTAGACCGATCCGCCGACGCGCAGCGACGGGGCAAAGACGGCATCCTGCCCGGAACCGTGCAGCTCGACATCGCAGAGCTGCAGGTCCCCCGCGATGCGTGCCCCGGCCAGGCTGATCTCGCCCGTCACCAGCGTGCCGCCGCGCAGGTAGAGCGCCCCGTCGAACACCGCATTGTCGGCGGACAGGCCCGGCAGGTGGCAATCGGTGAAATAGACGCCGCGCAGGCGGGCATTCACCAGCTCGGGCATGGTATCCAGCTGGCACGAGGTCAGGGCGAGGTCGAAATCGCTCTGCATGCCCTGCAGGTCCAGCAGCCCCTCGATCCGCGCGCCCTTGAGGCGCAGCCCCTTGTCCGACAGCCGCAACGCCGGATCCCGGCCCGACAGGGCGGCGCGGATCACCTCGGCCCGGATCACGCGGGCGGGATCGTCGCCGGGAAATGCGCCGTCGCCCAGTACGATACGGGCCCCGCTTCCGGCCTCGGCCGCAAGCTGTTCTTCGGCCGGGGTGGCGGGAGCGAAATCCAGGGCTGGCATGGGCGAAGCGTTGCATGATCCCCTTGAACAGGGCAAGACGGTTGCCAGACCCGCGCACCGGCCGCTCCGGCGCCGGGTCCGGAGAGGTTTTCAGGGAGACCAGGACATGGAAGATATCGTCATTCTCGACGGCGCACGCACGGCCATCGGCACCTTCGGGGGCAGCCTGGCAGGGGTTCCGCCGATTGAACTGGGCACCGTCGCCGCCAAGGCCGCGATGGCGCGTTCGGGCGTCGAGGGCGGCCAGATCGGCCATGTCGCCTATGGCCATGTGATCAACACCGAACCGCGCGACATGTACCTCAGCCGCGTCGCGTCGATTGACGCCGGCGTGCCCGATACCGTGCCCGCGATGAACGTCAACCGGCTCTGCGGGTCCGGCGCGCAGGCCATCGTCTCGGTCATCCAGTCGCTGGCCATGGGCGATGCCGAATTCGGCCTGGCCGGCGGCGCCGAGAACATGTCGCGCTCGCCCTACATCAACCAGTCGGAACGCTGGGGCCAGAAGATGGGCGACATCAAGGTGCGCGACATGATGCTGGGCGCGCTGAACTGTCCCTTCGGCACCGGCCACATGGGGATCACGGCGGAAAACGTCGCCTCCGAACACCAGATCAGCCGCGAGGCGATGGACGAATTCTCGCTGGAAAGCCAGAAGCGCGCACTGGCCGCCATCGAGGGCGGGCGCTTCAAGAGCCAGATCGTCCCGGTCGAGGTGAAGGTGAAGCGCGACACGGTCCCCTTCGACACCGACGAGCACCTGAAGCCCTCGACCACGCTCGAAGGGCTGGCGGGCCTGCGCCCGGCGTTCAAGAAGGACGGCTGCGTGACCGCGGGCAATGCCAGCGGCATCAACGACGGGGCCGCCGCCATCGTGCTGGCCACCGCCGCCGCCGCCGACAAGGCCGGGCTGAAGCCGCGCGCCCGCGTGCTGGGCTATGCCCATGCCGGTGTCCGCCCCGAGGTCATGGGCATCGGCCCGGTTCCCGCGGTCAAGAACCTGCTGGAGCGCACCGGCCTGACGGTCGAGGATTTCGACGTCATCGAATCCAACGAAGCCTTTGCCGCCCAGGCGCTGGCGGTAAACAAGGGCCTGGGCCTCGACCCGGCCAAGGTGAACCCGAACGGCGGCGCCATCGCCCTGGGTCACCCGGTGGGGGCCACCGGCGCGATCATCACCGTCAAGGCGCTCTACGAGCTGGAGCGTATCGGCGGCAAGCGCGCGCTGATCACCATGTGCATCGGCGGCGGTCAGGGCATCGCACTGGCTATCGAACGTCTCTGACTTCCGGTGTCCCGGGCCTGCCCCGGGACCCCGCCCGCCGGGTCTCCGGCAGCCGGGCGGCACCGCTTTGCGCCGCCCCTGTGGCGTCCCCGGCAACGAGTGGGAGCCTTTCCCCTTCACGTCCGGGCGAAACCGGTGAAACATGGGTGGCAAAACCGGCCCTGAGTCCCACTTAAGGCCCATGAGAGGGAGACGGATATGACGGATGCACCCACCAAGAGCTATGGCAAATCGGAAGAAGCCATCGCGAAGCTGACCCCGGAACAGTACCGCGTCACTCAGGAGAGCGGCACAGAACGCCCCTGGACCGGTCCGCTGCTCGACAACAAGGAGCCGGGGATCTACGTCGACATCGTGTCAGGAGAGCCGCTGTTCGCCTCGTCCGACAAATACGAGAGCGGCTGCGGCTGGCCGAGCTTCACCAAGCCGATCGAACCCGCCCATGTGGCCGAGCTGCGCGACACCTCGCTTGGCATGGTCCGGGTCGAGGTGCGTTCGGCCCATGGCGACAGCCACCTGGGCCATGTCTTTCCCGACGGGCCGCGCGACCGGGGCGGGCTGCGCTACTGCATCAACTCGGCCTCGCTGCGCTTCGTCCATCGCGACGACATGGCGGCCGAGGGCTATGGCGATTACCTGGATCAAGTGGAGGACGTGAAATGACCGAGCAACGCGCCGTTCTGGCCGGAGGCTGCTTCTGGGGCATGCAGGACCTGATCCGCAGGCTGCCGGGCGTCAAGGCGACCCGCGTGGGCTATACCGGCGGTGACGTGGCCAATGCCACCTACCGCAACCACGGCACCCATGCCGAGGGGATCGAGATCCTCTATGACCCGGACACCATCAGCTATCGCCAGCTGCTGGAGTTCTTCTTTCAGATCCACGACCCGACCACGGTGAACCGGCAGGGCAACGACATCGGCCTGTCGTACCGTTCGGCGATATACTTTGTCGACGAGGATCAAAAGGCCGTGGCACTGGACACCATCGCGGATGTGAATGCCAGCGGGCTCTGGCCCGGCCGTGTGGTGACCGAGGTCGAGCCGGTTGGCGCGTTCTGGGAGGCCGAACCCGAGCACCAGGATTACCTGGAGCGCGTGCCGAACGGCTATACCTGCCATTTCCCGCGCAAGGGCTGGGTGCTGCCGCGCCGCGCGGCGGCCGAATAACACCCGCATGCGCCGGCTGGCGCCCCGGCCTCAGGTCCTGGGCGCCAGAAAGGCCAGCATGACGCGCATCGAGCGCTGGTTGAACGCCCGCATCGCGGCCTCTGCCGCATCCTGATCCCGGTTGGCGATCGCGTCGGTGATGGCGGTGACATCCGCCACGACGCTGCGGGCATTGTCCTGGTCCATCTCCATGCGCGGCCATATCAGGCGCAGCCGGGTGTTCAGCTGCCGGATGACGTCGTTCAGCTCTGTGTTCCGCGACAGCGAGAACAGCACCTCGTTCCAGGTGATCTTGGCTGCGACGATGCCCAGGATGTCGCCGCGCTCGGCCGTATCCGACAGCCGGATCAGCGCAGCGCGCATCTGCGCCACCTCCGCCGGGCCGGCGCTCTGCGCCGCCAGCCGGGCGAGGTAGGCCTCCAGCTCGGTCCTTACGTCATAGACCTGCCGCGCCGTCTCCTGGTCCAGGCTCGCAACCGAGGGGCCACGGTTCGGCGCGATGACGATCAGGCCCTCGGCTTCGAGCTGCCTGAGCCCTTCGCGCAAGGCCGGGCGGCTGGCGCCCGTCCATTCGCAGAGCGACTTTTCCGTCAGGCGCTGGCCCGGCTCGAACCGACCCGAAAGCAGCGCATGTTTCAATATGGTTACGACCTGGTCGCGCACCGGGCCATCGCCTGGGGATACGCGAAACCCCGGTCCTGTCAGTTTACCGTCTTCCAATTCTCTTTCGTCTTCCACCTGTTTCCCATCAACTTCCATTTGTCCCCTGCTCGCTCGACTTTCGTGTCACGACAGGGCCGTCCTCCTGCATTGCCCCGCCCATTCTGCCTGGCTGCGCAGGGCAACCAGTTCCTCCACCACCGTTTCCGGGCGGCGGTAGACGATCAGCTGGCCAAGTCCGTCCAAGACCCTGAGGTTGGCCCGGTTCGCGCGGCGGTCGTAGAAATCGCGCACCGCCTCGATCTTGACCGCCGGGTCGTCAGAGCCGTGCAGCACGCGCACCGGAACCTGCGTTCCGTCGACCCGATGGCTCCAGTCGCTGACCATGTGCTGGCTGTCGATCTCGAAGGCCTGGTGCCCCTGCCGGACCGAAAACCGGTGCCCGGCGGCGATGCGTTCATAGATTTCGGGATCGCTGACGGCGGCCAGGTCATCGGGCGTTTCCTGGTACATGCTGCGGATGAACCGCCTTTGCCCGCCATTCATCATCTGGTTGATGCCCGCCCGCAGGACAAAGGGCAGCAGGCGCGGCGTGAACCGGGCGGTATAGGCCACCAGCCGCTGCCGTGTGGACATGGTGGCGAAGTAATGCGTCGATTGCAGCGGCACGCTGCCCGAAACGGACAGGATGCCCTCCACCAGTTCGGGGTGATGCTGCGCCAGGGCATAGGCATAGAGCGAACCGGCCATATGCCCCAGCACAAGCGCCGGGCCCGCGTCCAGCTCTGCCAGCAGCGCGGCCACGTCCTGCGCCAGTCGGTCCGGCGCGGTGGCGGCGGGCCCGGGGGCCGGATCGCTGGAGCCGTAATAGGGCCGGATCGGGCAGATCAGCCGCAGCCCGGCATCGCTCAGCAGCTTTGCGAACCGGGGCGTGATCCCGATCCCGTCGAGCATGCCGTGAAAGAACACCACGGGCCGTCCGCCGAGGTCGCCATGCACCTCGGCCGCAAGGGTGCGCCCGTCGCCCAGACGGACCTGGATCGAGCGGTCCGAGGTCACGGCAGATGCCACCGCCGGATAGCGTTCGACCATGCGCATCAGCGAGAACAGCAACCGCACGAGGTCGACCTGCGATCTTGCCCCGGCCTTGGCGAGGATCTTCTTGACCTGGGTGCGCACGGTCGACACGGCGCTGCCGCGCAGGTTGGCGATCTGCTCGATCCCGTGCCCTTCGGCCACCAGCTCGCATATCGCGCATTCCGAGGGCGACATGTCGAAATCCTCGGCCAGCATGCGCGAAATGCCCACCGGCCAGTCCGGCGTGATCTTCTGCACCACAAGCAGGTCGCCCTCGTGCTGGTCGGACAGGGCGCGGGCCTGCAGGAACAGCGGCCGCGTCTCGCCCTGGGGATCGACCCGCAGGACCACCGGGCGCAGGCTGGCAGCATGGGTGTCGGGCCTGATGCTCTGGCACATGCGCTCCAGCGACTTGCGATGCTTGGCCTGCAGCGGCAGGGCGTCGATGCGGCTGGTCTTGGTCAGCCCGAACAGGCGCTGCGCGGTGGCGTTGAACCAGACGATCCGCCCGCCCGGGTCGATGAGCATCTGCGGGCCAAGCGCCCGCTCGCCGCTGTTATGGCCCACCCCCTCCGGACGGGGGCGCTGCGCCATCGTCTCCAGCAATTGCGAGGCGATCTCGAAATGGCGGGCGATCTCGGGGTCTTCGTCCGTGGCCGGGGCGCCGTCGCCGGTGTTCTCGCCCTGAAGCGATTGCAGTTCTTCCAGCCGGTCCGAGATATGCGCGTCCCATTCGCCCATGAACTGGTCATAGGTCTGGGGCTCAAGCGCGATCCGATAGATGCTCTCGATGAGTCGCGCTCGGTTTTCGCCAAGTTTGGACACGGCTTCTGCCCCCGGATCTGGTCCTTGCAGGGCCGTTGAAATCCGCCGGCCCGTCGCTACGACAATACCCCAAATGGTGTACAGCTGGAATGTAGACCAAGAAAAAGCACCGGCAACGCGATGAAAAGGATTTTTACCGCCTGGTCCGGATTTGACTCGGCGGCCCGGGCGGCGTTCTGTACCGCCATTCCATTTTAAATCTATTCTTCTTCAATGACGTAGGCGTTCATTAAAGTGGCCGGTCCGCATAGCGGGCCGGCCTTTTGCGACGTTGCGTCAACCTGAAGGTTCAGGCGGTGAAGAGCTGCCCGTATCGGTCGCGCAGTTCCTTCTTCTGGACCTTGCCCATCGTGTTGCGCGGCAAATCGGCGACGATCTCGACATGTTTGGGCTGCTTGAACTTGGCCAGCTGTCCGGACAGCGCGCCCGAGATAGCCGAGGGGTCGCAGGCCTCTCCGACAACCACGGCCACCACCGCCTCGCCGAAATCCGGGTGCGGCACGCCGATGACGGCGCTTTCCACCACGCCGGGCAGGTCGTCGATCGCCTCTTCGATCTCCTTGGGATAGACGTTGAACCCGCCCGAGATGATCAGATCCTTGGACCGCCCGACAATCGAGACATAGCCCCGTTCGTCCACGATCCCCAGGTCGCCGGTGATGAACCAGCCATCGGGCTTCAGCTCCTCCGCCGTCTTTTCGGGCATCTGCCAGTAGCCCTGGAACACATTCGCGCCGCGCACCTCGATCACGCCGATCTCGCCGGTCGCCACCTCGGCCCCGTCGGCCATCACCCGCAGTTCGACCCCCGGCAGGGGGAAGCCGACCGTGCCGGGCCGCCGTTCTCCGTCATAGGGGTTCGAGGTGTTCATGTTGGTCTCGGTCATGCCGTAGCGTTCGAGGATGCGCAGGCCGGTCCGCTCTTCCCATTTCTCATGCGTGTCGACCAGCATCGGCGCCGATCCCGACACGAAGAGACGCATGTTCGACGCCGCCTCGCGGGTCAGCCGGGGGTTTTCCAGCAGGCGGGTGTAAAAGGTCGGCACGCCCATCATCGCGGTGGCACCCGGCATTGCGTCCAGGATCGCCTCGGGGTCGAATTTCGCCAGAAAGACGATGGAGGCCCCCGCGAAAAGCGCCACGTTGGTCGCCACGAACAGCCCGTGGGTGTGAAAGATCGGCAATGCGTGGATCAGCACATCGGCGTCGGTGAACTGCCAGTACCCCACCAGCATCTCGGAATTCGAGGCCAGGTTGGCATGGCTGAGCATCGCCCCCTTGGACCGCCCCGTGGTGCCCGAGGTGTAGAGGATCGCCGCCAGGTCGCCGGCCCCGCGCGCCACCGCGTCGAACCCGGCCACGTCGGGCAGGGCGTCAATCAGCGAGCCTGTGCCGTCCGGCGCCAGATCGAAGACGGCGGCGGATCCGGCCAGCGGCGCGATCTCGGCCCGGCGGGCGGGATCGCAGACCACCACGGCTGGCGTCGCGTCGCCCAGGAAATAGCCCAGCTCGGCCGCCGTGTACCCGGTGTTGAGCGGCAGGAAGATCCCGCCCGCCAGGACCGTGCCGATGTAGAGCTGCAGCGCCTCCATGGATTTTTCGACCTGTACCGCCACCCGGTCGCCCGGTGCCAGCCCCGCCGCCAACAGCGCCGCCGCCATCCTCTCGGCCCCGGCAAAAAGCTGGGCATAGGTCACGTCGGACTGCCCGGGACGGGTGGCAAAGACCTTGTCCGGGGTCCGTCCGGCATGGCGCGCCAACCGGCTGGCAAGGTGGTTCTGGTCGTACATGAAGGCCTCTCGGAGTGTGGGTATACCATTTTTTCCGATGCCGGACCGGGAATTGCAAGCGCGTCCTTGCCGTTGACCTTTGTCTGCCACAAGGAGAGCATCGCGGCGAACTGAACCCTCCGGAAGGTCGACTGAATGGCACCCCTGCGCGGTATTATCCTGAAACTCTGCGCCGTGATGTGCTTCATCGTCATGTTCGCGCTGATCAAGCTGTCCGCCGATCACGTGCCGCCGGGGGAATCCGTCTTCTTCCGCTCGTTCTTTGCCCTGCCGGTCATCGTGGGATGGCTGGCGATGAAGGGCGACCTGTCCGTCGGGCTCAAGGTGAAATCGCCCACGGCGCATGTGCTGCGCGGCTGCCTCGGGACGGTGGCGATGGGGACCAACTTTGCCGCCGTCGCCCTGCTGCCTCTGCCCGAGGTCACGGCGCTTGGCTATGCCATGCCGCTGCTGGTTGTCGTCTTTGCCGCGATGTTCCTGCACGAACGCGTCGGCCCCTACCGCTTTGGCGCGGTCGCGCTTGGGCTTGTCGGCGTGCTGGTGGTGATGGAGCCGAACATCACCATCCAGTCCGGCAACACGATCAAGAGCACGCAGGCCTTCGGCGTGATGCTGGTGCTCTTCGGCGCGGTCTGCGGGGCGCTGGCGCAGATCCATATCCGCAACATGGTGCAGGTCGAACAGACTTCGGCCATCGTGTTCTGGTTCTCGATGACCTCCAGCGTGCTGGCGCTGCTGACGGTCCCGTTCGGCTGGGTCGTGCCGCATGGCTGGGAATGGGTCTGGCTGATTTCCTCGGGCCTGATCGGCGGCATCGGGCAGATCTGCCTGACCTCGGCCTATCGCTTCGCCGATGCCTCGCTGGTGGCGCCGTTCGATTACGCCTCGATGATCTTTGCCGTGCTGATCGGCTATTTCCTCTTTGCCGAGGTGCCGACGATCCAGACCCTCGTTGGCGCGCTACTGGTCATCTCGGCGGGGGTGATCATCATCCTGCGCGAGCGGCACCTGGGCCTGCAGCGGGGCCGGGCCCGGCAGGCCAAGACGCCTCTGGGCTAGACCGGCAGCGGGCTGCAGGGGGCCGGGCACTTCGCCGGGCGCCCCCTAAGGCGGCCTGGGCATCCCTTGGCGCACCGGACCGACAGGTCGGAGGGCAACAGGTCCCCAGACATGCGCAGGCAGGCAGGTCACGCGGTGCCGCGCAATTCGCGGTCAGTCGGGCGCCAGCATGTAGCCCGCGCCGCGCACTGTCTGCAGATAGCGCGGCTGCTTCGGATCGGTTTCGATCTTGCGCCGCAGCCGGGTGATCTGCACGTCGACCGCGCGCTCCTGCGCCAGCCCGCCGTCCCGCCCGGTGGTGCGGCCCAGATCCTCGACCAGCTGGGTGCGCGACAGGGGCTCGCCCGGATTGGCGGCAAAGATGCGCATCAGCTGCACCTCGGTCGCCGTCAGGCGCACCTGCGCCTGCCCGCGCCACATCTCGCTGCGGTCGATGTCGTAGCTGACATCGCCCAGGTGCAGCACGCGGGGGGCCTCGTCCGGCTGGGCGGGTTCGGGCATCCGACGCAGGATGGCATTGATCCGCAGCAGCAGTTCGCGCGGTTCGAACGGCTTGGAAAGGTAGTCGTCGGCCCCCGCCTCCAGCCCCTCGATCCGCTCGCTCGTCTCGCCCTTGGCGGTCAGCAGCATCACCGGGGTCTGCAGCGTCTGGCGCACGTGGCGCGTCAGGCTCACGCCGTCCTCGCCGGGCATCATCACGTCCAGCACGATCAGGTCGAATTCCAGCCCGGCCAGCAGGCGGCGGGCATGGGCCGCGTCGCGCGCGGTCGAGACAAGGAAACCGCTGCGCACCAGGAACTTGGCCAGCAGGGCACGAATGCGTTCGTCGTCATCGACGATCAGCAGGTGGGGCGACGGCTCGCTCATCCCTGGCCCTCGCGCAGAGAGGCATAGGTCGCGCGCACCTGCGGCTCGATCATCGCCTCAAGCACCTGGCGGAACCCGGCCACGGCATCCGGACCGGCCTGGCGATAGGCCGAGCGCATCTGGCGGCGCTGCGCATCGGACAGGCGGGCCTCCAGCTCGCGGCCCTTCTCGGTCAGGAACAGGTGGCGTTCGCGCTTGTCGCTGGTGCCGACTCGGCTGTCCACCAGACCGTCCTCGATCAGGGTGCGCAGCACGCGGTTCAGCGACTGTTTGGTGACGCCCAATATTTCAAGCAGCCGTTTCACGTTCATACCCGGCACCCGCGCGATGAAGTGCAGCGCCCGGTGATGGGCGCGGCCGTAATCCATGCCCTCCAGTATCTGGTCGGGCGCCGAAGTGAAGCCACGGTAAGCAAAAAACATGGCTTCGATGCCCTGTCGCAACTGCTCGTCCGTGAGAAAGAGAAGGGTATCGCCGCTGCTGGCCTCGTTCATGGTAACCTGCCCTCTCGTTCACAATTTGCCCATTCAAGCGGCATGTTAAGTCAGCCTTGTTGACATTCCAAGACCCATTTGTTAGCGATTCCCGGCAACTCGCGAAATTAAATGTCCGGCATGAGACTAATTCGCGCAACAAATGAAAATTCGCGGGCCCGACCGCGCAGTGAAGGAAGAAACCGATGACCGGTGCCTATGACGATCGCGACGGCAAGATCTGGATGGACGGCAAGCTGGTGGACTGGCGCGATGCCAATGTGCACCTGCTGACCCATGCCCTGCACTATGCCTCGTCGGTATTCGAGGGCGAGCGGTGCTACAACGGCAAGATTTTCAAGGGAGTCCAGCATTCCGAACGGCTGCGCAATTCGGCCAGCCTGCTGGATTTCGAAATCCCCTACACGGTCGAAGAGATCGAGGCCGCCAAATATGCCATGCTCGAGGCCAACGGCTGGACCGACGCCTATGTGCGTGCCGTCGCCTGGCGCGGCGCGGGCGAGGACATGGGCGTCTCGGCCGCCCGCAACCCGGTGCGCCTGGCCATCGCAGGCTGGGAATGGGGCAACTACTACGGCGACGCCAAGTTCAAGGGCGCCAAGCTGGACATTTCCAAGTGGAAACGCCCCTCGCCCGAAACCATCCCGGTGCATGCCAAGGCCGCCGGTCTCTACATGATCTGCACCATGTCCAAGCACGCGGCCGAGGCCAAGGGCTGTTCGGACGCGTTGTTCATGGATTACCGCGGCTATGTGGCCGAGGCGACCGGCGCCAACATCTTCTTCGTCAAGGACGGCGAGGTGCACACGCCCAAGGCCGACTGCTTCCTCAACGGCCTGACCCGGCAGACGGTCATCGGCATGCTGGAGGAAAAGCAGATCAAGGTCACCGAGCGCCACATCATGCCGGAAGAGCTGGAAAGCTTCGAACAGTGCTGGCTGACCGGAACGGCGGCCGAGGTCACCCCCGTGGGCGAGATCGGCACCTACAATTTCGAAGTCGGCGCCCTGACGCGCGACATCGCGGAAAGCTACGAGAAGCTGGTGCGCGCCTGATCGCATCATGGCCCGCCCTTGCCGGGGCGGGCCGGTTGCCGCCGCAGTGGGGTGGCGGTGAGCGTGCTTACGTTGCCGCAGACCGCGCCGCCCCCCTGCCCGGCATGTCGCGCGCCGGGATCGCCCCGCCCGCCTGACAGGCTGTCGCGCCCCGCGCGGGGGTGCTAGAGAAACGCCATGCTCTCTTACCAGCACGCCTATCACGCCGGGAACCTGGCCGATGTCCACAAGCACGCGCTGCTGGCGCTGGCGCTGGACTACATGGCGCAGAAGCCGAAACCGCTCAGCTATCTCGAAACCCATGCCGGCCGCGCGCTCTATGACCTTGCGGCTCCCGAGGCACTGAAGACGGGCGAGGCGGCGCAGGGAATCGAGCGGGTGTCCGGCTGGTTCCCTGCCGATCACCCCTATGCCCGCGCCCTGGCCGCCGCCCGTGCGCAGGCGGGCCCCCGCGCCTATCCCGGGTCGCCCTTCATCGCCCGCCACCTGCTGCGCGAGAGCGACCGCATCACCCTGGCCGAACTGCACCCGCAGGAGGTCGCCGCCCTGCGCGCCGCCCTGCCCGGCGCCGATGTGCGCAAGGCCGACGGGCCGGCGCTGGCCCTCTCGCTTGCCCCGCCCGAGCCGCGGCGCGGCCTTGTCCTGATCGACCCGTCCTGGGAGGTGAAGACCGACTGGTCCGAGATGCCCAGGCTGGTGTCCCGCCTGCACCGGAAATGGCCGGTCGGGGTGATCATGCTGTGGTACCCGATGCTGACCTCGGGCGCGCATGAGCCGATGCGGCAGGCGCTGGACGCGCTGGATATCCCGGATGCACTGGTCAGCGAGGTGCGCTTTCCCTCGGCCCGGCCCGGTCACGGGATGACTGGCAGCGGGCTCTTTGTGGCGAACCCACCCTGGGGGCTGGCCGAGGCAGGCAGCCAGATCGGCGAGCGGTTCGGCCGGCTTTAGGTGGTTGCGCCGGCTGCGCCGTCGCGCGGGAGGGGGCTCTGCCCCCGCCGCACCTGCGGTGCGACTCCCCCGGAGTATTTTGGACGAGATGAAGCGGGGGACCGGTCCCCTGCTTCCTCTTGCGTCAAATATGCCCGCCGGAGGCGGACCTGCGCCAGCGGCGACGCAATCGCGCCGCCCGGCACTGCGGTGTCGGTGAAGGTGCCTGCCCCTCTCCGCCCGTGAGGAAGAGAGGGGGCGCGGATCAGCCCGGGGACATGCCCCGCAGCCGTTCGGACCGGCGGCGCAGCAGTTCGACCACGGTCAGCAGGACGATCGAGATCGCCACCAGCATCGTCGCCACCGCGAGGATTGTCGGCGATATCTGTTCGCGCAGGCCGATGAACATCTGCCAGGGCAGCGTCTTCTGGCCGGCGGAGCCGACGAAGAGCACCACCACCACCTCGTCGAAGGAGGTGATGAAGGCGAAGAGCCCGCCCGAGATCACCCCCGGCAGGATCAGCGGCATCTGCACCCGGAAGAAGGTTGTCACCGGATCCGCGCCCATGTTGGCCGCCGCGCGGGTCAGCGAGCGGTCGAAGCCGACCAGCGTTGCCGTCACGGTGATGATCACAAAGGGAATGCCAAGCGCCGCATGTGCCAGCACGACGCCCAGATAGGTGCCCTGCAGACCGATGCGCGAGTAGAAGAAATACATCCCCGCGGCCGAGATGATCAGCGGCACGATCATCGGCGAGATCAGGATCGCCATGATCGCCCGGCGGAACGGCACATGTTCCGACGACAGCCCGATGGCCGCCAGCGTGCCGAAGCCGACCGAAAGCAGCGTCGCCATCGGCGCGATCTTCAGCGAATTCCACATCGCCGCCTGCCAGTCCGAGGTCTGGAAGAAGTCGCGGTAATGCTTCAGCGAGTAGCCTGCCGGGTCGAGCCGCAGCATTTCCGGCGTGAAGGTGAAGAAGTCCTCGGCGTTGAAGCTGAGCGGCATCACCACCACGATGGGGGCGATCAGGAAGAAGAAGATCAGCCCGCAGATCACGCGGAAGGCGTAGTACCAGATGCGCTGGCCGGTCGTGGCGTACGGAGGAAGTCCCATGTGCGTTACCCCAGCTTCACGTTGTCGATGCCCACGATCCGGTCATAGGCGTAGTAGAGGATCAGAACCGCCGCCAGCAGGATCGAGCCGAGCGCGGCCGCGAGGCCCCAGTTCAGCGATGACGAGATGTGATAGGCGATCCGGTTCGAGATGAACGTCCCCGTCGTGCCCCCCACGATCTCGGGCGTGATGTAATAGCCGATGGCCAGGATGAAGACGAGGATCGAGCCCGCGCCGATGCCCGGCACCGACTGCGGGAAGTAGACCCGCCAGAAGGCCACCCAGTTCGTCGCCCCGAGGGATTTCGCCGCGCGCAGGTAGGTCGGCGGGATCGTCTGCATCACGGAATAGAGCGGCAGGATCATGAACGGCAGCAGGATATGCGTCATCGCGACGATGGTGCCGAACTGGTTGTTGATCATGATCAGCCGTCCGCTGTCGGATATGATCCCCAGCCAGACGAGCACGTCGTTGATCACCCCCTGCTGCTGCAGCATCACCTTCCAGGCGGAGGTGCGCACCAGCAGCGAGGTCCAGAACGGCAGCAGCACCAGGATCATCAGGATATTGGCCGTGCGCATCGGCAGGTTCGCCAGCAGCCAGGCCACCGGGTAGCCCAGCATGATGCAGCTCAGCGTGATGGTGATCGACATGAAGATCGTGCGCTTGAACAGGATGCCGTAGATCTGTTCGTTCTCGGGCCGGGCCGAGACGCCATCGGCCGTCAGCTGCGCATCCACCGCGTTCAGGAAATAGCCGGGCGTATAGGCCGGCGAATAGGTCTTGATCGTCGCCCAGACCTCGTGATTGCCCCAGTCCTTGTCGGCGTCGATGAACTGCTGCTCGATGGAGACGGGGGTGAAGGTCTTGACGGCACCGGCGGCCTGCTCCAGCCGTGGCGACAGGCCCGAGACATCGGCGCCGGCCATCAGCTCGGAATAGAGCGAGGTGAAGAGGAAGGGCTCGACATCCTCTTTCGCCGGGTCCTCGTTCTTGGTCTGCAGGAAATCCGTCCACCGCTGCCAGAGATGCGCCGTCTGCGGCAGGGCCTTGGCGATATCCTCGTTGGCGAACATCGCGGCCCAGGTGGCCGGGTCCTTCCAGCTCGGGTCCAGGGCGGCAAAATCGTCGACATATTTGTCGGTGTCGAACCGGTCGACCGCGCGGCCCGTCTTGCGGAACAGCGACGAGATGCCGGTGAGTTCATAGTTCAGCCGGGTGCCGAGGCGGGTGTGCAGTTTCTGCTCGGCGGCCAGGAACATGTCGTAATAGGCGGCTTCGAAGACCTTCTCGTCCGGCAGTTCGGTGGTTTCCTCGTCCCAGCTCTTCAGCGCCTCGACGGTCATCGGCAGCGTCTCCTGCACGATCTCGTTGCGGACGGACCGGAAGAGCATGTCGGCAATCGGCGCGATGAAGGTGATCAGAACAAAGATCAGAAGCGGCGCGATCAGCATCAGCGCCCGCAGTTTCTGCCGCCGCAGCGCGCGGTTCAGGCTGCGCTTGAGCGGCGTGCCGTCGGCAGCCAGCATCGGGCCGGGTTTCGCGCCGTTGCCTGACGTCTGAGCGTCCATGCTGCCGGGATCGGTGGAACTGGTGGTCATGTCAGGCCCCTTCCGCGGGAAATTCGGTGCTGGAGACGGCGTGCCTTTGGCCCTGGCCCGGCCCTGCGCCGATTGCGGGCGCAAACGCCCTGCGATGGCCGAAAAGAGTGCCCTGTGGCATGTGTCGCGTCCCTGTTGTGCCGGGCGGTTCATGCCGCCCCGTCGTTGGGTGCCGGTTCCCCGGCCGGGTGTTGCGGGGCGGCGGACCGCCCCGCGGATGCGGCGGGATCACCCCGCCGCGCTCAGTGCATTACTGCGCGAGCCACGCCTGGAACTTGGCGTCGATGTCGTCGCGGTAATCGGCCCAGAACTCGTAGTTGTAGATGAACGTGTTCTTGGCGTTGGCCGGATCGGTCGGCATATGCGGACCCATCTCGATGCCCAGTTCGGCATGCTTGCCGACCAGCGGGGCCGACGATTTGCGCGCCGGGCCGTACGAGATGTACTTGGCCTGATCTGCCAGACGCTGGGTGTCGGTGGCGAACTTCACGAAGTCCAGCACGCGGGCCAGGCGATCCTCGGGCAGGCCGGTCGGAATGATCCAGCCGTCAAGGTCGAACACCTGCGCGTCCCACAGCATGGCGACGGGCTGGTCCTGCTCTTCGATGACCGAGAACAGGCGACCGTTGTAGGTGGAGCCCATCACGACCTCGCCGTCAGCCAGAAGCTGGGGCGTGTCGGCACCGGAGGACCACCAGATCACGTCATCCTTGATCGTGGCGAGCTTGTCGAGCGCGCGCTGCTGGCCTTCCTCGGTTTCGAGAACGTCATAGATCTCGGCCTTGGGAACACCGTCGCAGAGCAGAGCCCATTCCATGTTGTTGATCGGACGCTTTTCCAGCGAACGCTTGCCGGGATAGGTCTCGGTATCGAAGATCGCGCAGATGTCGGTCGGCGGGGTGTCTCCCACCATGTCGGTGCGATAGCCCACGGTCGTCGAATAGACGATCTGCGGGATGTAGCAGTCCGACACCAGCATTTCGCCGAAATCGTCAGTCGGGGTCGAACCGTCATCGCCGGGTGCCAGCACCTCGTCGAAGTCGACCTCCATGGCCAGGCCCTCGTCACACAGGCGGATGGCATCGGATGCCACCACGTCGACCAGGTCCCAGGTGATGTTGCCGGCCTCGTTCATGGCGCGCAGTTTTGCGACCGCCTCGGCCGAGCTTTCGTCCCAGGTCACCGACACATCGGGGTGTTCGGCGAGATAGGGTTCGACATAGGCCTTTTGCTGGCTGTTCTGGTAAGCCCCGCCCCAGGAAACGAGAGTCATCTCGTTCGCCATGTCGGAGTGGCTTGCAGCATAGGCCGTCCCTGCGATCGCGACCGCGGTCGCGGCAAGTAGGGCTTTTGTCAGTTTCATCGTGGTCTCCCTTTAGTTGGGGCGGGGGTTGGCCCCCGCCCTTCCGCCAGGGCGGCCTGCCAGGATTACCTGGCCAGCCACGCCTGGAATTTCGCGTCGATATCGTCGCGGTAGTCGGCCCAGAAATCATACTGGGTTACGAACACGTTCTTTGCGTTTGCCGGATCGGTCGGCATGTGCGGCGCCATGTCGATGCCAAGGTCGGCATGCTGCCCGACCAGCGGCGCCGAAGAGGCGCGTGCGGGGCCGTAGCTGATCCACTTCGCCTGATCGGCGAGGCGCTGGCTGTCGGTGGCGAACTTGAGGAAGTCCATCACCCGGGCCAGGCGCGGTGCGTCAAGCCCCGCGGGAACGATCCAGCCGTCGAAGTCCAGCATCTCGGCATCCCAGAGCATGCCGATCGGCTGGTTCTGTTCGGCAATCGCCGAGAACAGGCGCCCGTTGTAGGTCGAGCCCATGACAACTTCGCCATCGGCCAGCAGCTGCGGCGTGTCGGCGCCCGCGGTCCACCAGATCACCTGGTCCTTGATCGTGCCCAGCTTCGCCAGCGCGCGTTCCTGGCCCTCTTCGGTGGCCAGAACGTCGTAGATTTCGTCCTTGGGCACACCGTCACAGAGCAGCGCCCATTCGACGTTGGCCAGCGGGCGCTTGTTCAGCGAACGCTTGCCGGGATAGGTGTCGAGATCGAAGATCGCGCAGATATCCTTGGGCGGCGTGTCGCCCACCATGTCGGTGCGATAGCCCACGGTCGTCGAAAAGACGATCTGCGGGATGAAGCAATCCGACACCAGCGAGTCGCCGAAATCGTCGGTCGGGGTCGAACCGTCGTCGCCGGCGGCCAGTTCGCCGTCAAAGTCGATCTCCATCGCCAGACCTTCGTCACACAGGCGGATCGCGTCGGCCGCTTCGACGTCAACGAGGTCCCATGTGATGTTCTTGGCTTCGTTCATGGCACGAAGCTTGGCCACTGCCTCGGCCGAGCTTTCGTCCCAGATCACATTCACCTCGGGGTGCATGGCCTGGTAGGGCTCGACATAGGCCTTCAACTGCGACTTCTGATATGCGCCACCCCAGCTGACAATTGTCATCTCGTTGGCCATCTCCTGCGCCGAAGCCGCAACGCCTGTCAGGGCGAAGGCGGCAGACGCCAGGAGCGAAGCAGTCGTTTTCATGCGATGTTTTTCCTTCTCGCAAAAGAACCCGTGATGGGATGCCCTCGGCCACTCGTCACGGGCGGGACGGTCGGGGCGTCGGGTGCCGCGCTTGCCCCGGCCCCGAGGGGCCGCGGGGGCGCAGATCTTTCTTATTCGTCAGGCGTCCAGCGCGTGGCAATCGGACGGCAGCCAGCCGATCTCGATCTGGGTGCCGGGTTTGAGGCGCACCTGATCCGGGGCGTTCCGGGTCTTGATCACGAAGTCGCTGTTGCCGGCGACCCTCAGGCGGGTGCGGAAGATGTCGCCCATGTAGATGAACTCCAGCACCTCGGCCTTGATGGTGTGGGCGTCGTCCGACATCCGTTCCTTGTTGTATTCCACCCGCTCGGGGCGGATCGACACGCGGGTGCGCTCGCCGGGCTTGCTGACGTTGACCGGCTTGCACTTGATGATCTCGCCATCATCCAGCCGGACCGTCGCGACATTGCCATCGATGCTCTCGACCACGCCTTCCAGCGTGTTGTTCTCGCCGATGAACTGCGCGACAAAGCTGTTTTCCGGGCTTTCGTACAGCGCGTCAGGCGGGGCCAGCTGCTGGATCTTGCCGTCGTTGAACACCGCGACCCGGTCCGACATGGTCAGTGCCTCGGTCTGGTCGTGGGTCACGTAGACCACGGTGATGCCCAGGTTGTCGGACAGGTGCTTGATCTCGAACTGCATATGCTCGCGCAGCTGCTTGTCGAGCGCGCCAAGCGGTTCGTCCATCAGCACCAGTTCCGGTTCGAACACCAGCGCCCGCGCCAGGGCGATCCGCTGCTGCTGGCCGCCCGAAAGCTGCGCCGGGCGGCGGCCGCCGAACTGGCCCATCTGGACCATGTCCAGCGCGCGCATGACCTTCTTCTCGCGCTCGTCCTTGGCGATCTTCCGCACTTCGAGCGGAAAGGCCAGGTTCTCGGCCACGGTCATGTGCGGGAAAAGCGCGTAGTTCTGGAACACCATGCCGATGCCGCGCTTGTGCGGCGGGATGTTGTTGATCGGCTTGCCATCCAGCTTGATCTCGCCGTGGGTGGCGGTTTCGAAACCGGCCAGCATCATCAGGCAGGTGGTCTTGCCGGAACCCGACGGCCCGAGCATCGTCAGGAACTCGCCCTTGGGCATCGAGAGGTTCAGGTCTTTCACGACTAGCGTTTCGCCGTCGTAGCTTTTTTGCACACGTTCGAATTCGACGAATGCGTCGCTCGCTGGTGTATCAGCCAAAAGTGGCTCCCCGTTTTTGTCTTACCATGCGGAATTTGTCCCGCTTATTTTTACCAACTAAAACGCGTCCATTCCCGCGTTGCAACCGAAAGGCGTCGTTTTTGGGCCATTTGCGACGCCCATGAACAATTCCCTAGGGTTAGGTAGAGCGCCACGGTGAAATGTCCCGCAGTTTCTGCGTTGCGGCGCGCCGGGGGAACCCGACGCGCCCGGATGGAATGGCCTCAGCCGAGCACCGATTCCACCGCCTTTTTTGTCTTGCCGGCGATCTCGTCGGCCTCGGCCTCGGTCAGGCAGAAGGGGGGTGCGAAACCCAGGATATCGCCCTGCGGCATCGCCCGGGCGATCACGCCCTGCTCCAGCAGCGCGGCCGAAACCTTGGCGCCGACGGTCCTGGACGGATCGAAGAAGGCGCCCTTGTCCGGGTCCTCCATGAACTCGATCGCGGCGATCATGCCCTCGCCGCGCACCTCGGCGACCTGGCCATGCGCGCCGACCGCATCGGTCAGCGCCGCATTCAAATAGGCGCCGTTTTTCCCGGCGGCCTCGACCAGGCCCAGATCGTCGATCAGCTTGAGGTTGGCGACACCCGCCGCGGCGCCGATGGGATGGGCGGAATAGGTCCAGCCGTGGCCGATGGCGCCGTTTTCATCGGTGCCCTGTTCCAGAACCTTCCACATCTTGTCGCCCACGATGGAACCGGACAGCGGCGCATAGGCCGAGGTCAGGCCCTTGGCGATGGTGATCAGGTCGGGCTTGATCCCGTAGTGATCGGATCCGAACATCGAGCCGAGACGCCCGAACCCGGTCACCACCTCGTCGGCGATCAGCAGGATGTCGTGCCGGTCCAGCACCTCCTGCACGCGGGGCCAGTAGCCTGCGGGCGGGGGGACGATGCCGCCGGTGCCCATCAGCGGCTCGCCGATGAAGGCGGCGATGGTGTCGGCCCCTTCACGTTCGATCAGCGCCTCAAGCTCGGCGATCAGATGATCGGTGAACTGCGCCTCGGTCATCGCGCGGTCCTTGCGGCGCAGGTAATAGGGCGCGTCGGTGTGGATCACCTGCGCCAGCGGCAGGTCGAACTTCTTGTGGAACAGCTCCAGCCCGGTCAGCGAGCCGGTCATCAGGCCCGACCCGTGATACCCGCGCCAGCGGCTGATGATCTTCTTCTTCTGCGGACGGCCGAGGATGTTGTTGTAATACCAGACCAGCTTGATGTTGGTCTCGTTCGCATCGCTGCCGCCCAGCCCGAAATAGACCTTGGACATATGCGACGGCGCCCGGTCCAGCACCATCTTGGCCAGGGTGATCGAAGCCTCGGTCCCGTGGCCGACATAGGCGTGGTAATAGGCCAGCTCCTTCGCCTGCTCGGCAATCGCCTCGGCGATCTCGGGGCGGCCATAACCCACGTTCACGCAATAGAGCCCGGCAAAGGCGTCCAGCAGACTGGTGCCGTTGCGGTCGGTGATGTGGCAGCCGCGCGCCGTCTGGATGATGCGCGAGGGCGCCTCGCCCCGGGCGAACTGCGCCAGGTGGGTCGAGGGGTGAAAGAAATTCTCGCGGTCCCATTGGTCGAGCTGGTCGTTACGCAGCATGGTCTCTCCTTTTCTCGTGTTGCCGCGCCGTGGCGCGGATGATCAGGCGCGGATCACGGTGCCCGCCGCGCTGCCCGAAAGCAGCGTCGCGACGTGGCTGGCGATGGCCGTGTCCTGCGCGCCGGTGCCGGTGAGATCGCAGATCGTCACCTCGTCTTCGGCCTGCCGTCCGGGGGCCTGGCCGGTCACGACCTGCCCCAGTTCAAGGATCGGGCCCGGCATCAGGCCCGCGGCCCGCGCATGGGCCAATTCGCCCAGAGTCTCGCATTGTGCGGCCCGATCCGCAACATAACGCCCCGCGGCGGCCAGAACGGCGGGGGCAAGCTCGCCCTTTCCGGCCTGGTCGGACCCCATCGCGGTGATGTGCAGGCCGGGGTGCAGCCAGTCCGCCTCGATCAGCGGTTCGCGCGACGGTGTGGTGGTCACGACCAGCTGCGACCGGGCGACCAGCCCGGCCCGGTCGGCGGTGGCTTCGGCCTCGATCCCCAGTGCCGCCGACAGGTCCGCGGCGCAGGCTTCGGCCTTTCCGGCATCCCGCCCCCAGACGAGCACCCGGCGGAAGGGACGCACCAGATGCGCCGCCTGCATCTGCAGCCGCGCCTGCACCCCGGTGCCGATCACCCCCGCCGTGTCCACCTGCGCCGGCGCCATGTGCCGCGCGGCCACGGCCCCGGCGGCGGCGGTGCGCAGGTCGGTCAGATAGCCATTGTCGAGGAACAGCGCCTGCACCAGCCCGGTCCTGGCCGAAAACAGGATCATCAGCCCGTTCAGCGAGGGCAGCCCCAGCCCGGGATTGTCGAAGAACCCCGGCGAAACCTTGATCGCGAAGCCGTCGAAGCCCGGCAGATAGGCCGTCTTCACGTCCACCTCGCCATTCGCCTCGTGCAGCGCCATCGACAGGATCGGCGGCATCACCACCCCCTCGCCCGCCAGCGCGGCAAAGGCGCGTTCGACCACGTCGACCAGCGCGAGGTCCAGCCCCAGCACCGCCCGCAGCTCTGCCTCGGTCACGATGCGCACGTCATGCGGCATAGGGCACCCCCGTCACGGTCACGTCTCCCAGTTGCACGTCCTGCCCGGTCACCACGCGGGTGAACTGCGCCATGTCGACATTGCGCCCGGTCAGGATGGTGCCCACCGGCCCCTCCGCCACGACCTTGCCCGCCATCAGCGCGGCCAGCCCCACGACCGAGCCGCCCTCGGCGACCAGCCCGTCGCGGTGGAACAGGGCCTGCATGGCGGCATAGATTTCGCCCTCGCTTACCAGCACCACGTCGTCCAGCAGGTCGCGACACATGGGAAAGCTCAGCCGGTTGCGCATCCCGATCCCGCCGCCCAGGCTGTCGGCCAGGCTTGGCACCTCCTCCACCGCCACGGGTTGACCCGCGCGAAGGCTGTCGTGCATCGCGGCACCCCGGTCCATCGTCACGCCGATCACCCGGACCGCCGGATCGGCGGCCTTGGCGGCAAGGGCCACGCCCGCGGCCAGCCCGCCGCCCGACAGCGGCACAAGGATCGTCCGCAGGTCGGGCTTCTGCGCCATCATCTCGGCCCCCACGGTCGCCTGCCCGGCGATCACCAGCGGGTCGTCAAAGGGGGAAATCTCGGCCAGCCCCTCTTCGGCCACCAGGCGTTCGACCTCGGCCTGGGCGTCATCCTGGCTGCGCCCGGTGATGCGCACCTCGGCGCCAAGCGCCCGGATGCCGTCGACCTTGGCCTGCGGCACCAGCGCCGACATGCAGATCACCGCCCGCTTGCCCGCCGCCCGCGCCGCCCAGGCGACGCCGCGCCCGTGGTTGCCGGTGGAACAGCAGGTCACCGCGGGGGCATCGGTCGCGGCCACGGCATTCAGCGCCCCGCGCAGCTTGAAGGCGCCGATGGGCTGGCAGATCTCCAGCTTCAGCCACAGGTCGGCACCGGGGAACAGCGACGGCACCAGCGGTGTCGAATCCGCCCGGCCACGCAGGGTGCGCGCCGCCGCCTCGACATCTGCCATGCTGATCGTCCCTGTCATTTCCGCCTCTTGATGCCCGCCAGTTGTGCACAACTCACTCACGATTCCGGCAAGGTCAACCTTCGCACCCATCACAGAGCTTGTATTTCCTGAAAACGACAGGTGCAGTTCGGAAATGGAACGGCAGAGTTGTGCACAACCTGCGAAGGGGGACAAAACGTCAGCCCACGGGAGACCGCCATGATCCGCAAGTCGATTCCCTTTTCGGAGGCCGAGTACCAGCGCCGCCTGGCCAAGACCCGCGACGCGATGGAGGCGAAGGGGATCGAGGTTCTCTGCGTCACCGACCCGTCCAACATGGCCTGGCTGACGGGTTATGACGGCTGGTCCTTCTATGTCCACCAGGGGGTTGTCGTCTTCCTCGACCGCGACCCGTGGTGGTGGGGCCGCTCGCAGGACCGCAACGGCGCCCTGCGCACCATCTGGATGGAGGACAGCTGCGCCTATGGCTATGCCGACCATTTCGTCCAGTCGACGGAGCGCCACCCGATGCAGGAACTGGCCGCGCAGCTGCGCGCCATGGGTGTTGCCACCGCCCGCATCGGGGTCGAGATGGAAAACTACTACTACAGCGCCAAGGCCCATGCGGTGCTGACGCACGAACTGCCCGACGCCCGGTTCATCGACGGAACGGCGGTGGTGAACTGGTGCCGCACGGTGAAATCCGCCGAAGAGCTGACCTTCATGCGCAAGGCGGCGAAGATCTCGGAAAAGATCGTCGACGGCTGGCTGGAGCGGGTCGAACCCGGCGTGCCCAAGAACCACGTGGTGGCCGAGATCATGCGCGACGCGGTGATGGGGGTGGATGACGCCTGGGGGGATTACGCCGCCATCGTGCCGCTGCTGCCCTCGGGCACCGATGCCGCCGCCCCGCATCTGACCTGGGACGGCCGCCCCTTTGCCGAGGGCGAGGCGACCTTCTTCGAGATCGCCGGCTGCTACCGCCGCTATCACATCCCCTTCTGCCGCACCGTCTTTCTGGGAGAGCCGCCCGACCTGTTCAAGATGGCCGAAAGCGCGCTGGTCGAGGGGCTGGAGGCCGGGCTGGAGGCCGCCCGCGCCGGCAACCGCGCCTGCGACGTGGCCGAGGCGCTGGCCGCGCCGCTGGAAATGGCCGGCATCACCCGGGGGGCGCGCTGCGGCTATCCCATCGGCCTCAGCTACCCGCCCGACTGGGGCGAGCGCACGATCTCGCTGCGCGCCGAGGACGAGACGGTGCTGGAACCCGACATGACCTTCCACTTCATGCCCGGCCTCTGGATGGCCAACTGGGGGCTGGAGATCACCGAATCCATCCGCATCACCGAAAACGGACCGGCGGAATGCTTCTGCGACCGGCCGAGAAAGATGTTCGTCAAGAAATGACCTCACTCGACACCACGCGCGACATCCTGGGCGAGCTGATCGCCCACCCCACCGTCTCGGCCGACAGCAATCTCGAGATGATGGCCTGGATGGCGAACTATCTGGAAGACGCGGGCGCGCAGGTCGAGCTGATGCATGACGACACCGGGCTCAAGGCGAACCTCTTTGCCACCGTCGGCCCTGAGCGGCCCGGGGGCATCATGCTCTCGGGCCATTCCGACGTGGTCCCGGTCGAGGATCAGCCCTGGTCCTCCGATCCCTTCGCGATGCGCGAACACGACGGGCTGCTCTACGGGCGCGGGGCCTGCGACATGAAGGGGTTCATCGCCGCCTGCCTCGCCATGGCGCCGGACTGGACGGGGCGCAAGCTGACCCGCCCGATCCACTTCGCCTTCACCCATGACGAAGAGGTCGGCTGCCTCGGCGCGCAATCCCTGGCCGAGGTGCTCAAGGGGCGCGAGGCCCGCCCCTCGGTCGCTGTGGTGGGGGAACCGACCTCGATGCGGATCATCGAGGGGCACAAGGGCTGCTGCGAATATCACGTCACCTTCACCGGGCGCGAGGGCCACGGCTCGCAGCCCGCGCTTGGCGTCAACGCGGTGGAATACGCCACCCGCTACGTCGCCCGGCTGATGGAACTGCGCGAGGCGCTGACCCACCGGGCGCCCCCGGGCGGGCGGTTCGAACCGCCCTGGACCACGATCAACCTCGGCCGGCTCTCGGGTGGCTACGTGCCCAACGTGATCCCCGGCCTGGCCGAGGTGATGTGGGAAATGCGCCCGGTGCAGCAGTCCGACATGGATTTCGTGAAACGCGCCATCGCGGATTATGTCGAGGATATCCTCCTGCCCGAGATGCGCCGCACCTGCCCCGAGGCCGCGATCCACACCACCGTTCTGGGCGAGGTCGCCGGGCTGGAACCGATGGACGACAACGCCGCCCGGCGCATGGTGGCCGAACTCACCGGCGCCAACGGGGCCGACCTCGTCGCCTTCGGGACCGAGGCCGGGCTGTTCCAGCAGATCGGCATGGATGTGGTGATCTGCGGCCCCGGCTCCATCGAACAGGCCCACAAGCCCGACGAATTTGTCTCGCTCACCCAGCTGAACACATGCCTCGCCATGCTGCACGGGCTTGGCGACCGGCTCACGGCCCATGGCCGAGGATAGCCGCGCCCGGCTCGACCGGCTCTACCGCGAGATGCGCCAGCGCATCTGCCTGCTCGATTGGCCCCCGGGCGCGCGCCTGTCGGAAACCGAGCTGGCGGCGGAATTCGGCACCTCCCGCACGCCGATCCGCCGCGCCCTCGCCCGGCTCGAAGACGAGGGCCTGCTGCAATCCCTGCACGGCGTCGGCACGCTGGTCACCGATGTCGACCGCGAAGAGATGGCCCGCACCTATGCCCTGCGGATGGAACTCGCCGAACTGGTCGGCCGCCTCTCGCCCGCGCCGGTCACGCCGGCCATCCTCGCCCGGCTCGACGGGTTCCGCGACCGGGCCGAACGGCTGACCCTGCAGCCGGACGCGCGCCACTTTGCCCAGCTCAACATGGACTTCTTCGACTTCGGCCTCTCGCTGACGGAAAACGCCGCCCTGCGCGAGACCTCGGAACGGCTCTACTATCGCACCGCCCGGATCTGGCTGCAGCAGATCGCGGCGCTCGACCTGGCCGAGGAATGCGACACTTTCCGCGCCGAGGTCGACGAAACCGCCCGCGCCCTGCGCGCCGGCGACCCGATGGCCGCCGCGCTGGTCCGCCGCGCCCATATCTCGATGTCCGCGCGCCGCCTGGCCCCCGGGGACTGATCCGGCTTCATCTCGTCAAAAATACTCTCGGGGGGCACGGGGGGCAGACAGCCCCCCGCCTCTGGCCCCGGACGGACCGCGGGGGCCTGGGGTCAGGCCCCCGGCCGCGCCGCGTCCATCAGCCGGCGCATCTCGGCGATGGCCGGTTGCAGCCCCAGAAAGATCGCTTCGCCGATCAGGAAATGCCCGATGTTCAGCTCGCGCACCTCGGGAAAGGCGGCGACGGGGCTGACGGTCTCGTAGGTCAGCCCGTGCCCGGCATGCACCTCCAGGCCCAGCGAATGGCCCAGGGCGGCCATCTCGCGCAGGCGTTCCAGTTCGGCGTCGCGTTCGTCGAACCGGCCCTCGGCATGGGCGTCGCAATAGGCGCCGGTGTGCAGCTCGATCACCTCGGCCCCGATGCGGTGCGCGGCCTCGATCTGGCGCCGGTCGGCGGCGATGAAGATCGACACCCGGCAGCCCGCCTCGCGCAGGGGGGCGATGAAATGGGCCAGCTTGTTCTCTTCGCGCGCGACCTCCAGCCCGCCCTCGGTCGTGCGTTCCTCGCGCTTCTCGGGCACGATGCAGACGGCATGGGGGCGGTGGCGCAGGGCAATCTTCTGCATCTCCTCGGTCGCCGCCATCTCGAAGTTCAGCGGCACCGACAGCACCTCCATCAGCCCCTCGATATCCGCGTCCGAGATATGCCGGCGATCCTCGCGCAGATGCGCGGTGATGCCGTCGGCCCCGGCCTCCTCGGCCAGTTTCGCCGCGCGCAGCGGGTCGGGATAGGCGCCGCCGCGGGCATTCCGCACGGTGGCCACATGGTCGATGTTCACGCCGAGGCGCAGGTGATGCATGGGGTGCCCTCCTGTCTGGGGACCGGGGCTACTTGCCCTCGGCCTTGGCCGCCTTGGCAGACTTGATCCGTTTCACCCGCTCTTGCAAGGCCCCCCGCCGCCGCGCCTGGTAGGCCCGGATCAGCGGCAGCGAGACGTAATAGCCGATCAGCCCGAAGACGATCCCGGGGATGATCCCGCCGATCATGTAGGGAAAGAAGATCTCGTGATAGAACACCAGCAGCCCGTGCCAGTCGGCATCGCGCGAGGTGACCAGCGCGATCAGGTTGTCCTTCAGGTCGACGGCGGCATCGGCGAACTTGCCGCCGAATGTGCGGTGCACCTCGCCATCCGGGCGCGGCGGGCGGCCCAGCAGGAAATACCCGGTCTGAATCGAGATCAGCCCGATCGGCACATAGGTCAGCGGGTTGCCCACGAAGGTCGCCAGCAGCGAGGCCAGGATATTGCCGCGCACCAGTTTCGAGATGATCGCGGCAGTCACGAAATGCAGCCCGTAAAACGGGGTGAAGACGGTGAAGATGCCCGCAAAGATCCCCCGGGCGATCCGGTCCGGGCTGTCGGGCAGACGCCGCAGGCGGTGCTTGACGTAGTGGAACGCGCGCGCCCAGCCCCCGCGCGGCCACAAGAAGTCGAGCACGATCTGCCAGACCGGCCGCCTGTCCCGGCGCTTAAAGACCAACCGCCTCTCCCTGCGTTTCCTGGGCCGGCTCGTCCGGCGCCTTGGGGGCGTGGCGGCGCCGCTCGACCGCTGCAACGTCGCTTTCGGCCCCCAGGGCCGACGAGACGGTGTGCAGATGTTCGGCGTCGCTCAGTTCCATGTCAAAGGCGATTCGATAAAAATCCGGTTTCCGGTCGAGGAATTTCACATCCGAGATATTGGCCTTCTGCTCGCCGATCAACGTGCAGATTCGTCCCAGCACCCCGGCGTCGTTGCCCATCGTGACTTCGATGGTGACCGGATAGATGGCCTTGTGCTTGCCCGAATGCCAGTGCAGGTCAACCCAGCGGTCGGGCTGATCCTCGTAGACCGAGAGCGTGGCGCAGTCGATGGCATGCACTTCGACCCCCTTGCCGCGCCAGGTGATACCGACGATGCGTTCGCCCGGCAGGGGCTGGCAGCAGGGCGCGCGGGCAAAGCTCTGCCCCGGCGACAGGCCGATCACTGCGCGTTCCCAGGCGACGCCGGGCCCTTCCAGCTGCACCAGGTCGGGATAGACCGCCTTGACCACCTCGCGCGCCGTCATCTCGGCGCTGCCGAGGCGGGCCAGAACCTCGTCCCGGTCCAGCAGGCGCAGGGTGTTGGCGGCAGTTTCCAGCGCCTTGTCGGTCGCCTTCTTGCCGACATGCTCGAAGGCCGCGCGGGCCAGTTCGCGCCCCAGCTTGATGAAACGTTCGCGGTCGACCTCGCGCAGGGCGCGGCGGATCGCGGTCTTGGCCTTGCCGGTGGCGGCGATGTCCAGCCAGGTCGCCTGGGGCATCTGGCCCTCGGCGGTGGTGATCTCGACCGACTGGCCGTTCTTGATCCGGGTCCACAGAGGCACCCGCATCCCGTCGATCTTGGCCCCCACGCAGGCATTGCCGATCCGGGTGTGGATGGCATAGGCAAAGTCGATGGGCGTGGCCCCGCGCGGCAGTTTCACCACGTCGCCCTTGGGGGTGAAGCAGAACACCTTGTCGGTGTACATTTCCAGCTTCACCGCCTCCAGGAAGTCCTCGTGATCCTCCTCGGCGTTGAACTGTTCGGTCAGGCCGGCCAGCCATTTGGCGGGATCGACGGCAAAGGGGTTTTCGGCCCGCACCCCGTCGCGGTAGGACCAGTGCGCGGCCACGCCGGCCTCGGCCACGTCGTGCATCTGGCGGGTGCGGATCTGCACCTCGACCCGCTTGCCGTCGCGCCCCGACACCGTGGTGTGAATCGAGCGATAGCCGTTGGATTTCGGCTGGCTGATATAGTCCTTGAACCGACCGGGAACCGACCGCCAGCGGCGGTGGATCACGCCTAGCGCGCGGTAACAGGCATCCTCGCTGTCGGTGATGATGCGGAACCCGTAGATATCGGAGAGGCGGGAAAAGCCCTGCCCCTTTTCCTGCATCTTGCGCCAGATCGAATAGGGCTTCTTGGCCCGACCGATGACCTGCGCCTCGACACCGTTGGTCGCCAGTTCGCTGATCATGTCCGAGGTGATGCGCTCCACCACGCCGCCGGTCTCGCGTTCCAGCATGACGAAACGGCGGATGATCGACTGGCGCCCCTCGGGGTTGAGCACCTTGAAGGCCAGGTCCTCCAGCTCTTCGCGCATCCACTGCATGCCCATGCGGCCCGCCAGCGGGGCGAAGATATCCATCGTCTCGCGCGCCTTCTGCACCTGCTTTTCGGCCCGCATCGAGCGGATCGTGCGCATGTTGTGCAGGCGGTCGGCCAGTTTGACCAGGATCACGCGCATGTCCTTGGACATCGCCATGAAAAGCTTGCGGAAATTCTCGGCCTGCTTGGTCTCGGTCGAGTTGAGCTGCAGGTTGGTCAGCTTGGTGACCCCGTCGACCAGATCGGCGATGTCCTTGCCGAACAGCGCCGCGACCTCGCCATAGCTGGCCTTGGTGTCCTCGATCGTGTCGTGCAGCAGGGCCGTCACGATGGTGGCGTCGTCAAGGCTCTGCTGGGTGAGGATGGCCGCCACCGCGAAAGGGTGGGTAAAATAGGGCTCGCCCGAATGGCGGAACTGGCCCTCATGCGCCGCGCGGGCATAGTCATATGCCGCGCGAAGCAGGGTCTCGTTGGTCTTGGGGTTGTAGGCGCGGACCAGGGCAATCAGGTCGTCAACCGCGATCATGTACCCTTGCGCCTCGCTCGCTGGGGATGGCCCCCGATTCTGTCCCGCCCTCAGCCCTGGCCCTGCGCTTCCATCAGCTGGCGCAGCAGGCGCTCTTCGCTCATGTCGTCTTCGGCCGGGCGGTCGACTTCTGCCCCCATCAGAAGCGACATGTTGTCGTCTTCGGGCTCGTCGACCTCGATCTGGGTCTGGTTCGCCTCGATCATCCGCTCGCGGAGTTCGTCGGCGCTCTGGGTCTCTTCCGCGATCTCGCGCAGCGACACGACGGGGTTCTTGTCGTTGTCACGCTCGACGGTGATGGACGAACCCGACGAGATCTCGCGTGCGCGGTGAGCGGCAAGCATCACCAGTTCGAAACGGTTCGGGACCTTGTCGACGCAGTCTTCAACGGTTACGCGGGCCATGTGTCACTCCGGGTTCGGGCAGTAGAGAGCGGTTTCTAAGCCTTTCAAACCCTATTGACAAGGCGGATCCCCCCATATTCGCACCGCAAGACGATCACTTTCGGGCAAGTCGGCGCACATTTGCGAGACGCTGCGCCCCAGGACGGGGTGCATCCAGTCCGGCGCCACCTCGCAGAGCGGAACCAGCACGAAGGCGCGGTCCTGCAACCTGGGATGGGGGAGAATCAGTTCCCCTGGCGCCTCCTGCATCTGGCGGTCTAGCGGCAGGGTGTACCATTGACGCCAAGTTGCCTCATCCGGCAGCACTTGGCCGTCAGCGCCGAGCAAATCCATGTCGAGCGTGCGGCCGGACCAGCGTTTTTTCCGCTCGCGGGAGAATTCTGCTTCGACTTGATGTAGAATCGACAGCACGGCTTGGGGCGCGGAATCAGAGTGCGCCACAACCGCGGCATTCGCAAAGTCCGGGCCACTCCCCGGCGGAAAGGCAGGTGTTCGGTATACGGTACTTCGAGCGGCTATGCTCATTCCGAGCGAGTCAAGTCGCAGGGCCGCTTCATACACCACATCCGGCGGTTGCATGCCGTCCAAGGGCATATTCCCGCCGATTGCAACCAGGTAACGCATCGTAAACTCGCTCCGTTGTGTATATTCAGGCATCTAGCCGGGGTTGATGCCCACCATTTTCGGACTTAGTCTACTTCATTCGCTCCGCCCGTATTTGATCACTCACGGAACTGCATGGCGGACGAGTTTCGGAAGGGCAATTTATGTTTTACAAGGACGAACGGCTTGCGCTGTTCATTGACGGGTCGAACCTATATGCCGCAGCCAAGGCCCTTGGCTTCGACATCGACTACAAGCTGTTGCGACAGGAGTTCATGCGCCGCGGCAAGCTGCTGCGCGCCTTCTACTATACGGCATTGCTGGAAAACGACGAATACTCCCCTATCCGGCCTCTGGTCGACTGGCTGCACTACAATGGCTTCACCATGGTGACCAAGACAGCCAAGGAGTACACCGACAGCCAGGGTCGTCGGAAGGTCAAGGGCAACATGGATATCGAGCTGACCGTGGACGCGATGGAACTCGCCCCCCGGGTCGATCATATCGTGCTGTTCTCGGGCGACGGGGATTTCCGCCCGCTGGTCGAAAGCCTTCAGCGTCAGGGTGTCCGGGTGTCGGTCGTGTCGACGATCCGCAGCCAGCCGCCGATGATCGCCGACGAACTGCGCCGCCAGGCCGACAACTTCATCGAGCTGGACGAGCTCAAGGAAGTCATCGGTCGCACGCCGCGCGAACAGCAGTCGGATGCGGATCGCGTCCGGGCCGTCGCAGGCAACTGACCCTTCCCGTTCCGGTGTCCGGCGTCATGGGGGCGGCGGGTCATCCGGGATCGGGCCATGTGACGCCGGTGTGTGCCGGCTGCTGGACGCGCAACGCCCGGGCGGATAGGTCATGCCCAGAACTCCCTCAACCGGAAGCCTTGCCGTCATGAGCGCACCCCTCCCCCCTCTCACCCTTTACCTCGCCGCGCCGCGCGGGTTCTGCGCCGGCGTCGACCGGGCGATCAAGATTGTCGAGATGGCGATCGAGAAATGGGGCGCGCCGGTCTATGTCCGCCACGAGATCGTGCACAACAAATATGTCGTCGACAGCCTGCGGGCGCTCGGCGCCGTGTTTGTCGAAGAGCTCGACGACTGCCCGGCCGACCGCCCCGTGGTGTTTTCGGCCCACGGCGTGCCCAAGGCCGTCCCGGCCGAGGCCGCCCGCCGCGAAATGGTCTGGGTCGACGCGACCTGCCCGCTGGTGTCCAAGGTGCATATCGAGGCCGAACGCCATCACCAGAGCGGCCTGCAGATCATCATGATCGGCCATGCCGGCCACCCGGAAACCATCGGCACGATGGGCCAGCTCCCCGAGGGCGAGGTGCTGCTGGTCGAGACCGAGGCCGATGTGCCCGGCTTGCAGGTGCGCGATCCCGCCCGGCTTGCCTTTGTCACCCAGACCACCCTGTCGGTCGATGACACGGCGGGCATCGTGGCGGCCCTGCAGGCGCGTTTTCCCCAGATCGTCGGCCCGCACAAGGAAGACATCTGCTACGCCACCACCAACCGGCAGGAATCGGTCAAGGCGATGGCCCCGCATATCGACGCGATGCTGGTGGTCGGCGCGCCGAATTCCTCGAACTCGCGCCGCCTGGTCGAGGTCGGCGAACGCGCCGGCTGCCCCTATGCGCAGCTGGTCCAGCGCGCGACGGATATCGACTGGCGCGCGCTGGACGGCGCCCGGGCCATCGGCGTGACGGCGGGCGCCTCGGCCCCCGAGGTGCTGGTGGACGAGGTTGTCGCCGCCATCGGGGCACGTTTCGACGTGACCCCCCGGCTGGTCGAAACCGCCAAGGAAAACGTCGAATTCAAGGTGCCCCGCATCCTGCGCGTGCCCGCCTGATCGCCGATCCGGGGAGGCCCGCGCGCGGGCCGGTTGCAAGGGACAGATGATGGCAGATCGCGAAACCCTGGATGTCTATGCGCAGCGGACGGCGGAATATGCCGCGCGGTCGGGTTCAGCCAAGGAGAAGAAGCAGCTCGACCGGTTCCTCGACGCCCTGCCGCAGGGCGCGCGGGTGCTGGACCTGGGCTGTGGCCCCGGCGACAGCTCGGCGCGCATGGCCGAACGCGGGTTCGACCCCGACCCGGTGGATGCCTCGCCCGAGATGGTCGCCCATGCGCGCGACACCTGGCACCTGCCCGCCCGGGTCCAGCCCTTTGCCGCGCTGGAATCCGAGGGCGAATATGATGGCGTCTGGGCCAATTTCAGCCTGCTGCACGCGACCAAGGCGGATTTGCCCGGCCACCTTTCGGCGATCCGCAGGGCGCTGAAGCCGGGCGGCCTGTTCGCCATCGGGATGAAGACCGGCGAGGGCGAACGGCGCGACAGGCTGGGCCGGTTCTACGCCTATTACAGCCTGGAAGAGCTGCGCGGGCTGCTGGCCTCGGCCGGTTTCATCGTGACGGGCGAGCGAACGGGGGGCGGGACCGGGCTTGACGGCACCGGCTTTGCATGGTGTCTGCTGACCGCCCGGGCGGGCTGACCCCGCCCTGCCACGCGCAGCAGAGAAGGACCCGATTTGGCCGAATTCTATGCCTATACCGACGGCGCCTGTTCCGGCAATCCCGGCCCCGGGGGCTGGGGTGTCCTGTTGCAGGCCAAATCCGGCGGCCAGGTCCTGAAGGAACGCGAGCTGTCCGGCGGCGAGCCCGAGACGACCAACAACCGGATGGAGCTGATGGCCGCGATCAGCGCGCTGGAAACCCTGGGCCGCGCCACCGACATCACCATCATCACCGACAGCCAGTATGTGAAGAACGGCGTCACCGGCTGGATCCACGGCTGGAAGCGCAACGGCTGGAAGACCTCGGCCAAGAAGCCGGTCAAGAACGCCGAGCTGTGGCAGCGGCTGGACGCGGCGCAGGCGCGGCACGCGGTGACCTGGGAATGGGTCAAGGGCCACGCCGGCCATCCCGAGAACGAGCGCGCCGACGAACTGGCCCGCGCCGGCATGGCGCCGTTCAAGGGCTGAGTCCGAACCTTTCAGGGCCTGGCCCCGCCCGCGCTTTTCGCCAGCCCCGCCAGAGCCTGCGCTTTCCATCCACCCGCCCCGCCAGTACTGTCGGCACGGGGAGAGAACCGCCGGCGGCCCGCCCGCATGGCACAGTCAAAGGAGCCCGCGCGATGCAACGCCTGCACCTCGTATTCGGCGGCGAACTCGTCGATCCGTCCAAGAACGTGTTCAAGGACGTCTCTGACCTCCACATCGTCGGGATGTTTCCCGATTACGCCACGGCCTATGACGCCTGGAAATCCGAAGCGCAGCGCACGGTGGACAACGCCCATATGCGCTACTTCATCGCCCATATTCACCGGCTGCGGGACGAGGAACGCCCCGCCTCGCCCACCGAGGAGCTTGGCTGATCCATCATGGCGCGATCGGTCAGCCTTGCGGCCTACCTGGCCCTGGCCCGGCGCGCGCCACCGTCGGACTGGCGCGCCCCCGAAGGGCTGCGCCCGCCCGGCACGCTGATCTGGGGCCACGCGGCCGAGGCCTCGCGCATCACGGCGCTGGTGCATGTGGCCGAGCGTCTGTCGGGTCTGCGCGGCGAGGTCCGCCTGCTGCTGACCCTGGGCGAGGGCGTGCGCCGCCCCGAGCGCCTGGGCCCCGGCGTGATCCTGGCCGACCTGCCGCCCGAGAACATGACAGCCGCCGAGGCCTTCATGGCGCATTGGGCCCCGGATGTCGGGCTCTGGACCAGCGGCCACCTGCGCCCGGCCCTGCTGACCTGCGCCGGGCGGCACGGCCTGCCGATGTTCCTGGTCGGCGCGACCGAAGAGGCTTTCGAGGATGCCCGCTGGCGCTGGCTGCCCGACATGGGCCGTGCCCTGCTGGGGCAGTTCGACCGGATATTCGCCCATTCCGCCAATGCCGCCCGGCGGCTGCAGCGCCTTGGCGCCCTGCCCGCCCGGATCGAGGTGACCGGCCCGCTGCAGGAGGGCGGCGTCGCCCTGCCCTGCGACGAGGCCCTGCGCGCCGAAATCGCGACCACCCTCGCCGGGCGCCCGGTCTGGCTGGCCGCGATGGTGCGCCTGCCCGAACTTCCCACCGTGATCGAGGCGCACCGCCTGGCCGCCCGCGCCGCGCACCGGCTGCTGCTGATCCTGGTGCCCGATGACGAGGACGACGGCCCCGAGTTCGCCCGCATCTGCGAGGCGGAAAGCTGGACCACCGCGATCTGGTCCAACGGCGACATGCCGCAGGAGAACACGCAGATCCTGCTGGCCGACACCCGGGGCGAGATGGGGCTGTGGTATCGCCTTGCGCCGGTGACCTTCATGGCCAGTTCGCTGCAACCCGGCTTTGGCGGCTCCGACCCGTTCGAACCCGCGGGGCTGGGCTCTGCCGTGCTCTACGGTCCGCATTCCGGGCGGTTCCTGCCGGCCTACAAGCGGTTCGCGGCGGCGGGGGCGGCGCGGATCGTGCGCGATGCCGACACGCTCTCGGCGGCGGTGAACCGGCTGACCGCGCCGGACCATGCCGCCGCGATGGCCTGCGCCGCCTGGACCGTCGCGACCGAGGGCGCCGAGGTCACCGACCGCCTGCTGGAGCTGGTGCAGGACGAGCTGGACCGGAGGACCGGACATTGACGCCGCGCCGCCCCGCCGCCCGGGGGTGGTGCTGATGCGCACCCCCGACTTCTGGTCCCGCCCGCCCGACAGCCCGGGCACCGCCGCCCGGCTGCTGGCCCCGCTGGGTGCGCTCTATGCCCGGGCCACCGCACGGCGCGTGGCGCGGGGCGCGGGCGCGCAGGCCGGCGTGCCGGTGATCTGCATCGGCAACCTGAACGCGGGCGGTACCGGCAAGACCCCCACGGTGATCGAGCTGATGATGCGCCTCGCCGCCCGGGGCGTGGCGGCGCATGTGGTGACACGGGGCCACGGCGGCACGCTCGACGGGCCGGTCAGGGTCGACGAGCGGCAGCACCGCGCGGATCAGACCGGGGACGAACCGCTGCTGCTGGCCGCCTTCGGCCCGGTCTGGGTGGCCCGCGACCGGGTGGCGGGGGCACGGGCCGCCGTCGCAGCCGGGGCACAGGCGATCCTGCTGGACGACGGGTTCCAGGATCCCGCGCTGGCCAAGGATCTGTCGCTGGTGGTGGTCGATGCGGGCGTCGGCTTCGGCAACGGGCGCTGCATCCCCGCCGGCCCCCTGCGCGAGCCGGTTGCCGCCGGGCTGGCCCGGGCCGATCTGCTGCTGTCGATCGGGGCCGAACCCGCGCAGCTCGCCTTTGGGTCCCGCTGGGGCCATGCCGTTGGTGTGCCCCGCCTGACCGGGCACCTCGCCCCGCTGCAGACCGGGATGGACTGGAACGGGCTGTGGGCGCTGGCCTTTGCCGGGATCGGGCATCCGGCCAAGTTCTTTGCCACCTTGCGCGGGCTGGGCGCCGAGCTGGCCGAGACACGCGCCCTGTCCGATCACCAGCCGCTGACACCCGCGCTGATGGCGCGGCTGGAACGCGATGCCGCTGCCGCCCATGCGCAGCTTGTGACCACGGAAAAGGACGCCGTGCGCCTGCCCGCCGCCTTCCGGCAGAAGGTCATCACCCTGCCGGTGCGGCTGGCGCTGGACGATCCCGCCCCGCTGGACGCCGCGCTGGACCGCCTGTTCCCGACATGACGACGGGGCCCGAAGGCCCCGCCGCTTGACCGCCCAAGGGCGCGTTCAGTCCAGGTTTTCGGGCAGCGCCAGGTTCAGGATGATCGACAGCCCCGCCGCGGGCAGCAGGCCCGAGGTCAGCAGGATCTGCAGCGTGCGCGGCAGGTGCTGCAGGGCCGAAGGCTCCAGCTGCAGGCCGAACCCGACCGAGAGCGACACCGCCAGGATCACCATGTTGCGGCGGTTCCAGGTGACCTCGGACAGCATGTTGATGCCCGCCGCCGCGACCATGCCGAACATGACGATCACGCCGCCGCCCAGCACGTTGATCGGCACGGTCGAGACCAGCGCGCCGAACTTGGGCACCAGACCGCAGAGGATCAGGAAGACGCCGCCGATGGTGACGACATGGCGGCTCATCACCCCGGTCATCGAGATCAGGCCCACGTTCTGGCTGAACGAGGTGTTGGGCAGCCCGCCGAACAGACCGGCGATGGCGGTGCCAAGGCCGTCGGCAAAGGTCGCGCCCGAGATCTCCTTGTCCGTCGCCTCGCGGTCGGCGCCGCCCTTGGTGATGCCCGATACGTCGCCCACCGTCTCGATGGCCGAGATCACGGCCATGAAGCACATGCCGACGATGATCGCGCCGTTGAACTCGAACCCCCATTTGAACGGCATCGGCAGGTCGAAGAAGGCCGCCCGGCCCACGTTGCCAAAGCTCACCTGCCCCATGACCAGCGCGACGAGATAGCCCGCGACCAGCCCGATCAGCACCGCCGAAACCGACAGCAGCCCCTTGGCGTAGAAGCTGAGGACCAGCGAGACCACGATCACCACCAGCGCCGGCAGCCATTTCGAGAAGGTGCCGAATTCCGGCGTGCCGATCAGGGGCACGCCGCCCGCGGCATACTGAATCCCGACCTTGAGCAGCGCGAGGCCGATCATCAGCACGATCAGCCCGGTCACCAGCGGCGGCAGGGCAAAGCGGATGCGCCCGATCACCGTGCCGAGGCAGAAGTGGAAGATGCCGCCGATCACGATGCCGGTCATCAGCCCGGCCATGCCCGCGGTGCCCTGGCCCGCGACCGCCGGGATCATCACCGGCAGGAAGGCGAAGGAGGTGCCCTGCACGATGGGCAGGCGCGCGCCCACCGGACCGAAGCCGATGGTCTGGAACAGCGTCGCGACCCCGGCGAAGAGCATCGCCATCTGGATCATGTAGGTCATGTCGGGGAAGCCGAGTGCCCCCTGGTCGGACCCGAAGCCGAACCCTGCGGCCCCCGCGACGATGATCGCCGGGGTCACGTTGGATGCGAACATCGCCAGCACGTGCTGAATGCCGAGGGGAACCGCATCGACGAGCGGCGGCGTATAGTTCGGGTCGCGGAGCTGTGCCGGAGTCCCGAGGGCGGAATCTGCCATGTTATCTTCCCAAATCCGTGTCAGAGGCATGCCCGCCTCTGCCGGGCGGGTCGGTCAGGAGGTTACCACGACCGGTTCGCTCAGGAAGAACTCTTCGAGGTTGGGGGTATCGCCAATACGGTCGATCACCGCGAAAATCGCCGGCTCTGCCAAAGGTGTAAGCACCCCGTGCCAGGTATTCCTCAGCAGATTGACCCCCTGCCCGGGCGAGGGCAGGAAGGCGAGCGGTTCGCCGGGCCGTCCGCCCGCATCCGGGGCCACGATCACCAGCCAGGCCAGGTCCATCATCGGGACAAAGGCCTGCGACCCCTCGGGGTGCCGTTCCAGCATGCCGCAGGCATAGGGCAGCGCGCGCGAGGTGGCGCGGAAGATGCTGATGCCCGCGCGCCCGCCGGGGCCGAAATCCATCCGTGCCCGGTCGTGAAAACGGTCGCAGAGCCCCTCGTTGATCACCTTGTCGGGTTGACCGGAGGCCTCCAGCACATCGCCGAACGGGGCGAAGGCGGCCGCGCTCAGCGGCCGGGCCCTGATCGTGAGGGCAGCGCTCATCCGCGCCAGACCGGCCGTCCGAACAGCCGCAGGCGCGAGACGCCTCCATCTGGGTGGATGTTGAACCGGACATGGGTCACCGGCCCCAGGTCGGCCACCTGCTCGCGGAATTCGTGGATCGTGTCGCCCTGCAGCTTCTGCCGGGGCATCAGTTGGTCCCAGAACATCGACGAGGTGACCAGCGCATCGGTCAGCCCGTCGCCGAATTCGGTCAGATCGGCGGCCTGCAGGGTGCAGCTGTCGGGATAGTTGCCCTTGAACAGGTGGGTGTCGATCTCGATCCGGTCGATCGAGCCCCGCGCGCCAAGCGCCAGCACCAGCCAGTCATAACCCGGTTCGCGGCGGCGGCGGGTTTCCCAGCCATCGGCCATGTTCTTGCCCCGGCCCGGCGCCAGCAGGCGGCGGAAGTCGCCGTAATGCGCATCGGAAAAGGCCAGCACCCGCCCGCCGTTCAGGGCCGCGGCCAGGTCGATCTCGTCCTTGCCCTCGTTGGAGGGGTCAAGCTCGGGCACGCCATAGGCGCGGAACCGGGCGACGCCGCCATCGGGGTAGATATGGATGCGCAGATGCGTCCAGAGCTCGTAGCTCTCGCAGCGGAAATAGTGATGCGCCGAGGGGCCGAGCGGCTGATTGCGCAGAATCTCGACCCAGCGGGTGCTGTCGTCGGGCTCGCCATCGGTCAGGGTGCAGGCCTCGACCCGCACGGCGGGGGCGTAGTTGCCGGTGAAATGCGAGGTGTCGACGTCGAACCCCAGCAGCCGGCCCGGGGCGGCCAGGCGGATGGTGGCGTGATCATGCCCGCTGCCGCGGCGGCGGCGGGTTTCCCAGCCGTCCATCCACTTGCCGTTGTCGTCGAACCGGTCGGGATAGAACACCGCTTCGTCATCCTCCAGCATCCGCGTCAGCGGGGCGAAGAATTCGTCGGTCGCGCTCAGGGCCTTGGCCCCCAGCCCGGCAGAAGCGAGGTTGATACCCGTGCGCACGAACAGCGGCACGTCGGATTCGAGGCGGTCAATCGTGGTCATCAGTCGTCCGGTAAAAGGGCCGCCAGACGATGATACGCGATGCGTTCGACCTGTCGGCAGGCCTCGTTGAATTCGGTGGTGGTGTCCTGATCAATGCGGCGTTCGAATGCCGCCAGGATCGACGGCTTAGTATTCTCCCTGACCGCAATGATAAAGGGAAATCCGTGTTTCGCGACATATCGGGTGTTCATTTCGGTGAACGCCGCGCGTTCCGCGTCGGTCAGCGCGTCCAGCCCGGCCGAGGCCTGTTCGGCCGTGCTCTCTGCCGTCAGGCGTCTGGCCGCCGCCAGCTTGCCGGCCAGGTCGGGATGGGCCCTGAGCACGCCCATGCGTTCGTCATCCGATGCCGTGCGGAAGCAGCGCGCCAGCGCGCTCCACAGCCCCTTGGCGCGGTCATGGGCCGGGCCCAGCTCCAGCCCGAATGCGCGCTCGGCGATCCAGGGGGAATGTTCGTAGATGCCGCCGAAGGCATTGACGAAGGCCTCCCGGTCCATCCGCGAGGGCACGAGGTCCGGCGTCACCGGCGGATGCACCGCGGCCCAGTGGCGGGCGATGTCGATGCGGCGCGGGAACCAGACGCCCTCGTGCGAGGCGGCGTAGTCCATGAACCGCTTCAGCGCCATCACGCGCCCGGGCCGCCCGACAAGACGGCAGTGCAGACCGACCGACATCATCTTGGCGGCGCCCGCCTGCCCCTCGGCATAGAGCGCGTCGAAACTGTCCTTGAGATGGGTGAAATATTCCTCGGGACCGCCGAAACCGGCTGCGACGGCAAAGCGCATGTCGTTGGAGTCCATCGTGTAGGGAATCACCAGCTGATGCCGCGCGCCCACGGGCAGCCAGTGCGGCAGGTCGTCGTCGATGGAATCGCTGACCCAGTCGAAACAGCCGGCCTCGGCCGCCAGCCGCACGGTGTTCATCGAACAGCGCCCGGTGTACCAGCCCGTGGGGGGCGTTCCGACGAGTTCGGTGTGCAGGCGGATCGCCTCGGCCATGTCGCGGGCCTCGTGCGCCTCGGGGGCGTCCTTGTACTCGATCCACTTCAGCCCGTGGCTGGCGATCTCCCAATCCGCCTCCTGCATCGCCCAGACCTGTTCGGGCGAACGGGCCATCGCGGTGGTCACGCCGTAGACGGTCAGCGGAATGCCCGCGCCGGTGAACAGCCGGTGCAGGCGCCAGAAACCGGCACGCGCGCCGTATTCGTAGTTCGATTCCATGTTCCAGTGCCGCGCACCCGGCCAGGGGGCGGCGCCGATGATCTCGGACAGGAACCCCTCGGAGGCCGCATCGCCGTGCAGGATGTTGTTCTCGCCGCCTTCCTCGTAGTTCAGCACGAAACTGATCGCGATCTTCGCGCCGCCCGGCCATTTCGCGTCGGGCGGGGTGGGGCCGTGGCCGATCAGGTTGCGCGGGTAGCGGTGCATGTGCTTCTCTCCGTCAGGCGTCGCACCGGCAATGAAGCCCAAGCGGACGCAGGGTTGCAAGCGGATCGGAGCAGGAATGGCCAAAGGCTACCTCACCACCCACGTGCTTGACACGGCAAGCGGCAAACCCGCCGCCGGGCTGGCGGTCGTGCTCTATGCGCTGGAGGGCGGCGCGCGGCGGGAACTGGCGCGGATGACGACCAATGACGACGGCCGCACCGACAGCCCGATCCTGCCCGCCGGGGATTTCGCCACCGGCAGCTACGAGCTGGAATTCCACGCCGGCGCCTATCTCGACGCCGCCGGCGTCCCGCCCGAGTCGCCGCGCTTCCTGGATGTCATCCCGCTGCGGTTCGGCATCTCGGACCCGGAGTCGCATTATCACGTGCCGCTGCTGCTCTCGCCCTTCGGCTATTCGACCTACAGGGGCAGCTGATGATTCTGCATCTCATCGGATCGGTCGTGATCGGCGGCATCGTCGGCTTCCTCTCGGAACGCACCGGATTCACCCGCAACGGCATCCTGCCCTCGATCATCATCTGCGTCGGCGGGGCCTTCCTGTTCTATTTCATCCGCATCATGTTCGGCTTCCGCTTCGGCGCGCCGGGGGTGGATGCGATCATCTCGTCCATCGGCGCGCTGATCATCGTGCCGACCCATTACCGAAAGAAGTAGCGACATGGGCCTGATCCTGTGGATCCTCATCGGGGCGGCGGCGGGCTGGTTCGCGACCCGCATGCTGGAGGTGCGCACGACCCCCCTGCAGACCGTGCTGATCGGCATGGCCGGGGCGCTGGTTGGCGGGCTGATCGTCAAGACGGTGCTGGCGGTGCTGGGCGTGCTGGCCGGGATCATCGGCGCGATCGGCGGCGCGGTGCTGGTGCTCTGGCTCTGGGATCGCTACGCCCGCTGATTGCCAGCCCTGCCCCCATGCGCTAGGGAACCCGCGTTCTCTTGGGGGAAGACCATGTCGCTCAACACCTTCGGCCATCTGTTCCGCGTCACCACCTGGGGCGAAAGCCACGGGCCCGCGCTTGGCGCCACGGTCGACGGCTGCCCCCCGGGCGTTCCGGTGGACGCGGCGCTGCTGCAGCACTGGCTGGACCGGCGCAAACCCGGGCAGAGCAAGTACACCACCCAGCGGCGCGAGGCCGACGAGGTCGAAATCCTCTCGGGCACCTTCGAGGGCCGGACCACGGGCACCCCGGTGCAGCTGACGATCCGCAACACCGACCAGCGGTCCAAGGATTATTCCGAGATCGCCGAGAAATTCCGCCCCGGCCATGCGGATATCACCTACTGGCAGAAATACGGTATCCGCGACTATCGCGGCGGCGGCCGGTCCTCGGCCCGCGAAACGGCGGCGCGGGTGGCGGCCGGCGGGCTGGCGCGCGCGGCGCTCAAGGCGCTGGCGCCGCAGGTGACGATCCGGGGCTACATGGTGCAGATGGGCCCGCACCGGATCGACCGCGACCGGTTCGACATCGACGAGATCGAGCGCAATCCCTTCTGGGTGCCCGATGCCGTGGCCGCCGGAGACTGGGCCGACTACCTCGACGGGCTGCGCAAATCGGGCAATTCGGTGGGCGCGGTGGTCGAGGTCGTGGCCTCGGGCGTGCCCGCGGGGCTGGGCGCGCCGATCTACGGCAAGCTCGACACCGACCTGGCCGCCGCGATGATGTCGATCAACGCGGTCAAGGGCGTCGAGATCGGCGAGGGCATGGGCGCGGCCGAGCTGACGGGCGAGGAGAATGCCGACGAGATCTTCATGGGGAACGACGGCCAGCCGGTCTATTCCTCGAACCACGCGGGCGGGATCCTGGGCGGGATCTCCACCGGGCAGGATCTGGTGGTGCGTTTCGCGGTCAAGCCGACCTCGTCGATCCTGAAGACGCGCCAGACCATTACCAAGTCGGGCGAGGCCGCCGAGATCATCACCAAGGGCCGCCACGATCCCTGCGTCGGCATCCGCGCCGTGCCGGTGGGCGAGGCGATGATGGCCTGCGTGGTGCTGGATCACCTGCTGCTGCATCGCGGGCAGATCGGCGACGCGGGCGGGCGGATCGGCTGAGCTGACCCGGGGATTGCTGGCGCGCGTCCCGGCGCCGGCGGGCAGGCGGCCATTTCCGGCGGGCCGGTTTGCCTGTCTGGGCGGTGCCGGTGTCGGGGCCCCCTGAACCTGCCTCCGCCCTCCCGGAGTCGGGGCGGTTCCACCGCCGCCAGGGGCCACCGCCGGCCGATATTCCGCCGCCGGGCAGCGCAGAAGGCCCCCGGGATCAGCCAGCTTTCGCCGCGCTCCGGCCCCTCAGGTGATGATCTCGAACTTCGTCACGTCGACCATGCCGCGATCGGTGATCTTCAGCGCCGGGATCACCGGCAGGGCGAGGAAGGCGAGCTGCAGGAAAGGTTCCTCCAGCGTCACGCCCAGCGAACGGGCGGCGGCGCGCAGGGCGACCAGGTCGTCATGCACCGCCTCGAAGGGCGACAGGCTCATCAGCCCGGCGACCGGCAGCGGCAGTTCGGCCTGCACGCGGCCATTCTCGACCACGACGAATCCGCCTTCGATCTGGCCGAGGCGGTTGGCGGCCAGGGCCATGTCCTCGTAATCCGCGCCGACCACCGCGATATTGTGGTGGTCGTGACAGACGGTCGAGGCGATGGCCCCCCGCTTCAGCCCGAAGCCCTTGACGAAGCCGGTCGCGATGTTGCCGTTGCGCCCGTGCCGTTCGATCACCGCGATCTTGACCAGGTCGCGGGCGGTGTCAGGGCGCTTGTCGCCGTCCTCGATGGCAATTGTCTCGTGCAGGTGCTCGGTGATGATCTTGCCTTCGAGGATGCCGATCACATCGGTCGCCTCGCGGTTGCCGGTGGTGCGGAAATCCTCGGGCTCCACCGTCGGCGCCCGGACGGAGTTGCGCCCGACCGGCGCGGTGCGGGCGCGGGTGCGGAACGCCTCTTCGCCCACCCGCACGCCGCCGGCAAAGACCATCTCGGCGCGGCAGTCCTCCAGCGTCGGCAGCACGACGATATCGGCCCGCTTGCCCGGCGCGATCATGCCGCGATCCTTGAGCCCGAAGGCCTCGGCGGCGGACAGCGAGGCGGCGCGATAGGCGGCCAGCGGCGAGGTGCCCAGGCGGATCATCTCGCGGATCATGTAATCGAGGTGCCCGTGTTCGCCGATGTCCAGCGGGTTGCGGTCGTCGGTGCACAGGCACAGATAGGGCGAGGTCGCCTCGCTCAGGATCGGTTGCAGGGCGTGCAGGTCCTTGGACACCGACCCCTCGCGGATCAGCACGCGCATGCCCTTGCGCAGTTTCTCCATCGCCTCTTCGGCGGTGGTGGCCTCGTGCTCTGTCCGGATCCCGGCCGAGATATAGGCGTTGAGGTCCCGGCCCAGCAGTTGCGGGCAATGGCCGTCGATATGGCGGCCCCGGAACGCCTCAAGCTTTTCCATGCAGCCGGGATCCTGAAAGATCACGCCGGGATAGTTCATGAACTCGGCCAGCCCGATCACCTTGGGATCGTCGGCCAGGGGCAGCAGGTCCTGCGCCCCGATCTCGGCCCCTGCGGTTTCCATATGGCTGGAGGGCACGCAGGAGGACAGGTTGACCCGGATATCCAGCACCGTCTGACGCGCACAGGCGAGGAAATATTCGATCCCCGGCACGCCGATCACATTGGCGATCTCGTGCGGGTCGCAGATCACCGTGGTCACGCCGCGCGGGGTGACGCAGCGGTCGAATTCATGCGGGGTGACAAGCGAGCTTTCGATATGCAGATGGGTGTCGATGAACCCGGGGACGAGGATCATCCCGGAAACGTCGATCTCCTGCTTGCCGTGGTAGGTGTCGCAGGTGCCGACGATGGTGTCGCCGCAGATCGCCACATCGCCGTCCAGCAGCGCGCCGGTCATCAGGTCCAGCACCTTGCCGCCCTTGAGCACGATATCGGCGGGCGCATCCCCCCTGCCCTGCGCGATGAGATCGGAAAGCGGCGTGGACGACATGGAGACCTCTGGCGATTTGACCCGGATGGCGCCACGAGACCCCAATCCCGGCAGAGTGTCCAGACGCGGCATTGCGGCATGTCCCCGCTCCGTCGGGGCCGGCGCACCGGTCCGATTCAGAGGGACAACCGGCATGCAGGGCCGGGTTGCATTCCCGTGCCTTGCAAACCGGGCCGGAACGCGCGACCACTCGAAGGGCGAGGCGACGAAGGACCCGGCATGACCAAGACGATCCTGTTCCTGAACGGACCCAACCTGAACCTGCTGGGCAAGCGGCAGGTCGAGATCTACGGCGACGTGACGCTGGAGCAGATCGAAAACGACTGCCGCGCCCTGGGCGACAGCCTGGGCCTGGCGGTGGAGTTCCGGCAATCCAATCACGAAGGCGGTCTGGTCGACATGATCCACGAGGCGCGCGGCACGCGCGACGGGATCATCATCAACCCCGGGGCCTATTCGCATACCTCGGTGGCGATCCTCGACGCGCTGAACACCTTCGAGGCGCCGGTGCTGGAGGTTCACATCTCGAACATCCACAAACGCGAGGCATTCCGCCATCACTCCTACGTCTCGCAAAGGGCCGAGGGCGTGATGGCCGGGTTCGGGACCGAGGGCTACCAGCTGGCCCTGCGCCGCATGGCGACCCTGCTGGCGGAATGAGGCGCCCGGGCGCGGCGGCGGCGCGATGACGACACCGGGCACGCCACTTCCGCTCGATGCCAGGATCACCGGGCTGCTGGCCCTGGCGATGATCCTGCTGACCATCCTGTCGCTCTGGCAGGGGCCGGCCTGGGCCGGGCCGGCGGCGGGGCTGCTCCTGGTGCCGATGCTGGCGCTGATGGCGATCCGGGCCAATCCGTGGCGGCTGATCTTTCTGGCGGTGGGCGTGGCACTGATGATCGCCGCGGCGGCGACTCACCCCGACTGGCAGGCCGAGATCCTGGCCGCGCTGGAACGCGGGGCCTTCATCGGCACCTACTTCGCCGCGCTGGCCACGTTGCGGCATGCGGCGGATACCTCTCCCACCATCCGGACCTGCGGGTACTATCTGGCGCATCAGCCACCCGGGCGGCGTTATATCGCGCTGACCGCCGGGGGGCAGGCCTTTGCCCTGCTGCTGAACTATGGCGCGATCCCGCTGCTGTCGAGCCTGGCCATCGCCGGGTCGCGCGACGAGCCGGACCTCGAAGTCCGGAAGGTGCGGCAGCGGCGGATGCTGCTGGCGATCCAGCGCGGATTCGGCTCGATGCTGCCCTGGTCGCCGCTGGCCTTTGCCGTCGCGCTGACCAGCGCCCTGGTGCCGGGCGTCTCCTGGGGCCGGGCGCTGCCCTATGCGTTGGTGTCCAGCGTGCTGCTTGTGGCCATCGGCTGGGCGCTCGACACGCTGTTCAAGCCGCGGCTAAGCCATCCCGCACAGCCGCGCAAACCCGGCGAGGCCGGGAGCTGGACCGCCGTTCTGCCCCTGCTGGGCCTGCTGGTCGGGCTGATGTCGCTGACCATGGTGCTGCACGAGGTGACGGGGCTGAAGGTCACCGCCATCGTACTGCTGGTCGTCCCGGTGATCGCCATCGGCTGGTTCGCCATTCAGGCGCCGCCCGGCGGGCGGATCGAGGGCGCGACCGCGCGGACCCGGCGCTATGTGCTGTTCGATCTGCCCGGCTATCGGGACGAGATGATCCTGCTGCCGATGGCCGGGGTCATCGGGTCGCTCGGCGGCACGCTGCTGGCGCCGGCCATCGCCGCCTCGGGCGTCGACCTGTCGGCGATTCCGGGCTGGCTGATCCTGCTGGCGCTGGTCTGGCTGACCCCGCTGGGCGGGCAGATCGGCATGAACCCGATCCTTGCCGTCACCCTGATGATCCCGCTGATCCCGCCCGCCGCCGCCATCGGCCTACACCCGAACGCGATCTTCATCGCGATCACCGCGGGCTGGGCGCTGTCGGCCTCCAGCTCGCCCTACACCGCGACGACCCTGATGCTGGGCAGCTATGCGGGCGTCTCGGCCCGCCGGGTCGGGCTGGTCTGGAACGGGGCCTATACGCTGATGTCGGGGCTTGTCCTGTCGGGCTGGGTGGTGGCGATGTGGGCCTTCGGGCTGGGCTGACGGCCCGCGGTCCGGCAAGGACTTTACCCCGGCCCGCTTTGGCCGGATAACCGGCCCAGAGACGACGCGCCCGCCCTGGCGGTGCGCCAGGCATCCAGCAACCCCGAAAGGACCGTGATGAGCCTCTTCGCCCTGCCCCCCATCCCCGATGTGCCCGTGAAGGGCGAGACCGAGGGCTATCCCGTGCGCCGCATCTTCTGCGTCGGGCGCAACTATGCCGCCCATGCCGCCGAGATGGGCAACGAGGTCGACCGCGAGGCGCCCTTCTACTTCACCAAATCGCCTGCGCATCTGGTGCTGAGCGGGGCCGAACTGCCCTATCCCCCCGGCACCTCGGATTATCACCACGAGATGGAATTCGTCGTCGCCCTCGGCGCCCCGGTGTTCCGCTGCACGAAGGAAGAGGCACAGGCCGCGATCTACGGCTATGCCTGCGGGCTGGACATGACGCGGCGCGACCTGCAGGGCGCGGCCAAGGACAAGAAGCGCCCCTGGAGCCTGGGCAAGGATGTCGAGGGCGCGGCGGTGATTGCCACGATCACCAAGGCGGCGGAATTCGGCGCGGTGGCCGACCAGCGCATCGCCCTGTCGGTGGACGGCACGGTGAAACAGGACGCCACCCTGACCGAACTGATCCATTCCGTGACCGACGTGATCGCGCATCTGTCGCAGTTCTATCACCTGGGCGCGGGCGATCTGATCTACACCGGCACCCCCGCCGGCGTCGGCGCGGTCTCGGCAGGGGCCCGGCTGGAAGGCACGATCGACGGGCTGGACCCGGTACTGCTGAGCCTGACCGCCCCCGAATAGGCGTTACCGGGCCGGGGCCGCATGGCTGCCGGCCCGCGCCGGGCGGCGCAGCAGCAGCATCTCGGCCCGGCCCTTGACCAGCCACGAGACGCCGAAGGCCCAGACGCCCACGGCCTCGCACCAGAAGACAACCGAATTGTCGAGGACGAAGGCCCGGGCCGACTCGCTCCCCAGGGCCTTGTGATAGGCGGCAATCGAGGCGACGACCCCCATGGCCACGATCAGGAACCCGCAGCCGCGATAGATGCGGCGGCGCACCGGCTTGGCCGTGCGGGCGAATTTGAACAGGCACATGTAGGCCAGCGCATAGAGGAAGACCTGCGCGCTGATGTAATGCCCGATCACCGCCGCCTTGAGCCCCAGGGCGAATTGCGAAAAGGTCACCACCGCCGGCTCGGGCGGCTCGCTGGGACAGAGGGCGATCAGGATCGCGGCGGCCCCGGCCAGGGTGGCGACAAAATCGTCGGACAGCCTCTCGCCCTCGGCGCGGACATGGCCCTTGTAGGACACCAGGAACATGCCGATGGCGACCAGGCTGCCGACAAAGATGTCGCGCTGCATGGAATGGTAGTAATCGCTGAGCGAAGGCATGATGCGGGCATCCGAGATCAGCCCCGGCACCATCAGCAGGAAGGGGAAGAGCACCCCCAGAAAGCCAAGCGCCTGCCGCACGCGGTAATAGGACAAGATCATCTCGTCCCGGGTCCGGTCGTCCATCTCCGGTCTCTCACGCCATTGTGTCTGTGCGGCCAAGTCTAGGCCCGCGCCGATTCCGCGCAAGCCGGGGAATCTGGACTTGCGCAGGGGGGTGATTCTCTCTATATGCACGCCAACAGCGGCGTGTTGAGGCTCCTGCCAAAACGCTCCACCGGATGCTTCAACGGGCCGCGCGCCCGTTTTTTTGCGTCCGAAGGACACCCCATGAACGACATGATCGCCAAAGCCGCCATCGACCGGCGCCTGGCCGAGATCGTCACCCCCGTGATCGAGGATCTGGGGTTCGAGCTGGTGCGCATCCGCCTGATGGGCGGACAGACCAAGACGCTGCAGATCATGGCCGAGAAACCCGAGGGCGGGATCGAGGTCGACGACTGCGCCGCCATCTCGAACGCGGTTTCCGCCACGCTGGATGTCGAGGATCCGATCCTCGACGCCTATACGCTGGAAGTGTCGAGCCCCGGCATCGACCGCCCGCTGACCCGTCTCAAGGATTTCGAGACCTTCGAGGGTTACGAAGCCAAGATCGAGACCGCCGAGCTGATCGACGGCCGCAAGCGCTTCAAGGGCATGCTGGCGGGGGTCGAGGATGACGAGGTGCTGATCAACATCGAGGAAGGCACCGTCGGACTGAAGTTCGAATGGCTGGCCGACGCCAAGCTGGTGCTGACCGACGAGCTGATCAAGGAAATGCTGAAGGCCCGCAAGGATGCGGGCGTGCTGAACGAGAGTGCCTTTGACGAGATCGAGGCCGAGGAAGAGACAGATGAATGAGCTGAAACCCGTGCAGGCGCCGATGGCGGCGGATCTGATGCGGATGATCGAATCGCAGGCCGTGGCCGCAGCACGCTGGGTCGTGCCGGCCTGCCTGCTGGCGGGACTTGTGATCGGCGCGGTCGGAAACTGACGCGTTTATTGGGAAAGGCTGACTGACATGGCAATCACCTCTGCAAACCAGCTTGAGCTGCTGCAAACCGCCGAGGCCGTCGCACGGGAAAAGATGATCGACCCGGCGCTGGTCGTGGAGGCGATGGAAGAGTCGCTCGCCCGTGCCGCCAAGAGCCGCTACGGCAGCGAGATGGACATCCGCGTGGCCATCGACCGCAAGACCGGCCGCGCGACCTTTACCCGGGTGCGCACGGTGGTCGAGGACGACCTGCTGGAGAACTACCAGGCAGAGCTGACCGTCGCGCAGGCCAAGCAGTACATGGCAGACCCCAAGGTGGGCGACACCTTCGTCGAAGAGGTCCCCCCGGTCGAGATGGGCCGCATCGCCGCCCAGTCCGCCAAGCAGGTGATCCTGCAGAAGGTCCGCGAAGCCGAACGTGACCGCCAGTACGAGGAATTCAAGGACCGCGCCGGCACCATCATCAACGGTGTCGTCAAGCGCGAGGAATACGGCAACGTCATCGTCGACGTGGGCCGGGGCGAGGCGATCCTGCGCCGCAACGAAAAGATCGGCCGCGAGGCCTATCGCCCCAACGACCGGATTCGCTGCTACATCAAGGACGTGCGCCGCGAGCAGCGCGGGCCGCAGATCTTCCTGTCGCGCACCGATCCGCAGTTCATGGCCGAGCTGTTCAAGATGGAAGTGCCCGAGATCTACGACGGCATCATCGAGATCAAGGCCGTCGCCCGCGATCCCGGGTCGCGCGCCAAGATCGCCGTGATTTCCTATGACAACTCCATCGACCCGGTTGGCGCCTGCGTGGGTATGCGCGGGTCGCGCGTGCAGGCCGTGGTGAACGAGCTGCAGGGCGAAAAGATCGACATCATTCCGTGGAACGAGGATCAGCCGACCTTCCTGGTGAACGCGCTGCAGCCGGCCGAGGTCACCAAGGTGGTCCTGGACGAGGATGCCGAGCGGATCGAGGTCGTCGTGCCCGACGAGCAGCTTTCGCTCGCCATCGGCCGCCGCGGCCAGAACGTGCGCCTGGCCTCGCAGCTGACCGGTCTCGACATCGACATCATGACCGAAGCCGAGGAATCCGAACGCCGCCAGAAGGAGTTCGAGGAGCGGACCAAGCTCTTCATGGACACGCTGGACCTGGACGAGTTCTTTGCCCAGCTTCTGGTTTCGGAAGGTTTCACCAACCTGGAAGAAGTCGCCTATGTCGAGCAGGACGAACTGCTGGTCATCGACGGCGTCGACGAAAGCACCGCCCAGGAGCTGCAGATGCGGGCCCGGGAATTCCTGGAAGCCCAGGCCAAGGCCGCGCTGGAACACGCCCGTGAACTGGGAGTCGAGGACAGCCTGGTTGAATTCGAGGGCCTGACACCCCAGATGATCGAGGCACTGGCCGAGGACGGCGTGAAATCGCTGGAAGATTTCGCGACCTGCGCCGACTGGGAACTGGCCGGCGGCTGGACCACCGTCGACGGCGAGCGGGTCAAGGACGAAGGCCTGCTGGAGAAATTCGACATGTCGCTGGACGAGGCTCAGCACCTCGTGATGACCGCCCGGGTCATGCTGGGCTGGGTCGATCCGACCGAACTGGAAGCCGAAGAAGACGGTGACGAGGACGGCGATGCAGTCGAGGAGGAGGCCGAGGCCTGAGGCCCCGGCCCCGGAGGACGGACGCATGACCCGCGGTGGCGCCTCCAAGGACCGCTCGGACGGAGCCGAGCGCAAATGTATCGTGACCGGCGAAAGTCAGCCCAAGGGCGGCCTCGTCCGGTTCGTGGTTTCGCCTGACGGGCTGCTGGTTCCGGATGTTCTGGAAAAGCTGCCCGGCCGCGGCATCTGGGTCAGCGCGACTCGCTCCGCGCTGGATCAGGCGGTAAAGAAGAAGACCTTTGCCCGCGCCGCGCGGCAGCCGATCACCCTGCCGGAGGGGCTGACCGATATCGTCGAGTCCGCCGTTCTGCGCCACGTGGTCGAGCTGATCGCCCTGGCGCGCAAGTCGGGCGATGCCGTTTCGGGCTTCGAGAAGGTCAAGGACTGGCTGTCCAAGGACATCGCCGATGTCCTGATCCAGGCCTCTGATGGCTCGGGCCGGGGCAAGTCGAAGCTCTCTACCCCATATGGGGGAAGCTTCATCGGCTGGCTGACGGCGGACGAAATCGGCTTGGCCTTCGGACGTGAAACTGCGATACACGCGGCTCTCGCGTCTGGTGGTTTGGCAAAACGTGTTGTAGAGGAGGCGGCAAGGCTGAAAGGCCTGCGCGCCGAGACGGCGGGGATTCCCGCCCGAGAGGATAAATGAACTACATGAGCGACCAAGACGGCAAAAAGACTTTGGGTGTACGTGGAGGGGGTTCCCGGCCGGGGAACGTGAAGCAGAGCTTCAGCCACGGACGTACCAAGAATGTCGTGGTGGAGACCAAGCGCAAGCGCGTTGTCGCGCCCAAGCCCGGTGCGGGTTCGGCAGGCGGCAAGGGGTCCGGCTCGGGTGTGAACCTCGGTGATCCGTCGAAACGCCCCGCAGGCATTTCCGACGCCGAGATGGAGCGCCGCCTGAAGGCATTGCAGGCCGCGAAGGCCCGCGAGGTCGAAGAGACCGCCCAGCGTGAGCGCGAGGAACGCGAGCGCGAGGAAGAGCGCCAGCGTCGCCGCGAGGAAGCGGAACAGAAGGAACGCGAGGAGCGCGAGCGCGAAGAAGCCCTCAAGGCCAAGGCCGAAGAGGAAGAGCGCCAGAAGCGCGAAGCCGAGGAAGCCGCCAAGCGCGCGGCCGCCGCAGCTGCCGCGCCCGCTGCCGAACAGGTCGAAGACCGTGGCCCGCGTGGCGGTGCCGCACCCTCGGCGCCCCGTGGCGGCAAGCCCGGTGGCGGCGCACCCGACCGCAACGACCGTGACGACCGCGCCGGCCGCGGCAAGGGCCGTGGCGACGATGGCGGCCGCCGTGCCGGCAAGCTGACCCTGAACCAGGCGCTTTCGGGCGGCGAAGGCGGGCGTCAGAAATCCCTGGCCGCGATGAAGCGGAAACAGGAACGCGCCCGGCAGAAGGCCATGGGCGGCCCCGTCCAGCGCGAAAAGGTCGTGCGCGACGTGCAGGTCCCCGAGGCGATCACCGTGGGCGAGCTGGCCAACCGTATGGCCGAGCGTGTCGCCGACGTCGTCAAGGCGCTGATGCAGAACGGCATGATGGTCACGCAGAACCAGACCATCGACGCCGATACCGCGGAACTGATCGTCGAGGATTTCGGCCACCACGTCGTGCGTGTTTCGGATGCCGATGTCGAACAGGTGATCGAATCCGCCGACGACAAGCCCGAGGATCTGGTCAACCGTCCGCCGGTGATCACCGTCATGGGCCATGTCGACCACGGCAAGACCTCGCTGCTGGATGCGATCCGCAACGCCAAGGTCGTGTCGGGCGAGGCCGGGGGCATCACCCAGCATATCGGCGCCTATCAGGTGCAGACCGAGGGCGGCCAGCTGCTGACCTTCCTCGACACTCCGGGCCACGCCGCCTTTACCTCGATGCGCTCGCGTGGCGCCCAGGTGACGGACATCGTGGTGCTGGTGGTCGCGGCGGATGACGCCGTGATGCCGCAGACGGTCGAGGCGATCAACCACGCCAAGGCCGCCAAGGTGCCGATGATCGTGGCGATCAACAAGATCGACAAGCCCGAAGCGAACCCGACCAAGGTGCGCACCGACCTGCTGCAACACGAAGTGGTTGTCGAACAGATGTCGGGCGACGTGCAGGATGTCGAAGTGTCGGCCCATACCGGCGACGGCCTGGACGACCTGCTGGAAGCCATCGCGCTGCAGGCCGAACTGCTGGAGCTGAAAGCCAACCCCGATCGCGCCGCGCAGGGTGCGGTGATCGAGGCGCAGCTGGACGTGGGCCGTGGCCCGGTCGCCACCGTTCTGATCCAGAACGGCACGCTGCATCAGGGCGACATCTTCGTCGTCGGCGAACAGTACGGCAAGGTCCGCGCGCTGGTGAACGACAAGGGCGACCGCGTCAAGGAAGCCGGTCCCTCGGTTCCGGTCGAGGTGCTTGGCCTCAACGGCACGCCCGAGGCGGGCGACGTCCTGAACGTCGTCTCGACCGAGGCGCAGGCCCGCGAGATCGCCGAATACCGTGCCCAGGCCGCCAAGGACAAGCGCGCCGCAGCCGGTGCCGCGACGACCCTGGAACAGCTGATGCAGCGCGCCAAGGAAGACGAGAACGTCACCGAGATGCCGATCGTCGTGAAGGCGGATGTGCAGGGCTCGGCCGAGGCAATCGTCCAGGCGATGGAAAAGATCGGCAACGACGAGGTGCGCGTGCGCGTGCTGCACTCGGGTGTCGGCGCCATCACCGAAAGCGACATCGGCCTGGCCGAGGCGTCGGGCGCGCCGGTCTTCGGCTTCAACGTCCGGGCCAATGCCCCGGCCCGCAACAGCGCCAATCAGAAGGGCGTGGAAATCCGCTATTACAGCGTGATCTACGATCTGGTGGACGACGTGAAGGCGGCGGCCTCGGGCCTGCTGTCTGCCGAAATCCGCGAGACCTTCATCGGCTATGCCCAGATCAAGGAGGTCTTCAAGGTCTCCAACGTCGGCAAGGTCGCAGGCTGCCTGGTCACCGAAGGCGTCGCACGCCGCTCGGCCGGTGTGCGCCTGCTGCGCGACGACGTGGTGATCCACGAGGGCACCCTGAAGACGCTCAAGCGCTTCAAGGACGAAGTCGCCGAAGTGCAGTCGGGCCAGGAATGCGGCATGGCGTTCGAGAATTACGAAGACATCCGCCCCGGCGATGTCATCGAGATCTTCGAGCGCGAGGAAGTCACCCGCACACTCGCCTGACCTCCGTCACCGTCACCAACGTTCAGGGACCCGGCCTCCGCGCCGGGTCCTTTTCGTTTGCGCAGGTGTCAGGCCGTGAGGACCAGCACCACCCCGATGACCGATATCGCGATCCCGGCAAAGGCAGCCCGCGACAGCGTCCGGTCGCCGTGGATCGCGCGGTTCAGCACCACGATCATCAAGGGATAGGTCGCCACGACGGGCGCCACGGTGGTCACCGGCCCCATCGTCAGCGCGGTGTAGAGGAACAGCAGCGCCAGCCCGTTGCTGATGCCGATGACGCAGAACCACAGCATCCCGCGCGTGCGGGGCACCGGGGCGCGCACCATCGTGCGGCGCACCAGCAGCAGCATCGAGGCCGAGACGACATAGCTGACGGTCGATGCGGCAAAGGCATTGGGCCAGTCCGCCAGCCCCAGCTTGACCACGGGCTGTGCCAGCCCCCGGAACAGCGCCGCCGCCAGCGGCAACAGCAGGATCCAGAGCGCCCCGCCCGGGTGGCTGCGCACCCGGTCCAGCGCCATGATCACCAGCCCGGCGCAGACCGCCAGCACGCCGATCAACTGCGACGGATGCGGGATATCGCCCAGCAACAGGACCGCAAAGCCCACGGCAAACAGCGGTGTCAGGTTGCCCAGGGCGCCCGCCAGGTTCGCGCCAAGCCGCAGGTTCCCGGCGAAGTTCAGCAGCGTCACCATCGCCGGATAGATCACCCCGGCCAGGGCAAAGAGCAGGATCGCCCCGCCATCGGCATTGCCGAGGTCGAGGGTGAAGGGCGCCAGCAGCAGGAAGAAGACGGCCGAAGACGGCACGCTGATCGAGGCCCCCACCAGCGGCGGCGCGGCGCGCAGACCGAAAGGGGTCAGTACGATGCCCAGGGCAAAGAAGAACGCAGCGATGAGCGCCACGATAAGCAGGGAAAGCGCCATCTCGTCCCATCGGCCAGGCATTCAGGTCCGGCGATATTATCCGCGCGCCCGGCAGGCGCCAGCCCTCGCCACATATGTGACGGGGCTACAGGGCTACAGGGCTACAGGGCTACAGGGCTACAGGGCCGCATAACGAAAAACGGCCCGCCGAAACAAGGCCGTTTCCGTATTCCGTTGAGTGTCGGAATGCGCCCTTCGCGCCCCATCCGACGCTGTGGTCACATCACGTTTCGCGCCCCGGGGGGCGCCGATCAGGCGGCGGCTGCCTGGCTGACCGGAGTGCCGACAAAAATCCTGTCGCCAACACGTACCTCGACCCGGCCGTCCGACAGAGTCCTGACGAACATGCCCTGAACCGAGACACAGCTTCCCATTGTGATAGTCCGATGCATTTCAATCCCTCCCCAGAGAATTGGTGCGTCCGGTTATACAACCAATCGGTTAACCGATCACTTAAATTTTCGATCCAATCTGCCAAAAGAGTGTGAGTTATGTGACAAATTTCGCCTAAATGTTGATCAACCCGCCCGAAATCCACAAAATCCGCCGCGATTCACAAAAATGCCGCATTGCGTCATAGCCAATCGCGGAGAATCGGAATCAGCGGCAGGTCGGCGGGCGGCATGGGGTAATCGCGCATGTCGCGGGGGCGGACCCACTTCAGAACCTGCCCTTCGCGCGCCTGCGGCGTGCCCTCCCACTTGCGGCAGGCAAAGAGCGGCATCAGCAGGTGGAACGAGTCATAACCGTGCGAGGCAAAGGTCAGCGGCGCCAGGCAGGACTGCCAGGTGTCGATGCCCAGTTCCTCTTTCAGCTCGCGGATCAGGGCGGCCTCGGGCGTTTCGCCCGGTTCGACCTTGCCGCCGGGGAATTCCCAAAGGCCCGCCAGCGACTTGCCCTCGGGTCTCTGGGCCAGCAGCACGCGCCCGTCGATGTCGATCAGCGCGACCGCCGAAACCAGGACGACCCTCATCAGGAGCGATAATCCGCGTTGATGTCGATGTAGCCGTGGGTCAGGTCGCAGGTCCATACGGTGGCGGCCCCGCCGCCCATGCCCAGATCGACCTTTATCGACAGCTCCTGCCCCTTCATGTGGGCGGCGCCGTCGGCCTCCTTGTAGTCGGCCGAGGCCCAGCCCTTGTCGGCCACCAGCACGTCGCCGAACCAGATCGAGATCAGGTCGCGGTCGGCCGGGGCGCCGGATTTGCCGATCGCCATGACGATGCGGCCCCAGTTCGGATCCTCGCCCGCGATGGCGGTCTTGACCAGCGGAGAGTTGGCGATGGCCATCGCATGGGTCCGCGCATCGGCGTCCGAGGGCGCGCCGCTGACGTGGATTTCCACAAATTTCGTCGCGCCTTCGCCGTCCTTCACCACCTGGTGGGCGAGGTCCAGCATCACGCCGCGCAAAGCCTCGATGAAGGCGGTGTTGCCTTCCGTCACCCGCACGCCCGAAGCGCCGGTCGCCGCCATCAGCAGAGTGTCCGAGGTCGAGGTGTCGCTGTCCACGGTGATGCAGTTGAAGGTCAGATCCGACAGGGTCGACACCATGTCCTGCAGCACCGGGCGTTCCACCGCGGCGTCGGTGAAGATGTAGACCAGCATCGTCGCCATGTCGGGCGCGATCATGCCCGAGCCCTTGGCGATGCCCGCGATCCTGACCACCTGGCCGTCGATCATGACTTCGGCCGAGGCCCCCTTGGGGAAGGTGTCGGTGGTCATGATGGCCTTGGCGGCTTCTTCGATCTTGCCTTCGTCCAGCACGGCAGCCAGATCGCCCAGCTTGGCGGTGATCCGCTCGGCGGGCAGCTTTTCCCCGATCACCCCGGTCGAGGAGGAAAAGACGCGATCCTCGGGCAGCCCCAGGACCGCGGCGGCGGCGGAGGTCACGGCGCGAGTCGCCTCGATCCCGTTGCGCCCGGTAAAGGCGTTGGCATTGCCCGAGTTCACCACGATGGCGGCACCGGCATCGCCGTCGCCGCCGATCTTGGCCTGGCAATCCAGCACCGGGGCAGACCGGGTGCTGGATTTGGTAAAGACCCCGGCCATCGTCGTGCCGGGGGCCAGGCGGGCCAGCATCACGTCGGTTCGCCCGGCATATCGCACCCCCGCCGCAACGGTGGCGAAGGATGCGCCGCGGATCACCGGTAGCGCCGGAAACGCCGCGGGGGCGAGGGGAGAGACGGGATACTTGCCAGCCATGAACCTTACTCCAGAAGGTCGGAATTCGTCAGCAGTGTCGGGTCGACGCCCTTGGCACCGCTGCGGTCGATTTCGGCCTTTTGGGTCAGTTCGTCAATATGCGCTTCGACGGCGACACGCTGGAGTTCGTTGACGATCTCGTCGCGGACCTCTTCCAGCTTGGGCGCCGACTTCTCGCGGGTCTCGTTCAGCATGATGACATGCCAGCCGAACTGCGTCTTGACCGGGGTGGCGGAATGGGCGCCCGGCTCCATCTCGGCCACGGCGGTTTCGAATTCGGGCACCATCATGCCCTTGCCGAACCAGCCCAGATCGCCGCCGTTGGGACCCGAGGGACCGGTGGAATGCTCTTTCGCCAGCTCGGCGAAATCGGCGCCGTTGTCCAGCTCCTCGATCAGCTTCTTGGCCTCGTCCTCGGTCTCGACCAGGATATGGGCCGCGCGATACTCGACCTCGGGCTCGGCGCTGGAATATTTCTCGGAATAGGCGGCCTCGATCTCGTCCTCGGTCACGGCGCCGGCCAGGAAGTCATCGACCGCCTCGCCCGCGATGAGGGCACGGCGCTCGTTTTCGAGCGTCAGGTCGACCCGCTTGGGCACCTCGCCCTGGAACGACTTTTCAAGCACCGCCTGCTGCACCAGCTGGTCGAGGATACCCTGGAACAGAACGTCGGGCGGCAGCTGGTTGTATTGCTGCGGCAGGCCCAGGCGGACCAGGATCATGTGGCCCAGGGTGATGTCGGTGCCGTCCACGGTCGCCACGACGGTCGAGGCATCGGCCGGGGTGGCGGCGGTTTCCACCTGGCTCTCGGTCGCCGCGGTGCCCGTGTCGCTGCTCTGGGCCAGAGCGGGCAGAGGCAGCGCCAGGGCCAGGGCAACGAGTCCGGGACGAAGCGGGGTGAGATATGACATAAGCGGTCCTTCCTTCAACCGTGCGCGGGAATGCCCCATTGGCACGGCGTTGACACTATCGGGTCACCCCCTTACATCGCCTTATGTTAAAGGCGTAGGGGGCCATTCCGGCCCGTTCTATGGGTGGCGGCACGGCCAGACAACCCCGCGCATTCGCACGAAACCGTCAATGACCGGAACGGACGCACCATGCTGGGTATCGGAACAATCGCCAAAAAGGTGTTCGGAACGCCGAACGACCGCAAAATCAAGGCGACGCGGCCGATAATCGAGCAGATCAACGCCCTGGAGCCCGAGTTCCAGGAGCTGAGCGACGCGGCCCTGAAGGACAAGACGGAAGAGCTGGCCAAGCGCGCCATGGCCGGCGAAAGCCTGGACAAGCTGCTGCCCGAGGCCTTTGCCAACTGCCGCGAGGCCGCCAAGCGCGCCCTGGGGCTGAGGGCCTTTGACGTGCAGCTGATGGGCGGGATTTTCCTGCATCAGGGTAACATCTCCGAGATGAAGACCGGCGAGGGCAAGACCCTGGTCGCGACCTTCCCGGCCTACCTGAACGCGCTGACCGGCAAGGGCGTGCATATCGTCACGGTCAACGACTACCTCGCCAAGCGTGACGCCGAATGGATGTCGAACGTCTATGGCGCCCTGGGCCTGACCACCGGCGTGATCTACCCGCAGCAGCCTTCGGACGAGAAGATGAAGGCCTATCGCTGCGACATCACCTATGCCACCAACAACGAGCTGGGTTTCGACTACCTGCGCGACAACATGAAATCCGAGCTGACCGAGATGTTCCAGCGCGGCCACAACTTCGCGATCGTCGACGAGGTGGACAGCATCCTGATCGACGAGGCACGCACGCCGCTGATCATCTCGGGCCCCGCGCAGGACCGCAGCGACCTCTATACCGCCATCGACAAGCTGATCCCCGAGCTGACCGATGACATGTACACGCTGGACGAAAAGCAGCGGCAGGTGACCTTTACCGACGCGGGGAACGAGTTCCTGGAACAGTCGCTGCACCGGTCGGGCCTGCTGCCCGAGGAACAGACGCTCTACGATCCGGAAAGCACCACGCTGGTGCACCACGTGAACCAGGGTCTGCGGGCGCACAAGATGTTCACCCGCGACAAGGATTACATCGTCCGCAACAACGAAGTCGTGCTGATCGACGAATTCACCGGCCGCATGATGTCCGGCCGCCGCCTGTCCGAGGGGCTGCACCAGGCCATCGAGGCCAAGGAAGGCGTGCAGATCCAGCCAGAGAACGTGACCCTGGCGCAGGTGACCTTCCAGAACTATTTCCGCCTCTACGACAAGCTGGCGGGCATGACCGGTACCGCCGTGACCGAGGCCGAGGAATTCCAGGAGATCTATGGCCTGGGTGTTGTCGAGGTGCCGACCAACCGGCCCATCGCGCGCAAGGACGAGGACGACGCCGTTTATCGCACCACGGCCGAGAAATACGCCGCCATCGTCGAGACCATCCGCGAGGCGCAGGCCAAGGGCCAGCCGATCCTGGTCGGCACCACCTCGATCGAGAAGTCCGAGGCCCTGTCCAACCTGCTGAAGCAGGCCGAGCTGCCCCACAGCGTGCTGAACGCCCGCCACCACGAGCAGGAGGCGCAGATCGTCGCCGATGCCGGCAAGCTGGGCGCGATCACCATAGCGACGAACATGGCCGGCCGCGGGACCGACATCAAGCTGGGCGGCAATGTCGAATTCAAGGTGATGGAGGCCATCGCCGCCAATCCCGACACCCACCCCGACGAGGTCCGCGCCAAGATCGAGGCCGAGCATTCCGAGGCCGAGGAAAAGGTGAAACAGGCCGGCGGCCTCTTCGTGCTGGCGACCGAGCGGCATGAATCGCGCCGGATCGACAACCAGCTGCGCGGCCGCTCTGGCCGTCAGGGCGACCCGGGGCGGTCGAGCTTCTTCCTCTCGCTCGAAGACGACCTGATGCGGATCTTCGGCTCGGAGCGTCTGGACAAGGTGCTGTCGACCCTCGGCATGAAGGAAGGCGAGGCCATTATTCACCCCTGGGTGAACAAGTCGCTGGAACGCGCCCAGGCCAAGGTCGAGGGCCGCAACTTCGACATGCGCAAGAACGTCCTCAAGTTCGACGACGTGATGAACGAGCAGCGCAAGCTGATCTTCAAGCAGCGGATGGAGATCATGGAGGCCAAGGATCTCTCGGAGATCGCCGCCGACATGCGCCACCAGGTCATCGACGACATGGTCGACCAGTACATGCCGCCCAAGACCTACGCCGACCAGTGGGACACCGAAGGGCTCTATGCCGCCGCCATCGAGAAGCTGGGCATCGACGTTCCCGTCGTCGCCTGGGCCGCCGAGGAAGGCGTGGATGACGAGCAGGTCGCCGAGCGGCTGGAGCAGGCCTCGGACGAGGCGATGGCCAAGAAGGCCAGCCAGTTCGGCCCCGAGAACATGCGCATGATCGAAAAGCAGATCCTGCTGCAGACCATCGACCGCAAGTGGCGCGAGCACCTGCTGACGCTGGAACACCTGCGTTCGGTCGTGGGCTTCCGCGGCTACGCACAGCGCGATCCGCTGAACGAGTACAAGACCGAGGCCTTCCACCTGTTCGAGGGCATGCTCGATTCGCTGCGCGAGGACGTGACCGCGGCCCTGTCGCGGGTCCGCCCGATGACCGAGGAAGAGCAGCGCGAGCAGATGGCCCTGTTCCAGCAGCAGATCGCGGCCCAGCAGGAGGCCCTGCGCCAGCAGCAGGAGGCCGCGCAGGCCACCCAGGCGGACCCGGCCCAGCCCGGCGCCGCGCGCGAGGGTTTCGACGAAAACGACCGCTCGACCTGGGGCGAACCGGGGCGGAACGAATCCTGCCCCTGCGGGTCCGGCAAGAAGTTCAAACACTGCCACGGCGCCCACTAACGACCGCGCGGGGAAAGCGGCCCGGCCGCTTTCCCTTTGCAAACAGACGCATAGTCGCCCCAATGAGTCCGCCCGCCGGACACAAACAGGCCAAACTTTGCTGACATCTTCCTTCTTCGTCGGCGCAAGACCGGGAAAGAGGGTAGAATGATCATCATCCGCAAGATCGCTTTGGCGACCGCTGTCGTCAGCACCGCTGTTGCCGTCGGGTTCCTGATGCAGCGCGATGCTGACCGATCCGCGCCGCTGCAATCCGCCACCCCGGTCGAGGAAACCGTGCTGTCGCTCGACACCGGCGGCGACGGCGCCGATCTGGACCTGCAGGACATCATCCTGACCTCGGCCAGCGATCCCGGCCCCCTGGCCGGCAAGGGCCGCGCCGTGGCCGCGCCGACCGTGGCGCCCCGGATGACCCATCCTTCGGCCGAACGCAGCGACACCGCCCCGGCCCCGATCGAGGCTCCGGACGTATCCCGCGCCGACTGCCCCGTCACGATGGAGGCCGTCACCCGCCCCGGCGCGATGGTCCGGCTTGACCTGCACGCGCCCTGCCAGCCGCTGGACCGCGTGACCTTTCACCACGAGGGCATGACCTTCACCGAGGTGCTGGATGCCAACGGCGCGATCCGCGTCGACGTGCCCGCGCTGCAGGTCGATGCGGTCTTCATCGCCGCCCTGCCGAACGGCGAGGGCGCGATCACCGCGGCCGAGGTGCCGGCCCTGAAATTCCTGGATCGCGCGGTGCTGCAATGGTCCGGCATCGGCGGGTTCGAAATGCACGCGTTGGAATATGGCGCCGATTTCAACACCGACGGGCACATCTGGTCCGGCCACACCGCCAGCCCCGGCGCCGCCGAACGCGGGCGCGGCGGCTTCCTGACCCTGCTGGGCGACGATGCGCTGCTGACCAGCAATCTGGCGCAGGTCTACACCTACCCGAGTGCCACCGCCCGCGCCGCAGGCGAGGTGGACCTGTCGATCGAGGTCGAGGTCACCCGCACGAACTGCACCGATGTGCTGAAGGCGACCAGCCTGCAGACCAGCCCCACCGGCAAGATCGTCAAGCAGGCGATGCAGGTGCCCATGCCGGGCTGCGATGCAGTGGGCGATTTTCTGGTGTTGAATAATCCCGCAAATGATCTGAAACTCGCCAGCAACTGAGGCGAGCTTCGGACCAAATCTTTGTTGCAGGACGGACGTGCGGCGAAATTCGCCGCACTTTTCCTTTGGATCGCATTCACCCTGTCGGGCCCCCGGGCCGGGCTGGCGCAGGACGTGACGCTGCTGTCGCGCGACGGCTCGGTCGAGGTCAGCGGCACGCTGCTGGGGTTCGACGGCGAATACTATCGCATCGACACGGTTTACGGAGAGCTGACGGTCGACGGCTCGGGCGTGATCTGCGACGGGCCGGGCTGCCCCGATCTGCAGGCCTATGTCGCTGAACTGGCGATCTCGGGCGCCTCGACCACCGGCGAGGTGCTGCTGCCCGCGCTGGTCGAAGGCTTTGCCCTGCGCAACGGCTACGGCGTCAGCCGCGAGGACCTGAGCCCCACCCGCGTGGTCTATACCCTGATCGAAAAGGCCGAGAACCGGATCGCGGCGCGGTTCTCCATCCATTCGGCCAATACCGACGAGGGCTTTGCCGATCTGCTGGCGAACGAGGCCGATCTGGTGATGGCCCTGCGCGAGGTCCGCGATGAAGAGGCCGACCGCGCCCTGGATGCCGGGCTGGGCGACCTGCGCGGGCGCAACCGCTCGCGCGTGCTGGCGCTGGATGCGCTGGTGCCCATCGTCGCCCCCGGCAACCCGGTGCGCGAGATCACGGTGCCCGACCTGGCCCATGTGTTTTCCGGCGCCATCGACAACTGGCAGGCGCTTGGCGGGCCGGATGCGCCAATTGCGGTGCATCTGCGGGATGCGGCCTCGGGCCTGGGGCAGGCGGCCGAGGATCGCCTGCTGGGCCCGATCTCGGCCAACCTGCGCAGCGACGCCACGCGGCACAAGACGGATGCGGCGCTGGTCAAGGCGGTGCTGCGCGATCCCTTTGCCATCGGCCTCGCCTCGGCCTCGGGGATCGGCAATGCGGTGGCGCTCGGGCTGGCTGGGAACTGCGGTTTCACCATCCACGCCACCCGCCGCAACGCCAAGACCGAGGACTATCCGCTGACCGCGCCGGTGTTCCTCTACAGCCCCGCCCGGCGGCTGCCCAAGCTGGCGCGCGAATTCCTGGCCTATATCCGCACCCCCGCCGCGCAGCTGGTGATCCGGCGCACCGGATTCACCGACCAGTCGCCGGAAGAGGTGTCCATCGACGACCAGGGCGACAGATTCGCCAATGCCATCGCCCGCGCGGGGGACGAGATCGGCCTGACCGAACTGAAACGGATGGTCACCACGCTGGCGCCGCTGCGGCGGCTGACGATCACCTACCGTTTCGAAACCGGATCGGCGGCGCTGGATCCGCAATCCCGGTCGAACGTGCAGCAACTGGCGGCGGCACTGGAATCGGGCATGTTCGACGGGCGCAAGCTGGTCTTTGTCGGCTTTTCGGACGGCGAGGGCCAGGCCGAGGGCAACCGCAACATCGCGCAGCGGCGCGCCGAATCCGTGCTGCGCGCCGTGAAGGCCGCCGCCGAGACCGCCAATTTCGACCAGCTCGAACTTGGGGTCGAAACCTTTGGCGAGGCGATGCCGATGGCCTGCGATGACAGCGCCTGGGGCCGCCAGGTCAACCGGCGGGTCGAGGTCTGGCTGCGCTGACCGCCGGACGGGCCGCAGCGTTTTCTGCGTTTGCACAGCAAGGTGTTGCCGCAGCGCCGCAACGCAGGCATCCTGACCCTGCACCGACTCCGTTTCCGGGGATACGATCATGCGAGCCGTTCTTCTGACCGGGTATGGCGGACCCGAGAAAACGCGCCTGACGTCTGTCGACAAGCCAAGCATCGGCGCCGGTGACCTGCTGGTGCGGGTGACGGGCGCCGGGCTGAACCCGCTCGACTACAAGACCCGAAAGGGCGAGGTCAGGGTGATCCTGCGCCGCCGCCTGCCCTTTGTCCTGGGCAACGAGCTGTCGGGCGAGGTGGTCGATGCCGGGCAAGACGTCCGCGATTTCGCCGTCGGCGACCGCGTCATCGGGCGGGTCGAGAAATCGCGCCTTGGCGGTTTTGCCGAATATGCCGCCATCGACGCCTCGGTCACGGCCCATGCGCCTGCCTCGATCCCCCTGGCCGACGCGGCCGGCCTGCCGCTGGCCGGGCTGACCGCCCTGCAGGCGCTGAGCGAGCTGCAGGCCGGCCCCGGCCGCCATATCCTGATCACCGGCGGCGCCGGCGGTGTCGGCACCCTGGCCATCCAGATCGCCCGCATCCTGGGAGCCGAGATCACCACCACCGCCTCTCCCCGCGGCGAGGCGCTGGTGCGGGACCTCGGGGCCGATCACGTGATCGACTACACCACAACCGACCTGGCCAGTGTCGAAACCCGCTTCGACGGGGTGTTCGACCTGATGGGGGGCAAGACGCTGAACGCCTGTTTCCGCCTGTGCAAACCGGGCGGCACGGTGCTGACGATTGCCGGCATGCCCGATGCCTATACCGCACGGCACGACCTGGGCGCCGGGTGGATCCTGCAACTGCTGTTCGACCTGGCCGCGCGCCGCTACCGGCAGCTGGCACGAGAGCATGGCGTGACCTATCGCTACATGTTCATGCGGCCCGACGGCCCGGGCCTGACCCGGCTGGTGAAATGGGTCGACGCGGGCAAGCTGCGCCTGATCGTCGACAGCCGTCACCCGTTTGACGATTTCCCCAAGGCCATGGCCCATCTGGAATCCGGCCATGCCAAGGGCAAGGTCCTGCTGCGGATGTAGCCCGGGGTCAGTGCGCCTCGGCCCAGTTGGCGCCCTTGCCGGCGTCGACCACCAGCGGCACCGCCAGCTTCACCGCCGGATCGGCGGCCCCCTCCATCACCTCGCGGGCGACCTTGATCACCGCGTCCTCGGCGCCTTGGTCGACCTCGAACAGCAGTTCGTCATGCACCTGCAGCAGCATCCGGGCGGGCAGATGCGCGATGGCGTCGTCCATGCGGATCATCGCGCGCCGGATCACATCGGCCGCAGTGCCCTGGATCGGCGCGTTGATCGCCGCCCGCCGGGCAAAGCCGGCATGCGGGCCCTTGGCGTTGATCTCGGGCGTGTTGATCCGCCGCCCGAACAGCGTCTGGACAAACCCGTGCTCCTTGGCAAAGGCCACGGTGTCGTCCATGTATTCCCGGATCCCCGGGAAGCGCTCGAAATACCGGTCGATGAAGCCCTGCGCCTCGGCGCGCGGGATCCGCAGGTTGCGCGCCAGGCCAAAGCCGCTGATGCCGTAGATCACGCCAAAGTTGATCGCCTTGGCCTGACGCCGGACATCGGGCGTCATCTCCGCCATCGGCACGTTGAACATCTCTGACGCGGTCGCCGCGTGAATGTCCTGCCCGTCGCGGAACGCCTCCTTCAGCGCCTCGATCCCCGCGATATGGGCCAGGATGCGCAGCTCGATCTGCGAATAATCCAGCGACAGCAGCACCTTGCCGCTGTCAGCCACAAAGGCCTCGCGGATGCGCCGCCCCTCTTCCGTCCGCACCGGAATGTTCTGCAGGTTCGGATCGGTCGAAGCCAGCCGCCCGGTGTTCGCCCCGGCGATGGAATAGCTCGTATGCACCCGCCCCGTTTCGGGGTTGATATGCTCCTGCAGCGCGTCGGTATAGGTCGACTTCAGCTTGCTCACCTGCCGCCAGTCGAGGATCCGGCGCGGCAGTTCATGCTCGGTCGCCAGGTCCTCCAGCACGTCGGCCCCGGTGCCATAGGCGCCGGTCTTGCCCCGCTTGCCCCCGGGCAGGGACATCTTGTCGAACAGGATCTCGCCCAGCTGCTTGGGCGATCCCACGTTGAAGGTCTCTCCCGCCAGCTCGTGGATCTCGGCCTCCAGCCGGGCCATCGTCTGGCTGAAGGCATTGGACATCCGGCTCAGCGTGTTGCGGTCGACCTTGATGCCCGCCATCTCCATCCGCGCCAGCACCGGCACCAGCGGCCGTTCCAGCGTCTCGTAGACGGTTGTCACCTTGCGCAGATGCAGCTGGGGCTTCATCACCTGCCACAGGCGCAGGGTGATGTCGGCATCCTCGGCGGCGTATTTCACCGCATCGGCGATCTTCACCTTGTCGAAGGTGATCATGCTCTTGCCCGATCCCAGCAGCGACTTGATCGGGATCGGCGTGTGCGACAGATAGCGCTCGGCCAGCGCATCCATCCCGTGCCCGTGCTCCCCCGCATGCTGGGCATAGGAGATCAGCATCGTGTCGTCGATCGGCGCCACCTGCACGCCATAGCGGGCAAAGATCTTGGCGTCGTATTTCATGTTCTGCCCGATCTTGAGGACGGCATCGTCCTCCAGCACCGGCTTCAGCGCATCCAGCACGGCGTTCAGGGGCAGCTGCCCCGCGGCCAGCGCATCGTCGCTGAACAGCCCCTCGCCGTCGCCCGCCCGATGGGCCAGGGGGATGTAGCAGGCCTGCCCCGCCTCGCAGGCCAGCGAGATCCCCACCAGATCGGCGGTCATCTCGTTCAGCCCGGTGGTCTCGGTATCCACGGCGACATAGCCCCGCTCGCGGATCCGCGCGATCCAGACCTCCAGCGCGGCCATGTCGGCCACGCATTCATAGGCCTCCGGGTCGATCGCCGGGGCCTCGGGCGCATCCGGCAGGTCGGGCGCGGTGGCGGGCGCCTCGGGGATCTCGGGCGCCTCGACACCCAGGCTGTCGGAGATCCGCTTGCTCAGCGTGCGGAACTCCATTTCGGCGAGGAAGCCCAGCAGAACCTCGGCCTCGGGCGCCTTCACCTCCAGGTCGTCCAAGGTGAAATCCAGCGGCGTCTCGCAATCCAGCTGCACCAGCCGCTTGGACAGCTCGATCTGGGCGCGGTTCTCGACCAGGGTCTGCCGCCGCTTGGGCTGCTTGACCTCCTCGGCCCGGTCCAGCAGCGTCTCCAGATCGCCATACTCGTTGATCAGCAGCGCGGCCGTCTTGATCCCGATCCCCGGCGCGCCCGGCACGTTGTCCACACTGTCGCCCGCCAGCGCCTGCACATCGACCACACGGTCGGGATAGACGCCGAACTTCTCGAACACCCCGTCGCGGTCGATGCGCAGGTTCTTCATCGCATCCAGCATCTCGACCCCGTCGCCGACCAGCTGCATCAGGTCCTTGTCGGAGCTGATGATCGTCACCCGCCCCCCGGCCGCGCGCGCCTGGCAGGACAGGGTGGCGATGATGTCATCCGCCTCATAGCCCTCCAGCTCCTTGCAGGCGACGTTGAACGCCTCGGTCGCGCGGCGGGTCAGCGGGATCTGCGGGCGCAGATCCTCGGGCATCGCCTCGCGGTTGGCCTTGTAGAGGTCGTACATGTCGTTGCGAAAGGTATGGCTGCCCTTGTCGAAGATGACGGCCACATGGGTCGGCGCATCCGGCCCGGTGTTCCCCTCGACATAGCGATGCAGCATGTTGCAAAAGCCGCTGACCGCCCCGATCGGCACCCCGTCCGACTTCCGCGTCAGCGGCGGCAGGGCGTGATAGGCGCGAAAGATGAAGGCCGAGCCGTCGATCAGATGCAGATGGCACCCCTTGCCGAATCCCATGCCGCTCTCCCTCTCGCGGGGGTCGGGCGCGCCCCCCTGCTTCCTCTTGCCAGAAATATGCCCGCCGGAGGCATCGCGGCCGCCAGGCCGCGACCCGGGGCGCAACCGCGCTTCAGGCCTTCAGGCCCGGGTTTTCCGCCGTCTCGCCCTCACGGCCCTTCAGAACGTATCTCGCGTCGCAATAGCCGCATTCGACGTAGCCGGTCTCTTCCGGGATATGCAGCCAGACCCGGGGATGCCCAAGCGCACCTTCGCCGCCGTCGCAGGCGACCTTGTGGCTCTCGACGATCTTCGTTTCGGGGGCGTCAAAGCTCATCCGGGGCATTCCTTTTTCCGACCGCGGCAACGGGGCCGAATATGGGCGATTGCCGCGGTCGGGGCAAGGCGTCAAAGCGCGGGCGGCGCCTCTCCGGACCGGGTCACCCGCGCCTGGAAGCAGTTGTTCCGGGCCGAGCGGATATCGACAAATGCCACGCGCGGCTCGGCCAGCAGCGCCGCCGCCCGTGCGGGGATATCGCCCACCGGCACGATGCCCCCGGTGCCATAGACGATACGCTCCCCGGCGGAGTATCCCTTCACCAGGTACTCCGGGCTTGCCAGCGCCGGCGGGATGCCCTCGCCCTCCCAGGCGGCGCAGTCCGCGGCGCAGAGGAAGACCGGCCCCACCTCGGCATAGGGCTGCGGCGCGCTGAAGGGGCGCCATGCCAGGATCAGCATTCCCGCGCCCTCGGGGATCATCCGCAGGCAATGGCGGCAGGGATTGGCCCCGCCGTCCGATGTAGCGCGTTCGGGCAGCTGCCCGTTGGCATCCGGCGCCCCGGCGCGAAAGGCGCGGGCCACGGCTGTCGGCATCGGGTGAATCGTCACGTCCATCTCGGACCTCCTTGCAATGATCGCGCCGCCATATGACCCGGGCGCCGTCTCCCGCTCGACCCGGATTCTGCGCAATGCGGGACGGCGGGCGGGGCGAGGGCGCAGCCGAGCGCCGGACGGCGTCCCTTCCCTGTCCCGGCCCCACGGCATACCATCCCGCCAACAGGGGAGGATTCGATGGTCTGGACAGGTGGATGCTACTGCGGGGCCGTGCGCTACCGCGCCGAGGGCAAGGCGCTGTTCAAGGCCCAGTGCCATTGCCGTGAATGCCAGTACATCAGCGGCGGCGGCCCGAATTATTTCCTGATGGTCGGCCATGAGGGTTTCGCATGGACGGCGGCCGAACCGGCCGCATTTGCCCGCAGCGACCTCGACAGCCCTGTCACCCGCCGCTTCTGTGCGACCTGCGGCACCCATATCGCCACCGAACGGCCCGGCGCGCGCACCTATGTGCTCAAGGCCGGGACGCTGGACGATCCGGCCAGCTATGGCGGCCCCACGGCCGCGATCTACATGTGCGACACCCAGGCCTTCCACCTCGTGCCCGAGGGCCTTCCCGCCTTCGACAAACTTCCCCCGCGCTGACGACAGGAGAGATCAGATGACCACCACCACCGGAGGCTGCTATTGCGGTGCCACCCGCTACGCGCTGGAGGGCGAGCCGCTGCGCCGTACCGCCTGCTACTGCCGCGAATGCCAGTACCTCAGCGGCGGCGGGGCCAATTACGTCATGGCCTACACGCCCGAGAATTTCACCTGGACCAAAGGCACCCCGACGGATTTCGCCCGCTCGGACCTCGACGCCCCGCGCAAGCGGCAGTTCTGCCCGACCTGCGGCACCCATATCACCACCGTGCGCCCGGACGGTTCGATGGTCATGGTCAAGGCGGGCACGCTGGACGATCCGGCCTTCTACGGCCAGCCCGAGAACATCATCCAGACCGCGGATGCCCAGCCCTTCCACCTCTTCCCCGAGGGCGTTCCGGCCTCGGAACGCTTCCCGGGCTAGGCTCTGACCCCAGGGCCTAGTCGGGCTGCACCATGCGGCCCATGCTGCGGCCGCCCAGGACATGGACATGCAGGTGGGGCACCTCCTGCACGCCATGCGCCCCGGCATTCGAGATGAAGCGGCAACCCTCGCCATCGCTGGCGGTCACGCCCGTCATCTCGCAGACCTTGCCCACCGCGCGGGTGAAATCCACGATCTCGGCATCGCTCGCGGCCTCGGCGAAATGATCGTAGGTGACATAGGGCCCCTTGGGGATCACCAGCACATGCACCGGGGCCTGCGGGCGGATGTCCTCGAAGGCCAGCGAATGCTTGGTTTCCAGAACCGTCTTGTTGGGGATCTCGCCCCGCAGGATCTTCGCAAAGATGTTCTGGTCGTCGTAAGTGTAACCCATATCGCTCCTCAATCGACGAAAAGGTGCTCCATCGCCGCGATGTCGCGCGCGGTCTCACGCGGGAGCGAGAGAAATTGCGACAGCGGACCGGCATTCTGCTCGGCGCTGTCGGACTGGCGGATCCGGTAGAAGTGTTCAAGTCCCTCGTCGCGGATCCGGTCCGTCTCGAAGGCGATATCGTTGCGGATCGTCGGCAGCAGCCGTTCCAGCGTATCCTTCGACGTGGTCTCGCCTGCCAGCCCGACACGCTTGGCATGGCCGATCAGGTACTCTTCGGTGAACTGGCACTCGACCTCCAGCAGCTTGGTGACCGAGCGGTCGCCGGCAAAATCCTTGATCAGCTCCAGCGAGTTCGGGTCCAGGCAGATGATCATCCGGTCCGTGTTGTAATAGTCGAACAGCATCCGCATCAGCGCCCGGCGGTGCCGCGTCCGCTTGCCCAATGAACGCTGGATGCCGCCCAGATCGGGCAGTTTGGTGTCTTCCTCGTGGAACAGATATTCGATCGCGGGCAGGTTTGTGACCTGGCGGATCCGGTCCAGCAGGCGTTTCGCCACGTGCCACTTCTTGCAGATCACGATCATCAGCTCGCGCTCGCGGCCCAGCGAATTCTCGGCCTCCCAGAACCGCAGGCCAAAACGGCGCCCGATGCGGCCCCGGTTGGTGAGGAACTTGAACAGGCTCCGCCCCTCGTTCGAGATCTGGAAGTTCACGCCCTTGGCGGCATAGAGCTGACCCAGGCGGCGCTTCAGCTGCTGCGCCTCGGGGCTGATCTTGCGGGCGAACAGGAAATCCTGGCTGAGCAGCAGGTCGTAGTGATCGTTGTAGAACGTCACCGGCATGCCGTAATCGGTGAACATCAGGAAGGTCAGCGTGCGCGACCGGATCTCGGGACCCGGCACCAGGTGGCGCACAAGCGTCTGGAAAAACGTCTCGTCCGGGATCCAGGTGGTGCGGAAAAAGCGCATCACGTCCTTGCGGGCGCGGGTGAATTCCAGGATCGCCTCGACCGTGCGGCGGCGCAGGCACCACCACTGGCTGCCGATCTGGATTTGCAGATCCTCGGGGATCTTGCGCTCCAGCCCCAGCCGGCGCTGCCATTCCAGCGACTGGTAGAACAGCCACTTGCGCCCGCGCTCGTTGAAGTAGTGGCGGTAGATCAGCCGCTCTTCCTTGATGCCGGTCTTGATCCAGTCGCTTTCGAAAAAGTCGAAGCTCTCGACATAGTCGACATCGGAGCGGTTCAGGTAGTCATGGGCGAACTCGGCCGATTTCACCGCCATGCAGTCGCCTGACAGCATGTAGAAATGGGTCGCCCGGGGAAAGGCGTCGACGGCGGCCTCGATGGCGTGGAGCGTCGCCTGCACCAGCGACCACTCGCCCCAGCCGCATTTGATCCGGCGGCGGGCAAAGGTCACCCGGGGGTTGTTCGCCAGCGCTTCGCGGATCCGCTTGTAGTGTTCGGGCTTGGCGCGGGCGTCGAAGTGGATCGACATGTAGTCGCCCACGGCGGTAAGCCGTTCAGCCTGTTCGATAATGGCGGCCGGGTCCTTGTGGCACAGCAATATGAAAGCGATGCTCGCCATAGGGCGTGTAACTCCGGCAACGGAAAAGGTCTTCCTTAGTGATAAGCACGAACGCTGATTGATTAAACCGGATAAGTTTGCTTTTTAGGTGGGCAAGCCTGTAGGGCCGAAAAAACAGGCTGGACGCCGGAGGCAGAGCAAACATGGGTTTTCCCGGAACCTGGATGACCGAGAGCGAGAGTGTCGTGTACCGTGTGGTGCCGAAATGCGCCTGCTCGACCATCGGTCAGATCATGTTTTATTCCGACCACGGCGCGTTTTTCGACGGTGACATCCATGACGCCACCGGCGGCATGCACAAATGGGCCATCGAGGACAGCCAGAAGTTGATCGAGGACAACGTGCGCGGGCACAAGTCCTATGCCTTCACCTGCGTGCGCAACCCCTATACCCGCATCTTGTCGTCCTTCTTCGACAAGATCTGCGGCATCCAGCGCAACGGCAACCGCTATCGCGGCAACCTGGTGCCCCTGCTGATCCAGAAATACGGGATCGAGGTCGGCGGCCCCGACGGCAAGGACGAGTTCGACCAGATCAAGTCGTTCCGCCGCTTCCTGCTGTTCGCCCGTGACACCATCCGCTGGCGCCGCCCGATGGAGCCCGACATCCACTGGTCGGCGATGGCCGGCCATATCTCGACCTATATCGTGAACGGCGGGCGCTACGACCACATCTTCTGGACCGAAAGCTTCAACGACGGGATGCAGGTCGTGCTGGACAGCATCGACAGCCGCCACGCGATCGACCTGAAGGAAATACCTCGCTTCAACGAAAGCGAGGGGCACGGCCCCAAGCGCGCGCATCCGGTCGAGGACTATTTCGACGATCTGTCGATGCACCTGGTCTACGAAATCTACAAACGCGACTTCGACCTGTTCAAATACGATTTCGAGAACCCGGCCAACAAGATGCCGATCGCCGAGATCGACCTGGACGAAGTCCACGCCAAGCTGGGCGAATAGGCCCGCCCCCCGGGGGCGCGGGCCCGGGGTTCAGATGTCGTTCCGGTCGTAGGTCGGCGGGATGTAGCTTGTCTGGATATCGCGTGCGAGGCCGCGCGCGCTTTCGCTTCCGGGATTGGCCGATTTCTTGAGGATGCAGATGAAGTCCATGTTGTAGGTGGGCTGCAGCATGATCATCTCGAACTGGATCAACCCGAGGTCGATGAAGTCGCCGATCAGCTCCGCGAACACCGGCGGGTCGAAATGCGACTGGTGGACAAAGGCATCCCGCGCGGTTTCGCCCCCGTTGTCCAGCAGGGCCTTCACATCGGCGATCCAGTCCTTGCGCTTGGCGACCAGCCGCCGGTCGGCCTGCTCGGCCGTCCAGCCGCCGATCTTCACCCCGTCGGGGCGCACGCCGTAGCGCATCTCGTCGACAAAGGCCTGGATCGACCCCTTGTCGCGCTGCTCGATATAGGCCTCGACAAAGGCGCCAAGCAGCGTGGTCTGCTTCAGGCAGTCGAAGCAGAAGTTCTTGTCGGGGATCACCATCGCGTAAAGCCCGTCATCCACCAGCACCTCGCCGACCTCGCGCAGGTGGCCGATCAGATTGGGGATGTGTTCGACCACATGGGACGAGGCGGCCCAGTCGAACCGCTCCCCCTCTGTCAGCTCGGCCAGCGTCTTGGTCCGGTCGAGGATGAAGTCGATCTCTTCCACCAGGTCGGGATTGCGGCCCTGCTGTTCCATCAGCTTCCTGAGGGCGCCGGTGCCACGGCTTTCGACGTATTTGACCTGTTTCCCCTCGCTCTTGCGGAACATGGGGTCGACGTGGGGCCCGAGCTCCAGGCCGCGCTTCGACTCGGCGTCGATATACGTCGCGATGGTCTGAATCTTTTCTTTGCGGGTAAAATGAAGCATGTCCAACTGCCGTCTATTGTGTTCGGGCGGACGTTATTCGCATCCGCAACATTCAGGCAATCGACAAATGGCCGCTGCCGGGGCAGGCCCGTCCCGTATGCCGGAACGGGCCCGGAACCGTTCTCAGGCCGGGGCCTTGGCGAAGCGCAGGTAGGGCAGCTTCTTGTCCAGCTTGCCGTATTTCGCTTCGGCTGCCGCATCGTCCAGCGACAGGGCCACGATCACGTCGTCGCCCGGCACCCAGTTGGCCGGGGCGGCAATCGGTTTCTCATAGGTCGCCTGCAGCGCGTCCAGCGCGCGCAGCACCTCGCCGAAATTCCGGCCGATGGTCATCGGGTAGGTCATCATCAGCTTCAGCTTCTTGTCCGGCCCGACGATGAACACGGAACGCACCGTGGCGCTGTCGTTGGGGGTCGGGTTGTCGGGCAGATAGGCCTCCGACGGCAGCATGTCGAACAGCTTGGCCACTTCCAGGTTCTTGTCCGCGATGATCGGGAACCCGGCCTTGGCGCCGGCAAAGCTTTCGATGTCACCCTTCCATTTCACGTGATCCTCGGCGCTGTCGACCGAGATGCCGATGACCTTGGTCCCGCGCTTGGCCCATTCGTCGGCCAGCTGGGCCACGGCGCCGAATTCGGTGGTGCAGACCGGGGTGAAATCCTTGGGGTGCGAAAACATGATCGCCCAGTTGTCGCCAATGAAATCATGGAACTTGATTTCGCCCTGGTCGGTCTCGGCGGTAAAGTTCGGGACGGTGTCGTTGATGCGCAGTGCCATGTGAGTCCTCCGTATGGTTCCGCGTTCCTCGCCACCCTAGATAGACGGCACAAGGCGGCTTTGCACCCCCCCGCCGCTTGCACAGGCATGGGCGGAGTGACACAGTGTCGCCAGACTCGCGGAAGGTCCGCTCGCATTGCGGAAATCTGCGGATGGAAAAGGGAGAATACCATGATCGAGAAACGCCAGTTCTATATCGATGGCGCCTGGGTCGCGCCGAAGGATGGCCGCGACCACAATGTCATCGACCCGTCGACCGAAGAGCCCTGCGCGGTGATTTCGCTGGGCGGCCAGGGTGACGTGGACGCTGCCGTTGCCGCCGCCAAGAAGGCCTTCCCGGCCTGGATGGCGACCCCGGCAGAAGAGCGCATCGCGCTGGTCGAGAAGTTCCTGGAAATCTACACCGCCCGCGGCGCGGAAATGGCCGAAGCGATTTCGACCGAGATGGGCGCCCCCATCGACATGGCCAAGACCCAGCAGGTCGGCGCCGGGATGGGCCACACCAAGAATTTCATCCGCGCGGCCAAGGAATTCCAGTTCAACCGTCCGCTCAGCGAGAAATCGCCCGACACGCGGATCATCTACGAGCCGATCGGCGTCTGCGCCCTGATCACGCCGTGGAACTGGCCGATGAACCAGGTCACGCTCAAGGTCATCGCGGCCCTGATCGCAGGCTGCACCATGGTTCTGAAACCTTCCGAGGAAAGCCCGCTGAACGGTCTGCTCTTTGCCGAGATGATCGACCAGGCCGGATTCCCCAAGGGTGTGTTCAACCTGGTGAACGGCGATGGCGCGGGCGTGGGCACCATGCTGACCACGCATAAAGATGTCGACATGGTCAGCTTCACCGGCTCGACCCGGGCCGGCATCGCGATCTCGAAAGCTGCCGCCGAAAGCCTGAAGCGCGTGCACCTGGAACTGGGTGGCAAGGGCGCCAACGTGATCTTCGAGGATGCCGACGATGCCGCCGTCAAGCGCGGCGTGCTGCACATGATGAACAACTCGGGCCAGTCCTGCAACGCGCCCAGCCGGATGCTGGTGCAGCGCGGGGCCTATGACAAGGCGGTGGAAACCGCGGCCGAGGTTGCCGGCATGGTCAGCGTCGGGTCGGCCCATGACAGCGGCCGCCACATCGGGCCGGTGGTGAACGAGACCCAGTTCAACAAGATCCAGGACCTGATCCAGAAGGGCATCGACGAGGGCGCGCGCCTTGTCGCCGGCGGCACCGGGCGGCCCGACGGGCTGAACCGCGGCTTTTTCGTCAAGCCGACGGTCTTTGCCGACGTGACCAACCAGATGACCATCGCGCGCGAAGAGATCTTTGGCCCGGTCCTGTCGATCATTCCCTTCGACACCGAGGAAGAGGCTGTCGAGATCGCCAATGACACGCCCTATGGCCTGACCAACTATGTCCAGACGCAGGACTCGGCCAAGGCACAGCGCATGGCGACTTCGCTGCGGTCGGGCATGGTCGAGATGAACGGCCAGCCGCGCGGGCCGGGCGCGCCCTTCGGCGGCATGAAGGCATCGGGCAACGGCCGCGAAGGCGGTGTCTGGGGTCTGGAAGACTTCATGGAGGTCAAGGCCGTTTCGGGCTGGGCGGCCGAGTAAGCGCCCCGGGGCCACTCCGGCCCCGCAACGATTCCGAACGCCACAGGGGGCAGCCAGCGGCTGCCCTTTGTCATGTCGTGATGCCGGATTTGCCCGAAGGGAAAGACAGGACGGCGCCCACACCCTGAGGTGCGGGCGACCGTCCGGGTCGGCAAGGCCACCTCTTACTCTTCACCAAACAACCGTGCACATTGCCGCTTCGACTTCATCGGCGAACCGAATGCGGCGCATAAGCCCTGCACGCAGAGGTGATGTGGTATTCCGGGACAACCAACGGATGCGCACACCAGATTGACACTGTTAACAAATCATTACCCAAGAAACACAACAACTCGTAACCACGGCAAACTTGCCGCTATATCTAGGTGTGCAGGTCCATTCGTGCCCACGTTTCCCGACCCACATCCTAACATTTGTCGGACATTGTGTTCCAAATGTGACCAGCATTTTGCGAATTGAGGTTCCGCTCTGGTTGCAAAAGGTACTATCGGAAAATGCCCCACTAAACGATTGAATACACCCCAGAAATCTTGCCACATTTTCAATCCGCACTTTTGCACACCCGGCGTTGCACGTTTCGGGCAGCTTGGGAAAAACACTCCGGGATAGTTGATTTCGACAATCAGTTTCCTCCGATCCGTCCTCATGCTCATGGAAGGCGGAACATTTTTCACCGGGACAATCCGCCCCGGCTCGCTTAGCCTGATCTTGTCCGGAAGCGGACAGGGGTGATTCTGACAGTCGGAGAGTGGATTTGGCGGCGAGGTCCGACCGGGAAGAATGGGCTGCGCTCTCGCTTGTGCTTGCGTGGGTCTGCGCGGCCTGGGGCATCGTGGTGATGGTCGGGGGCTGGCTTTTGAACCTGGACATCCTGCTGGGTCTTGCGCCCGGGTTCCGCATGGTTCCCAGCACCGCCCTGTGCTTCATCCTCCTCGGCTTCGGGCTTGGGCTTGCCTGGTCCTGCGAGCCGTCGCGGGCCAAGCTGGCCTATCGCATCGGCTATGTCGTCGTCGCCATCGCGGTTGCGAACCTGGCCACCTTCATCGTGCGTGACCCGGCCGGGCTGGACCGGGTGCTGATGCCCTGGATCGGGCCGCTCGACATGATGTCGCCGGCGACCTCGATCGGGATGCTGATGGCCAGCTACTGCCTGTTCGCCGTGATGGCGCCGGACAATCCCGATCCCGACGGCATGCTCTATTTCTCGGTCCTCGGCGCCTCCACCGGCTTCGGTGTCGTGGCGGCCAGCCTGCTGGACCCGCTGGCGCTGGTCGATTTCAACTTCTTCCGGTCGATGTCGGTCTACACGGCGATCCTGTTCGTGGTGTATTTCGTCGCCATCCTCGCCTACCCGGCCGAACGGCTTGGACGGGTGGTCTATCGCCGGCGCATCTGATCCGGCATTGCCTCGGGGCGCGGTTGCGGGATACACCGCCCCGACCCAGCAGACGAGGCATCCTCTCCGTGACAGGCCAATCCCAGGACAGCGATTTCGTGACCGTCACGGTGCTGAAACGCGATGCCTTTTCGGAAACGGTGACCGGGCATCTGGCCGGGGATCCCGCTACCCGCCTGGCCCTGCGCAAGCTGGACGAACTGCCCCTCTGGTCACGCCCCATCGCCCGCTTTCTGGCCCGGCGCGAGGTGCGCGCGCTGAGAGAGGTGCAGGGCATCACCGGCACGCCGCAGCTGTTGCGATCCGACCGGCAGGGCATCCTGCGCAGCTGGTCCGAGGGCACGCCGCTGCAACTGGCGCGCCCGGCCACGCCCGCCTTCTACCGCGACGCCCGCCGCCTGCTGCGCGAGCTGCGGCATCGGGGCGTGACCCACAACGACATCGCCAAGCCGCAGAACTGGCTGATGACGCCCGAGGGGCTGGCGGCGGTGATCGATTTCCAGCTGGCCTCGGTCCACCGGCGGCGGGGCAAGCTGTTCCGCGTGATGGCGCGCGAGGATCTGCGCCACCTGCTGAAGCAGAAGCGCGCCTTTGCGCCCCACCTGCTGACCCCGTCGGAACGGCGGATGCTGGACCGCAAGGCCCTGCCCGCCCGCGTCTGGATGGCCACGGCCAAGCCGCTTTACAACTACGTCACGCGGCGCCTGATGAACTGGTCGGATGGCGAGGGCACCGGCGACCGTCTGGAATACGACGGCCCGCCCATCGTGGCGGCCATCGAGGGGTCCGGCGCGGTGACGGGCTATTTCGTCACCACCTACGCCCTGCCCTCGCAAGGGGTCGGGGTCTATGTGTTTGCCGAAACCGCCCTGTCGCAGGCCGAGCTCAGGGCGCTGATCCCCGAGTCGAACGCCGACCTGGTGCAGCCCGTCGCCGATCTGCCGCGCACGCCCGAGGGGCTGGCCCGCGCCGATCTGCTGGCGCTGGTCGCCACCAACCGGCTGGACGAGCTGGAAGAGGCGCTGAAACGCGAACCCGACATGCGCGCGCCGATGGCGCCGATCATCGCGCACCGGCTGAACCTGACGGACCGGATCCTGCGCCGCTAGGCGGTGGCGGCCTGCATCTCGCGCGCCAGGCGTTTTTCTTCCTCGACCTTGGGCTTGGTGAACCGGGCCAGCAGCAGATAGGCCACCGGCGTCAGGTACAGGGTCGAAATCGTGGCCAGCCCCAGCCCGCCGACGATGACCCAGCCAAGCGCCTCGCGCGCCTCGGCCCCCGCGCCCGAGGACAGGATCAGCGGCACGCCGCCCAGCACGGTCGAGGTCATGGTCATCATCACCGGGCGCAGCCGGATGGTGGATGCCTCGAAGATCGCATCGCGCAGATCCCGGCCCTGGTCGCGCAGAGCATTGGCGAATTCCACGATCAGGATCCCGTTCTTGGCCATGATGCCGATCAGCATGACCAGCCCGATCTGGGAATAGACGTTCAGCGTCAGCCCCGTCAGCACCAGCGCGATGGCGGCGCAGGCCAGGCCCAGCGGTACGGTCGACATGACCACGATGGCCGAGATGAAGCTTTCGAACTGCGCCGAAAGCACGAGAAAGACCACCACGATGGCAAAGCCGAAGGTCAGCAGCATCCCGCCCGAAGTCTGGTCGAGCGTGGCCGCCTCGGCCAGGGGGACGATGCGGTTCTCCTCCGACAGGATCTCGTCGCCCAGGCGTTCGACCTCGTCCATCGCGCTGCCCAGCGACAGGGCCGGCGTCAGCCCGGCGGTGATCTCGACGGATCGGTTCTGCCCTTCGCGGTTCAGCTCGGGCGCGACGGCGCGTTCGGTCAGCCGCACGAAGGTCGACATCGGCACCATCTGCCCGTCGCCCGCCCGGATGAAGACGTTTTCCAGGTCCGAGGGATCGTTCACCGGGGTCGAGGTCGACAGCATCTGAATGTCGTAGCTGGTATTCTCGATGAAGACCTCGCCCACCGACCGCCCGTCGAGCACGGCCTGCAGCGCCTCGCCCAGCCCGGTGATGTCGATGCCCAGGTCCGAGGCGCGGGTGCGGTCGATCTCGATGAACAGCTGTGGCAGCGTGGTTTCGTATTCCAGCCGCACCTGCCCCATGGCCGGGTTCTGCGACATGGCGGCGGTCAGCCGGTCGGCCACATCGGCCAACTGGCTGTAATTGTTGCCGGTGATGGCAAAGGACAGCCCCCGCCCGGCGCCCCGGATGCCCAGGGAATTCGGCTGGATGGCAAAGGCGCGCACGCCGATCACGTTGCGCAGCCCGCGGTTGATGTCGCCGACGATCTCGTCCTGCGAGCGGGTGCGTTCGTCCCACGGGGCCAGCGACATGACCATGAACCCGCGCGAATTCGACCCGAAGCCGGTGATCGAAAAGACCGACACGATTTCGCCGCTGTCCCTGAGCGGGCCGAGGGTATCCTCGATCTCCTGCATCTTCGAGGTGGTGTAGTTCAGCGACACGCCCTGCGGCGCGGTGACCGACAGCAGGGCGACGGCGCGGTCCTCGCGCGGGGTCAGCTCCTGCTTGATGGCGCCCGACATCATGACAGCGGTCAGGGCAAAGAGCACGGCGATGACCAGGATCACCAGCGGCATGTTCAGCGACCAGCGCAGCGTGGCGGCGTAGAACCCGCCCAGCCGGTTGCCCAGCCAGACCATCGGCCCGCGTGGGTTGTGGTCGATAGGGCGGGTCAGCAGGCGGCTTGCCAGCACCGGGCAGAGCGTCAGCGCCACGACCGAGGACAGCATGACCGCGATGGCCAGGGTAAAGCCGAATTCGCGGAACAGCCCGCCCACCTGCCCCGGCAGAAAGGACAGCGGGATGAACACAGCCGCAAGCGTCGCCGTCGTGGTGACGACGGCAAAGAACACCTCTTGCGTGCCCAGCACGGCGGCGGCGCGGGGGCCCACGCCCATGCCACGGCGGCGGACGATGTTTTCCAGCACCACGATGGCATCGTCGACCACCATGCCCGTCGCCAGCACCAGCGCCAGCAGCGTCAGGATATTGACCGAAAAGCCGACAAGGTAGAGCGCGGCGATGGTGCCGATCAGGGCCACCGGCATGGTCAGCGCGGGGATCAGCGTCGCGCGGATGTCGCGCAGGAAGACGTAGATGATGGCGATCACGATGGCGACGGCCAGGATCAGCGTCAGCATCACCTCGCTGATCGAGCCGTTGATGAACTGCGCGTCATCCGAGGTGATGAAGATATCCACGTCCTCGGGCAGGGTCTGGGACAGCTCGTCCACCACACGGTGCACGTTTTCGGAAATCTCCAGCGTGTTGGATGTCGCCTGCCGGATCACGCCGATGCCGATGCCGGTCTGGCCGTTGGCGCGCAGCACCGTCTCGTTCGGTGCGGGGCCAAGCTCCACCTTGGCCACGTCGCCCAGCACCACGTTGTCGGCCACCTCCAGCGCCTCGAAGGCCTCGCTGGTTGCCACCAGCGCGGTGGTGCGCACGTTGATCGACTGGCGGTCCCCAGACAGGTCCCCCGCCGGCACGTCATAGGCCACGTCGCCAAGCGCGGCGCGCAGGTTGGCCAGCGTCAGCCCGCGCGAGGCAAGTTCGCGCTGGTCGATATCGACGCGAAAGATCGGTTCGCGGTCGCCATAGATCTGCAGGTCGGCCACCCCCTCGATCGAGATCAGGCGGTCCTCGACCCGGTCGGTCACGATGCGCGTCAGCTCTTGCGGCGAGCGGGTGGCCGAGGTGACGGCCAGGCGCAGCACCGGCTGAGCATTGGCATCGGCCTTGACGATTTCCGGCACCTCCGCCCCGTCCGGCAGGTTGTTGGCGATCCGCGCCATCGCGTCGCGCGTGTCGGTGGCAGCGACGTCCAGATCGACGTCGTCGCCGAATTCCAGGGTCACCCGGCTGCGCCCGTAACGCGAGTTGGACGAGATCGTGCGGATGCCCGACACCCGGCCCACCGCGCCCTCGACGCGCGAGGTCAGTTCCTGGTCCACCGTTTCGGGCGAGGCGCCGGCATAGCGGGTCGTCACCGTCACCACGGGCCGGTCGACATCGGGCAGTTCGCGGATCTCGACCCCCGCCAGCCCGGCGAGGCCCGCGATCACGATCAGGGCCGACAGGACCAGCGCCAGGATCGGGCGCTTGACGAACAGGGCGGTGCCGCCGCTGACGGCTGCGGCGGGCTCTTCCCCTGCCGGTTCGGGGCGTGTGGCGGCGACGGCAGGCGCCTCGGGGTCCGGCACCGGCGCGGTGCGGATGTCGGGCGCGGCCTCGGCGGGTGCGCGCGGGCGGGCGGGGGCCTCGTCGAAATCCCACAGGATCAGGCGTTCGGGGGGCGGGACCGGATCGTCCTCGGGGGCGGGGGAATGGGCCGGGGCCTCCAGGGTGACCTCGGGTTCGGGTTTCGGCGCGGGGCCGAACAGCTTGCGGAACCAGCTCATGCCCGGCGCACCCCCAGCGTCACAGCTTTTGCGTCGGCGCGGGGGTGGCGGCCCCCATCGCGGCCGCATCGCCCTCAACCGCGACATCGGCGCCGGGGCGCAGGGTCTGCACGCCCTCGATCACCACCCGGTCGCCGGGCTTCAGGTCGCCGCTCACCAGCACATCCGCCGCGTTGCGCTGGCGGATCTGCACCGCCACGCGCTGCGCCTTGCCGTCGCGCACGACCCAGACGAAGGCCCCGTCGCTGGACCACTGAACCGCCAGCGGATCGACCGAGGGGAACTGCTCCCCCGGAAAGGCCAGCGAGACCGACAGCGCCATGCCGTCGCGCAGGCGGTCGCCCTCGTTGGCGAGGCGGCCGAGCACGCGGATGGTGCGGCTGTTGCGGTCGATGACGTTGTCGATGGCGCTGACCTCGCCGTTGATCTTCACCCCGCCGAGCGCCAGCGGCTCGGCCGTCAGGGGCATGCCGGGCGACAGCTTGGGCAGCACCCGTTCGGGCACGCGAAAATCGATCAGGATCTCGCTGCGGTCAGCTATGACGGCCAGGTTGTCCTGGGCCGCGGTGCGGTCGCCGACCTCGTATTCCAGGATGCCCATCCAGCCCGAGATCGGGGCCACCACGGTGCGGCGCTCCAGGTCGAACTCGGCCTGGCGTACGGCCAGCTCGGCGGTGCGCAGCTCCAGCTCGGCCTCGTGCATCGCGACAACCGAAGCCGCGCCCGAGGAACGCAGACGCTCCAGCCGTTCGGCCGAGGACTGGGCGTCGCTCAGCATCAGGCGGGCGCGGTCCAGGGCGATGACCTCGGCCCGGTCGTCCAGCCGGAACAGGGTCGACCCTTCCTCGACATGCTCGCCCGGGGCAAAGCCGATCTCGACAATCCGGCCCGAGGCCTCGGCCTTGACGCTGACGGAGCGCACCGCGCGCCCGTCACCGATGGCCGTGATCCGGTCGTTCAGCGTGCCGGTGCCGACCTCGGCCGCGATCACCCGGGACGCGCCGCCGCCGCGCCGGGCAGAGGCCTGGGCGGGGGCCTCGGCCGCCTGGGCGGGGTCGATGCCCAGCATGTCGTAGATGCCCGCCTGTTCCAGCCAGGGCTGGGCGGCGGGGACATACATGATCCACAGCGCCAGGGTTCCCGCGATGACAACCGCGGCCACGATCAGCTGTCGCAGTCCGGACTTGAGCCATGCGATGAACATGGGAGGAGCCACCTTTCAGATGCCCGCGCGGGGGGCGTGAAGACCGCGGGAGCATAGCATCGGTCCCGCCATTTGCACCATATCTCTTGCTCAGGCCGCACATCCTCACGCAGCGGTGACCGCGCGTGTGCGGTACTGCATCCAAAGGGTGCAGTCAGCGCGTCTCGGTGCGGCTGCGCAGAAAATCACGGACATCCAGCAGGGATTTCTCGTCCATCGAGACATAGACCAGCGACATGTTGGTCCGCTCGCGCACCATGCTGCCGGGATAGGGCAGATAGCTCAGCTCGCGCGAGCCGAAGGAGGGCGAGGCGGTGCCGACCTGCCATTCGGTCTTCAGCTCGACATCCACCAGTTTCAGCGCGGTCTTGCCGCCCTGTCCGGGGCGCTCGAACGGGACTCCGGCGAGACGCAGATAGGCCGACTTGTCCGCCGCCTGCACGAAGCCGTCGATGAATTGCGTGGTCAGGACCTGCAGATCCGCCGCGTCGTCCTCGGGGTGGAGGTGCGAATGCAGGTGATCGGCGTCGTGGTGGTGGTTGTGGTCGTGCGGGTGGTGGTCGTGGCGATGGTGGCCGTAGTCGTGGGAATGCGAATGCGGGTGATCATGAGGCATGTCGTGGTTCCTTGATCAGGACAGAGGGGATCGGGCGCATTGGCTGCCCAGCATCCCGGCTGTCGGTTGCGTGGACCGCGCCCTGCCCTCCCGGCGCAGAGGGCCGCGCCCTCTGGGCGGGCGCGGCGAGACGGCGGCGCCGGGGCGGTTTGTCGTGGAAGCATCGGATGACGGGCCTGCTGCGCAAGACATCGCCAAAGCGCCCTTCCGCGCGGAGGGGAAGGCGCGGCCCGGGACTGGCCGCCCCGCGCCCAAGGGTTGAAATGCGGATGCCCGGGACGGGAAAGGCGTCGCCATCCGGCAGCCAGGGCCGGGGACTACCGGGCCAGAAGTGTTGCGCGGCAGGCAGGCCGACGGGCTGCTTGCCGGCCCGCACCCGGGCCGGGCCGCCGCGCCGGTCAGCCTCTCGCCAACCGGCCCTCCGATCCCGCCCTTACTTCGCATTCGACCAGCGTTTCCCCTCGAATTCGCCATGCGGGATGCTCACCGGCTTGTCGATATGCTGCTTGTGCTTGCCCAGCGTCCCGTTCGACACCATCGCCCCCAGCACATCCACGATCACCCGGGTGCCCAACAGCGCGGTGATGTCCGACGTGTCGTAGGGCGGCGAGACCTCGACCAGCTCCATCCCGCAGATGCCCTGCGCCGCGACCTTGGACGCCAGCGCCAGCGCCTCGCGCGGGAGGAACCCGCCAGGTTCGGGCCAGCCGGTGCCGGGCACGAAGCCGCAGTCGATCGAGTCTATGTCAAAGGACATATAGACCATGTCGACCCCGTCCCAGGCCATTTCCAGCGCCATCTCGGCGGTCTTGTCGACGCCCATCTTCTCCATGTCCGACATGGTGATGATATTGGTCTGCCGCTCGCGCGCGACCTTCACCGCCTCGCGCGGGACCTGCCAGCCGCCGATGCCCACCTGCACCAGGTTCTTGGCCGGCACGTTGGGCATGTTGGTGGCATGGAACCACGGGGTGGTGTGCATCCGCTCGTCCAGGTCCTTTTCCTGGATGTCGGCGTGACGGTCGAAATGCACGATCCCGATCTTCTTCGAGGTGCATTCCGCGATCCCCCGCACGCAGGGGAAGCCGATGGAATGGTCGCCCCCGATCATGATCGGCAGCGAGCCCGAGCTGAACACATGGCTCACCGCGCGGCTGATCTGGTCAAAGGACTTTTCCAGGTTCGCCGGGATCGTGAAGACGTCGCCCGCATCGCAGAGCGTCATCTGCTCGCGCAGATCGACCCCGATTTCATAATTGTAGGGCGTATAGAGCGCGCTGATCTTGCGCACACCCTGCGGGCCGAACCGCGTGCCGGGGCGGTAGGTCGTGCCGCCGTCGAAGGGGATGCCCAGCACGGTCGCGTCGTAATGCTGCACCTCGGTGACGTCCTCGGCATAGGGTGCCTTGAGGAAGGTGTTGATGCCCGCGTAATGCGGCAGCTCGCCCCGGGCGAAGGTGGGGATCGATTTGTCCTCGATGCTGTCCGCGCCGGTCAGGCCCATGCGGAGCGCCCATTTGCGTTCCTCTTCCCAGCGGTCGCCGGGGATGTCCTTTTCGGCCTGCATCGCCCGCCAGCCGCCCAGCTTGGTCAGGTCGGGATGGTGATGGCGCCGCTCGTCGCGGCCCATCAGGGCGGGGGTATGGGCGCGGCTGCGCTCGGTGCGTCTCATGCGGAAAGCTCCTCGGTCTTCTGGTAGGGATAGCCGCCGTTCCGGGCGTCGAAATCGTAGGTGATCGTGGCACCATAGGCCTCGGGCGCGTCCGGATCCCAGCGGGTCTTGTCAAAGACCAGCACCCGGTCGCCCAGTTTGAAGCCCTCGGCCAGATCGTGGGTGACCATGAAGACGGTCATCCCGGTTTCGGCGCGCAGCTCGGTCAGGAAGTCGTGCATCTGCAATCGCGTCCCCGGATCGAGCGCGCCAAAGGGTTCGTCCAGCAGCAGGATCCGCGGCTTGGCCTGCAGCGCCTGCCCGATGGCAAGCCGCTGCTGCATACCGCCCGACAGCGTCGCCGGATAGGCGCCGGCCACATGGGCAAGGCCGATCCTGTGCAGCGTCTCGTCGGCGCGCTGCAGGGCGGCGCGGCGTTCGGCCCCCGCGAACCGGCCCCAGCGGCGGGCAAAGCTTTCGCCCGCTACGATATTGTCGCGCACGGTCATGTGCGGAAAGACGGAATAGCGCTGGAACACCACGCCGCGCTCGCGCCCGGGCTCGCGGGCGGGCGGATTGCCGTCGATGCGGATGGTGCCCCGGGTCGGCTGCTCCTCGGCCAGCAGCAGGCGCAGGAAGGTCGACTTCCCGCAGCCCGAGGCGCCGACAATCGAGATGAACTCGCCCTCGGCCACATCCACGTTGACCCGCTCGATGATCGGGCGGGGGCCGTAGGACTGAAAGATGTTGCGGACCTCGACAAAGCTCATGCTGCGGGTTCCGGGTCGGGGTGGCGCGGGGCGCGGCTGACGTGTCGGACGGCGGGCCCGCTTGTCCCCGCAAGCGGCAAGGCGGGGCGGTCTGGTCTGTGCAGCGCCGAATGCTTCGCAAGGCCAGTACGCCACAACGCCCCGGCATCACGCGACGGCGCAGGGCCGTCGGCACACAGGAACCGCCCTTTCGCCCCGCGGCACGCCGGGCGGCGCCCGTCCGGCGCTGGCGCGCGTTCGGCCCTGAACCGCTCCACCGGAGCGTTTCCCAGACGGGCCCTCCCCCCGGGCGGGCGCCTGGCGATGTCCTGCGCCGCAAGACCGTCAATGCTGCTGTTGAGTGAACCGCCCAACACAAGCGGACCAAATGCCCTTCCACGGTCGGGCGCGGCCCCTGCCGCCTTGGCCGAGGCGTCGGCGCGGTGACACGTCAGGCTGGCACGCATCACAACCCCGCCCCCGTCCAGGGGAACGCCCGGCGCGACAGCGCCCTCAGCCCCCAGTCCATCAGGAAGGCCAGCAGCGTGATCCAGATCACGTAGGTCAGGATCACGTCCATCGCCAGATACCGGCGCACCAGGAAGATGCGGTAACCCAGCCCGCCCTCGGCGGCGATGGCCTCGGCCGCGATCAGGAACAGCCAGGCGGGGCCCAGCCCCAGACGGATCGCCTGGATCAGCCGGGGCATCACCTGCGGCAGCACCACCCGCGTTGCGATCACCCAGGTCGAGGCGCCCAGCGTTTCCGCCTTCACGATCATTTCGCGCGGAATTTCCAGCGTGCGGGCCGACAGGTCGCGGATCATCACAGGGGCGATGCCCACCACGATCAGCACGATCTTGGACATCTCGCCCAGCCCGAAGATGATGAAGAGGATCGGCAGCACCGCCAGCGGCGGCACCATCGAGACCACGGCGACAAACCCGCTCAGCGCCTTGCGGATATGGGGCAGCATGCCGATGGCCATGCCGAAGACCAGCGCCGACAGCGCCGCGATGCCGACGCCCAGACCCAGCCGCCGCAGGCTGTCCCAGGTGTCGTGCCAGAAGAGGATGCGCCCGGTCCGCCGGTCGCCCTGGCTGATCAGCCGGATCGCGGTGTCGAGGATGGTCGAGGGCGCGGGCAGCAGCTTGTCCTGCGGGTTCACTGCCAGGCGCATCTCGGACCCGATGACATAGGCCAGCAGCACGGCGGCAAAGGGCAGCATCGCCAGAGCGATGGCCAGCGGGCGGCCCGGGCGGCGGTTGATCAGGCGCATGCATATCCCCCCAGCCCGTACCGTGGCGCGGCGCGACAGCCCCCGGCCCCGGCGCGCAACAGGGCGGCCGGCCGGCCCGGAACCCCGGTCCGCCGCTGCCGCGGCACGGTGCAGCGGGCAGAAGCCCCCGCCGCGCCGCCGGTCGCGCGATATGCCGGATCAGGCCGCATGGCAGCCGCTCAGAGAGCGCCGTCCGCCGCCATCTGCGCATAGGTCGTGTCGTAGCGGAACTGCACATTGCCCGCGTCGCCCGTGGTCCCGCCATCGGGATATTCGACCCCGACGAAATCGGCCGAGGGCGCGCCCTCGCCCAGGATGCCCTTGTCGAAGAGGAAGTTCGCGACGGACACCATCGTCTCTTTCAGCGCGGGGTTCTCGGCAAAGGCCACCGCCTCGGCGGGATCGTAGAACATCGCCGTCGCCTCCAGCTGGCGCTTGTAGCCCTCCAGGTCGGTGCCCGCGGCCTCGGCCATCTCGGTCAGGGCGGCGTCGCCCTCGGGCGTGTCCGAGGACATCAGCGCCATCAGCTCGTACCAGGCGCCGGTCACGGCCTTGCCGAAATCGGGGTTGTCGGCCAGCGTCTGGGTGTTCACGAACATGATGTCGATGATCTCGCCCGGGATGTCCGCGCTGTCGTAGACCTTGTTGGCATCCGGCATCTCAAGGATCGTCTCGACCAGCGGGTTCCAGGTCACCACCGCCTCGACATCGTCGGTGCCGAAGGCCGCGACCATATCCGCGTCGGAGGTGTTGATCACGCCGCCCAGGTCCGCCTCGCCCAGCCCGACCTGTTCCAGCGCGCGCGCGAGCAGGTAGTGCGAGACCGAAAGCTCCACCAGGTTCACCGGCTTGCCCGCCAGGTCGGCCAGGCCGCCGTCGCCCTTGAGGATGATCGCGTCATTGCCGTTGGAATAGTCGCCCACGATCAGCGCGGTGCTGTCCACGCCGCCGCCCGCCGGGATCGACAGGGCGTCCATATTGGTGGCCGACACGCCGTCAAAGGCGCCCGCCGTGTACTGGTTGATCGACTCGATATAGTCGTTGATCTGCACGATCTCGACGTCGATGCCGTATTTCTCGGCCCATTTGTCCATGATGCCCGAGGTTTCGAGATAGCCCCAGGGCATCCAGCCGGCATAGATCGACCACGCCAGCTTGAATTCCGTCTTGGCCTCGGCCGCCGCCATCGACGCCGAAAGCGCCAGTGCAGCCGCAGAGGTGGCAAGGATAGTCCTGATCATGTCTTTTCTCCCCGTCACGTCCCGCCGCATGATGGTCGCCGGTCCGCTGGCGGAACTGAAAGAGAATGGGCGCGGACGGACCGACGCAGTATTCTCCCGGGATTTTGGCCCGCCGTGTGCCCGCGCGGAATTTGCCGCGCCGGTGGCAACTTCTCGGACCTGACCCCGACCGTGACCGGCCGGGCGGAACCCTAAGTGCCCTGCCCCCTCAGCCAAGCACGGCCCCGGCCCGGGGTGTGAGGGTTTTCTGCATGTGCCCCCCGGTTCATGCCGGAAATCGCCCAAAAAGCGGGCGTCCCGGCGGCGATCCGCCCGCCCGGGCGCCATCCGGCGGGGCCGGGCCGGGGGACAGGAGCGGTGAAATGGCGCGGAATCGGGCGTTTGCGGGCTTGCATTTCGTCCGTCCCGGTTGAACTGTCCTGTCGCGTACTGACCGCCGCGTCGGCCACATCGAGGTATTCATGTTTCACAGTGTTTTCCCTTCCGCCCGGGGCATATCCGGGTGGATCGTCGCCGGCCTGCTGACCCTGGCAGGGCCGGTGCAGGCTGCGGATCTGACGATCTTTGCCGCCGCCAGCCTGCGCACCGCGCTCGATTCGGTGGTCGAGGAATGGGAAAGCACGACCGGACTGGACGCCGCCGTATCCTATGCCGGCAGCTCGGCCCTGGCCCGGCAGATCGCCGAGGGCGCGCCGGCGGACATCTTCATTTCGGCCAATGTGGGCTGGATGGATCATGTCGCGGCACTTGGGCTGGTCAAGCAGGGCACGCGGGTCGACATCCTGTCCAGTTCGCTGGTGCTGATCGCGCCGGGGGCCGAGGGCACGCCGATCCCGATCACCCAGGGGCTGAACCTTGCGGGCATGCTGGATGGCGGCAAGCTGGCGATGGCCCTGGTCGATGCGGTTCCGGCGGGCATCTACGGCAAGGCGGCGCTGACCGGGCTGGGCCTGTGGGACAGCGTGGCCGAACAGGTGGCCCAGGCCGACAACGCCCGGGCCGCGCTGGCGCTGGTCGCCACGGGCGAGGCTCCGCTGGGCGTGGTCTATGCCACCGATGCCAATGCCGAACCGCGCGTGCATGTGGTGGGCACCTTCCCCGCCGAAAGCTATCCGCCGATCATCTACCCCGCCGCGATCATCGCGGATGGCAATGTCGCGACGGCCACGGAGTTCATGACGATGCTGCGCGGCGACATCGCCGACGAGATTTTCGCCGCCGAGGGCTTCACCGTACTGGAGTGACATGACCGGCTTGCTTGGCCCCGAGGAATGGCAGGCGGTGGCCCTGTCGCTGAGGGTTGCCTTCTGGGCGACGCTCCTGTCGCTGCCGCCGGGCATCGCCGTGGCCGTGGCGCTGGCGCGCGGGCGTTTCCCGGGGCGGCAGCTGCTCAACGTGCTGGTGCATCTGCCGCTGGTGCTGCCGCCGGTTGTCACGGGCTACCTGCTGCTGCTGACCTTTGGCCGGCGCGGGCCGGCCGGGGCCTTTCTGGCGGATACCTTCGGCATCGTGCTGGCCTTTCGCTGGACCGGCGCGGCGCTGGCGGCGGCGATCATGGGCTTTCCGCTGATGGTGCGCGCCATCAGGCTGGCGGTCGAGGCGGTGGACAGCCGACTGGAGGAAGCCTCGGCCACGCTTGGCGCCTCGCCCCTGCGGGTGTTCCTGACGGTGACCCTGCCGCTGATCCTGCCCGGGGTGCTGGCCGGGGCGATCCTGTCCTTTGCCAAGGCCATGGGCGAATTCGGCGCCACCATCACCTTTGTGTCCAACATCCCGGGCGAGACGCAGACCCTGCCCTCGGCGATCTATGCCTTCCTGCAGGTGCCGGGGGGTGAATCCGCGGCGCTGCGGCTGGTGCTGATCTCGATCGCCATCGCGATGCTGGCGCTTGTCGCCTCGGAATACCTGTCGCGGGCCGTGGCCCGGCGGATCGGCGCGGTATGAGCCTGTCGGTCGCGATACGCCACAGCTTTGGCAATGTGACCGTCGACGCGGCATTTGACGCGCCCGAGGGGGTGACCGCCCTGTTCGGACGCTCCGGCGCGGGCAAGACCACGGTGGCCAATGCGGTGGCCGGGCTGCTTCGCCCGCAATCCGGGCGAATCGTGCTGCAGGGCCGGGTGCTGCTGGACAGCGGGCGGGGCGTGAACCTGCCGCCGCACCACCGCCGCATCGGCTATGTCTTTCAGGAGGGGCGGCTGTTCCCGCATCTCTCGGTGCGCGGCAACCTGGCCTATCCCGGGCGGTTCGCCGGGCGGCGCCCCCCGGCGGCAGAGTTCGACCGCGTGGTCGGGATGCTGGGTATCGGGGATCTGCTGGACCGGCAACCGCAACGCCTGTCGGGCGGCGAGAAGCAGCGCGTCGCCATCGGCCGCGCCCTGCTGTCGGCCCCCGAGGCGCTGCTGATGGACGAACCGCTTGCCGCGCTCGACGCCGCGCGGAAGGAAGAGATCCTGCCCTATCTCGAAGCGCTGCGCGACGAGGCGCGGATCCCCATCCTCTATGTCTCGCATGCGATGGACGAGGTCGCGCGCCTGGCCACCACGCTGGTGCTGATGTCGGGCGGGCGGGTCCTGCGCGCCGGACCGGCGGCCGAGCTGCTGGCCGACCCCGAGCTGGCCCCGATGATCGGCCTGCGCGACGCCGGGGCGCTGCTGTCGGGGCGGCTGACCCGGCATCACCCCGACGGGCTGAGCGAGGTCGCCGTGTCGGGCGGCCCGCTGTTCCTGCCGCATGTGGCGGCGGATCCCGGCACCGCGCTGCGCATCCGGATCGAGGCGCAGGACATCATCCTGTCGCGCAACCGGCCCGAGGGGCTGTCGGCGCTGAACATCCTGCCCGCCACGGTCACCGCCGTGCACAGCGGCGAGGGCCCCGGCGTGATGATCCAGCTGCGCACCGGGGACGAGATGCTGCTGGCCCGCCTCACCCGCCGCTCGGCCGAGGCGCTGGCCCTTGTCCCGGGCACGCCCTGCCACGCGGTGGTCAAGTCGGTGGCGGTGGCGCGCGGCAATGTGGGCCGGGCAAAAAACGACTGAGGCCGGTTGTTTCGACCACCGATAAAAGCCAATGTTCCGCCGGGACAGCAGCACCGGGACAGAGACGTGACCACGACCACAAAGACCCCCGCCCTCAGCGGCATTCACAACGTCAGGGATCTGGGCGGCCACCCGCTGGCCGGTGGCGGCAGCACCCGCTACGGCGCCTTCCTGCGCGGCGACGCCCTGCGCGGGCTGGACAGCGACGGGCTGCGCGCGCTGCTCGACTCGGGTCTGAGAACCATCGTCGACCTGCGCTCCCATGCCGAGGTGGCGGACGGGCCGAACCCGCTGGCCGGGCATTCCGACATCGCCTATCACCACATCCCGCTTTACGACGGACTTGCCACGATCGAGGCGATGGCCGAGGCGCATCCCAACGGGTTCGACATGGGCCTGCGCTATCGCGCCGCGATGGACAGCTGCCAGCCCGCGCTGGCCGAGGCGCTGGGCCTGCTGGCACAGGCGGGCGAGGGCACGGCCCTGTTCCATTGCACCGCCGGCAAGGACCGGACCGGGGTGATCGCCGCCCTTCTGCTGGGCCATGCCGGTGTCGGCGCCGAGGCGGTTGTCGCCGATTACGCGATGACGGCCAGCTATGGCGCCGGGCTGATCGACGTGCTCAGGCAAAAGGCGCTGGCCCGGGGCACCGATCCCGACCGGGCGGAACGCGTGCTGGCCTCGCGCCCCGAGACGATGCAGGCGACGCTGATCTGGCTGGACCAGACCTATGGCGGCGCGACCTCCTACATGCAGCGCATCGGTGTCAGCTCGGGGGATTGCGACGCGCTCAGGGCCCGGCTGGCGGGCTGAACGGCCGTCGCCGCGCCCGGCCCGGGGTGACGCGGATCAGTGACAGCTTCCTTGACAGCGCGCCGTCGAGCGACATGATTGACCCCACGGGGCCCAGGCCGGACCGGTCGGCCCGATCCACCGGGCGCGTTCGCGGGCCCGGTCAGATGTCGCCCCTGGGGCGGCAGGGAGGAGATCGCGACACCTCGCCCGCGCCGGGCTGCCGGAGTGCGATGTCATCCCGCTTGCCGAACTGAAATCGACCTGTGTCCCGTGGGAGGATGACATGACCCTTTTCAATATCCGCACACCCCTTGTAGCCGCCCTGGCCCTCACCACCTCGGCCCTGGCCGTGCAGGCGGCCGACCTGCGGTTCTGGACGACCGAGGAACAGCCCGAGCGGCTGGCCCGCCAGCAGGAGATGGCCAAGAAGTTCGAAGAGATGAGCGGCAATTCGGTCGAGGTGATCCCGGTGACCGAAAGCGAGCTGGGCACCCGCGCCACCGCGGCCTATGCCGCCGGCGACCTGCCCGACGTGATCTACCACACGCTGCAATACGCCCTGCCCTGGGCCGAGGCCGGGATCCTCGACAGCGAGGCCGCGACCGAGGTGGTCGAGGAGCTGGGCGAGGACACCTTTGCCCCCGGCGCGCTGGAGATGGCGGCCTTTGACGGCGGTGTCGCCTCGGTCCCGGTGGATGGCTGGACGCAGATGATCCTCTATCGCAAGGATCTGTTCGAAGAGGCCGGGCTTGAGCCGCCGACCACCTATGCCAATGTGGTCGCCGCCATCGACAAGCTGAGCAACCCGCCCGAGATGTACGGATTCGTCGCCGCGACCAAGGTCGACGACAACTTCATGTCCCAGGTGCTGGAACATGTCTTCCTTGCCAATGGTATCTCTCCGGTCGGGCCGGACGGGTTCAAGCCGCTGGACGAGAAAAAGACGGTCGAGGCGCTGGAGTTCTACAAGAAGATTGCCGAGGCGAGCCCTCCGGGCGATCTGTTCTGGAAGCAGTCGCGCGAGGTTTATTTCGCCGGGGATGCGGCAATGATCATCTGGTCGCCCTTCATCCTGGACGAGCTGGCCGGGCTGCGCGACAGCGCCCCGCCCACGATCACCGACGACCCGACCAGCGGCGAACTGGCGTCGAAGACCGGGATCGTGACCAACTTTGCCGGGCCCTCGAACCCCGACGGCGCCGCATGGGCCGAGATGAACCTCTTCGGGATCACCGCCGATGCCGAGCTGGACGAGGCGATGGATTTCGTGAAGTTCTCGATGGGCGACGGCTACATGAGCACCCTGTCGATCGCGCCCGAGGGCAAGTTTCCGATCCGCCGCGGCACCGCCGAGGAGCCCGAGAAATTTGCCGATGCCTGGTCGAAGCTGGACGTGGGTGTCGACCGCAAGGCCCCGCTGGCGGACCTCTATGCGCCCGAGATGATCTCGGAAATCGTGGGCGGGCTGGATGTCGCGAAACGCTGGGGGGTCGAGGAAGGGCAGCTGGCGCTTGCCTCGAAGATGGTGAACACGCAGATCATCAACCGTCTGGTGCGGGAATATATCGACGGCGCGCGCAGCGCCGAAGAGACCGTTGCCATGATGAACGACGAACTCTCCAAGGTTCAGTGATGAGACCCGACGGCAGGGGCCGCGCATGAGCGTGGCCCCCGATCCGGCCACCGAACCCGCCCCGGTTCAGCCGCCGCCCGCCGCGACACCGCCCGGCGGGCGGGGCGCGCTCGCCCGGCGCGAGGCGCGGTTGGCCTGGCAGCTGCTGCTGCCGACGGTTCTGGCAGTGTCGCTGGTGGTGATCGTGCCGCTGCTGGCGATCTTCTGGATATCGTTCAAGCCGGTGGGCCTGGCCGACCTGCGCCCGCCCGCGCCGGTGGTGCGCGAGCGGCTGCGCGGGGATGCGGCGGAGGGCGACCTGCGGATCGAGTACCGGCTGCGCAATTCGTCCCGCGACGAGCCGATCCGGGGTGTCACGCTGAGCGATACGCTGCCGGATGGCATTGCCGTGAGCGGCGAAATCACCGGGCCCTGCACGGTCGAGGGGAACGCGATAAGCTGCGATTTCGGCGATCTGGAGGGCGGCGCGCGGGCCGAGGCCGAGATCCCCGTGACCCTGACGGGCGATGCCGAGGCGCTGGAAGCGGCGGCCGAGGGGTCGGAGCCCGTGGTGACGGGCGAGGCCAGGAACATCCTGACCAACGGCGAATTCACCCTGGCCAATTTCGCCCGCATCTTCGACGGGTCGGAGTTCTGGGGCGTGATCGGGGTGACGATCTTTTACACCTTCTTCGGCACGGTGGGCGCGCTGGTGGTGGGCCTGTTCGCCGCGATGCTGCTGGACCGGTCGTTCCGCGGGCAGGGCATCCTGCGCGGGCTGTTCCTGTTTCCCTATGTGGCGCCGGTGATCGCCGTGGCCTTCACCTGGGTCACGCTGTTCGATCCCTTCTCGGGCTCGGCCAATGCGCTGCTGCTGCAGATGGGGGTGACGCAGGAGGCGATCAACTTCTTCGGGCAGAAGCCGCTGGCCTTGATCATGGTCACGCTGTTCGAGGTCTGGCGGTACTTTCCCCTGTCGTTCCTGTTCATCCTGGCGCGCATGCAGTCGATCGACACCGACATGTACGAGGCGGCGGACATGGATGGCGCCTCGCCCTTCCAGAAGTTCTGGTACCTTTCGGTGCCGCAGCTGCTGGGGATCCTGTCGGTGCTGTTCCTGCTGCGGTTCATCTGGACCTTCAACAAGTTCGACGACATCTTCCTGCTGACCGGGGGCAATGCGGGCACGCGGGTGCTGACGGTGAATGTCTACGAGCAGGCCTTTGCCGTGTCCAACATCGGGGCGGGGGCGGCCGTGGCGGTGGTGATCTTCGCCTGCCTGGTGCTGTTTTCGGTCTTCTTCTTCCGGGTGATGAGCCGGGAGGAAGGGTTGTGAGCGCCGGGCAGTGCCATGTTGCGCCGCCCTGTTCGGGCGTCGCGCGGCGGGGGGCTCTGCCCCCCGCACCCCCCGGGATATTTCCGGCCAGAGGAAGGGGGAGGCGCGCATGAGATGGATGCGGCATGGCATGGTGGCCGGGCCGGTGCTGGGGGTCCTGTGGTGCCTGACCGTTGCGGTGACGGTGGCAGTTGCTATGAGCTTTGTCACCGGGAGCGGGTTCCGCCCGGGGCTGATCGGCGTGCTGGTCGCGGGGGCCGCGATCGGCTGGCCCGCCCTGCGCGTCAGCCGGCCGGTCCGGGTGGGAATCGGGGTGATCGTCGTCGCGGCGCTGAGCCTGGCCGGGTTCGGCCCGGTGCTGCCCGGCCCGGGCGTGGCGATGGCCTCGTTGGCCGTGGCGGTGCTGGCCACGGGCGGCGCACTTGGCGCGGGGGTGGCGGTGATCATGGCCGGCTGCCCGCCCGGCGCGATGACACGGCACCAGTTCGAGGCGGCGGTGATCCGGTTCCTCGTGGGCTTTGGCTATGTCTTCTTCACCGCCATCGTGGTGATCCCCTTCTTCGTCATGGTGATGACCAGCCTGAAATCGCAGCAGGCGTTGCTGCAGAACCCGCTGGATTTCTCGGTCGACCTGTCGCGGGGGACGGACCTGTTCCGGTCCTATGTCGAGCTGTTCCGCGATTTCCGGTTCGGCAGCTATCTCTGGACCTCGTTCTACGTCTCGGTGCTGACGGTGCTGATCACGCTGGCCTTCAGCGTGCCCGGCGCCTATGCGGTCGCGCGGCTCAGGTTCCGGGGGCGGGCGGCGTTTTCGCGTTCGATCCTGCTGATCTACATGGTGCCGATGATCGTGCTGGCCCTGCCGATCTATATCGCCTTTTCCATGACCGGGCTGCGCAACACTTTGTTCGGCATCGTCATCGTCTACCCGGTGACCACGATCCCGGTCGCGCTCTACATGCTGCAGGGCTATTTCCGCGGCCTGCCGGGCGAGGTGGAGGAGGCCGGGCTGATGGACGGGCTGAGCCGGCTGGCGGTGATCTGGAAGATCACCCTGCCGCTGTCGCTGCCGGCGCTGGCCTCGGTCTCGCTCTATGTCTTCATGATCGCTTGGAACGAGTTCCTGCTGGCCTTCATGCTGCTGGACGATCCGTCGAAATTCACCCTCACCCGGGGGGTGGCGATGCTGAATTCCAGCGAGATCCCGCGCCAGCACCTGATGGCGGGCGCGGTGATCGCGACGGTGCCGATCATGGCGCTGTTCCTGGGGCTGGAGCGGTTCATGACGCGCGGCCTGACGGCCGGGTCGGTGAAAGGATAGTCGGATGGGTGCGATCACGCTGAAGGGCGTCGAGAAATGGTTCGGGCCGGCGCAGGTGATCAAGGGGATCGACCTGGAGGTCGGCGCCGGCGAATTTGTCGTCTTCGTCGGGCCTTCGGGCTGTGGCAAGTCCACCCTGCTGCGGATGATCGGCGGGCTGGAAGACACCAGCCGCGGGCAGATCCTGATCGACGGCAGCGATGTGACCGACCAGCCGCCCAGCGGGCGCGGGCTGACCATGGTGTTCCAGAGCTACGCGCTTTACCCGCATATGACGGTCGGGGAAAACATGGGCTTCTCGCTCAAGACCGCCGGGGCGCCGAAACCCGAGATCGAGGCCAAGGTGGCCGCCGCCGCCGAAGTGCTGAAGCTGGAGCCCCTGCTGGAGCGCCGCCCCAAGGATCTGAGCGGCGGGCAGCGGCAGCGCGTCGCCATCGGGCGGTCCATCGTGCGCGAGCCGACGGCATTCCTGTTCGACGAGCCGCTGTCGAACCTGGACGCCGCGCTCAGGGTCGAGATGCGCTATGAGATCGCCAAGCTGCACCGGCGGCTGAAGAAGGCGATGATCTACGTCACCCACGACCAGGTCGAGGCGATGACCCTGGCGGACCGGATCGTGGTGCTGGACGCCGGGCGGATCGCGCAGGTCGGCTCGCCCCGCGCGCTGTACGAGCGGCCGGCGAACCTGTTCGTTGCGCAGTTCATCGGCTCGCCCAAGATGAATGTCATGGCGTGCAGCGCCTCGGGCGGGGACTGGTCGCTGGAGGCCGGGCGCGGCGGCAGCGGGGCGCCGGACGGGTCCGTACGGGTCGGCATCAGGCCGGAGCATGTGACGCTCGCCGCACCGGGAGAGGGGCAGTGCGACGGGATGGTCGACGTGGTCGAATATCTTGGCGCGGACAGCTTTGTCGTGCTCGATTGCGGGCCCTCGGGGCCAATCACCGTGCGGGTGACCGGCGACACCGACCTGGCCCCCGGGGACCGCGCCGGGCTGGTGTTCGATCCGGCGCGGCTGGTGTTCTTCGATGACGCCGGTCTGGCTTTGTGGGCGTGACCGTACCCAAGGGTACGGTCATTTGAGCCGTGCGCAAAGCGGCCAAGGGGCGGGCCCGATCTGACGCGCGGGGCAGGGCCGCTCTGGCCCGTGTCCTAAAAGCCCTGAACCTTACGCAGGCGGCCGGCGCGGACTAGGCCTTGCGGCCCCAGCCGCCGCCGCCCGGTGTCAGCATTTCGAACGCATCGCCGGACTTCAGCGACACCTCGGCATTGCCCGGCACCACCTCGCGCGTGCCATCCGCCCGCAGCACCGCGTTTTCCCCGCAGGCCCCCGGTTCGCCGCCATCCCCGCCCGGCGGCGGGACCAGGCGGTGCGAGGACAGGGTGGTGACGGTGACATCCTCCAGGAACCGGACCACGCGGTGAATGCCGTCGCCGCCATGCCATGTGCCGCCGCCGCCCGACCCGGCCCGCAGGCCGAACCGGTCGACGCGGACCGGAAAGCGGGTTTCCAGCACCTCGGGGTCGGTCATCAACGTGTTGGTCATGTGCGAATGCACCCCTGACGCGCCGTCGAACCCCGGGCCCGCGCCGGTGCCGCCCGCGATGGTTTCGTAGTTCTGGAAGCGGGCGTTGCCCCAGACGAAGTTGTTCATCGTCCCCTGCGATCCGGCAATCACCCCGAGCGCGCCGAACAGGCAGTCGGCAATCGCCTGGCTGACCTCGGTATTGCCCGAGATCACGGCGGCCGGGTGCACCGGGTTGATCATCGAGGCCTCGGGCAGGACCAGCTTCAACGGTTTCAGGCAGCCCTCGTTCATCGGGATGTCGCGCCCGACCAGCGTGCGGAAGACATAGAGCGTCACCGCCGTGGTGATGGAGCGCGGCGCATTGTAATTGCCCGGATGCTGCGGCGAGGTGCCGGTGAAATCCAGCACCGCCTCGCCCTTGTCGGCATCGACGGAGATACGCACCCGTATCTGCGATCCGTCGTCCAGCGGATAGGTGCATGCGCCGTCCTTGAGCGAGGTGATGACCTGGCGCACGCTGGCCTCGGCATTGGCCTGCACATGGGCCATATAGGCCAGCACCGTGTCGGTCCCGAAGGTGTCGATCATGCGCCCGACCTCGGCGATGCCGGTGGCATTGGCGGCGACCTGCGCCTCCAGGTCGGCGAGGTTGTCGTCGATGTTGCGGCAGGGATAGGTGCCCGAGCCGAGCAGCGCGCGCGTTTCGGCCTCGCGCAGGGTGCCGCCGCGCACCAGCAGGAAGTTGTCGATGACGACGCCCTCCTCCTCGATATGGCGCGAGTCGGGCGGGGCGGAGCCGGGGGTGCGCCCGCCGATATCCGCATGATGCCCGCGCGAGCCGACATAGAACAGGATCTCTTGCCCCGCCTTGTCGAAGACGGGGGTGATCACGGTCACGTCCGGCAGGTGGGTGCCGCCGTTGAACGGTGCGTTCAGCATATAGGCATCGCCGGGGCGTATCTGACCCGCGTTCAGCCGCGCCACGGTGCGCACCGAGTCGGACATCGAGCCGAGGTGCACCGGAACATGCGGCGCATTGGCGACAAGGTTGCCCTGCCCGTCGAAGAGGGCGCAGGAGAAATCCAGCCGTTCCTTGATGTTGACCGAATAGGCCGTGTTGGCCAGCGTCGCGCCCATCTGTTCGGCGATGGACATGAAGAGATTGTTGAACACCTCCAGCAGGATCGGGTCGGCCTCGGTGCCAAGCGCATGTTCGCCCTGCCGCGCCTCCGTCCGGTCGAGGATCAGGTTGCCCGCAGTGTCGATCCGGGCAGACCAGCCGGGTTCGATCACGTTCGTGCCGGTGGATTCGGTGATGATCGCAGGCCCGGTAACCTTGACCCCGGCGGCCAGGGTATCGCGGTCGTAGAGCGGCACCTCGCGCGCGCTGCCGCCCATATGGGTCGGCAGATGGGCAAGCGGTTCACCACTGTGCGACCCTGCGGGCACGGGGGCCTCGGCATCGTCGGTGGTGCCGATGGCCTCGACGCTCAGCATCTCGATCAGCAGCGCCCGGTCGGGATTGGCAAAGCCGAAGCGGGTCTCGTGCAGGGTGGTGAAGGCGTCCTTCATCCCGGCCGCGGTGTCAAAGGGCACCTCCAGCGTCTGGTGGGACCCGGAATAGCGCAGATGCGCCCGGGCTTCGGTACGTATGCGTCCGGCGGCAATGCCCTGACCTGCAACCTCGGTCACCGCCTCGTCCTGCATCCGCGCAATCTCGCGCCCGGCGGCGTCGGTGTCGTCCAGCGGCTTGCCGAACTGCGCCTCGCGCAGCGCCCGGATGTCGGCCAGGCCCATGCCGAAGGCCGACAATACCCCGGCGTAGGGATGGATGAAGACCCGCGTCATGCCAAGCGCATCGGCCACCAGACAGGCATGCTGCCCCCCGGCCCCGCCAAAGCAGTTGAGCGTGTAGCGTGTCACGTCATAGCCGCGTTCGACGCTGATCTTCTTGATTGCCTGCGCCATGTTCTGCACGGCGATGCGCAAAAAGCCTTCGGCGGTTTCCTCGGGCGTCAGGGCCGGCTTGCCGGTGGCTTCGGCGATCTCGGCGGCCAGCGCCTGGAACTTCTCGCGCACGATGTCGGCGTTCAGCGGTTCGTCGCCCTTTGGGCCAAAGACATGCGGGAAATGCGCGGGCGACAGCTTGCCCAGCATCACGTTGCAGTCGGTCACCGTCAGCGGCCCGCCGCGCCGGTAGCAGGCCGGCCCCGGATCGGCCCCGGCGCTTTCCGGCCCGACCTGATACCGCCCCTCGCGGAAGGCCAGGATCGACCCGCCGCCCGCCGCGACCGTATGGATATGCATCATGGGCGAGCGCATGCGCACCCCGGCGACCTGGGTTTCAAAGCTGCGCTCGTAGGCGCCCGCGTAATGGCACACATCGGTCGAGGTGCCGCCCATGTCGAACCCGATCAGCCGGTCGAACCCGGCAGCTTCGGCGGTGCGGACCATGCCGACGACACCCCCGGCGGGGCCCGACAGGATCGCGTCGCGCCCCTGGAACAGCCTGGCATCCGTCAGACCGCCCGAGGACTGCATGAAGAACAGCCGTTCGCAGGCGCCATCGGCCCCCACATCCAGCGCCCCGGCGACCCGGTCGACATAGCGGCGCAGCACGGGCGAGAGATAGGCGTCGACCACGGCGGTATCCCCCCGCGCGACCAGCTTGATCAGGCCCGAAGCCTGGTGCGAGGGGGTTATCTGGGTGAAACCTTCCTCGGCCGCGATCTCGGCGGCGCGCAGTTCATGCACCGGATTCAGGTAGCCGTGCATCGTGGCGATGGCGACCGAGGCGATCCCCTCGGCCCGCGCGGCGCGCAGGGCGGCGCGGGTGGCCTCTTCGTCCAGCGGGGTCAGCACCGTGCCATCCGCGGCCAGCCGTTCGGGCAGTTCGGCCACGCGGGCGTAGAGCAGTTCGGGCAGGCGGATGTGCAGGTCGAACAGGCGCGGGCGGGCCTGGGTGCCGATTCGCAGCAGGTCGGCAAAGCCTTCGGTGATCAGCAGCAGCGTCGGCGTGCCCTTGCGCTCCAGCAGGGCGTTGGTGGCCACCGTGGTGCCCATCTTGACCGCCTCGATCCCGCCCCGGGGGAAGTCCTGCACGCCCATGAGGCGGCGGATCCCTTCGACGGCGGCATCCTCGTAAAGCTCGGGATTCTCGGACAAAAGCTTGGTCGTGTGCAGGGCCCCGCCGGGCGCCCGTCCGACCAGGTCGGTAAAGGTGCCGCCACGGTCCACCCAGAACTGCCACTTTTCCGTGCTGCCCGTCATCCGCCACGCCTCCGCTGAAAAAACCTGTTGCTTTTAGTTCCAGAACGTTGTCACTTTGTCAACGTTATACCAACGAAGTGACCCAACAGATCACAGGGAGACCACCATGCTACGCTTTGCACTGCCGATTGCCGCGGCACTTGCCACGCCGCTTGCGGCCGAGAGCTGGGACATGCCCACGCCCTATGGCGATACCACCTTCCACACCGTCAACATCATGGAATTCGCCAAGGAGATCGCCGAGACCACCAACGGCGCACTTGAGATCACCGTGCATTCGGCCGGCTCTCTCTTCCCGCATGGCGAGATCAAAAACGCCGTCCGCTCGCGCCAGGTGCCGATAGGCGAGTTCTTCCTGTCGACTCTGGCGAACGAGGACCTTGCCTTCGGCATGGATTCGCAGCCCTTCCTCGCGACCTCCTATGACGAGGCGGCCAAACTCTGGGAGGCGCAGAAGCCGGTGATCACCGAGCTGCTGGCCGAACAGAACCTGATGCCGCTTTACGCCGTGCCGTGGCCGGCGCAGGGGCTCTACACCAAGAAGGAAATCAAGACGGTCGCGGATCTGAGCGGGCTGCGCTTCCGCGCCTATAACGCCGCGCTGGAGGAATTCGCCGCCCTCGCCGGCGCCGCCCCGGTGCAGGTCGAGGCGCCGGATATCCCGCAGGCCTTTTCCACCGGCCAGGTCGAAGCGATGATCACCTCGCCCTCCACCGGCGCCAACTCCAAGGCCTGGGATTTCCTGTCGCATTACACCCCGATCAACGCCTGGGTGCCCAAGAACATCGTGGTGGTGAACAAGCGCATGTTCGACGCGCTGGACCCTTCCGTACAGCAGGCCGTGATGACCGCCGCCGCCAATGCCGAGGCGCGCGGGCTTGAGATGTCGATGGCCGAGGCGGATGCCAAGACCAAGGAGCTGGCCGACAACGGGATCATCGTCTACGAGCCCTCGCCGGACCTGGTCGCCGGGCTGAAGAAGATCGGCGCCGAGATGCTGGCGAAATGGAATGCCAATGCCTCGGACCAGGCAAAGGCCGTTCTGTCGGCTTACGAGAAGTGACCCAGGGGTCCCGGGCCTGCCCCGGGACCTTCGGCTTCGGTGAGGTGCGGTTGAGCCGCGCACCGTCGTCCCGGGGCCGGGCACCACGGTCGTCCTGCGAAACGTCATCCCGGGCCTGACCCGGGAACTCCCGGGGCCTTCCCCCGCCAAGGGCATGGCGCCTTTGACAACGAGGTCCCGGGTCAGGCCCGGGACAACGTCTGGCGCAAAGGGATGCCGCGCCCGACACCGCCCGCCTCAAGTGACAACACCATTGCCCAACCACCCCGCCCCATCCGAACATTCCGGCATCGAGGGAGAGACCATGCGAAGACTACTGGACGGCCTTTACCGCCTGTCGGGCGGCATCGCGGCGGCGTTGATCCTCGGGATCTGCCTGCTGATCTCGGCCCAGATCGTGCTCAACATCACCGCCCGCGTCATGGGCCCGGGGTGGAGCTGGACGATCCCTTCCTATGCCGATTTCTCGGGGTACATGCTGGCCAATGCCTCGTTCCTCGCCCTGGCCCATACGCTGCGGGAGGGCGGGCATATCCGCGTGTCGCTGGTCACTTCGCGCCTGCCCGCACGGGTCGCGCTGGTGGCCGAGGTCTTCTGCCTGGCCCTGGCCATCGGGCTGGCGGGGTTTGCGGGGTATTTTCTTGTCGGCCTCATGGGCGAGAGCCTGAAGTATGGCGACACCTCCACCGGGATCGTCGCGATCCCGCTATGGATTCCGCAGTCGGGCGTCACGCTGGGGGCGGGGATACTCGTCCTCGCCCTGCTCGACACGCTGGTCGGGACACTGCGCACCGGCGCGCCGGTCCTGCCCGAAGGTGGCGAGGCATGAGCGCGGCCCGGCAGGCCCCCGCGCGCCGCGTCCACAGCGGCACGGGGCCGGTCGACAGCACGTCGCGGCTGGCAAATGGCGTGGCCATGTCGCGCGTGGCGGTGGACAGTCGCAAGGGCAGCGCACCCATAGGCAGCGCACGCGCGGGCATCGCACCCACAGGCGTCGCAAGCACCGGGACCGCACCCACAGACAGCGCGCGCACCGGCACGGCAAGCACCGGCAGCGCGCGCGCGGCCCCTGGCCGGGGTGCGCCAGCCGGGATGCGCGGGACCGCCCTGCCCCCAGCCGTGACATCCCTCTTCCCGCTCAAGGACGCCCCGCATGTCTGATCCGTTGATCGCGCTGACGCTCCTCGCCCTGCTGATCGGGCTGCTGGCCCTCGGGGTCTGGGTCGCCTTTGCCCTGATGGCCGTGGCACTGGTCGCCATTGTCGCCTTCTCCAACGCGCCGGTCGGGCTGGTGATGGCCACCACGCTCTGGGGTCATTCGCATGGCTGGGCGCTGGCGGCGCTGCCCCTGTTCATCCTGATGGGCGAGGTTCTGCTGCGATCCCGGCTGAGCCAGGACATGTTCAGCGGCATCGCCCCGTGGATCAGCCGCTTTCCGGGCCGCCTGCTGCATGTGAACATCCTGGGCTGCGCCATCTTCGCCGCAGTGTCGGGATCCTCCGCGGCCACGGCGGCGACCATCGGGCGGATGTCGGTGCCCGAGCTGAAATCGCGCGGCTACCCGGAAAGCATGATCCTGGGCACGCTGGCCGGATCGGCCACGCTGGGCCTGCTGATCCCGCCGTCGATCATCCTGATCGTCTATGGCGTCGCGACGGAACAGAGCATCGCGCGCCTCTTCATCGCCGGCGTTCTGCCGGGGGTGATGCTGGTGAGCCTCTTCGCGCTCTATGTCGCGGGCTATGCCTGGGCGCGCCCCGGGTCGATCCCGCGCGAGCCGTCCTTTACCTGGCGCGAACGCATCCATGCCTCGCGCCGGCTGATCCCGGTGGCGCTGCTGATCCTCGGGGTGATCGGGTCGATCTACACCGGCATCGCCTCGCCCACCGACGCGGCGGCGCTTGGCGTGATCCTGTCGGTGATCCTCGCCTTCGCCTCGGGCAGCTTCTCGTGGAAACTGTTTGGCGAGGCACTGATGTCGGCCACCCGGACCTCGGCCATGATCGCCTTCATCCTCGTCTCGGCGGCCTTCCTGTCGATTTCGATGGGGTTCACCGGGCTGCCGCGCAACCTCGCCGCCTGGATATCGACCCTGGGACTCAGCCAGGGGGCGCTGCTGGCGGCGCTCACGGTGTTCTTCGTGGTGCTGGGCTGCTTCCTCGACGGGATATCGGTGGTGGTGCTGACCACCTCGATCATCATGCCGATGGTGCAGGCGGCGGGGATCGACCCGCTGTGGTTCGGCATCTACCTGGTGATCGTGGTCGAGATGAGCCAGATCACCCCGCCGGTCGGGTTCAACCTGTTTGTCATCCAGGGGCTGACAGGAATCGACATCCTGCGCATCGCGGTCGCGGCCCTGCCGTTCTTTGGCCTGCTGTTGCTGGGGGTGTTGCTGATCACGCTGTTCCCGGGGATCGTGACGTTCCTCCCTTCCGCCATGGGGCGGTGAGGGCAACGGCCCCTTCCCGACCCGGGCGGGGGCACAGGCCGGGGGCGGGCATCCAGCCGAATGACGCATTCTGCGCAGCCCCGCGGCAGGCCCCTCCCCGGCGGGGAGGGGTGCCGTTACCGCCCCGCAGCCACGGCCGTCACCAGCCCGAGGTCAGCGCCGCGGTCGGGTGGATCGCCCCGGCGGCCAGGCCCCGGCGGCTGGTAATCGGGGTGTTGAGGTAGGACTGCGCGACCGGGTTCGACGGGTCGAGCACGCCCAGCCCCGCCAGGATGGTCGCGATGGCGGTTTCGGCACCGCGCGTGGTGCCGTCCTCGATCTTCAGCGCGACGCCAAGGCCCCGTTCGGGCAGGATCGCGACAAAGACCCCCTCGGCCCCGGTCTTGACCACGCCGCGGCCCTGCATCGCACGTATCAGCGCGGTACAGGCCCGGCCCTCGCCCGCGACAAGCTCGGGATGGGCCGACATCGCCTGCACCAGCCGCGCGGCGGCGGTTTCGCGCGTGCCCTGCCCCTCGCGCGCGGCGGCGCAATAGGCCATCGCCCGGGCCAGACCCTCCAGCGTGGTGGCGAAGTTCGGGGCAGAACAGCCGTCGATGCCGTAGCCGGGGCTTTCCACGCCTGTCACCTCTTCGAACGCGGCGCGCACGGCTTTCTGCACCACATGGTCGGTCTCGTGATACTCGCTCCCCCCGCCGAGATGCCGGTTCAGCGTCAGGAAGCCGGAGTGCTTGCCGGAACAGTTGTTGTGCAGCTGGCACGGCGTCTCTCCGGCGCGGATCAGCGCGTCGCGCGCCGGAATGTCGGCGGGTTCCTGCGGGCCGCAGCGCAGGTCGGGCTCTCCCAGCCCCAGCCCGGCCAGCCATTGAGCGGCCAGGTCGGAATGGATCGCCGCGCCGTTGTGCGAGGCGCAGGCCAGCGCCAGGTGGCGCGTCTCCAGCCCGGCCGCATCGGCCGCGCCGCTTTCCACCAGCGGCAGGGCCTGGATCATCTTGCAGGACGAACGCGGATACATCACCAGCCCCGGATTTCCCCAGGCACGGACCAGCCCGCCGGAGGCATCCCAGACAACCGCATGGCCCCGATGGATGCTCTCGACCATGCCGCCGCGGGTCACCTCGACCATGGGCACAGCTTCGCTCATATGTTCCTCCAGTCAAATATTGGCGATTTTTCGCCCTGCGGCCTTTCGCAGATGGCACAAATCACGCTATTGTACGAGGATCGAGAAGTGAATGGCCCGCGCGGCGAAAAGGCCGGTGAACGGCCGGTGCGGGCCGGGACAAAAGGCTGAAGACAGCTTGGAGGCTGGATTGATGACATCACGTTTCGCGTGTGCCGTGGCAGGCGTGCTCGGGTTGGCCGCGACGGGTGCCCACGCACAGCAGGCGAGCGAAAACCAGGTCGCCGCAAAAACCGACTGGAGCGTTTTCGAAGAACAGGACCCCCGTGAATGCTGGGCCGTATCCGCGCCCAAGGAAACCGTGAACACCCGTGACGGGCGTGTGGTTTCCGTGCGGCGGTCCGACATCCTGTTCATGGCATTCTACCGCCCCGGCGCCGAGGTGCAGGGGCAGATCACATTCACCGGCGGCTATCCGTTCAAGGACAGCTCGACCGTGAACCTGAACATCGACGGGACCGAGTTCGAACTGTTCACCGAAGGCGAATGGGCCTGGCCCGCCTCGCCGTCCGAGGACATCAAGGTGATGACCGCGATGAAACGCGGCTCGTCCGCCGTGCTGACCGCGCAGTCGGGCCGTGGCACGGTGACCAAGGACAGTTTCTCGCTGCTCGGCTTTACTGCCGCGGTCGAAGAGGCCGAAAAACGCTGCAAGTGACGTAGCCGGCGCAATCGTCCCACCAATGGGCGATTGACTGGCGCGTCGATGCGCGCAACCCTCGCCCCGCCATATCCTTGGCGGGAGAGCGTTCATGTCCGGCAGTCTGCGTATTGTGCTGATCCTCGTGGCGGCGTTCCACGTCATCGCCTTTATCGGCGAGGTCTTTCTGTGGCCGATTCCCGCCCTGCACGAGGCGCTGCTGCCCGGCATCAACCCCGACAGCACGCTGGACCCCGCGGATGAAGCGGCGGTGCTGGCGGGACTGTTCCTCAACATCGGGTTCTACAACCTGATGGTCGCCGCCGGTGCCGTTCTGGCCGTGATGCTGGCCAAGCGGGGCAATCCGGGCGCCGGGCGGATCATGGGCGGCTATATCGGCGCCTTTGCCCTGGTTGCCGGGGTGGTGCTGTTCTTTTCCTCCGCGCTGACAGGCGGCGCGCTGGTGCAGGGCCTGCTGGGCGCGCTGGCCCTGGGGCTGGCGTTGCGGGGCTGAACCGCCTGTTCCAATCGGCACGGGAATCCCCTATAAGGCGTGGCTTCTGCCCACACCGATACCCCCGCGAGCCCCGCCATGACCGAGTCGACCCCGACCGCACCGATCACCCAGGACGTGCTGACCCTGCCCCGCAAGCTGCCACAGGCGGCGGACGGCCGGGTGAACCTTGTCGGCCTGACCCGTGACGCGCTGAAAGAGGCGCTGCTGGCCGCCGGCACGCCGGACAGGCAGATCAAGATGCGGGTGAACCAGGTCTGGCAGTGGGTCTATCACTGGGGCGTGCGCGATTTCGCGCAGATGACCAACCTGTCCAAGGATTTCCGCGCGCTGCTGGCCGAAAAGTTCACCATCGACCTGCCCGAAATCGTATCCAAACAGGTCTCGGCCGATGGCACGCGCAAATATCTGGTGCGCATCGCCGGCGGGCACGAGGTCGAAGTCGTCTATATCCCCGAGGCCGATCGCGGCACGCTGTGCATCTCGTCCCAGGTGGGCTGCACGCTGACCTGCTCTTTCTGCCACACCGGCACGCAGAAGCTGGTGCGCAACCTGACGGCGGGCGAGATTGTCGGCCAGATCATGCTGGCGCGCGACGACCTGGGCGAATGGCCGGTCCCCGGCGCGCCCAAGGACGAAACGCGGCTGCTGTCCAACATCGTGCTGATGGGCATGGGCGAGCCGCTCTACAACTTCGAATCGGTGCGCGACGCGATGAAGGTGGCGATGGACGGCGAGGGGATCGCCCTGTCGCGCCGCCGGATCACGCTGTCGACCAGCGGCGTCGTCCCCGAGATCGCCCGCGCCGCCGAAGAGATCGGCTGCCTGCTTGCGGTCTCCTTCCACGCCACCACGGACGAGGTGCGCGACAGGCTGGTGCCGATCAACAAGCGCTGGAACATCGAGACGCTGCTGAACACCCTGCGCGACTATCCGCGCCTGTCGAATTCCGAACGGATCACTTTTGAATACGTGATGCTCAAGGACGTGAACGACAGCGATGCGGATGCCCGGCGGCTGGTGCGGCTGATTTCGGGCATTCCGGCCAAGATCAACCTGATCCCGTTCAACGAATGGCCCGGCGCGCCCTACCAGCGCTCGGACTGGGACCGGATCCAGAGCTTTGCCGACATCGTGCACAAGGCCGGCTATGCCTCGCCGATCCGCACGCCCCGTGGCGAGGATATCATGGCCGCCTGCGGTCAGCTGAAATCGGCGACGGAACGGCAGCGCAAGTCGCGCGCCCAGATCGCGGCGGAAACCGGAACGGCGGGCTGACCGCCCCTTATTCGCTGTCCACCACGACGCCGACCACCGGGCCCATCATCCGCCCGTAATCCGCGCGCCCCAGCTCGGGCGCGTACAGCCGCGAGACATTGCCGTCGAAATAGAGCGCCTCGGGCAGGCCTAGCCCGTCGCGGAAGAAGCTTGCGAAGTCGTGGAAGGTGACGGCGTTGCCCGACATCACAAAAACCGCGCGGTCCCCGGCTTCGGTCGTGCCGACGCCGTTGCGGATATAGCGCGAGGTGCTGTCGGGCAGGAAACGCGGGTGCAGTTCGCCGTCGATGACCAGCATCGGCCCGGACTGGGTGGCAAAGCGGCATTTGGGCGGGTTCGCGGCATAGGCCAGGGTCTCGATCACCCGGGCGGTGCCCTCGCCGATGCAGAAGACACCGTTGGGCAGCATGCCGAAATTGCCCGGCCCGGCATTCGGGATCACGCGCATCAGCTCGGTCCCGTCCTCGACATAATGGCCGACGGGGGCGCGGTCCTCGTGGTACATCCCGGCATTCATCGCAAAGGCCAGCTGCTGGCCCCGGGCCTGCAGCCGGGCGTTGATCGCCTCGAACTGGCCATAGGGCGCGCCGCCCTTGTCGTAAAGGAACAGGCGCATGTCCTCGGTCGCGGGATCGACCTCGCAGACAGTGTAGCGGTTGCCCCGGAAGTCCGTGTCGCGGCAGTCGACCGCCCGGGCGGGCATCGCCGCCAGCGCCGCGCCCGATCCCAGCAGCCAGAGCGTCAGGCGCGCAGCGTGGCGGCGGAGGGCAGCGCGCCGCATCACTCTTCTTCGTCGTCCGCTTCGATGTCGCGGCGCACGGTATCCTGCGAGAACATGCGCCGCGTGTCGTCCAGCCGGTCGAATGTCTCGTCCAGGCGGAACCGCAGATCGGGCGCGAATTTCAGCGCCATCTTCTTGGCGATCATGCGCCGCAGCTCTCCGCGGTTGCGGGCCAGCAGGTCGACAACCTCGTCCTGGCCGGATCCGCCGAGGGGCAGCACATAGGCGGTCGCGACCTTCAGGTCGGGCGACACGCGCACCTCGCCCACGGTGATCGACAGGCGGTTCAGGTCGGGGTCGTGCACGTCGCCGCGCGCCAGCACCTCGGACAGGGTGCGGCGGACCAGTTCGCCGACGCGAAGCTGTCTCTGCGACGGGCCGCGGCCCTCGGGGACGGGTGATCTGCTCATGGTCCTGCATCTACGCCTTCGCCGCCCCTTTGCCAAGTCGCCCCCGGGGCGTTAAGCAGGCCAGCGCAGCGCAAAGGAGCGACGATATGGCAGACCTTCCCGGAATCGTGATCACCGGCGCCTCGGGGCGCATGGGGCAGATGCTGATCCGTACCGTGCTGGCGTCGGACAAGGCGCGGCTGGTCGGCGCGGTGGACCGCAGCGGGCACGACTGGATCGGCAAGGACCTGGGCACCTGCATGGGTGGGGCCGAGATCGGCGTGACGGTCACCGACGACCCGCTTGAGGTCTTTGCCAAGGCGCAGGCCGTGCTGGATTTCACCACGCCCGAGGCCACCGTCGGCTTTGCCGCCCTGGCCGCGCAGGCCCGCGCCGTGCATGTCATCGGCACCACCGGCCTGACCGAGGACGACTTGGCCAAGGTCGCCGCCGCCGCCCGCCATGCGGTGATCGTGCGCGCCGGGAACATGAGCCTGGGCGTCAACCTGCTGGTCCAGCTGACCCGCCGCGTGGCCGAGGCGCTGGATACCGATTTCGACATCGAGGTCGTCGAGGCCCACCACCGCCACAAGGTCGACGCCCCCTCTGGCACCGCGCTGATGCTGGGCGAGGCCGCGGCCGAGGGCCGGGGCGTCGCGCTCAGGGACGTGGCCGACCGGGGCCGCGACGGCATCACCGGCGCGCGCGAACGCGGGGCCATCGGCTTTTCCGCGATCCGGGGCGGCGATGTGGTGGGAGAGCATGACGTGATCTTTGCCGCCGATGGCGAACGGGTGATCCTGCGCCATATCGCGACCGACCGGGGCATCTTTGCGCGTGGCGCGCTCAAGGCCGCGCTCTGGGGTCAGGGCAAGGCGCCGGGCGAATACGACATGGCCGACGTTCTGGGCTTCTGATCCGGGGGCGGTTCACGGCTCTGACATTCATTTGTGATCCACCTTGTCCCCGGGGCCGTAACCGCCCTGATTCGAGACCGGAGGATCACATGTCCAGGATCGCCCTTGCCGCGCTGGTGCTTGCCAGCCTGACCACCGCCGCCCCGCTTGCCGCCGAGGATGGCCGCCGCGTGACCGGACGCAGCGAATTCCTGTCGCTGGTGAAGGGGCGCCAGCTGACCTACACCGGCGTTGCATTGACGGTGACCGAGGACGGGCGCATCCTGGGCCGCGCCTTCGGACGCGAGGTGACAGGCAACTGGAACTGGCAGGACGGCTATTTCTGCCGGACAATGCAATGGGGCAGCCGCCAGTTCGAAGCGAATTGCCAGGCGGTTGAACTGGAAGGCTCGCGCCTGCGCTTCACCTCGGACCGTGGCACCGGGGATCACGCGCGGCTCACGCTGCAATAAGGCGCGTCACAGGGGGCTCTGCGGCCCCGCCTGATCTGCGCATCACCCCTTGGGCATGGCAAATGGCGGGCCGCGATGTCCGGCCCGGTCAGAAATCGACCGCCAGCCCCTTCTTTTCCCAGTCGCCATAGCGCACAGGCTCGGGCCCGTCGCGGCCGCCCAGTTCGGTTGGCAGGTCCAGCTCCTTCGCCTTGCGCCGCCGTTCCTCGGCCTCGGCCAGGGCGCGTTGCGCGGCGGGGGGCAGATCGTCTCTCGGTTCGCTCATCGCAGCTTCCCTCCGGCTTTCCCGGTTGATATACGCCGCGCTTGTCGTACCGCAAGGATTCCCCGCATGCCTCCGCCCAATGGCCCCAAGGGCCCGAAAAACCGTTCCGAACGCCCCGGCGGCGACCGGCCGCGCTCTGGCAAGGGCTTTTCCAAGGGTGGCAAGGGCGGCGTGTCCGGCCCGCGCCGGCCGGTATCGAGCGATCCGAGCGACACCAGCAAGCGCTTCGTCCCGCCCTCGGCCCGGCCTGCGCGCGATGGCGCCGCCGGACCGCGCAAGCCCTATGGGGCGGCCAAGGCAGGCGGGTCCGACAGGCCGCGCGGCCCCCGGGCCGAAGGCACCGGGCGCGGCGGCGATGCCGTGGCGCGGTCGGGCAAGGGCGGCGAATCGCGACCTGACCGGGGGCGCGACGGCGGCAAGCGGTTCGACCGCCCGCGCGACGGCGGCCCCCGTGGCGAGCAGCGCGGCGACGGTCCGCGCCCGGGCGGCAAGCCCGGCGGCTATGTGAAACGCGACCGGCCCGAGGGCGACCGCGGCGGCTATGCCAAGCGTGACCGGCCCGAGGGCGGCAAACCCGGTGGCTATGCCAAGCGCGACCGGCCCGAAGGTGGTAAACCCGGCGGTTATGCCAAGCGGGACCGGCCCGAGGGCGGCAAACCCGGCGGCTACCCCAAGCGTGACCGGCCCGAGGGCGGCAAACCCGGCGGCTATGCCAAGCGGGACCGCCCCGAGGGTGGCAAACCCGGCGGTTATGCCAAGCGGGACCGCCCCGAGGGCGGCGACCGTGGGCCGCGCCGGGACTACGGCAAACCGGGCGGCCCGCGCCCCGAGCGGACCGGCACCGGCCCGGGCCCCACGGCCAAGGACGGCCCACGCAAGCCCCGGCTGGACCGCGACGGGCGGGACCGCGCCAGGCAGGCCCGCGAGGCCGAGCCCGTCGCGCCGCTCAAGGGCTCTCGCCTGATCACCGCGCGCGGTGCGGCGGTCGAGATGCTGGACGCCGTCATCGGCGAAAACCGCCTGCTGGCAGAGCTGACCGGCCCCGGCGGCCCGCTCGACCGCCTGGACCCGGCGGACAAGGCGCGGGCACAGCGCCTCGCCTCGGACACGCTGCGCGGGATGGAACGGATCGACCGCCTTCTGCAGCAGCATATGGACAAATACCCGCCGCTGACCTTCCGCAATATCCTGCGGATCGCGACGATGGAGCTCTGCGCCGGCGAGGCCGCGCATGGGGTGGTGAACGAGGCGGTGACCCTGGCCGGGGCCGCCCCGCGCGGCACCGCGATGAAGGGGCTGGTCAATGCCGTCCTGCGCAAGGTGGCCGCGACCGGCCCCGCCGCCTGGGACGGGCTGCGCGTGCCGCGGATGCCGGTCTGGCTGCGCGACCCGCTGATTGAGGCCTGGGGCGACGCGGAAATCCAGGCGATGGAGGCCGCGCATTTCGCCGGCGCCGCGCTGGACCTGACGCCGCGCGATCCCGCCGATGCCGCGGCCCTGGCCGCCGATCTGGGCGGCACCCTGCTGCCCACCGGAACCGTCCGGCTGACCGCGCCCGGCCAGATCAGCGAGCTGCCGGGATTCGCCGAGGGCCGCTGGTGGGTGCAGGACGCCGCCGCCGCCATCCCCGCCCGGGTTCTGAACGCCCAGCCGGGCGAGCGGGTGCTGGATCTCTGCGCCGCGCCCGGGGGCAAGACGATGCAGCTGGCCGCCGCCGGGGCCGATGTCACCGCGCTGGATGTCTCAGCCCGGCGGATGGAGCTGGTGGCCGAGAACCTCGAACGCACCGGGCTGACGGCCACGCTGGTCACCGGTGACGCGCTGGAACACGGTGACGGCCCCTATGACGCGATCCTGCTGGACGCGCCCTGTTCGGCCACCGGCACCATGCGCCGCCACCCCGATCTGCCCTTTGCCAAGGACGGGTCGGACTTCGGCACGCTGATCGAGCTGCAGGCCGAACTGATCGACCATGCGCTCAGCCTGCTGAAACCCGGCGGGCGGCTGGTCTATTGCACCTGCTCGCTGCTGCCGGACGAGGGCGAATGCCAGACCGACGAGGCTCTGGTGCGATTCCCCGCGCTGCGCGTCGACAGCGAGGCCCTGGCCCTGCCCGGCATCGACCCCGCCTGGCGGACGGAGGAGGGCGGCCTGCGCCTGCGGCCCGACCACTGGCCCGATCTGGGTGGGATGGACGGGTTCTACATCGTCGTCTTCCGCGCCTGATGCGGCGGGCCGCGCCCCGGTGCGACCCCGCAACACAAGGCGAATCGCGATCCGGCCCGGCAGCCATGCCGCGCCGGGCCGCCACGCGACAGTCCACCGCGCTAGCCCGCTGTTGTTGCGGGGGCATTAACAAATGACTTTGCCCCGGCCCGGCGGTAGAATGCCGGGCAATGACGCCATCAGAGCGCAAGAGGCAGGTCCGATGTCACGCAGCGAAAGCTCCTCGGCCCGTGGCGGTCGATTTCTCGACCGTTTCCATGCGCGTCTGAGCGGCTTTGCCCGCCCGGCCACCGGCATCGTGTCCCAGCCCGAACCGCGCACCATCGGCGGCTTTGCCCGGGGGCGTCAGCTGATGGCCGGCAACTTCCTGTTCGCCGGGCACCTGGTCGCCAATCCGTCGGCGGCGATATGGGACATCCACCTGCCCGACCGCGCCTTCGAGGAAGAGCTGCACGGCTTTGCCTGGCTCGACGACCTGGCCGCCGTGGGCGATGTGACAGCCCGCGAGACCGCGCAGGACTGGGTCTGGCGGTGGATTTCACGCTATGGCCGCGGGGCCGGGCCGGGCTGGGTGCCCGATCTGGCCGGGCGGCGGCTGATCCGCTGGATCAACCACGCCCTGTTCCTGCTGCGCAACCGCGACGCGGGTCAGAGCGAGGCCTTCTACCGCTCGCTTGCCCAGCAGACGATCTTCCTTGGCCGGCGCTGGAAAAGCGCGGCCCCGGGCCTGCCCCGGTTCGAGGCGCTGGCGGGGCTGGTCTTTTCCGGCCTTACGCTCAAGGGCATGGACAAGCATATCGAACCGGCGCTCAAGGCGCTTGGCCGGGAATGCGACGCCCAGGTCGACCTGCACGGCGGCATTCCCACCCGCAATCCCGAAGAGCTGCTTGAGGTCTTTACCCTGCTCACCTGGGTTGCCGGGGCACTGGCGGAAACCGAGCGCAGCGTGCCCAACCAGCTGGTGCGCGCCACCAACCGCATCGCCCCGACCCTGCGCACCCTGCGCCATGCCGATGGCTCGCTCGCCCGGTTCCACGGCGGCGGGCGCGGGCTTGAGGGGCGGCTGGACCATGCGCTGGCCAACAGCGGCGTGCGGGGCCGCCCGGCGGACGGGCTGGCCATGGGGTTTGCCCGGCTGAGCGCGGGGCGCACCTCGGTCATCGTGGATGCGAGCCCGCCGCCCAGTGGCAAGGCCAGCTATAATGCCCATGCCAGCACCCTGGCGTTCGAGCTGACATCGGGCCGCCGCCCGCTGGTGGTGAACTGCGGCTCGGGCGTCAGCTTTGGCCGCGACTGGCGGCGCGCGGGGCGTGCCACGCCCAGCCATTCGACCCTGTCGATGGAGGGGCTGTCGAGCGGCCGCCTCGCCGCGCCGCGCGGGCCGGACGGGCGCGAAATGCTGGTCGAGGCGCCCAGGACCGTGCCCATCGAGATGTCCCATGCCAGCGACGGCATCCGGTTCGAGGGCGGGCATGACGGCTATCTGCGCGCCCACGGGCTGACCCATGCGCGGCGGCTAGAGATGACCTTTGACGGGCGCGGCCTGGCGGGCGAGGACATGCTGCTGGCGATCGAGGATGCCGACAAGCGCCGGTTCGACAAGTCGATGGACGAGGTGCGCCTGCAGGGTCTGCCCTATCAGGTACGGTTCCACATCCACCCCGAGGTCGACGCCGAGATCGACCTGGGCGGCACCGCGATCTCTCTGGCGCTGAAAAGCGGGGAAATCTGGATATTCCGTCATGACGGACGCACCGAAATGCGGCTTGACCCTTCCGTCTTTCTCGAAAAGAACCGGCTCAAGCCGCGTGCGACCAAACAGATCGTGTTGTCTTCGCGCGCTATGGAATATGCGACACGCGTCCGCTGGTCCCTTGCCAAGGCACAGGAGACTCCGATCTCTGTCCGCGACCTGGTGCGGGACGAAGTGGACCTGAGCGCCTGAGACCACAAAGGACACGTCCGACCCATGACCGACACCGACACCGGGCTGCAGCCCATCCGCCGCGCCCTGATCTCCGTTTCCGACAAGAACGGCCTGCTGGACCTGGCCCGCGCCCTGGCCGAACGCGGGGTCGAGCTGCTGTCGACCGGCGGCTCGGCGGGCGAGATGCGGAACGCCGGGCTGCAGGTGCGCGACGTGGCCGATGTGACCCGCTTCCCCGAGATGATGGACGGCCGGGTCAAGACGCTGCATCCGATGGTACATGGCGGCCTGCTGGCGCTGCGCGACAAGGACACCCATGTCGCCGCGATGCTGGAACACGGGATCGAACCGATCGACCTGCTGATCGTGAACCTCTACCCGTTCGAGGAAACCGTCGCCAAGGGCGCGGACTATGACACCTGTATCGAGAACATCGACATCGGCGGCCCCGCCATGATCCGCGCGGCGGCCAAGAACCACGCTTTTGTCAACGTGGTCACCGATGTGGCGGATTACGACGCCCTGCTGGCCGAGATGGACGCCAACGACAACCAGACGACCTATGGCTTCCGCCAGCGGCTGGCGCTGACCGCCTATGCCCGCACGGCGACGTACGACACCGCCGTGTCGACCTGGATGGCCGCCGCGCTGCAAGAGACGACCCCGCGCCGCCGCGCCTTTGCCGGCACCCTGGCGCAGAGCCTGCGCTATGGCGAGAACCCGCACCAGGCCGCCGCATTCTACACCGACGGCAGCAACCGCCCCGGCGTGGCCACCGCCCAGCAACTGCAGGGCAAGGAGCTGTCCTACAACAATATCAACGACACCGACGCGGCGTTCGAACTGGTCAGCGAGTTCCGCCCCGAGGACGGCCCCGCCTGTGCCATCATCAAGCACGCCAACCCCTGCGGCGTGGCCCGTGGCGCAACGATGGCCGAGGCCTACTCCCGTGCCTTCGACTGTGACCGCACCTCGGCCTTTGGCGGGATCATCGCCCTGAACCAGCCGCTGGATGCCGCCACGGCGGAACGGATCTCGCAGATTTTCTCGGAGGTCGTGATTGCCCCTGCCGCCGATGCCGATGCACGCGAGATCATGGCGAAAAAGAAGAACCTGCGCCTGCTGATCACCAGCGGCCTGGCCGATCCGGCCGCCGCCGGGCTGGCGTTCAAGCAGGTGTCGGGCGGGCTGCTGGTGCAGAACCGCGACAACGGGCGCATCAGCGCCGCCGACCTGAAGGTCGCCACCAAGCGCGCGCCGACGGACAGGGAACTGGCCGACCTGCTGTTCGCCTGGACGGTGGCCAAGCACGTGAAATCCAACGCCATCGTCTACGTCAAGGACGGTGCCACCGTCGGCGTGGGCGCGGGCCAGATGAGCCGGGTCGACAGCTCGACCATCGCCGCGCTCAAGGCGCAGCGCATGGCGGCCGAGGTCGGGCTGGCCGAAACCCCCGCCAAGGGTTCGGTCGTGGCCTCTGACGCGTTCTTCCCTTTTGCCGACGGCCTGCTGGCCGCGGCCGAGGCGGGCGCGACGGCGATCATCCAGCCGGGCGGCTCGATGCGCGACGACGAGGTGATCGCGGCGGCGGACGAGGCCGGGCTGGCGATGGTCTTTACCGGCATGCGCCACTTCCGTCACTGAGGGTCCGATGCGTACCGTCTTTCTCGCCGCCTTCTGGACGCTGCTGCTGGACCAGGTCACCAAGATCCTGGTCGTGCATGTCCTCGACCTGCGCACGCGCGGCGAGATCGACGTTCTGCCGCCGGTGCTGAATTTCCGCATGGCATGGAACGAAGGGATCAACTTCGGCCTGTTTGCGGGAAATTCCGACGTGACCCGCTGGATCCTGATCGCGCTGGCGCTGCTGATCTCGGGCACGGTGGTCTACTGGGTCTGGCGCGACCGGCCACGCCGGCTGGGCCTGATCGGGGCGGGGATGCTGATCGGCGGCGCCCTGGGCAATGTGATCGACCGCATCCTCTATGGCGCGGTGGCGGATTTCCTGAACATGTCCTGCTGCGGGATCGAGAATCCGTTTGCCTTCAACGTCGCGGATATCGCGATCTTTGCCGGCGCGATCGCGCTTGTGCTTGTTCCGGCTGAAAAAAAGGGCAGGTGACGGCGGGCCGGGGATGCGATAGACCTTGGCGACGACGAACCGGAGAGTGGCAATGAAGACGCTGCGCGTGACATTCCTGATGGCTATCGGCCTTCTGCTCGCCGCCTGCAGCGGAGAGGAGCGGGACACCCGTCTGCGCACCTTCTACAATCCCGGCAACGGACCCGAGGAATTCGCGATCCTGCCGAACAAGCCGCTGGAAGAGCCCAAGAATTTCAGCGAGTTGCCGGCCCCGACCCCGGGCGGAACCAACCGCTCCGACCTGACGCCCAAGGAAGACGCGGTTGCCGCGCTTGGCGGGCGCCCCTCGGCGCTGCAGCCTTCGGGCGTGCCGGGCAGCGAGTCCGCGCTGGTGAACTATGCCAGCCGCAAGGGCCGCGACGACGGGATCCGCCAGACCCTGGCCCAGGAAGACGCGGATTTCCGCAAGCGGCGCGGGCGGTTCACCAATATCCGCATCTTCCGCGTCGACCGGTATTACGAGATCTACAAGCGCCAGTCGGTCAAACCGCAGGCCGCCGCCGAACGCTGGCGCCGGGCCGGGGCGCCGACCCCGACAGCGCCGCCGCAGAACTAGGCCCGCTCCAGCGTTTCCTCCCAGGCGATGGCCAGCCCGTCGGCATTCCGGCTGGCGGAACCGGTGATGCGCAGCCCGCCCTCGGTGCGGATGCAGGTCGTTTCGACCGTGTTGCCGGGGAATTCCATCGTGTAATGCAGCACGTCGCCGAACAGGTGGCCCTTGCCGATCTCGCGCCCGCCCGCCGTCACGATGAACAGCGGGCCGAACCCCATCCGCATCTCGAACCGCGCCTCGACCGGCGGATCGCCATTGTCGAAGATATGGGCGAAGGCCAGGACAAAGCCGCCCGCCGTCGCCTCGATCCGGTGGGTCACGTCATAGGGCCCCGCCTCGCCATCGGCCTGATACCAGCCGCCGCTGCCCGCATAGTGCCCGGTGAAGTCGTCGATCGCCGCCATGCCGTCCCCCGCTGCGTCCGGTGCGCTTGTGCCAGCCCGATCACGCGGCGGCAACGCCCATCTCACAAGCGCGTCACCCGGATTGCAACGGGGGGCCACGGGGGTATGTTTGCGGTCACGGAATTCTCCGGCACCGGAAAGGATCGCCCATGCAGCGCCTTGCTGCCCTGACCTTCTCTCTCATGTCGATTGCCCTGCCCGCCGCGGCTGACGGCCTGAACGACATGGTCACCGATTTCAAGCTCGACAACGGAATGGAAGTGGTGGTGATCGAAGATCACCGCGCCCCGGTCGTGGTCCACATGGTCTGGTACAAGTCCGGCGCGGCCGACGAAAAACCCGGCGTGTCCGGCGTGGCGCATTTCCTGGAGCATCTGCTGTTCAAGGGCACCGACAAGATGGCCCCCGGAGAGCTGTCGCGCGTGGTGGCCGAGAACGGCGGCACCGACAACGCCTTTACCAGCCACGATTACACCGCCTATTTCCAGCGCGTCGCCGCCGACCGGCTGGAGCTGATGATGAGCATGGAGAGCGACCGCATGGTCAATCTCAACCTCGACGAAAAGGACATCCTGACCGAGCGCGAGGTGATCATCGAGGAACGCAACCAGCGGATCGAGAACAACCCGCAGGCGCTCTACCGCGAACAGGCGATGGCGGCGCAGTACCTCAACAGCCGCTACGGCGTGCCGATCATCGGCTGGCGCCACGAGATGGAGCAGCTGTCGCTGGAGGATGCGCTGGATTACTACAAGACCTATTACGCCCCCAACAACGCAATCCTGGTGGTTGCCGGCGACGTGACGCCCGACGAGGTGCGCACGCTGGCCGAAAAGTATTACGGCGTGATCCCCGCCAATCCCGACCTGCCCGACCGCATCCGCCCGCAAGAGCCGGTGCAATCGGGCGAGCGGCGGATCCTCTACCGTGACCCGCGCATCGCGCAGCCCTATGTCAGCCGCTCCTACCTGGCGCCGGAACGCGATCACGGCGATCAGAAACAGGCCGCCGCGCTGACCATGCTGGCCGAAGTGCTGGGCGGCGGTCAGACCTCTGTGCTGGCCGAAAAGCTGCAGTTCGGGACGAAACAGGCGCTGTACTGTTCCGCCTGGTATGCCGGGACCAACCTGGATGACACCACCTTTGGCGTCTACATCGTCCCCGCCGAGGGCGTGGGGATGCAGGAGGCCGAGGATGCGCTGGACAAGGCCCTGGCCGAGTTCATCGAGGAAGGCGTCGATGCCGAGCAGCTGGACCGGATCAAGATGCAGCTCAAGGCCTCGCAGATCTATGCCCGCGACGACGTGGGCGACATCGCCCGGATTTACGGCGGGGCCCTGACCCAGGGCCTGACGGTTGAGGACGTGCAGGCCTGGCCCGACCTTCTTCAAGAGGTGACGGGCGAGGATATCGTGGCCGCCGCGCGCGACGTGCTGGACAAGCGCCACGCCGTCACCGGCTGGCTGATGAGCGAGGAGATGACCCAATGATGATGCGCTTTACCCTCGCCTTTGTCGTGGCGCTGGCCGGTTCCCTGCCCGCCCGTGCCGACGTGAACATCCAGGAGGTCACGACCCCCGGCGGCATCACCGCCTGGCTGGTCGAGGATCACACTATCCCCTTCACCGCGCTGGAACTGCGGTTCCGCGGCGGCGCCTCGCTGGACCTGCCGGGCAAGCGCGGGGCGACCTATCTGATGACCGGGCTGCTGGAGGAAGGCGCCGGCGATCTCGACGCCCGTGCCTTTGCGCGCGAGATGGAGGGGCTGGCCGCCGGGTTCAATTACAACGTCTATGACGACGCGCTGACCGTTTCGGCCAAGTTCCTGACCGAAAACCGGGATCAGGCGGTGGATCTCCTCCGCTCGACCCTGATCGACCCGACCTTTGCCCCCGACGATATCGAAAGGGTGCGCGCTCAGGTGGCCTCCATCCTGCGCTCGAACCTGACCGACCCCGACGACATCGCCAGCGCGGCCTTTGACACGCGCACCTATGGCGATCACCCCTACGCGACGCAGAAGGAGGGCACGCTGGACAGCCTGGCCGGCCTGACGCGCGAGGATCTGGTCACCGCCAAGGCCAACGCGATGGCGCTGGACCGGATCTATGTCGGTGTGGTCGGCGACATCTCGGCCGAGGAACTGGGCCCGATGCTTGACCATCTGCTGGGCGATTTGCCCGCCACCGGCGCGCCGATGCCCGAACGGGCCGATCCGATGTTCGACGGCGGCACCCATGTCGTGCCCTTCGACACGCCGCAATCGGTGGCGCTTTTCGGGCAAAAGGGGATCTCGCAGGACGATCCGGACTTCTTTGCCGCCTATCTGCTGAACGTGATCCTGGGTGGCGGCGGGTTCGAAAGCCGGCTGATGCACGAGGTGCGTGAAAAGCGCGGGCTGACCTACGGCGTCTATTCCTACCTCGTCGGCAAGGATCAGGCGGATGTCTGGATGGGCTCCGTCTCGTCCGCCAACGACCGGATTGCCGACGCGATCAAGGTGATCCGTGACGAATGGACCCGCATGGCACAGGACGGCGCGACCGAGGAGGAACTGGCCGCAGCCAAGAAGTACCTCACCGGCGCCTATCCCCTGCGGTTCGACGGCAATGGCCCAATCGCCAACATCATCGTCGGAATGCAGATGCAGGGCATGCCCATCGACTATGCCGCCACGCGCAACGACCGGATCAATGCCGTGACCCTGGATGACGTGAACCGCGTCGCCAAAGAGCTGCTGGACCCGGACGCGCTGACCTTCGTGGTGACCGGGCAGCCCGAGCGGCTGACCGAGACCTCGAACTGAGGCATCCCGCCATCCGCGCCCGGCGCGGGTGGCCCCGGGGTCCTGACCCTAACGCTCCAGCGTGCAGCAGCCGGTGAAATAACTGGCTGCGCCCTGCCCTTCGATCAGCAGATCCAGCGTCAGCCCATAGGCCCGGTCCGACATGCCGTCGCTGCAGGCGCCCCGCGCGATGACGGCTGTTGCCTCGCCCGTGCCTTCGGCGTCGCGCAGGCCGCGGGCCTGACGGTCGCGCCGCCCGGCTGCCATGCCCTGCCAGGTTGTCACGAAATCCCGCGTCTCGCGGTCCGGCGCGTCGAACCGCCAGGCGGTGCCGTCGCGGGTCAGGCTCCAGAACGGTTCGGTTCCGAAACAGGCGGCGGGGGCGGCGAACCCCTCCTGCCCCGGCTGCAGGGCCATGAAGCGCATGGCGACCCAGCCCGATCCCTCATCGCTGTTGACCTGGCCCCAGCTGCCGCCGGAGGCCAGCGTCACCACCTCGACCCCCTGCCGCCCCGGGGGCAGCGCACCCATGACGGGCGCCGAGGCGGATGGCGCGGCGCGGATGTTCAGTACGTCATCGGCTGCCACGCCGCTGACGTCGTAGAGGGCGGGAAGATCCTGCTGGGCGTGGAGTGCCGCCGGCGCAAGGGCCAGCGCCGCCGCGGCCAGCCAGCGCATCAGCGCCGCGCGTTCCAGCTGATCGAGGCGTGGCGGCGGGTGTAGAATTCACCCATCAGGCCAATCATGATCAGCGCCAGCGACACGTAGATCGGGTAGGAGACCGACGAATAGCGCGGGAAGTAGTTGATGAAGACAAACCCCCGGCACTGGTCGATGGCGTGGAACAGCGGGTTCCAGTCGAACATCGCCAGCATGTAGCCGGGCAGGGAATTGGCCAGGAACATCTTGCCCGACGCAACCATGTTCGCCCGCTGGTACACGGTCGAAAAGATGCCGACGAAGCGCGGGAACCACGGCTTGACCGACAGCAGCACCACGCCGATCGCCATGCCCGAGAACCAGGCGATCAGCAGACAGCCATAGGCGCTGATCGGATCCTCGATCGTGATGTCGGTGAAGACCACGTCATAGATGAACAGGATCGCGAAAAGCGACAGCGTCTGGATGTACAGCGCACCGACAGCCGCCGAGAGGATCGAGATGATCGTGTTCATCGGCGCGTGTTGCATCATGGGCGAGGCCGGGCCGTCCGAGCCGACCACCGCGCCCAGGGTCTTGGTATGGGTCAGGAACAGGAAAATCCCCGACATGATGTAGAGCAGGAAATCCCCCCGCACCGCCGACCGCCTGAGCCCGAGGATCTGGAACATGAAGTAGAAGGCCAGCACGAAGATCGCGGCCTGCAACATGTTCACCAGGATCGACATGATCGCATTGCCATGCGCCTTGCGCACGTCACGCACGATCGAGTGATACACCAGCTCAAGTATGGCGAGTGCGGAATGGAAAGAGGATTTGGGTCTTGTCTGCTCGAACATCGCCGTCTTCTCCGCGACCTCTTGGATGACTGGCACGGAATTCTTGCCGTTCCGTAAGGGTTTCATCATAACGGGCACAGCAAATTTATTCAATTCAATCCAGGTCCCGCGGGGCCGGACGTACAAAGGAGTTGCCTTTTGGACTACACGAAGCTGATCGAGGTGATGCGGCAACTGGCCATCGAAGCCGGCGACAAGATCATGGAGATCTACAATTCCGACGATTTCGAGGTAAAGACCAAGAGCGACGCCAGCCCCGTGACCGAGGCGGACGAGGCTGCCGATGCGCTGATCTCGGCCGGGCTGCGCGCCGCGTTTCCCGACGTGATGCTGGTGACCGAGGAACAGGCCGCGACGCATTCCACCACCGGCGACACCTTCCTGATCGTCGATCCGCTGGACGGCACCAAGGAATTCGTGAACCGGCGCGGCGATTTCACCGTGAACATCGCCTATGTCGAGGGCGGCGTGCCGACCCGGGGCGTGGTCTATGCCCCGGCCAAGGAACGGATGTTCTTTACCCTCGCCGACGGATCCTCCGTCGAGGAGGAAGGCCCGTTCAACGCCGCGACCCCCGGCAAGACCTCGGCGATCCGTGTCTCGGACGCCGACAATGGCGCGCTGATGGTTGTCGCCTCGAAAAGCCACCGAGACCAGGCGACCGACGATTACATCGGCAAGTACGACGTCAAGGACATGAAGAGCGCTGGCTCCTCGCTGAAATTCTGCCTTGTGGCGACGGGTGAGGCCGACCTCTACCCCCGCGTGGGCCGCACGATGGAATGGGACACCGCCGCCGGCCATGCCGTTCTGGCGGGCGCGGGCGGCAAGGTGGTGCGCTTCGACGACCACAGCCCGCTGGTCTATGGCAAGGCGGATTACGCCAACCCGTTCTTCATCGCCTATGCCCCCGGGGTCGAGTTGAAGCCCGCCTGATGCCAGTCCTTGTCGTCATCCCGGCGCGCTATGCCTCTACCCGCTACCCGGGCAAGCCACTGGTCGCGCTCACCGGCGCGGGGGGTCAGGCGCGCAGCCTGATCCGCCGCTCATGGGACGCCGCGATGCAGGTCGGGGGCGTCGACCGCGTGGTCGTGGCCACCGACGACGACCGCATCCGCACGGCGGCCGAGGGGTTCGGGGCCGAGGTCGTGATGACCTCGGAGGCCTGCGCCAACGGCACCGAGCGCGTGGCAGAGGCCCATGCCGCGCTTGGCGGCGGCTACGATGTGGTGGTGAACCTGCAGGGCGACGCGCCGCTGACGCCCCACTGGTTTGTCGAGGATCTGATCGCCGGGCTGCGCAGCGATGCGGGCGCGGGGCTGGCCACGCCGGTGCTGCGCTGCGACGGGCGCGCGCTGAACGGCTTCCTCGCCGACCGCAAGGCGGGGCAGGTCGGCGGCACCACCGCCGTCTTCGACCGCGACCGCCGGGCGCTCTACTTCTCGAAGGAGGTCGTGCCCTATACCTCGGTCATCTACGGCGACGACGATCCGACCCCGGTGTTCCACCATGTCGGCGTCTACGCCTACCGCCCCGATGCGCTGGCCGCCTATCCCGGCTGGACGCAGGGCCCGCTGGAGACGCTGGAAGGGCTGGAACAGCTGCGGTTCCTGGAAAACGGCCACCGCGTGCTCTGCGTCGAGGTCGAGGCCCGGGGCCGCCAGTTCTGGGAGCTGAACAACCCCGGCGACGTGCCGCGCATCGAAGCGATGATGGCCGAGATGGGGATCGAATGACGGCACCTGCCGTCAGCGTGGTGGTTGTCAGCCGCGCCCGGCCAGACCGCCTGCGCCTGTGTCTGACCGGCCTGTCGCGGCTGCATTACGAGCCCTACGAAATTGTCGTGGTGGCCGATGCGCAGGGCATGGCCGTGCTGCGCGACATGGGGCTGGAGGACGAGGTCAAGACCGTCGCCTTTGACGAGCCCAACATCTCGCGCGCGCGGAACCTGGGGATCGGCATCGCCTCGGGCGAGATCGTCGCCTTCATCGACGATGACGCGGTGCCGGAACCGACCTGGCTGACGCAGCTGACCCGTGGCTTCGAATGGCCCGAGGCGGCGGCCTCCGGCGGCTATGTGCGCGGGCGCAACGGCATCTCGTTCCAGTGGCGCGCGCGGACGGTGGACCGCACCGGCACCTCGGCCCCGCTGGATCTGGAGGGCGACAGCCCCGTGCTGCTGACCCCGGCCGACGGCCGCGCGATCAAGACCGAAGGCACCAACATGGCCGTGCGCCGTACCGTGCTGGCCGAGCTGGGCGGCTTTGACCCGGCCTTTGCCTTCTACCTCGACGAGACCGACCTCAACATGCGGCTGGCGGCGCGCGGACATGCCACCGCGATCGTGCCCCTGGCCGAGGTGCACCACGCCTTTGCCGCCAGCACGCTGCGGGCCGAGAACCGTGCGCCGCGCGATCTGTATGATATCGGTGCCAGTACGGCGGTCTTCCTGCGCAAGCATTGCCCAAATGGCGAGCATCGGCAGGTTGTCGCAAAGCTGCGGGCAGAGCGCCGCCGCACGCTGCTGGAGCATATGCGCGACGGGCGCCTGGAACCGCGCGACGTGCGGCGCCTGACGGCCCGACTCGAGGCCGGGCTGGCAGCGGGCCGGGTCATGGCGCTGGAACCGATGCCCGAAATCCCGCATTCGCCGCAATGGTTCCTGCCCTTCGAAACCCGCGCCACGGGCCGGTCTGTGGTGATCTCGGGCCGCCTTATTCGGCGGAAAGCCCTGCGTGAACAGGCGGTTGCAGCGGCACAAACCGGCGATTGCGTGACCCTGCTGCTGTTTTCGCGCAGCACGCTGCGGCACCGTGTGCGGCTGACCCGCGATGCGGTCTGGGAACAGACGGGCGGTCTGTGGGGGGCCAGCACGCGCAGTCAACCCGCGATGCGCATGGCGCGCCTGGCCCGCCGCACGGCGGAGGAAGTCCGCCGGATCGCCCGACAGCGTGGCCTTGATCAAGCGTGAAGGTGGCCCGGGCGCGGCTTGCGTCGGCCAATTGTGACTGATCCGCGGCCAATAGGGCTGAAAAGCCATCAGAATGACCCAAATGGACGCTAACTGTGCTCGGCGTCAGACACCGAGAACATTTGCGCGAAGCCCTCGTTCTGTGCCAAACATGAGGGTGATATTAAGATGGCATAAGAACGAGAAATCGAGCAGCACACTGCCATAAATGAGGATTGAAGAATGCGTTCCAAAGTAACAAAGGCGATTTTTCCCGTCGCCGGCCTCGGCACCAGATTCCTGCCTGCAACCAAGTCGGTGCCGAAAGAGATCATGACCCTGGTTGACCGTCCCCTGATCCAATATGCGATCGACGAGGCACGGGCCGCCGGGATCAAGGAATTCATCTTCGTGACCTCGCGCGGCAAAGGCGCGCTTGAGGACTATTTCGACCATTCCCCCCAGCTCGAAGCCGAACTCCGCCGCAAGGGCAAGGAGAAGGAGCTCGAGGCTCTGGAAGCCACCAACATGGACAGCGGCGCCATCGCCTATATCCGCCAGCACAAGCCCCTGGGCCTGGGCCACGCGGTCTGGTGTGCCCGCCGCCTGATCTCGAACGAACCTTTCGCCGTGATCCTGCCGGACGATGTGATCGCCGCCGACAAGCCCTGCCTGCAGCAGATGGTCGAAGCCTACGAGGAACGCCCGGGCTGCATGGTCGCCGCGATGGAAGTGCCGATGGAAAAAGCCTCGGCCTACGGTGTGCTGGACGTGAAAGAGGACCACGGCAGCCTGGTCACGGTCAACGGCATGGTCGAGAAGCCGAAAGAGAACCCGCCGTCGAACCTGGCCGTGATCGGCCGCTACATCCTGACGCCCGACGTGCTGCGGAACCTGAACCGGAAGACGACCGGCGCGGGTGGAGAAATCCAGCTGACCGACGCCATCGCCGACGAGATCACCGCCGGTCGCCCGGTGCATGGCTTCCGCTTCCGCGGGCAGCGGTTCGACTGCGGCTCCAAGGCCGGTTTCCTGCAGGCGACGGTGGCCTTTGGCCTGGCGCGCGACGAACTGCGCGGCGAGCTGTGGAATTACCTGCATGAAGTCGTGAACATGGATCGCGCGGCCCAGTAAGGGGCGCGCCGTCCCTCATGGCGAACGTTCTGGTCACCGGCGGCGCCGGGTACATCGGATCCCATGCCTGCAAGGCATTGAAAGCGGCGGGCCATGTGCCCGTCACTTACGACAGCCTGGTGACGGGCTGGGCGGATGCCGTGAAGTTCGGCCCGCTTGAAACAGGCGAATTGACGGACCGCGCCCGACTGGACGCGGTCTTTGCCCAGTACAAGCCCGTCGCCGTCATGCATTTCGCCGCCCTCAGCCAGGTCGGCGAGTCGATGCAGAAGCCGGGGCTCTACTGGCACAACAACGTTGCCGGATCGCTGTCGCTGATCGAGGCGGCGGTGGCGGCGGGGTGCATGAACTTCGTCTTTTCCTCGACCTGTGCAACCTTTGGCGATCAGGACAACGTGGTTCTGGACGAAAACAGCGCCCAGTATCCGATCAACGCCTACGGTGCGTCGAAACGCGCGATCGAGGATATCCTCAAGGATTTTGATGCCGCCTATGGCCTGAAGCACGTGATCTTCCGCTACTTCAACGTGGCCGGCGCCGATCCCGAGGGCGAGGTGGGCGAATTCCACCGCCCCGAGACGCACCTGATCCCTGTCATGCTGGAGGCGATCGACGGCAAACGCCCCGCGCTGACGATCCACGGCACCGATTACGACACGCCCGACGGCACCTGCATCCGCGACTATGTGCATGTCTGCGACCTGGTGGATGCCCATGTGCTGGGCCTGAACTGGCTGATCGAGGGCAAGGGCAGCCGGGTGTTCAACCTGGGCACCGGCAGCGGGTTCTCGGTCCGGCAGGTGATCGACCAGTCGCGCAGCGTCACCAACCGCGAGGTGCCCTATCAGGAAGGCCCCCGCCGCCCCGGCGACTGTACCAAGCTGGTGTCGGGGTCGACCCGGGCCGAGGCCGAGCTGGGCTGGACCCCCGCCCGTTCGACCCTGCAACAGATGATCGCAGATGCCTGGCGCTGGCACCAGACCGGCCATTACACGAAGTGAGCCCCCCGCGCGGCTGCTGGACGTGACGCGTCTGGCCAGCCGGGCGGGGCGCGGGCTGACCGGCGTCGACAGGGTCGAACGCGCCTACCTCCAGCACCTTCTGGCCTGCCCCGGTCCGCTTTTCGGTCTGGCACGGACCGTGACCGGCTTTGCCCTGCTGGACCGCGACGGGATGGCCGCGCTGCTGGATCGTGTCGACGGACGGCAGGACTGGGGGGCGGCGGACCTTGTCGCGCGGATGGCCCGGCGGCTGACGCCGATGCGCCAGCGTGCGGATGCCGACCTGCGGCGTCTGGCGGCGGCGCGGTCGTCGCGGATCGGATTGAAATGGCTGCTCAGGCGCCGCCTGCCAGAGCGCACGGCCTATATCAATGTCGGACATTCCAACCTGACGCCCCGGGTGATCCGCGGGCTGCGCGCCCTGCCCGGCGCCACCATCGCGGTGATGATACACGACACGATCCCGCTGGATTTCCCCGATTTCCAGCGCGCGGGCACGGTCGAGCGTTTCCGCGCCCTGCTGGCGCTGGTGGGTCGCCATGCCGACCTGATCCTGGCGAATTCGCAGCAGACCGAACGCGACACCCGCCGCTGGCTGACAGCGATGGGGCTGAAGGCCCGATACCAGACGGCCCTGCTGGGCGTCGACATGCCCGCGCCGGATCCTGACGCCCTGCCCGATGGCCTGGGCATCGCGCGGCCCTATTTCGTCTGCCTGGGCACCATCGAGCCGCGCAAGAACCACGCCCTGCTGCTGGACGCCTGGGAGGAGATGGCCCGCACCATGCCCCCGGACGCGCTGCCCCTGCTGGTCGTCGCCGGCAGCCGCGGCTGGCGCAACGAGGCGGTGTTCGACCGGCTCGATCGCATGGCAAATGACCCGAAAAGCGGCATCCGCGAGGTGGCGGGCCTGTCCGACCGGGCCGTCGCGGCGCTGCTCTCGGGCGCGGCCGGGCTGCTTCAACCCAGTTTCGCCGAGGGCTACGGATTGCCGTGCGCCGAAGCCGCCGCCCTGCAAATACCTGTAATCTGTAGCGATCTTCCCGTTTACCGCGAGATGCTCGGGGATATTCCCGTTTACCTATCGCCCTCGGACAGCTATTCTTGGATCAAGAACATAAAGCAGTTGACACAGGCACATGGCAACACCCCCCGGGGCAGGTCGCAGGCAACAGACTTGCCGACGTGGACGTCGCACTTCAAGGTCGTCTTAAGGGTGACCTGATAAGTGTGCGGGGCGGTATTCCCGTGGATCGGAACGGCAGAGGCAGTTGAGCGTTGCGAAGAAATACCGGCTGAGGCTCCAGCGGCGCCGTTGGCTGATCCGTGCCGTGCGCCGGCGCCGCGATCTGTCCGTGGTCGCCAACCGCACGTCGCAGATCCGCAAGCGTGACATCCTGCTGTTCTCGACCCTGCGGAACGAACATATCCGGCTGCCCTACTTCTTTGAATATTACCGCGAACTGGGCGTGTCGCATTTCCTGATCGTCGACAACGACAGCACCGACGGCTCACGCGAGTATCTGGCCGAACAGCCCGACGTGTCGGTCTGGCATACCGCCAAAAGCTACAAGCGCGCGCGCTACGGGGTGGACTGGCTGAACTGGCTGCAGATGCGCCATGCCCACGGCCATTGGACGCTGGTTGTCGACCCGGACGAATTCTTCGTCTACCCGTTCTGCGATACCCGGCCCCTCAGGGCGCTGACCGACTGGCTGGACGCCTCGTCGATCAAGTCCTTTGCCGCCATGCTGCTGGATATGTACCCCAAGGGCCGGCTGGACGCCGAACCGTACCACCCCGGTCAGAACCCGCTTGAGATCACCTCGTGGTTCGATGCCGGCAATTACATGATCACCAAGAACCCGGAATTCGGGAACCTCTGGATCCAGGGCGGGCCACGGGCGCGGGTCTTTTTCCGCGACACGCCGCAGAAGGCCCCCGCCCTCAACAAGATTCCGCTGGTGAAATGGGACCGGCGCTACACCTACGTCAGCTCGACCCACAACCTGCTGCCGCGCGGGCTGAACCAGGTCTATGACGAATGGGGCGGGGAAAAGGCCTCGGGCGTGCTGCTGCACACCAAGTTCCTGAACACCTTTCCCGAAAAGGCGGTCGAGGAACTGGACCGTGGCCAGCATTATGCCGCCAGTGTCGAATACCGCGCATATGCCAAGCAACTGCGCGACAGCCCCGAACTCTGGTGCAAGTGGTCCGAGAAATACATAAACTGGCGTCAGCTCGAAATCCTCGGGCTGATGTCCAAAGGCAACTGGGCGTGAGGGCGGAGGAGCCCATGTGACGGTCGGTATCGTCATGCTGGTGCACACGGCCCTGAACCGGGCCGAGCAGGTCGCCCGTCACTGGGCGGCGGCGGGGTGTCCTGTTGTCATTCATGTCGACGTCAATGTCGGCCGCAAGACCTACAACGACTTCCGCCAGTCACTGCACGATGTCGACCGGGTGCGCTTTTCCAAACGGCACCGTTGTGAATGGGGGACCTGGGGCATCGTGGCCGCCACCCAGTCGGCGGCGGAACTGATGCTGCGGGATTTCGACGATGTCCGGCATGTCTACCTTGCCTCGGGCTCCTGCCTGCCGCTGCGCCCGGTGGAAGAGCTGATCGCCTACCTCAACGACCGCCCGCGCACCGATTTCATCGAAAGCGCCACCACGGCCGATGTCCCCTGGACCGTCGGCGGGCTGGACAGCGAACGGTTCACGATGCGCTTTCCCTTTTCGTGGAAACGGCACCGCTATCTGTTCGACCGCTACGTCTCGTTTCAGCGGCGGATCAAGTACAAGCGCAAGATGCCCAACGGCATCGTGCCGCACATGGGCTCGCAGTGGTGGTGCCTCACCCGGCACACGCTGTCGGCCATCCTCGAAGACCCCGACCGCGGCAAATACGACCGGTTCTTCCGCAGGGTCTGGATCCCCGACGAGAGCTATTTCCAGACGCTGGCGCGGCTCTACTCCCACCACGTGGAAAGCCGCTCGCTGACGCTGAGCAAGTTCGATTTCCAGGGCAAGCCGCATATCTTCTACGACGATCACCTGCAGCTGCTGCGCCGGTCCGACTGCTTTGTCGCGCGCAAGATATGGCCGCAGGCGACCCGGCTTTACCGTGCCTTTCTGACCGACGAGGCCAGCGCGATGAAGCGGACAGAGCCGAACCCCGGCAAGATCGACCGCATCTTCAGCCGCGCGGTGGAACGCCGGACACGGGGGCGCCCCGGGCTTTACATGCAAAGCCGGTTCCCGAACTGGGGCTGGGAAAACGGGATGACCTGCGCGCCCTATTCCGTCTTTCAGGGCTTTGCCGAGCTGTTCGAGGATTTCGAACCCTGGCTGACCCGCGCCACCGGGACCCGGGTGCATGGCCATCTCTTCGCCCCCGGACGTGTCGAATATGCCGGGGGGCAGGATGTGATCAACGGCGCGCTGCCCGACAGCGCCGCGATCCGCGACTACAATCCCCGCTCGTTCCTGACCAACCTGATCTGGAACACCCGGGGCGAACGGCAGTGTTTCCAGTTCGGCCCCGCCGATGCGCAGAAGATCGGGACCGACCTGGCCCAGGACCCGAACGCCAGCATTGCCGTCATTACCGGGGCCTGGGCCGTGCCGCTGTTCAACACCAACCGCAATTTCGGAGAGCTCAGGGCCGAGGCCGCGCGCCTGCAAAAGATCGAATCGAAGTTTGTCGAGCGTCTGAGGGCCCCCAGTGCCAAGGCGCGCAGCCGCATATGGTCGATGGCCGAATTCATCGAGGCCCCGATGGAATCGCTGCAGAACCTGACGGACGGGATCGCGACCCGCGCCCCCCGCCGCCTGACCGAGGCGCCCAAGATGGTCGATCTGACCGGGTTCGGCCACTTCCTGCAGAACCTCAAGAACCAGGGGATGCACCCCTATCTGATGGGCGATTTCCCCGTCACCGCCGATACGCCCGAACGGCCCCGCCGCCAGCCCAAGCCTTACCTCGTGCAGAAGTAGAGGATGATGCCCGACACCTTCGACTATTTCATTCTGTTCGCTGAAATGCGCACAGGATCCAATTTCCTGGAATCGAACCTGAACGCCTTTGCCGACATGGCCTGTCATGGCGAGGCGTACAATCCGCATTTCATCGGCTATCCCAACCGGGACGAGATCCTGGGCATCACCCGGGATCAGCGCGACGCCGACCCGGTGCGCCTGCTCGACGCGATCAGGGCGCAGCCCGGCACGATCGGCGGCTTTCGCTTCTTTCACGATCACGACCCGCGGATCCTGGACATTGCCCTGCCCGACCCGCGCTGCGCCAAGATCGTGCTGACCCGCAACCCGGTCGACAGCTATGTCAGCTGGAAGATCGCCCAGGCCACCGGCCAGTGGAAGCTGACCGATGTGCGCCGCCGCAAGGCCGACGCGGTGGAGTTCGACGCGGCCGAGTTCGAGGCGCATCTGGAGGCGCTGCAGGCGTTCCAGGTCCGGCTGATGAATGCGCTGCAGGTGAGCGGGCAGACGGCCTTTTACGTCGCCTACGAGGATCTGCAGGATGTCGCCGTGATGAACGGGCTGGCGCAGTTCCTTGGCGCCGCCTCGCGGCTGGAGGCGCTGGACACCTCGCTGAAGCGGCAGAACCCCAGCCCGGTGGAGGAAAAGGTCACCAACTTCCCGGCGATGGAGCAGGCGCTGGCCCGGCTGGACCGGTTCAACCTGAACCGCACGCCGAATTTCGAACCGCGCCGCGGGCCCGCGGTGCCGAGCTATGTCGCCGCCGCCGAAACGCCGCTGCTCTACCTGCCCGTCAAATCCGGACCCGAGGCCGAGGTGACGGCCTGGCTGGCCGCATTGGACGGGGTGGGCGAGGATGGGCTGCAGACCCGGTTCACGCAGAAGGCCCTGCGCCAGTGGAAACGGCGCAATGCCGGGCACCGCAGCTTTACCGTCATCCGCCATCCGGTTGCCCGAGCGCATGCCGCCTTTTGCGAGCGTATCCTGACGACCGGCGAGGGATCGCTGGCCGAGATCCGCAAGACCCTGCGCAAGGTCTACAAGCTGCCCCTGCCCGGGCAGGGGCCGGGTGCCGACTGGGACGCGGCGCAGCACAGGGCGGCCTTTGCCGGGTTCCTGGATTTCCTCAAGGCGAACCTGCTGGGCCAGACCCCGGTGCGGATCGACCCGTCCTGGGCCACGCAGAGCGCCACGCTGGAGGGGATGGGCCAGTTCGCCCTGCCCGACCTGGTGGTGCGCGAGGACGAGATGGCCACCCTGCTGCCCGACCTGGCCGCCCGCGTCGGCCACGGCGGGGCGCCGGTGCCCGTCGCCATGACAGAGCCCGGCCCGATACCGCTCGCCGACATCTACGATGCCGAGATCGAGGCCAAGGTCGCCGATATCTACCAGCGCGATTACATGATGTTCGGATACGGCGCCTGGCAGGGCTGATCTGCCGGGCATGGCCGGTCGCCCCCGGGGGCGGCCGGTACGGGGCGATGCGCCGTCAGGCGGCCTGCACCCCCTGATCGGCGGTCAGGATCGCGTGCAGGATCGCCGGGTCGGTGTTCGACCGCAGCTTCTTGCAGATGCCGGCATCACGGAAGGTCCGCGACACCAGCGCCAGCGCCTTGAGGTGTTCGACACCCGCGTCCTGCGGGGCGAAGAGGGCAAAGACCAGATCCACCGGCTGCCGGTCGACGCTGTCGAAATCGACCGGCTTTTCCAGCAGGATGAAGGCCCCCGTGACGTCGCCAAGCCCCTGCAGGCGGGCATGCGGCAGGGCTACGCCATGCCCCACGCCCGTCGGGCCCAGGCTTTCACGTTCCTGCAGCGCCTCGACGACCAGTGGCGCATCAAGCCCGTAGGCCTGTTGCGCCAGTTCGCCAAGGTCATGCAGCAGGCGTTTCTTGCTCGACGCCGCACCGATGACCTTCACGGCCTCGGGCTTCAGAATGCCTGAGAGGTTCATGCTCGTGTCTCGCTCCGATTCCTGTGCGGCCTTGCCGCACCGGGTGCCTCATGTGCGCGGGTCGATCCATCCGATGTTGCCGTCTTCCCGACGGTACACGACGTTCAACCCGTCCTTGCCCTCGTGACGGAACACCAGCACAGGTGCGCCCGCCAATTCCATCTGCATGACCGCTTCCCCAACAGAGAGCGACGGGATCTTCGTCTCCATCTCGGCCACGATGATCGGCTGCAGGGTATCGGTATCCGATTCCTCTCCGTCCTGATCAGAGGCGAGGATATACGAGGCTGCTCCGAAACTTTCAACCGGCTCGGACCGGGTTCTGTGGTGATCCTTCAACCTGCGTTTGTAGCGTCTGAGCTGCTTTTCCATCTTCTCGTTGCACGAGTCAAAAGCACCATAGATTTCAGTATCATGCGCCTTGGCCTGAACTGTAAGACCGGTCGAAAGGTGCACCGTCGCCTCGCAGGCGAACTGGTGGGCGTTCTTGGAAAAGACCACGATCGCCTCTGTCGGGCGCTGTGCGTACTTGGCCATGACGAGGTCGAGGTCATCGCGGACATGGGTTTGCAGTGCTTCCCCCACGTCGATCTGTTTTCCACTGATTTGGTAGCGCATGTCGTCTCCTTCCCTTGTGGCAATCGACACCTATCCCAACGCCCGAAGGGTGCCGGCAGTTTCAGTTCCGATGGCCGAGATAAGACAGTTGCATCGCCAAGACGTTACCCGGGCCGGTTTCCACGACCTTGCGGGAGAACGAAGCGAAAAGCGCGACTGTCATAAGAGTATTTGAGGCGAACTGCGTGCCACCTGTCAATGAAATCCGCCGCTGCATGGCGGCGGAACGGTGGCTTGCCGCTCCGCTTCGGTCACGAAATCCTGAAACTGTCGCCAAGATAGACTCGGCGCACATTCTCGTTCTGCACCACGTCTTCGGGCGTGCCCGACATCAGCACGCGCCCGTCGTGCAGGATGTAGGCGCGGTCGACGATCTCCAGCGTCTCGCGGACGTTATGATCCGTGATCAGCACCCCGATTCCGCGCTTCTTCAGGTCGGCGACAAGGTGGCGGATATCGGCCACCGAAATCGGGTCGACCCCGGCAAAGGGTTCGTCCAGCAACAGGTACTTGGGCTCTGCCGCCAGGCAGCGCGCGATTTCCACCCGCCGCCGCTCGCCGCCCGACAGGGCCAGGGCGGGGGCGCGGCGCAGGTGTTCGATCGAGAACTCCGACAGCAGCTCTTCCAGACGTTCGCGCCGCTTGTGCGGGTCCTTCTGGGTGATGTCGAGGATCGAGGCGATATTGTCCTGCACGTTCAGCCCGCGAAAGATCGACATCTCCTGCGGCAGATAGCCGATGCCCAGCTTGGCGCGGCGGTACATCGGCAGGCCGGTCACGTCGCGCCCGTCGATGGTCACGCGGCCCGCTTCGGGCAGGACCAGCCCGGCGATGGCGTAAAAGCTGGTCGTCTTGCCCGATCCGTTGGGCCCCAGCAGCGCGACGACCTCGCCCTTGTCGAGCGACATGGACACGTCGCGGATGACCACGCGCTTGCGATAGCTCTTGCGCAGGTTGGTGATCCGCAGGCCGGATCCGCCCTCGATCGATTCCAGTTCGGGCTTCGCCATCAGTTGCCGTCGCCCTGGGCGCCACCGCCCTTGGGATTCAGGATGGTGCGCACCCGACCCTCCATCTGGGCGGTGCCCGCGTTCAGGTCGATGGTCGCGCGGTTGCCGGTGATCGTGTCCGGCCCCTGCACCAGCACGACATCCTCGGTCAGGACCACGACGCCCCTGTCGACATCGTAATCGGCCCGCACGGATTCGGCGGCCTCGGCCCCGTTGACGAAGGTCACGCCGCCGGTCGCCTCCATCCGCTCGACGCGGGACTGGTCGTCGGAATAGATGACCAGCAGGCGCGGGGCGGTGAGGGTCATCGCCTCCTGCACCACGATCACATTGCCGGTGAATTCGGCGGTGTTGTTCGCCTCGATCACTTCAAGATTGTCGGACTCGACTTCGATCGGCGCATCGGGATCGCGCTCGCCGCTGCCGAATGCGACGGTCGTGCTCTGGGCGGCAGCGGTCAGGGGCAGCAGCAGCAGGCACAGGGCGGCAAGGGCGTGGCGTTTCAACGTGGTCATTCCTTGGGGTCGCGCGGATCGTATATCAGCTTGGCCCGCTGCGTCAGCAGCAAATGCGATTTTCCCGTTTCGGGATCGGTGGAGAGCTTCATCTTTCCGGCGGTGAAGCGGCCCGGCGGCCCGTTGCCCTGCACGAAGCCGTCGGTTTCGGCCCAGACGGTGGACAGGCCCGCGTTCAGCGCCTCGGTCTTCATCACGTAGCCATCGGTGGTGGTGATGACAACGTCGCCGGTCAGCCGGGTCATGTCGGCGGGCTGGTCGATCAGGCCCTTTTTCGAGGTGACAAAGATCACGCTGCCGCCGTTCATGTCCATCCGCCCGTCCACATCCGTGGCCTCGACCCGGGACATGTCGCCGTCGATGGGGCGGGCGCTGACGGCATTGATCGCGATGCGGTCGCCATTGTCCGTCACCCCGGCAAAGGCGGGTTCGGTGGCCTGCGGGTTGCGGGCGCGTTCCTTGAGGTCGATCTGGGCAAAGGGCAGCTCGTCCGGCACTTGGATACTGCGCGCCACCAGGAACAGCGTGGACAGGATCGCCAGCGCGGCCAGCGGCAGCACGATCTTGAGCCACGCGACCAGGCGCGAATGGATGTTCTCGCGCCAGCTCATGTCAGCCCAGGCCGATGCGCAGGCAGTCATGGATATGGATCAGGCCGGCCGCCTCGCCCTGCCCCTTGGGGTCCACCACGAACAGGCAGGTGATGCGGTTCGCGTTCATCACCGCCACCGCCTCCTGCGCCAGGGCGTCGGGGCCGATGGTGCGGGGGTCGTTGGTCATGACCTGGGCGGCGCTCCGCTCCAGCAGCCCGTCCATGTGCCGCCTCAGGTCGCCGTCGGTGATGATCCCGGCCAGCCGCCCCTCGCCCCCGGTTACGCCGACGACGCCGAATCCCTTGCGGCTGATCTCCAGCAGCGCCTCGGGCATCCTGGTTTCGCCCGCGACCAGCGGCAGGGCCTCGCCCTTGTGCATCAGGTCGCGCACCCGGCTGAGCTGGGCGCCCAGCTTGCCGCCGGGGTGGAAGGTGCGGAAATGCTCGGCGGTGAACTGGCGGTGTTCCATCAGCGCCACGGCCATCGCGTCGCCCAGGGCCAGCGCCATTGTGGTCGACGAGGTCGGAACGACCCCGGTGCCGCAGGCCTCTTCTGCGCGGGGCAGCACGATGGCCACGTCGGACTGCGTCAGCAGGGTCGAGCCGGGCTTGCTGGCCACGCCGATCATCGGGATCGCAAAGCGGCGGGTGTGGGCGATGATATCCGCCAGCTCCGGCGTCTCGCCCGAATTGGACAGCACGATGACCACATCACCCTGCGCCACCATGCCAAGGTCGCCGTGGCTTGCCTCGGCCGGATGGACAAACTGCGCCGGCGTCCCGGTCGAGGCCAGCGTCGCCGCGATCTTGCGCGCGATATGGCCCGACTTGCCCATGCCGCAGACGATCACCCGCCCGGTGCAGGCCAGCAGCACCTCGACCGCCTCGGCGAAGCTGTCGCCAAGCGAGGCCTCCAGCAGGCCAAGGGCCTCGGCCTCGATCCGGATGACCCGGCGGGCGGTGGTCAGGAATGTCTCGCGGTCCGTCATGTGTGGGCAAAGATGTCCTGTTCGGGCCAGCCGGCCAGGTCCAGCAGCGCCCGGTGCGGCAGGAAGTCGAAACAGGCCTGCGCCAGCGCGGTCCGGCCCTCGCGCTCAAGCCGGATGTCCAGTTCCTCGCGCAGGCGGTGCAGGTACAGAACGTCCGAGGCGGCATACTCCAGCTGGGCCTCGCTCAACGTTTCGGCGCCCCAGTCGCTGGATTGCTGCTGCTTGGACAGGTCCACGCCGATCAGTTCCTGCGTCAGGTTCTTGAGCCCGTGCCGGTCGGTATAGGTGCGCACCATCTTGCTGGCGATCTTGGTGCAATAGACCGGCGCCGCCAGCGCGCCAAAGGCATGGTACATCGCCGCGATGTCGAAACGGCCGAAATGGAACAGCTTGAGCACCTTGGGATTGGTCAGCATCCGCGCCAGGTTCGGCGCCTCGGTCTGGCCCTTCGCGACCTGCACGATATGCGAATTGCCGTCCCCGCCCGACATCTGCACGACACAGAGCCGGTCGCGCATCGGGTTCAGGCCCATCGTCTCGCAGTCGATGGCCACAACGGGGCCCAGGTCCAGCCCGTCGGGCAGGTCGTTCTGATACAGGTGATTGGTCACGGGATCATCCGTCGCTAGGGTACGCCCGGCACATAGCCCGCCGCGTCCCACGTTGCAATTGCGCGGCGCGGATCAGTGATTTTCCTTGAGCAGGCGCTGCTTCTGCCGGCCCCAGTCACGCTTGGCCTGATCCTCGCGCTTGTCGTGGTTCTTCTTGCCCTTGGCGATGCCGATCTTCACCTTCGCCATACCGCGATGGTTGAAGTAGAGCACCAGCGGCACCAGCGTCATGCCCTTGCGGCTGGTGGCCTGCCACAGCCGGGCCAGTTCCTTGCGGCTGACCAGCAGCTTGCGGCGGCGGCGCGGTTCGTGCCCGAACATGGCCTGTTCGTAGGGGGCGATATAGCTGTTCACCAGCCACAGCTCTCCCTCTTCCACCGCCGCGTAGCTTTCCGCGACGTTGGATTGCCCGGTGCGCAGCGATTTCACCTCGGATCCCGTCAGCATGATTCCGCATTCGAGGTCTTCCTCGATCGCGTAATCGAAACGGGCCCGCCGGTTCTCGGCGATCACCTTGTAGTTCTTGTTTTCGTCTTTCTTGGCCATGATCGTCTGTCCATATAGGAACTCGGGCCGCGCTGTCCATCACCCCGGCAGACGCCGCAGTGCGGAAATAATTTCCGCTTGGCATTCCGCGATGCGCGGCCCAGTGTGTCGCCGACGCGAAAAGGGAGGACACCGTGAGCACAATGAAACGCATCGTTCTGGCCAAGCGGCCCGAGGGCCCGCCGAGCGACGAGAATTTTCGCCTGGAAGAGGTCGACCTGCCGGAGCCGGGCGAGGGAGAGATCCTTGTCAAGGTTTCGCATATGTCGCTGGACCCCTATATGCGCGGCCGCATGGACGACGTGAAAAGCTATGCCGCCCCCGTGCCCGTCGGCGGCACGATGGAGGCCGGCGCCGTGGGCACCGTGCTGAAATCCAACGATCCGAAATTTGCCGAGGGCGACACCGCGTTCGGCATGTTCGGCTGGGCCGATCACGGGATCACCAAGGCCAAGATGTGCCGCAAGGTGGATCCGGATGCCGCGCCGGTCTCGACCTCGCTGGGCGTTCTGGGCATGCCGGGGTTCACCGCATGGGCCGGGATGACCGCCTATTCCGACATGAAACCCGGCGAGACGCTGGTTGTCGGCGCCGCCACCGGGCCGGTCGGCTCGATGGTCGGGCAACTGGCCAAGCAGGCGGGCTGCCGGGTTGTCGGCGTCGCGGGCGGGTCCGACAAGTGCAAGATGGCGGTCGAGACCTTCGGCTTTGACGCCTGCATCGACCACCGCGCCCATGGCTCGGCCGCCGAGATGCGCGAGGCGCTGGCCGCGGAATGCCCCGACGGCATCGACATCTATTTCGAAAATGTCGGCGGCCCGACTCTGGGCGGCGTGCTGCCGCTGATGAATCTGAATGGCCGGATCATCATCTGCGGCATGATCGCATGGTACAGCGGCGCGCAGGACGACACCGCCGCCATGCCGCTGCAAAGGTTCTGGCGCATGATGCTGGTGAACCGTCTGCAGGTCTTCGGCCTGCTGCAGACCGATCATGTGGCGCGCTTTGGCGAGTTCCTGAAAGAGGTCGCGCCCAAGGTCGCCAGCGGCGAGATCAAGTATGTCGAGGACGTGGCCGAAGGGCTGGAAAACGCACCCTCTGCCTTCATGTCGATGCTCAAGGGCGGGAACAGGGGCAAACAGGTCGTCAAGATCGGCTGATCCTTTCATGAACGGTGCCGGGGGCGGCCTCGCCCCCCGCATCATGTCCCGTCACGGGGCGGGACCCGGTTCGCAGCACCGCGCTGCGCCAGAGGAGGACCGCCCATGACCGGCACCGCTACCGACATCATCGCCCTGCCCGGGCTCGACGGACCCGTCGAGATCCTGATGGATCGCTGGGGCGTGGCGCATATCCGGGCGGGCAGCGATGCCGACCTGTTCTATGCCCAGGGCTTCAACGCCGCGCGCGAACGGCTCTGGCAGATCGACCTGTGGCGCAAGCGCGGGCTGGGGCTGCTGGCCCGCGACTTCGGCCCCGGCTTCATCGAACAGGACAAGGCCGCGCGGCATTTCCTTTACCGTGGCGACATGGCGGCGGACTGGGCCGCCTATGCCCCCGATGCCCGCCAGATCTGCGAGGCCTTTACCGCCGGCATCAACGCCTATGTCGATGCCGCGCTGACCGGGCGCCAGCCGATGCCGCCGGAATTCGCTCTGATGGACACCCAGCCCGACTATTGGCAGCCCGAGGACGTGACCCGCATCCGCTCGCACTGCCTGACCCGCAACCTGCTGTCCGAGGTCGTGCGCAACAACGCCATCGCCGCCCACGGCGCAAGGGCCGACCTGCTGCGCGAGGAACTGCGCCCCCGGGTCGATCCGGTCTTCGACCCCGACGTTCCGCCCGGCTCGGTTCCGATGGAAGCGCTGGAGATGTTCAAGCTGGCCACCGCCGAGGTCAGCTTTACCCCCGAACGCATGGCCGCGACGCTGGAACAGGCGCATCTGTGGCGCGTCCTCTCGCCGCTTGGCGATATCATGATGGCGGCCGAAGGCGACGGGTCGAACAACTGGGTGGTCGCCGGGCACCGCACCGCCACCGGGCGGCCGATGATGGCCAGCGACCCGCACCGCGCGCATATCCTGCCCTCGATCCGCTACATGGTGCATCTGAAGGGGCCGAATTTCGACGTGATCGGCGGGGGCGAACCGGTGCTGCCGGGCATTGCCATCGGCCACAACGGGCATTCGGCGTTTTCCTTCACCATCTTCAAGTCGGATCAGGAGGACATGTATGTCTACCGCACCGACCCTGAGGACCCGGACCGCTATCAATACGGCGACGGATGGGAGGGGATGCAGCGCGTGGACGAAACGATCCCGGTACGCGGCGCGCCCGATCAGCCCTTTACCATGCGCTTCACCCGGCACGGGCCGGTGGTGCTGGACCGGCCCGGTCAGGCCTATGCGGTGCGCACCGCCTGCGGCGATGCGGGATCGGCCCCTTATCTGGCCAGCCTGTCGGTGATGCGGGCGCAGGATTACGGGACCTATCGCAAGGCGCTGGAAAGCTGGGGCGCGCCGACGCTGAACCACCTTTATGCCGATGTGACCGGCACCATCGCCTGGCAGACAGTGGGCCTGACCCCGATCCGGGGCAACTGGAACGGGCTGGTGCCGATGCCGGGCGACGGGCGGTACGAATGGCGCGGGCGGCTGACGCTCGACCAGATGCCGCATGCCAGGGATCCCGCCTGCGGCTACCTTGCCACCGCGAACGAAAACAACATCCCCGAGGGCTGGGATCCGGAGGCCGCCGCCGCCATCGGCTATGAATGGTCCGACGCCAGCCGGGGCGAGCGCATCCACGCCGTGCTGGAGGCCGACGCCAGCCATACGCTTGAGGCCGCCGGGCGGCTGCAGAACGACGTGCATTCGATGATCGCCGAGCGGACGCTGGCGGTGCTCGGCTCTGCCAACCTGGCGGATCCCGCCGCCCCCGCCGCCGCGCTGCTGGCCGGCTGGGATTGCGAGATGACGGCGGATTCGGCCCAGGCGATGTTCCTGGAGTACTGGACGAACCGGCATCTGAAACCCGCCCTGTTCGATATCGTCAGCACCGGCGACGGCCCCAGGGGCCTGCTGGCGCCCGGGTCGATCCAGTCGGTGCTGGACCTGCTGGAACGCCCCGGCGACTGGCTGGAGGGGGCCGAGCCTCTGGCCTTGCGCGACCAGATCCTGTCGGACACCCTGGCCGCCGCCTGGGCCGATGCGCAGGCAAACCACGGCGCGCCCGGCGGCTGGAGATGGGGCGCCCTGCACACCCTGCCCCTGCCGCACAAGCTGGCCCGCGTGGCGCCCGAGGCCGAAGCCTGGTCGATCCCGACGATGGAACTGGGCGGCAACGGCTCGACCCCCAACAACGCGATCTACCGCGCGTCGGATTTCCAGACGCTGACCGGGCCGTCGATCCGCCTGCTGATGGACGTGGGGGCCTGGGACAATTCGCTGTTCGTCAATCTGCCCGGCCAGTCCGGCAACCCGGACAGCCCGCATTACGGCGACCTGGCCCAGGCCTGGCTGAAGGGCGATTATCGCCCGCTCGCCTATTCCGACGATGCGGTCGAGGCCGCAACCGAGGCGCGGCTGCGGCTGGTGCCCGGGTAGTCACACGCCCGCGGCGGATGCGGGGCAGCCGTCAGGACGCCCCGGCCTGGACCCTCGTCGCGGGCAGCAGGATTCCGTCGAAAAAGGCCGCCAGATCGCCATGCGCCTCCAGCGGCAGGACATGGGCAACATATTGGTCCGGGCGGACCAGCACCACGCAGCCGCGCGCCCGGTCCATGCCCCGCAGATCAAAGATGTCGCGGCCCGTGCGGGTGTCGGCGCAAAAGACCTTTTCGTAATCCGTCAGGCCCAGCCGGCCCTTGCGCGGCAGCAACAGCGGCGGCAGGTCGCTCACGCTCAGATCGTGGCAATGCTGCTGGAACACCGCGCGCAGGTCGATCACCGCATCCGGGTCCTCGTCCGCCGGCGTATGGCGCAGAAGCGGCGAGGCCGGATCGTCCGACAGGAACCGGCACAGCCCGGTGAATGCCGACCCCGCGCCCAGCGGATCCCGCGCCGGGGCAAAGACGAACAGCCGCCAGCGCGCATCGGCCCTGACGACATGGCCCAGCTCCATCGGTTTGACATCGGCCAGCCGCAGCACGGGGGCGGAATGAAACCGCGCGCCGATCCCGAAACCCTGCGCCAGCGCCTGATGCGTCGCGGCGCCGGTCAGGGCCGAGGGCGCATAGGTCACCGACATGCCGGCGGTGTAGCGCCCGTGTTCGATGAAATACTGCTGGAACCGGGGCGCATCGGCCGCCGCGCCCGTGGCGGGCCGTTCGCTCATGATCCGGGCCCATTCGCGGTCAAACTCGATCAGGTCGCGGGCCACCGCCTGACGCTCGGCGGAATAGCTGTGCAGCACCTCGGGCGCGCAGCGGCCCTGCAGCACCAGCGCCAGTTTCCAGCCCAGGTTGAAGGCATCGCCCATCGAGACATTCATCCCCTGCCCGGCCTTGGGGCTGTGGGTGTGGCAGGCATCCCCGGCGATGAAGACTCGGGGCAAGCGCGCCGCCACCTCGCCCTCGGGCACGTCGTCGAACTTGTCGGTCAGGCGCTGGCCGATCTCGTAGACCGACCACCAGACGACCTCCTTCACATCGAAGGTATAGGGCTGCAAAATGCGCTGTGCCGCCGCGATCAGGTGATCCACCGTCATGTTGCGGCTGGCCACACGTTCCCCGGCATTCAGTTTGTCCAGTTCGATGTAAAGCCGGACGAGGTAGCCACCCTCGCGCGGGATGATCAGGATATTGCCCTCTTGCGCCGACTGGATCAGCGTCTTGCAGCGGATGTCGGGGAAATCGGTTTCGGCCAGCACGTCCATCACGCCCCAGGCCTGGTTCGCGCTGTCGCCCGCCAGCTCGCGCCCGATGGCCTGACGCACCGCGCTGCGGGCCCCGTCGCAGCCCACCACGTAGCGGGCCGCCAGGGTCTCGACCGTGCCCTCATGACCCGGGTCCTGCCGGTCAAGCGTCACCTTGACCGGATGGCTGCCCTGCGGCTCCACCACCAGCGCGGAAAGGCGGCGGCTGTAATCCGGCACCAGCCGCGAGGGGGATTTTGCCATGACCTCCAGGTACATGTCATGCACGCGGGCCTGGTTCAGGATCATGTGCGGCATCTCGGACAGGCCGTCTTCGACATCCTGCACGCGCCCGTTGCGGGTGATCCGGCCGGGGCGGTCGGGATCGGGCTTCCAGAAGGTCGTCTCGTTCACCCAATAGCCCTGGTCGAGCACCTGCCCGGCAAAGCCGAAAGCGTTGAACATCTCCATCGAGCGGCAGGAGATCCCGTCGGCCTGGCCACGCTCCAGCGGGCCGGGTTTGCGCTCCACGATCCGGGTGGTGATCCCGGGAAAGGCGGCCAGCTGCGCGGCCAGCGTCAGCCCGGCCGGGCCGCAGCCGACGATCAGCACGTCGACCTCCTGCGGCAACGGCGTATCAGGCGCCCGCCCCGGCGCGGCGGGGTGAAGGGTGGGATCGCCCGGGCGGAACCCGTCCAGATGGTATTGCATGCGAAGCCCTCCCCGAGTTGATAAGCCAACATATCAATTGACGGTCGAGTCGAGTCAAGAATTTAGTATGTACAGATACCAATTCCGGGTAAGCTGTTGATGATGAGAGAGGGGCACGGCATGGAAGACACCGGGATCAGGTCTGTCGGCGCGACGATGCCGGGCCATCTGATCCGGCGTCTGCACCAGTTGTCGACCAGCGTCTTTACCCAGCGGGTGCGCGAGGCCGGGTTCGACCTGACGCCGGTGCAGTTCATCGCTCTGGACGCGTTGCAGCAGAACCCCGGGATCGACCAGGCCCGCCTGGCCGAAGCCATCGCCAAGGACCGCGCGACCGTCGGGGCGGTGACCGACCGGCTGGTGCAGAAGAAACTGGTGAAACGCGTTGTCAGCCCGCGCGACAAACGCGCGCGCGAGCTGACGCTGACCGGGGCGGGGCGCGCCACGCTGGACGCCCTGATGCCGGTGGTGACAGAGCTGCAGGCCGAGATCCTGCCCGGCCTGACGCCCGAGGAATACGCCCAGTTCATCGCCCTCGCCGCCAAGGCGGCCCGGGCCGCCGGGCCCGGGGACGCAGGCTGACCAAAGGCGCCGACCGGCAACGGGCGGTCAGATCATCCGGTGCAGCAGCCCGGATTTCCACCACAGCTGATGCACCGCCACGGCGGCGATGTGCAGAAAGACAAGCCACATCAGGATCGTGGTCATCACCTCATGCGCCTCGGCGGCGGCGGCGGCATGGACGAACCAGGCGACCAGCCCCGACACCGGGATCATCACCAGCAACAGGTACAGCGCCCAATGCGCCAGTTTCGACACCAGACGGAACTGCGCGGGCTCTTCGGCCGGGGCTGCGGGGGCGCCATGCCGGACGCGCAGGATCAGCCGCCCCGCAGCCAGGGCCAGGACGGTCACGCCGATGGCGATATGCATCACGGAAACGGTGTTGTAGGTGGCCATTCCGGTGTCCATCAGCGTGTGGAACATCCGGCCCATACCGTCAAAGACCAGGTACTGCAGGGCCAGCAGCACGACCACGGCCCAATGCAGGCGTTTCTGCCAGGGGGTATAGCCGGCCCCGGATGCGGCGGTATCTATCGTTGTCATGGGATCCTCGATCGTTGGCGCATTTCACCGGTGAAACGCCCGGGCGACGGATTTCCGTCGCGGCGAGGTGTTGAATTCTGCGTGACGCCCGGGTTCAGCCGCCGTTGGCGACCACGACTTCGGTCTGCCAGCCCTCGCACCGGGCGGACAGGGGGCCCGGCAGGGCGCGGTCCGTGAAGAAGGTGTCGATCTCAGCCAGGGACGCGATGCGCGCCGGCGCGCTGCGGGTGAACTTCGACCCGTCGGCGACAAGGTAGGTCTTGCGCGACTGGCGCATGATGGCCTGGCTGACGCCGACCTCCTGGATATCGAAGTCGAGGAAATCGCCATCCGCATCCAGCGCGGAACAGCCGATCACCGCCAGGTCGAACTTGAACTGCCGGATGGTGTCCGAGGCGAGGTTGCCGACCAGCCCGCCATCGGCGCGGCGCAGGTGGCCGCCGGTCACGATGATCTCGCAATCCGGGTTCTCGACCAGGATATTGGCGACATTCATGTTGTTGGTCACGACCAGCAGGTTGCGGTGATGCAGCAGCTCGCGGGCGACCGCCTCGGTGCTGGTGCCGATGTTCAGGAATAGCGAGATGTCGTCGGGAATGCGGCTGGCGCAGGCGCGGGCAATATCCGTCTTGGCGCGCGGGTTGAGCGAGCGGCGTTCCTCGTAGCCGATATTCGTGGTGCCCGAGGGCAGGACCGCGCCGCCATGCACCCGCTCCAGCTTGCCCGCCTCGGCGAGGTCGGACAGGTCGCGGCGGATGGTCTGCAGCGTGACGCCGAAATGCGCGGCCAGCGTCTCGACCGAGACCTTGCCGTCGCGGCGCACGATGTCGAGGATTTCGGGGTGGCGGAAGGTCTGGGACATGCCTGCTTTCGGTTTTTTGCGAAAATCGTCGCATCAACACCGATTCATTGCAAGCACGGATAAGTCCGGGTGCGATTCTGCCGCGCCGCAGCGATTCCGGGTAGCGCCAACATCAACAAGCACAGAGGTTTCCGTCCGACACCCGCCAGAGCCTTCGTTTTCCACGCGAATTCGGAAAACGAACAAAAACGCAAAAATCAGGTTGCGGTCACGTTCTCTTGAAGCCTAGTGTTGCGGTGCCATCACCGCGGAGGAGGAATCGCGTGGCGCTTCAGCCCGGCACATCGGTCTCGGACCTGTTCATCATCGGCGGCGGCATCAACGGATGCGGCATCGCGCGGGATGCGTCCGGGCGTGGCCTCTCGGTTGTATTGGCCGAGATGAACGACCTGGCGTCGGCAACGTCCTCGGCCTCGACCAAGCTGTTCCACGGCGGGCTGCGCTATCTGGAATATTTCGAATTCCGCCTGGTGCGCGAGGCGCTGATCGAACGCGAGGTGCTGCTGAAGGCGATGCCGCATATCAGCTGGCCCATGCGCTTTGTCCTGCCCTACAGCCCCGACATGCGGTTCGAGGCAGAGACGCCGACCTCCAGGCTGCTGAGCCTGGCGATGCCCTGGATGAAGGGCCGCCGCCCGGCCTGGCTGATCCGCCTGGGGCTGTTCATGTATGACAACCTGGGCGGTCGCGAGGTCCTCAAGGGCACCAAGACCCTGTCGCTGCAGAATGCGCCCGAAGGCAAGGGCCTGGCCCCCCGCTTCGCACGCGCCTACGAATATTCCGACTGCTGGGTCGAGGATTCCCGCCTGGTCGTGCTGAACGCCCGAGACGCCGCAAAACGCGGCGCGCGCCTGCTGACACGGACAAAAGTGCTGTCCGCCGAACGCAAAGGCGACCTGTGGCGCATCGAAACGCAAAATACCGAAAACGGCGAAACCGCTGTCCATCATGCCCGGATGCTGGTGAATGCCGGCGGGCCCTGGGTCGGCGACATCATCCAGGGCAAGATCCGGCTGAAGTCGAACGAGGGCGTCCGGCTGGTCCGCGGATCGCATATCGTGACCAGGCGCCTGTTCGATCACGACAAGTGCTATATCTTTCAGGGCACCGACGGGCGCATCGTCTTTGCCATCCCCTACGAGACGGATTTCACCCTGATCGGCACCACCGATGCCGAACATCACGATCCCTCGCAGAAACCGGAATGCACCCCCGAGGAACGCCAGTACCTGATTGATTTCGTGAACCAGTACCTCGCCAGCCCGATCGCCGAGGATGACGTGGTCTGGACCTATTCCGGGGTCCGCCCGCTCTATGACGACGGGGCGACCAGTGCCACCGCCGCCACCCGCGACTACACGCTGAAGGTCGACTCCAGGGATGGCGCGCCGGTGCTGAACATCTTTGGCGGCAAGATCACCACCTATCGCCGCCTGGCCGAGGGCGCGCTGGAAAAGATCGGCCAGCATCTGACCTCCGGCGCCCCCTGGACGCGCGGCGTGCCCCTGCCCGGCGGCAATTTCCCGGTGGACGGGTTCGATGCGCTCGTGGCCGGGCTGCGGGCGGATTACGGCTTTCTCGATGCCTTCTGGGCGCGGCGGCTGGCCCGCGCCTACGGGACCGAGGCGCGCGAGATCCTGGGCCGCGCCCAGACCCCCGCCGCCCTGGGCCGCGACTTTGGCGCGACGCTGACCGAGGCCGAGGTGAAATGGATGATGACGCACGAATTTGCCCGCACCGCCGAAGACGTGATCTGGCGGCGCACCAAGCTGGGCCTGCGGCTGAAGCCCGAGCAGGTGCAGGCGCTCGACGGCTGGATGGCGGCGCAGCGCAGCGCCAAGCCGGCGGCGGCGGAATGACTGGAGGACGGGGATGACACTTGAACTGAAGGGAGTGTCCAAGGTGGTTGCGGGCCAGACCCATATCCACCCGACCGACCTGGTGCTGGAAAAGGGCACGATGAACGTGCTTCTGGGGCCGACTCTGGCGGGCAAGACCTCGCTGATGCGGCTGATGGCCGGTCTGGATGCCCCTGCCGAGGGGCGGATCTTCTGGGACGGGCAGGATGTGACCGGCATGCGCGTGCAGGATCGCAAGGTCGCGATGGTCTACCAGCAGTTCATCAACTACCCCTCGATGAGCGTGTTCGACAACATCGCCTCGCCCCTGCGGCTGATGGGCGTGGACCGGGCCGAGATCGACCGCCGCGTGCACGAGACGGCGGATCTGATGAAGCTGGGCCCGATGCTGGGACGCAAGCCGCTGGAACTGTCGGGCGGCCAGCAGCAGCGTTGCGCGCTGGCGCGGGCGCTGGTCAAGAATGCCGGGCTGGTGCTGCTGGACGAACCGCTGGCAAACCTCGACTACAAGCTGCGCGAAGAGCTGCGGATCGAGATCCCGCGCATCTTCGAAGCCTCGGGCGCGATCTTTGTCTATGCCACCACCGAACCGGAAGAGGCGCTGCTGCTCGGCGGCAATACCGCCGCCCTGTGGGAGGGCCGCGTGACCCAGTTCGGCCCCACGCCCGAGGTCTATCGCCGCCCGGTCGACGCCACCACGGCGCGCGTCTTTTCGGATCCGCCGATGAATTTCATGCAGGTGTCCAAGACCGGAACGAAACTGATGTTCGGCAAGGGCCAGTCGACCACCGCAACCGGCCGCCTGGCCGAGCTGCCGGATGGACGCTACACCGCCGGGTTCCGCCCCAATCACCTTGAGATCGCACAGCACACCGGGGATGCGATGCGCTTTACCGCGCGGCTGGACGTGACCGAGCTGACGGGCTCGGAAACCTTCGTTCACCTCACGCATCACGGCGAACGCTGGGTCGGGCTGGTGCACGGGGTGCACGACCTCGCGCTTGGTGCCGATCTGACCGTCTGGCTGGATCCGCGCCATGTCTACATCTTTGCCGAGGACGGCGCGCTGATCGCCCCCGCGGCCTATGCGCTGGCAGCCTGAGGAGGACCGGGGATGGCACGTATCACGCTCGACAATCTCGCCCATTCCTACATGGCGAAACCGGGGTCGGAAGACGACTATGCCCTGAAAGAGCTGAACCACGTCTGGGAGGACGGCGCGGCCTATGCCCTGCTCGGCGCCTCGGGCTGCGGGAAATCGACCCTGCTCAACATCATTTCGGGCCTGTTGCAGCCCTCGCAGGGGCGCATCCTGTTCGACGACCGCGACGTGACCCATGCGGCCACGGCCGAGCGCAACATTGCCCAGGTGTTCCAGTTCCCGGTCGTCTACGACACGATGACCGTGCGCGACAACCTGGCCTTCCCCCTGCGCAACCGGGGGGCCAAGGCAGAGTATGTGGCGCAGCGGGTGAACGAAATCGCCCGCATGATCGGCATGGAGGAGATGCTGAACCGCAAGGCGCGCGGCCTGACTGCCGATGCCAAGCAAAAGATCAGCCTGGGCCGCGGCATGGTGCGCGAGGACGTCAGCGCGCTGCTCTTCGACGAGCCGCTGACCGTGATCGACCCGCATATGAAATGGGAGCTGCGGACCCAGCTCAAGGGCCTGCACAACCAGTTCGGCCACACGATGATCTATGTCACCCACGACCAGACCGAGGCGCTGACCTTTGCCGACAAGGTGGTGGTGATGCATGACGGCCGCGTGGTGCAGATCGGCACGCCCGAAGAGCTGTTCGAGACGCCCGAACATACCTTCGTCGGCTATTTCATCGGCTCGCCCGGCATGAATGTCATCCCCGCGCGGATCGAGGGCAACCGGGCCTATGTGAACGGCGCCTTTGTCGAGCTGGCCCAGGGCTATGGCGCGCTGGAGGGCAAGGTCGAGATCGGCGTGCGCCCGGAATATGCCCGCCTGAGCCAGACCGAGGGCCTGCCGGTGAACATCCGCCGGATCGAGGACGTGGGCCGCCACAAGATCGTGCGCGCGGATTTCTTCGGGACCGACATCAACATCATCGCGGGCGAAGACGACCGCATCAGCGCCGACATGAACCGCGTCAGCTTCGACGCCGCGCATGTGAACGTCTATGCCGACGACTGGCGCGTGAAGGGGGCCGCGTGATGGAAAAGACAGTCAACCACAAGGCTTGGTTCCTTGTCCTGCCGGTGATGGTCCTTGTCTCCTTTTCCGCCGTCATCCCGCTGATGACCGTGGTGAACTATTCCGTGCAGGACACCTTCGGGAACAACCAGTTCTTCTGGGCCGGGCTCGAATGGTTCCAGGAGATGCTGGCGGAAGAGCGGATGTGGAACGCGCTTGGCCGTCAGATCCTGTTTTCGGCGATCATCCTGGCGATCGAGGTCCCGCTGGGCATCTTCGTCGCGCTGAACATGCCCAAATCGGGCTTCTGGTCCAGCTTCTGCCTTGTGCTGATGTCGCTGCCGCTGCTGATCCCGTGGAACGTGGTCGGCACGATCTGGCAGATCTTCGGCCGGGTGGATATCGGCCTGCTGGGCTATACGCTCGAATCCATCGGGATCGACTACAACTACACGCAGGACACCTTTGCCGCCTGGGTCACCATCGTGGTGATGGATGTCTGGCACTGGACTTCGCTGGTGGCGCTGCTGGCCTTTGCCGGGCTGAAATCCATCCCCGATGCCTATTACCAGGCCGCCAAGATCGACCAGGCCAGCCGGTGGAAGGTCTTTCGCTACATCGAGCTGCCCAAGATGGCCGGCGTGCTGATGATCGCGATCCTGCTGCGGTTCATGGACAGTTTCATGATCTATACCGAGCCCTTCGTGGTCACCGGGGGCGGGCCGGGCAATGCCACCACGATGCTGTCCATCGACCTGGTCAAGATGGCGCTCGGCCAGTTCGACCTGGGCCCGGCGGCGGCGTTCTCGATCATGTATTTTCTCGTGATCCTGCTGATTTCCTGGGTGTTCTACACCGTGATGACCAACCTCGACCGGCGGGAGGGGTAAGGATGCGGAGCATGGTTTCCACAGGCGCGACGTTGCCCCCCTTCACCGTCATCCTCGGGCTCGACCCGAGGACCCCGGGCCGAGGCGCGACGCCGGGAGGTCCGCGGGTCGTGCCCGGGGATGACCGTACCCCGCTCGACCGCTGCGCCAACGTCACCACCACAGGAGCGCCCCGATGACCGACGCCACCATCGCTCACGCCCCCTCAAGGTCGCGGGTCCGCGTGAACTCCAGCGCCATCGTGATGACGCTTTACCTGCTGTTCCTGCTGGTGCCGATCTACTGGCTCGTGAACATGAGCCTGAAGACCAATACCGAAATCCTCAGCACCTTTTCCCTGATCCCGCAGAACCCGACGCTGGACAATTACCGCACCATCCTGACGGACCCGGCGTGGTACATGGGCTATGTCAATTCGCTGATCTACGTGGTGATGAATACGGCGATCTCGCTGACCGTCGCGCTGCCCGCCGCCTACGCCTTTTCGCGCTATCATTTCCTGGGCGACAAGCATCTGTTCTTCTGGCTGCTGACCAACCGGATGGCGCCGCCCGCGGTCTTTGCGCTGCCGTTCTTCCAGCTCTATTCCTCGGTCGGGCTGTTTGACACGCATATCGCGGTGGCGCTGGCGCATTGCCTGTTCAACGTGCCGCTGGCGGTCTGGATCCTCGAAGGGTTCATGCGCGGCGTGCCCAAGGAAATCGACGAGACGGCCTATATCGACGGCTATTCCTTCCCGCGCTTCTTCGTGCGGATCTTCATGCCGCTGATTGCCAGCGGGATCGGGGTGGCCGCGTTCTTCTGCTTCATGTTCTCATGGGTCGAACTGCTGTTGTCGCGGACGCTGACCACGGTGGATGCCAAGCCGATCTCGGCCATCATGACCCGCACGCAGGGCGCGGCCGGGGTCGACTGGGGCGTGCTGGCGGCGGCCGGCGTGCTGACCATCGTGCCCGGCGCGCTCGTGATCTGGTTCGTGCGGAACTACATCGCCAAGGGCTTTGCCCTGGGGAGGGTGTGATGGCGCCACCTGCTATCCATCTGAGCCCGACAGTTGCCGCAGGCGCAAGCCGGGCAGCGCCCGACCTGGGGGGCGCGGTCGAAACGCCGGTGCCGCGCATGCGCCCGAAAGCTTTCACGTCGATCCGGCGGCGGATGACATCGCCAAAAGCGCCCTCCGGGGGGAGGTCGGGCGCTGCCCGGCTTGCGCCGGGCCGGGTGCACCGCCCCAAGCAGAGGGAGATCTGACATGGCATGGATGGCTTGGACCTGGCCGACCGCGATCTTTTTCATGGTCATCGCCACGCTGCTGATCACCTTCACCGTGCTGGCGATCCGCTATCCCGAAACCCCGCGCACCGGCGTGCTGGGGATCGAGACGACGCGGGGCGACCGGCTCTTCATCACGCTTCTCGGCTCGGCCTTCATCAACCTGGCCTGGCTCGGATTGGTCGGGGCGCATCAACCCTACGCCCTGATCGTATGCCTGATCTATGCCGCGGCGGTGTTCCGCTGGGTGTAGCTGAAGGAAAACGGTTGGTCCCCAAGGGGCGGGACCGGCTGCAAGACATCTGTCACATGGGAGGAACAGAATGACCCCGAAACTCAGATCGACCACCGCGGTGATCGCTGCCATCGCCTTTAGCGCGATGCCGGCCTTTGCCGACATGCAGGCGGCGCAGGAGTTCCTGGACGCCGAGATCGGCGACCTGTCGTCGCTCAGCCGTGCCGACCAGGAAGCCGAGATGCAGTGGTTCATCGACGCGGCCCAGCCCTTCCAGGGGATGGAGATCAAGGTCGTGTCGGAAACCATCACGACCCATGAATACGAGAGCCAGGTCCTGGCCCCCGCATTCGAGAAGATCACCGGCATCAAGGTCACCCACGACCTCATCGGCGAAGGCGACGTGGTGGAAAAGCTGCAGACGCAGATGCAGTCGGGCCAGAACGTCTATGACGCCTATGTCAACGACTCCGACCTGATCGGCACCCACTGGCGCTATCAGCAGGCGCGCAGCCTGACCAAGTGGATGGCGGGCGAAGGCGCCGACGTCACCAGCCCGACCCTGGACCTGGACGATTTCATCGGCCTGCAGTTCACCACCGGGCCGGATGGCGACCTGTACCAGCTGCCCGACCAGCAGTTCGCGAACCTCTACTGGTTCCGCTACGACTGGTTCACCGACCCCGAGATCATGGCCGAGTTCAAAGAGAAATACGGCTATGACCTGGGCGTTCCGGTCAACTGGGCGGCCTACGAGGACATTGCCGAATTCTTTACCGGCAAGGAAATCGACGGCCAGAAAGTCTATGGCAACATGGACTACGGTAAGAAGGACCCCTCGCTCGGCTGGCGGTACACCGATGCGTGGATGTCGATGGCCGGCATGGGCGACAAGGGCGAACCCAACGGCCTGCCGGTCGACGAATGGGGCATCCGGGTGAACGAGCAATCGCAGCCCGTCGGCTCGTGCATGGCGCGCGGCGGGGCGACGAACTCTCCGGCCGGCGTCTATGCCGTGACCAAGGCGATCGAGTGGCTGAACAAGTATTCGCCCCCCGCCGCCATGGGCATGACCTTCTCCGAGGCGGGTCCCGTCCCGGCGCAGGGCAACATCGCCCAGCAGATGTTTATGTACACCACCTTTGTCGCCTCGCTGGTCGAACCCGGCCTGCCGGTGATGAACGACGACGGCACGCCGAAATGGCGCCTCGCCCCCTCGCCGCATGGCGTCTACTGGGAGGAAGGCACCAAGATCGGCTATCAGGACGTGGGGTCGTGGACGCTGCTGAAATCCACCCCGGATGACCGGGCCAAGGCCGCATGGCTCTACGCCCAGTTCGTGACGTCCAAGACCGTGGACGTGAAGAAAAGCCATGTCGGCCTGACCTTCATCCGCGAATCCACCATCCAGGATCCCAGCTTCACCGAGCGCGCGCCGAAACTGGGCGGCCTGGTGGAATTCTACCGCTCGCCGGCCCGCGTCCAGTGGTCGCCGACCGGCACCAACGTGCCCGACTATCCCAAGCTGGCACAGCTGTGGTGGCAGAACATCGGCGACGCCATGTCGGGTGCCAAGACCCCGCAAGAGGCGCTGGATGCGCTCTGCGCCGATCAGGAAAAGGTGCTGGAGCGTCTGGAACGCGCCGGGGTCCAGGGCGATCTGGGTCCGAAGATGAACGAGGAGAAGGGCGCCGACTACTGGCTCTCGCAGCCCGGTTCGCCCAAGGCGAAGCTGGCCAACGAGGACGAAGAGCCCAAGACCATCTCGTATGACGAGCTGGTGAAATCCTGGCAGTGATGCCTGCATCGGGCCGGGGCCTTGCGGTTCCGGCCCGTTCGCTGCAATCCTGAAACCTCGACCGGCCCGGGCCCAGCGTCCGGGCCGGCCTGCGACAAGGGGAGGTGTCCGTGGGCCATATTCTTGCGATCGACCAGGGAACGACGTCCAGCCGGGCCATCCTGTTCGACGGCCAGATGAAGATCGCAGCCGTCGCGCAGCAGGAGTTCACCCAGCACTACCCCGCCTCGGGCTGGGTAGAGCATGACTGCTCCGACCTCTGGACCACCACCGCCGCGACCTGCCGTCAGGTGATGGAAAAGGCCGGGCTGCGCGCCGCCGACATCGCCGCCATCGGCATCACCAATCAGCGCGAAACCACCGTGATCTGGGACCGCAAGACCGGCGAGCCGCTGCACAACGCCATCGTCTGGCAGGACCGCCGCACCTCGGACCTGTGCCGCCGCCTGCGCGACGAGGGGCACGAACCCGCCGTGACCGAACGCACCGGCCTGCTGCTCGACCCGTATTTTTCGGCCACCAAGGCCGCCTGGGTGCTCGACCATGTCGACGGCGCCCGCGCCCGGGCCGAGGCCGGCGAGCTGGCCTTTGGCACCGTTGACAGCTGGCTGATCTGGAAACTCACCTCGGGCCGTGTGCATGTCACCGATGCGACCAATGCCGCCCGCACCATGCTTTACGACATCCGCAAGGGCGCCTGGTCGCCCGAGATGTGCGAACTGATCCGCGTGCCCATGTCGATGCTGCCCGAGGTGCGCGACTGCGCCAGCGATTTCGGCATGGCCCGGGGCGATCTCTTCGGGGCCGAGATCCCGATCCTGGGCGTCGCGGGCGACCAGCAGGCCGCCACCATCGGCCAGGCCTGTTTCCGGCCCGGGATGATGAAATCCACCTATGGCACCGGGTGTTTCGCCCTGCTGAACACCGGCGACAATGCCGTCGTCTCGACCAATCGCCTGCTGACCACCATCGCCTATCAGATGGACGGCAAGCCGACCTATGCGCTCGAAGGGTCGATCTTCGTCGCCGGGGCCGTGGTGCAATGGCTGCGCGACGGGCTGAAGCTGATCCGCGAGGCGGGCGAGACCCAGCCCCTGGCGGCCAAGGCCGACCCGGCGCAGAACGTGGTGCTTGTGCCCGCCTTCACCGGGCTGGGCGCGCCGCACTGGAATGCCGACTGCCGCGGCGCCGTCTTCGGCCTGACCCGCAACACCGGCCCCGCCGACATGGCACGCGCCGCGCTGGAAAGCGTCGGCTACCAGACCCGCGACCTGCTGGAAGCGATGCAGCAAGACTGGGGTGCCAAGGGCGAAACCGCCCTGCGCGTCGACGGCGGGATGAGCGCGTCGGACTGGGCGATGCAGTTCGTCGCCGACATCACCGGCGCGCAGGTCGACCGGCCCGAGGTGCTGGAGACAACGGCCATGGGCGCCGCCTGGCTTGCCGGGCAACGCGCCGGGATTTACCCGGACATGGAGGCCTTTGGCGCCGGGTGGGCCCTGGAACGCAGTTTCCAGCCCGCGATGGAGCGTGACACGCGCGAGGCCAAATATGCCGGGTGGAAACGCGCCGTGGCCGCAGCGCAGATGTTTTAGCGGCTGCCCTTGCGGAACGGCTGCATCAGCGCCTGCGGCACCCGCGCGCGGCGCGACATGACCACCAGCGCCACGATGGACAGCAGGTAGGGCAGCATCAGGAACAGCTGGTAGGGTACCGCCTTGCCGAAGGATGTCTGAAGCCGCAGCTGGTAGGCGTCGAACAGCGCGAAAAGCACGGCACCGAGCAGCGCCCGCGACGGCCGCCAGGTCGAAAAGACCACCAGCGCGATGCAGACCCAGCCCCGCCCCTGCACCATCGTCGGGAAGAAGCTGTTGAAGGCCGACATGGTCAGGAAGGCCCCGCCAAGCGCCATCAGCGCCGATCCCGCGATCACCGCGCCATAGCGCAGCAGGATCGGGTCCAGCCCCTGCGCCTCGGCCGCGTGGGGATTCTCGCCGGTCATCCGCAGCGCCAGGCCCAGGGGGGTGCGCGCCAGCAGCCAGGCCAGCAGCACCGCCACCGCGATGGCCAGCCAGGTGGGCGCCGTCTGCGCGGCCAGGATCGGGCCAATACCGGGAATGCCCGCGCCCAGGCCGAGGGGGGCAAAGGCCTCGATCGTGGGCGGGGTGCCCTGCACCGGCACCGCCAGGCGGAAGATGTAGTAGCTGACAGACGACCCGAAGAGCGTGATGCCCAGCCCGGTCACATGCTGCGACAGGCCCAGCGTCACCGTCAGCACCGCGTGCAGCCAGCCAAAGACCGCCCCCGCCAGCGCCGCCATCAAAAGCCCGGTCCAGAGGTCGCCGCCGCTGTAGACCGTCAGCCAGCCCGCCATCGCGCCAAAGGTCATGATCCCCTCGATCCCAAGGTTCAGCACGCCGACCCGTTCGCAGAGCAGCGCGCCAAGCGTGCCGAAGATCAGCGGCGTCGCGATGCGCAGGACCGAGGCCCAGAGCCCGACGGTGAACAGGATGTCGAGCGCGCTCATCGCCGGATCCTCCACTGCGCGAAGAAGAGCGCGACCAGCATCGCCAGCAGCGAAAGCGAGACGGTGACATCGGCGATGTAGCTCGGCACTTCCAGCGCGCGGCTCATCCCGTCGGTGCCGACAAAGACCGCCGCGACGAACAGCGCCGCCGCCACCACACCCAGCGCGTTGAGGTTGGCCAGCATGGCCACCACGATGCCGGAATAGCCGAACCCCGGCGAAAGGTCGGTCGTCAGGTAGCCGCGCACGCCCATCACCTCGATCGCGCCGGCAAGCCCGGCCAGCCCGCCCGACAGGCAGGCGACCTTTACCAGCGTGCGCCCGAGCGGCACGCCGGCAAAGGCCGCCGCCTCGGGCGCGGCCCCGGCAGCGCGGGAACGCAGGCCGAAGACCGAGAACCGGTCCAGCGCCCAGACCGCCACCGCGCAGGCCAGCGCGATGAAAAGCCCGGTGTGCAGCCGCGACTTCGCCACCAGCTTGTCGAGCCTGGCATCGGCGGGCAGCGGCACCGATTTCGGCCAGCCAAAGGCCATCGGGTCGCGCAGGAAGCCCTCGACCGCGAGAGAGACGAAGAGCAGGACGATGAAATTCAGCAGCAGCGTGGTCACGACCTCGTCCACCCCGCTGCGCAGGCGCAGGATGACGGGGATCACCAGCAGCACGACCCCCGCCAGTGCGCCCGTCAGCATCAGCACCGGGATCAGCAGCGGCCAGGGCAGGTCGATCCCGCGCGCCGCCCAGACGGCGGCAAAGGCGCCGAGGTAGAATTGCCCCTCGGCCCCGATGTTCCAGACCCGCGCGCGAAAGGCGACGGCGGCGGCGAGGCCGGTCAGGATCAGCGGCGTGGTGCGGGTCAGCGTCTCGGTCAGCGCCAGGCGCGATCCGAAGGCCGAGCTGGCGATGCGCCCGAAGGCCTCGAAGACCGGCGCGCCGGACAGTGCGATCAGCCCGCCGGCCAGCAGCAGGGCCACGGCCACCGCGATCAGCGGCGCGCCGAGGGTCAGCCAGATCGGCGGCCGGGCGCGGCGTTCAAACTGCACGGGTCTTGCCTCGATCGCTCTGCGGTGCGCTGCGGGGTCCCGGCCGCGCGCCGGGACCTCTGGCCGCAAGCGTTTCGTCCCGATCGGCCGAAAGTCGCGTCGGTTCAGGCCGCATCCAGACCCTCCCATTCCCCGGCCATCATCAGGCCCAGGCGCTGCGCTTCCAGACCGTCGGTCGCGACGGGGGGCGAGAGGCGGCCCTTGACGATGGCGCGGACGCGGTCGCTCAGGGCGAGGGCCTCGTCCAGATCCTCGGTGATCAGCAGCACGGCGCAGCCCTTGGCGCGGGCGTCCAGGATCTCGCGGTGCACCGCGGCGATGGCGCCCTCGTCCAGACCGCGGGTCGGCTGGGCGGCGATCAGCACCTTCGGCGTGTCGGCGAGGTTCCGACCAAAGATGAGTTTCTGCATGTTGCCGCCCGAGAGCAGGCGGGTTTCCGTTTCCGGCCCGCCGCCGCGTATGTCGAAGCGGCGGATGATCCCGGCGCAGAAGGCCTTTGCCGCGCCCGAGCGGACGAGGCCGAGGGTCGAAAAGCGCGGATCGGCGATGCGCTCCAGCACCGCGTTCTGCCAGAGCGGGAAGCTGCCGACCGCGCCTTCGGCATTGCGGTCCTCGGGGATGCGGGCGACGCCCAGGGCGATCAGCTCTCCGGGGGTGGCGGCGCCGGCATCACGGGCCTGCAGGCTCAGCCGGCCGCGGGCGGGGGCGGCGAGGCCCGAGAGCAGGCGGCCCAGCGTCGACTGGCCGTTGCCCGAGACGCCGATGATGCCCAGCACCTCGCCCGCATGCAGGGTGAAATCCACCCCTTCGAGCCGGAGCGCGCCGCCTTCGACCACGTCGATGCCGCGCGCCTCGATCACCGGGGCGCCGGCGGGGCGGGCCTGGCGCTGCGGGCGTTCGACGCGGCGGCCGACCATCAGTTCGGCCAGTTCCTCCTTGCTGGTCTCGGCTGTGCGGCGTTCGGCGGCGACGCGGCCGCCGCGCAGGATGACGACGCGGTCGGAGGCCGACATGACCTCGTGCAGCTTGTGCGAGATGAAGATGATCGACAGCCCCTCGGCGGCCATGCCGCGCAGGGTGGCGAAGAGGCGTTCGGCCTCGGGGCGGGTCAGCACGCCGGAGGGTTCGTCGAGGATCAGGATTGAGGCGTCGTTGTAGAGCGCCTTGAGGATCTCGACCCGCTGGCGTTCCCCGACCGAGAGGTCCGAGACCATCGCCTCGGTGTCGGCGGCGAGGCCGAAGCGTTCCGAGAGGGCGGCGAGTTTCGCCCGCGCGGCGGCCCGGGCGGAGCGGGGGCGCCAGAGGGATTCGGTGCCGCAGATGACGTTTTCGAGGACCGAGAGATTGGGGGCGAGGGTGAAGTGCTGGTGCACCATGCCGACGCCCGCCGCGATGGCATGGCGCGGCCGGCCGAGCGGCAGGGGCCTGCCGTTCACCGTCACGCTGCCCGCATCGGGGGTGTAATGTCCGAAGAGGATGTTCATCAGGGTGGTCTTGCCCGCGCCGTTCTCGCCAAGCAGCGCCAGGAGCTCGCCCCTGGCGAGGCGGATCGAGATGTCGTCATTGGCCAGCGTCTCGCCGAAGCGCTTGGTGATATTGGCGAGGTGAAGGACATCGGTCATGCGGGGCGCCTTTTGGGCGGGGTCTGATCCAGCGGAGCGCGGGCTGGCGCCCGCGCACACGATGCTTTTGGTCAGGGGGCTCTGCCCCCGTCGCGTGCTGCGCCCGCGACTCCCCCGGCATATTTCCGGCAAGAGGAAGCCCGGGGTGCGGGTCTTGCCCTCAGGTGGGTTCGCTGAAGTCGATGGGTACTTCGAGATCGCCTGCCTTGATCGCGGCGCGCGCATCCTCCATCGGGCCGATCGCCTCGGCCGGGACCATGCTTGCGGTATAGGCGATGTCGTTGCCGCCTTCCTTCATCAGGCAGTAGGGCGTGTAGTTGCGACCGTTGGGGCCGCCCGCCAGCTTGTCGGCCACCGCCGCGTCGAGCAGCGGGCGGAAGTACCACATGGCATTGGCGAAGACCGTGTCGGGGTAGCGCGGGGTGTAGTCGATGAGCGAGCCGATGGCCTTGATCCCGGCCTCTTTCGCCGCATCCGCCGTGCCGATGCGTTCGCCGAAGAGGATGTCGGCCCCGGCGTCGACCTGGGCGAGACCGGCTTCGCGCGCCTTGGGCGGGTCGAAGAAGGTGCCGATGAAGCCGATCAGGTGTTCGGCATCGTCGCGCACGGAATCGACGCCGGCGCGGAAGCCGTTGATCAGCATGTTGACCTCGGGGATCGGGATCGCGCCGACGGCGCCGAACTTGCCGCTTTCGGACATATGGGCGGCGAGCATGCCGGCGAGATAGGCGCCTTCGTGGTTCCAGGTGCCGAAGGTGCCGAAATTCTCGCCCGAGGGTTCGCCCGAGGAGCCCATGAGGAAGGCGACGTCGGGATAGTCGGCCGCCGCTTCGCGGGCCTCGGATTCCACGGGGTAGACCTCGCCCACGATGAGTTGCGCGCCGTCCTCGGCATATTCGCGGATGGCGCGGATGTAATCGGTCCCCGCGACGCCTTCGGAGAAGACATATTCGATGGAGCCGTCGGCGGCGGCCTCCACCATCGCCCCGTGCAGGCGCGAGTTCCAGGCGTTTTCGACCGGGGAGCCGTGGATGCCGGCGACCTTGATCCTGGCCTGGCCGATCACCGGCGGCGCGGCGAGCAGCAGGCCCGTGGCGGCGGAGCCCTGGAGGAAGGTGCGGCGTGTGGCCGTCCAGCGTCTGGTCATGTGGTGTCCCTCTCTGTTGGTCATGTTCTGGGTGCGTAATCGGCCGGGTTGACCGTTCCGGGCCGCGATTGAAGGAAGAGCGAGGCGGCCGCCGGCGGGGCCGAGGCGATGACCCGCCCCCGGCGCACCACATGCAGGCGGGTGGCGCGCAGGCGGATCGCCTCGACGGGATCGCGGGCATCGAGGATGACGAGGTCGCCGTTGCAGCCGGGATCGAGGCCATAGCCCTGCAGGCCGATGGCCCTGGCCGCGTTGACGGTGACGGTGTCGAAGGCGGCGCGCATGCCCTCGGGCGAGGTCATCTGCGCGACATGCAGGCCCATCGAGGCGACTTCGAGCATGTCGCCGGAGCCGAGCGGGTACCAGGGGTCCATCACGCAGTCATGGCCGAAGGCGACGGTGAGGCCGGCCGCCATCATCTCGGGCACGCGGGTCTGGCCGCGGCGCTTGGGATAGGTGTCGTGGCGGCCCTGCAGGGTGATGTTGATCAGCGGGTTCGCGATCGCTGCGATCTGCGCCTCGGCCATCAGGGGCAGCAGTTTCGAGACGTAGTAATTGTCCATCGAATGCATCGAGGTCAGGTGCGATCCGGCGACGCGGCCCTGCAACCCGTGGCGTATGGTTTCGCGGGCCAGCGTCTCGACATGGCGGGACATCGGGTCGTCGCTTTCGTCGCAATGCAGATCGACGGGCAGGCCCCGCTCGGCGGCGATGCGGCAGAGCGCGGCGACGGACTCGGCGCCCTCGGACATGGTGCGTTCGAAATGCGGGATGCCGCCGACCACGTCGAGACCCATGTCGAGCGCACGGGTCATCAGCCCGATCGCACCGGGCGCGCGCAGGTAGCCGTCCTGCGGAAAGGCGACAAGCTGCAGGTCGATATAGTCCTTCACCTGCTCGCGCACGGCGATCATGGCCTCGGCTGTGCGCAGCTGCGGGTCGGAGGTGTCGACATGGCTGCGGATCGCCAGCAGCCCGCGCGACACGGCAAGGTCGCAGTAGCGCAGCGCCCGTTCGATCATGCCGTCGACGGTGAGCATGGTGTCCTTGAGCTCGCCCCAGAGGGCGATCCCCTCCAGCAGGGTGCCGGATTGGTTGAGCCGGGGCATGCCGAGCGAGAGCGTGGCGTCGAGGTGGAAATGCGCATCGACAAAGGGCGGCGAGACAAGGCGGCCGCCGGCGTCGAGCTCGGTCGCGGCAGCGGCGGGGATGGCGGGGGCGACATCGGCGATGCGGCCAGCGGCGATGGCGATGTCCATCCCCCTGCGGCCATCCGGCAGCGTGGCATTCCTGACGATGAGATCGGTCATCTGTCCCTCGCTTTCCCTGCGCCAGTCTGCCACCGCCGGGCGGGGCCGCGCTATGGGGCGTTGCCTTCGGTCACGAACAGCATGGCGGATTCTTGACCGGTCGATCAAGAATGTAGCATGGGGCGCGGGCCTGGGGCCGGTCTTTTCAACCTGCGGTCATTCGGGCGGGCGAGGTGCCCGCCGCGCCGGTTGAGGCCCCGGGCGCACCGCCGGGTGGCCCGCGCTCAGAGCGGCGGCATTGTGGGGGCGAAGGGCGGCAGGGGCCAGTCGCGGACCTTGCGCAGCAGATCGACCATCCCGGCCACGGCATGGTCGCAGGTGGCGCGGCCCTTCTCCGCGGTGGCGAGGTGCGCCTCGCCCACCGTGCCCTTGGGGTTCAGGTCGGACGAGACCCAGCCGAAGGAGATCCCGCCGGTCGGCAGGATCGGCGTTGACTCGGCGGTGGATCGGAAATCCTCGGCCTGGGACATGTCCACCAGTTCGGGGCGGAAATGCAGCATCAGCGAGGTTTCGAAATCGCCGCCGTGGATGCCATAGGTGCCTTCCTGCTGCGAATACATCCCCTCGGGGCGGCCAAAGCTGCCCCACTGGCATTTCACCGCCAGCATCCCGGCGCGCACCCGCAGTTCGCGCGACAGGATCGACACCAGGTCGAGGTTGCCGCCATGCGAGTTCACGATCACCACCTTGCGCAGACCGGCGCGGGCGATCGACAGGCCGACCTCGGTCCAGGCCGACAGGACGGTCTGGGCCGACAGGGTCAGCGTGCCCCTGGCGTGGATGTGCTCGTTGGATTTTCCGATGCTCTGGATCGGCAGGATCAGGATGTTCAGATCGTCCGGGCAGGCCGCGCGCAGGGCGTCGAGCATGCCGGCGTTGATCATCGTGTCCACGCCTACCGGCAGGTGCGGCCCGTGCTGTTCCACGGCGGCGGTCGGCAGGATGGCAATGGTCGTTTCCGGGTCCATCGCGGCGAATTCGGTTGTCCGGTACTCGGACCAGTCGAGGCGGCGCATCAGGCTTCCTTTGGCGTGTAGGTCGCGTCGAGGCGCGAGCGCAGGTAATCGGCGCCGGTGATGGCGGGGTACTTGGCCGCCCCGGTGCCGGGCAGGGCCGAAACGACGCTGTCGGGGTTCGGATCCATGAAGAAGGCGATGGAGCGGCGGGGCCGCGCGGGCGGCAGCACCCGGTGCGGGGTCGAAACGTAGATGTCGTTGGACCAGCGCATCAGGCAGTCGCCGATATTGACCACATAGGCACCCGGCACGTGGGGCACGTCGGTCCAGTCGCCGCCGCGCGGCTTGACCTGCAACCCGGCCACGCCATCGGTCATCAGCAGGGTGACAGAACCGTAGTCGGTATGCGCCCCGGCGCCGATCCCCCCGGTGCTGGCGGGGTAGGACAGGATGCGCAGGGTGGCCATCGGTTCGGTGAAATGCGGGGCGAAAAAGCCGGGCTTCAGGCCCAGGTCGGCCTCGAAGGCCTTGTGCAGGGCGCGGCCCAGGTTCAGCACGGCGTCGTAATAGCTTAGCATCGTTTCGCGAAAGCCGGGGACATCGGGCCAGACGTTTACGCCGCGGAACATCTCGGCCGCCTGCACGCGGGGGTCCTCCGCCGTCAGGTCGTAGCCGACGTTGAACGCCTCCTTGCGGTCCATCACGCCGCTCTTCTCGTCCAGCGCCTCGGACCCTTCGGCGGCCCAGCCCCGGTTGTGGGGATTGGCGCGGATGTCGAGCGGCGCCTTCTCGGCCTGGGGCAGTGCAAAGAAGGCATCGCCCATCTCGAAGACCTCGGCCACCAGGTGATCGGGCACGCCGTGGCCGTCGAGCAGGAAGAACCCGGTTTCGCGGCAGGCCCGGCCCAGGTCGGCGACAAAACCCTCGGCGTCGGTGCCCCCGGCAAAGCGCTGCCAGTCGAGGATGGGGATCATGCGGTGCTCTCTTTCAGGCGCGGTTTCGGGGCAGGTGCGGCGGCCAGCCGGTCGACCGACCGGGCGACCTGATCCAGGTGGCGGGCGCGGCTTTCGGGGGTCGAACTGTCCATCAGGTAATGCGCGGCGAATGCGGTGCGCGCCCGCGGCGCAAGCAGCAGCCGTACGCCGCGCGTCAGGGTCCGCCGCCCGGGCGCGCCGATCCACATCGTCAGCCAGCGCGAGGCGCCGCAGGTGGTGAAGACCCCCAGCCGGGTGATGTGCTGCAGCCCCGGCCTGATCGACTCGCCCGCCGCCCTGGGCATGACAAAAGCCACATCGGGCAACAGGACCCGGTCCAGCCAGCCCTTGAGCATCGCGGGCAGCCCGTACCACCATGTCGGGTAGACGAAGATCAGCGTGTCGCACCAGTCGAGATCGCTGCATTCGGCTTCGACCGGGGCGCGGTTGTCGGGGCAGGTCTCGTATCCCGCGTGTTCGTCGCCGGTCATCACCGGGGCGAACCCGTCGGCATAGAGGTCGTGCAGCCGGATTTCGGCGCCTGCCGCCTTCAGCCGCGCCGTGACCACGTCGCGCACCGCAGCGGTGAAGCTTTCGGGCCGGGGGTGGCAATAGACGACGAGGGCGCGCATCAGAATGTCTCCATCTCGCGGCGCACGCGGTCCAGGTGCGCCTTCAGCTTTGGCTCGGTGTTGTTGTTCATGTCGTAGAGCGCAATGTAACGCATCTTGTCGGGACGGCAGACATGCCACAGGGCGCGGGTGACGCATTTGCGCGGCGGATCGCCCACCAGGATCGCGCGGGACCGCCGCCCGCCATAGGTGGTGCAGGCGGCCAGCTTGCGGATATGCCTGAGCCCCGGTTCGACCTGCCCCGCCTCTGACAGCTTGAAGCTGACGCCGGGCAGGAAGACCCGGTCGAGGAACCCCTTGAGGATCGCCGGATAGCCGAAGTTCCAGACCGGGAAGACCATCACCAGCGCCTCGGCCGCGCGCAGGCGTTCGACATAGTCCTTCACCGGCTCGATATTCGCGGGCTGCTCGTGATAGCCGCGCCGCTCCAGCTCGGTCAGGACGGGCAGGAAGCCCTCGGCGTTCAGGTCGCAGTCGTCGACCTCCCAGCCCCGGGCGGTGAGCGTGTCGACCACGGTGCGATGCACCGCGGCGTTGAAGCTTTCGGGCACGGGATGAGCGAAGAGAATCATCGCCCGTGTGGTCATTCCGCCGCCTCGGGCTTGGGCAGCATCCCCTTGTAGGCGTAGATCTTCGCGTAGTCGAAATCGGGTTCATCCCAGGTGATCATCTTGCCGGGATTCAGCAGGCCCTTGGGATCGGCCTCGCGCTTGAAGTCGAGCTGCCGCTGATCGGCGGACTGGCGGCCGCCTTCCTCCAGCGTGTAGCGGTGCGGGTTGAAGATCATGCAGCCCATCTCTTCGTGGATCTTCACGATCTCTTCCAGCCGCTCGGGGGTCGAGAATTTCACCAGCGGCAGGCCGGCGAAACAGATCCTGCCGCTTTCCTTCAGCACCTCCAGGTGTTGCAGCACCTCGGCCCCGAATTCGGCCCGGACCTTTTCGACCAGTTCGATATGGTCCGGGAACCTGTAGCGGACCTGAAGGTAGGTGATCGAGGGATCGAACTTGAGCGCACGCAGCGTGGTGTGGTTCCAGCCGTGTTCGAACACCGGGCCGGGCGAGCGGTCCCATTGCAGATCGTCGGAGCGGTAGATGATCCGCGCGTTGGGCCAGCGGGCGCTGAAGGTCTGGAACCCGTCGAGGGATTGCGGCGCGACCATGATGCCGACCAGCGTGTCCGCCTCGGTCACATGCGCCTTGACCCGCTGGAAATACGCTTTGGCCATCGGCGCCTCGTAGACCGAGATCAGCTTGACCAGGATGCCGGGGTTGTTGGCCAGCCCGTCGGAATATTCCATCGCCTCGCGGAAATCCTCGAAGGCGACAAAGGTGTCGATCCAGTCATAGGCGGGGGCCAGCGGCATCTCGACTTCGGTGATGATGCCGTTGGTGCCGTAGGCGTGGCTGACGCGGTGCAGTTCCTCGCCCCGGAAGTCGAGCACGCGCGGCTCTGCCTCCATCGTCACCACGCGCAGGCGGATGATGTTGCCCAGATCGCGCAAGGCGCCCCAGGTGACCGAACCGACCCCGCCGGACCCGCCGGCGATAAAGCCGCCGATCGAGGCCGTGGCCCAGGTCGAGGGGTGCATCCGCAACTCCTGCCCGGACTCGGCCCTGGTCTGCGCATCGAGGTCCTTGATGATGATCCCCGGCTCGGCGATCACACGGCCGGGGTGGATTTCCTTGACCCGGTTCATGTTCTTCAGGTGCATCAGGCAGCCGCCCGACAGCGGCATCGCCTGGCCGTAATTGCCCGTCCCCGCGCCTCGGCAGGTGACCGGCACGTCATGGGCATAGCAGACCTTCAGGATCTCGATCACCTCGGCCTCGGACTTCGGGTTCACGACGAATTCGGCCTCCAGGTGGTCCAGCCGCTCCTTGAGGATGGGCGAGTACCAGAAGAAATCCCGCGACTTCGAGCGGATGGCGGCGGGCGCCTCGTCCATCTCGATATGGCTCAGGGCGGCTTTGGCGGCGGCGGCATTTGGTGTCATGGTCAGCTCATCAGGTGATCGAGTTCGGAATAATCCGGCAGGGTGCGGTCGATGGGCACGCCGTCGCGGATCACGATGCGGTCGGATTGCGGGCGGGCAAAGAACTCGGTCCAGCTGCGCGCCTTGAACAGGGTCAGATCGGCGGACGACCCGGGCGCGAGCGAGGGCGCGTCAAAGCCGCAGGCATGGGCCGGGTTCACGGTGAAGGCTTTGACCCAGTCGCTGCCGGTGTGATCCAGGTGGCCGATCCGCGTCGCCTCGCGCATCACTTCGACCATGTCCAGATCGCCATAGGCATAGAACGGGTCGCGGGTGTTGTCGCTGGCAAAGCTGACGTTGATGCCCGCCGCCTTCATCTCGTGCACCATGGTGATGCCGCGCCAGCGGGGGGTGCGGTTGGCGGAGCGGTCCTGCAGGTAGAGGTTGCACATCGGCAGGCTGACGACGTTCAGCCCGGCGCTGGCCACCGTGTCGATGATCGCGGCGGCGCGGTCGGCCTCCATCATCGAGATCGAGCAGCAATGCCCCACCGTCACCGGACGGTCCCAGCCGATCTCCAGCACGGTTTCGGCCACGCTCATCAGGGTGTCGGAGGCGGTATCATGCGTCTCGTCCACATGGAAATCCACGTCCAGCCGGTGTTGGGCGGCGTAGTGGAAGAAATCCAGCAGCCGTTCCTTAAGGTCGGGCACGGGGTAGAGCACGGCGCCCAGCACCCCGCCGCTTTCGGCCACGATGTCGGCGATGCCGGCAAAGTCGCCCGTCCGGTCGACCCGGTCGATGGCCACGAGGCACGAACCCTGCAGATCGACCTTGCCCGCCCATCTGTCCCGCATCTCGCGGAACACCGGGAAGGAGATCCCGGCCTGCGGCGGCAGGCTGTCGATATGGGTGCGCACGGCCCTGGTCCCGTGGGCATAGGCGCAGCGCAGGGCGAAATCCATCCGGGCGGCCACGTCGGCGGCGCTCCAGTTCGCCACGCGATCCGCGCCCACTGTCTGCAGCGCGCCCATGAAGGTGCCGTCGGGGTTGGGCGAACGCGCCCAGATATGCCCCTTGTCCAGATGCGTGTGCATGTCGACGAAAGACGGCAGGCAGATCGCCCCGCCCATGTCGACATGCTGACCTTCGCCTTCGGTGATGCGCCCGCCGTCGATGGTCAGGCTGGTGGTCTTCAGGTCGCCCTCTTCGCCGATCAGGCAGGCCGGAACCTTGATGTTATCCAGAGTCAGTGCGCCGCTGGGCAGAACGCGAAACCCCATCAACTCTCCCGTTTCAGTGCACTTTCGTGCCATTTCCTCAGCAGCAGGTGGCTCAGCAGCGAAGCCAGTGTAAAGATCACCACCCCCGTCACGGCAATCAGGATCAGCGCGGCGAACATGCGCGGTATGTTCAGCCGGTAACCGGCTTCGAGGATGCGGAACGCCAGCCCCGACCCGATGCCGCCGGTGCCCGCCACATATTCCGCCACCACCGCGCCGATCAGCGACAGGCCCCCGGCGATCCGCAGGCCGCCCAGGAAATAGGGCAGCGCGGTCGGCAGCTGCAGATAGCGCAGCCGCTGCCAGCGGGTCGCGCCGTAGATCTTGTAAAGGTCGCGCAGGTTGTGGTCGGTCGAGTTCAGGCCCAGCGTGGTGTTCGACAGGATCGGAAAGAAGGCCACGATCCAGGCGCAAAGCAGCAGCCCCGCCAGCCGGTTGTCGACATAGATGAAGATCAGCGGTGCGATGGACACCACCGGCGTGACCTGCAGGATCACCGCGAAGGGATAGAACGACATCTCGACAAAACGGCTCTGCGTGAACAGCACCGCCAAGCCGACACCGCCGATCACAGCAACCGACAGGGCCATCATGGTGATCTTGAGCGTGACCCAGAGCGCATCCGACAGGATCGGCCAGTCCTTGATCAGCGTTTCCAGCACCAGCCCGGGGCCGGGCAGGATGTAATGCGGGATCTGGTTCCAGACCACGACCCGGTCCCAGGCGAACAGTGCCAGGAACAGGACGATGGCGGGCAGGGTCCACTTGCCGATCTGCTCCCACATCTCGCGGCGGGCGCGGCGGGCCTCTTCCTCGTCCACCACCTGTTCGGCCTGTTGCCGGGCAGCGGATTGCGACAGTTCAGAGGCGGTCATGCGGGCACCTGGCCATGTTCGTTCATCGCGTTGTGCAGCGCCTCGGAGGTCTCGCGGCAGAGCGCCGCATATTCCGGCGAGGTGCGGAAATCCTCGCCCCGGGGATAGGGGGCGTTGACCGTCAGCTCGGCGCTGACACGGCCCGGACGCGCGGCCATCACCACGATGCGGTCCGACAGGAAGACCGACTCGAACACCGAATGGGTGACGAAGATCACCGTGCATTTCAGCTTGTCGCGCAGTTCCAGCAGGTCGTTGTTCAGCTTGTGGCGGGTGATCTCGTCCAGCGCAGCAAAGGGTTCGTCCATCAGGATCAGGCGCGGCCCGGTGACCAGCGCGCGGGCGATGGAGACCCGCATCTTCATCCCGCCCGACAGTTCGCGCGGGTAGGATTTGCCGAATTTCTCAAGCCCGACGAGGCGCAGCGCCTCCAGAACCTCGTCCTTGACGGAATTGTAGCTTTTCCCGCGCAGCCGAAACGGCAGCCAGACATTCTGCGCCACGGTTGCCCAGGGCATCAGGGTCGGTTCCTGGAACACCACGCCCAGGTCGCCGGTGGTCTGCCCGCCTTCCCAGAGGATCCGCCCCGTCGTCGGGCGCATCAGCCCCGCGATCAGCCGCAGGGCGGTGGACTTGCCGCAGCCCGACGGGCCGAGGAGCGAGATGAAATCGCCCTGGTTCACCTGCAGGTTCATGTCGCGCAGCGCCACGACGTTGCCGTTGAACACCTTGTCGATGGCGCTCATCTCAAGCAGCTTGTCGCGGCTGCCCATCGGGGGGATCGGTGCAATTCCAGTCATGGGTCGTCCGGGATCAGGGGCGCCCGCAAGGCGGGGCGCCCCGGTCCGCGATCTTACTTCTTCAGGTCCATGCCGACCCCGGCATTCACGAATTCGGAGGTGAAGGCGGTGGAATAATCCAGCCCGGCCTCGATCACGCCCGCATCGACCATCTTGTCGTAGAAGTCGGTGACCTTCGCCTCGGTCAGGGCGCCGATGCCCAGCGTCTCGGCATCGCCGCTGTCGACGATCCCTTCGGACAGCATCTTTTCGATCGCATAGTCGATCTTGTCCTGCGACATGTCGGGGTTGTCGGCGATGATCATCGCATTCGCGGCCGAGTTGTCGCCGTAAAGGTAGTTGTACCAGCCCTTGATCGTCCCATCGACGAAGCATTTCACCTGTTCGGGCTTGTTCGCGATGGTGTCGGCCATGGTTTCGACCGTGGTGGCATAGGTCGAATAGCCCGCATCCGCGATCAGGAAGACATCGGGGGTGAACCCGCCTTCTTTCTCGATCACGTAGGGTTCCGAGGACAGGTAGCCCTGCATGCCCTTGTCCTCGTCCGCGATGAAGGGCGCCGGGTTGAAGGTATAGGGCTCGCGCTGTTCGGCGGTGAAGCCATAGGCCGCGATCATCCACTGGTAAAACGAGGCAAAGCCGTTGTCGCCGATCAGCAGGGTCAGGTTCTTGAGATCCTCGAAGGTCTCGGCCTTGCCGGGGTGGGCCAGGATCACCTGCGGGTGCTTCTGGAAGACCGCGGCCACCGCGACGACCGGGATGCCCTCCTTGGCGGCGTTGAAGGCCTGCAGCAGGTCGCCGCCCATGTGATAGTCGATCTTGCCGGCCAGCATCAGGGCGCGGTTGTTCACCTGCGGCCCGCCGGGCAGGATGCTGACGTCCAGCCCGCATTCCGCATAGGTCCCGTCGGCCACCGACTGGTAAAAGCCGCCATGTTCGGCCTGGGCCAGCCAGTTGGTGCCAAAGACGACTTTGGGCATGTCAGAGTGGCTGGCGGCCTGGGCCGCAGTGGAAAGAGCGGCAAGCGTGATGGCCGCGACGGCGCGTTTGACAGTCATTCATCCCTCCAAGGTGACGTTTCACCCGACACGTTATCTGCCGCGAAACGCAGCGGCAGGGGGTCCGGCCCGGTTCACCCGGACAAGCCCTGCGGATGATGAAACTCATAGCGGGAAATTGATCAATTGGGCAAAAAACTGGCAAGTTTCCCGGCAATGCCCGCTGTTTTGGGCATTTTGCGCTGTCCCCTGCCCGCGAAAAAGGCAGTTGTGAGCAGACGGAACTGATTCCCAAGGCGGAGACACCCATGCCCGACAAGCTGAACCCGCAGGGTATCGCGGCCCCGTTCGGCGCCTACAGCCACGGCATCGCCGCCGGCCCGGTAGAGCGGATCGTCGTGACCTCGGGCCAGCTGGGGCTGGCGGCCGACGGGTCGCTGGCGCCCGATGCAGCGGGCCAGGCGCGCCAGTGTTTTGCCAATATCACCGCGATCCTGGCCGAGGCCGGGATGACCGCCGCCGATGTCCTGCGCATCAACGCCTTTGTCACGCGGCGCGAGGATTTCCCGGCCTACATGGCCGAGCGTGACCGCTGGCTGGAGGGGGTGGAGCCCAGGCCCGCCTCGACCCTGGTGATCGTGACCGGCTTCACCCGGCCGGAGTTCCTGGTCGAGGTCGAGGCGACCGCCGCCCGCTAGGCCGCGCCACGTTGCGTCCGCTCGCCCGTGAGGCAAATGGCCAGCCCGTCCGAAACGCCCCCGCGGATCAGTCCGCGATGTCGAGCCGGGCACAGCCCAGCAGCGCGGCGGCGTCGTCCAGCATCACGCTGACCGGCGCGACCTCGGCCCCCGCCAGCGGCAGGGGGCGGTCATAGGCGCCAGCAAAGTCCTCTGCCGCCACGTCCAGCACGCTGCGCGCCACGCTGCCTGCGAAATAGATGCCCGAGGTCGGCATGAAGGCCATCATCATGTCGCGCGCCAGGGCCGCCATCAGTTCGGCATAGAGGGTGCGGAATGCGCCCTCCCCGCCGTCGAAACGGTCCAGCAGCGCGGCGAAGCCCCGGCCGGAAAAGCAGTCCTCGATGCTGCGCATCGCCGGGACCGGGCCACCCATCCGCTGCGAGAGCAGATCGGAAATGCCCAGAGGCAGGCCGATATGGCCGATGTCGGTGCGGGGGCAGACGGTGGCCGCGCCGGTCTGCACCACGAGGCTGACGTTGAATCCGGTTCCGATCCCCATCACCAGCGACTGCTGGCGCGGGCCCTCGGCGCCCTCCTTCACCACGACCAGCCGTTGCCCTTCGAGCGCCAGCCCCGGCACGGCATAGCCCAGGGCCGACAGGTCGTTCAGCAGCTCGACCCGCGCGCCAAAGGTTGCGGCCAGTGATGCGGCGTCGAAGGTCCAGTTCCAGTTGGTCAGCCGAGCGGTGCGGCCCCGGATCGGACCGGCCACCGCCGCCACCATTTCGGCGATCTCGGGGTTGCCCTGCGCGGCCAGGTAATCCTGCGCGGCGGCCTCGAAGGTCGGGTGAGCCCGGTTCGGCCCGCTGCGGATCGTCTCGCTGATCGGCCGCCCGTCACGGGCCAGGGCAAAACGGCAGTTGGTGCCGCCGACATCGGCCACCAGTCGCAGGTCTGTCACGTCGCACTCTCCGGCATTTTCCGGTGGAATTGACACTTTCAGGGGTCAGGCGCAAGGCCGGGAATCGCCATTGCAGAGCCTGTGCGCCCCGCCGTATCCGCCCGTCCGCTTCACGCCTGTGCCGAATCCCGGGTCGCGGCGGCAATGGGCTTGCACTGCCCGACGCGGCAAGGCAGGTTTCCGGCGACGATTGCCGAACGGCAGGTAGGGAGGATTGCACATGACCGAGATGACAGTACCGACAAAGGACGAGGTGTCCGCCTATGTGGGCCAGGCCGGCAAGCTGGCCTGGGAGATCCCCGGCCTGCCCGAGGGCCTGCAGCTGCGCCCCATCGGCAAGGTCGGGATCATCGGCGCGGGCACCATGGGCGGCGGGATCGCGATGAATTTTGCCACCGCGGGCTACCCGGTGACCATCGTCGAGACCAAGCAGGAGGCGCTGGAGCGTGGCCTGGGCGTGGTGCGCAAGAACTATCAGCGCAGCGCCGACAAGGGCCGGTTCCCGCAGGACGAGGTCGAGGCGCGGATGGGCCGCCTGACCGGCACGCTGGATTTCTCGGACCTGGCCGACTGCGACCTGGTGATCGAGGCGGTGTTCGAGAACATGGACATCAAGAAGGAAATCTTTGCCAACCTCGACAAGACGGTGAAACAGGGCGCGATCCTGGCCACCAACACCTCGGGGCTGAATATCGACGAGATCGCCGCCGCCACCGCGCGCCCGCAGGACGTGATCGGGCTGCACTTCTTTTCGCCCGCCAACGTGATGAAGCTGCTGGAGATCGTGCGCGCGGACGAGACGGCGGATGACGTTGTCGCCACCTCGATGGACGTGGCGAAAAAGATCAACAAGATCGCCGCGCTGGTCGGCGTCTGCCCCGGCTTTGTCGGCAACCGCATCCTGCGCCAGCGCCAGATGCAGGCGAACAAGCTGCTCTATGCTGGGGTGATGCCCTGGGATATCGACGCCGCGATCAACCAATTCGGGTTCCGCATGGGGCCGTACCAGATGTCGGATCTTGCCGGGTTGGATATCGGTTGGTCCAAGGGCGCGACCACCGCGAACCCGATCCGCGACGCCCTGTGCGAGATGGACCGCCGCGGGCAGAAGACCGGCGCGGGCTATTACGACTACGATGCCGAGCGCAACCGCCAGCCCTCGCCCGTGACCGAGAAGGTCATCCGCGAGGTCACCGGCGCCGAGCCCAGCACCATGACCCGCGACGAGATCATCGAGACCTGCATCTTCCCGATGATCAACGAGGCGGTGAAGCTGCTGGAAGAGAACAAGGCGCAGCGGGCCTCGGACATCGATGTGATCTGGCTGAACGGTTATGGCTGGCCCACCGACAAGGGCGGTCCGATGTTCTTTGGCGACATGGTCGGCCCCAAGGCCGTGCTGGAGCGGATGGAGAAGCTGGGCGCCGAGGATCCGGCATTCTCGCCCGCCGAGACGTTGAGAAAGCTGGCGGCCGAAGGCGGCAAGTTCACGGAACTGGATCTGGGCGGGCTCAAGACCGCCGGGACCGAAAAGCGCAAGGCGGGCTGAGAGATGGGTGAATTCGTAACCTCCGAACGCAAGGGCAATATCCTCGTCGTCACGATGAACCGGCCCGAGGTCTACAACGCCATGCATGCGCCGATGCACCACGAGATGTCGGCGCTGTGGGATGACTTCGCCGCCGATCCCGACCTGTGGGTCGCGGTGCTGACCGGCGCGGGCGACAAGGCGTTCAGCGCGGGCAACGACCTGAAATACACCGCGCAGGGCGGCAAGGGTACGGCGCCTGCGACCGGGTTTGCCGGGCTGTCCATGCGGTTCGACCTGGAAAAGCCGATCATCGCTGCGGTCAACGGCTTTGCCATGGGCGGCGGGTTCGAAACCGCGCTGTCCTGCGACATCATCCTGGCGGCGGACACGGCGAAATTCGCCCTGCCCGAGGTCAAGGTGGGCCTGTTCGCCGCCGCTTCGGGCGTGCAGCGGCTGAGCCGTCAGATCGGGCGCAAGCCCGCGGTCGAGATGATGCTGACCGGCCGCCACGTCCTGGCTGACGAAGGGTATCGCCTCGGCTTCGTCAACGAGGTGCTGCCGGCGGACAAGCTGATGGACCGCGCGATGGAGATGGCGGGCGATATCGCCTCGGTCTCGCCCTCCTCGGTCAAGGCGACCAAGCGGGTGCTGAACGCGATGGACGACCTGGAGAACCTGCGGTCGAGCCTGCTCTACAGCCGCCAGGTGATGAGCGAGCTGCGCACCACCGAGGACTTCAAGGAAGGCGTCACCGCCTTTGTCGAGAAGCGCAAGCCGGAGTGGAAGAACCGCTGACGTCACGGCGTCGGCGGTGCGGAGGGGAGGCCGCACCACATGGCCATACATCTCAGGCAGATATGCCTTGTCGCCGGGGACCTGTCCTCGGCGATCGACCCGCTGTGCGAAGTGTTCGACACGCCGGTCTGCTACGAGGATCCGGCGGTGGCCAAATACGGGCTGGAAAACGCCCTGCTGGGCATGGGCACGCAATTCCTGGAGGTCGTGGCCCCCACGCAGGGGGGCACCGCCGCTGGCCGCTATCTGCAGCGGCGCGGCGGCGATGGCGGGTACATGGTGATCTGCCAGGTGCCGACCCGGCAGGAACAGGTCGCCGTGCGGGACAATGCCACCGCAAACGGCGTGCGGGTGGCGCATGAATCCGACCGGGGCAACTGGTATCTGCTGCAGCTGCATCCCGGGGATATGGGCGCCTCGTTCCTGTCGGTGGAATGGGACGACCAGGAAGACGTGAGCGGCAACTGGGAACCGGCGGGCGGCATGGCCTGGGCCGACCGGGTGCCGGACGGCCCCGTGACGGCGATCACCGGGGCCGAGTTGCAGGCCGACGACCCGCAGGCGCTGGCCGAGCGATGGGGCAAGGTCGCCGGGTTGCCGGTGGTCGAGGTCGCGGGCGCGCCGCAGATCGCGCTGGCCAATGCCGCGCTGCGCTTCGTCCCGGCGACGGACGGGCGCGGGCCGGGGCTGTCGGCGGTCACGCTGACCTGCAGCGACCGGGACGGGGTCCTGAAACGGGCCGACCGGATGGGCCTGCGCACCGGGGATACGCAGCTTGTGATCTGCGGCACCCGGTTCGACCTGGGCTGAACGCCCTCAGGCCGCGCGGGAGAAGAGCGCGGCCACCGGCGACAGCACATAGGTCGCCACCGGGATCAGCAGAAGTCCGACCGCCAGCCCGATGATGCCGTCCAGCGTGGCTGTCACGATCCATTCCGCCGTGGCGTGCAGCGAGGCTGGCACCAGCCCGGCCAGGGCGACAGCGATGTTGTGGATCGTCTCGTAGGGCAGATGCACGCCCAGCGTATGCAGCCCGTGGATCAGGATCGACCCGCCCACCCAGATCATCGCGGCGGTGCCGACCACTATCAGCAGCTTCATGAAGCCCGGCATCCCGCGCACGATCCCGCGCCCCAGGCGGCGGGTCAGCGACAGGCGGCCATGCTGCGCCATCGCCAGCCCGGCATCGTCTGCCTTCACGATCAGCGCCACGGCGCCATAGACCACGACAGTGATCAGCAGGCCCGCGATGGCCAGCGCCAGTCCCTCGACCCAGACGCTCTGCCCCTGGGGCAGGGCCGACAGGACGATGGTCATGATCTCGGCCGAGAGGATGAAATCGGTCTTGATCGCGCCTTTGACCTTCTGCTCCTCAAGATGCGCGGCATCGCCCTTCTTGGCGGCAAGCTCGTCGGAATGCGACGGGCCGGGGGTGATGGCGTGCCAGATCTTTTCGGCCCCCTCGAAACACAGATAGGCCCCGCCCAGCATCAGCAACGGCGCGATGGCCCAGGGGGCGAAGTTCGACAGCAACAGCGCAACCGGCAGCAGGATGACGATCTTGTTGAAGATCGAGCCCTTGGCGATCTTCCAGACGATGGGCACCTCGCGGTCGGCCGAAAAGCCGTGGACGTATTTCGGCGATACGGCGGCGTCGTCGATCACCGCGCCTGCCGCCTTGGACGAGGCCTTGACCGCCTGCCCCACGGCATCGTCGATCGTGGCCGAGGCGATCTTGACGATGGCCGCCACGTCGTCGAGGAGGGCAATCAGTCCGCTCATGTCTGTCCCGGGCTCCCTGCGCTTGCAAACGGGTGTGACCATAGTGCGGCGCGAGGGCCGGACCAACCGTATCTGGTCCTTGTCCCTCCGATTGGAACCCCCCGTGCGGAATTTACCGCATCCGCAGGCGCGCCCGGTACGTGAATTCAGCACCCGCCGCATTGACCGGGCCGGACGCGCGCCGCCACGCTGGGCAGGCCCTGGACAAAAGGATCGGGACATGGCCGTTGCCGCGCAGGACTTCGTCGCCCCCTTTGCCGGGATGGAATTCGCCCCGCGCCGCTTTCGCCTGAACGCGGCGGATGAGGCGCGGATGATGCGGGTCTGCGGCAGCGATCCGGCGCTGTTTGACCATTGCATCGACCCGGCGGCACTGATCCCCCATGCGATCCGCGAAAGCGTGCTGAACGGGCTGAACGCCAACGGCATGGTCAACATGCTGCAGCGGATCGAGATGCAGGCCCCCCTGCGCCTGGACGAAGAGATCACCGTGACCGGCCGCGTGACCGAGGTGATCGAAACCGCGCGCGGCCCGGTCAACACGACCGAGACCTTCTACCACGGGCAGGACGGGCGGCCCGGCTTTGCCCTGCGCCGCGTCGCGCTGATGACCGACCCGGACCGCAAGGCCGACCCGTCGCTGCGTGGCGCGGGCGAACGGCCCGCCCCGGTGGTGCCCGACCCGGCGGCGCTGCGCCAGGTGGGCCGTGTCACCCTGACGCCCGCGGATGTGAAGACCTATTGCCTGGACACCGGCAACCTGATCCATGTCGACCCGGTGGTCGCCGCCAATGCCGGGTATCGCGCGCCCCTGATCGGCGGGTCGCACGGGGTCCGCTACATGACCGCCGCGATCTGGCGCGAAGGGGCGCCGCGCTCCATCGTGCTGGACATACGGTTCCGCAGGCCGATCTTCTGGGACGAGGGGTTCGACGTGCGGGTGGCCGACGGCGATCCCCGCTGGTCCGCCATCTGCCTGGCGCGCGGGCCCAAGGTTCTGGCCGAGATCGCGATTTCCGGCTGGGCCTGACCCGGTGCGGCGGCCCCGCATCCCCGGCGCGGAAACGGAGCGCTGTCGCGGCGCCCGCCGACCGTGTCCACCTGCACCCCGCCCGGTCTAGATCTCGACCACGACATAGCGCCCGTCGCGTCTGACCTCGAAGGTTTCGAGGTTGCCGACGCTTTCCGCCTCGGCCCCGCTGACCACCGACACCGGATGCTGGCGCGAGCGAAAGGCGGCGGGGCGGGCGCGGCTCTGCCCCGTGCGGATGTCGAATTCCCAGCCATGCCAGGGGCAGCGCAGGATCTCGCCCTCGCGGCTCATCGTCACCTCGCCCGGCCGCTCGGCCTCCACCAGCGAGATCAGCTGCCCCTCGCAGAGCGATCCGCCCATGTGGGGGCAGCGGTTGGACATGGCAAACCACTCCTCGCCCAGGCGAAAGACGACGATGGGCCGGCCCTTGACCTGGACCAGTTTGCGGTCGGTCTTGTCGAACTCCTCGACGCTGGCCACGACATGCCTAGCCATCGGACAGCCCGTAGGCGCTAAAGGCATTGTCGCGGAAGAAGTTGTCGCGCTGCGCACGCGTCAGCTTCACCGGCAGGACCTGCTGCGGATCGTCGAAATCCCAATGCGGATAATCCGAGGCATAGAGCACCCGGTCCCAGCCGATCCAGTCGATGGCGTCGACTAGGTGCTGGCGGGTGTCCGGTTCCTCGATGGGCTGCGAGGTCAGCCAGATGCACTCGCGGATATAGTCGGACGGGGGGCGTTTCACCGCCGTCAACTCGCCACGGTTCTTGCGCCAGATCGCATCCAGCCGCCAGGCCAGCGCGGGCAGCCAGGCGATCCCGGCCTCGACGATCACCAGGCGGAAACCGGGGATCCGCTCGAACACACCTTCGAAAACCATCGAGGTGATGAGGGCCTGACAGCTCTGCGAATGCGCCATCATGTCCTCCATGTAATAGGACGGCCAGCCGCCCCCGGTGACCGGCGTGCCGCCATAGCCGAAGGCATGGACGCCGACGGGCAGACCGGCGGCGGCGGCGGCCTCGTAGATTGGCCAGTACATGCGGTTTCCCATCGGCTCGGGCGTGCGCGAGAGCATGGACACCTGCACGAAATCGTCCTTGCCCGCGTGGCGCTCGATCTCGCGCACGGCGGCGCCGGCATCCTGATAGGCGGTCAGGATGGACCCCTTCAACCGCGGCTCCTGCGAGGTCCATTCCGCGATCTGCCAGTCGTTCATCGCGCTGCAGATGGCGATGGCCAGGTCGATGTTCAGGATCTGCTGGCCCACGCGCAGGGGGATCATCACCCCCAGTTCGACGTTATGCGGGTCAAGGTGCTGCTGGCGCATGAAGGCCAGGTCGCTGCCCGGCCCCCCGCCCCCGGGCGGAAAGCTGTCGCGGCGCGAGGCACGGGGCTGGCCCTTGGGATATTGCGTGCCGCCCATGAAGCCGACGCGCTGCACCATGCCGTAGCTTTCGATGTAGCGTTGCCATCTGGTTTCGAGAAAGGGATAGACCTCTTTCTCGAAATCCCTGGGGCTGGGGTGGATGTCGCAATCGGCGATGCCGGTGCGGACCTTGGCGCCCCCGGCGTCCTGCGCCTGCGGATTGGTTTCGATGTTCATGACATGACCTCGCTCAGCCGGGCGTAGGTGGCGCGCGGCGTGTCGATCATCATCCGCCGCGCCTGCGTGGCGGATATACCGTCGGGCACCGCATGGTTTCCGTCGAACTGCCAGTGCGGGTAGTCGGTGGAAAACAGCAGCAGGTCCTCGCAGCCGACATGTTCCATCAGGCGCTGCAGGTCGGCGGCGGTCGGCGGTGCGTCGACGGGCTGCAACGTGAACCGGACGTTCGACGCGATGATCTCGGCGGGCCGCCGGTCGACCCAGGGCACCTCCATCCGCAGGCCGTGCCAGTACTTGTCCAGCCGCCACAGATAGCCGGGCAGCCAGGTGAAGCCCGACTCGGCCAGCACCACCTTGAGGTCCGGGCAGACGCTGAAAACGCCCTCGCAGATCAGGCTGGTCAGCGCGGTCTGAAAGGCGGTCGCGTTGGCCGCGTAATCCTGCGCGTGGAACGAGGGCCAGCCCAGCCCCGTCGGCCCGTGGCGGTACATCGACCCGGCGTGCAGGGTGACGGGCAGGCCGTGCCGTTCCGCCGCCTTGTAGATCGGCCAGTAATAGCGCTTGCCCGCCGGCATCTCGCCCATCACCAGCATCATGACCTGCACGAAACGGGGATCGCCGGCCCAGCGGTCGATTTCCTCGACCGCCATCTCGGGGTTCTGCATCGGCACGACGATGGAGGACCGCAGGCGCGGGTCGCGGTCCAGCCAGTCCCGCGCGGTAAATGTGTTGAGCCCGGTCGCATAGCGCGCCGCCATGTCCTCGGACATCAGCACCTGCAGGCCGTAGAGCGGATTCAGGATCGCGGTGCCCACGCCCAGCCCATCGAACAGATCGCGCTGCATCCGGGCCAGCGCGGGCCCGGCGCCGGGTTCGCCGCGCCAGTCCTCGCGCACTGTCATCGGGGCATTTGGCGGGTAGGAGACCGAGGTCAGCGGCCCGATGCCGCGCTGCGTGATCGACTCGCGCAGGAACGGATCCAGATGTGGCAGCAGTTCGGCGGTGGTCGGCGGTTCGGGGTGGACGTCGCAATCCACCGTGCCGACAAGAATGGCGGCTGCGGGTGCCTCGGCTTCGCTCAGTGCTTCCATGGGCTCCTCTCCCCCGGTCACGCCTGTGACATGTGGTGGCCCGTCAGGCCATCATGACAGATCCACCCACACCTGTCCCCCCTCGACCCGCACCGGATAGACCTTCAGGTCGCACTCCGCCGGATCGCAGAGCGCCTTGCCGGTGACGACGTCGAACTGCCCGCCATGCAACGGGCATTCGATCACGTTGTCCTCCAGGAAGCCCTCGCTCAGCAGGGCATAGGCATGGGTGCAGACATTGTCGGTGACATGGATCGCCCCGGCGACGTTGAAGGCCGCCAGTTGCAGATCGCCGATGTCGATCCCCCGCACCGCGCCCTCGGGCAATTCGCCGGCCGGCATCAGCACAGCCCATGCGGTGCCGTCCTGTTCCTCGGTCATCGCCCGATCCCCTTCTGTCAGTTCAGCGGCAGCTGCGCGCCCAGCCCCCGCAGGGCGATGTCAGAATAGGTCAGCGCCACCTGCTGTGCCAAAAGATCGCCCCCGGGCTTCAGCCAGCGCGGAATGTCGTTGACCGAGGATAACAGCAGCCGGGCCACCAGGACGGGATCGGCCCGCTCCAGCGCGCCCTGGTCCATCGCCTCCGAGATCAGATCGCGCAACAGATGCTCGAACCGGTCCCGCAGGGCGGTGATCCTCTGGCGCCGTTCGGCATCCTCCAGCGACTGAAAGCTCTGCTTGGTCACCAGCCAGATGTCGCGGTCGGTGTCCATGCGGGTGGAATGCGCGCGGATGTAGCAGCGGATGCGCTCGACCGGGTCGTCGGTCTGCTCCACCGCCTCGGTCACGACGGATATCAGGCCGGTCATCCGCTCGGCCACGACATGTTCGTAGAGCGCTTCCTTGTCCGAGAAGTGGTAGTAGAGCGCCGGTTTGGTCAGCCCCGCCGCCGCGGCAATGTCACGGATCGAGGTGCCCGCGAACCCGTTGCGGGCGAACAGGCCCGAGGCGACCGTCGCGATCTGGTCACGACGCGCCGAACCCGTTCCCTTGCGCCCCGCTGTCTGCGGGCGCTTGGCGGATGGCCTTGCCGATTTCATGACGGTCGGCTCCTCGCTGACTGTCGGGACGGATCCCCCCTGGGGATCAGCCCGCCAGCTGGGCCAGCCCGGCCCGGATCAGCTTGGCCAGCGCATCGGCGCGCGGCATGATCCGTTGCTCGGGGCCCTCGACCGCGATCACCAGCATGTCGCCGGCGCTGTCATGGCGCAGCTGCGCCGCCACGGCGCCCATGTCGGGTGCCGAGCCGGGGCCGGCAAAGGCGCCGTGACGCCGCCCGTCCGACAGGCGCTCCATGTAATCGGCCACGTCGATGGCGGTTTCGCCGCGCGGGCGTTCCGAATTCAGGCGGGTGAGGATGCGGCGGATCTGCCGGTCTTCGTACATCGCCAGCAGGGCCATCCCGGCGGCGGAGCGTGCCACCGGATGCTGGCTGCCGACCGAGGCGCTGGCCGGGCGCACGCCGCCCTCGGCCACATAGATCGTCTGCACGCTCATGTCGTTCAGCCGCGCCAGGATCACCGTCTCTTCGGTATCGCGGGCCAGGCCATGCGCCAGGTTCACGATCGCGCCCTGCCGCACCAGCGAGGGATCGACCCAGGCGCCCAGCAAGCCGGTGCGCCGGGTCAGCCGGTAGGTGCGCGCCACGCGGTTGTGCTGCAGATAGCCCATGGCCACCATGCTGCGCAGCAGGGCCGAGGTGCTGGACTGCGGATAATGCAGCGCGTTGGCGATTTCCGAGATGCTGACATCGCGGCGGATGTGGTCGAAGAACTCCAGGATCTGGATCGTCCGCGCGGCGGATTTCACCACGCTGGACGGGATTTCTGCACTGAAACCCGGGGTGCTGACAGGCACGCCCTCCGACAGGGCCGGGGTCATTTCATACGACATTTTCGTTCCTCCCAAAACGCGCAAGTTCCCCGGCGGCGCCGGTCCCTGCGGATTCCAAGTGGGGAATGCCGCGGGCGGTGGCCACTGCAGCCGAGTCGTGAACTAACTTACCGGTAGTTAAGTAAATCCGGATTCGCATGTCAATACGGCGCGCGGCGCCTGGCAGCGGCTGCGCGGCGGATGGCCTGTCCGGGCGCTGGCCGGGCGCGATCTTGTCTTGCCCCGGCCCGCCGGGCACAGTCCCGCGCAGGAGGACCCGCCGATGCCCGACCAGTGGATCGAGACACCCGGATTTGCCACACGCTACCGAATGGAATCCCGGTGCGACGGCCCGGTTCTGGTGCTTGTCCACGAGATGGGCGGCACGCTGGAAAGCTTTGATCCGGTGATCGGCCAGCTGGACCGACCGGTCCTGCGCTACGACATGCGCGGCTTCGGACTGGCGAGCAAGGCGGTGAAGGTTCAGCAGATGTCCGGGCTGGGCACGGATCTTGTGGCGCTGCTGGACGCGTTGCAGATCGCGGGGCCCTGCGACATTGCCGGTGTCGCGGTTGGCGGGGCCGTGGCGCTGCATGTCGCGGCGCATCATCCGGGGCGGGTCAGGTCGGTCTTTGCCACCTCGCCGGTTACCGGAATCGCCGGGGACCGGCGGCCCGGTCTGCTGGAACTGGCCGACCGGATGGAGGCGGATGGCCTGGCCCCGCTCGCCGACAGCTGGCTCGCCACCGGCTGGCCGGAACGCCAGAGGACCGATCCCGCGCTCTTCGCCGCCTACCGGGCGCGCTGGCTGGGCAATGACCCGCGCAGCTTTGCCGCGACCTACCGCATGCTCGCCACGCTGGGGATGGAGGATGACCTGCCCCGCATCGCCTGCCCCGCGATGATCGTCGGCGCGCGGCAGGATGCCTTTCGCCCGGCAGAGGCCGTGCGCAAGGCGGCCGGGCTGATCCCCGGGGCGACCTACTGCGAGGTCGATGGCGGCCATTTCCTGCCGCTCCAGCAGCCGCAGCTTTACGCCGACCTGCTGGCCGGCTGGCTCACTCGTCGATGAAATTCGGCGGGCGTTTTTCCAGCCTGGCGGTCCGCGCCTCGACCGCGTTGTGGGTGCGGCCCAGTTCCAGCGTGTATTGCTGTTCAAAGATATAGGCGTCGCGCGGCGACATCAGGTCGACCAGGTTGGCCGACCGCTTGGCGATTTTCAGCCCCGCCGGGTTCTTGGCGGCGATCTCTTCGGCCAGCGCGCGCACCGTGGGCATCAGATCCTCGGGCGTGGTGCAGTCCTCGATCACGCCCAGGCGATAGAGCTCTTCGGCCGGGAAGGCCTCGCCTGTCGCCATCATCCGCCGCATCCGCGACTTGCCGAACAGCTGCCGCAGCATCGACCCGCCACCGGCCAGCCCGACGTTGATCTCGGGCATCCCGAAGGTGGCGTTGGAACTGGCGTACATGATGTCACAGGCCGCCGCGATGCCGAAGCCCGCGCCAAGCGCCGGGCCGTTCACGGCGGCGATGACGAACTTGTTGCACTCGCGGATCGGGTTGTTGGTCTCGCGCACGATCCGGTTGTGCAGCAGCCCGTCGCCGGGCACGTCCGGGTCGGGCCGGTCCTTGAGGTCGGCCCCGGCGCAGAAGACATGGCCGTCGGCGGTCAGGATCGCGACACGGACATCCTTGCGCTCGCTGATCTCGTCGAACGCGAACTGGATTTCCGCCCGCATCTCGCGGTTCAGCGCGTTCACCTTGGGCCGGGCCAGGGTGACCGTGGCGATGTAGTTTTCGACCTCGTAGCGGATGTGTTTCACGATGCGGTCTCCTTGGGGTCCGCCGGGGCCGGGTGGCGCGGGACGATCAGCGCGTCCAGCACCAGCCCGCCCTGCTGTCGCAGGCGGAAGGGGTTGATGTCGATTTCCGAAATGCCGAATGCCGGGTCGGCCACCAGGTGGCTGACCGCCGCCAAGGCCTGGCCTAGCGCGTCGAGATCCAGCGCCGGGCCGCCACGCCAGCCGGTCAGCAGAGCGGCGCTCCTGGTGCCCAGGATCATCTCCCGGGCACGCGCGGCGGTGACCGGCGCGGGGGCGAGGGCCACATCGTGGAACAGTTCGGCCGCCGTGCCGCCAAGGCCGACCATGACCATCGGGCCAAAGACCGGGTCCTGCGAGCCGCCGATGATCACCTCGGCCCCGTCCCGCACCATCTCGATGACCGAGACACCGGCGATGCGCGCTTCGGGCGCGGCGGCACGGGCGCGCTGCATGATGCCGTCATAGGCCGCGCGCATGGCATCCGCGTCGCGGATATCCAGCACCACGCCGCCGATCTCGGTCTTGTGCGGCAGGTCCTGCGAGACGATCTTGGCCACCACCGGGAAGCCGATCCGCGCCGCCGCCGCGACAGCCTGATCGGCACTGGTGCAGAGGGTTTCCGCCGGGCCGCGCAGTCCGGCCTGTTCCAGATAGGCCCGCGCGGCCACTTCGTCGCCGCCGGTGAAGGGACCGGAGGGCAGCGCAGGGCGTGAGCCACCCGTGGCGGCGCGGGCCTGCGCCTGCAGCATACGGGACCGTGCGGCCCCGCCGATGGCGGCAATGGCGCGGTCGGGGTCGATGATATTGGCGATGCCCGCGCGGTGCAGCGCCTGGCGGTTCGCCTCGTCGATGAATGTGGCCAGGATCACCGTCAAACCGGGGTATTTCGCCTTGAGCGCGGCAACCATGCCGATCAGCAGCTCCAGCCGGGCCTGGGTGCGCCCGACATGGCTGAAATACATGTAGACGCTGCCGTATTGATCCAGTGCGCAGATCTCGTCGAGCATCTGGCCCACCTTGGGCAGCGCGCTCCCGGCATTGGCTGTCGTGTCCAGCGGATTGCGCCCGATCACCAGCGGATAGATCTCGGCGATCCTGTGCAGCGTCGCATCGGGCAGCGGCGCGACATCCACCCCGACCGCGGCCGCGGCATCGGCGGCCATGATGCCGACCCCGCCGGAAATGCTCATCACCGCCAGACGGTTGTTGGCGGGGCGTCCGGCGACGGATGCGACAAGCGCAAGTTCCAGCATCTCGTCCAGCGAGGTGGCGCGCAGGGTGCCGCATGCCTCGAACAGGGCCGAATAGGCGGCATCGTTCCCCGCCATGCGCCCGGTGTGGGACATCGCGGCCTCGGCACCGATCTCGGACACGCCGATCTTGAGGATGAACACCGGCTTGTCCGCCTGGGCCGCCGCCAGCAGGGCGCGTTTCAGCTTGGGCCCGTCGGAACAGGTCTCCAGCGCGCAGCAGATCACCCGGGTGGCGGGATCGCCGGCCAGCGCCTCGATGAAATCGGCGGCCTCCAGGTCGCCCTCGTTGCCGGTGAACATGGCGTGGCTGATGCCCAGGCCCATGTCGACCGCGCGGCCCAGCACATGGGTGCCCACGGCGCCCGATTGGGTGATGATCGCGATATCGCCGACCGGCGGACGCGCCGCCATCAGAAAACCCGAGAAGGAGGCGGTGAAGCTGTTCACCGCGCTCATGCAGCCAAGCGCATTGGGTCCGGAAAACCGCACCCCGGCCTCCTGCGCCATACGCAGCAGTCTGGACTGTGCCGCGCGCCCTTCTTCGCCCATCTCGGCGAACCCGGCCGAAAGGATCTGCGCATGGGTCACGCCGCCCGCGATGGCGTCCTGCATCGCCGCTTCGACCGCCGGGCCGGGGACGCAGATGATCGCATGGGCGGGCCGCTCCGCCAGGTCGGCTGCCGAGCTATGGGCGGGCAGGCCCTGCACCACATCCGCCTTGGGATGGATCACATGGACCTTGCCGCCATAACCGCCCGACAGCAGGTTCGCCAGCACGCGCCCGCCCATTTTGGTCGGGTCGGTCGACGCGCCGTAAACCACGACGGAGGGCGGGTTGAGGAAATTCTCGATCAGCATGACACAGGCACCAGAAGCACCGGACAGTCCGGCGGATTCCCCAGAGCCTAGCTACTTACCGATCGGCAGGCGACGGCCCCGCGGGGCGATCGCACATCCTTGGAACGCTGCCCGCCTGTGGCCGGGTCAGGCCTGCGCGGCGGCCAGATCCAGCGACACGAAAATCGGCTGATGGTCCGAACCGACCGCATCCGCATCGACCGAGGCCGAGCGCACGAAAGGCGCCAGCCGGGCCGAGAGGAAGCAGTGGTCGATCTTCACCTGCCCGATGCGCGCGGCGTCGATGGTGGGAAAGGCGTCCTCGGCATGACCCGCGGCGACAAAGGCATCGGCAAAACCGCCCGCGCGATTTGTCCGGCCGAGCGAACCCGCGATGTCGCCAAACAGGCGCGTGTACTCGGCCCCGGCGGGCGAGAAGTTCATGTCGCCCATCACCACCATATCGGCGGGCATCTCGGGCGGATCCATCGGCGCCCAGCTGAAATCCGGGGCGCCGCCATATCCGGACCCACGGATCGCATGAGAGTGCAGCAGCCCCTCCATCAGCTCGACCTGCGGCATCCGCGTGTCGGTCGAGACGTGATCCAGATGCACAGAACAAAAGCGCAGCGGCCCCTCGGGCGTGGCAATCACCGTCTCGATCAGCGCACGCTGCTGGTGGAACTGGTTCACCAGCGCCAGACGCGGCAGCACATGGTTGGTGCAGGTCAGGATCGGCCAGCGCGACAGAACCATATTGCCGTATTCCCACCGCGTGTGCCGCGCCTTGGGATCGTTCGACGGGCTGTGCGCATCGACCCCGGGGCAAAAGACCCAGTAATGATCGGGCAGCAGGGCGGCGATCTCTTCGGGCTGGTCGACATGGCCTGAGCGGGGGCAATTCCGTTCGACCTCCTGCAGGGCGATCAGGTCCTGTTCACCCAGTTCGCCGACGATGCGGGGCAGGTCGAACAGGTCGTCCTTACCCTTGCCGTACTGGATGTTGTAGCTCGCCATGCGGATCATGCGCTGACCCTTTCGTTGACACTGGAACGCAGCGTGGTTTCGATCCGCCGGCCGGTTTCGCCATAGAACAGATGCACCGCGCCCGGCAGCAGGGTCAGGCCGACCGGCTCTCCTTCGCGCAGGGTCTGCTTGGTTTCGCTCACCACGGTGACCGGCACATCCTCGTGCCGCAGGTGGTAGAGACGGCCAGAGCCGAGCTCTTCGGCGAATTCGAACCGGACATCCATCGCGCCCGACCCGACAGGGCCGATCCTCAGCCGTTCGGGCCGCAGGCCAAGCTGCAGCATCGCCCTGGGCGCCAGGCCGCGCGGCATCTCCATAACGCCGCGCAGGTCGACACGCTCGCCGGTGGCCAGCCACAGCACGGGCCCCTCGGCCAGGGTGGCGGGCAGGAAATTCATGGCGGGCGAGCCGATGAACCCGGCGACATAGGTCGAGGCGGGGCGGTCATAGACCTCTTGCGGGGTGCCGACCTGTTCGATGGTGCCCCGGTTCATGATCACCAGCCGGTCGGCGAGGGTCATCCCCTCCACCTGGTCATGCGTGACGAAGACCGAGGTTGCGCCGATGCGGTTGTGGATGCGCCGGATCTCGTGCCGCATCTGCACCCTGAGCTTGGCGTCGAGGTTCGACAGCGGTTCGTCGAACAGGAACACGCCCGGTTCGCGGATGATGGCGCGGGCCATCGCGACGCGCTGCCGCTGCCCGCCCGACAGCTGGCCGGGCTTGCGGTCGAGGAACTCGCCCAGGCCCACCGTCTGGGCAACGGCGGCGACCTTTTCCAGCCGCTCGGCCTTTTTCATGCCGGCGACCTTCAGCGCATAGCCGATGTTGTTGGCGACGGTCATATGCGGGTAGAGCGCGTAGTTCTGGAACACCATCGCACAGTTGCGTTCGCGCGGTTCCAGCCTGTTGACGACACGGTCGCCGATCTGCACCTCGCCCGAGGTGATCTCTTCCAGCCCCGCGATCATGCGCAGCAGGGTGGACTTGCCGCAGCCCGACGGCCCGAGCATGACGATGAACTCGCCGTGGCGGATGTCGAGGTTGACGCCGTGCACGACCTCGGTGCCGGCATAGGATTTGCGGACGTCGCGTATGGTGATGTCGGACATGTCTTTCCCTACTTGTCTGCGCTGATCAGCCCACGGACGAACCAGCGCTGCATGAAGATGACGACGATGATGGGGGGCACCATGACGATGAGGGTGCCCGCCATCGCGATGTGCCAGTTCGGAATGCCGCCCCCGGTGGAAGAGCTGTCGGGCACCAGCCGCCCGAGCTCCACCGCCACGACGCCATAGTTCGGATCGGTGGTGATGAGCAGCGGCCAGAGGTACTGGTTCCACGAGTAGACGAACATGATCGTGGCCAGCGCCGCGATGTTGGTGACCGACAGCGGGATCAGCACCTCGCGCAGGAACCGCAGGGGGCCCGCGCCGTCCATCTTGGCGGCCTCCACCAGTTCGTCCGGGACGGTCAGGAAGAACTGGCGGTACAGGAAGGTGCCGGTGGCCGTGGCGACCAGCGGCAGGATCAGCCCGGTGTAGGAGTTCAGCAGGTTCCATTCCATGCTGACCCGTATGGACGTTGCCTTTTCGATCAGCCAGGTCAGCCCGCTCCAGTCGAGCATGGCCTGGAACGGCGACAGGGCGTTGGCGGCGACGGCGTAGGTCGGCACGATGCGCACCTCAAGCGGCAGCATCAGGGTGATGAAGACCAGCCAGAACACCGGCATCCGCATCCGGTGGTCGAAGAAGACGATGCCGAAGGCGGTGATCGCCGACAGCACCACCTTGCCGGTCACCACGCCGACGGCGAGGATCATCGAATTGACGAACTTGGTGCCGAAATCCGCCGTGATCCAGGCCGCCTTGACGTTCACGAAGAACTGGTCGGACGGCAGAAGCCTGGAGGGGATCGCCGTCACCTCGGCCAGGGTCTGGGTCGAGGCGACGAAGACAAGGTAGATCGGCAGCGCCAGGGCGATCAGGCCGGCGGCCAGGATCGCATGGGTGGCGATGTTCAGGACGGGGGTGCGTTCGATCATCGGGGCGCCCTCAGCTGTAATGGACTTTCCGCTCGATAAAGCGGAACTGGAACACGGTCAGCGCGACGACGAGGACCATCAGGATGATCGACTGTGCGGCGGCGCCCGAATAGTCGAGGCCGCGGAAACCGTCCTCGTAGATCTTGTAGACCATGAGGTTGGTCGCCCGGGCGGGCCCGCCGCCGGTCATCGTGTCGACGATGCCGAAACTGTCGGTGAAGCTGTCGGTGATGTTGATCACCAGCACGAAGAAGAAGGTCGGCGCCAGCAGCGGCAGCTGGATGTCCAGCATCCGCCGCAGCACGCGGGCGCCGTCGATGGCCCCGGCCTCCAGCAGCGAACGGGGGATGGATTGCAGCGCGGCGAGGAAGAAGATGAAGTTGTAGGCCACCTGTTTCCACGCGCCGGCAAAGACGATCATCGCCATGGCGTGGTCCCCGTTCAGGATCGGATCCCAGACGCCGGGAAAGGCGAGGTTCAGATACGACGCCACCCCTGCGGACGGGTTGAAGATGAAGCGGAAGGCCAGGCCCACGGCGGGGGCGGCGATGGCATAGGGCCAGATCATGCCGACCCGGAAGAAGCGATAGCCGCGCAGCTGCCGGTCGGCGAACAGGGCCAGGATCAGCGACATGCCCATGGCCAGCGCGGTGGTGAAGAAGGCGTAGACGCAGGAGACCCAGACCGAGTCCCAGTAGCGGCCGTCGTTCAGGATGGTGCGGAAGTTCTCGAACCCCACCCATTCGTTGCCGCCGCCCCAGGGCTGTTCCAGCGTGAAGGCCCAGTAGAGGGCCTGGCTGGTAGGCCAGTAGAAGAAGACGAAGATGATCATCAACTGCGGTGCCACGACCAGCGCGGCGATCCAGTTGTTCTTGAAATAGGCGCGGCGCATCTGCGGGTCCCTTTGAACGAAAGACCCCCCGGCCCGAAGGCCGAGGGGCAAATCCCGGCGAGGGGATCAGGGGAACTGCTTGCCCTTGTAGGTGCGGGCGAACTTGGCGATGGCGGCATTGCCGCGCGCGACGGCGGTGTCCAGCGCCTCTTGCATGGTCTTCTGACCGGCCAGGGCTGCCTGCACCTCGTTGTTCCATTCCGAACGGATCTGGATGAAACCGCCCAGGCGGATGCCGCGGGTCAGGTTGTTCGGCTTGGTGTAGGTCAGCGACTCAAGCGCCACTTCGCGGCCCTTGTACGGAGGGTTGTTGTAGAACCCTTCCTCGACCAGCGATTCAAAGCCGGTCCGGGTCACCGGGATATAGCCGGTGTTGGAGGCCCAGAACTTTTCCGACTCCGGGGTGGCCAGGAACTTCAGATAGGCCGCGGCGCCGCGATACTCTTCCTCGGTCTTGCCGGCTAGCACCCACAGGGATGCGCCGCCCACCACGGTGTTGTGACGCTCGGTGCCTTCAAAGACCGGCAGCATCGCGACGCCCCAGGTCATGTCCGCGGGCGCGGTATTGGTGACGGTCTGGTGCCCGGCGATGGAGCCGAAGTAGAACGAGCATTCGCCCTGGGCAAAGCTGTCGCGCGTGTTCAGGCCGCCCTGGGTCGTGCGGATCTGCAGCAGGCCCTCGTCCTTCCAGCGGATGATATCCTCCATGTGGCGGACATGCAGGGTGGTGTTGAACAGCAGCTCCGAATTGATGTCGGAATAGCCGTTGTCGTTGCTGGCGACGGGCACGTTATGCGCCATCGAGAACTGTTCCAGGTCGACCCAGCTGTCGGGCGCATAGGCGTAGGGGCAGGCCTTGCCGTTCGCCTTGATCGCGCGGATCGCGGTGTCGAACTCTTCCCAGGTGGCGGGGGCGGTGTCGATCCCGGCGGCCTTCAGGTCATCGTAGTTGATGTACATGACGGCGGTGGAAGAGTTGAACGGCATCGAGAACAGTTCGCCCTTGGACGAGGCGTAGTAGTTCGAGATGCCGGGGAAATAGTCGTCCCAGTCCACGTCGATGTCGAAATCGGCCATCATCTGCTGCACCGGGTAGAACTGCCCCGACAGCATCAGGTCGGCGGTTCCGGCGTCATAGGCCTGCACGATGGTCGGGTGCTGGTTGGCGCGGAAGGCGGCGATGGTGTTCTGCACGGCAGTGGCATAGCCGCCCTGGCCGACGCAGGTGATCTCGTAGTCGTCCTGGCTTTCGTTGAAGCGGGCGCAGGTCTGTTGCACCACCTCGCCCAGATAGCCGTCGAGGCCGTACCAGTATTCGAATTTCGTCTTTTCGGCAGCGGCGGGCGAGGCCACGGCAGCGGCGCAGAGCGCGATGACGCTCAGGGTCGACTTCTGCATGTTCCGTCTCCGGTTCAGTCGGGTTTCACTGCTGGCGGTGATTAGAAGCGGCCCATGACGATCCGGCGTCGTACGTGCGAAGGTTTGCCAAACAGAGCATGACGTAAAGCCAAAGCTTCGATGACAGCCCCCGTGGACGGATCGCGCAACCTGTTGATTTCGGGCGATCTGTTTGTGACAGCCCCGGGCCGGGTGTGTGAAAGACGGGTGCGAATGGCCAGTCGGGGCGTTTGACGAAAGGAAAAGACCCGCCCGAAGGTCAATCGGGCGGGTCTGAATGTCGGTCATCGACTGCGGGTTACTGGCCCAGCCCAAGCCCTTCGAGGTAGCGCATCGAGGCCGGGATGCCTGCCTTGTCGCGCAGTTCCAGGATCAGGCGCGGGCTGGCCTCGATCTCGCCCAGGGCGCGGAACACGGACGGCCACAGGATCGTGCCCTCGCCGATGGCCCAGTGCCGGTCGGCATAGCCGTCGGCATCCTGCAGGTGAACGTGGTGCAACCAGTCGCCGGCGGCGCGGACGAAGTAATCCACCGGCGGGGCACCGGTGCTGCCGCAGGCGTAGTGCACATGGCCGGTGTCGATCGACAGGCGCAGCGCCTCGGAGTCAAAGCTGTCCGCCAGCACCCGCCGGTCCTGCGGGTCGATGTCCTGGATCGTCTCCAGCACCAGCACCACGCCCTGATCCTCGGCCCGTTTCACCGCCGCGCCGATGGAGCCGTGGCTGCATTCGATCACCCGCTCGCGCGCGCCGGGCTTGTCGTCCAGGTTGTTGTAATCCCATGTGGTATAGGGCGAATGGATCACCATCTGCGTGGCGCCCACGGCGGCGCAGATGTCCAGCCCCTGGTCCATGCGCTTTGCGATCACCTTGCGGATTTCCGGATCGGGCGAGGAAATCGAAAAGCCCCAGAACGGCCCGTGGATACCCAGCCGTCCGGTGTAGCCGTCCAGCAGCTTGCGGGTGTGGTCCGCCTCGGGGCCCCAGTCGCCATCCAGCGCCTCGGGGGCGTGAAAGGCCTGCAGTTCCAGGTCGCGGTTCTTTTCCAGGATCCAGTCGCGATAGGTTTCCAGGTCGGCCGTGCCAAGCGCGGCGCCAATGACGGGAGCGGTCATGTCATCCTCATGTGTCGAGTTGTCGATGCCTGTGCCATAGGCGCGGCAGGTCACGGGCAGATGACAGTGCGCCGCTCAGATATTGTCGGGACGAAAGCCAAGCGCCTTTTCCTGACGCCGCGCCCGCTGCACCGTCTGGGATCGGCGCGACCGCCCCCGCCGCTCGGCCCGGCCCTGCGCCAGATTGCGCATCAGCTCGGCCAGCGCGGCGGGCAGTGGGCCGCCGTATCCCGGTGTCAGGCGCTGGACCATGCGCACCAGTCCGGGCAGGTTGTCGGCGAACAGCGGATCGTCCAGCGCGACAAAGGCCTGCGAAGTCCCGCGCTGCCCCTGCCGCGCGGTGCGCCCGATCAGCTGCCGGTCGATCCGGGCCGAGCCGTGGAATTCCGTCAGGATCACGTGCAGCCCGCCCTGCGCCTCGACCTCGGCCGAGACCGGAATGTCGGTGCCGCGTCCGGCCATGTTCGTTGCCACGGTGATCCGCCCGGGCTGGCCCGCGGCGGCCACGATACCGGCCTCGTCGGCATCCTGCCGGGCGTTCAGCACCACCGGCTCCGCGCCCTCCATACGCAGGCGTTCGGCCACCAGCTCCGACGCCGAAACCGACCGCGTGCCGATCAGCACCGGACGGCCCCGCCGCGACTGGCGCAGGGCCGCGCGCACCACCGCCCGCCACCGCGCCGCCGAGCCCGCATGGAACCGCGTCCGCCAGAGCCGCCGCCGCACCCGGCGGTGGGTCGGCACGCGGAACACGGCGCGGTCATGGGTCAGCCGCAGCTCCCGCGCGACCTCGGCCGCGGTGCCGGTCATGCCGGCAAACCACAGGTAGCGGCCAAAGAACGTCTGATAGGTGATCTGCGCCAATGTCTCGCGGCGACCCGACCGGTCGGCGCGTTCCTTGGCCTCGATCATCTGGTGCAGGCCGGATTGCCACTGGCGGTCGGGCATCACCCGGCCCGTGAATTCGTCGACAATGGCAACGCCCTCGTCGGTGACGATGTAATGCTCGTCCCGCAGGTAGAGATGCAACGCCGACAGCGCCTGCGCCAATGCCTCGCGCCGGGCGGGTTCGGGTTCCAGCGACGGGACCGGGGGCAGGAAACCGGCCAGCACATCCTCGGCCCGCGGCATCAGGCGGACCTGGCGGTGACGGCGGTCCAGCCGGAAGTCCGGCCCTTCCTCCAGCGTGGCGGCGAGGGCCAGCATGGCGTCTTCGGCGACAACGGCATCGGGATCGCCGGGGCGTTCGGCGGTGATGATCAGCGGGGTCTGCGCCTCGTCGATCAGGATGCTGTCGACCTCGTCCACCACCGCAAAACCCAGCCCCCGCGTCACGATCCGCCGCGCATCCCGCCCGCCGCCCGCCGCCAGCATCCGGCGCGACAGCGTGGCCAGCGCCGACCGGTCCTGCCCCAGGGCAATACGGTCCCGCAGGTAGTCAAAGGCGATATCCGAATTGGTCGAAAAGACCACGTCGCTGTCATAGATGCCGGGGCGCAGGTGATGCTCTGTCTCTTCGGTGATGACGCCGTGGCTCAGTCCGAAGGCCTCCAGCACCGGGGCCAGGGTGGCGGCGTCGCGCGTCGCCAGGTAGCGGTTGACGGTGATCACATGCACCGGAACGCCGACCAGCGCGACCAGCACGGCAGGGATCAGCGTGGTGATCGTCTTGCCCTCGCCGGTCGCCATCTCGACAATGCGGCCCCGGGCCAGGGCCATGCCGCCGGTCACCTGAACCGGGTGATGCCGCAGGCCCAGCCTGCGATGCGACATCTCGCGGATCCCCGCCGTGGCCAGCCGGAACGGCCGCCCGCGAAATCCGTGCCGCAGCAGCGCGGGGGCCTGATCGCGCACGAGGGCCGCCAGCGCGTCATCGTCCAGCGCGCTCAGCCGGGTGCCCTCGCGCAGCACCTGCCGGGTTTCCCACCGCGTCATCCATCCGGGACCGTAGGTTGCGCGGCGCAGGCGGGACAGGGCCGCGCCGACCAGTTCGTCCGACCGGCGGGCGGCCTTGCGGCGGCGCTCCGGTTCGGCCGTATCGGCGCGGTCCGCGACCAGCCAATGCCGCGCCAGGTCAGACATCGAAGGCATCCAGGAACAGGTTCCGCAGCGCCCGTGCCGCCCGCACCGCCAGCGGCTTGGGCGCAAAGGTCAGACGCACATGGGCGCGCATGCCGTAGTGCGGAACGGCGGGCTGCTCTTCCAGCGCGAGGTCGAGCTGGAACAGGCGGGTCACGCTGCGCAGTTCGTCCCCCGGGACGGTCGCGTAGGGCCCGCCGCCGTCGAGCGACAGCACGGCCGAGGGCAACTGGTCCTCGCCCGCCGGCACCGCGCGCACGATCCGCGCCCCGAGCCGGTGCGACAGATCCGAGGCCAGCCGGACATCCACCGCCCGCGTTTCCGAGCGGATCAGTTCGGCGAGGTCCTGCGGCACGACCAGCCGGATCAGGGGCGGTGTTCCGGGCAGGACATGGCCGATCACCTCGCCCCGCCGGTAGAAGCGGCCCAGCGGATCGGTCGTGTCGGGCAAGTCCAGCCGCCCCGCGATGCCCGCCCGCAGATCCAGATCGGCGAGGTTGGCGGCGGCGGTGTCACGTGCGGCGCGCGCCTCGGCGATGCGGGCGCGCAGACGTTCGGCGCTGGCCCGGTCTGTGGTGCGGGCCTCGGCGAATTCGGCCTCGGCCCGGATCAGACGGGCCTCGCCGATCCGCGCCTCGGCCAGCAGCTCGGGCGCGTCGAAGGTGAAAAGCGGCGTGCCAGCGCTCACCTCGGCGCCGTCCGCCGCGCGTGCGGCGATCACGCGACCGGGCTGGGGCGCGCGCAGGAAGGCCTCTTGCGGCAGCCATGTCACGCCCTGCACCATCGCATGATGCGGCAGCGGAAGGGCCAGGAACACCAGCGCAAGCACCAGACCGGCCCCGCCCGCCCCGGCCAGGGCCCGTGGCCCCGCCCGGCGGATTCGCTGGTCGGTCAGGGCCTGGTGAGCAACCTTGGCGGCGGGCCAGGCAAAGGTCAGGACCAGCGACCAGATGGCCAGCAAAACCCCTACGGCACGGTATGTTCCCGCCACGAAGAGGGCGATCGTCAGCGAGATCCAGATGCGATAGACGAAGGCCAGCGGCGGGTAGAGCAGGAACCACCACCTTTCCCATGCCACGGTCCGCATCCGGGCGCGGGGCCGTTCGGCGGTGCCCAGCAGGCGGACGCGCAACTGTTCGCCCCACCAGGCATTGCCGCGTTTGGACAGGTTCGGGATCTCGATCAGGTCGCACATCACGTGGTAGCCGTCGAATTTCATCAGCGGGTTGCCGTTGACCGCCAGCGTCGACAGGCCCGAGACGACCATCGTGTTGAACAGGATCGTGCGCACCAGCCCCGGCTCGGCCACCGTCCAGAGCAGGAAGGCCGCCGAGGCGATGGTCAGCTCGACCACCACCCCGGCGGCGGCGACGGCGGCGCGGTCCCATTTCGACGGGAAGGCGAGGGAGGAGGACGCCTCTACATACGGCAGCGGATAGAAAGCGATGAACATCAGCCCCATCTCGTGCACCTCGCCGCCGCGGGATCGGGCGGCGACGCCGTGGCCGATCTCGTGCAGCGCCTTGACCACCGGGTAGACCAGCGCAATCAGGCCCAGGTTTTCGAGGTCCAGGAAACCCTCCAGCCCCCGGTTCGCCAGCGCCTGCCAGTGCAGGGGCAACCGGACCAGCGCCCAGAGCATCAGCGCCAGCGCCGCCAGCCACCAGGCGGGGCGCGGCACCACGCCCATCACCCGGCAGAGCACCTGCAGGAACCGGTCCGGGTCCAGCAGCGGCAGGGTGATCGACAGCGGGTTCATCAGCATCTTGCGCCACAGCTGGACGCGGTCCTTGTCGCGCCGCTCCAGCAGGTCGGCCAGCAGGGGCGTTTCGGCACTGTCCAGCAGATCGGCCTGGTGGAGCTGCGTGAGCAGCTGGATCACCTCGTCCTGCGTGGGCGCATCGGGGCCGAGATCGGCGGCCACCTGCTGCCAGATCGACTCCACCGTCGTTGCGCCGTCGAGCCGCCCCGCGATCTCTTGCGCGGCGGGCGTCAGGCGGTGGACCTTCGTTCCCGTTTGGTCCGACAGGATGTACCACGGGCGCCCTAGGTAGAGATGCCGGCGCACCGTCGCCTCGCGCCGCAGCCGGGGACGGGCCTGCGCGACGCGATACCAGTCCTGCGCGCTGTGGCTTTCGGTGGTCACGGCAGCAGCCTCCACCACAGCAGGCGCAGGCGGATGACGCTGCTGCGCGCCCAGGCCCAGGCCAGCGAGCTGTCGCCCACGGAAACCTTGGCGGTGCCCTGCAGACCCGGGCGTATGGCGGGCGGGGCGTCCAGCACGCGCGCCTCGACCCGAAACCGGTTTTCGCCCTCCCCGGGATCTGACACCGAAGCGACGGCGGTGATCTCGAAGGGCACCGGCGTTGCGGCCAGGCCGGGCATCACGGCGCGGCCGGTCTGGCCGGGCGCGATCAGCGCCAGGTCGTATTCGCTGACGTCGATGCGCAGGCGCCATCCGTCCTGGCGGGCGATCTCGAACAATGTGTCGCCGCGTGTGACCGGAGAGCCGATGCGCTGGCTCAGGTCGCCCGAAACGACCAGCCCGTCGATCGGCGCGGTGATCTCCAGCCGGTCCAGCCGCGCGCGGGTCAGGTCGGCGGCGGCCAGCGCCTCGGCCAGATCGGCATTGGCGACGGCGGCCTTGGCCCGGTCGCCGATCGACAGCGCCTCGCGCAGGGACTGGCGGGCCTGGTCGACGCGGGCGTCGTTGGCGGCGGCCTCCAGTTCCAGATCGCGGTCGTCGAGCCGGGCCAGCAGCATGCCCCGCGTGACCTCGGCCCCGGCGCGCACCGGCGCCTCGGCGATGAACCCGTCGGCGGGGGCAACGGCGGCCTGCTGCATCGCGCCCTCGACCGTCGCATCGGCGCGGATGCGCAGTTCGGCCGGCACCAGAAAGGGCACGGCCAGCGCCACGGCCAGCACGATGGCCCCCAGCGTGATCGCGGGGCGGCGGCCCAGCACGGCCGTCAGCCCGCGCCCGGCCCAGTCCCGCAGGCGGCCCGAGACCAGCCGCCTTTCGTCGTATTTCGCCTTGAGCAGCGGCGCGAGGGCCGAGGCGACCAGCCGCAGGTCGTCCACCGCATCCGCGGCCAGCACCAGCGACTCGTCCTCGCCCCTGCCGCGTTGCAGGGTCAGGACGCCGACGACCTGCCCCCTAACCAGCAGCGGGGCCGAGACCACGGCACCGGACCCCAGCGTACGGCCAAGGGCGCGATGCGCGGCGTCGATCATGCGGCGGCCTTCTGGCGGGGCGGGCCAGACCACGGCCTCGCCCTGCGCCAGCGCCTCGTCCATCGCGGCCTCATGCGCCGCGACCCGTTCGGTGCGGCGGCCAAAGGCGGCCACGCGGCTCAATGCCTCCAGCCGGACACGGCCGCGGCGGACCATGCCCAGGGCGGCGGCGTCAAAGCCGGTGACCTCGGGGATCGCGTTGACCAGCGACAGGGCGGCACCGTCGAACCGGACGTGACCGTCGGTTGCGGCCAGCAGCCGGGTCAGCAGATGCGCGCTGTCGGCCTGTTTGCGGCCAAGCGCGGCCTGCCCCTGCCACAGCCGCGCCTCGATCCAGCCGGCCGACCAGTGCAGATCGCGCATGATGCGGCGAAAGGCGGCGCCATCCGGGCGGTCCCGCAGGGCCAGGACCAGCACGCCCTGCAGTTCGGCCCCCGCTTCGATCGGGTATCCCAGCAGGGTCACGCCTTCGTGGTGATCGATCAGCGGCTCGGGACGGCGCAGCAGGGCCTCGGCGACGGTGACATAGGGCTGGGGGATCTCTTCGGGCAGGTTCCATCGCGCGGCCGGGCCCATCCGCCCCGCATCGCCGCGCAGGAACAGCACGGCGGCCTGCGCCTCGGCGATCCGCCCGGCGGCAATGGCCAGCCAGCCCGCCAGGAAATCCGCACCGTCCCCGGGGTTGAGAAAAGCACGCCAGGGGTCGGTCGCGGTGGCCGCGGCAGGGGCGTCGGCACTTTGGGTGCCCGTATCCAGCCTGCCGTCCACCGTCGCCTAGCCCTCCAGCTTTCCGTAGCGACCTTCGTATTCCGACATCAGTTCGTCGAGCACCGATTTCAGTTTCGCCGCCGCATGTGGCGACAGGATAACGCGATGGTGGAGCTGAATGTCGAGTTCGCCGTCGGCCCTGTCCCAGCTTTGGTTGAGGCCGAAGTTCAGCACCACCTCCTCGCGCGTCGAGGTGGCGTTGCAGACGTTGCAGTACGAACTCTTCAATTGTGACGTGTCCAGCCGGACGCGGCGGTTGTCCTCGGGTGCGGTCTCGTCGGTCATGTCGCTTACCTCTGCTCGGGATCGGCGCCGTCGCCCAGCAGCGTGGCGCGCAGCGACCGGCGGTCGCTGGCCCGTGCCCGGTCCGGCCTGACGCCCGCCGAGACCAGCGCCAGCGCGGCCAGCGGCAACAGGCGCGAGACCTCGGCACCGCCGGGCGCGGCCACGGCCGGGGCCTCGGGCAGCAGGCTCAGCTCATCCGGTGCGACCTCTTCGAAACACAGGCGGCGGAGCGCATCGCCGGATGCCGTATCGGGGGCCGTCACGCCACCGGCGGCATCCTCTGCCGGGCCCTGCACAAGGCGGTAGATATCGCCGACATCCAGGTCTTCGCCACCGCCGGTGATCACGCATACGGTGCCGTCCTGGGGATCGGTGTCCGCCGGGGCTTTGCCAGCCGTGCCGATGCCCGTCAGGCGCCAGCGCTGATCCGGATCGGCAAGGTCGGCGATGTCGCCCTCGAAGCAGAGGCCAGCCTTGGCCGCGCGCGCGGCGGCGGCCTCTCCCCCCGCGGCTTCGGGGATCAGGCACAGCTCCACCGGGCGGGAATAGCTGTAGGTGATCAACGCCCCGGGCGATGCGGACGAGAGGCTGCCGCCGGTGCGGATCAGCTCGACCGCCGAGGGCGCGTACCGCTGTGCCGCAAGGCCCGCCCCGCTTGCCAGCAGGCCAGAGCCGGTGCCGCGCGTACCCGTGCCGCCGCCGGTGCCATCGGCCCCGCCGCCGGGCGTCGGGCTGTCGGTCCCGCCGCCTTCGCCGGTGCCGTCCCCTCCGTCGCCGCCCCCGTCGCCATCGCTGGCCGGGAACAGCAGCGACGGATCGACAAGGCTGTAAGCGTCGAAGCCGAGGGTGGCATCGGACAGCACGGCAGAGAACAGGCGTTTGTCAGCCTCGGTCATGCGGCCATCGCCATCGGCGTCGCCCCGCAGCGCGGCGAGGCTGAGCGCGCGGTCGGCCGAGGCCAGTTGCTCGGGCAGTTTCTGTGGCGCGCCGTTGACCTCGACCACCCGCAGTTCGATTGCGGGGCCGTTGCTGCCATAGGCCACGCCCTGCGCCATCCGCCCGACCAGCCGCCCGACGGAGAACTGCCCCGGGGGCAATGGCGCCGAGAGATCCAGCCGGTACTGCGCGATGCCGCTGCTGCGCTGGACCAGCGTCCAGGTCGCGCCCGGCAGATCGGTTTCCACCCCCTGCACCACCATACGGTCGGGATCCCAGTGCAGCTCGACCAGCAGATGCTGCACGCCGCCGGCCTGGCGGAGGTCGATCTCAAGCCCGCGCCCGTCCTGGCCCAGCGGGGTGCCGGGGGCGGCGACGGCGTCTTCCAGCATCGCGCGGACGCCGACGGGTGCAAGGGTGACGGTTGTCTCGTAGACACCGCCGGACCCGGTCGACAGGATGTCCCACTTGCTTTTCCACGACAGCGCATCGCCGCGCAGGCGCAGGGTGTAGGTGCCGGGGTCCAGCCCCTCGCCCGCCGCGATGAAGGAGAAGGCCCGCCCGTCCGCATCGGGGACCAGACTGCCGCGTATGGTCTTGCCGGCGGCGTCCAGCACCTCGACATCCACCGGCTCTTGCGGGCGGGAGGGCAGGCGGTAGGGATTGGGCAGGCCAAGGTCCACCGGCTCGTTGAACTGGACGTAGAGTCCCCAGGTCCGGGCGGTGACGCCGATCACCCGCAGGCCGGGCGTGTCGACCCGCAGCACGGCGCTGGCGGAGGCTTCGGCCCCGTCCTTGTCGGTGCCCCGCAGGGTGACGGTAAAGCTGCCCGGGCGGTTGTAGCTGTGGGTCGGGGCGGTGGCGTCGGGGGCCAGAACCTCGCGCGTGCCGTCGCCCCAGTCGATGGTCAGGGCGGACAGAGGATCGCTGCCGGGATCGGTAACGCCGATGGCCACCTCGACCTGCGTGTCGACCACGGCGCCCGCCGGCAAGGTCAGGGCCAGGGCCGGTTCGACATTGGCGATGGCCAGGTTGATCGATTGGCGCGCGGTGCCGCCCTGCCCGTCCGAGACCTCGACGACAAATGTCTCGGCCCCGGGTCCGTCGGTGGCGCGCCATTCCAGCAGCCCGGTGGGCCAGAGCACCGCACCGGCGGGACCGGACACCAGCGTATAGATCAAGGGATCGCCGTCGATGTCCGAGGCCGCGACCTGCAGGGCAAAGTCACCGCCTTCGGCCACACTCGCCGTGCTGAGCGAGGTGAATACCGGCGCGTCATTCACCGGCGTCACGATCAGGGCCAGGGTCGCGGGCGGCGCGGTCAGCTGCCCGTCGCTGGCGGTGAAAGTCAGGCTGTCGGAGCCGTTGAAATCCGCCGCGGGGCGGTAGCGCCAGACGCCCGGCTCGACCACTTCCAGCGTGCCGTTGGCCGGGGACGTCACGATCGAGATGGTCAATTCGTCGCCGTCCGGGTCGCTGGTCAGGGCGCGCAGGTCGACAATCGCGCTGCCGTCCTCGTCCAGCGTCACCGCCGGGCCGTCGCTGGTCACCGGGGGATCGTTGATGTTTTCGACGGTGATGGAGCCGCTCACGCTCGCCGCGGCGGCGCCATCCTTGTCCGTGCCGTTGAGCGTGACGTTGAACTGGCCGGGGGCGGCATAGACATGGCTGGCCGATGTGGCGTCGGGGGCCAGCGTTTCGACCGTGCCGTCGCCCCAGTCGATCCGCAGCGCCGCCAGCGGATCGGCCCCCGGGTCGGTGAAACCGATCGCCGCGGTGACAGTCTTGCCCGTATCGGCACCGGCTGGCAGGCCGAGGGTCAGGACCGGGGCCGCGTTATCCACCGTCACGGTCAGCACCTGCACCGCTGTGCCGCCCTGCCCGTCGCTGACCTGGATGCGAAAGACCGAACTGCCCGGCCCGTCGCCTGCCATCCATTCCAGCGCGCCCTCTGCCGTCAGGGTCGCGCCCTGCGGCCCGTCGAGCAGGGTAAAGGTCAGCGGATCGCCATCCACGTCGGCGGCGCCGAGTTGCAGCGCCAATGTGCCCCCCTCGACCACGCGGGCGGTGTCGGAGGTGGTAAAGACAGGGCTGTCGTTCACCGGCGTCACGCTCAGCCGCAGCACTGTGGGCAGCGAGATCTTGGACCCGTCGCTGACCTGGAAGACCAGCGAATCCTCGCCCGAGAATTCGGCGGCCGGGGTATAGCGCCAGACCCCGGGTTCGACAGCTTGCAGCGTTCCGCGCAGGGGTTGGGTGAAGATCGAGATGGTCAACGGGTCGCCATCCGCATCCGAAACCAGCGGGCGCAGGTCGACAAGCACATTGCCCCCCTCGGCCACCGTCACCACCTGCCCGGCGGCGGCCTGGGGCGCGGTGTTTTCTTCGGGCAGGCGCACGTCGAAGCCGATGTCGCGCAGCTGCACCACCGAGTCGATGGCGCCGAAACCGATCAGGTCGAGCGACAGGACAATCTGCCCGCTGGGCGCGATCCCGGCCAGATCGACGGTGACCAGGCGTTCGGTGTAGCCGTCCACCGCGAGGGCCGGATCGCCCACGCTCAGCCCCGGGCCCACGCGCAGCGTGCCATCCGCCTGCAGGTTCAGCGCAGCATCGGTCATGCTGAGCCCCGGCAGACGCGTCAGCGGATTGCCCAGCCGGTCGAGCAGTGCGACCTCGAAGGCATCGGGCGGCTGCCCGGCGGCCAGAGGCATACGCGAGCGGATGGTGAAGGTCAGCTTGGTTGCGCCCTGCGGCACCTGATAGCTCCGCTGCGCGGCGGTGCGGGCGGTGGTGCCCTCGGTCAGGTCCAGCCCGTGGGTGCCGATCCTGGCGACATCGCCCAGCACCTGCCACGACGTCCCGGCCAGCGGGCTGGAGGTGATCAGCGGCGCAAAGGCATAGTCGCGCTGGTGCGTCTCGTCGCTGTCCAGAACGCCGGCGGCATCGGCCGTACGCAGCAGTTCGGTCAGCCGGTCGAGATCCACCTGCGCCCCCGCATCCTGCCGGTTCGACGCTAGCCGCACGATATCGGCCAGGGCATCCGACAGGGCAAAGTCGTTGCGCAGCCCCATCAGGCCCGCATCGGGCAGCGCCGCGCCGGTTGCGAAATCGTAGAGGTCCGGCAGGCCCAGCGTATGGGCAATCTCGTGCGTGTAGGTCCAGGCGACCGTCTGGGCGAATTCCGCGACGGGATCGAAATCCGCCTCGTCCTTGCGGCTGCGCAGGGAGTCGAACAGCGCGGCGGTGTCGATGATCACCCGGTCGCCGGTATAGGTCGCGTTGAACAGGCCATCGAGGCGGAACAGGCGCTGCGTCTCGGTCAGCGTATTGGCGACGTCGGGGTGCAGCAGTTCGGCCAGGGTGAAGCCCGGCGCGGGGTTCGAGGTATCGGCGGGGGTGAAGTCGAAGCTGGCCAGCCCGAGGCGCGTCGCGGGGCCGATCTCGGCCACCTCGTTGATCGCGTCCTTCAGCGGTTCCTCGGTCGTGTCGTCCAGGTCGGCCACCTTCTCGGCCGCGGCGTCTGTATCCGTCTTGGCGGCCTCCAGCGCGGCCTTAAGACCAGCCAGCGCCGCCTCGGCCGCCGCAGAGGAACCCGGGGGCACGGCCAGCAGCGTCTCAAGCGCCTGTCCGACCGCATCTATGCCCGCGGTGCCCAGTTCGACCGCCGCGCCCAGCCCGCTCAGCCCGTCGGTCACCGCCGCCGACAGATCCGAGGCGGCGGTCAGTTCGGCGCCGGTCACGGTGTCCGAGATCTTGGTCAGCCGCGCGCCCTCGACCGTCAGTTCGGCGCTGCTGCGGCCCCAGGCGGCGTCCAGGTCGAACTTGGCGCCCCGCAGCTCGTTCTGGGTTTCGATGGAGATCTCGCCGCTGAGCAGTTCGCTGATCGCGCCGCCCGAGTCGGTGTCGATCTTCTGGAAGATCTCGCTGAGCTTGTGGATGTTGTCCTTGGTCAGGCCCAGCGACTCGCTGACTTTGGCGGCTGAGGTGTCCAGCCCGAGCGCCTTGGCCAGCCCGCTGACGTTGCCAAGGCCGCTGAACATGCCGCCAAAACCGCCCGAGACGCGCTCTGTCTTGACCTCGGCCTCGGCGAACCAGCCCTTGCCGGCCTCGACGTCGGACTTGATCGACTTCGACGTCCCCAGCAGATTTGCCAATGCGCCTTCCTGCTGCTCGAAGAGTCCGCCAAGGCTTTCCGTCAGCTTGGACGTGCTGTCCTTGAGCGTGCCCAGAAGGCCCTTCATGAAGCCCTTGTCCTGTGCCAGCGGGTTGGTGGCCGGCGCGCTGGAAGAGGTCGAGTCCTCCAGCAGCGGCAGCAGCTCCGTCAGAATCTTCTTGTTGAAGCCACCGAACATCCCGCCGCCGGACCCTCCGCCCGACGACGGTTTCAGAGTGTTGCCCAGCTTGTCAAAGGCGCCCTTCATCGACTGCACCATCTCGGGCGTGAACAATGTCTCGCCCTGGAAGAAGTCGGACTGACCCATCTCCGTCAGGAAGCCCTGGATATCCCCGACCCGCCCGATGGCGGCGCCGATGTCACCGCCCGACAGCGCCATGTTGGCCTGGCCCATCTCGCCCAGCCCGCCAATGCGTTCGCTCAGTTCGGTGATGCGCCCCAGGGAACCCGTCAGCTGGCCCAGCAGACCGCCGCCGGACGCACTTCCCGACTCTGTCTCGCCACCGCCGAGCAGCTTCGAAAGTGCCTCACCCGCCGGGGGGAAGAATTGCGGCAGCCCGCTGAGGACCGCCTTCAGGTCGCCGATCTCGGAATGTACCTGGCTGGCCTGTTCGCTCAGCCCCCGCTGCGCCGTATCAAGCGACTCGCGCTGCAGGATGACCCGCTCCAACGAGGCCTGCGCTTCGGCTTCACCGCCCTGGGCAACCTCGCCTTCCAGCCTGGCCTGGCGCTCCGCCAGGGTCTCGTCCAGACCCTGGCGCATGTGCACCGCTTCGCTCGCATAGAGCGCCGAGTCGGCCGTGTTCAGATCGTCCAGCACCGATCCGCTCATCACCGAGGCCCGGGCGCCCACTTTTTCCAGCGCCGCGTCCGAGGCCGTGGTCGCTGCGGCCATGTAGCCCGACAGGTCGTTGAAGTCGAATATCGACCCTTCGAGCGTCTGCACCGAGGTGACGACCTGGTCGATCTGGCCCAGCAGAGAGGGCAGCGATTTCGTGGCCTCCGGATCGGTGTAGACGGTGCCGGCCCCGGTCAAGGCATCCTTGGCCTGCGAGATATGCCGTGCCAGCGCGCCGATCCCGTCAAACGTGCCGCGGGTGATCATGTCGATCGCCCCGGTCAGCTGCCCGCCACCTTCGGTCTGGAAGAAGGTGCCCTGCAGGTCCTTCAGCAGCCCGCCGATAGGCAGGGAGATGCCCAACCCCAGGTTGATCTTTCCGCCATTCGCCAGCGACCCCATGATCTTGCCGAGAGCGCCGCCGGCTTCGCCGTCGACACCCTGCTGGGGCAGGTAACCCTGGCCTGACAGGAACCCGGCCTCGCTGATCGACTTGGTGATGTCGCCAATGCCGGCGAACAGGTCATTCAGGCTGCTCGACAGGGTGTTCTTGGCCTGGACCTGCTCGGGCGTGTCCTCGGGCAGGGCGGCCATCAGGCGCACCTGCTCGTCCAGCAGATCGGTCTGCGACTGCATGATCTTGCCCGTCTCGGACGAGATCGAACCGACCAGATCGACCAGCCCCGCGCCGATGTCGTCAAAGGCCGCCTGATCGCCCTCCAGCGCCCCGAGCAACTGGGTGATCGGCGCGACCTCGCGCTCCAGCGTGGCCCGGGCCGAGCTTACGGCCGCAGAGGCATTGCCGATCTGTTCGCCAAAGCTTTGCGCCTGCTGGATCAGAGCGGCCTGATCCTCGACATCGGCCACGAAGAATCCCGCCAGCTCGTCTCCGATGGCCTCGAACCGCTCGCGTGCGCCGGTCAGATCTTCGCGGTGCTGTGCGATGGCCTCGTCGACTGTATCGCGCGCCTCGGCGGCGGCGGCCTCTTCCTCGGTCCGCTCGACCGGCAGCGCGGTGCTGCTGCCCTCGCCCTGGCGGAAGATATAGGTCAGATCGCCGCCAACCGCTTCTGTCACGGTATAGGCATCCTCGCCCGCGGTGGTCAGCAGGGCGTTGACGCGCTCGACAATACGGTCGCGCACGGTATCCCATTCGCCGCCCGTCAGCCCGTCAAAGAGAGCGGCAAAGCTCTCCTCCTCGGGCAGCTCGCGTTCCGCCTCGTCGGCCAGGATCGCTGCGATCCGTTCGTCGATGGCGGCGCGCAGGGCGTCGGTGTCCAGGTTGACCTTCTGCTTTGTCGTGGCGCGGGCTTCGATATTGACGGTGCCGATCTCCTGCCCCTGCCAGAGCAGCCGCATCACCCCGCCGTCGTCATAGACCGGCTGCGCGCCGGGGATGGCACCCAGCCCGGTGGGCGCGAAACTGACGCGCAGGTTGCGGGGGTTGCTGGCATCGGCGCTCAGCCACGAGCTGTCGTAGCTGGGGGAGATCCCCGCGATCAGCCCCTGGGTCGCGGCCAGGGCGCCCAGGATCGGAATGTCCAGCGCCCGGGTCGTATCGCCCACCGTATCGGCGATCTGCAGCGTTCCGTCGATCGAGGACTCGTCGCCGCCGTCCAGCAGATAGAACACGTTGGCCGTCTTCTCGAAATGCCGCGTGGTGCCGACGACATCCCAGGCGATGTCGATCTCGCCGGTCAGCAGCGCCACGCCCGAACTGCCGAGCAGCTCGGTCAGGCGGTCCCTGGCGACGCTGGCCGACAGGCCCAGTTTCGCCGTCTCGCCCCCGGCCAGCCGCAGCGTCAGCGCCGCCGTGGTGGCGCCGTCCTGCATCCGGTAGGGCAGTTCGCTCAGCGCGCGCTGATCCGGCCGCTTCCACTCGCCCTGCACGGCGGTGATCGTCAGGAAGTCGTTCACGGGCACCTGGATCGTGATGTCGATCGCATGGTCGTCCCGGTTGAAAATCGTCAGCTCGTGCCGGTCGATCGCGGTGCCGACCGTCTCGCTCACCGTCAGCGCCTCGCTGCCCGCGACCTGGGCCCCGCCCACGGTCTGGCCGTTGTCGCTGAAGAAGATGTTGAGGTCGTCGGAATCCTTGGAGGTGTCGGTCAGGATGACCTGCCCCTCGAACCCGATATTGTCGATGATCGCGGTCTGGCCCACCGCCAGCCGTTCGCCTGTGGCGGCGTGCACGATCACCAGCCGCCCGGCCTTGCCCTGCACCGTCGTGGGAACCTGGAACAACACCCGCTGCGTCTTGCCGACGTTGCGGACCGAGATGCGGTTTTCGCCCTCGTTCACCGGCTCCAGCTCGAACAGGGCGCCGTCGATATCGGCATAGACCCTGAGCTGGTTCAGCGGATATTCGGGCGACGGCAGGTCTTTCGCCAGTTCGATGGCGGGATCTTCCCAACGGATGTCTATGCCCAGCTGGTCCTGCACCTTGTCGAAGACCATCGTGTTGTGCACCAGCGACCGCCCGGCCTGCAACTGGAAGGACCAGGTGATCAGCTTGTCCTGGATGAACTTCAGGATCGCGGGAATGCGTTTGACGATCTCTTCCCTGGCAAAGCTGCCCGTCGCACCGAGGACCGAGATATCCTCGACCTTGCGCTTTTCGGCATCGAGGAAGAAGTTCAGCAGCCCCTGGTTGTCACCCTCGCCGACCCGGGCGCCGATGTTGAAGTAGAGCTGATCGTTGACGATGTTCTTCAACATCATCTCTTTCAGGATCGTATAGGTCGCCCCGCCGGTGAAGACGTCAAAGACCTTCAGGCTGGCCTTCTGGACAAAGGTCGCCAGCGCGCCGGGGATCTCGGTCCACTTGGCCTCCAGCAGCTTCTTGATGACGTCGTCGGCCTCTTGCGCGGCAAAGGTCTCGCCGATGAAGAACTTGACCAGTTCCTCAAGCTGCTTGGTCACGGCGGCGGGGGTGTTGGTGGGCAACAGGGCCAGGAATTTTTCAGCCGAGAAGCCGGGCACCAGCGCGTTCAGCCCCGGCAGCGGCACGCCGGTGAACCGGGTCGCGGTGTCGAAATCCCCGACCCCGGGCGCCATGTTGTCGAGGTTGCCGATGCCGCCGCCGTGGAACGACCAGCCCGCGATCTCGTAGGCGCTGCGGAAGGGGATCGGCACACGGCCGTAGAACGGGCGGAACGAGGCCTCGAAATCGCCGTTGAAGACCTCGGAAACCGGCGCCTTCAGGTCGCTGTCGGTGGCGTTGTTGAACTTGGCCGGGTCATAGGCATCGCGGGACACCCCGTCGATATTGGCCTGCAGCTTGGATCCGCCGCCCAGGCTGGAATAGAACCAGCCGGTGCCGACCCCTTCCCAGGCGCGCCCGTCCTCGGCCACGGCGGAATTGACCCGCAGGCGCTGCTGCGCATCCTCGAATTCGCGCGAGACGTACCAGCTTTTCAGGTTCGGATCGAAACCGACGGCGCTCTGGGCGATGGTCTCGGCGGCGGGAAAGCGGGGATCGTTGTAATAGCGCGCCAGCTTGCCGAAATTCCACAGGTCGCCCGGCGGGGGAAAGGCGGTCTTGGTCTCGACAAACCGGTCAGAAGCCTGGCGCCAGATGTTGTCGGGGCTGCCGCCATTGGTCGGGTAGGTGTCGGCCCGCAGGTTCGCGGTGCCGAGATACCAGCCGACGGCCCGGGCATTGACCGTTCCCAGGCCCGCGCCGATCTGGAAGCTGTTGAACAGCCCGATGTCGATATCGGGCACGGCGTCGTCTTCGAAGAAGCCGGGCAGCCCGGTCAGGTTCAGGTTCACATCCGCCGTTGTCAGCGACGTCCCGATCGAGCTGAAGGACACGCCGCGTTTCACGTCGACGGCCTTCTGGTAATAGTTGTCGGCGAAATCGACACCGGCCCAGTTGATCGTCTTGGGATCGCGGAAATTGGTCAGGTCCAGCTCGGAGAAGCCCATCCAGCGGACGACCTTGGTGGCGGCGGCGATCTTCTCGCCGAATTCCTTGGCCAGCTTGGCATTCTTGAAGGCAGCGGCGGCCGCGGGCACGGTCACCGCCGCCGACAGCCCGCCGGACTGGATCGTCGCATAGCTCTGCGCCACGCCGTAGGTGAAGAAGCCGACCGCGACCAGCTTGGTCATGTCCTCGGCAAAGGCGAGGATCTTTTGGATCGGGACCTGCTGCTGCGGCTGCACCCCGGGGCTGGGGTCTATGGTGGTCACCTGGATGTTGCCCAGGTTCTCGTCCCCGATCCGCACCAGCAGGCGCTGGACGATTTCCGAGTTCACCGCCGTGCCGCGATCCTGTCCGATGAAATGCAGCGGCGAGGTCAGCAGCCCGTCCAGCCGCTTGTCCAGATCGACGAGGCTGGCATAGAAGGCATCGCCCGCTGCCTCGGCAAACCCGCCGTCATTGGTCGAGCTGTCCTTGATCCAGTCGGTCACCAGCACCAGCGAATTGGCGCTGCGCGGATCGCTGGCCGGGCCCGACACGCGCACCCAGTCCCCGAACCGGCGCGGGTCGTTCGCCGAGCTGCCGGGATCGTAGACCAGGACCGTGCCGTTGCCGGCCTGGGCGATGGCCTCGGCCAGGGCGAAGAGGGTGGTTTCCTCGATATCCGGGCCGACGAAGGGTGTGCTGATCCCGTGGGTCAGCACCGTCACCCCGGCATATGCCGCGCCCGACGGCGGGTCGGCCGGCGCGATGACCAGGCTGGCCTGTTTGGTTTCCACGCGGGGCTGATCCTTGCCCTGCTGGACGACCTCGACCCCCCAGAAATACTGCTGCCCCTTTGTCAGCACCACACTTGTCGGCAGCGTGACCTCGAACCGCCCGCCCGCGGCGATGATCTCCAGCGCCTCGGCGCGGGTGAACTTGCGGGTAAAGATGCGGTTGCGGTTGCCCTCGACCGCAAGCTTGCCCAGCGAACTCTCGTTGTTCTGGAACGCCTCGCGGTAGCCGAGGTTTTCCAGCGCCTTGATCTCGTCTGCCGAGCTGTCGCCGAGGAAGAGGCCCCGCCCCGTCGCGGCGACGGCAAGGGTAAAGACCACCTCGCTCAACCCGTCGAGCTCGGGCAGTTCAAAGACAAAGGTCGGCTGCGTCGGGGTGCCGTTGGCGGGGTAATCCGGCAGCTTGATCGACCCGGTCCCGGCGGTGACGAACAGCGGGCCCGTCACGTTCTTGGGCGTCAGGTTGATGAAGCTCTTGGACTCGGCCACGCCATTTGCAAGACCGCCGGTGACGATGGGACCGTAGTACTGGCCAAGGAAGCCCGGCGGCGCGCCAACCACCTCGTTCGACCCGCGCGAAAAGAACAGGCCATAGGCGGCGCGCAGGTCGATGTCCTTGTTGATCGTGTCGCGCTCGTCGAACCCCGGCTCGCCGAAGATGACGTCGCCCTCGTCGTTCAGGTCGTCGATGGGGTGCTGGGACAGCAGCTCCCTGGTGTCGATCTCGCGCAGCAGCTTTTCGATTGCGTCGATGGAATAGACCAGCACGTTGCCCAGCCGTCCGCCCGACATGATCAGCTGGCGCCCGTCGGCGGACAGGCCCAGCTCGGTCCCCCAGCTTTCGGGAATGCCGCGGGTGGCGGCCACGATCTGGGGGGCCAGGCCGCGGGACGTTCCCAGCAGGTTCTGCACCACCGCGATGTTGCTGCCCGCCGGGTTGTTGTAGATCCGGTCCTCGCTGTAGGTCGTGGCCAGGTTGGGGTTGCGGCCAAGATCGGTCACATCGAACCGGCGCTGGCCCATGACAAAGGCCGTCAGCCCGTCGCGCGAGAACACGATATCGACCGGGTCCGAGATGTCGAAGCTGGCCTCCTGCCCGTCGATGGCCTCCGACAGGGCAAAAGGCACCGAGGTCTCGAAGCTCCACTTGCCATCCGTACCCCGGCTGATCACCACGATCTGGCCGGAATACGCGCTCGGCTGGCCGATGGTGCCGCGATCCAGGATCACCGCCTTGGTCAGGTTGTCTTCGCTCGCGATCCGGGTGACGACGGTTGACGGATTGCGCAGGAAGGCCCCGTTGCCCGCCCCGCGCGTGCCGAAGGTGGCAATCGGCGCGGGGTCGGGCGTGCCGGCAAGGATACTGGCAAAGTTGAACACGGCAACGCGGCCCGTGCGGTTGGCGGCGTCGACCTGGGTGACCAGCAGATCGGTGAAATCCTCGGTCACCGTGGCGCCCGTGATCGGCATCCCGCCGCCCAGGCTGACCGACGTGATCACCTTGTGATAGGTCGCCAGGTCGTTCGGGTCGGTCCCGATGACATAGACCGTGTCGCTGCGCGAATCCGTGGCCAGCAGCCGCCGGTTGTAGCGGTCCATCACCAGGTTGCCGATGGCCGCGCCCGGGATCTCGATAAAGTTGGTGTGGTCCTTGTCTTCGGGTTTCACGTCGATCTGGCGGTACATCACCGCATCCACCACCGCGACACCGCCGGCGCCGGTCAGCGCCACGTAGAGCCGGTTGTTGTCGGTGGTCATCACGACCTTGCCCGGGCGGGCCGATCCCTTGTCCTCGATCGTCTCGCCCTTGCCGTCGAGATAGCCGATCGGGATCCGCGCGACGAGGCTGGGCAGGCTGTCGATCTGGCTGGTGTCCGGCCGCGGCGTGTCGCGGATCACCACCAGCTGGTCCAGCTTGCCCCGTACGGTTTCGACCTCGACCCCCTCGGGCTGGGTGATGCCGCGTTCGACCGACACAAAGGTGTCGGTATCGCTGCCGCGCATCCTCACCGGTTCCGAGAACTCGAAGGTCACATCGGTAAAGGCACCGCCGGTCTGGGATGCGCCGGCCATGCCGCTGGGGGTGTAGCCCAGGAAGGTCTGGGTCGCCCGGTCGGGCCGCGCCACGGCGATCGAGGTCACGAGGATGTCGCGCGGGGGCCTGACGGTCAGCGCGTCCTTGCCGTTGGCAACGCCGGCCTCGGCACGGACCGCAACCGCCCTGCCATCCTTGGAGCGCAGCACGGAATCCACCGCCGCCTCTTCGCCGGCTTCGAGCATCAGGCCGGTCATCTCGTCCGCGTCGAATTCGCCAAAGATCACCCAGCTGGGCAGCGGGGCGTTCGATCCGGCGGGTGCCCGCAGCCGGTCGCCGCGCACCTGCAGGCGCGGGTCGATCACGGCAGAGCCTTCGGTCGTGCCGGTCAGCTGCGCGGCCGCTTCGGTGATCACCGGCGCGTTGCCCTGGATCGCCAGCGCCGCGCCCGAACCGACGATGGAGGTCACGATCTCGCCGATGCCGGCAAAGACCTGCAGGACCTTCTCGCCGATATATTCCAGCGTATCGGCGTTGAACACGGTGGTGACCAGGCTCGTGACATTCCTGGCCAGCGTCACCACGAACTTCGAACCCGAGTTGATCGCCCCCATGAAGGCGCCGCCCACCCCGCCCTGTCCGGTGACAAAGGCCGAGGTCTGCACCGCGTCGCTGGCGCCCTTGGCCTTGATGTCGACAATGCCGGTCTTTTGCGCCAGGTCGTTTTCGATCCCAGCGACGACATAATCGCCCGGCCCCTGGACCCCGCCATGCGGCGGAGAGGTCGTGCGGGCAATGCCGTTGGCGTCGACGATGCCGCTTTCGACTTCCTGATAGCCCTTGACCGTGCCGGTCGGCGTCACGAAATCCGAGATGCGGTAGAACAGCACCTTTGTTCCGGCGGCCAGCGCGGTCGGGATGGCCAGCTGCGCGGGCACCTGCATCGGCGCATCGCCGGTGTCCAGCCGGAAGGCGGCGGCATAGGTGAAGCCGACGCCCTCGGGCAGGGGCGGGGCCTCGATATCGGCCTGGTCGAGCGTGGTGATCGTCACCTCGGTCTCGCGCGGCAGCGACCCTTCGGAAATGCCGACCTGGAAGCCCTCGGCATTCTGCACCACCCCGCCCTCGGGGCCGACGGGGATGTTGTCGCCCACCACCGGGGCCTGCACCCGCACCGGCACCAGCACCTCGGTCGCGCGGAAGATCACCTGCACCACCGTTTCACCCGGGGCCTTGCCGATGATGCGGCCATCCGGCGTGACCTCGACGATATCGCCATTGGCGACGATGGTGGTCACCTCGCCGGGGCGGGTCTGCACCACGTTCTCGCCCGCGTAATCGAACAGCAGCAGCTGGCGCGATGCGCCCTCGGTCACGATCACGGTGTCGGGGTAGACATCCGCGCCATAGGTGGCGAGTCCCGCGTCATAATCCGACAGCGCGCCGACCCGCACCACAGTGGCCGCCGTCACCGCGCCCCGGGTGGCGCTGAGCAGGCTGAACCCGTCAGAGAGCCCTTCGATCTGGCCGCGCCGCAGACGGGCGACAGAGGGATCGGCGAAGTCCACCGTCACATAGCCTTCGGGCAGGTCCGCCGTGCCGCCATCGGCGAACCGTCCGGTGATCTCGAACTCCATCCGCGTGCCGTCGGCCAGCGTCGGCATCCGCTGCGAGAACTCGATCGACTCGAGCGCCGCGCCGGAAATGTCGATGGCCAGGTCGACGGGGCCGGAACTGCGATAGCCGTCGCTGGCCCGCAGGATCACACGGCCCGGCTGGGTGCGCCCGGCCTCGGGGGTAAAGACGATGCTCTGCCCGTCCGGCGACAGCACGGCCGTGCCGCCAACCGCGCCGACGATGCTGTAAAAGATCGCGTCGCCTTCGGGGTCTTCGGTCATCGGAGTCAGCGGGATGCTGATCGCAAGATCGGCATAGGTCTTTTGCGCCTGCGGCGTGATCACCGGCGCCTCGTTCGGGCGCAGGCCAAAGTTCTGCAGCAGCAGCGCCCGGTCCGCGGCATCGGCCGTGCCATCGCCGTCGATGTCCCGCGCGGCGGCGTCAAAGGCACCCAGGTCGATCCCGTCGACCGCCCCGTCGCCGTTCAGATCGCCCGCGGCCCTGACCTGCACGCGATAGCCCGCCGCCGCTGCGCCGGTGAGCGTCAGCGCATGGATGCCCGCCCGTTCCACCAGGAACAGCGCGAAACTTGTCCCGCCGCTGCGGTTGAGCTCCAGCGGTTCGACTCCGTTCAGCCTGACACTGTCCGGCGCCGCGCCCGCGATGGCGACCCGCAGCAGGACCCGCCCGCCGAGCGAGGCAAGCTCGCTCTCGCGCAGGGCCAGGGTCGTGGTCAGGCGGCCATCGGCATCGGCCAGGCCCTGATAGGCGAGCGCCCCGGCCAGCACGCCAAAGCTGTGGGCCGAGGAAAGCTCCTCCGCCGAACCATCGGCGGCATAGGCATAGGTCGCCGCATCGGGGCCGGAAGCCGTGACCAGCCGCCCCGCCCTCCCCGGCTCGTAGCTGTAGAGCACCGGCTGCGCCATGTCGGAGCCGCCGGCAAAGCTCAGCCGTCCGGCGCTGTCGTACAGGTAGATGCGCCGCGACCCGTCCGGCAGCAGCAGCCCGGCGATGCCGCCATAGGCGTTGGTGATCACCTGCACCGTGTCGCCGTCGGGCGCGATCAGCCCGCTGTCGGACACCCGGATGCGGATGCCGCCGCGCAGGATGCCCTGGATCGAGCCTTCGCCGTCGGATTGCCATTCGGTGCCGTCCGGAGTGGTCAGCGTCAGCACATGCCCGCCGCGCCCGAAGGGCGAATAGGGCAGCCCGCTGACCGCGTCATAGAGCCCGCCCTCGGCCGCCATCAGCAGCGGGCCGTTGTGGGTCAGCGCATAGCCGGGGGTGTCGCCGTCGAACCGCAGGGTGATCTTGTCAAAGCCCGCGATGCGTTCGACCTCGAACCGGGCGGTGAAGGTCATGCGCGTGCCGTCGGGCGCGGTCAGATGCACGCGGTCGCCTTCGGCCAGCGCGCGAGAGGGCGAGGCGGCGGGCCCGGCATCCAGCCGCAGGTCGGTCCAGCCTGCGCTCCACCCCGGGCCGAAATCGCCAAGGCGCCCGGCGTCGCGGGCATCGTAGATCCGGGTCAGGGCGATCTGCACCCCGGCCAGGGTCACGGTCGCGTCCGTCTCGACCCGGCGGAGGGTGGCATTGGGGGCGGGCAGCACCTCGACCGAACGCTCCAGTACGGTGCGCAGCCCGGCGATATCCACCGCCTCGATCCGCAGGGTATAGAATCCCGACTGCACCAGCCCGGGCCGCAGCTGCGCCACGGCGCCCTGCACCGGCTCTGTCCCCTGGGCCAGCAGGATGGCCGCGCTGCCGTCGCCGGGCACCAGGCTGATCCGCCAGGCGTCGAGCGTGGCATCGCTGATCGTCGCATTCACCGCACCCGCGGCCAGCACCGCCCCGTCCTGGATCGGGGTCGCGATGACCGGGCCGCTGCGGTCGGCGGCGTCACGGACCGCGATCGTGCGCTCCACCCGCCCGACGCGGCCATCGGCATCCGTCACCTCCAGCACCGCGACAACCTTGCCCGGCGCCCCGGCGGTGAAGGACGCGCGGTTCAGGTCGTCCAGCGCGACCTCGGCCCCGTCGATGGTCAGACGGAACCCCGTCACCGGCACGAAGCCCGAACCGGCGGCAGACAGGGTCACCACCTGCCCGGGGCGGGCGGGGAAATTCGGGGTGATGTCCAGCACCGCAACCGGCGGCACCGCGTCGCGTGTCACCCGCAGCACCATCGCCCGGCTGACGCGATCCGTGCCGTCAAAGGCCGTGACCTTGATCACCCGGTCGCCCAGGTCGCCCGCCTCTGGCGTAAAGGTCAGCATCCCCGTGGCCGGGTCGAAGCTGGCAGTGTCGGGCAGATTCTCGACGCTCAGCACCAGCGTGTCGTCCAGATCGGGATCGGTGGCCGCCAGCGCCACGGTCAGCGTCTCTCCCAGCACGATGCTGCGATTGGTGATCGACAGCTCGGGCAGGCGGTTGGTGTTCAGCACGTTCAGCGCGACGGTCTGCTCGGCGGTCGCGCCGCCTGCGTCCCGCACACGGATACGTATGGAATGCACGCCAGCCTGATCGTAATCCGGGGTCCAGCTGAATTCGCCGGTGGTGCTGTTCAGCCGCGCGCCGGGCGGCAGGGCATTCACCGGTTCGAACACCACGCCGTCGCCATCCACATCGGCGGCCAGCAGGCGGAAGCGCAACGCCTCGCCCTCGCGCCCGGTCTGCGCGGGTGTCGGCACGAAGATGGGCGCCCGGTTGGTGTTGGAGACGGCGAGGGTGATCACCTCTTCGGCCGTGGCCAGCCCGTCGCTGACCCGCAGCGTCACCTCGTACTCCCCGGCCTGGAAGGAATGCGGCGTAAAGCTCAGCACCCCGGTCAGCGGGTCCAGCACGGCACCGGCGGGCAGGCCCTCGGCGGCAAAGGTCAGCGGGTCGCCATCCGGGTCGGCAGCCTGCAGCTTGTGGGACAGCGTGGCCAGCTCGGCCACGGTGAGCGTGCCGACCGGCTGCAGCAGGGGCGCGCCGTTGCTCGCGCGCACGGTGACGGCAAAGCTCAAGCTGTCAGACTGCACCGCCGCCGCCTCGCCTCCGCCGCTGTCGCTGACCTTCAGCACGGCGCTGTGCGCCCCCAGGTCGGCTGCGGTGGGTGTCCAGCGCAGGATGGCGCGGCCATAGGTGGTCGAGGGCACGATGCTGGCCCCGGCGGGCAGACCGGACAGATCGTAGGTCAGGGGATCGCGGTCGGGGTCGGTGACCTGGAACTCATGCTCCAGCAGCTGGCCCGGCACCGCGACCAGCCCGGCAATCGGCACGATCCGCGGGCCAAGGTTGCCCGCCTCGACCGTCAGGATGAACGAGGCCGCGTCGCTCTGGACATTGGCCGCCGCGCCGTTGCCGTCGTCGCTGACCTGCAGGTCGATGCGCCAGTCGCCGCGGTCCAGCTCTTGCGGGGTCAGCCGCAGGACGGTCGTTCCATCCGCCAGCGTATCCAGAATGCCGAAGGGCGAGGAGCCGTCCAGCGGCACCGGTTCCGGGTCCAGGCTCAGCTGGTCGGACCCGGCGGCCCGGGTGGCGGTCGCGGCAAAGATCAGGCGGTTCCCGTCGGGGTCGACCGAGGCCAGCGGAATCGTCAGCGTCCCGCCCCCGCTGACCGTGCGGTTCGGCAGGTCCGGCAGTTCGGGCGGGCGGTTCAGATCCTCGACCGTGATGACGATGTCGATGCTGCGCTCGGCGGTGACACCGGTGCCGTCGCCATCGTCGGTCGCCGTCAGGCGCATCACGTAGCGGCCCGCGTCAGAGAAACCGGTCTGCCAGAAGAACTGCCCCGTTTCGGCGTCGTAGCTCGCGCCCTGCGGCAGCCCGGTGAGCCTGTAGCTCATCGTGGTGTCCTGCGAGCCGGCATAGAACTGCAGGGCGCCATTGGCGTCGCGCTCGGGCAGGACGAAATCGGGATTGTCGGGATCCAGCCCGGTGGTGCGGAAGAACAGGCCCTGCCCCTCGGTCACTGTCCAGCTTTCAAACCCCTGCAGCACCGGGGCGCCATTGGCATTCAGCACTTCGATCTGCAGCACCACGCGCCGGATGGTCACGCCGTCGCTGACATCGACCGGGATCTCGTAGCTGCCGGTCTGGGTATAGGCGGGCGTCCATTCCAGCACCCCGGTGGCCGGGTCGATGGTGGCGCCCGCGGGCAGGAAGGGCGCGCTGAAGGACAGCACATCGCCCTCGGGATCGGCGGCCGACAGAGGCAGGCGCAGCAGGTCGCCCTCGCGCACCTGCAAGGGCTTGGGCGTGGCGACAACCGGCGGGGCATTGCCGGGCCGCACCACGATGTCAAAGCTCTGCGTGGTTTCCTTGCTGCCGTCGCTGGCGCCGATCACCACGCCTTGGTAGGTTCCGCGCTGCCCGGCGGCGGGGATCCAGACCAGCTCTTGCGTGGCCTGATCCAGGTAGGCGCCGCGCGGCAGGTTGTCGGCAAACAGCAGCAGCCCGTCCATGTCGGGATCGTAGGCGAGAAGCGGCAGGCGCATCTCTTCGCCCTCGATCAGCTCGATCAGGGGCGAGGGCGCTTCGAGGATCGGGGCAGAGTTGGTGCCCTCTTCGATTTCGATCTGCCATGCGACCTCGGCAAAGCCGCCGACATCGTCATAGACCCGCACGACAACCGGCGTCACCGGATCGGCATCCGCCCCGGGCGTCCATGTCAGCAGGCCGGTCAGGGTGTTCACCGACATCCCCGCCGGGCCCTGCACAAGAACATACCCCAGCGGATCGTTATCCAGGTCGACAGCGGTGAACTGATAGCTCAGCGGTTCGCCGATCACCGCAACGGTTGGCGGATCCTGCGACATCGACGGCGGCGTATTCGAACCGGGCAGGATCCGGACGCCCTGGGCAAAGGCGGCGCGCTGCCCCGGCTCCAGCACCAGCGACACGGCGAGGGCCGATGCGCTTTCGCCCGGGGCCAGTTCGCCGTCCGCGCCAATCGCGCCGGTCAGGTCGATCAGCCAGATGTCACCCTTGAGCGTGCCGGTCAGCGGCGTGCCCGATGCGCCCGGGCTGGCGGTGTCGAGCGTCAGTTGCAGCGGCGCCTTCAGCGGGCGGGTGCCGGTGTTGGTGACGATGACTTCGTAGGTCGCGGCCCCGGTCTGGCGGTCGTAGCGGGTGTCGCGATATTCGATCCGCACATTGGCGGTGACGTCCTCCAGCCGCGTGAATTCAAAGCTTTCGGACGCGGCCAGCGACACGCCACGCGCGCTCTGCAGCAGGGACGAGACCGACACGGCATAGACACCGCGCGGCAGCGAGGCAAAGGACAGCGTGACCTCGCGCGCGGCGGCGTCGTAGGACAGGCCGGTGATCGGCAGGATGTCCCCGTCCGCATTCACCAGCGCATAGTTCGCCGGGTTCAGGACAGAGCCGGGCCCGGTGGTCGCCATGTCGTCGTCGAACCGCAGCGCGAAACTGGCGACGGGGCGCGCGGTGATCTCGCCATCCGCAAAGGTCGTCGCGACGATCTGCGGCGCGTAGAGCGGGCGCAGCACGTCCAGCCCGGTGCCATGCGCGACGATCACCCGGCCATCGGCCAGCGCGGCGATGCCTTCGGCCCGGACGGTGGCGGCGGCGACGCTGACGATCTGGTGCGAGGCGACGTCGAGCGCAAAGATCCGCGACAGGGCGTTTTCGCCCGTACCGTTACGTACGGACGTGAGGATGGCGAGCCCGTCGAAATCCGTGCCCTCAGCCCCAAAGGCGATGGAGTCGAGCGGCGCCGGCACCTCGGCCACGACCTGCGCCGTGCCGTCGGCCGCGAATTTCAGCACGCGCCCGCGGTCGGGCCAGGACGTGCCCCAGAGGCTGCCGTCAGGCGCAATGGCCAGGCTGTCGACCCGGGTTTCCGAAAAGGCGGTGAAACTGCCGCTTGCCGGATCGAACAGTGCCACGCCATCGCCGGTGGAGACATAGATCCGACCGTCGAGGGCCACGGCCAGCGCCTGGGTGACGCTGTCGCCATGCCGCGCCAGGATCTCTGCGCTATCCGGGTCCAGCTCCAGCAGCGCGCCACCGCCGGAGGTCGCCCAGAGCCGTCCGTCATCGGTCAGCCCCAGCCCGTAGATCGGGGTGTCGAGCCGGGCGAAGGGTTCTTCGCCGCCCGCGCCCTGATCGTCGATCCGGTAGAGCCAGGCGCGGTCCGGCCCGCCGGAATAGATCACCGACCCGTCCGCAAGTCCCAGCACGGCCAGCGCCCCGATGCCGCCCTGACTGCCGGGCGTGGTGGCCAGCGCTTCGAAGGCGAAGGGCGCGACGGCGGCGGCAAAGGCGCCGGGGCGCAGCGGCGAAACGGTGGAGGTCACACCATCGAGCGCCGCGATGAACAGCGCGTTGGCCGGCTCCGCCGCCGGGGCTGGCGCGGGGTCGAGCGGAGTGGCCGTGGTGGTCTGGGCGGCCTCGGTCCCGCCCAGGTCGGGTGTTTCGGGCGCCAGATCGCCGGTGCTGCCGATCCCGGCGGGCGGGGTCTCGCGGTTGCCGGCCATGTCGCGGGCGAGGACGAGGAATTCCACCGACGCCCCCGCCGGGGCCGAATAGACGAAGGAGCCGGTGCTGTCGTTCCGCGCGACGATGCGGAACATCCCGCCGTCGACCGAGGCGTATATATTCGCGTCGCGCAGGCCCGATCCGCCGGCCTCGTCCGTGGCCTGCCAGTCGATGCGGTACTCGTCGCTGCCCGGGATCCGCGTGACGGTGTGGCTGCTCTGCGGCGCGGCGCTGTCGATCGCAAAGCCATAGGCGTCGGTATCTTCGGGCGCGGACACGTCAAAGATCACCCTGGCGGCGGACAGGATTTCGGTGCCGGATGCGGTTTCCTCGTCCGCCTGCACGCTGTAGCGGACGGAGCCGCTTTCGCCGGGCCGCAGCAGGCCCTCCGGACCGTCGCCCTCCAGCAGTTCGCCGGTTGCCGGGTCGATGGCCTGGACAAGCCAGGTCGCGGTTCGGCTGTCGAGGTCGATCCCGGCCGAAACACGCAGTATGAAGCCCCGGCTGGCGGACAGGTCGATGTCGGTCTGATAGACCAGCCGGCCCTCGGGCACCTGCACCGACAGCCCGCCCAGCGTCAGCCCACCAAGCCGGAAGCTGCGGGCATCCAGCGCCTCGTCCAGCGTGGTGACAACGCGCAATTCGCGCACCGGCAGGGGGCTGGTCTCGTCCAGCGCAAATCCGACCTCGTGCGGCAGGGCCACACCGGCGGGCACCCAGTTGTCCTCGCCCGCCCCGACCGGGCCGCGCAGCCAGCTGGTGCCGTCGCCGGGCGCGACACCCGCGATTTCGCGGAAACGGTCGAGGTCCAGTTCCTCCAGCGCGCCATCGGTGGCGTCAGAGCCGAAGTCGGGCAGGTTCACCGCCCCCTCGCCCAGCCACGGGGCGTAGATGTTGAAGGCGGTAAAGGTCGTCGGCCGGTCCAGCCCCAGGTCGTACTCCGCCATATCGGGAATCGCCGGAACGGGGACCGAATAGGGAATGCCTTGCGGCGGCTGGCGAACGTCGTAGCGGGCAATCGGCGCGACCTCGCCCGGGGTGTCGCCGTACCATTCGCGCACCTTGGCGAAGAATTCGACCAGGTCGCCGGTGCTGCGCAGCTCGTCCCCCGCCGGGCCCAGTAGGAGCCCTTGCGAGAGTTGCGCGACCATGCTGTTGACCCGGGTCGTTTCGAACACCGGAGGGGCGGTATCGTCATCCCGCAGCAGCCCGGCCTGCTGCAGCGCGGCAAGGAATGAGCTGGACCATACGTCACCGTCCGCGGCGAGGGTCTGCAGCGCCGGTGCGGCTTCGGCATCGGCCAGCACGGCCTGGCGCAAGGTCTCGGCATCGGCCAGCTGGCGGGCGACAAATTCGGCGCGCGTCATCGGCGTGGCCGCAGCGACCACGTTGAACTGGAACGGCAGATACCAGGGCAGATCCCCCGACACGACGTCAAAGGCGGGGTCGGTGAAGATCTCGTGAAACAGCGGGTCCACGTCCTTGAGCGCGTCGACGCCGGCCGACAGGGCATCGGCCTCTTCCAGATCGGGGAAGCGGGCGTAGAGATAGGCCTTGATCCCCTCGAAATCCCGGTCGATCAGCGCCTGCAGGCCCGGGTAGGTCTGCACCGCAAAGGTCATCTGCGCCTGCCCCTCGGCCGCGAGGTCGAAGGCATAGCCCGGGGCCAGCAGCCGCCCGCCCTGGTTCAGCGCGGATTGCGCGCCGCTCAGCCCCTCGGCCGGGGTGTCGGACCCGTCGCCCACGTTGGAGGCAAAGCTGAGGAACGGCAGCCCATAGGCCATGTCGTTGGTGCCCATCTCGGGCGCGCCAAAGGTGAAATAGACATAGGGCGTGTCGACATTGGTCAGGCTGTCGACGACGACGGAATAGAACCCGGCCCGGCCCGCGGGCACGACGCGCGGGCCGCCCAGGCCCACGGTCACATCGCGTTCCACCTGGCGTTCGACAAGGTAGCGATAGGGCTCTATCGCCTCTTCGCCATCGGCGTTCACCACGATCACGTCGTAAAGCCCGTGCGGCGCGCCCTCCAGATCGAAGGTCGCGATGATCCGTGTCGCGTCGACCCGCAGGACCGAAACCGGCAGGAACTCTGCCACGCCGGGGCGCGACAGTTTGGCCACCGCGCCGGGCAGGATGCCCGCGCCGTCGATGGTCATGGTGACATAGCGGCCCGAACCGCCCTGATCGGGCGAAACGCCGGTGATCTGGAACGGCAGCAGTTCCGCGGTCAGGGTATGGTCGAGCGCGGCGCCCGCGTCACCGCCGAAGGACCGGACCAGGATGTAATAGACCCCCGGTTCCGTCGAAGAGATGACCGCCGACTGGCCGCCGCCAAAGACCGAGTCATGCGAGGCATCGAAATCGGATTGCGTGGGCGGGGCGTCCCATTTCACGAACACCTCGTTCGGGACCTGCGGGTCGCCGCCCGACAGGGTCACGCGCAGGGTCTGGCCTGCGGGCACCTCGATCCGGAACAGGCGTTCGTCGGAACCGTCCAGCGGCACCGTCCGGGGGATGCCAAGCGTCAGCAGAGGGCTTTCGATGCCGATGGGATTGGCGCCCGCCGTGGTGTTGTTGGCTTCGGCCGCGCCCTCGTTCACCTCGTTCCGGGCATCCGTACGCACCAGTACGCGCCATGTGCCATCGGCGAGGATCGGCAGGTCTGCGGTCAGCTGTGCATCGTAGAAGGCGCCGGGCGCAAGGCCGCCGCTATGGTCGAACCGGCCCAGGAAGATGTCGCCGATATCCCATTCGCCATCGCGCGACAGGTAGACGGCATCGCTCCACCGGCCCGGGGCCTCGGCGGCGCTTTCATTGGTGACGCGCCAGGTGACGGTCACGGTGTCGCCGGGCGCCGAACCGCCGCCGATCTCGACCTGCGAGGCGACGAGGTCGGCGGGCGGGGCCTGTTCGATCAGCAGGGGCTGGGCGGAGGACCTGACGTTGACCTCGGCGCCGTCCTCGAACACCTGCCCGATGGGATGCCCGTCCTGCAGCGGATCGCTGAGGACAAAGACGAAATACGACCCCGACAGCCCCTTGGGCAGGCTGGCCGTCAGCGCGACGGCGCGGCTGTCACCGGCGGCCAGCGGGTCGAGGTGATCGTGATAGCCGAGGAAGAAATCGGTCCGCGTGTCCAGCGACTCGTCACGCGAGAGGTAGACGATATCGCGCCAGCCCGACCCCGTGTCAAAAGCGCCGCTGTTGGTGATCTCCCAGTTCACGGTCAGCGGCTGGCCGGTCACGCCACGCTGCGGATGGGTCAGCGCGGTGATGGTCAGGTCGGCGGCCTCGGCGGCCTCGACCGCGATGGTTGCACTGGCGCCGTTGTTGCCCTCGCCGACGAACTCGTCGACCGAATCCGCGCCTGAGGACACGCCGCGCAGACCGGCCCGCACGGTCGACGGCAGGTAACTGCCCCCCTCGCGCGCCGCCGAGTCGGTTTCCACGAGGATGGTGAAATCGCCCTCGATCCCGATGGGCAGGTCAACCAGCAGGGTGGCGACATAGCTTTCGCCGATACCCAACGGCCCCGTATGGCGCAGCTCGCCGATCATGTGGTCCTGCGGGTCCAGCGCGCCGTCGACCGAGAGGAAGACACGGTCGTACCAGCTGCCCTCGCGCGTGCCCCGGGTGCCGTCATTGGTGACGGTCCAGGACAGTTCCACCTGCTGGCCGCTCTTGCCACTGGCGGGAACGTCAAGCGCGGTGATCTTCAGGTCGGGCTCGGCATAGGTGATCTGCACCGTGCCCCGGCCCATATTGCCGGTTGGATCCTCCTCGGTCTCGTAGACCGTCGAGGCATAGTCGCCCCTGACATTGGCCGCATTGCCCGCAAGCGCCTCGCCGCGCGGCAGGCCAGAGATGCCGCTCGCATCCGTGGCGACGTGCAGGTAGTAGGCGCCGTCGGTCCCCGCGGGCAGGGTGAAGGACATGCTTTCGGTATAGCTCGCCCCCGCTGCCAGACCGGCGGCGTTGGAATGGATCACCTGGCCCAGATGGGTGGCGCGGCTGCGGTCCAGCACCGGGTCGCGCGACAGCCAGACGGCATCGCGCCAGTATTCGGTCCCGTCCCAGACCGCGCCGCCGTCGTTGCGCACCGTCCAGGTGATCGTCAGCGGCTCGCCCGAGGTGGCGCCCGGGGCAGCGGCCACGGCGATCACCCGCAGGTCGGCGGGGGTGTTGGTCACATCCGCATCGCCACTGGCCAGGTTGTTGGTCTCGTCCTCCTCGTCCACCGCCTGGCGGCCACGGACCGAGGCATCGGTGATCACGTGGACATATTTGCCACCGGCAGAGGGCGGCAGGTCAAACCCATGCGTTACCGTATAGCTTTCGCCCGGGGCGATGCCCGCCTGGGGCACCACGTCGCCCAGCAGCCAGAGCGTTTCGCCGGGCGCGCCCAGAACGGGGCTGTCGGACAGGTAGACCCGGTCGACCCAGCCCCCATCGGGCGTGTCGATCAGCCCGTCGTTGGCAACGGTCCAGGTGACCTGCAGCTTGTCCTGACCGGCCACCACCGGGCCACCGGTCGTGACGGAACGTACGGTAAGGTCCGGACGCACGGGCGTGTAGCCCAGGATGTCGATGGCCCGGCCCTTGTAGTTGTTGTTGTCGATCTCGTTCGGATCGTCCGGGTTCACGTTGATGGCCAGCGTGTCTTCGGCCACCACATCATAGGAATCCGACCAGGGCGTGATGTAGTACCGCCCCGAAGGCAGGTCCGTCGGGATTTTCACCCGCACCGTGACCTCGTAGCTGTCGCCCACGGGCAAGACCCCGGTGTGGGTGACGGATCCCAGCAGGCGGGCAGAGTTGCCTTTCAGGAAATCCGCGCCCGCCACGTCGACAAAGGCGCTGGTGTTCGGGCGGCGGGGGTCGCGGGCGATCCAGATCGTGTCGCGCCAGCTGTCGGTCAGCGTCTCGCCCGCGCCCTTGTTGGTGACCTTGTAGCGCACCTCGATTTCCGAGCCATAGACCGCCTGCGCCGGGGCGACGACCGAGCCGGCGACAAGATCGGGCCGGGGCAGCCCGTCGACCTGAAAGGCGGTGGCCTTCACGTTGTCATTGTCGAAGGGGTATTCGTCGACCCGGGCGTTGCTGTCGGTAGACACCAGCACATAGGCGGTGCCCGACCAGCGCAGCGGCACCACGCCCGGGGCCGAGGTGACCGAATAGCTTTCCCCCGGGGCCAGCGCCAGCGGATTGCCCGCGCGGCTGATCAGGATGTCGTCGGCGCTGAGCTTGTCGTCGAGCGAGAGGTAGACGGAATCCTGCCATTCGCCGGTCGCCGCCACCGCGCCCTGGTTGATGATCTCGAATGTCGCCTGCACCGATCCGCCCGCCGTCACGCGCGGCGTGGCGACAACCGAGGCAACCTGCAGGTTCGCCCTGGGGTTCAGCGCGACGGTCAGCGGGCGATCGTCGGTGCCGGTGTTGTTGTCCCCGGCCGCGCCTTCCTCGTAGATGCCGCGGTTGTAGTTGGTGACCACGGTCAGGGTATAGGCGCCCTCGATCCGCGCCGGCAGGCGGAACCGTTCGGTCCGCTGATAGCTTTCGCCCACGGCCAGCGCACGGGTGTTGCTGTAGGTGCCTACGACGATGGCAGATTTCCCTGCCTCAACCGGAACCAGCACCAGCCGGTCGGACCAGGTGCCGTCCAGCGCGGCCTGCCCGGCGTTGGTGACCCGCCAGGCGATGTCGATCTCCTGCCCCTCGACCGCGTTGGCGAGGGTGGCGATATCGGTGACCTGCAGGTCGGGTGACGGCGCAAGGGTAATGGCCACCGGCTGCGCGTCCGAGGCATTGTTGCCGGTCAGTACGAATTCGTATGGCGCGCGGTAGGCCCCGGCCACCGCGGTCAGGTAGACGGTGCCCTGCGTGCCGTCCGGCACCCGTATGGTGGCGGTGCGCTGGTAGCTGTCGCCGACCTGCAGGATGCCGATATGGCTATAGCTGACAGAGGCGATCTGGCCCGAACCATCGGGGTTGCGCGACAGGATCAGCCTGTCGTCCCAGGTTCCGGTGTCGGTGGCGCCGATGCCATCGTTACGCACGGTCCATTTCACCGCAATCTCGGTGCCCGAGACCGCCGTCGCCGCCGCCTCGACCGAGGTGAGCGCAAGATCGGCATAGGGCTTGCGCGCGACATCGGTGACGGCGGGCGCGGTTGCGGTGTTGTTGCCGGTTGCGCCGTCCTCGAACACCATGCCTGTGGCATCGGCGACGACATAGATACGCAACCGTTCAGAGAAACCCCCGGGCAGGGCGATCTGTTCCGAGCGCAGGTAGCTGCCGCCGGGGGCCAGCCCGCCGTCGCGCAGGTATTCGCCCAGCAGGATGTCGTCGCCATCGCCGATGATGCTGTCGCGCGAGGCCCAGACCTGATCGGTCCAGGCGGCCTCGCTCCCACGCTGGTCGGATATGTTGGTAACGGTCCAGCCCACGGTGATCGTCGCCGGATCGGCCACCACGCGGGCCGGTGCGGTGACGTTGCTGACCTCAAGGTCGTAATGCGGGGCCAGCGCGATGCCGAAGGCGCGCGAGAAGGTGTTGTTGCTCTCGCCCTCCTCTTCCTCGACCACGTCGGTGGCATCGGTGACAACGATGATCCGCCAGTCGCCGCGCTGTTCGATGGGGACAACCAGGTCGACGCTCTGCATGTCGGGCGTCCCGGCGTCCAGCGCGGGGCGGGCCGTGGTTTGGTGCAGCAGGATATCGCCGTTGTCGACAACGCCGTCCCGGGACAGGTAGATGCGGTCGATCCGCCCGGCCGCAGCCGTGCCGAATCCTGCATTCTCGACCGTCCAGGCCACGGTGATGGCACTGCCCGACACGGCGCTTTCGGGCGCCGACAGGTTGGTGACCTGCAGATCCGGCACCGTCAGGCCGAAGGGGGCGTCGGACAGGGCCGAATTCTCCTCGCGCCCGCTTTCAAAGACCTGCTGCCCCTGGTCGGTGATGACGAGGAACCGCCACTGACCCGCCGGCAAGGTCGGCAGGGTGACCTCCAGTTCGACGTCAACGCCCGCACCGGCGGCGATCTGGCTGTTATGGATAAAGTCGCCCAGGAATTGCGCGCCCTGCGTGGTTCCGGTCGCGCTCAGGTAGACCCGGTCGCGGAACGGCGCGCGGGCGGGCCCCTCGCCGGTGTTGTCCACACGCCAGCGCACGGTCACGACCTCGCCCGGGGCGCCGTCGGCGGGACCTTCGACCCTGCTTGCCACAAGGTCGGCCGCGGGGCTGGAGGACAGACGCAGCGGCTCGATCGCGGCGGTGGCGTTGTTGTCCTCGGCTGCGCCTTCGGATACGGCTGCGGCGGCGTCGGTGACGACGATCAGACGCCAGGCGCCGTTCAACCCGCCGGGGATCGTGACATTGGCGCTGGCGGTGTAGGTCTGACCCACGGCCAGCGGCCCGGCGGGCGCGGCAACCTCGGCCAGCAGCACGTCAGAGCCATCCAGTACGTCGTCCCGGGACAGATAGGCCCGGTCGACCCAACCGCCGGTGGCCGGGGCCGCGCCGTCGTTGGTCACCCGCCACGAGATCGGAACCGTGTCGCCCCAGCTTGCCGCCGTGGGGCCGGCGACCGCCTCGACCCGCAGGTCGGGGGCCGTGGCGGCGGCGATCGCCACAGGCAGCAGGCCCGAGAGGTTGTTGCCCTCGCCGTCACCCTCCGTCACCGTATTGTTCGCATCGGTGATCACGGCCAGCTGGTAGTCGCCCAACAGCCCGGCGGGCAGGGTCAGGGCCAGGCTGACGTTTTCCGCCGCACCGGGGGCCAGCGCGGCGCGCGAGACCTCGCCCAGCACGATGTCGTCGGCATTGCCGATGATGTCGTCCGTCGACAGGACCACCCGGTCGACCCGCGCCTCAGAAGCGGCATCCCCGGCATTGGTGATCCGCCAGGCCACCGTCACCTGCGCCCCGGCCTGCGGCGCACCGGTCAGCGTCGGCACCGCCACCTGCAGGTCGGCATAGCTGCGTTCGCGCGAGGTGAAGGACAGGTATTCGACGTTGTTCGATTCGGCATCGCCGGCGGCGTTATCCTCCAGCACCCGGGTCGGGCCGGTGTAATCCAGCGTCACCTCAAGGCGCAGGTCCCCGGCCCCGTTGGAATTGTCGGGCAGGGTGAAGGCGATGCTCTGGCTGCGCGTGGCCCCGGCCCCGAGGATCTCTCCGGCCTGCACGGGAAAGGGGATCGGCTGGTCCAGCACATAGGTCCGGGTGGTGAAATTGTAGAGCCGGACGCGGTTGACGAAGGTCACCGGCACATCGGCGGTGCCGGTGTTCTGGACGTCCCACGAGAAGGTGACCGTGTCGCCCGCCTGCGGGTCGTCCGAAGAAATGGCCATGTTGGCGACCTGCAGGTCGGGGGCCGAAAGCACCTCCAGCGTGGTCACGTTGTTGGTCTCGCCGGTGCCCTCGTCGTTATCCTCGGCGATGCGGGTGTCGACATCGGTGGTGATCTCGAAACCGATGCGCCCGGTGCCGTCGGTGCCGTCCGGCCAGGTGAAGGTCAGGCTGCGCTCGACAGTACCGCCCGCGGCAATCGCGCCGTTGGTGGCGGGGTCGTAAGCCAGGCTCTGCAGGTCGAACTGCGGGCCGTTCCTGATGCTTAGATTGCGCAGGCGGACCTGTTCGGAAAACGCCTGCGTCACCGCGGCGCCACCGGCATTGCGCAGCGTCCAGCGCACCGTCACCGCCTGCCCCGGCACCCAGGCCCCGGCGGGTTCGGCGCGGATATTCTCGACCACCAGGTCAGGCAGGGCGTCGCTGACGGCGGTAAAGGCGACGGTGGCGATATTCGCCGTCTCGCGCGCGATGCCGCCGCTGGCCTCGTCCACCGCGTTGGTGATGTCGACCTCGACCTCGGCGATCAGCTCTCCGGCTCCGACAGCGCCGCGCGGCAGGGTCAGCACGGCCTGCCGGGTCACGCTGCCCCCGGCGCCCAGCGGGGCGGCAGGGGCCACAACCGCGACGCCAACGATCTCTCCGCTGTCGGCGCGGCGCAGGATCACGCGGTCGCTCCAGGGCTGCGCCGCCGCGCCGCCGGTGTTGCGCACCGTCCACGACACCGTCACCGGCTGCCCGGCCTGCGGCGTGCCGACTGCGGCAACCGTCACGCCCGAGGGCACGAGGTCGGCGCGCACGGGGCTGGCAGAGCTGGCGGGCACAGGCGCGGCCCTGGGCAGTTCGATCAGGTTCAGCGTCAGGGTAACCGGTTCGACCTGGGTGATCAGGCCCTCGATCAGCAGCACGTAGTCGCCGGTGGCAGGCAGGACAAAGGGCGCGCGGCTGGCGATCGAGGAGGCCGAGAATACCTCGCCTCCGTTCGGGTCGATCAGCCGCCAGCTGGCCTGAAAGGTGCCGCCCTCGGGCAGGTCGATCCCGAACCGCTGGCCTGCACTGCCCGAGAAGGCATAGCCCCGGGTCAGCGCGCCAGGGTCCAGCCGCACCGCCAGGGGCGCGCCCGGCTGCGTCCGCGGCAGGTCGGCAAGGCGCAGCAGGCGGAACGGCACCTCGCCCGAGGCCGCGTCGCTGCGGCCCACGGTCAGGGTATAATTGCCGGCATCCAGCCAGAAGCGCGAGCTGTCGCCCCGGTCGGTCGAAAACCGCCCCTCGGCCACGCGATGACCCTGCGCATCCTGCACCCACCAGCGGGCAGAGCTGTCGTTGAGCAGGCTGTCGAAATAGAACTCGCTGCCCGCCGCATGGCTGAAACTGTAGATCAGTCGCGCCTGGGTGTCGGGCAGGCTGTCGTGGTTGCGCTCTCCCAGCACCAGGTCCTTGGCGATCTCTTCGGGATCGAAGATGCGGAAACTGTAGTCGAGCGACCCTTCGCGGGTGGTCGGCGGCTGCAGGACAAGGCGATAGGTCCCGGTCTGCTGCAGGGTGAATCGCGACAGGTCGTACATGTAGTGCCGGGCGAGGATCCGGCCCGTGGGATCGACAAGCTGGAACTGCGCGCCGCTGCGGTTGCCCGAAAAGCTCAGCAGGTCGAACACCAGTTCCTGCCCGGCCACGCCGTCAAAGGCCAGCACGCGGGCGTCTGTGGCCACGGGCTCGCTGATCGTGGCCGTATCGCCCAGAGCGTAGTCTTCCGCATCCGACAGGTTCAGCAATCGGAAGGTGAAGGGATCCGGCCCGTACACCCCGGCAATCACCAGCTGGTAGGTGCCCGGCAGGATCTCGAACAGGCGCGGATCGACGCTGTCGATACGCGCCCCGGCGACCTGCCGCCCCTCGGCATCGTAGAGGCCCCAGGTCATGGACTTGGTGTTCACCACCCGGCTGTCGAAATAGAGGCTGGCGGGGCTGTCGACGGTGACTTCCCAGCGTTGCACGCTGGAGGTCTGGGGCAGGCTGGCGGTCTGCACCTCGGCAAAGGCCAGAGGCGCGGGATTGCCGTCGCGGCGGATCAGCTCGACCGTGCGGGGGGTGGCGGCACCCGCGTCGCCATCCACGACAACGACATAGCGCCCGGCCTCTCCGGCACGGAAGCTGACGAACCGGGTCAGGCTCAGATCGAAATACTGGCGCCCGTCGGGGCCAAAGACGGTGAGGTTCGGACTGTCCCCGCTGGCCTCGGCGAAGATCTCGACATACTCGCCAAGCGCCGCGTCCAGATGGGCCGTATAGGCGCCCTGGGCCGGGTCCAGCGTCAGGGTGACCGGCGTGCCGATCTGCAGCTCGGGCCCGAGATCCACGTCGATGATGCGGAAATCATAGGGTGCGGTAGCGGCGCTGGTGTAGACGTCCACCTGATAGGTGCCCGCCTTCAGGTCGACCGTGTAGGTCGCGCCGGGAATGTCGGCCCGTTGATGCGCCGCATTGGCATCCTGACGCAGCTGGCGGGGGTCGGTGATCGCGCCGAACTCGTCGCGGATCACGGTAAAGACGTTGTTCTGGCTGTTCTGCCCGTCGATCAGCAGGCGCGTCACCGGCTTGGTCAGGGTCAGCCGGTAGCTGACGGGCACGTTCGCCTCCGTCAGCGTCCCGCTGGCCAGCTGGCCCAGGGCCAGGGGCGCGCCGACCGGCGGCTCGGCCGTCGCCATGCCCGCGACTTCCAGCGCAAAGGAGTATTGCGCCGTATCGGTCTCGCCAAACCCGTAGCCGTTGATCGCCAGGATATAGCGCCCGGTCTGGCGCAGCAGCAGGCTCGTGTCGCTGAAATTGCCGCTGGCCGCGAGAGCGCCGTCAGGATCGTAGAGGCCCCAGTTCAGGTTCCCCGAACTGCTCAGCCGCCTGAAATTCACCATCTGCCCGGCGATCCCCTGCCAGGCATAGAGCTTCTTGCCCGAGGCCGGTTCCAGCTGGACCAGCGGGGTTGCCACATTGTCCTGCAAAGGGGTGGCGGCGCTGGCGGGCAGCAGCTCGATCTCGTAATCGCCCCGGAAGCCGTCATTGCCGGCCATGACGATGCTGTAGTTGCCAGGGCCAAGGTCGAAATGGACATGGCTGGCATTGGTGTTGCGCGTGGTGACCGCATCGGTGATCGGCACGCCGTCCTGCTCAAGCCACCAGCTGACGGAATTGGTGCTGAGGCGCGGGTCGAAATTGTAGCGCCCGGCGGTGGCCAGGGTGAAATCGTGCCGGACCTGCGACAGGGGCGCGTCGATGCTGCCGGCCGAGACGGTGCCGGGTGTCATCGCCACGCGGTCGCGCGCGGCGGCAGTCACGCGGAAGGTCGTTTCGTACCCCGCATCGCGGTCGGTGCGTTCATCCAGGATCAGCAGGTAGCGCCCGGCCAGCAGCACGTGCTGGGCCATGTCGTTGCTGACCAGATTGGCGTTGATCGACACGCCCCGCGGATCGACCAGCCGCCAGAAGGCATCGCTGCTGCCGGACAGGCGGTCGAAGTAGAGCTGCGCCGGTTCGGTGATATCCAGGCCGAGGATCTGCGCGGTCCGGTCGCCCGTCACCGTCACCTCGTCGCCCAGGGCGAACATCGCGTCGGCGGTCGCCTCGCGCAGGGTAAAGGCGTAGTCGGGCGTGCCGTTGCCATCCGGGATCAGGCGCAGCGTGTACCGCCCGGCCGCCAGCCGGAACAGGTTCTGATCCGAATTGTACGGGTTGAAATCGCCGTTGGTGCCGGTCGACACCTTTTCCCCGTCGGGGCCGTAGACCTCGTAGGCGATGCCCGAATTGCTGTGGCTGTCGAGGTACAGCAGCGTTTCGGCATCCAGGGTGAGGTCGTATTCACGCACCGCAAAGGGCACGGCGAACCCGCCTTCGACCCGCGTGCCCAGGGTGAGGGGTTCGCGCACCAGCGGCGCCTCGCGCAGCGTCAGGTCGTAGGTCAGCGCCTGACCCTGGTAGGCCTGCGGCGTGATGTAGAGCATGTAGCGCCCGCTGAGGCGCGGCGTGAATGCCCGGTCAGCGGTCGAAGGGTTGGAACTGAGGGCGCGCTTGCCATCCGGGCCCCAGATCGCCAGTTCGGGGCCGTAAAAGGTGTCGATCCCCGAAAAGACGTTGAAGTCGATGGTAACCGGCACGCCCGCCACCGCGTCAAAGGCCAGCTGCAGCAGTCCCGACCCGGGGTCGATCTGGCCGCTCACCTGCTCGCCAAAGGTCACGACACGGGCCTCGGCCTCGTCCAGCAGGACGATCTCGTCCGCCGGCGTCGAGTCCAGGTAGCCATAGAACCGCAGGATGTAATCGCCCGGTTCCAAGTCGTACCGGTAATAGGACGTGCTGGTGCTTTCCGTCGCAAGCCCCGTGGTGATGGCGCCATCCGGCCCGATCAGGTCCAACCGCAATTCGCTGCTGCCCCGGAGCCGCCTCAGCTGGTCGAAATAGACCGTCGTGGGCGTGTCGATGCTGAAGGTCAGATCGCGCACACGCCCCGGTTCGTCGATGTCGACGGTCAGGGGCGTGCCCAGGGTCAGCGGGGCCACAACCGGGTTCGACAGGCGCAGCACGGCCTCGATCCGCTCGACCGAGGCGGTTTCGCTGCGCCGGAATTCCAGCCGGTAGATTCCGTCCGTCTTGACGGTCATGCCGCTGCCGGCGCCCGCGCGATTGTCAAAGGCGGTGAAAAGCTCGCCCGTTGGCGAGATCAGCCGGACGTCGTAATCGAACCGGCTGCCGATGCTCTGTTCGACCAGCGTGGTGTTGAAGAACACGCGGTCCCCGGCCTTGAGCGCGACCGTCCGCTGCGCCACCGCGTGGTCGGCGCCCAGGTCGATGACCAGCGGATCGCCGGGGGTGTAGGGCGCCGCCGTGGCGGTATCCAGCAGCCGCAGGCGATAGCTTTCCGCCGCATCGGTGCCGCCGCGCACGACAACCGAATACTGGCCCGGGGTCAGTTCCAGCGCGTAGCGGCGAAACAGGCCATAGCCTGCCGCCGTGTGGTTCAGCAGGGTCTCTGACCGCCCCTCGATCCGGAAATCGACATTTCTGTCCAGCGCCAGGACCTCGACATAGACGCTCTTGTCGCCAGTGACGGTGAAATCGTAGCGCTGCAGCTGATCGGTCGCGGTCAGCGTCCCCTCCAGCAGGTCGCCAAGGGCGGCACTGGCCACCGTCAGATTGGCGGGGGTTCCCGCAAAGGGCCCGGTGGGGGTGATGGCAAAGCCATGCGCGGACTCGGCACCGTAAAGGGACCGGGTGACGAACCAGTAGGTGCCCGCCTCCAGGTCCAGCTCTTGCGGGGCCTCGGTGCCGGGCAGGCCCAGACCCGACGCCACCTGCCCGTTGCGCGATCTCAGCGACCAGGAGATTTCGGCCGTGGCCCCTGTCCCGGCCAGGGTGACATGAGCATCCGCAGCGAGGTCAAAGGCGTGCACATGGGTTTCGCCCGCCACGGGAAAGCTGTCGCTGACCGTGCTGCCGGGGGTATAGCTGCGGTCGACCACGCCGCCCAGCGTCATGCTGAACGTCAGGTCAAGCGCCGAAGCCGCGCCGCCATAGGCATCGAACAGCAGCACATGGCGCCCGTTCTGCTGCAGCGTGCTCTGCACATCCGCCAGGTTCCGGGTGGTCAATGCGCTGCCGTCCGGCTGAATCACGGTCAGGGCACCGAGGGCGGCATCGTTCACCGCCGAAAAATCGACAGACAGCTGCTCTCCGGCCCGGCCGTCAAAGGCGAACTGGCGCGACGCGCCGCCGGGGGCGATGCTGATCGTGGCCCCCTCGCCCGACGTCAGCACGGCCGCGTCCGACAGGTCGTTCAGGCGGAACGCATAGTCGCCGGTCAGCCCGTCACGCCCAAAGAAGCTGAGCGTATAGGTCCCGCGCGCCAGTTCGGCGGTGGCGGGCACACTGCGCCTGCCGCCTTCGGCGCGGTCCAGGGTGGTCGAGATATCGACATTGTTCGGCCCGTTCAGCCGCCAGCTGAGTTCCGAGTCCGACAGGGCGTCAAAGCTGACCCGCGCGGGGTCGGACAGGGTGATTGCGTAGCTGTCGACCTCGCCCGGGGCCGAGATCGTGCCGGCAATGGGAAAAAGATCGGCAGACAGCAGAAGCCGCGGCTCCAGCGTCTCCATCAATACGCGCCGGGACACCGACCCTTTCAACAGATCTTCGGTCCCGAGCGTGTCGATTGGCGTATGCACGCCCCTTCCCTTGCGCGGTTTCATCGGCCCAACGCCGCACGCATGTCTGTCGAAGGTCGTGCGCATTCCACCCTTATGCGCAATTCCATATCGTCTACCCAAGCAATCCGATGCCCGGGCGCGAATCAATTAGTGCCCGGAAATAATTCAGAAAAAACGTTCCAGCCCCAAGTATTCGACTGTCACTGTCCTTGCAAACGCTGCCAGAGGCTAGCATCATGCAAGCGGCGTTTTCAATGTTAATGACATGCTTTCGTGATCAACTTTATTTTTCAATTCCCGCAACAACTTGGCCGAATACGTTCCGGTTTCGGCATCTGTTTCCTGTGTCTGACGGTCCCGGCGGCGCATGCGCAGGGGGTCGATTCCGAATGCATCGTGCGTGCGGAACAGATTGCGCGGATCGGGGCGTCGACGCGCGGGGTGATCGCCTCCATCGTCGTGGATCGCGCGGATCGGGTCACCGGCGGGCAGGTCATCGCCGAGCTTGAAGCCTCGGAGGAAGACAGCCAGATCACCCTGGCCAAGCTGCGGTTGGGCAGCGACATCGCCCTGCGCCTTGCCCGGCTGAAGGCCGAGACGGCCGAGGCGAATGCCGAACGCCTGACCACGCTGGTGGGCCGCAGCCTGGTGCCCAAGGCCGAGCAGGAAGAAGCCGTGCTCGCCGCCCGGACCGCCCGGCTGGAAGAGGAAGAGGCCCTGCTGGAACACCGCATGGCCGAGGCCGAACTGGCCGCCGCCGAAGCCGCCCGCGAGCGCAAGCGCATCCGCGCGCCGTTTGACGGGGTGGTGACCGAAAAACTGCTGTCAGTCGGCGAACTCTATACCGAGCAGGGGCCCGTGGTGACCGTCGTCAGCGTCGACCCCCTGCATGTGGAGGCCTATCTGCCCGTCAGCCGCCGCGCCGAGGTGGCCGAGGGCCGCACCGCCACCCTGACACTGGAAACCGGCGACACCGTCGAGGCCACCGTCGACGTGATCGACCCTGTACTGGATGCCGCCACCGGCACCTTCGGCATCCGGCTGATCCTGCCCAATCCCGATGGCGCGATCCTGGCGGGGCAGAGCTGCCGCCTGCGGATGGACGGTTAGAATTCGACCTCAAGCTCGATGACCTCGTCAGGCTCGGCCCGGGCGGCCTCGGCCCATTCCTTCATCGGGGCCCAGTCGAAAATCGTCTCGCAATAGGCCTGCAGCGGCGGCTCCAGCTCGACGGCATAGGTGCGGAAACGGGTGCAGACCGGGGCGTACATCGCATCCGCCACGGTGGGCGCGCCGAACAGGAACGGGCCGCCATAGGTGGTCAGACAGTCGGTCCAGATCTCCTTGATCCGCTGCACGTCGGGCCGCGCGCCCGAGAATATCTTGAACGCGTCGTGGCGGGCCTTGATGTTCATCGGCAGGGCGGACCGCAGGTTGTAGAACCCGGAATGGATTTCCCCCGACACCGCCCGGCAATGCGCCCGCGTCTTGATGTCATCGGGCCACAGCCCGGCCTTGGGGGCGATTTCGCTCATATATTCAGCAATTGCGAGGGTGTCCCACACCTCGACATCGCCGTGGCTGAGTCGCGGAACCCGGACCGAGGGGGACAGAAGCAGCAGTTCCTGCCGGGTTTCGGGGTCGTCGATGGCCACCGGCTTCTCGACAAAGTCGAGCCCCGCCATGCGGCACAACAACCAGCCCCGCAAGGACCAGGACGAGTAATTCTTGGATGAAATCGTCAGTGTTGCCGGTGCCATTGGCCGTCGCTCCGCTGTTTTGCTGCGCTGCAAACATAATTCTGTCGCACCGCAGCATTTTATGCACTAGAAATTTCAGACGGGGAGCCGTTCACGGTCTCGAGGGTCACGCCATGCTCTATCACATGTACCAGTTGCAGGATGATATGATTGCGCCCATGCGGTTCGCCGCCGGCATGACCCGGATGGGCAGCCTGCCCGGGGCCTCGCTGCTGAACGGCGCCGTGCACAAGTTCGACGCGCTGATGACGATGATCGAACGCTTTCAGCTGACCCACGAACGCCCGGATTTCTGCATCACCAGGGTCAAGTCGGGCAACCGCATGGTCGATGTGGTGGACGAGGTCGCGCTGGACCTGCCCTTTGGCCAGCTGCTGCATTTCACCAAACCCGAGGTCGACGTGCCCCAGCCCAAGGTGCTGGTGGTCGCGCCGCTGTCAGGCCATTTCGCCACCCTGCTGCGCGGCACGGTCGAGGTGCTGCTGCAGGACCATGACGTCTATATCACCGACTGGAAGAATGCCCGCGACGTGCCCGTGTCGGCGGGGTATTTCGGGGTCGAGGATTACGTCGAATACCTGATCCGCTTCATGGAAGAGATCGGGCCCGGCGGCAACATCCTGGCGGTCTGCCAGCCCTGCGTGCAGGCGCTGATCGCGGTGTCGGTCATGTCGCAGCAGGATCATCCCTGCACCCCGCGCACCATGACGCTGATGGCCGGCCCGATCGATGTGCGCGAAAGCCCGACGGTGGTGAACGACCTGGCCTTCGACCACCCGATCGGCTGGTTCGAACGCAATGTGATTTCCACCGTGCCGTGGCGCTTTGCCGGGGGCGGGCGCAAGGTCTATCCCGGCTTCGTCCAGCTTTTTGCCTTCATGAACATGAACATGGACAGGCACAAGGCGCAGCACAAGAAGCTTTACGACCTGCTGGCCGAGGGCAAGGAGGACGAGGCGCAGAAGATCATGGAGTTCTACGACGAATATTTCGCCGTGCTCGACCTGACCGCCGAATTCTACTTGGAAACCATCGAACGCATCTTCCAGAAGGCCGAGCTGGCCAAGGGAGAGTTCACCTATCGCGGCGAGCTGGTCGACCCGTCGGCCATCCGCAAGACCGCGCTGCTGACCGTCGAGGGCGGGCGCGACGACATCTGTTCGCTGGGCCAGACCACGGCGGCGCATGACCTGTGCAGCTCGCTGCGCCCGCATCTCAAGCGGCACCACCTGCAGGCCAATGTCGGCCATTACGGCGTGTTCAACGGCAAGCGGTGGGAATTCGAGATCTACCCGGTCGTGCGGAACATGATCCTGGCGATGGAGTGACCGGGGCCAAGTGATCCGGCCTAGCCGCTCCCGCGCGAGACGACGTGATCCGACCCGATTCCGCCCAGCGAATGGAACAGCCCGCCGGTGTTGCTCACCCCGAATTTCTTGAGCAGCTTGGCGCGGTAGACCTCGACCGTGCGGTGCGAGATCTCCAGCTTCTGCGCGATCTCCTTGCTGGTCAGCCCGTCGGACAGGTGGCTGATGATCTCGCGCTCGCGCCGGGTCAGGGGGATGTAGGGGCGCGTGGCCGACAGGTCGGCAAAGCTCCAGACCGCGCGCATCAGGGGATCTTCGGGGGTGAAGGAATGGCCCCGCACCCGGCACCAGAACAGCCGCCCCGAACGATGCGCCATGATCCGCTCGTCCCAGTAGGTATTGGTCTCGCGCAGCTGGCGGATGCCCCGGTCGCGGATGTTCACGAACTCTTCGTCGCTGGGGTAGAGCATGGCAAAGACCTGGTCGCGCAGCTCGTCCGGGGAATAGCCGAACATCTCGGCAAAGGCGTTGTTGCAGTCGCGGATCACGCGGTTTTCGGTGATCACCAGGCCCACCGGCGCAAAGGCGTAGGCCAGCGCGGCAAAGTCTCCGGTGCGGTAGGACTCGTCTATACGTAGTTCCACTATCTTGCTCCACCAGCCCGCTGCGGCGATCCTTGGGGCCAAGGTAGGGCAGCGGCCCCGACATGTGCAACGCCGCGCAATCCCCTGCCGCACAGGGAGGATATCATGAATATCATCAAGCGACTCGTCGCACCCGTCGTTATCGGCCTTGCCGTCGCGACAGGTGCCCAGGCCCAGGATCCGATCAAGATCGCCCTGATCCACGGCCTGTCCGGTTCCAGCTTCGAGGCCTTTTCGAAACAGGCGCAGACCGGGTTCGAGATGGGCATCGAATACGCCACCGATGGCACCAACGAAATCAACGGCCGCCCCATCGAGCTGATCATCAAGGACACCCAGTTCAAGCCCGACGTGGCCCGCGCCGTCCTGGCCGAGGCCTATGGCGATGACGAGGTGCTGCTGGCGGTCGGTGCGACCTCGTCCGGCGTGACCGTCGGCATGCTGCCGATTGCCGAGGAATACGAAAAGATCCTGATCGTCGAACCCGCCGTGGCCGACAGCCTCACCGGGCCCGACAGCAACCGCTACGTCTTCAAGACTTCGCGCAACAGCTCGATGGACATGCAGGCCCAGGCGCTGGCCCTGCAGCCCGACGAGAACCTCGTCGTGGCGACCCTGGCCGAGGATTACGCATTCGGCCGCGACGGCATCGCGGCCTTCAAGTCCGCGCTCGACGGCAGCGGCGCCGAGGTGGTGGCCGAGGAATACGTGCCCCAGGGCACAACCGATTTCACCGCCGTGGCCGAGCGCATGTTCAACGCGCTGAAGGACAAGGAAGGCCGCAAGGTCATCCTGATCTACATCGCCGGCGGTGGTGACGCGCCGGGCAAGATCCAGGCGATGGACCCCTCGCGCTATGGCATCGAGATCTCGATGGGCGGGCATATCCTGCCGGTTCTGCCGACCTACAAGCGGTTCCCGGGCATGGAAGGCGCGGTCTATTACTACTACGAAGGCTTCGACAACCCGATCAACGACTGGCTGGTGAAAGAGCACATGGCCCGTTTCGGCACCCCGCCGGACTTCTTTACCGCGGGTGGCATGTCCGCCGCCCTCGCCGTGGCGAAAGCCCTGAAAGAGGCGCCGGATTACGAGACCGACACCCTGATCGAGACGATGGAAGGCATGTCGTGGGAAACGCCCAAGGGCACCATGACCTTCCGCCCCGAGGATCACCAGGCGCTGCAGGACATGCTGCACTTCAAGATCCGCGTGGACGAGGGCGTCGACTGGGCGATCCCGGAAAAGGTCCGCATCATCCCGGCTGACGAGATGGACATTCCCATCGGCCGCACCAACGACTGAGGCGGGGCCTCCCCCTCACGCGACCCATCCCCTCCCCCCGCCCGTCCCCGGGCCGGGGGAGGGACCCAAGGGCGGCGCCATCGCGCAACGCCCCGACCCCGCGCAAAATCCGGGACATGCCATGACCACCCCATCCCTCGTCACGCAGGATCTGACCATCCGTTTCGGCGGCCATGTCGCCGTCAACGCCGTCTCCTGCGCCTTTCACCCCGGAGAGCTGACCGTCATCGTCGGGCCGAACGGGGCGGGCAAGACGACCTTCTTCAACCTCGTCTCGGGCCAGCTGACCGCCACGTCGGGCCGCGTGGTCAAGGACGGGACCGATATCACCGGCATGGCGCCCTCGGCGCGGGCGCGGCAGGGAATCGGCCGGGCTTTCCAGCTGACCAACCTGTTCCCGCAGCTGACCGTGCTGGAAAACATCCGCCTCGCGGTGCAGGCCCGGTCGGGTGACGGCTGGCGGATGCTGCGCCAGGTCACCGCGCAGCGCGGGCTGACCGCCCAGGCCGAAACATATCTTGAGGCGACGCGCCTGACCGCTGTCGCCCGCCAGCCCGCCGCCGCCCTGCCCCACGGCGACCAGCGCAAGCTGGAGGTCGCCCTGCTGATGGCGATGGAGCCCGATATCTACATGTTTGACGAACCCACCGCCGGCATGTCGCTGGATCACGCCCCCGACGTGCTGGAGCTGATCGCCGGCATCAAGGCCGACCCGACCAAGACCGTGCTGCTGGTCGAGCACAAGATGGACGTCGTGCGCGCGCTCGCCGACCGCATCGTGGTGCTGCACAACGGCGAATTGCTGGCCGACGGCCCCCCGGCCGAGGTCATGTCCAGCCAGATCGTGCGTGATGTCTACCTCGGCACCTCGGGGGGCGCGGCATGACCCTGCTGTCCCTGACCGCGATGCAGACCAAGATCGGCCAGTATGCCGTGCTGCATGACGTGGGTTTCGATGTGCCCGAAGGCGGCGTGTTCGTCCTGCTGGGCCGCAACGGCGCGGGCAAGACGACCACCCTGCGTTCGATCATGGGGCTCTGGAGCCCCTCGCCCGGCTCGGTCCATTTCGACGGGCAGGACATCACGCGGATGCACACCGCCGACATCGCCCGCATGGGCATCGCCTATGTACCCGAGAACATGGGAATTTTCGGCACCCTCACAGTGGATGAAAACCTTGTCCTCGCAACCGCCAGGGGCCGGATCGACCCGGCGCGGCTGAAACGGATCCATGCGCTGTTCCCGGCACTGGAGCGGTTCCGCGACAAGCAGGCCTGGTCACTTTCGGGCGGGCAGAAGCAGATGCTGTCGGTTGCCCGCGCGATCATCGAACCGCGCCGCCTGATCCTGATCGACGAACCGACCAAGGGCCTTGCGCCCGCCATCGTCGACGCCATGGCCGAGGCGTTTCGCGAGATCGCGCAGGACGCGACGATCCTGCTGGTCGAACAGAATTTCAATTTCGCCCGGACGCTGGGGCGCGACATGGCGGTGATCGACGACGGCCGCGTGGTGCATCGCGGCAGCATGGCCGATTTCGCCGCCGACGCGGCGCTGCAGGACCGCCTTCTGGGCCTGGCGATGTGAGGGGGCAGGAATGGAACAACTGAGCAATATTCTGGGGCGCATGGGCGGGGTGAACCTGCTGCCGGTCGCCCTAGCGGCGGTGGCCTTCGTGCTGATCGGCGCGCCCTCGTCCTGGGTGACGCTGACGGTGGCGGGGCTGGCCATGGGCATGATGGTGTTCCTCATGGCCTCGGGCCTCAGCCTCGTCTTCGGGCTGATGGATGTGCTGAACTTCGGCCATTCGGCCTTTGTCAGCTTTGGCGCCTTTGTCGCGGCGACGGTGCTGGCGGGGCTTTCGGGCTGGCTGGGCGCGGAAAGCATCGCGCTAGAGGCGCTGGCCCTGGCGCTTGCCTTCCTTGCCGCGATCCTGTTCGGGCTGGTGGCGGGCTGGTTCTTCGAGACGGTGATCATCCGCCCGGTCTACCGCGACCACCTGCGCCAGATCCTGATCACCATGGGCGCGATGATCGTGGCGGAACAGACCATCCTCGCCTTCTGGGGCGGCACGCCCTACGCCGTGCCCCGCCCTCATTTCCTGGAAGGCGCCTGGATCATCGGCGACGTCAGCATCGAGATCTACCGCGGATTCGCCTTTGCCCTGGGGCTGCTCGTCTTCATCGCGATGGTGCTGGTGCTGAACCGCACGCGCATCGGCCTGCTGGTGCGCGCCGGGGTCGAGGACCGCGAGATGGTCGAGGCGCTCGGCTTTCGGGTCGACCGGCTGTTCATCGGGGTCTTCATGGCCGGCTCGGCGCTTGCCGCGCTCGGCGGGGCGATGTGGGCGGGCTACGAGACGCTGATCACCCCCGCGCTTGGCGGCGAACTGATGATCGTGGTGTTCATCGTGGTGATCATCGGCGGGCTCGGCTCGGTCGAGGGCACGTTGCTGGGGGCGATCCTGGTGGGGCTGATGTCGAATTACCTCGGCTTCCTCGCGCCCAAGCTGGCGCTGGCGTCGAACATGGTGCTGATGGTGGCGATCCTGCTGTGGCGGCCGAACGGCCTGCGCCCGGCGGTGAAGTGAGGGGACCGGAGAGATGACCAACGGATTCACCGGCACGCTCGCCATCAAGGGGATCGTGCTGATCATCGCGGCGCTGCTGCTGTTCGCGCCCTTCCTGTTCCAGGACGTGCGCTCGATCGAGGTGGCGGCGCGGATCTGCATCTTCATCGTTCTGGTCGCCAGCTTCGACCTGCTGATCGGCTATACCGGGATCGTCAGCTTTGCCCATACGATGTTCTTCGGCTTTGGCGCCTATGGGGCGGCGATCCTGCTGAAACAGATGGGCCCGGGCTGGACCCCGGTCCTGCTGGGCGCGCTGGCCGGCGTGGCGGTGTCGCTGGTCATGGCGGTGGCCATCGGGTTGCTGTCGCTCAGGGTCAAGGCGATCTTCTTTGCCATGATCACCCTGGCCGCCGCATCTGTCGTGCTGGTGCTGGCCTCGCAGCTGTCGCAGTTCACCGGGGGCGAGGACGGGATCACCTACAAGGCGCCCGACCTGTTCAAACCCGCAACCAAGCTGCTGAGCGATGCCGACGGCAAGGTGCTGCGCCTGTTCGACGTGCGGCTGAACGGCAAGCTGGCGTCCTATTACTTCGTCTTCCTCAGCTGTCTTGTCCTCTTCGTCCTGATGCTGCGATTCACCGGCTCTCCGCTTGGCACCGTGCTCAAGGCGATCCGCGAGAACGAGGCACGCGCCGAGGCCATCGGCTATCGCGTGGTGGCCTATCGCACCTTCGTCTTCTGCCTGTCGGCCACCATCGCCTCGCTCGCCGGGACGATCTACGCGGTCTGGCTGAAATACACCGGGCCGGATACCTCGCTGTCCTTTGCGATCATGATCGACATCCTGCTGATGGTGGTGATCGGCGGCATGGGCACGATGTGGGGCGCGGTGATCGGGGCGGTTCTGCTGGTTATGGCGCAATACTATCTGCGCGACCTGATGGGCGCGGCCGCCGAGGCGGTCGCCTCGGTCCCCCTGCTGCCCGAGCTGCTGAACCCCGACAGGTGGCTGTTCTGGCTGGGGATCATCTTCATCCTGCTGGTCTATTTCTTTCCCAAGGGGATCGCGGGCACCGTCATGGCACGGGATCGCACGACATGACCGCGCCGCGCTTTTCCTTTGTCCCGGTGATGGATCATGAAATCCACGTCACCGAATGGGGCGACCGGTCCGCCCCGCCGCTGGTGATGTGGCACGGGCTGGCCCGCACCGGGCGCGATTTCGACGAGCTGGCGCAGGCGCTGTCGGACGAATGGTTCGTGATCTGCCCCGACACCATCGGGCGCGGGCTGTCCAGCTGGTCGCAGAACCCCGAGGCGGAATATTCGGTCGAATACTACGCCGGGATCGCGGCCGACCTGCTGGACCATTACGGCTTCGAACAGGCGGCCTGGCTGGGCACCTCGATGGGCGGGATGATCGGGATGCGCCTTGCCTCGGGCCCCCATGCCGACCGGCTGTCCTGCCTGCTGATCAACGACATCGGCCCCGAGGTGCCGGACCCGGCGATCCGCCGCATCCTGGACTATGTCGGCGACCTGCCCGATTTCGCCTTTGCCAGCCAGGCCGAGACCTGGCTGCGCGCCGTCTACGCCCCCTTCGGCCCCGCGCCCGAAACCTTCTGGCGGCGGATGACGCGCTGCTCGCTCAGGCGGCGGTCGGACGGACGGCTGACGCTGCATTACGATCCCAGGATCACGGTGCAGTTCGTCGCCTCGCGCGACGAGCTGACGACCTGGGACCGCTACGCCCGGATCACCACGCCCACGCATCTGCTGCGCGGGCGTGACAGCGACATCCTGCCCGCCGAGATCGCCGCCCTGATGCAGCAGCGCGGACCCCGGCCCGGGATGACGGAATTCGACTGCGGCCATGCCCCCAGCCTGTCGCGCCCCGAGGATATCGCCCTGGTGCGCTCTCTTCTGGCCCGGCTGACCGGCGGCTGAGGGCCTGTCTCAGACCTCGACCGTGACCGACCCGATGGGATGCGAGCAGCAGGCAAGGATATAGCCCTCGGCTATGTCGTCCTCGCTGATGCCGCCGTTGTGGACCATGTGCACCTCGCCCGACAGCTTGCGGATCTTGCAGGTGCCGCAGACGCCGAAGGTGCAGCCCGACGGGATGTTCAGCCCGGCGGCGCGGGTGGCGGCCAGCACCGTATCCGTTTCGGCGCAGGTGGTGCGGCTGCCCGAGCTGGCAAAGACGATTTCGGCCTGCGCGGCATCGTCGGGCACCACGTCCTCGGGCACCGGCAGTTCTGTCCCGACCGGGGCGTTGAAGCTTTCCTGGTGGTAATGCTCCATGTCGAAGCCGAGGCCCGCCAGCGCCTCGCGCACCGCGGTCATGAAAGGCTCGGGCCCGCAGCAAAAGACCTCGCGTTCAAGGTAATCGGGCGCCATGAGGCCCAGCATCAGCTGGTTGAACCGGCCCTGATATCCGGTCCAGGGGTGGTAGCGGTCGGGCGCCTCGACAACCCATTTCAGGTCGATCCCAGGCACCCGGCTGGCCATGTGCTCCAACCGCTGGCGGAACACGATTTCCGACGGGCGGCGGGCACAGTTGACGAAGACGATATCGGGTTCCGACCCGAGGTCGAACATGAATGTCGCCATCGACATCATCGGCGTGATGCCCGACCCGGCCGAGATAAACAGGTATTTACCCGCCAGATGTTCCAGGTGGCTGAACGTGCCGGCCGGGCCTATGGCGCGTATGCGCATGCCGGGTTCCATGTTGTCCAGCAGCCAGCGCGTGGCCACGCTGCCCTCCTGCGCCTTGGCGGTGATCGACAGCGACCTGGGCCGCGACGGAGAGGACGAGATCGTCCAGGTCCGGTGCACCGGGCCGCCGGGCACCGGCACTTCCAGCGTCAGGAACTGGCCGGGCAGGAAATCGAACAGCGCGCCGGACGGAGCCCGGAAAGTGAAGGTCGCGCAATTCGCCATCTCGGGGATGACCGAGACGCATTCCAGCATCTCGCCCTGATCCCAGATCGCCCGGGTCCGCAACGGCGTCAGGTCTTTCATCGGCTCACTCCGCCGCCATCGTGACGCGCGCGCCAAGGCGCGAGGTCATCGTGTTGCAGTACCAGTTCACGAACTGGATCACGCCGCTTTCCTGTTTCGAGGAATAGGGCCCGGGGGTGTAGGCCGGGGAATCGATGCCCATCTGGTTGTCCTCGACCACGCGGCGGTCTTCGTCGTTGGTGGCGGTCCAGACCTCGATCAGTCGCTTCAGGTCGTAGTCCCGGCCTTCGACCGCGTCCTTGTGCACCAGCCACTTGGTCGTCACCTGCGTCTGCCGCGGCCCCACCGGGGTGACACGGAAGACAAGGGAATGATCCGGCAGGAAGTGGTTCCAGGTCGTCGGGTAGTGGAACTTCAGCAGCGACCCGGCATCGTCGAAGGGCACGCGGCCCAGGCGGCGGGTCACGGCGATGCCGCCGTCCATCGTATAGCTCTTGGCGCCGACCTTCAGCGGCATCCGCGCCAGGCGGTACTGCCCGGCCGCGTCGATGCGGAACTGCGAGGCGATGCCGGCGGCCTCGCAACGGGCGAAATGGGCGGCCAGATGCGGCGGGGTCTCCCCGTCCTCGATCCCGGTCACGACCGGATCGTCGGGGAAGGTGCGGCAGAGCGCGGGGTGGTTGCCGCCGCAGTGATAGCACTCGCGGTTGTTTTCCCAGACCAGCTTCCAGTTGCCGTTCTCGACGATGCTGGATTCGAACGCGACCTTGGCGTTGTTCAGGTCGTGCGGCTCCAGATAGGGGCGGGCGAGATCGGCGAAGGCGTCGAAATCCGGAGCCGTCTGGGCCAGGCAGATGTAGACCAGCCCGGCGACCTCGCGGCAATGCACCGTGCGCAGGCCATGCTGGGACGGGTCGAAATCGGCATCCATGTCGCGGGCCCAGATCAGACGGCCGTCAAGCTCGTAGGTCCACTGGTGGTACGGGCAGACCAGCTTGGGCGCGCTGCCCTTGGCGGCCTTGCACAGGATCGAGCCGCGATGCCGGCAGGTGTTGTGAAAGGCGCGGATCACGCCATCGGCGCCGCGCACGAGGACCACGCGGTAGTCGCCCACCTGATGGGTCACGTAATTGCCGGCCTTGGGCAGTTCGCAGGCGGGAATGGCGAACAGCCAGTCGCGGTAAAAGATGGTGTCCAGGTCGCTCTGGTAGATGTCGGGATCGCCGTAGAACGGCTGTTCCAGCGCGTGGCCCGGTCTGCGCCGGGCAAGGAGTTCTTGGATCTGGGTCGACATGTCTGTCGGGCCTCCCGCCGCGCCCCGCGGCTTTGATGATCTGTGCGGATGGCACGGGCAGTCCGGCGGCCGCGGCGGGGCGAGGAAGCCACGAACCCATCCGGCGCCCGCACCGCCACCCGCGGCTTGACGTCTTGTGCAAGGCTGGTTTCCGGGCTTGCAGAGGGGCCTTGCGACCCGGACGCGACGCCTTCCCAGGGCTCCTCTTCCCCAGTGGCTGCTGCCGCGTCCTCCGCTCTGTCACCGTTGCGGGGGCAGCGCCGGGTTTGCACCGGCTTCCCAATTCTCGGACCCGGGGGCCCGCACCTTGCAGTTGCTAAATACCGCCAAGCCGAGCGCCTGCTGCATCCGATTGCGACTTCGTGTCGAATGCTTCCGACCTGCAACGCAAAACGGCGGCACATGCAGGATGCACCGCCGCCTTTGCCGGGGGTAAATACCCCCGGATGTCGTCTGCCTCAGGCGGTGAGGACGATGCCGTCACAGACCATCGGCCTGTTGTGATCCGACTCGCACGCCACGGCGTGGACATTGTCGCATATCGCGGGGTCGAGGGTCGGGCCGGCACTGCCGCCCACGACATCCGCTGCCCTGACGTCGATTTCCAGCGCCGGGGTCGAGGCATCGACGTCGAAGACAAGGGAATCGGCCAGATCGGGGGGCGGCACAAGGCCCGTGGAACGGCGGGGCGCTGTCCGGCGCGTACTCCGCGGCCTGCTTTCAGGAGTCCACGGCGGCGACAGGCCAAGTGCCGGAAGCGCGCCATCTGCCGTCTTTGTCCGGGTGTCGGAGGGGGTGAAAAGGATGGTGCCGCTGAAGGGACTCGAACCCCCGACCCCATCATTACGAATGACGTGCTCTACCAGCTGAGCTACAGCGGCATCCTTTTCGGGCAGGACCCACGGCCCTGTGGACCGGGGCTATAGCACCCCGGTCGCGGGCGGAAAAGAGGCTATTTCTCGTCGCCTTTGACGGTATCTTCGCCCTCGGGCGGCAGGACTTCGGCGTCCGCCACCTCGGGATCGGCGGCCGGCAGCGTCGGCATGGGGGCCGGTTCGGGCGGCACGGGCGCATCGGGGCGGGGCTCTTCGATCTTGCCGACGATCATCGGCAGCATCTCGGAACTCATCGGCGTGGAATATTCGCCGGCCGTCGCCTTGCGCCAGGACAGGGTGTCGAAGGCCTCGCAGTTGTCGCAGATCGGCGTCCATTGCGAATGCACGTGGTGGCAGCTGTCGCAAACCCATTGCGGGCCGCGCGGGGCCATGACGGCGCGGGTCAGCCAGCCCTTGACCACCGCATCCGACGATCCCTGCCCGCGCTCGATGGCGGCCATGATGGTCAGGGTCCGGGCGTCGGGTTCCTCGATTGCCAGGTCGCCCAGGGCGCGCTTGGCGGCGGGGAAATCCTCGGCCGCGATGTTCAGCTCGGCCAGCAGCAGGCGGGTCTCGCGGTTCTCGGGGTGGATCTTTGTCAACGTCTGGAACCGCTTGAGCCGGGCGGCCGGGGTTTCGTCCGGCACGATGGCGGAGAAGGCGGCGGCGAGGTCGGGATGCGGCAGGGCATCCCAGGCCTTTTTCAGAACCCGGGTCGCGTATTTCGGCTTGCCCTGTTCGACATAGCCGCGCGCGGCCATCACGGCGGCGGGGATCAGGTCGGGCGACAGGCGGTTGGCCTCGATCGCGGCCTCGCGCGATTCGATCGAATGGCCCTCTTCGAAGACGCCGCGCGCCTCGGACAGGGCCAGCACGGCGTCGCGCCGCTTGTGCACGTCGCGCGGCAGGGCCCCGTGGCGCAGCTTGGCGTTCAGCGTGGCGCGGGCGCCTTTCCAGTCGGCGCTCTGGGCCTGGAGTTTCAGCAGGGTGTCCTGCACCTCCTGATGTGCCGGCTTCAGGGCAAAGGCCTTCTGCGCCAGCTTCATCGCCGTGTCGGTGTCGCCCTCGGCCAGCTTCTGCTTCATGATCCCGCGAATGCCGACAAAGCGGGTGCGGTCGTCGGTCAGCAGCAGCTTGTAGGCCTCGGTCGCGCGGCGCTTGTCGCCGGTCATCTCGGCTGCCTGGGCGGTGATCAGGTTGGTCAGTTCCGGCCGGTCGAGGTATTTCCGCGCCTTGTTCGCCTTGGCCATCGCCAGCCGCCCCTCGCCCGAGGCAAGCGCCAGCATCCCCTCGCTCAGCGCCTGGAAGCCCTTGCGCTCGCGATTGCGGTCGAAATAGCGCGACAGCGCGGTCTCGTCGCCGTTGATGAACCGCAGCAGCGCGATCAGCAGGCCCAGCAGCTTGAGGAACAGCCAGACCGCAAGCACCAGCAGCAACATGGCGATCACCGACTTGATCGGCGACAGGTTGAATTCCATCCCGCCAAAGGCGATCCGCACCCCCCCGTCGAGTTCGAGCAGGTAGCTCGCCCCGAGCGCCGCGGCGGCGACGATCACGACGAAGAGGACAATTTTCACGAGCGACCAGATCATGCGGGCGAAATCCTTGCGTTCCAAGTTTGCGGGCGCGGGCCGCCGTTGCGGCCCGGGCCGTCCGGGTCAGCCGGCATTGAGTTGGGCCGAGAGATCTTCGGCGGCGGTAACGGCCTTGTGCCGGGCGGCAGCGCTGTCGATCCAGTTCGCCATCTCGGCCCGTCCCGCGTCGGGCAGGGTGTCCAGCTCGGCCAGGGTATCGCCCAGGCGGCCGGCCTTCAACGCGGCCTCGGCGCGGCTGAGGATGGCATCGGGGTCGTTGCCTTCGCGCGGCTCCAGCGAGCGGGCGCCCAGCTGCGTGCGCAGGAAATCCCCGACCGAGGAGATGCCGCCATCCTCGGCGGCGCGCACGGCCTCCAGCGCGCGGCGGGCGGCTTCGGGGAAGGTATCGCGCAGGGTCGACATCGAGGTGACACCGGATTCCGCCACGGCGGCCAGTTCCTCGGGCACCTGCTGCCCGGCGGCCTGCAGGTCGCCAAGCGCGCCGGCAAAGCCGGTGCCGCTGTCCAGCGCCGAGAGGATCCGCGTCAGCGCGGCGCGGCGCAGCGTGGTCTCGGCGGTGGCCGAGGCGTCGGCCTCCATCTGCTGGGCCTCGGCGATCAGGTCCTCGACCTCCTTGCGCTGGTCGGCCATCGCCTGCTGCAGGCGGGCGAGTTCGGCCTCGTAGGCGGCGATCGCCTCTTTCGAGACGCCTTCCGAGATCGGGCGTTTTTCCAGCGCGGTGATCCGGTCCTGCAGGGGCGCAAGGCCGCCAGAGACCTCATCGACCCGGGCGGACAGGCCATCGACCTTGTCGGACAGGGCCGAGATCTCGCCGCTCAGACCGCTGAGGTCGGGGCCCTTGGCGACGGTATCCTTAAGCCCGGCAATCTCGCTGCCCTGGCTGGCCTGGGTATCCGACAGTTCGGTCAGGCGGGTTTCGACACCGCCGGCGGATTGCTGCTGCATGTACCAGGCCGCGCCAAATCCGATGGCGGCGGCGACGATCCCGCCGAACAGGGCCGGGAAGAATCCGCCGCGGGACTTGGCGGGCGCGGGGGGTGGCGCGGGTTCGTGCACCGGCGCGGCAGGTTCGACACTGACGGCGGCTTCGGCGGGTTCCGGGTCTTCGGCCGGGATCGTATCCTCGACCGGGTCGATCACCTCGGCGTCCTCGACGGGCGTGGCCAGCGGCTCACCCTCGGGGCGGGGATCGTGTTCGGGAACTTCCAGGTCGGTGGCTTCGGGCGTCTCGGGCGTTTCGGCACCGGGTTCGGGCATCACCACCTCGTCCGCGCTGGCGGTCATGGTGTCCTGGCCCGCGTCAGGCGCGGTATCCTCGGCCCCGTCCTGGGATTTCTTTTTGCCCGCCACTGATTGACCCTTTCGATTCCGACTTCGCTGCCCGGCAGCATTTCGACCTTACTCGGCGCACAACGCGCCCTCAACCCGCCGATCCGTCCAATGCAGCGTGATACTGGTCTATGGTAGTCTCCAGCATGGCATCGGCATCGGGCCGCCCGGCAATGGCGCATTTTGTCCACCGTAGAGGGGATAGCGCCGTCTGGACATGGGGGCTGATCGCCGCCGCGAAAACAGGCGCCCGCAGAATTCCCGCCGCCTGCGCGACAATCAGTGCCGCGCTGCGCGGGGAATAAACCGGCAGCACAACCGGCCCGGGCGCGGCCAGCAGCCTGCGCGCTTCGGCTGTCAGCGCCACTTCGTCCTGGCGGTAGAGCACGGCCGAACTGGCCGTCAGCCCCGCCGCGCGCAGGCGATTCACCAACGCGCCGCGCACATGGGCGCCGTGCAGATGCATCCAGTGGCCGCCGGGCCGGTCGGTGACGATCCGGTCGGCCAGATCGCTGACATTGCCCGCCGCTGACACCGCCTGCACCCCTTCCGCGCGCGCCAGATCGGCCGTCGCCTCGCCCACGCAGTAGCAGGGCAGCACCGGCCCGCCGAGGGCCTGCCACGCCCGCACCCCGTTGCGCGAGGTGAAGATCAGGCCCCCCACGCCCTCCATCGGCGGCATCGCATCGGCAAAGGCAATGCGCAGCACCGGCGCGATCTCGATCCGCGGCGCGTCAAGCCGCGCGCGCAGGGCGGCGGCGACCTCGGCGGAATCGCCTTCGGGCCGGGTGAGCAGGATCGCGGGCGTCATGGGGCATCCCAGTTGTTCGCAACGGGTTCAGGTGTTACCTGCCTGACATATCTCGTGCAACGGTCAGGGCAATGACGGGCGAGTCGATCCTTCTTGGGCTGGAAAGCAGCTGCGACGACACGGCTGCCGCCGTAGTGCAGGGCGTGCCCGGCAAGACGCGCATCCTGTCGTCCGTCGTCTTCGGCCAGGCCGAGCTGCACGCCGCCTTTGGCGGGGTCGTCCCCGAGATCGCCGCCCGCGCCCATGCCGAAAAGCTCGACACCTGCGTGCGCATGGCGCTGGAGCAGTCGGGCAAGCGGCTGTCGGACCTTTCCGCCATCGCCGTGACCTCGGGCCCCGGGCTGATCGGCGGCGTGCTCTCGGGCGTGATGTGCGCCAAGGGGCTGGCCGCCGGGGCGGGGCTGCCGCTGATCGGGGTCAACCACCTGGCCGGCCATGCGCTGACGCCCCGGCTGACCGATGGCGCCGCCTTTCCCTATCTGATGCTGCTGGTCTCGGGCGGGCATTGCCAGTTCCTGATCGTGCGCGGCCCGGGGGAATACCGCCGCCTGGGCGGCACCATCGACGACGCCCCGGGCGAGGCTTTCGACAAGACCGCCCGCCTGCTGGCCCTGCCCCAGCCCGGCGGCCCCTCGGTCGAATCCGAAGCGCGGCATGGCGATCCCGAACGGTTCCGCTTTCCCCGCCCGCTGCTGGACCGGCCCGGCTGCGATTTCAGCTTTTCGGGGCTGAAGACGGCTCTGCTGCGCACCCGCGACGGGGTGATGACCGACAACCGGCTGAAACGGCGCGACCGGGCCGACCTCTGCGCCGGGTTCCAGGCGGCGGTGGCCGAAGTGCTGGCGGAAAAGACCCGCCGCGCCATGACGATCTACATGAACGACAAACCCGCCGCCCCGCTGCTGGCCGTCGCCGGAGGAGTCGCGGCCAACCGCACGATCCGCGCCGCGCTGCTGGAGGTGGCATCGGAATTCGACGCGGCCTTCCTGGCGCCGCCGCTGGCGCTGTGTACCGACAATGCGGCGATGATCGCCTATGCCGGGCTGGAACGCTTTGCCGCCGGAGAGGCCGACGACATGACCCTTGCCGCCCGCCCCCGCTGGCCGCTGGACCGCACCAGCCCCGCCCTGCTGGGCAGCGGCAAGAAGGGGGCCAAGGCATGACCGGCGTGATCGGGGCGGGCGCATTCGGCACCGCATTGGCGATTTCCCTGTCCCAGGACGGCGATCCCGTCACGCTCTGGGCCCGCAACGCAGACCATGCCGCCGCGATGCGGGCCGGGCGCGAGAATGCGGCCCGCCTGCCGGGCGCGCGCCTGCCGGACAGCCTGTCCGTCACCGCGGATATCACCGCCCTGCCCGCCACCGGCCCGCTGCTGCTGGCCGTGCCGATGCAGCAGCTGCGCGCGATGACCACGCAACATGCCGCCGTGCTGGCCGGGCGGCGCGTTGTCGCCTGCTGCAAGGGGATCGAGCTGTCTACCGGGCTCGGCCCTTCGGGCGTGCTGGCGCAGACCCTGCCCGACAGCACCCATGCCCTGCTCACCGGGCCCGGCTTTGCCCGCGACATCGCCAGGGGTCTGCCGACGGCCATGTCGCTGGCCTGCGCCGATCACGACGTGGCGCGCGCCCTGCAAACGGCCCTGTCGACCGCGAACCTGCGGCTCTATCGCACGCCCGACACCGCCGGGGCCGAGATCGGCGGCGCGCTCAAGAACGTCATCGCCATCGCCTGCGGCGCCGCCATGGGCGCCGGCCTGGGCGAAAGCGCCCGGGCCGCCCTGATGACCCGCGGCTATGCCGAGATGCAGCGCCTGGCCCTGGCCCGGGGCGCCCGGGCCGAGACGCTGGCCGGGCTGTCGGGCTTTGGCGATCTGACGCTGACCTGCACGTCGGAACAGTCGCGCAACTATGCCTTTGGCCTGTCCATCGGGCGGGGCGCGACATTCGATACCAGAATTACCGTCGAGGGCGCCGCCACAGCCCGCGCGGTGGATGACACCGCACGCGACATGGCGCTCGACATGCCGATCACGGGGGTCGTGGTGGCCCTGATAGACGGACGCATTGACATGTCCCGCGCGCTGGACATGCTGCTCTCGCGTCCGCTCAAGGAGGAATGAATGCTGATCGCCCTGTTCGCCAAGGACAAACCCGGTGCCCTGCAGGTCCGCAAGGACAACCGCGATGCCCACCTGGCCTATATCGAAAAGACCGGCGTGGTGGCGCAGGCCGGCCCCCTGCTGGACGACGACGGAGAGATGAGCGGATCGCTTGTCATCCTGGACGTGGCCGACATGGCCGCCGCGCGGGACTGGGTCGTGGGTGACCCCTATTCCAAGGCGGGGCTGTTTTCCGACGTCTCGCTGGTCGCGTGGAAGAAGGTCATCGGCTGATGGCCTGTTGGCTGTTCAAATCCGAGCCCGGAACCTGGAGCTGGCAGGACCAGCAGGCCAAGGGCGAGGCGGGCGAGGAATGGGACGGCGTGCGCAACTACCAGGCGCGCAACTTCATGCGCGAGATGCAGGTGGGGGACCTCGGGTTCTTTTACCACTCGCAGGGGGAAAAGGCGGTTGTCGGGATTGTCGAGGTCTGCGCCGCGATCCATCCCGACAGCAGCACCGACGATCCCCGCTGGGAATGCGTCGACATCCGCGCGCTGCGCCCGATGGAGCAGCCGGTCACCCTGGCCATGTGCAAGGACGACCCGCGCCTGGCCGACATGGTGCTGGTGAAGAACACCCGCCTGTCCGTCCAGCCGGTGACCGAGGAGGAATGGCGCGTGGTCTGCGAGCTGGGCAAGACCCGGCCCTGACTGCCTGACAAAACGCTGGCCCGGCGCAAGGACCCGTTGCATAGTCCCCCCGCTGGCACAGGCAGGAGGACAGCAATGGGTTTCGTAGAGGTACTTGCGGCGGCGGCGGCCGGCTTTGCCATGGGCGCGGTCTGGTACATGACCTTTTCCGGCGTCTGGCTCAAGGCGACCGGGCTGGAGCTGGACGAAAAGGGCCAGCCTGTGGAAACCGGCAGTTACGGGCCCTTCGTGGTGGCCGGCATCGCGATGATCCTGGTGGCCGGGATGATGCGCCATGTCTTTGCAATGTCGGGGATCGACGGCGCGGGCGAGTCGCTGGTGGCCGGCCTGGGCATCGGCGCCTTCTTCATCACGCCCTGGGTCGCCATGAACTATGCCTATGCGCAGCGCCGCCCGATGCTGACGATCATCGACGGCGGCTATTCGGTGCTGGGCGCCGGGGTCATCGGTCTGGTGCTGGGCCTGGTCTGAAAAGGCGCTTTCCGGTTCCGGGCAAGGGCTGAGAGGCGCCCCTGTCGCATGCAGCCTGGTCCTGTCCGGGGATCGGTTATCCTGGTCCGGGGAGGCATGGCACCGCGAGCCCGGCGACAAAGCCTTGTTGACGGCATCCTGAACCGCTGGCCCGGCGAACATCCCGGCCCGGCTGCAAGATGCGTAGCGGAGGGCCCGACCTTGGCCGGAACCCTCTACCACCCCGCGTGCTCCCTACGCACCACACGCGAAATCTGTCAAAGGATCCGGCCGTCCTGGCCCGATGCCGAAACGTATAACCCCTGCACAGGGCCGGGGCAAAACAAGAGTGTCTAGGATTGTAGCGATCCGACGCGTCGGCCCGGCCGCTCAGCCGTAAATGGCTTCCTTGCCGAAATGCTTGGTCAGCATGTAGTAGATCACGGCGCGGTACTTGTTGCGCTCGGATTTGCCGTAGGTCTCGATCACCGAGTCCAGCGCCTCGTCCAGTTCCGGCCCGTCCTTCATGCCCAGCTTCTTGATCAGAAAGTTCTTCTTGACCGTCTCCAGCTCTCCGGGCTGCGAGCTGGCCACCGTGCTGGCGTCGGCGTCATAGATCGACGGCCCGCAGCCGATGGTCACCTTGGTCAGCAGCGCCATGTCCGGCGTGATGCCGCATTTGGATTTCAGATCTTCCGCGTAGCGCGCAATCAGATCGTCACGTTTTCCCATGATTATTCTCCCACGTTATGGCCAGCCCCCTGGCCATTGTCCCCATTTGGTGGGGTCACGTTAGCCCCACAATCCCCGGGCACAAAGGGAAAAATCTGCGAAAATAACAGCTTCCGGTTGACCCTCACGTCAGCTTTGCAGGCTTCAGTCGAGATAGGCGCCAGTGTTGCGGCCGTGATCGGTACGGCTGTCCAGCTCGACGTCGCGGGCCGACCAGCGGTCGATCACGCCGCCAGCGTTGCGGCAATGGCTGCTCTCGATCTCTTCCGCGGCGGCGATCCCGAAATCGCGATGCTCGATCTCATGCGCCAGCAGGGCGGCCTCGAACCGCTCCCACTCGGCCCGCAGGGCGGGGGGCAGGCTGTCGGGCGCCGCGTGGCGCGGCATGACGATCCGGGTGCGCAGCGACACCTCGCAGCGGGCGGACCATTCGATGTACCAGGTGGTGTGGGCCCAGTAGTCGTTGGGGCCCTTGGCATCCATCTCGTCGCGCAGGCCCTGACTGTCGAGGGCGGTGACGGAATAATGCTCGACGATATGCGCGCTGGCCACCTCGGCGGCTGCCGGCCCGGTGAGGGCCAGCAGGGCAAGGGAAGCGGCCAGCGCAGGCCGCATCAGTAGCGGTAGTGCTCGGACTTGAACGGCCCTTCGGGTGCGACACCGATATAGGCCGCCTGATCCGGCGCCAGTTTGGACAGTTTCACGCCGATCCGGTCGAGATGCAGGCGCGCGACCTTTTCGTCCAGGTGCTTGGGCAGGATGTAGACCTTGTTCTCGTAGCTATCGCCCTTGGTCCACAGTTCGATCTGCGCCAGAACCTGGTTGGTGAACGAAGCCGACATCACGAAGGACGGATGCCCGGTCGCATTGCCGAGGTTCAGCAGACGCCCTTCGGAGAGCAGGATGATCTTGTTGCCCGAGGGCATCTCGATCATGTCGACCTGTTCCTTGATGTTGGTCCACTTGTGGTTCTTCAGCGCGGCAACCTGGATCTCGTTGTCGAAGTGGCCGATGTTGCCGACGATGGCCATGTTCTTCATCGCGCGCATATGCTCGATGCGGATCACGTCCTTGTTGCCGGTGGTGGTGATGAAGATGTCGGCGCTTTCGACCGCGTCTTCCAGCGTCACCACCTCGAACCCGTCCATCGCGGCCTGAAGCGCGCAGATCGGGTCGATCTCGGTCACTTTCACCCGGGCGCCGGCACCGGCCAGCGAGGCCGCCGAGCCCTTGCCCACGTCACCATAACCGCAGACCACGGCAACCTTGCCGGCCATCATGGTGTCGGTGGCGCGGCGGATGCCGTCGACCAGCGATTCCTTGCAGCCGTACTTGTTGTCGAACTTCGACTTGGTGACGCTGTCGTTCACGTTGATCGCGGGGAAGGGCAGCAGGCCCTTCTTCTGCAGCTCGTACAGGCGGTGGACGCCGGTCGTGGTCTCTTCGGACACGCCCTGGATCTCTTCGCGCTGCTTGGTGAACCAGCCGGGCGAGGCCGCCAGGCGCTTCTTGATCTGGGCGAAGAGGTATTCCTCTTCCTCCGAGGTCGGCACGGCGATCAGGTCGGTTTCACCGGCTTCGACGCGTGCACCCATCAGGATGTACATGGTGGCGTCGCCACCGTCATCGAGGATCATGTTGCAGGTGCCACCCTCGCCGCCGAACTGGAAGATCTTGTCGGTATAGGTCCAGTAGTCCTCAAGCGTTTCGCCCTTGATGGCGAAGACCGGCGTACCGCTTTCGGCGATCGCGGATGCGGCGTGGTCCTGGGTCGAGAAGATGTTGCACGACGCCCAGCGCACATCGGCGCCCAGCGCGACAAGCGTTTCGATCAGCACGGCGGTCTGGATGGTCATGTGCAGCGAGCCGGCAATCCGGGCACCCTTCAGCGGCTGCGCCGCACCGTATTCCTCGCGCAGGGCCATCAGGCCGGGCATCTCCGTTTCGGCAATGTCCAGTTCCTTGCGGCCATATTCGGCCAGATTGATGTCCTTGACGATGTAGTCCTTCGGCATGTGCCGTTCTCCTGTGCGGATTCCGATTGCCCTCGCCTTAGCAGACCGCCCCTCATGGCACAATCTTGGTGGGGTATGGAGGAGGTCTGGCCCGGGTCTAATAGGGAAAGTGCTCCGCATTTACACGCAGGCATGGATTGGGTAACCCATCGGCATTGCCGGAGACCCCCGATGCCGAAACCTCAACGCGCGTGGCAGAGAATGCTGTCAGGTCGCAGGCTTGACCTGCTCGACCCGACGCCCGTGGACATCGAAATCGAGGATATCGCCCACGGCCTGGCCTTTGTCGCGCGGTGGAACGGGCAGACTCACGGGGATTTCGCCTATTCCGTGGCCGAACATTCCCTGCTGGTCGAAGAGATTTATGCCCGGCTGGAACCCCGCGCCCCGGTGCAATGGCGCCTGGCTGCCCTGCTGCACGATGCGCCGGAATATGTCATCGGCGACATGATTTCCCCGGTGAAGGCCGCCGTCGGCCCCAGCTACGGCACCCTGGACGAACGGCTGACCGCAGCCGTGCACATCCGTTTCGGCCTGCCCGCCGCCCTGCCCGCCCCGGTCAAGAAGCAGATCAAGAAGGCCGACCGCCTGAGCGCCTGGATGGAGGCGGTGCGGATCGCGGGCTTTGCCACCGCCGAGGCCGACCGGTTTTTCGGCAAGCCCGATCCGCGGATGATCGAGGGCCTGGAAATCCGCCTGCGCCCGCCGGTCGAGGTGCGCCGCGATTTCACCGCACGCCACGGCGCACTGATGGAGCAGATGCCATGACCCTGCATGTCCGCCCCGCGGGCCCGCTGGATGCCGGCCCCCTGGCCGATCTGCTGAACGAAGTGATCGCCGAGGGCGGCACCACCGCCATCACCACGCCCGTCACGCGCGACTATATCGCGGAGCGGATGGCATCCGACCCCCGCGCGATCTGGCACCTGGCCGAGGATGACGCGGGCGACGTCCTTGGGTTCCAGTGGGTCGACCCGCATCCCGAGCACGGGGCCGACTGCGCCCAGATCGCCACCTTTGCCCGGGTCGGGCGGACGGGGCTGGGCACCGGGTCGGCCCTGTTCGAAAAGACCCGCGCGGCGGCCCTGGCCAGCGGATACCGCTGGATCAACGCCGAGATCCGCGCCGACAACCTGGGCGGGCTGGCCTATTACGGCAGCCGGGGGTTCGAGGATTACGGGCGGATCGAAGGCTATCGGATGGCCAACGGGCAGGTCGTCGACAAGGTGCTCAAGCGCTACGACCTGGACTGAGCGCAGCGGCGGAGGCTGCCGCGCACCGATGCGCCGCCCGCTACTTGGGCGAGCGCTTGGCGAGGATACGCTGCAGGGTCCGGCGGTGCATGTTCAGGCGGCGCGCGGTCTCGCTGACATTGCGGTCGCAGAGCTCGTAGACACGCTGGATATGTTCCCAGCGGACACGGTCGGCGCTCATCGGGTTTTCCGGCGGCGGCGGCAGGGCGTCGGCACGGGCCAGCAGCGCATTGGTTATGTCGGTCGCATCGGCGGGCTTGGACAGATAATCCGTCGCCCCGATCTTGACCGCCGCAACGGCTGTGGCGATGGCGCCATAGCCGGTCAGCACGACGATCCGGCTGTCGGGGCGTTTCTCGCGCAGGATTTCGACAACGTCCAAGCCGTTGCCGTCCTCCAGCCGCAGGTCGCAGACCGCATAAGCGGGGGGGCGGGCGGTCGCGATGGCCTTGCCCGCGGCGACGCTGCCGGCGCATTCCACCTCGAACCCGCGCTTTTCCATCGCCTTGGCGAGGCGCCGCAGGAACGGTTCGTCGTCGTCCAACAGCAACAGCGTCTTGTCTTCGCCCAGGTCCTGGATGTCTTCCATGTATTTTCGAGTCCCCTTGCCGCGGCGGGGCCGCAGGATCGAATGTTTCTACATCGTGCCGCCGACTGCGTCAAACTTTCGCGAGGAGTCAGCGTGCGTCGAGAAAACACTGAACCTTGTCAACCATTTGCGCCGCCGTGTCGTCACGCCGGAAAAACTCGGCAAAACCGGTTCCCGGAAGGGTGAGGTAGGTGAAGGTACTATGGTCGACAAGGTAATAATCCTTGTCCCCCGCATCCGGCGCATGCACCTGGTAGAACGCGCGATAGGCCTGCGCGGCGCCCTTGATCTGCGCCTCGGACCCGGTCAGCCCCAGCAGGCGCGGGTGCAGGTAGTCGGTGAACTCGGCCAGCTGTTCGGGCGTGTCGCGCTGCGGATCGACCGAGATGAACACCGGTTTCACGCGGTAACCGCGATCTTCGAGCAGGGTCACCGCCTCGACGTTGCGGGCCAGGTCCAGCGGGCAGACATCCGGGCAGTAGGTATAGCCGAAATAGACCAGCGCCGGTTCGTCCAGCACCTGGGCGTCGGTCACGGTCGCGCCGGTCTCGTCCACCAGTTCGAACGGCCCGCCGATGCTGCCCGCGCCCCCCGCCACCACGGACGCGCGGCATTGCGCGAACCCGTCGTCGCCCTGCCCGCCCAGTGTCAGCAGCCAGATACCGCCCATCAGGGCGGCCAGGACCGCCGCTCCGGCGATGGCAATAAGGCGGGTCATCGGCACTCTCTCCTCGGGCGGCGGGCATTGCCTGTTCCGGACCCCACATCTAACCTTGCGGGGATGAAGTGCAACGGGGCAAAGGCACAGGGGCGATGAGCCATACGGATTTCGGCGTGCTCAAGGGCCGCGAGCGGGGCAACTGGATCCGCCTGCGCACCGTCATTCTGCTGCGGTGGGGCGCCATTGTCGGCCAGCTTTCGGCGCTGGTGGTGGCGGGCGAGGTCTATCACCTGCAGCTGGAATACGGGCTGAGCTATCTCGTCGTCGGAATCTCGGTCATCGGCAACCTGTCGGCCAGCCTGATCTTTCCGGAAAACAAGCGCCTGACCGAGGCCGAAAACCTGCTCATGGTGCTGTTCGACCTGCTGCAACTGGGCCTGTTGCTGTATCTGACGGGCGGGCTGAACAACCCGTTCTCGGTGCTGGTCGTGGGGCCGGTGACGGTGTCGGCCGCCGCGCTGTCGGCCCGCTCGACGATCTTCCTGGGTATCACCGCCATCGCGATGGTCACCCTGCTGGCGCGGTTCCACCTGCCCCTGCTGACCGCCGACGCGACAGAGCTGCACATCGCCGATGTCTTCCTCTTCGGCAACTGGCTGGCCATCGTGATCGCGGTGGTCTTCCTCGGGATCTATTCCCGCTGGATCGCGACCGAGATGCACGCCATGTCCGACGCGCTGCAGGCCACGCAGATGGCCCTCGCCCGCGAGCAGAAGCTGACCGACCTGGGCGGCGTCGTGGCCGCCGCGGCGCATGAGCTGGGCACCCCCCTGGCCACCATCAAGCTGACCTCCTCGGAGCTGATCGAAGAACTCGAAGACCGCCCCGACCTGCGCGACGACGCCCTGCTGATCCGCGAACAGGCGGACCGCTGCCGCGATATCCTGCGCTCGATGGGCCGGGCCGGAAAGGACGACCTGCACCTGCGGCAGGCCCCCCTCAGCACCGTCATCCACGAGGCCGCCGAGCCGCATCGCGACAGGGGCAAGGCCATCCATTTCGACGAATTCCCCGAGGACGGGCACAGCGGGGCGCAGCCCTCGATCCTGCGGCGGCCCGAGGTGATCCACGGGCTGCGCAACCTGGTGCAGAACGCGGTGGATTTCGCCCGCGCCAATATCTGGGTCGAGGCAAGCTGGTCCGACACCCGCATCGTGGTGCGCATCATGGACGACGGGCGGGGCTATTCGCCCCAGATCATCGGGCGTATCGGCGACCCCTTCATGCGCCGCCGCCGGGCGCAGGGCGAAAGCTCGCAACGCCCGGAATACGAAGGGATGGGCCTGGGCCTGTTCATCGCCAAGACGCTGCTGGAACGCTCGGGCGCCGAGCTGACATTCAGCAACGGGACCGACCGCTCGGATGACGATCCGGAGATGGCCGAGCGCACCGGGGCCGTTGTCGTTGTCTGTTGGCCACGCGCCAAGATCGACGCCCGGACCGGGGATACCCCGGTGCCCACCGGGGTCAATCGGCCGATTGAAATCTGAGAACGGAATACTCGTCTCACTCACCATCATTAATGATTTATTTACCCGATCATTCCAACACTCTCAAAATACGAGGGTTGGGACGACGGTACTCGCATGGACAGCATTTCCGAATTTGCTTTGATTTCATCTGTTTGCTTGTCTTCTACGCTGATCGTGATGTGGCTGGTGTCGTATTTGCCATCCTCACACGCCCGAGGTTTCGGCCCGAATGGGTTAACCGGCATGTCCGACGATGCACCGGTCTTTCTGTTCCTGAACGGCCGGTTGATCGACGCGACCCCCTCGGGGAACGAGCTGCTGGGGGATGCCGATCCCGATGACGACGATTGGCTGCGGCTGGCGGATGTCTTTTCCATCCGCTTCCCCGATTTCCCGCGCGAGATTCCCGGCGAAGGAAAGCTGCAGTTGCAATCCCTGCGCCCCGACGACCTGGGCATGGCCGAGATCAACGCCCGCGAAGGGGTGGTGCGGGTGTCGATTTCCGGCGACCCCCCGTCGTCGCGCGCCGACCGGCATCGCACGCGCACCGCACGCATCGAACGCGACATCCTGCGCGAGGCGGTGAGCCTGGCCCCCTTCCCGGTGTGGAAATGCGACGCCCACGGCCGCATCCTGTGGTCCAACACCGAATACCGCAGGCTGGCCAGCCGCGCCGCCGCGCCCGAGTTCGGATCCGTCCTGTCGCCCGGCCTGCCGCTGCCGCAGGATAACGCGCCGCAATCGTCGCGTGTGCGGATGGCCTGCCGCAGCAACGATACCGTCAGCACCCGCTGGTTCGACGTGACGGTGGTGCGGTCGGGCCATCAATGGCTGCACTATGCATCCGACATCACCCCGGTTGTCATGGCCGAGATCGCACAGCGCAATTTTGTCCAGACCCTGACCAAGACCTTTGCCCAGCTGTCCATCGGGCTGGCGATCTTTGACCGCAACCGCTCGCTCGCCCTGTTCAACCCGGCCCTGATCGAACTGACCTCGCTCTCGCCCGAGTTCCTGAGCGGGCGGCCGGGGCTGCTGGCCTTTTTCGACTGCCTGCGCGACCGTCAGGTGATGCCCGAGCCCAAGGACTATGCCAGCTGGCGCGACCAGATCACCGAACTGGTCGACCGGGCCGTCGACGGCCGCTACCAGGAGACATGGAGCATCTCTCCGGGTGTCACCTTCCGCGTCACGGGGCGCCCGCATCCCGACGGCGCCATCGCCTTTCTGTTCGAGGATATCAGCGCCGAGGTCTCGCTCACCCGCGGCTACCGGCAGCAGATCGAAATCGGCCGGGCCGCGCTGGATTCGCTGGAACAGGGGATCGCGATCTTTTCCGCCCCGGGCGCGCTGGTGTTCTGCAACGCGGCCTATCGCGCGCTTTGGGGGATCGCCCCGGGCGACAGCCTCGCCGAGGTCACGGCAATCGAAGCCACGGCGCACTGGCAGGCCGGATGCAGCGCCACGCCCGTCTGGGGCGAGGTGCGGGATTTCGTCGGCGCCTTCGGCCCCCGCAGCGAATGGCAGTCCGATGTGACGCGCAACGACGGCAGCGTGCTGACCTGCCGCTGCTCTCCGCTTGGGGGTGGGGCCACGCTGGTGGAATTTGCACCCGCGCAGATCGCCCGCATCCCGGAACTCGCCTCAGCCGGCTGAGCGTCGCACCGCTGCGGCTTGCGGCGGGCGATGCAGCGGATAGTCTGGCGGCATGGGCACTTACCGACGATTGCTGACACTGCCGGACCCCGACGCCACGGCAGATCTTGCCGGGCACATCGGAGCCATTCTGCACCCCGGCGACTGCCTGCTGCTGGAGGGCGGGATCGGCGCGGGCAAGACCCATTTCGCCCGCAGCCTGATCCAGAGCCTGATGGACGAGCCGGAGGACGTGCCCTCGCCCACCTTCACGCTGGTGCAGGAATACGACACCTCCGCCGGGCCGGTCTGGCACGCCGATCTCTACCGCCTGTCCGGCCCCGAAGAGTTGATCGAACTGGGCCTGGACGAGGCGCTGGAGACGGCGATCAGCGTGATCGAATGGCCCGACCGCATGGGCCCCGACCGGCCGGATACCGCCCTGACCCTTGCATTCGATGTTGCGGGCGACACGGCCCGCAGGGTAACCATCACGGGTGACGACGCCCTGTGGCGGCCGCGATTGAAGGAGGCCGGGATTGCCTGACCGTACCCAGCTGGCCGCCGTTTTCCTGGCCGGAACGCCCTTTGCCGATGCCGAACGCGGCCCGCTTGCGGGCGATGCGTCGAACCGGCGCTACGAACGCCTGCTGCGTCCCGATGGCAGCCGCGCCGTGCTGATGGACGCTCCGCCGGAAAAGGGCGAGGACGTCCGCCCCTTTGTCCTGATCGCGCGCCACCTGACCGGTCTGGGCCTCTCGGCCCCCGCGATCATGGCCGAGGATGCCGACAACGGGTTCCTGCTGATCGAGGATCTGGGCGACGATCTCTATTCCCGCCTGCTCGCCAGCATGTCCGGGGACGAACGGCAGGACACCGAATTCAGGCTCTATGCCGCCGCAACCGACATGCTCGCCCGCCTCTCGCTGGCCGATCCGCCCGAGGGCGTGGCCGATTATTCGCCCAAGCTGATGAGCGATCTGGCCGGGCTGGCCTATGTCCATTACCGCAAGGCCGGGCCCGACCCGGACGAGGGCCCGCGCGCGGCCTTCCTGCCCGCGATGCGCCAGCTGCTCGACGCGATCGCGCCGCAGCGCAAGGTGCTGATCATGCGCGACGTGCATGCCGAAAACCTGCTGTGGCTGCCGCAGCGCAAGGGCGTCGCACGCGTCGGCCTGCTGGATTTCCAGGACGCGATGTCGGGGCATCCGGCCTATGACCTCGTCTCTCTGCTGCAGGACGCGCGGCGCGATGTGCCCCGGGCGCTGCACCGGGCGATGATCGCACGGTTCTGCGCGCAGACCGGGGCCAACCTTACGACCTTCTCGGCCGCCTACCACGTGCTGGGCGTGCAGCGGAACCTGCGGATCCTGGGTGTCTTTGCCCGGCTGTCGCTGCTCTATGGCAAGCCGCACTACGTCGACCTGATCCCGCGGGTCTGGGACAACCTCGTCAGCAATCTGTCACACCCGGCGCTGCTGCAGATGCGCCGCCGCCTGCTGGCCGACCTGCCGGAACCGACCCCCGCCCTGTTGCAAGAGCTGAAGGACCGATGCGGCACGCTCCGGTGATGATATTCGCCGCCGGGTTCGGCACCCGGATGGGCGCGCTGACCGCCGACCGGCCCAAGCCGCTGATCCCGGTGGCCGGAAAGGCGTTGATCGACCATGCGCTGGACACCGCCCGGGGCGCCAGCGACGGCCCGATCGTGGTGAACACGCATTACAAGGCCGGGATGATGGCGGCGCATCTCGCCCCGCAGAACGTCACTGTTTCGCCTGAACAGCCCGAGATTCTGGACACCGGCGGCGGCCTGCGCAAGGCCCTGCCGCTGCTCGGCGACGGGCCGGTGATGACGCTCAACAGCGATGCGATCTTCACCGGGCCGAACCCGCTGGCCGCGCTCGCCGCCGCCTGGGACCCCGATATCATGGACGCCATCCTGCTTTGCGTGCCGCCGGAACGCGCCGTTGGCCGGGTCGGGGGCGGCGATTTCGCGATCACCGCCGGGCGGCTGTCGCGCGGGGGGCCGCTGGTCTATTGCGGGGCACAGATCCTGAACCCCGCCCTGCTGGGCGAAATCCCCGAAACCGTCTTTTCGCTGAACCTGCTGTGGGACCGGATGATCGCGCGCGGCCGGCTGCACGGGCTGATCCACACCGGGCAATGGTGCGACGTCGGGCGGCCCGAAGGCATCACCTTGGCCGAAGAGACCCTGGCCGCCGCCGATGTTTGAGCCAAGCGACAGACCCCGCGTGATGGGCCTGCCGCCGGGGGCCGATTTCCCGGCGCTGCTGGTGGCGGGCCTCAGACGCCGCCACGAGGGCCGCCCGCCGCAGGAACTGGCCCGGGTCCGGGTGCTGGTGAACACCCGCCGCATGGCCCGGCGCATGCGCGACCTTTTCGACGCCGGGCCGCCCTGCCTGCTGCCCAGGATCGAAACCATCGCCGACCTGGGCCAGTCGATCCATCTGGCCGATATCGAACCGCCCCGCCCCTACCTGCGGCGACGGCTGGAACTGGCGCAGCTGATTTCGGCCCTGCTGGAGAGCGAACCCGACCTCGCCCCCCGCAGCGCGCTTTTCGATCTGGCCGACAGCCTGGCCGAACTGATGGACGAGATGCAGAGCGAGGGCGTCGACCCCGAGGCCCTGTCCCGGCTGGATGTCAGCGACCAGTCCGGCCACTGGGCGCGGGCGCAACGGTTCCTGGGCATCGCGCAGGCCTATTCCAACGCCGCCGGCGGCCCGCCCGATCCGGCCGCGCGGCTGCGCATGGTGATCGAACGCACCATCGCGATCTGGGCCGACAGCCCGCCCGACACGCCGGTGATCCTGGCCGGGTCCACCGGGTCGCGGGGCCCGACCCTGCTGCTGATGCAGGCGGTGGCGCGGCTGCCACAGGGGGCGGTGCTGCTGCCCGGCTTTGATTTCGACATGCCCGGCGCGGTCTGGAATTCGCTCACCGACGCGATGACGGGCGAGGATCATCCGCAGTTCCGGTTTGCCCGCCTGTTGCAGAAACTGGACCTGCCGCATGACGCCGTGACCCGGTGGGACGACACCGAAGCCCCCGATCCGGGGCGGAACAGGGTCGTTTCGCTGGCCCTGCGCCCGGCCCCGGTCACCGATCAATGGCTGGAGGAAGGCCCCGCGCTCAGGGGGATCGAGGCCGCCATGTCCGGTGTCACCCTGCTGGAGGCGCCATCCTCCCGGGCCGAGGCGCTGGCCATCGCCATGCGCCTGCGCCAGTCGGTCGACGAGGGGCGCGTGGCCGCCCTCATCACGCCCGACCGGATGCTGACCCGGCAGGTGGCTGCCGCGCTCGACCGGTGGGGCATCCTGCCCGACGATTCCGCCGGGCGGCCGCTGCAGCTTTCGCCGCCGGGCCGGTTCCTGCGCCATGTGGCACAGCTGTCACGCGACCGGCTGACGGCCGAGGCGCTGCTGACCCTGCTCAAGCATCCGGTAACCCATTCCGGCGCCGACCGCGGCACGCACCTGTTGCTAACCCGCGAGCTGGAGCTGCGCCTGCGCCGCTATGGCCCCCCGCACCCCGACGCCGCCGCGATCCAGGCTTTTGCCGCATCCCGCGACGAAGGGATCGCGCCCGGCTGGGCCAATTGGATCTGCGCCTGTTTCATCGACCGTCATGCGCCCGGGGCCGAACCCCTGCCCACCCGTGTCGACGCCCACATCGCGCTGGCCGAAAGCATCTGCACCGGGTCGTCCGGCGGCGGCCCGCAGGCGCTCTGGCACCGCGACGCCGGGCGCGCCGCAAGCCAGGCGATGACCGGGCTGCAGCGCGAAGCCGACGCCGGGGGTGAGATCGACGCCGCGGATTACTGCCGCCTTGTCGACCTCGCCCTGGGTCGCGAAGAGGTGCGCGTGGGCGATGGGGTGCATCCGAATGTCCTGATCTGGGGCACGCTGGAGGCGCGGGTGCAGGGGGCCGAGCTGGTGATCCTGGCCGGGCTGAACGAAGGGTCCTGGCCCGAAAGCCTTGCCCCCGATCCCTGGCTGAACCGCAGGATGCGGCACGAGGCGGGCCTGTTGCTGCCGGAACGCAAGATCGGCCTCTCGGCGCATGATTTCCAGCAGGCCATCGGCGTGGGCGAGGTCTGGCTGACCCGGTCGATCCGCACCCAGGACGCGGAAACCGTGCCCTCGCGCTGGATCAGCCGGCTGACGAACCTGCTGGACGGGCTGCCGGGCGAGGGTCAGGCCGCGCTGGCCGGGATGCGCGCGCGCGGCGCCGCCTGGCTGACCCGCACCCGGCAGCTGGAGGCCGCGCCGCGGCTGGACCCCGCCCCGCGCCCCGCGCCCTGCCCGCCGGTGTCGGCCCGCCCGCGTGGCCTGTCGGTGACCGAGATCAAGCGCCTGATCCGCGATCCTTACGCGATCTACGCCCGCCATGTGCTGCGGTTGCACCCGCTCGACCCGCTGATGGCCGTGCCCGACGCCCTGCTGCGCGGCACCGTGTTGCACGGGGTGATGGAGGATTTCGTCAGGCAGCTGCGCCAGGATCGCGACGCGCTGTCGATGGCCGATTTAATGCGGATATGTGAGACGAAGCTGGCCCAACACGTGCCCTGGGCCGAAGCGCGGCTGCTCTGGCAGGCGCGGCTGGCCCGGGTGGCCGAGGGCTATCTGAAAGACGAGGCAGAGCGCCTGCGGATCGCCCTGCCCGCCGGGTTCGAGGTCACCGGCAAGGCCGAGATCCCCGACCTGGGATTCACCCTGACGGCCAAGGCCGACCGGATCGACATCGACGGCGCCGGGAATGCCCGGCTGTACGATTACAAGACCGGGAAACCTCCGACCGCCAAGGAACAGCTGCATTTCGACCGGCAGCTGCTGCTTTCGGCGGCCATCGCGCAGATGCAGGGGTTTGGCGAGATCGCTCCGCGCCATGTCGCGGCCGCGGTCTACATCGGCCTTGGCGGCAGCGCCGGAGAGGTCGCCGCCCCGCTGGACGAGGCCCCGCCCGAGGTCGTCTGGCTGGAATTCCAGACCCTGATGCGGGCCTATCTCAGCGATGCGCAGGGCTATACCGCGCGGCGGGCGATGTTCAGCAAGACCGACGTCGGGGATTACGACCAGCTGGCGCGGTTCGGCGAATGGGATGCCTCCTCGGTCCCCGATCTGAGGATACTGGAATGAAGCGGGACGACGCCAGCGAACGCCAGGTGCAGGCCGCGCAGCCACGCCGGTCGACCTGGCTGTCGGCCAATGCGGGGTCGGGCAAGACGCGGGTGCTGACCGACCGGGTGGCGCGGCTGCTGCTGTCGAACGTGGAACCGCAGCGCATCCTCTGCCTGACCTATACCAAGGCCGCCGCCAGCGAGATGCAGAACCGCCTGTTCCGCCGGTTGGGCGAATGGGCGATGCTGGACGATGCGACCCTGCGCGGCCAGTTAGAGACGATGGGCGCCGAAGGGCCTTTCAACCTGCGCGAGGCGCGGACCCTGTTTGCCCGCGCCATCGAAACGCCCGGCGGGCTGAAGATCCAGACCATCCATTCCTTCTGCGCCTCGGTCCTGCGGCGGTTCCCGCTGGAGGCCGGGGTCAGCCCGCAGTTTACCGAAATGGAGGACCGCGCCGCCACGCTGCTGCGCGCGGATATCGTGGAGAGTCTGGCCGAGGGTCCGCGGCGCGACGTGGTGGCCGCGCTTGCGGCGCAGCTGACGGACGAGAGCTTTGACCAGATCACGGCCGAGATCGCCCGCAGCGCCCCGCATTTCGCCCAGCCCATGCCGCGAGAGGCGCTTTGCGCCCTCTTCGACCTGCCGCCGGAGTTCGGCCCCGACGCGCTGACGCGCCTGGCCTGCCCGGCCGAGGCCCCGGCGCTGCTGGAACGGCTTGTCGCCGCGTTGAGCGCCGGGAGCTCTACCGATCAGAAGGCCGCCGACCGTCTGCGCGGGCTGGACGTCACGACCCCCGCCGCCTTGCCGCTGCTGGAACAGGTGTTTCTGACCGGCGCCAAGACGAAAGAGCCGTTTTCGGCCAAGACAGGGTCTTTTCCCACCAAGGCCACCCGCGCCGGTCTGGCCGATATCGCCGGCGCGCTCGACAGCTGGATGCAGGCCGTGGAACAGGCCCGGCCCCTGCGGCTGGCGCTGTCGGCGGTCGAACGGTCCCGGGCGCTGCACGACTTTGCCGCGATCTTTCTGCCCGCCTATGTCCAGGCCAAGCAGCAACGCGGCTGGCTGGATTTCGACGACCTGATCCTGCGTACCCGCGACCTGCTGGCCGATCCGGCGGTGGCGGCCTGGGTGCTGTATCGGCTGGACGGCGGCATCGACCATATCCTGGTCGACGAGGCACAGGACACCAGCCCCGTGCAGTGGGAGGTGGTCGACCGGCTGGCCCGCGAATTCACCGCCGGCGAGGGCGCGCAGCCCGGGCGCAGCCGCACGATCTTTGTCGTCGGCGACCGCAAGCAGTCGATCTACAGCTTTCAGGGCGCCGATCCTGCCGGGTTCGACCGGATGCGCGACGAGTTCCGCGACCGGCTAGCCGCCCTGTCCGACCCGTTGCAGGTGCTGGAGCTGGCCTATTCCTTCCGCTCGGCCCCGGCGATCCTGTCGCTGGTCGACACGGTGTTCGAGGGGCGCGCCGCCGCCGGGTTCACCTCGGACGAGCCGCACCGCGCCTTTCACACCGTGATGCCGGGACGTGTCGACCTGTGGCCGGTGGTCGCCAAGGTCGAGGTCTCGGACGACCGGCACTGGACCGACCCGGTGGATCAGCTGGGGCAGAACGATCACAACGTGGTTCTCGCCGGGCGCATCGCGGGCGAGATCGCCCGCATGGTCCGGACCGGCACGCCGATTCCGGCCGGAATCGACCCGGATGGCAACCAGCGGATGCGGCCCGTGCGGCCCGGGGATTTCCTGATCCTCGTCCAGCGCCGGTCGGATCTGTTCCAGGAGGTGATCCGCGCCTGCAAGGAGATCGGCCTGCCCATCGCCGGGGCCGACCGGCTGAAGGTGGGGGCCGAGCTGGCCGTGCGCGACATCGCGGCGCTGCTGTCGTTCCTCGCCACACCCGAGGACGACCTGTCGCTGGCCGTCGCGCTGAAATCCCCGCTCTTCGGCTGGGACGAGCAGATGCTCTATGACCTGGCGCACAAGCGGACCCGGACCCTTCTCTGGCCCGCCTTGCGCGAGCGCGCGGCCGATTTCCCGCGTGAGATGGAGGTGCTTGAGGATCTGCGCGACAACACCGATTTCCTGCGCCCCTACGACCTGATCGAGCGCATCCTGACCCGCCACGACGGCCGCCGCCGCCTGCTGGGACGGCTGGGAGAAGAGGCCGAAGACGGGATTGACGCCCTGCTGGATCAGGCGCTGGCCTATGAGCGCAACGCGGTGCCCAGCCTCACCGGCTTCCTCGTCTGGCTGGAAACCGACGAGCTGGAGATCAAGCGCCAGATGGACGCGGCCGAGGACCGGATCCGCGTGATGACGGTGCATGGCGCCAAGGGGCTGGAGGCGCCGGTGGTGATCCTGCCCGACACCGGCCAGCGGCGTTTGCAGAACCGCGACCGCCTGCTGCCACTGGGGGCCACCAAGGTCTGGGCCGGGCGCGGCGATGACATGCCCCCGCCCCTGCGCGCCGCCCGCGATGCCCTGTCCGACGCGCGGGCCGAGGAACGCGACCGCCTGCTTTATGTCGCGCTGACCCGGGCCGAGACCTGGCTGATCGTGGCCGCCGCCGGAGAGCTGGGCAGCGATGGCGAGGCCTGGCACGACCGCGTCGGCCACGCGATGGCCACGCTGGGCGCGACCGGGGCCGATTTCCCCACGGGCCAGGGCCTGCGGCTGGAGGGCGGCGACTGGTCCGTCGCGCCCTCGGCAGCCGTGGCGCGGCACGACAGCGCCCCGCCGCCGCTGGACCCTGTGTTCCTGCGGCGGGCGGACAGCGCGCCGTCCCGGGGCACCACGATCAGCCCGTCGGATCTGGGCGGGGCCAAGGCGCTGCCCGGCGAACAGGGGCTGGACGAGGACCAGGCCAAGCGGCGGGGCCGACAGGTGCACCGGCTGCTGGAATTCCTGCCAGGCACCGACCGGACCGACTGGCCCGACACCGCCGCCCGCCTGCTGTCGCAGGGCGAGGACCGGGCCGAAGGGCTGGAACTGGGCCTGCTGCTGGACGAAGCCCGGCGCGTGCTGACCGCCCCGCAGCTTGCCCCGCTCTTTTCCGGCGAGGCGCTGGCCGAGGTCGCGCTGAGCGCGCCGCTGCCGCAGCTCGACGGGCAGCGCGTGCATGGCATCGTCGACCGGCTGATCCTGGACGGCGACCGCGTGCTGGCGGTGGATTTCAAGACCAATGCCATCGTCCCCGACCGCCCCGAGGACTGCCCCGAGGGCCTGCTGCGCCAGATGGGCGCCTATGTTCACGCCCTCGCCGCGATCTACCCGGACAAGCACATTGAAACGGCGATCCTGTGGACCCGGACGGCAACGCTCATGCCCATGCCCCACGATCTTGTGACGGCCGCCCTTGCGACCACTACGCTCGCTTGACGCTCCGGGGGTGCGCGCCTACCTTGGGGTCCGATAGTCATTCAGCCAAGGAGCAAGACCGATGGCGACCGTAGCTGTGACGGACGATACGTTCGACGCCGAAGTGAAGAATTCCGATGTCCCCGTCGTGGTGGACTTCTGGGCCGAATGGTGCGGCCCCTGCAAGCAGATCGGCCCCGCTCTGGAAGAGCTGAGCGAGGAATATGGCGACAAGATCAAGATCGCCAAGGTCGACGTGGATTCGAACCCGAACGCCCCGATGTCGCTGGGCGTGCGCGGGATCCCCGCGCTGTTCATCTTCAAGAACGGCGAAGTCGTGTCGAACCGCGCCGGCGCCGCGCCCAAGGCGGCGCTGCAGAACTGGATCAACGAATCGATCTGATCCCTGCGGATCGGAACGGTCAAGGCGGGCGCCTCAGGGCGCCCGTTTTCGTTTGCGCGTCAGACCGGCCAACCGGCGCGTCGCAGGGCGGCGGCGATCCTCTCGGACGCCTCGGGGCGGCCGGCGTTGATCGACATCTGCTGCCAGAACCAGTGCAGATATCCGGCATAGTCCGGCTGCATGCGCTGAACGGCGGCAAAGGCCCCGGCCTGCCCCAGGCTCGCGACATTGGCCGCGATGTGGTGAAAGTCGATCCGCGCAAACAGCACGCAGGGCTTGCCGAAGAAGAAACCGTTGAACGCGGCCGAGGAATTCTGGGTGACCACGTAGTCGCAGCGCGCGAGATGCGCGACCATTTCGCCTGAATCGACACTGAACCGGCTAAACTCGCGCTGGAGCGCGTCAAGCGCGGCCAGGTCCGCCGCGTCGTATGTCTCGTTCGGATGCAGGGTTGCGACGACCCGCCGGGCGGGATCGTGGCGCAGGACGGCGCGGATCATCTCGACCGGGGCGCAGGTCTGGAAGGAGCGGTGCTGCCGGATCAGCCCCTGCAACGGCACATAGACATGCCCGTCGCGCGTCACCTCGGGCGCGCCGAACAGCCGCTTGCGCCAGAACCCGACAAAGCGGTCGGCCTCTTTCCGGTTCGCCGCGCCGGGGAAATCGGTGCGGGCAACGTGCCAGGTCCAGCGTTCGGCGCTCTGCTCGATCGCCCAGAACGGATAGTGGTACACGCGCCGGATCGTCACCGCACGATCATGTGTCGGCGGATCCATGTGAAACAGGTCGTAACCCCCGTTTCGCCCGGCCTTGCGCCGCGTGTTGGGGTCATTCGGGACCAACTGGACCGACAGCCCGGCATCCTCAACCACGCCTTTGATAAGGTTCAGGAAATTGTGCTTTCCGGCCGCCGCGCTGCGCAGCAGGTCGGGGTCGAGATGGAACCTGACAATGCGATCCTGGGACATGCCCGGACGCTAGGCTGCCACGCGGGGTCAGACAAGGCCCGCCCTTGTCGCCCTGCCCCCGGCGACGCATATAGGCCCCCAGACACGCAGGAGGACCAGATGGCCGACAACGACTTTCCCGGCTGGCACGGCACCACGATCATCGGCGTCAAGAAGGGCGGACAGGTGGTGATCGCCGGTGACGGCCAGGTCTCGATGGGCAACACGGTGATGAAGGGCACGGCACGCAAGGTGCGCAGGCTCTCTCCCGGCGGGTTCGATGTGGTCGCCGGTTTCGCCGGATCGACCGCCGATGCCTTTGCCTTGCTGGAACGGCTGGAGGCCAAGCTGGAGGCGACGCCCGGCCAGCTGGCCCGCGCGAGCGTCGAGCTGGCCAAGGACTGGCGCACCGACAAATACCTGCAAAAGCTGGAGGCGATGCTGATCGTCAGCGACGGCAAGGATATCTTTGTCATCACCGGCGCGGGCGACGTGCTGGAACCTGAACATGACGTGACCGCCATCGGATCGGGCGGGAACTATGCCCTTGCCGCCGCCCGCGCGCTGATGGACAGCGAATATTCGGCCGAAGAGGTCGCGCGCCGGGCGATGGCGATTGCCGCGGATATCTGCGTGTTCACCAATGGCAATCTGACGGTCGAGACCATCCGTGGCTGAGATGTCCGTTTCGACCCCAACCCTGGCGTTCCGGCGCATGACGGTGGCGGACCTGCCGCTGCTGCACGGCTGGATGCAGCGCCCGCACTGGCGCGAGTGGTGGGGCGATCCGGACGAGGAGCTGGCCCATGTCCGCGACATGGTCGAGGGGCGCGACAGCACCGAGCCCTACCTGATCGACATGGACGGCACGCCGGAGGGTTACATCCAGATGTGGCACATCGCCGACAACCGGGTGGAACCCTGGCTGACCCAGGCGCCCTGGCTGCTGGATCTGCCGGACGATGCCGTTGGTATCGACCTCTCGCTGGCCGATCCGTCCCGCCTGTCGCGCGGCACGGGCACCGCCGTGCTGACCCGTTTCGTGGCCGATCTGCGCAAGCGCGGGTTCGGCTGCATCATCATCGACCCGGACCCGGCCAATCTGCGCGCCGTCCGGGCCTATACCAAGGCGGGGTTTCGCCCCGTCCCCGCTCTCGAAGGCCGCACCGGCGATAGCCTGGTCATGCGGCATATGGAGGAACCGACCCAATGACCGACCTGACCCCGCGCGAGATCGTCAGCGAGCTCGACCGCTTCATCATCGGGCAGAAGGACGCCAAGCGCGCCGTCGCCGTGGCCCTGCGCAACCGCTGGCGGCGCAAGCACCTGCCCGACGACCTGCGGGACGAGGTGTATCCCAAGAACATCCTGATGATCGGCCCGACCGGCGTCGGCAAGACCGAGATCAGCCGCCGTCTGGCGAAGCTCGCCCGTGCGCCCTTCATCAAGGTCGAGGCGACGAAATTCACCGAAGTCGGCTATGTCGGCCGGGACGTCGAACAGATCATCCGCGACCTGATGGATGCCGCCATCGCCCAGACCCGGGAATACATGCGCGAGGATGTGCGCGCCGCCGCGCATCAGGCCGCCGAGGACCGGGTGATCGAAGCCATCGCCGGCAAGGACGCCCGCGAAGGCACGCGCGAGATGTTCCGCAAGAAGCTGCGGGCCGGAGAGCTGGACGATACCGAGATCGAGCTGGAGGTCGCCGACACCGCGAACCCGATGCCGATGTTCGACATTCCAGGCCAGCCCGGCGGGCAGATGGGCATGATGAACCTGGGCGACCTGTTCGGAAAGGCATTTGGCGGGCGCAAGGTCTCCAAGCGGCTGAAGGTGCGCGAAAGCCATGACCTGCTGGTGAGCGAAGAGGCCGACAAGCTGCTGGATGACGAGCAGGTCAAGGCCGCCGCCCTGCAGGGGGTGGAACAGAACGGCATCGTCTTCCTCGACGAGATCGACAAGGTCTGTGCCCGTCAGGACGTGCGCGGCGGCGATGTCAGCCGCGAGGGCGTGCAGCGCGACCTGCTGCCGCTGATCGAGGGCACCACCGTCAGCACCAAATACGGGCCGGTGAAGACCGACCATATCCTGTTCATCGCCTCGGGGGCCTTTCACATCGCAAAGCCGTCGGACCTGCTGCCCGAGCTTCAGGGCCGCCTGCCGATCCGGGTGGAACTGCGGGCCCTGACCGAAGCGGATTTCGTGCGCATCCTGACCGAGACCGACAATGCCCTGACCCGGCAGTACACGGCCCTGATGAGGACCGAGGAGGTCGAGGTCACCTTTACCGAAGACGGCATCGCCGCGATGGCCCGTATCGCCGCCGAGGTGAACACCAGCGTCGAGAATATCGGCGCAAGGCGGCTATACACCGTGATCGAGCGGGTGTTTGAGGAGCTGTCGTTCAACGCGCCCGACAAGTCCGGCGACAAGGTCACGGTGGATGCGGATTTCGTGCAGAAGAACGTCGGCAAGCTGGCGGAAAGCGCGGATATCAGCCGCTACGTGCTGTAATCCCCCTCAGTCGCGGTTGCGGCGGAGGTAGACATAGTACGCCCCGCCGCCGCCGTGTTTCAGATGCGCGGGGGTGACCTGCAGCACCATCTGCGACAGGGGTGGGATCGACAGCCAGTGCGGCACGTTGTGGCGCAGCACACCGCGCGGCACGGGGATCGGGCCCTCGCTGTCGCGGTCCTTGCCCTTGCCGGTGATCACCAGAACAAGCCGCCGCCCGTCGGCAAAGGCGCGCAGGATGAACCCGGTCAGCGCCGGATGGGCGCGATCCATCGTCATGCCATGCAGGTCGATCCGCGCCTCGGGCACCAGCTTGCCGCGCTTCATCCGTGTATGCGCCTTGCGGTCCATCCGCATCGGCGCCCGGCCCAGATGATCGTGGATCGGGTCCAGCAGGTCATGGGCGGGGCCGGTGTCGCGCGCTTTCTGGCCCAGCCGGAATTCCAGCAGCGGCTCAGGGGCAGGGGTCGCCGGTTTGGCGGCCCGTTTCTTGGGCTGCTCGGGCGTGGGTCTGCGCTGTTCGGGGTGCATCCGCTCGGTCGACTCGGCGACCCTGCGCCACAGCTCCATATCCTCGGGGCGGAGGCGGCGGCTCACTGGGTGTCCTCCGGCAGCATGGCATAGGCGCGTTGGATCGGCATCAGCACCACCATGCGCCCGGGATCCTTCAGCCGCCCCGCCGCGCGCCCGGCCTTGTCGCCGGTGCCAAAGAAGATATCGGCCCGCTGCGCGCCCTTGATCGCCGACCCGGTGTCCTGCGCGACCATCAGCCGCCGCAACGGGCGCGCGCCGTCCTTTTCGATCCAGACCGGCGCGCCAAGCGGGGTGTAACGCGGGTCGACGGCGATAGAGCGCATCGCCGTGACCGAACGGTTCATCGCGCCAAGCGGGCCGCGATCGGGCGGCACCTCGTTCACCTCGCGAAAGAAGACGTATGAGGGGTTGTGGCGCAGCAGTTCCTCTCCTGCCGTCGGGTTGGAGCGGACCCAGTTCTTGATCACCTGGGCCGACACCTGGTGCGGGTTGAACAGCCCGCGCCGGACCAGTTCCTGCCCGATGGAGCGATAGGGATGCCCGTTGGCCCCGCCATAGCCCACGCGCAGGTAACGCCCGTCAGGCAGGTGAATGCGGCCGGAGCCCTGGATTTGCAGAAAGAACAGCTCTACCGGGTCGTCGACCCAGGCGATTTCCAGTCCGCGCCCGGCCAGGTGGTCGCCCTGTTCGATCTGGCGGCGCGACAGCCAGGGCAGGGCCTGTTTCGCCTCGGGCGGCATGCGGTAGACCGGATAGCGGAACCGGGGCGAGGGGGCGAGGGCGCCGTCAAGCTCGGGTTCGAAATACCCGGTGAAGAGGCCGCTGCCGCCGTCCTGCACCATGATCGGCAGAAAGAAGAGTTCAAAGAAGGTGCGCGCGTTGCTCTGCTGCCCCGCGGCGGCGCAGAGCGCGCGCCAGTCGGGTTCGTCCATATCCCCGCAAGTGGAGAGAAAGACCTTGAGCGCCGCGTCGTGATCGTCGTCGGCCCAGCCTTCCAGCTGGTCGAAATCGAGGATCGCATAGCTTGCGTCCTGCCCCGAGGCAGAGCCGGCGGCGCCGGTCAAGGCGAGACCTGCCAGCAAAGCGGCAAGTCGCAGCCCCGTCATTCGCCAGTTGCGACCAGCTGCCAGTTCGGATTGTCCGTGCCCATCTGCCGGGCGAAGGTCCAGATATCGCGCTGCGTCTTGATCTCTCCGGGCTTGCCCTCGACAACCTCGCCATTGCTGTCGCGCACGACCGAGGTGAGCTGGCCGACAAAGCGAACGGTCAGTTCGGCCGTCTGGCTGTCAGCGTCGTATTCGGCGTCCGACATGGTCAATTCCCGCAGGCCGACAAATTCCGACTCGATATGCAGGCCCTGCTGTTCGCGGGCGGCGACGACCTCGGCAAAGCTGGCGTAGACGTCATCGGACAGGAACGGCCGGATGCTGTCCATCTCGCCCCGTTCGAACCCCATCAGGATCATCTCATAGGCGCCCCGGGCACCGCCGAGGAATTCGCCGACATCAAAACCGGGTTCGGCCTGTTTCATGCGGGCCAGCGCCTCGGCCGCGGGGGACCCTTCGGGGACGTGATCGGTGATATCGCGGTCGGGACCGCCGTCGATCACCTCGAAATTGCGCGAGCGGACGGGCGTGTCCTCGGTCTTGGCGACGGGGGGTTTCTCGAACCCTTCGCGGGTGCCCAGGACACTGCGCAAACGCAGGATCAGGAAGACCGCGATGCCGGCAAGCACGAGAAGCTGAAGGATGGGCGAGTTCATGAAGGTCCTCGTCTGGGGCATGGCAAGTGTTGCGTTACGTTCCTATGTAGGTGCTGGGCGGTGGCAAGTCTACCGCGCCAGACCTTCGAGGAGTGGGAAGACATGTGGCTTTTGTTGGCTTTCATTGCCGTACCGATGATCGAGATCGCGCTTTTCATCCAGGTGGGCGGTCTGATCGGCCTGGGATGGACCCTCGCCATCGTCCTGTTGACCGCAATTGCGGGCACCTGGCTGGTGCGTCAGCAGGGCGCACTGGCGCTGAACCGGATCCGGCAATCGTTCAACCAGCTCAGCGATCCGTCCGAACCGCTGGCCGATGGCGCCATGATCCTGCTGGCCGGCGCCTTGCTGCTGACACCCGGCTTTTTCACCGACACCCTGGGCCTGCTGCTGCTGACCCCGCCGGTGCGCCGCGCTGTATTCAACTGGATGCGCAAACATGTGAAGGTGCAATCCTTCGACAGTTCTGGCCCGGCGCGCCCGCGTCCCGACGTGATCGACGGCGAATATACCGAAGTCGATCCCCCGAAACGGCCCACGCATGAGCCCTCGCAGTGGACCCGGCACTGACTCCAGCCAATCGTTGAGGCCTGTAGCACGAGGTGCTAAGCAAGTGCCGATATAAAAACCGGCATACCGCCAGGAGCACACTGATGACCGATACGCCCGACGCGGGGACCCCGCCGCAGCAACAGCTGAACGTCAAGTTCAACACCATCACCCAGTACATCCGCGACATGTCGTTCGAAAACGTCCTGTCGCGCAAGCCGCAGGGCAGTGCGGTGCAGCCCGACGTACAGGTGCAGGTCGGCCTGGATGCGAAAAAGCGCGAGGCCGAGCATCAGTACGAGGTCAAGATCAACCTCAACATCACCTCCAAGGCCAAGGACGGCACCGACATCCTGTTCATCATGGAGCTGGAATATGTCGGCGTCTTCCATGTCGAGGGCGTGCCCGAGGCGCAGCTGCATGCCTTCCTGCTGATCGAATGCCCGCGCCAGCTGTTCCCCTACCTGCGCCGCATCGTCGGTGACGTGACCCGCGACGGCGGCTTCCCGCCGCTGAACCTGGAAAACATCGACTTCCTGCAGCTCTATCGTCAGGAAATCACCCGCCGGACGCAGCAGGCCTCGACCGAGACCGCTCAGGCCTGACCGAACCGCTTCCACAGAGCGCCGTCGCCCATCTTGGCCACAAAGGCCTCATGTGCGGCGGTTTCCTCTGCCGTGACACGCGGGGGCAGGGGCGTCGGGCGTGGCTTGGGCCGCCAGTTTTCCCCAGCCCCACCAGCCGACCCGCCGGAGCCCGAACCCTGGGACAGGGCGAAATCGGGCTGACGTCCGCCGATCAGTTCCAGATAGACTTCGGCCAGGATTTCGCTGTCCAGCAGCGCGCCGTGCAGCGTGCGCGACGAGTTGTCGATGCCGAACCGCCGGCAGAGCGCATCCAGCGAGGCGGGCGAGCCGGGGAATTTCTTGCGCGCGATCATCAGCGTGTCGACCGCCTGGGTGTCGGGCAGGCGGGGCAGATTCAGCCAGCCCAGTTCCGCATTCAGGAATTTCATGTCGAAGCTGGCGTTGTGGATCACAAGCTTGGCATCGCCGACGAATTCCAGAAAATCCTTGGCGATATCGGCAAAGAGCGGCTTGTCGGCCAGGAATTCGTCGCCCAGCCCGTGCACCTCGAACGCCTCTTGCGGCATGGAACGCTGCGGGTTGATGTAGACGTGATAGGTGTTGCCGGTCGGCACGTGGTTCCACAGTTCGACGCCACCGATCTCGACGATGCGGTCGCCCTGTTCAGGCTCAAATCCCGTGGTTTCGGTGTCGAGGACGATTTCACGCATCCGCCATTTCCCTCCTGATCGCCGCGACGATGGCGCGGACCTGATCGCGCGCTTCCTCCAGCGTTTCGGTGATCACCACGTGATCCGCCAGCCTGCGCTTGTCGGCATCGGGCATCTGCTTGGCGCGGATCGCTTCGAACTGCGCCTCGGTCATGGTGCCCCGGGCCAGCACCCTTTCGCGCTGCACCTCGGGCGGGACGGAAACGACAACGGTGGTGTCCATCATCGCGGCGCCCCGGCCTTCGAACAGCAGCGGGATGTCGAGCACGACAATATCCGCATCCGTCGCGGCGATGAAGGCCTGCCGGTCCTCGCCCACCAGCGGATGCACGATCTGTTCGATCCGCCCAAGCGCCGTGGGATCGGCCCCGATGATCTCTTTCAGCCGTGTGCGCGAAACCGCGCCGTCGACAATCGCATCGGGAAAGGCCGCGCCCATCGGCTCCACCGCCGCGCCGCCCGGGGCGTAGAGGCGATGTACCGCAGCATCGGCATCCCAGACGGCGCAGCCCTCGTCGGCAAACATCCTGGCCGTGGTGCTTTTGCCCATGCCGATGGAGCCGGTCAGCCCGATAAGATAGCTCATGCCAATGCCGCCCTGCGCGCGTCTTCGTCCACCTCGGGGCGGATGCCGAACCAGCGTTCGAACCCCGGCACCGCCTGGTGCAGCAACATGCCCAGGCCGTCGACCGTGGTGCAACCCGCCTGTTCCGCCACGCTCAGCAGCCGGGTACGCAGGGGCGCATAGACCAGATCGGTCACAACCTGGCCGCGGTGCAACCCGTCCAGCGGCACCCGCAGCTCCGGCTTGCCGGTCATGCCCAGCGAGGTCGTGTTCACCACCAGCCCCGCATCCTCGATCCGGTTGCCGGCCTGCACCCATTCGACCACCCGCAGGCGGTTGCCGAAATCTTCGTGCAGCTTGTCGGCGCGGTTGCGGGTGCGGTTGGTGATGATGATCTCGGGGACGCCGGCATCCAGCAGCGAAACGACCACCGCGCGCGCCGCGCCGCCCGCGCCCAGCACGATGGCCGGTGCCGACGAAGGATCCCAGTCCGGCGCGCCCTGGCGGAGGTTTTCGATAAACCCGTACCCGTCCGTATTGTCGGCATGGATACGCCCGTCGCTGCGAAAGATCAGGGTGTTGGCGGCACCGATCAGGATCGCGCGGTCCGACACCAGGTCGGCCAGTTCCATCACCGCTTCCTTGTGCGGGATCGTCACATTGGCTCCGACAAACCCCATGCGGGGCAGGGTGCGGATCACCTCGCGCAGATCGCCCGGGGCGACATCCATGGGAATGTAGTGGCCGGGCAGCCCGAATTTGCGCAGCCAGTGACCGTGCAGCAGGGGCGACCGGGAATGCGCAACCGGATGGCCGATCACGCAGGCCAGGGGGATGCGGGTGTCGGTCATTGTTCGATCAGTCCTCGCAGGGCAAGAAACGACAGCAGTTCCGTCAGCGGCAGGCCGAGAATAGCAAAGTAATCGCCGGTGATGGATGAAAACAAGCGCACCCCTTCGGATTCGATCTGGTAGGCCCCGACCGAAGTGGCGACCGCGGGCCAGTTCCGCTCCAGATAGGAATCGAGGTAGGCGTCGCTGAACCGGTGCATCCGCATCCGCACCTCGGTGATATGGCGCCAGACCGGCCGCCCGTCTTCGCAGATCACGGCGGCGGAGTAGAGCGAGTGCTGCTGGCCGCGCAGATCCTTCAGCTGGGCGGCGGCTTCCTCGCGGCTTTCCGGCTTGGCAAAGACCGTCTTGCCCAGGGCCAGGATCTGGTCGCAGCCGATGACCATGCTGCCGGGCGCCTTGGCGCTGACCCGCTGCGCCTTCATCTCGGCCAGGGCATCGGACATGTCGCGGGGGGGTGTTCCCTCGGCGTCGAGCGACTGGCGCAGGGCCTCTTCGTCGACGCGGGCGGGTTGCACCCGGAAGGGCACCGCCGCGTTACGCAACATCTGTGCCCGGATCGCCGAGCCGGACGCAAGAATGAGATCCTGACCCATGTGGATAACCTCGTGGATGGAGGGGCCTGACACTAGGGGGATGGTTCTGGGCAAAACCCGCTGAAATGGCAAGGCTGTGGTTAACAGCCGCTCTGCGCACAGCTCGTCATGGAACTGTCACATGTGGGTTGGGACAACTGCACCGTCCCCCGTGCCTTAACCATCCAGCGGACAGTCCCGGATTCCATCCACTGTCTACCGACCCGCATAGCCCCTATCATCTACCTGACATCATTCGATTTTTCGCAAGGTCAGCCAACTGCCCCGGGTTTTGTCACATATTTATCCCCAACAGCGGCGGCCCTTGGATAACTTCCGGACAACTCGATAATCCACAGGAACCGGCTTCCCTACATCATCATCATCCTTTCTTTTCTTTTCTTTATTTAATAGATGGGCCGCGCTCACGGAGACCCGCCATGACCGATTTCCTTGCCTCGATCTACCCTTGGACAAAATCACTGCACATCGTTTCGGTGATCGCCTGGATGGCCGGGATCTTCTACCTGCCGCGGCTGTTCGTCTATCACACCGAGCAGGTCGCCGCGGGCTCTCAGACCGACGCGATGTTCCAGGAGATGGAGCGGAAGCTGCTGAGGGCGATCATGAATCCGGCGATGATCGCGACCTGGGTCTTCGGGCTGTGCCTCGTCTTTACCCCCGGGATCGTCGACTGGTCGATGGTCTGGCCCTGGACCAAGGCGGCGGGCGTGCTGGCGATGACCTGGTTCCACCATTGGCTGGGGAAACGGCGCAAGGATTTCGTGGCCGGATCAAACGTTCTGACGGGTCGGCGCTACCGGATGATGAACGAACTGCCCACGTTGCTGCTGATCCTCATCGTCTTCTCGGTTGTGATCCGGTTCTGATGGCAGATTGACTTGCGGCGGTGCTCTGCTTATATCGCCGCCAAGCCGCCCGTCCGGGTGGATATCAATCCAGACAGATGACGATCGCCTGCCCCCCTCGGGCCGATCCGGGATATTTCAATGACGACCGAACGACTGAACCTCTCCGAGCTCAAGGCCAAGAGCCCCAAGGATCTGCTGTCCATGGCAGAGGAGCTTGAGATCGAGAACGCCTCGACCATGCGCAAGGGCGAGATGATGTTCCAGATCCTCCGCGAGATGGCGGACGAGGGCTGGGAAATCGGCGGCGACGGCGTGCTTGAGGTTTTGCAGGACGGCTTTGGCTTCCTCCGCTCGACCGAGGCGAACTATCTGCCGGGCCCCGATGACATCTACGTCTCGCCCGACATGATCCGCCAGTTCTCGCTGCGCACCGGCGACACGATCGAGGGGCTGATGAAGGCGCCCGAGGAGAACGAGCGTTATTTCGCCCTGACCATCGTCACGCGGATCAACTTCGAAGACCCCGAGAAGGCGCGCCACAAGATCGCCTTTGACAACCTCACGCCGCTCTATCCCGACGAGCGGCTGAAGATGGAGGTCGAGGATCCGACGATCAAGGACCGCTCGGCCCGGATCATCGACCTGGTCGCGCCCATCGGCAAAGGCCAGCGGTCGCTGATCGTGGCGCCGCCGCGGACCGGCAAGACGGTGCTGCTGCAGAACATCGCCAACTCGATCGAGAAAAACCACCCGGAGTGCTACCTGATCGTCCTGCTGATCGACGAGCGCCCCGAAGAGGTGACCGACATGCAGCGCAGCGTGAAGGGCGAGGTCATCTCCTCGACCTTCGACGAACCGGCGACGCGCCACGTGGCCGTGTCGGAAATGGTGATCGAAAAGGCCAAGCGTCTGGTCGAGCATAAGCGAGATGTTGTGATCCTTCTGGACTCGATCACCAGACTTGGTAGGGCCTTCAACACTGTGGTGCCGTCCTCGGGTAAGGTCCTTACTGGTGGTGTCGATGCCAACGCCCTGCAACGGCCCAAGCGGTTCTTTGGCGCCGCGCGGAACATCGAAGAGGGCGGCTCGCTGACCATCATCGCGACCGCGCTGATCGATACAGGCAGCCGGATGGACGAAGTGATCTTTGAAGAATTCAAAGGCACCGGAAACTCGGAAATCGTGCTGGACCGCAAGGTCGCCGACAAGCGCGTCTTCCCGGCGATGGACATCCTCAAGTCCGGCACACGGAAAGAGGACCTGCTGGTCGAGAAGGTCGACCTGCAGAAGACCTTTGTCCTGCGGCGCATCCTGAACCCGATGGGCACAACTGACGCCATCGAATTCCTGATTTCCAAGCTCAAGCAGACCAAGACGAATTCGGAATTCTTCGATTCGATGAACACCTGATCCGCGGGGCGCCTGGTCGCCCTGCAAGGAACGCGCGTCATGGATACGATCTTTGCCCTGGCTTCGGCGCCCGGCAAGGCGGGCGTCGCCGTTGTCCGGATTTCGGGCCCTGACGCGCTGACCGCCGGGCGGGCACTGGCGGGCAGTTTGCCCGGCCATCGCGCATCGGCGCTGCGCCGGTTGGTGGACGATCAGGGTAATGTGCTGGACGAGGCGCTGGTGCTCGCCTTCGTCGGCCCGGCCAGTTTCACCGGTGAGGATGTTGTCGAACTGCATCTGCATGGCAGCACGGCGGTGATCGACTCCGTCCTGCGCTGCCTGTCGTCCCGTCCGGGTCTGCGCCAGGCCGAAGCCGGAGAGTTCACCCGCCGCGCGCTGGAGAACAACCGCCTGGACCTCGCCCAGGTCGAAGGGCTTGCCGATCTGATCGACGCCGAAACCGAGGCGCAGAGGCAGCAGGCCCTGCGCGTGTTGTCGGGGCAATTGGGCGATCTGGCCGGGCGCTGGCGGACAGACCTGATCCGGGCGGCCTCTCTGATCGAGGCGACGATCGATTTCGCCGACGAGGATGTGCCTGTCGACGTGATGCCTGAAGTGCGCGAGCTGCTCGACCGCGTCAGAGTTGATCTGCAGAGAGAGATCGCGGGATCGGGCATTGCCGAACGTGTCCGCTCGGGCTTCGAAGTCGCGATCCTCGGCGCGCCAAATGTCGGCAAATCCAGCCTGCTGAACGCGCTGGCTGGTCGCGACGCTGCGATCACCTCGGAATTTGCTGGCACAACCCGGGATGTCATCGAGGTGAGGATGGACCTCGGCGGATTGCCTGTGACCTTGCTGGACACGGCAGGCCTACGCGACACCGAGGATCACGTAGAACGGATCGGCATCGAACGGGCGCGCCAACGCGCGGGCCATGCCGACCTGCGTGTTGTCCTTCAACTGGACGACAGCGTGCCAGAGATCGACTTGCAACCGGATGATATCGTGATCCGGTCCAAGGTCGACCTGGTTGGAGGGGAGGGCATCTCCTCCAGAACCGGCGCGGGGGTCGATGCCCTGGTCAGCCGGATTCGCAGTGTTCTGGTCGGACGCGCGTCAAATGTCGGGATCGCCACGCGAGAGCGGCACCGCACCGCGATGATGAAAGCGGCAGAGCATCTGGCTGCTGCGGACGCGCTGTCGCATCATGGGCCGGACATGGCCGATTTGTGCGCCGAGGAATTGCGGACCGCTATCCGCGCGCTCGATTCTCTGGTAGGTCGCGTCGATGTGGAGTCGTTGCTCGACGAGATTTTTTCGAGCTTTTGCATCGGCAAATGAGGAATGTTTCACGTGGAACATGAATTCGACGTCGTCATCATCGGTGGCGGGCACGCAGGGGCCGAGGCAGCTCACGCCTCCGCCCGTATGGGCGCCCGCACCGCGCTGGTCACGCTGAAGCTGGATGGCATCGGCGTCATGTCCTGCAATCCAGCCATCGGAGGGCTGGGCAAAGGCCACCTGGTTCGCGAGATCGACGCGCTCGACGGGATCATGGGTCGCGCTGCGGATGCGGCGGGTATCCAGTTCCGCCTTTTGAACCGCCGGAAAGGGCCGGCTGTTCAGGGTCCCAGGGCGCAGGCCGACCGGAAACTGTACAAGGCCGCGATTCTGGGAATGGTGCAAGACCAGGACAATCTGGAGATTGTCGAGGGCGAGGCCGTCGATTTCCTTATGGACGGCGAGGCTGTGCGCGGTGTGGTGCTCGACGATGGCAGGGTTCTGAAATCCCATGCGGTTGTCCTGACCACCGGCACATTTCTACGTGGAGTTATCCATATCGGGGATGTGTCGCGGCCTGGTGGGCGAATGGGCGACAAGCCCTCCGTTAAACTTGCGGAGAGGATCGACAGCTTTGGTCTGCCGCTTGGGCGCTTGAAGACCGGCACTCCGCCCAGGTTGGACGGACGTACGATCGACTGGGCCAAGCTGGAAATGCAGCCGGGCGATGACGAGCCCACCCTGTTCTCATTCCTGTCCAAGGATCCAGCCGTGCGTCAGATTTCCTGCGGGATCACGCACAGCAACGAAAAGACACACGAGATCATTCGCCAGAATCTCTCACGTTCCGCCATGTACGGCGGTCATATCGAAGGCGTCGGGCCCCGCTATTGCCCCTCGATCGAAGACAAGATCGTCCGGTTTGCCGACAAGACATCGCATCAAATCTTCCTTGAGCCCGAGGGTTTGGATGATTTCACCGTTTACCCTAACGGAATCTCAACCTCTCTGCCCGAAGACGTACAACATGACTATGTGCGTTCCATCCTTGGGCTTGAGGAGGCAGTGATCCTGCAGCCGGGCTATGCCATCGAATATGACTACGTCGATCCACGGGCCCTTGACGCTCGGCTGGCGCTTCGCGATGTGCCGGGGCTGTTTCTGGCCGGGCAGATCAACGGTACGACAGGGTACGAAGAAGCGGCCGCTCAGGGCATGGTCGCCGGTTTGAACGCCGCCATGTCGGCGCGGAAGGCCGATCCGGTGATCTTCAGCCGGACCGATTGCTATATCGGCGTCATGGTGGACGACCTGACAACTCGTGGGGTGACCGAGCCGTACCGGATGTTCACGTCGCGGGCGGAGTTCCGTCTGTCTCTCCGTGCGGACAATGCTGACCAGCGCCTGACGCCTCTGGGTCTGAGCATCGGCTGCGTTGGGGATGAACGAGCTGGCGCTTTCCGCGACAAGAGCACCCGGCTTGAGGTCGGGCGGACTGTCTTGACCGAGAAGACCTATACCGCCAAGGACCTCGCAACCATCGGGATACGGGTCAGTCAGGACGGCGCGCGGCGCACGCCCTATGAACTGCTCGCATTTCCCGAAGTGACACTCGAAGGCTTGGCATCTTTGGATCCGGCCATTGGCGATCTGGATGCAGAGACGTCGGCCCAACTGGAACGCGACGCGCTGTACGCAAATTACATTGAGCGCCAGCAGCGGGATGTGGAAGCAATGCGCCGGGATGAGAACCACGTGATTCCGGCGGATTTCTCTTATGCCGATCTGGATGGGTTGTCCAACGAGTTGAAGCTGAAACTGGATAGGGCCCGGCCCGGAAACCTTGCTCAGGCGGCACGGGTGGACGGAATGACCCCCGCGGCGCTGACATTGCTTCTTGCGCGCCTTCGCAAAGGTGTGCGGGAGAAAACGGCGTGAAGGGCATTTTCGCGGCGATGGATGTTCCACGTGAAACATCCGAGAAACTTGCGATCTACCAAACACTGCTGAACCAATGGAATCCTCGGATTAACCTCGTTGCCAAGTCGACGTTGGAGGATGCTGCCGAGCGCCACTTTGCAGATTCACTTCAGTTGATGGATATGGTTCAGCCAGGCGCGCATTGGGCCGACCTGGGCAGTGGAGGGGGCTTCCCCGGACTTGTTATCGCGATTGCCCGACCGATGGAGACCAAAGTCAGCTTGGTGGAATCGGACCAGCGCAAGGCGACCTTTCTCAGGACCGTGCTCCGCGAAACCGGTACAACGGCCAACGTGATTACCAAGCGGATCGAAGAGGCCGACCCCCTGGGTGCGGATATCTTGTCTGCCCGGGCGCTGGCATCCCTGGACCGGTTGCTGGCATTTGCCGAGCGTCATCTGCAAGCCGGGGGGACCTGCCTGTTCCACAAGGGCGAAACCTGGCGCGAGGAAGTTGAGGCCGCCCGGGCGCAATGGCGCTTTCAAAGCGAGGCCATCGAAAGTAAAACGAATCCCAGAGCAGTCGTCCTGAAAATCGGAGGAATCGAACGTGTCTGACAGCCTCAGTCCACACGGGCCCCGGATCATCGCCGTAGCCAACCAGAAGGGCGGGGTGGGCAAAACGACCACAACGATCAACCTTGGCGCTGCACTTGTCGAGCAGGGATGCCGGGTTCTGCTGGTTGACCTCGATCCGCAGGGCAATGCCTCGACCGGGCTGGGCGTCGAACCGGACGACCGTGAATTCACCACCTACGATCTGCTTCTGGGCGATGTCGATCTGGCCGAGATCATCCTGACCACAGGCATTGAACGGCTGAACATCATTCCCGCAACTGTCGACCTCAGCTCGGCCGATCTGGAACTGATGTCGAACGAGAAACGCAGCTACCTGCTGCACGATGCGCTGAGACAGCCAGCGATGAACGGGCTGCACTACGATTACATTCTGATCGATTGCCCGCCGTCCCTCAACATATTGACGGTCAATGCGATGGTTGCAGCACATTCTGTGTTAGTACCCCTTCAGAGCGAATTCTTTGCGCTCGAAGGTCTATCGCAGCTGATCATCACCATCCGTGAGGTTCGTCAGAGCGCAAATCCGGGGCTGCGGATCGAGGGCGTCGTGCTGACGATGTACGATTCCCGCAACAATCTGTCCCAGCAGGTGGAGGCCGATGCGCGCGAGAACCTGGGCGACATGGTGTTCGAAACGGTCATTCCCCGGAACGTCCGGGTCAGCGAGGCGCCGTCCTATGCGATGCCGGTCCTGGAATTCGACACGGCCTCGAAGGGCGCGCAGGCCTATCGCAGCCTGGCGCGTGAGCTGATGTCCAAGAACGAAGCGGTGGCTGCATAATGGGGGTGGAGATGAACGACAGGAAAAAGACGCGCGGGCTGGGCCGGGGCCTGTCCGCCCTGATGGCGGATGTGGGCCAGGATGACGCTGTCCAGTCCAGTGCCGCGGCAACCCCGCGCCGGCCGGACATGTATGTGCCGATCGAACAGGTCGCGCCGAACCCGGATCAGCCGCGCCGAAGCTTTACGCCGGAACACCTGGAAGAACTCGCCGCGTCGATCCGCGAAAAGGGGATCATCCAGCCGCTGATCGTGCGCGAAAAGGTTCAGGGCGAACAGCGGTATGAAATCGTCGCGGGCGAGCGGCGTTGGCGTGCCGCGCAGATGGCGCAGCTGCACGAAATCCCCGTGCTGGTGCGAGAGTTCGACGACACCGAGGTGCTGGAAGTCGCGATCATCGAAAACATCCAGCGCGCCGATCTGAACCCGGTGGAAGAGGCCGCCGGCTATCGGCAGCTGATGGATCGCTTTGGTCACACACAAGAGAAACTGGCCGAAGCCCTTGGCAAGAGCCGCAGCCACATCGCCAACCTGTTGCGTCTGCTTCACCTGCCCGAAGAGGTGCAGACCTTCCTGCGCGAGGGCAAGCTGTCGATGGGCCATGCCCGGGCGCTGATCACCTCGGAGGATCCGGGGGCCGTGGCGCGCAAGGTGATTCAGGGCGGATTGTCGGTGCGCGAGACCGAGCGCCTGGCCAAGGGGGCCAGTGAGGCCGCGGGCGGGGCAACCCGGGCGCCCAAGGCACCGGCCGCTCTGGAAAAGGATGCGGATACCCGCGCGCTGGAGGGCGATCTGTCTGCCGCAACCGGGCTGAAGATCAGCATCGACCACGCCGGCGGCGGGGAATCGGGGCAGGTGGTGATCCGCTATGCCAACCTGGAGGAGCTGGACGAAATCTGCCGGATGCTCAGCGCGGCCCGCTAGGTCGGCTCCAGATAAAGATCAGGACGCAGCCCAGAGTGATCCCCTGGATCATCAGCAGCTGCGGCCTTAGACCTGACAGGACCGACATCGAAAAGACCGCAGCGATGGACAGGGTGGCATAGCGTTTGCCCTTGCGCGAGATCGCGCCGTTTTGCTGCCAATCGGCGATGGCGGGGCCGAACCGCGGATGGGTGACGAGCCAGTCGTGCATCCGCTCGGAACTGCGGGCAAAGCAGAAGGCCGCGAGGATCATGAACGGCACGGTGGGCAAGAGCGGCAGCACGATGCCGATCACGCCAAGCGCGACCGAGAGGATGCCGAAGGAGAGCCAGAGCCAGCGCATCCGTCAGCCCGGCATCAGTTCCGCGATGATCGCGTTCAGCACCATGCGCCCATCCGTCGTGACCCGCAGCCCGTCGCCGTCGACCGCGATCATGCCGATATCCGACAGATGTTTCAGTGTGGTTACCGGGATCGGCTCACCCGCCAGCGCCCTGTAGCGCGCCATGTCGATCCCCTCGGTCAGCCGCAGACCCATCAGAAGGTATTCCGATGCCTGCTCCGGTCCAGCCAGCGGGGTGCGGATCGTTTCGGCAGACCCGGTCTCGGCGGCCTCCAGCCACCGGGTCGGCATGCGCCAGGCCTCGGTCGCGTAGCGCTGGCCGTCGAGCGTCAGCCGCCCATGCGCGTCGGGGCCGATACCGACGTAATCGCCATAGCGCCAATAGACCCGGTTGTGCCGGGATTCGGCACCGGGGCGGGCCAGGTTGGACACCTCGTAGCTTTCGAACCCGGCCGCGCCGGCCATCTCCTGGGTCAGCGCGTAAAGATCGGCCGACAGGTCGTCATCGGGCAGATCGCGCAGCTTGCCGGCCTTGTAGCGGTCGCCAAAGGCGGTGCCGTCCTCAATGGTCAGCTGGTAGAGCGACAGGTGATCGACGGCGAGGGACAGCGCGCGGCCCAGTTCGGCGCGCCAGTCCTCCAGCGACTGGCCCTGCCGGGCATAAATCAGGTCAAAGCTCACCCGCTCAAAGGTGTCGCGGGCGATGTCGAAGGCGGCCAGCGCTTCGGCCACCGTGTGGATGCGGCCAAGGCGGCGCAGGTCGTCGTCGTTCAGCGCCTGGACGCCCATCGAGATCCGATTGACCCCGGCCTCGCGATATCCGCGAAAGCGACCGGCCTCGACCGATCCGGGGTTGGCCTCCAGCGTGACCTCCATGTCATTGGCCCAAGGCCAGTGCAGGCGGATACGCTCCAGTATGGCGCTGACCAGTTCGGGCTGCATCAGCGAAGGCGTGCCGCCGCCAAAGAAGACCGATGTCAGCACCCGCCCCGGGACCAGAGCGGCGTGTCGGTCGAGCTCGGCCAGGTAGGCGCGTTGCCAGCGGTCCTGATCTATTTCACGTGAAACATGGCTGTTGAAGTCGCAATACGGGCATTTGGCCTGGCAAAAGGGCCAATGCAGATAGAGGCCAAAGCCCCCGGCCTGCCAGTCTTCAGCCAAAACAGCCCGCTACGAGTTTGCGGAAGGCCTCGGCGCGATGAGACATCTCGTCCTTGCGGCCGGGGTCCATCTCGCCAAAGGTCTCGGTCTCGCCATCCGGGAGGAAGATCGGGTCGAAACCGAACCCGTTCTGGCCCTTCATCGGCCAGGTGACCTGCCCATCGACCCGGCCGACGAAGATCTCGTCATGCCCGTCGGGCCAGGCGAGGCAGAGCGTGCAGTTGAAGGCGGCGGTGCGGGGGAAGGGCGCGTCCCTTTCTTCCAGCAGGGTCCAGACCTTGGTCATCGCCATCGGGAAATCGCGGCCGTTGGGCGTTTCGGCCCAGTCGGCGGTATAGACGCCGGGATCGCCGTCCAGCGCGTCGACCGTGATGCCGCTGTCGTCGGACAGTGCGGGCAGCCCGGTGGCGCTGGCGGCGTAATGCGCTTTGATCCGGGCATTGCCGGCAAAGGTGTCCTCGGTCTCTTCGGGCTCGTCCAGCCCGTGATCGGCGGCAGAGCTGACCTCGACCCCAAAGGGCGCCAGCAGGGCCGCGATCTCGCGCAGCTTGCCGGCGTTGTGGGTGGCGATGACCAGTTGCCTGCCGTCGAACTTACGCACCGATTGCGGCCTTCTGCGCGGCGACCAATTCGTCCACGCCCTTTTCGGCGAGGTCCAGCAACTGGTTCATCTGGTCGCGCGAATAGGTCGAGCCCTCGGCCGACATCTGCACTTCGATCAGCTTTTTGGAGCCGGTCATGATGAAATTTCCATCGACGCCCGCTTCGCTGTCTTCGGGATAGTCGAGGTCCAGCACCGGCTGACCGGCGTAAATCCCGCAGGATACGGCGGCGACCGGGTCGGTCAGCGGGTCGGAAATCACCTGGCCGGTCTTCATCAGCTTCATCACCGCCAGCTTCAGTGCGACCCAACCGCCGGTGATCGAGGCGCAGCGCGTGCCGCCGTCGGCCTGGATGACATCGCAGTCCACCGTGATCTGGCGTTCGCCCAGGGCCACGCGATCCACGCCCGCGCGCAGGCTGCGCCCGATAAGGCGTTGAATTTCAACGGTTCTACCGCCCTGTTTGCCGGCAGCAGCCTCGCGCCGCATGCGCGAGGTGGTCGACCGGGGCAGCATGCCGTATTCGGCGGTAACCCAGCCCAGGCCCGACCCCTTGATAAAGGGCGGCACGCGGTCCTCGATGGTGGCGGTGCACAGCACATGGGTATCGCCGCACCGGATCATGCAGGATCCCTCGGCATGCTTCGTGACCCCGGTCTCGATTGAAATCTGGCGCATTTCGCCTAAATCACGTCCTGACGGTCGCATGAGTGCTCCTCCTGTTTGCGGTCGAGATACGCACTCCCGCATCGTGAACGCAACCCCGATTGACCTTTCGGCAGGGGCCTCTTTAATGGGCGGCCAGACGGGACACATGGGCATGACACAACAGAGCTCGATCCTAGACGAACTGAACGATCGCTCGCGGGAGGTTTTCCGCCGGGTGGTCGAAGGCTACCTCGACAGCGGAGAACCGGTCGGGTCGCGCTCGCTCACCCGCCTGATGAGCGAGAAGGTCAGCGCCGCCACCATCCGCAACGTGATGCAGGACCTTGAATACCTCGGGCTGCTGAACTCGCCGCATATCTCGGCCGGCCGCGTGCCGACACAGCAGGGTCTGCGGATGTTTGTCGACGGCTTGCTGGAGGTCGGCGACCTGCAGGGCAACGACCGCGACCTGCTGGATGCCACGATTTCCGACAACGGCGCCGATGTGACCGCGCTGCTGGACCGGATCGGATCGGCCCTGTCCGGCGCGACTCGCGGGGCCTCGCTGGTGCTGGCGCCCAAACGCGAGGCGCCGATCAAGCATATCGAATTTGTGGGCCTGGGCCATGACCGCGCCCTGGTGGTGCTGGTCTTTGCCGACGGTCATGTCGAGAACAGGATTTTCCATCCGCCCGCGGGCCAGACGCCAAGTTCGATGCGCGAGGCGGCCAATTTCCTGAACGCGCTGATCGAGGGCAAGACCCTCAGCGACGTGCGTTCGGTCATGCGCGAAGAGATCAAGGCCCGCCGGCAGGAGATCGACACCCTGGCGCAGGAGCTGATCGACAGCGGCCTGGCCGTCTGGGACGGCGATGGCAACAATTACGAGCGGCTGATCGTGCGCGGCAGGGCCAATCTGCTGGGGGGGGATGCCGGAGAGGAAGACCTGGATCTGATCCGCGAGCTGTTCGACGACCTGGAGCGGAAACGCGATATCGCCGAGTTCCTCGAACTGGCCGAGGGCGGCGAGGGTGTGCGGATTTTCATCGGCTCAGAGAACAAACTTTTCTCACTTTCGGGTTCCTCTCTGGTGGTTTCTCCATATATGAACGCGGATCGAAAGATCATCGGCGCGGTGGGTGTCATCGGACCTACGCGCCTGAACTATGGACGTATTGTGCCGATCGTGGATTACACGGCGCAACTGGTCGGGCGGATGATTTCCGACCGGAGCTAGAGGTGAAGGATGGCAGAGCCGAAGAACGACGATTTCCTCGACGATATCGAAACCGCCGAGGCGGAAGCCTATGCCGAGGACATGGCCGAGCTGGATGACGAAGCTGTGGAACTGGACACGCTGCGCGCCGAACGGGACGAGCTGCGCGACCGGTTCATGCGCGCGCTGGCGGATGCCGAAAACGCGCGCAAGCGGGCCGACAAGGACCGGCGCGAGGCCGAGAATTATGGCGGGTCGAAACTGGCGCGCGACATGCTGCCGGTCTACGACAACATGAAGCGCGCGCTGGAGGCCGCCGGCGGGTTGGGCGAAGATCACGCCGCCCTGCTGGAAGGTGTCGAGCTGACGATGCGCGAACTGCTGAACGTGTTCCGCAAACACGGCATCGAACCGATTTCCCCCGAAATCGGCGACCGGTTCGACCCCAAGCTGCACCAGGCGATGTTCGAGGCGCCGGTCCCCGAGACCCGCGCCGGAGACATCATCCAGGTGGCCGCCGAAGGGTTCATGCTGCACGACCGGCTGCTGCGCCCCGCGCAGGTCGGGGTGAGCTCGAACCCGGCAAAGTGAGCGGAGCCGTCAGGCATCGCGCGGGACCCGGCCACTGGCCGGGTTTTTCGTTTGATGGGGCGGGGCCTGCTGCGGCAGGGTTCCACGTGAAACGAAAGGGACGGTGCGGATGACAATCAACCACGAAGACGAGCTCGACACGCTGAAAGAGATCGGACGCATAGTCGCCAACACCATGCAGACGATGGCCCGCGAGATGGAGCCGGGCATGACCACGGGCGAGCTGGACGAGATCGGGCGCGCGCTGCTGGAGCGGGAGGGCGCGGTATCGGCCCCCAAGAGCACCTATGATTTCCCGGGCGCGACCTGCATCAGCGTGAACGAGGAGATTGCCCACGGCATCCCCGGCGGCCGGGTGATTGCGGCGGGCGATCTGGTGAATATCGACGTGTCCGCCAGCAAGAACGGGGTCTTTGCCGACACCGGCGCGACGTTCCGGGTGCCGGCGGTACGTCCCTCGCAGGATCGGCTGTGCCGCGACGGGCGGCGCGCGATGCAGATCGGGATCGCCCAGGTGCGCGACGGCCGCCCGCTGTCGGGGATCGGGCAGGCCATCGGGGCCTTTGCCGCCGCGAAGGGCTATACCCTGATCCGCAACCTTGCCAGCCACGGGATCGGGCGCTCGCTGCACGAATACCCGACCGAGGTCGCGACCTGGCCCAACCGCGACCGGCGGCGGATCAATCGCGGGCTGGTTCTGACGGTGGAGCCGTTCTTGTCGCGCGGCGGGATCTGGGCGACTGGCGGCAAGGATGGCTGGACACTTTACAGCGAACCCGCCGCGCCCTGCGTGCAATATGAACATACGGTTGTCGCGACCGACCGCGGCGCGATTGTCGTGACGATGCCCGGCTAGGCTGGGCGCGTGTTCAGCCGAAACAGGGTCTAATTCCGGGCGGCGTCCTTGAGGCGGTAAAGCACCTCCAGCGCTTCGCGCGGGGACAGATCGTCGGGGTTGGTGTCTTCCAGCAGCCGGGCCACCTCTCCCAGACCCTCGGGCAGTTTGGCTTTGGGCGCGGGCGGCGGGGCGGCGGCAAAGAGGGGCAGATCGTCGATCAGCACCTGCCGCTTGGCCCCCTCGCGGTCGCCCTTTTCCAGCGTGTCGAGGATCGCGCGCGCCCGGGCGACAACCGCCTCGGGCAGACCGGCCAGCCGGGCGACCTGCACACCATAGCTGCGGTCGGCAGCGCCCTTGCGGACCTCGTGCAAGAAGATCACGTCGCCCTCGTATTCCCGGACGGACACGGTGGCATTGTCGACGCCCGCCAACTTGCCCGCCAGCGCCGTCAGCTCATGATAATGCGTGGCGAAGAGGGCGCGGCAGCCGTTGACCTCGTGCAGATGTTCCAGCGTGGCCCAGGCGATGGACAACCCGTCATAGGTGGCCGTGCCGCGCCCGATCTCGTCGAGGATCACCAGAGCATTGGCATCGGCCTGGTTCAGAATCGCGGCGGTTTCGACCATTTCCACCATGAAGGTCGACCGCCCCCGCGCCAGATCGTCCGAGGCGCCGACACGGCTGAACAGCTGCGAGACGACGCCGATTTCGGCCCGCTCCGCCGGAACATGGCTGCCGGTCTGGGCCAGCAGGGCAATCAGCGCGTTCTGCCGCAGAAAGGTCGATTTGCCCGCCATGTTCGGGCCGGTCAGCAGCCAGATGCGGGCGGGATCGTCGCTCAGGTCGCAATCGTTGGCGATGAAGGGCGCGCCCTGGCGCCGCAGGGCGGCTTCGACCACCGGATGGCGTCCGTCCTCGATCCTGAGCGCGCGGCCCTGGGTCATCACCGGGCGCACCCAGTTTTCGCCGCGCGACAGATCGGCCAGCGCGGTGGCGAGGTCGAATTCCGACAGCGCGCGGGCGGTAGCGGCGATCCCGGCGGCGGATTCCAGAATAGCGCCTTTCAGGGTGTCATAGAGACGTTTTTCAATCTCCAGCGCCTCGCCGGCGGCGTTGTGAATCCGGGTTTCCATCTCGGAAAGTTCGATGGTGGTGAACCGCAGCTGGTTTGCCGTGGTCTGCCGGTGGCGGAAGGTGCCTGACAGCGGCTCCGACAGCATCTTGTCGGCATGGGTCGCGGTGACCTCGATGAAATAACCCAGCACGTTGTTGTGCTTGATCTTCAGCGCGTTGATGCCGGCAAGTTCGGCATATTCGCCCTGCATCCGGGCGATCACGCCGCGTCCTTCGTCCCGCAGCTCGCGCGCGGCATCCAGATCGGCGTCATAGCCGGCGGCGATGAACCCGCCGTCGCGGGCCAGCAGGGGCGGTTCGGCCACAAGCGCGGCGTCCAGCAGCTCCAGCAGCGCGTCATGGCCGGTGAGGTCGGCAGAGGCCCCGGCGAGAAGCCGGGGCACCGCGGTCCCGCCAAGGATCGCGCGCAGTTCTTCGGCCTGGGTCAGCCCGTTGCGGATCGCGGTCAGATCGCGCGGGCCGCCGCGGTCCAGCGACAGGCGCGACAGGGCGCGGTCAAGATCGGGCACCTTGCGCAGCGCCTCGCGCAGATCGGCAGATATGCGACCCTGATCCTGCGCAAAATCCACCGCGTCGAGCCGTTCCTCGATCACCGAAATGACGCGCGAGGGCGAGGACAACCGACGCTCCAGCAGCCGCGCACCGCCGGGGGTGACGGTGCGATCCACCGTTGCCAGCAGCGACCCGGCCCGCCCGCCCGACAGCGCATGCGTCAGTTCAAGATTCCGGCGGGTGGCGGCGTCGATCTGCATCGTGCGGTCCTCGGCCTCGCGGACCGGGGGGCGCAGCAGGGGCAGTTTGCCCTTCTGGGTGATTTCCAGGTAGTCGACGATGGCGCCCATGGCGGCGACCTCGGGCCGGGAGAACTGGCCAAAGGCCTCCAGCGTGCCCACGCCAAAGAGCGAGAGCAGGCGTTTCTCTCCGCCCGTGCTGTCGAAACTCGCCCGCGCCAGCGGGGTCAGCGCCGGCCCGATATCAGAGACTGTTTCGCGGTAATCGCCCTCGATCGCATCCGACATCAGCACCTCGGACGGGGCCAGCCGGGCCAGTTCCGGCCCCAGGCGGACGGGCGGCAGGGGCATCACGTGAAAGGCCCCGGTCGAGATATCGACCCAGGCCAGCGCGCCCTCGTCCCGCACCAGGGCATAGGCGGCCAGGTAATTGTGGCGACGCGCGTCAAGCAGGGAGTCCTCGGTCAGCGTGCCGGGCGTCACCAGCCGCACCACGTCGCGCATCACCACGGATTTCGACCCGCGTTTCCTGGCCTCTTCGGGGCTTTCCATCTGTTCGCCCACGGCGACGCGGAATCCCTTGCGGATCAGGGTCAGCAGGTAGTTCTCGGCGGCATGCACCGGGACGCCGCACATGGGAATGTCCTCGCCCAGGTGCTTGCCGCGTTTGGTCAGGGCGATGTCCAGCGCCTCGGCCGCCGCGACGGCGTCGTCAAAGAACATTTCGTAGAAATCGCCCATCCGGTAGAACAGCAGCGCATCCGGGTATTGCGCCTTGATCTCGAGATATTGCGCCATCATCGGCGTCACGGCGGAACTGGCCTGGTTCACTGCATCGCCCCCACTGCGTTGCCCGGCAACTTACAAATCCGCAGCCCGCGGCGAAAGGCGAAAGCGCGATTCGGTTGAGTGCCACGCACGGCCCGTGTAAGAGGCCCAAGCCTTGACGAAGGAGGAGGCCCCGATGACTCGCAACAGGATCACGCCGGAAGAGGCGCTTGCATTCCATCTGGAGCCCATGCCGGGCAAGCTGGAAGTCAGCGCCACCGTTCCGATGACCACGCAGCGGGACCTGTCGCTGGCCTATTCCCCCGGTGTGGCCGTGCCCTGCGAGGCGATCCATGCGAACCCGGAAACCGCCTATGACTACACGACCAAGGGCAACCTTGTCGCGGTGATCTCCAACGGCACCGCGGTGTTGGGCCTGGGGAACCTGGGCGCGCTGGCCTCCAAGCCGGTGATGGAGGGCAAGGCCGTCCTGTTCAAGCGGTTCGCCGATGTGAACTCGATCGATATCGAGCTGGACACCGAGGACACCGAGGCCTTCATCAACGCGGTCAAGCTGATGGGCCCGACCTTCGGGGGCATCAACCTGGAGGACATCAAGGCGCCGGAATGCTTCATCATCGAGCAGCGGTTGAAGGAAGAGATGGATATCCCCGTCTTCCACGACGACCAGCACGGCACGGCGGTGATCTGCGCGGCGGGGCTGATCAACGCCCTGCATCTGAGCGGCAAGAAGATCGAGGATTGCCGGATCGTCCTGAACGGGGCCGGGGCCGCTGGCATCGCCTGTATCGAGCTGCTCAAGCGCATGGGCGCGCGGCCCGAAAACTGCATCACCTGCGACACCAAGGGCGTCATCTACCAGGGCCGCACCGATGGCATGAACCAGTGGAAATCGGCCCATGCGGTCAAGACCGACCTGCGCACTCTGGAGGATGCGATGGCCGGGGCCGACGTTTTCCTCGGCGTTTCGGCCAAGGGGGCGGTGACGCGCAAGATGGTCGCGAGCATGGCCCGCGATCCCGTGATCTTTGCCATGGCGAATCCCGATCCCGAGATCACGCCCGAAGAGGCGCATGAGGTGCGCTCGGATGCCATCGTCGCCACCGGGCGCAGCGATTACCCGAACCAGGTAAACAACGTCCTGGGCTTTCCTTACCTGTTCCGGGGCGCGCTGGACATTCACGCCCGGTCGATCAACGACGAGATGAAGATCGCCTGCGCCGAGGCGCTGGCCGCGCTTGCCCGCGAGGATGTGCCCGACGAGGTCGCGATGGCCTATGGCAAGGCGCTGACCTTTGGCCGCGACTACATCATCCCCACGCCCTTCGACCCGCGGCTGATCCACCGCATCCCGCCCGCCGTGGCGCGGGCCGGGATGGACACCGGCGCGGCGCGGCGGCCGATCATCGACATGGAAAGCTATGAGCAGTCGCTCATGTCGCGGATGGATCCGACGGCCAGCATCCTGCGCGGGCTGAACGCCCGGGCGCGGCGGGCACAGGCGCGGATGATCTTTGCCGAGGGCGACGACCCGCGCGTGCTGCGCGCCGCCGTCATGTACCAGCGCAACGGGTTCGGCGAGGCGCTGGTCGTCGGGCGCGAGCCGGATGTGAAGGCCAAGCTGGAAGCGGCCGGGCTGGGCGACGCGGTGAGCGAACTGAAGGTGGTGAATGCCGCCAACACGCAGCACCTGGAAACCTACAAGTCGTTTCTTTACGACCGGTTGCAGCGCAAGGGCTATGACATGGCCGATATCCACCGGCTGGCCGCGCGCAACCGCCATGTCTTTGCCGCGCTGATGCTGGCGCATGGCCACGGCGACGGGCTGGTCACCGGGGCGACCCGCAAGTCGGCCCATGTGCTGGAGCTGATCAACCACGTCTTTGACGCCAGCATCGAGATCGGGGCCGCCGGTGTCACCGCGCTGCTGCACAAGGGGCGGATCGTCCTGATCTCGGACACGCTGGTGCATGAATGGCCGGACGAGGAAGACCTGGCGAATATCGCGGAACGCGCGGCCTCGGTCGCGCGCGATCTGGGGCTGGAGCCCCGGGTGGCCTTTGTCAGCTTCTCGACCTTCGGCTATCCGGTTTCGGAACGGGCGGAAAAGATGCATGTCGCCCCCCAGGTGCTGGAAGCGCGCGGCGTGGATTTCGAATTCGAGGGCGAAATGACGGTCGACGTGGCGCTGAATGCCAGGGCGGCGGCGCATTACCCGTTCTCGCGCCTGACCGGGCCGGCCAATATCCTGGTGGTGCCGGCGCGGCATTCGGCCTCGATCTCGGTCAAGCTGATGCAAGAGATGGCGGGCGCCACGGTGATCGGGCCGATCCTGTCGGGTGTCGACCGCCCGATCCAGATCTGTTCGACCGGCTCCACCGTGAACGACATCATGAACATGGCGCTGATGTCCGCCTGTAAGGTCGGCTGAGATGACGGTCTGGAACCTGGGTTCGGTCAATGCCGACAGGTTCTATGCCGTGCCGCACATCCCCGCGGCGGGTGAGACCCTGGCCGCCACGGGTTATGCCGAGGGGCTGGGCGGCAAGGGCGCGAACATGGCCGTCGCCTCGGCCCGCGCGGGATCGCGGGTCGAATTGATCGGCGCCGTCGGGGCGGATGGCGGCTGGATGCGCGACCGGCTGGCCAGCTATGGCGTGTCGGTCGCGCATGTCGCCCAGGTCGAGGGCCCGTCGGGGCATGCCAATATCGCGGTGGACGGAGACGGAGAGAACCAGATCCTGATCCTGCCCGGCGCCAATGTGCTGCTGGATCGGGGGCAGGTGGCTGCCGCGCTTGCCGCCGCTGCGGCCGGGGATATCTTCGTCTGCCAGAACGAAACCAACCTGCAACGCGAGGCGGCCGACATCGCCCGCGCGCAGGGCCTGCGCGTGGCCTATGCCGCCGCGCCGTTTTCGGCCGGGGCGGTCGGGCGCATGCTGCCGGTGACCGATCTGCTGGTGATGAACGCTGTCGAGGCGCGCCAACTGGAAGAGGCGACAGGCACCGCCCCCGCCGACCTGCCGGTGCGCGACGTGGTGATCACGCTTGGCCCGGACGGATGCCGCTGGATCGACACTGTTTCAGGGCAATCGCGCGATTTCCCGTCGCCAAGGGTTTCGGCTGTGGACACCACCGGGGCGGGCGACACCTTCACCGGCTATCTTCTGGCCGGGCTGGATCAGGGGGCCGGGATGCCCGAGGCCTTGCACCTGGCGCTGCGGGCCGCCGCGCTGAAGGTCACCCGAAGAGGCACCGCCGACGCGATCCCCGCGCGGGACGAGGTGACGGGCTGGCAGCCCTAGGCTCAGCCGTGCACGAAGGGCGCGCCGTTGCCCCAGAGCGCGCGGATCCGTTTGTCCCGCCCGCACGCCTCGCGATAGCGCTTGTAGGCCTCGGCCTGACGCTTGGGGCCGAACCGGGTCAGGATCAGCTTGGACCCCTTGTAATAGTTCTGGTGATAGTCCTCGGCCTTGTAGAAAGTCCCGGCCTTGAGGATCGGGGTCACGATCTTCTGCCCCAGGGCGGCCTGGGCCTCGGCCCTGGCCTTTTGCGCCGCCTGCTGTTCAGCCGCGGTAGAGACAAAAATTGCCGTGCGATAGCTGTCCCCACGGTCGCAGAACTGCCCGCCCGCGTCGGTCGGGTCGACCGAGCGGAAGAAGAGCGCCAGCAACTGGTCCAGCGAGATGCGGCGCGGGTCGTAATTTATCTGCACCGCCTCGTAATGCCCGGTGCCGCCGGCCGACACCTGCTTGTAGGTCGGGTTCTTGAGCGTGCCTCCGGTATAGCCCGAGACGACGCTGCGCACCCCGGCGACGGATTCGAAATCGGCCTCGACGCACCAGAAGCAGCCCCCGGCGACGGTCAGGGTGTCCGCGCGGGCGGCGGACAGGCCGGTCATGGCGGCAAGCGTCAGGGCCAGCAGGGACAGGAAGCGGAATGACATGACAGGCTCCTCGGGTTTCACGTGGAGCATGGCAGGATGCGGCCCGGGCACAAAACCCTTTGCATCCCTGTCACGCGGTCTTGAGCTTGCGTGATCGCCGGTAGAGGATCGCCAAAAACAGGAGCCTCACGTGAAGATTGCCTGCTGGTCCGGCCCCCGGAACCTGTCGACCGCCATGATGTATGCTTTTGGCAACCGCGCCGATTTCGCCGCGGTGGACGAACCCTTCTATGCCGCCTACCTCGCCCGTACCGGGCTGCAACATCCGATGCGCGAGGCGATCCTGGCCAGCCAGCCGCAGGATTATGCCGGTGTGATCGAGGCCCTGACCGGGCCGGTTCCCGACAATCGGGCGCATGTCTGGCAGAAACACATGGCCCAGCACATGATCGAGGGGATCCCCCGCGACTGGGCCAGCGACCTGGTCAATGTCTTCCTGATCCGCCACCCGGCGCGCGTGGTCGCCAGTTTTTCCGACAAATACGACAACCCCACGCTGGACGACATCGGCTTTCGCCAGCAGGCGGAGCTGTACGACATGCTGGTCGCCCGGGGGCAAAGCCCGGTGGTGATCGACGCGCAGGACATCCGGGCCGATCCCGAACAGGCGCTGCGGGGTTTGTGCGATGCGATCGGGCTGGACTGGGATCCGGCGGTGCTGTCCTGGCCGCAGGGCGGGCACCGGGCGGATGGAATCTGGGCCTCGCACTGGTATGCCTCGGTCCATCGCTCCACCGGATTCGCGGGGGCCGAGGGGCCCTTGCCCGAACTTGCCGGACCGGCCCGCGATCTGGCCGAAGCGGCGATGCCCCATTACCGGCGGCTGCACGCCCTGCGCCTTGGATCGGGCTGATCCACCTTTCGAAAGTTTCTGTGAAACTAATAGCGCTCCCCATCCGTTTCTATGTCAGCGCCCACAAACGGGCTTGCTCAAAACCCAGGGAGACTTTGATGAAGACCTTTGTACTTTCCGCCGTATTTACGACCCTTGCCGGTGCCGCACTGGCCGCCAGCCACAGCATGGCCCCGATGGTCGAAGCGATGGATCAGGACGTGTCCAACGGCGTCGTCAGCGCGACGAAGGTTGTCGCGCCGGAAAACGGCTGGATGGTCGTGCACCGCACCGACAGCGAGATGAAGCCCGGCCCCGTGGTCGGCTATGCCCCGCTGCGCATGGGTGACAACGAAGACGTCGCCGCGATCCTGATGGAAGATGTCAAGCCCGGCGACATGCTGATGCTGATGGTCCACTCCGAAGCAGGCGGCATGAAGACCGGCAGCTTTGAATACACCCTCGGCGCAACCGAGGACGGCCCGATCAAGCCGGACGGCAAGCTGGTGATGACCACCATCACCGCCAAGTGATGGAGGACCGGTGATGGTCTTTTGCACCTTCACCGCGAAACAGAGTGTTTCTGAAACGGGGTCGGAACGTCCGGCCCCGTTTTGCGTTGACGTGACGTTAACGAGTGACCGTGTTAGTTGGTAAGTCGGCGCGAGCCGGCGACGGCTCGTGCCGCACCAGACTGCCAGGCTAAACCCGGCGCACGACCAGGTCAGTCAGGGCCGACATGCCTTCATGTCCGGACCCTTCGGAAATCTCCGCCTCATAGTCCCTCAACTCGACGATCTCATGCGCTGAAAAGGCGTCTGTCAGGATCTCCGCCGTATAGAGGTTTTCCACGACGCCCGGGCCGCCGGTGCCGAATTCGATCTGTTTCGGCGTGTAGCCGTGGATCAGGATCAACCCGCCGGGGCGGGTGGCGGCGATCATGCCGTCGAACACTTGCCGGCGCAGGGCAGGCCCGGCGAACTGGAAGAAGATACCGCAGACAATGTCATACTGCCGGGCCGTCCAGCCGAACCTTTCGGCCGTTTCCTGGCGGAAGTCGACCGTCACGCCGCGGCTCTCTGCCAGCTTGCGGGCCTTGTCGAGTGCGACGGGCGAGGCATCCCAGGCCGTCACATTCAGACCCTGTTCCGCCATGAACACCGAATTCCGCCCCTCGCCATCGGCGATGCAAAGGGCGGTGTCCCCGGCGGTCAGCAGGTGGACATGTTCGGACAGGAACCGGGACGGCGCGGTGCCGAAGAGGTAGTCATCGGTCGAATAGCGCGCGTTCCAGTCCATCTGCGGTATCCTCAGCCCGTGCGGCGGTTCCGCATGGCGATCAGTTTCAGCCGCAGCGCGTTCAGGTTGATGAACCCGGCCGCGTCCTTCTGGTCGTAGGCGCCGGCGTCTTCCTCGAAGGTCACATGCGCCTCGGAATAGAGCGAGTGATCCGACCAGCGGGCCACGGTGCGCGCCGAACCCTTGTAGAGCATCAGCCTGACGGTGCCGGTGACGTGCTCCTGGCTCTTGTCGATCAGGGCCTGCAGCATCTCGCGCTCGGGCGAGAACCAGAAGCCGTTGTAGATCAGCTCGGCATAGCGCGGCATGATCGAATCTTTCAGGTGCCCGGCGCCGCTGTCCAGCGTGATCTGTTCGATCCCGCGGTGCGACTCCAGCAGGATGGTGCCGCCCGGGGTCTCGTAGACGCCGCGGGATTTCATGCCGACAAAGCGGTTTTCGACGAAGTCCAGCCGCCCGATGCCGTGGCGCTTGCCGTAGTCGTTGAGCTTGGTGAGGATCGTGGCGGGCGACATCGCCTCGCCGTTGATCGACACGGCGTCGCCCTTTTCAAAGCCGACCTCGATATATTCCGGCTCATCCGGCGCGGTGAGCGGATCGTCGGTGCGCTGGTAGACATAGTCTGGCGCCATGTCGCCCGGGTTCTCCAGCACCTTGCCCTCGGAAGAGGTGTGCAGCAGGTTGGCATCGACCGAAAAGGGCGCCTCGCCGCGTTTGTCCTTGGCGATCGGGATCTGGTTGGCCTCGGCGAATTCCAGCAGCTTGGTGCGCGAGGTCAGGGACCATTCCCGCCACGGGGCGATGACCTTGATCAGCGGGTTCAGCGCATAGGCGCTGAGTTCGAACCGCACCTGGTCGTTGCCCTTGCCGGTGGCCCCGTGGGCGACGGCATCGGCACCGGTTTCGGCCGCGATTTCCACCAGCCGCTTCGAGATCAGCGGCCGCGCGATCGAGGTGCCCAGCAGGTAGAGCCCTTCGTACAGCGCATTGGCGCGGAACATCGGGAAGACGAAGTCGCGGCAGAATTCCTCGCGGACGTCCTCGATATAGATGTTCTCGGGCTTGATACCCAGAAGCTCGGCCTTCTTGCGGGCCGGGTCCAGTTCCTCGCCCTGGCCGAGGTCGGCGGTAAAGGTCACGACCTCGCAGCCATATTCGGTCTGGAGCCATTTCAGGATGATCGAGGTGTCGAGGCCGCCGGAATAGGCCAGCACAACTTTCTTGGGCGCGGACATGGTTTTCCCTCGTCTGGAGTTTGGCAGTGGCGATAACGGGTTTCCTTGGGCGGGGCAAGGTGGCGGCGGGGGCAGAGCGGGGTCCCCGGGATCGCAACGGCCCGCGTGGCAGGTCGCACATCGGCCTAGATGTCTTGCCCGGTGGCACCCCGGGCGGCGCCCGGCCCTCCCCCCGGGAGGCGCTTGGCGCAGACATCCGGCATTGCTGCTTTCACGCGCAGCGCCGACCGCACGCCGGGCGCATGCCCTCACAGGGTCGGGCGCGCCCCTCAGACCCCGTGTCCCCACCATCGGACTTGCGCCCGCGCCCCAAGGGATGCACACCGATCCAATGACCGACACGTTCCGCACCGCCGTCCTGACCGCCACCGAGGCCATGCGCGCCGTCTTTGCCGAGACGCCGCTGCTGCGCAACGATCACCTGTCCGCGAAATACGGCGCCGATATCTGGCTGAAGCGCGAAGACCTCAGCCCCGTGCGGTCCTACAAGCTGCGCGGCGCCTTCAACGCCATGCGCAAGGTCGAGGGCGCGCGCAGCTTCGTCTGCGCCAGCGCCGGCAACCACGCGCAGGGCATGGCCTTCATGTGCCGTCATTTCGAAACCCCCGGCGTGGTCTTCATGCCGGTCACGACGCCGCAGCAAAAGATCGACAAGACCCGCATCTTTGGCGGCGATTTCATCGAGATCCGCCTGGTTGGTGACTATTTCGACGACACCCTGGCCGAGGCGAAACGCTTCTGCGGCGAGATCGGCGGCCATTTCCTGGCCCCCTTCGACGATGACGACGTGATCGAGGGCCAGGCCAGCGTCGGCGCCGAGATCGAGGCGCAGCTGCCCGGCGTGCCGGACCTGATCGTGCTGCCCGTGGGCGGCGGCGGGCTGGCGGCGGGGCTGACGAAATGGTTCTGCGAGACCTGCGCGTTTTCCTATGTCGAGCCCGAAGGCGGCGCCAGCCTGACCGCCGCCGTGCAGGCCGGCGAGCCGGTGACGCTGAACAAGGTCGACAGCTTTGTCGACGGGGCCGCCGTGGCGCGGATCGGCGAACGGCCCTGGGCGGCGCTGCGTGGCCTGACCCCCGATCAGGTGAAGACCGCGCCCGAGGATCGAATCTGCACCACGATCCTGGAAATGCTCAACGTCGAGGGGATCGTGCTGGAACCGGCGGGCGCGCTTTCGGTCGACGCGCTGAAGGACCTTGGCGATCTCAGCGGCAAGCGGGTGGTCTGCATCACATCGGGCGGGAATTTCGATTTCGAACGCCTGCCCGAGGTCAAGGAGCGGGCGCAGCGCTATTCCGGAGTCAAGAAATACTTCATCCTGCGCCTGCCGCAGCGCCCTGGCGCCCTGCGCGATTTCCTGGAGATGCTGGGGCCGGACGACGATATCACCCGGTTCGAATACCTCAAGAAATCCGCCCGCAACTTCGGTTCGGTCCTGATCGGGATCGAGACGAAGGATGCCGCGAATTTCGACCGGCTCTTTGCCCGGATGGAAGAGGCCGGTTTCGCCTATCGCGACACGACAAACGACACGATCCTGGCGGAATTCCTGATCTGAGCGCTAGCTGCCCGGCATGGCGACCTGCAGGCGGGCCGCCATCTCTTGCAGGAAATATGCGCGTGCGGCGCAAAACGACCGGTCGAGCGCGGTAACATCCACCGCATGGGCCTGGCCCCGGGCGGCGTCGGACTCGCCCTGCTGGCAGAGGCCGGCCAGTTCGGCGAAACCCACGGTCATCGCGCTGCCCTTGATATCGTGCAGGGCATGTTCGCTGGCGCCCTGTTGCATCATCCGGCCGATGGCCTCCTCGGTGTCGCCCAGGAACATGGTCAGCACCTCGGGGAACACGTCCGCCCCGATTTCATCGCGCAGCTCTGCGGCGCGGGTCCAGTCGATCACCTTGGCCTCCTGTCCGGTTCCGCCGGAAGGGTAAGCGCGAGGGTTTAACAAAAAGCTGACTAGATTTCGGGGGGCGCCACCCGGATTTTCACCGTGGATCAACGACTCGGCCCTATTCAGGTGACAGGCGGTCACGGGCCGGGCGGCGAAAGGCGGATCCATTGTACAGGGCCAAGGAACCGGTCCGGGCGGATCACGCCCAGGCGGACGCGGGATATCGCGTGCTGGTGGTCGACGACAACCGGCTGCAGCGGGCGGTTCTGCGCAGCTCGCTCACGCGCTGGGGCTACCGGGTGGAAGAGGCCGGATCGGCGGAAGAGGCGATTGCCCTGGCCACCCTCACCCCGCCCGACCTGGTGTTGAGCGACTGGATGATGCCCGGGATGAACGGGCTGGAATTCTGCCGCGCCTTTCGCGCGATGGAACGCGAGGATTACGGCTATTTCGTCCTGCTGACCTCCAAGGCCGAAAAGACCAACGTGGCCGAAGGGCTGGACAGCGGCGCCGACGATTTTCTGACGAAACCGGTGAATTCGGGCGAGCTGCGGGCCCGGCTGAACGCGGGCGAACGCATTCTCGCCATGCAGCGCGAGCTGCGGCACAAGAACCGGCTGATCAGCGACACGTTGAACGAATTGCAGACGCTCTACGATTCCATCGACAGCGACCTGGTCGAGGCGAAGAAGCTGCAACAATCCCTCGTGCGCGAAAGGTTCCGCGACTTTGGCAGCGCCAAGCTGTCGCTGACGCTCAGCCCGGCGGGGCATGTCGGCGGCGACCTCGTGGGCCATTTCCCGGCGGGGGAGGGGGTTGTGGGCCTCTACGCGATCGACGTATCGGGCCACGGCATCAGCTCGGCCCTGATGACGGCGCGGCTTGCCGGGTATCTCTCGCCCGCCGCGCCGGAACAGAACCTGGCCCTGCTGCGCCGCCCCGACGGGGGATTCGCGCCCCGCCCCCCGGCCGAGGTGGCGGCCCATCTCAACCGTCTGGTCCTGGCCGAGGTCGAGACCGAACATTACTTCACCCTCGTCATCGCGCTGTGCGACCTGCGCACAGGCGCGGTGCGGATGGCGCAATGCGGCCACCCGCACCCGCTGCTGCAGGCGGCGGACGGTCAGGTGCGGCAGGTCGGCCAGGGCGGCATGCCCGTCGGGCTGATCCGCGATGCCGAATATGACGAGGTTGCGTTTCAGCTGCGCCCGGGCGACCGCCTGCTGCTGGTGTCGGACGGCATGGTCGAATGCCCCAACCAGGTCGGCGGTATCATTGGCGAGGAAGGGCTGATCGCCATGCTGGCGGGGTTGGCGGACATCCCCGGCCCGCCCCTGCTGGAAACCCTGATTTGGAGCCTTGACCAAAGGAACCCGCAGCCGGATTTCCCCGACGACATATCGGCGATCCTGTTCGAATTCTCGGGATAGGGCCGGAACAGGGTCGAATCCGCCCGGCCCCGGGATCAGCCGATAATCTGCCCCAGCAGGTGCCGCTCGCCCTCGTTCGCCAGCAGGTCGACAGCGGTTTCCGCCGGCATCCACACCGCCATATGCCCCGGCTCGCTCGGCGGGCCGTGGGGGCGGACCGGACGGGCCATGTAGATCATGCAGATCTTCTCGGCCCAGAGGTCGTATTCCGGCATGTAGACGAACCGGCGAAAGGCCCCCACACGCCGGGGCGCGGCGATATGCCAGCCGGTTTCCTCGAACACCTCGCGATGCAGGGCGCGGATCGGGGATTCGCCGGGGTCGACACCGCCGCCGGGCAGCTGGAACTCGGGCTCCGGCTCGGCCTGATGGGTCAGCAGCAGGCTGCCGTCGCGCGGCAGGATGGCATAGACCCCGGGACGCAGGGTGTAGGTGATATCGGGCCTGGCCGGCTCTCCGAATCGGCGCATCGTGATCGTCCTTTCAGGGGGCCTTCTTGCCCCGGCTCCGCCCAGAGGCTATGGCAGGGCAAGGCGCGGAAGGATACCCCATGACCATAGGTTCCAAACTGGCCTGGGACGACACGGTGCTGCCGTTCCAGCTGGACACTTCTGATATTCGCGGCCGCGTGGCCCGCCTGGATGGCGTGCTCGACGGCATCCTGAAGCAACACGATTACCCCCGGGTTGTCGAGGCGCTGGTGGCCGAAATGGCCCTGCTGACCGCTCTGATCGGGCAGTCGATCAAGCTGCGTTGGAAATTGCAGCTGCAGGTGCAGTCCGACGGCCCCGTCCGGATGATCGCGACCGACTATTACGGCCCCTCGGAAGAGGGCGAACCGGCGCGCATCCGGGCCTATGCCAGCTTTGACGCCGACCGCCTTGGCGACGGGCCGGCATTCGACCAGGTGGGCAAGGGCTATTTCGCCATCATGATCGACCAGGGCCAGGGCATGTCGCCCTATCAGGGGATCACGCCGCTGGCCGGTGGATCGCTCGCCGCCTGCGCCGAGGCCTATTTCGCCCAGTCCGAACAGCTGCCGACGCGGTTTTCCCTCAGCTACGGCCGCTCGACCGAGGCCGGCGGGACGGAACACTGGCGCGCGGGCGGGATGATGATCCAGACCATGCCCAAGGCCTCGCCCCTGTCGGGCGGCGGTTCGGGCGAGGGCGGGCTGATTGCCGCGCAGGACCTTGTCGAAGGCGACGAGGAAGAGAACTGGAACCGCGTGAACTATCACCTCGACACGGTCGAGGCGCTGGAGCTGATCGGCCCCAATGTCGCGCCGACCGACCTGCTGGTGCGGCTGTTCCACGAGGAACAGCCGCGCGTTTTCGATTCCCAGCCCGTGCGGTTCGGCTGCACCTGTTCCGAGGACCGCGTGCGCCAAAGCCTGTCGATCTATTCCGCCCGCGATATCGGCACGATGACGACGGACGACGGCAAGGTCACCGCCGACTGCCAGTTCTGCGGCGCGCATTACGAGCTGGACCCGGCAACCGTGGGATTCGAGGCGAACGGGGATGCGCCCAAAGGTGAGTGACCTCTTCGCCCCGGTGGCCGCGGGGCTGAACGCGCCCGGCGATCCGACCTCGGATTTCGAGCTGAACCCGGGCGTGTTCGTGCCGTCCACGGCCAAGGTGCGCCCCGCCGGGGTGCTTGTCCCGCTGATCGAGCGCAACGGCGCGCTGAACGTGATCCTGACGAAACGCTCCTCGGCGCTGAAACATCACCCGGGGCAGATCGCCTTTCCCGGCGGCAAGGTCGACCCGAGCGATGCCGATGCCACCGCCGCCGCCCTGCGCGAAGCCGAGGAAGAGATCGGCCTGCCGCGCGACAATGTCGAGGTGATCGGCTACCTGCCGACGCATGACACGGTGACCGCCTTTCGTGTGACCCCCGTGGTTGGCCGCGTGCTGGCCCCGTTCGAACTGCGCCCCGAGGCGGGCGAGGTGGCCGAGGTCTTCGAGGTGCCGCTGGCGCATCTTTGCGACGTGGGCCGCTATTCGATCCAGGGCCGCCGCTGGCAGGGACGCACGCGGTACTACTATACCGTGCCCTGGGGGCCCTATTACGTCTGGGGCGCCACGGCGCGCATGTGCCGGGTGCTGGCGGACCGGTTGGCCCCGTGACCCGGCTCTCCGGCTCCTGGCTGGAACGGCCCGAAACCCAGGCCGTCTGCGCCATGTTGACCGAGGCCGGGCATCAGGCGCTGTTCGTCGGCGGCTGTGTGCGCGACGCCCTGCTGGGACGCGAGGTCAGGGATATCGACATCTCCACCGATGCGCGGCCGGAAACCGTGGTCTCCCTTGCCGGTCGCGCGGGGCTGAAGCCGGTGCCGACGGGTATCGAACATGGCACGATCACGGTTGTTTCGGGTCACATTCCGCACGAGATCACCACCTTCCGCAAGGATGTCGAAACCGACGGACGCCGCGCGGTTGTCGCCTTTGCCGACCGGGTGGAGGATGACGCCCGGCGGCGCGATTTCACCATGAACGCGCTCTATGCCCGGCCCGATGGCACGGTGCTGGATCCGCTGGGCGGCATGCCCGACCTGCTGGCCCGGCGGCTGCGTTTCATCAAGGACCCGGCCCGCCGCATCCGCGAGGATTACCTGCGGATCCTGCGGTTCTTTCGCTTCCATGCCTGGTATGGCGATGCCGCCGCCGGGATGGATGCCGAGGCGCTGGCCGCGATTGCCGACCTGGCCGAGGGCATTCAGACCCTGTCACGCGAAAGGGTAGGGGCCGAGGTGATCAAGTTGCTGAGGGCGCCCGATCCCGCGCCCTCTGTCGCGGCGATGCGGGCGACGGGCGTGCTGGCGGTGACGCTGCCGGGGGCCGACGACCGGATGCTGGCCCCACTGGTGCACCTGGAGGCTCAGGCCGGGGTCGCGCCGGACCCGATCCGGCGCCTCGCCGCCCTGGGTGGGGCAGATGTGCAGGATGCGCTCCGACTCAGCCGGGCCGAAAGCGCCGAGTTGGGCCGGATCAGAGACGCTTTTGCCGCGATGATGCCGCCTGCCGAGGCCGGGTACAGGCTGGGTGCTGAGCGGGCCGCCAGCACCCTGTTGCTGCAGGCCGCGCTGGCGGGGCAGGAGCTGGCCGAGGGCGCGCTGGACACCGCGCGCGCTGCTGCGGGGCAGCAGTTCCCGGTGCGCGCCGCCGATCTGATGCCCGGCTACAGCGGCCCGGCCCTGGGCGCGCGGCTGGCAGAGCTGGAAAATCGCTGGATCGCATCGGGCTTTGCCCTGACACGCGACGACCTGCTGGGCTGAGCCGCGCTTTGCGGCTTGACCGCGCCCGGCCAAGGCCCAGTATCCCCCGCAACAAGGGAGATCGCAGATGCGGCCTGACCGCCTGATCGACGCATTCCGCCCCGCCGAGGGCCCGCCCCCCACAACCCTGCTGCCCTTCATGCGCTGGGCCCTGCGCGGTGCGTTCCCGGCGCTGATCCTGGCGGCGGTCTTTTCCGCCCTGGCCGGCGGGATGGAGGCGGGCACGGCCTATATCCTTGGCCGCGTGATCGACACGGCGACCACCAGCGGCGCCGAAAATTTCCTGACGCCTGCCAACCTGGGCCTGTTGCTGGGCGCTGTGGGCTTCTTCCTCGTGCTGCGGCCGATCCTCTTCGGCCTGTCCTCGGCCTCGAACTCGATCGTGGTTGCGCCCAATGTCGACGCGATGGTGCTGGCGCGGCTGCACCGCTGGACGCTGGGCCAGTCGGTTGTCTTCTTCGACAACGACTTCGCCGGCCGGATCGCGCAGAAACAGATGCAGGCCGCGCGCGCGATGACCGATGTCACGGTCGAGATGATCAACGTGGTCGCCTTTGCCCTCGCCTCGCTGGCCGGGGCGGTGGCGCTGATGGCGGGGATCAACTGGCGGCTCGCGGTCGGCTTTCTGCTCTGGCTCTGTCTCTATTTCGCCCTGATCCGCTATTTTCTGCCGCGCATCCGGGTGCGGGCCGCGAACCGCGCGGCGGCGCGGGCGATGGTCACCGGGCAGATCGTCGACACGATCACCAACATCAAGACGGTCAAGCTTTTCGCCCATGACGATCATGAGGACCGGGCCGCCCTGGGCGCCATGCGCAGCTTTCGCGGGCGGGTGCTGGAATTCGGCTACATGGCTTCGGCCTTTCGCGTGATCCTGAACGCGCTGGCCGGCACGCTGCCGGTTCTGCTGGTGGGCGGCGCGCTGTGGCTGTGGACGCAGGGCCTGTCGACCATCGGCGATGCCGTTGCGGCGGGCACCATCGCGATGCGGGTGGCGCAGATGACCGGATGGGTCAGTTTCTCGCTGATGACGATCTATGCCAATGTGGGCGAGATCGAGGACGGCATGCGGACCCTCGCCCGCCCCGTGCGGCTGGAGGACGAGCCCCGCGCCGGGCAGCTGTCGGTGCCGAACGGGCGCGTGACCTTCGACAATGTGGGCTTTGCCTACGGGCGTGAAAAAGGTGGCGTGCAGGGCATCCGGCTGGACATCGCCCCGGGCGAAAAGCTGGGGATCGTCGGTGCGTCGGGGGCCGGGAAATCGACGCTCGTGGGGCTGTTGCTCAGGCTCTATGACCCGGAACAGGGTCGAATCCTGATTGACGGGCAGGACATCCGCGACGTGACGCAGATTTCGCTCAGGCGGCAGATCGGCATGGTCACGCAGGAAACCGCGATGTTCAACCGCTCGGCCCGCGACAACATCCTGTACGGCAATCCCGACGCGGGCGAGGCCGACCTGCACGCCGCCGCCTCCAAGGCCGAGGCGCATGAGTTCATCGGCGACCTGGTCGACCACACCGGACGCGAGGGCTACGAGGCGCGGCTGGGGGAGCGCGGGGTGAAACTGTCCGGCGGGCAGCGTCAGCGCATCGCCCTGGCGCGCGCGATACTCAAGGACGCGCCGATCCTGGTGCTGGACGAGGCGACCAGCGCGCTGGACAGCGAGGTCGAGGCCGCGATCCAGGGCGCGCTGGAGCGGGTGATGCAGGGCAAGACGGTCCTGGCCGTGGCGCACCGCCTGTCGACCATCAGCCACATGGACCGCATCGTGGTGCTGGACCGGGGCCAGATCGCCGAGATCGGCACCCATGACGAGCTGCTGGCGGCGGACGGGCTTTATGCCCGCTACTGGGCGCGCCAGTCGGGCGGGTTCCTGGGCGCGCAGGACGCGGCCGAGTAATCCCCTCGACGCGCGGCGCGCCATTCGCTATCGCGACGGTATGCAAAGCTTTCTGATCCAGCGCCTTGGCCAGCAGGGGGACGGCATCGCCGCCGGGCCCCTCTACGCCGCCATGACCCTGCCGGGGGAAGAGGTCACCGGACGGGTGGACGGCGACCGGCTGGAGGAGGTGAAGATCGTCACCCCCTCGCCCGACCGGGTGGCGCCGCCCTGCCGGCACTTCCGCTCCTGCGGGGGCTGCGCGCTGCAGCATGCGGCCGACCCGCTGGTGGCGGAGTGGAAGGCCGGGCTGGTTCTGCACGCGCTGTCGGCCCGGGGGATTTCAGCCGGGATAGGGTCGATTCAGACCTCTCCGCCGCAGTCGCGACGCCGGGCCGGGCTGTCCGCCCGCCGCACCAAGAAGGGTGCGCTGGCCGGGTTCCACGGGCGCGCCTCGGGCAGCATCGTCGAGATACCGGATTGCAAGCTGCTGGACCCGGCGCTGATGCCGGCCGTGGGCCTGGCCGAGGCGCTGGCGATCGAAGGCGGCAGCCGCAAGGGCGAATTGTCGGTGCTGGCCACCGTGTCGCAGGCGGGGCTGGATGTCGAAGTGTCGGGGGGCAAGCCGCTGGACGGGCCGCTGCGCTTGTCCCTGGCGCAGATCGCCGAACGCTGGCAGCTGGCCCGGCTGGGCTGGGACGGCGAGCTGGTTGCCACGCGACAGCCGCCCGAGCAGGTTTTTGGCGCCGCCCGGGTCGTTCCGCCGCCGGGTGCCTTTCTGCAGGCCACACGAGAGGGCGAGGCCGCGCTGCTGGCCGAGGTGCAGACGATCCTGGCGGGCTGTGGCCGGGTGGCTGATCTCTTTGCCGGATGCGGCACCTTTGCCCTGCCGCTGGCGGAACGGGCCGAGGTGCATGCCGTCGAAGGCAGCGCCGCGATGGTTGCCGCGCTGGACCGGGGCTGGCGGCAGGCGCGCGGGCTGAAGCGGGTGACACATGAGGCGCGCGACCTGTTCCGCAACCCGCTGATCGCCGAGGATCTCAAGAGGTTCGACGGCGTGGTCATCGACCCGCCGCGCGCCGGGGCCGAGGCGCAGGTCGCCCAGCTGGCACGGGCGCGGGTGCCGGTGATCGCCCATGTCTCGTGCAACCCGGTGACCTTTGCCCGCGAGGCCGAGCAGTTGATCGGTGCGGGCTACAGCATGGGTCCGGTCACGGTTGTGGACCAGTTCCGCTGGTCGACTCATGTGGAGTTGGTGGCGGGATTCACGCTCACATCCGCGTGAGCGGGCGGGATCCCCGGGAAAGCCCTGTGCAGATCGCCCGTTTTTCGATAAAACTGGGCAAAAAAGGACGCAAGGGGCAGTGCAATGCGTTTCGTACGACTCATCCTGATTCTCACGCTCGGCCTGTCGGTCGTGGCGTGTTCCAAATTCAAGACCTACAACGGGCCCGAGGTGACGCGGGTCTATGTCTTCAAGGAACAGCGCAAGCTGTACCTGATGCACCACAACACGGTGCTGGAGGCCTATGATTTCGGCCTTGGCTTTGCGCCCTCAGGGCACAAGCAGTTCGAAGGCGATGGCCGCACGCCCGAGGGCGAATATGTCATCGACCGGCGCAATCCGAATTCTCAGTTCCATCTGTCCGTCGGGATTTCCTATCCCAACCAGGCCGACCGCGAATTCGCGTCGAGCCAGGGCAAGAGCCCGGGCGGCGACATCTTCATCCACGGGCGGCCCAAGAAGTACCGCAACGGGGTGCGCGACTGGACGGCGGGCTGCATCGCGGTGACGGACAAGGAGATCGAACAGATCTACGCCATGGTCCGCGACGGCACGCCGATCTCGATCTATCCCTGATCGGCCCGTAACCCGGAGCCGGGACCCGGAAACAAAAACGCCGCGGAGCGATCCGCGGCGTCTGGTTTTTCAAGGGCTTGGCCGGTTCAGCCGCCCATGATCAGGGTCCACCAGATCTTGCCGTTGCTTTCCTGATACCAGGCAAAACCCATGTTCAGCGCGCGCCTGTCGAGGATCACGTCGCGCGTGTCGGGCTGTTCCATCCAGGCTGACAGGGTCTCGAGCTCGGATTCATAGGTTTCCGAGATGTTCTCGCCCAGCATCATGCCGGTGTAGCCCACGCGGCGCACCCGGTCGATCGGCGAGGAGCCGTCCGAGCCGAAATGCCAGGGCCGGTTCTGGTTCGACATGTCGCGCGAATGGGTGGCCGAGGCGGCGTTGAGCTGGGCGTTCAGCTGCACCGGGGCGGCGCCCGCGGCCTGACGCAGGGCGTTCACCGAATCGAGCATCTCGTACTGGATGCGCCCCTCGTCCGCCGCGCGGATGCGGTAGAGTTTCGGCAGGGGTTTGCCATCCGAGCCCAGCCGAGGCCCGTCCGGCTGGGTCGCACAGGAGGCCAGAGTCATGACGGCTGCGACAAGAAAGATCAGGAAACGCATGGAACACCCGGTTGAATTTGTTTGTTGAACCCGACTTAGCGCGGGTGGCGTGGCTTGACAAACCCACAACAGCGTTAGATGCCGAAATGACACTTGTTTGCATTGCGGGCGGGTCCGCAGAGTCCTACCCTGTGTGAAGATCTGATAAATTCAGGTTCGAGGAGCGATCCATGACAAAGAAACTGATCGAAACAGGTAGCCGCCGGGCTTTCCTGGCAGGCGGAGCCGCGCTCCTTGCCAGCCCCGCCCTGGCCCAGGCCACCAACAATTACGCCGCGCCGTTCGAGAATTCGACCGAGACCGAACGCGACATCACCGAGTCCGTGCGCCGCAACATCTCGTCCTTCCGGTCGCTGGACTGGCAGCCGTATTTTTCCAATACCGTGAACGGCGCGATCTTGGTCGATACGACCTCGCGGGCGCTGCACTTCTGGTCAGAGGACAAGTCGGTCTACAAGCTCTACCCGACCTCGGTTCCCCTGACCGAAGAACTGACCCGCCGCGGGCGCACGGAAATTGTGCGCAAGGTGGTCGGCCCGGAATGGCGCCCCACCCCGTCGATGAAAGAGCGCAACCCCGAGTGGCCCGACTATGTCGGCCCCGGTCCGGATAACCCGCTGGGAACCCACGCTCTTTACCTGAGCTGGACCTATTACCGTATCCACGGCACCCACGATACGCGCAAGATCGGGCGCCGGTCCTCCAACGGCTGTATCGGGCTCTATAACGAGCATATCGCCGAGCTTTTCGGCCTGACCAAAGTGGGCACACAGGTGTTGCTAATTTGACGACATTCGGTCCGGCAGCGGGCCGTGTCCGTCAAGTTGGGTTTGCAATCACCGCGAATTGTTGCTTAGAACGAGTTACGAGGTAAGTCTTGGGTGCTCTCGTCCTTTAACCTGTTGAGGACGATGGGCGAATATCTGGAGGATACTATGAAGAAACTCGTTCTCGCTGCTGCACTGGCAGGCGCTGCTTCGACCGCAACCGCGGGTTCGATGGCAGAGCCGATCATCGAAGCACCGGTCATCGTGGAAGAAACCACCAGCTCGTCCTCGGGCGTTCTGGTTCCCCTGATCCTGCTCGCACTGGTTGCAGCGGCCGTCGCATCCTCCTAAGGGTCGACCTGAAAGACTTGAAAAAGGCGGTGGAGACACCGCCTTTTTTGTTTGTCCCGATGCCTGGCCGAGGACTCGGCGATCAGGCAAGCCATCCGGCCAGATTCGACTCGATCTGCCCGGCCAGCGCGGCGATATGGGCGTCGTCGTCGTTCAGGCAGGGGATGTAGGTAAAGCTTTCGCCACCGGCGTGCAGGAAGCTTTCGCGAATCTCTTCGTTGATCTCTTCCAGCGTCTCGATGCAGTCGGCGGAAAACGCCGGCGCCATGATCGCGATCCGTTTCCTGCCCGCCTGGGCCAGGCGCGCGACCTCTTCGACCGTGTAGGGCTGCAGCCATTCCTCGGGGCCGAACCGGCTCTGGAATGTGGTCATGATGCGATCGTCGGGCAGGGCCAGGCGCTCCTTGAGCAGGCGCGTCGTCTTCTGGCACTGGCAATGGTACGGGTCGCCCTGCATCAGGTAGCGCTTGGGCAGGCCGTGGTAGGAGCAGACCAGGATATCCGGCTCGTGCTCCAGTTTGGCATAGGCCCGGGTGACCGACTCCGCCAGCGCGCCGATATAGTCGGGCGTGTCGAAATAGGGCGGCAGCGTCCGGGTCGCGGGCTGCCAGGTTTCCTGCATCAGCGCGCGAAAGAACTGGTCGTTGGCCGTGGCGGTCGTGGCCCCGGCATATTGCGGATACAGCGGGCAGAACAGGATGCGGGTGCATCCCGCCTGCACCATCGCCTTGACGCGGGACGCGGTCGACGGGTTGCCGTAGCGCATGCAGTAATCGACCATGACGTTGTCGCCGTACCGCTCGGCCAGAACCGCCGTCAATTTGGCGTGCTGCTGCTTGGTGATGGTCAACAGGGGGCTTTCGTCCGCCTCGGTGTTCCAGATGCTGCGATAGGCCTTGCCGCTGGTGAAGGGGCGCTTGCCCAGGATCACCGTCTGCAGGATCGGCTGCCATTTCCACGCCGGGTAGTCGATCACCCGCTTGTCCGACAGGAACTCCCCCAGGTAGCGCCGCATGTCCCAGTAACCGGTGCTGTCGGGCGTGCCCAGGTTGGCGATCAGGACCCCGACCTTTTCGCGCGGAATGGCGGGATGGTCGGCTGCGGAGTGGGTCGGGCGGATGGCGTCTGTCATGGCTTGTCCCTCTGTCGTCCGGGCCGGAGATAGAGGGTTTGCCGCAGGGGTCAATCCTTGAGCGGCGTTTCCCGTGTGCCCAGGGCATCGGCCAGACGTTGTGTCGCGGAGCCGGGGCGCAGCGGCTGCGGCTGGGTTTCATCGGGCGCCCAGCCGGTCAGGAAGATGATTTCGAACGTCGCGGGCAGGCGGCCGTCGGGCAGGGCATGTTCGGCGGCATAGATCGCGGCGGCCCGCTCAAAGACCGCGCGCCGGGTCGGATGGCGCAGCCGGTGGGCCAGGGCATTGCCCTCGCCCATGTGGCGCAGGTCGTGCATCAGGGCGGTCATGTCCGGATAGGTCACGGTCAGCTTCAGCGAGTCGGCCACCGGCAGGGCCAGCCCGGCGCGCTGCAGCAGGGCGCCCAGGTCGCGGATCTCGGCCATCGGGGCGATGCGGGGGGACAGGCCGCCGGTCACCTGCGCCTCGGCCTCGGCCAGGGCGGTGCGCAGCTCGTGCAGGGTCTGCCCGCCGAAGAGGCAGGCCAGCAGGAACCCGTCGGGGCGCAGCGCGCGGCGGCACTGGATCAGCTGGCCCACCGGGTCCGAGGCCCAGTGCAGGCCCATGGCGTGGATCACCAGATCATGCGCGCCGGGTTGCACGTCCAGCGTGTCGGTGTCGGGAATTGCCCTGAGACCGGGCAAAGAGAGGTTTTGGCTCCATCTTTCCGGGAATGGCCCGACCAAGAGGGGCTCCGTAAAGACTCTGTTAACCATTCCGAGGCGAGCCTCGATTTCATCCAAGGCCGAGTCGTGCAGGAAGAATGCGCCCGATTGCACACGGGCCCGGTTGCGGATGAGGGCGATGGGGTCCGAGAGGCGGGGCGTGGTCATGGGTCAGAGATTAGGAATTCGGCGTTGAACATTCAAACTGCGCTGCATCTTGTCTACCCGCCCCGTTGCCTCACCTGCGGGGACGAAGTCCAGAGCGATTTCGGCCTTTGCGGTCCCTGCTGGCGCGACACGCCCTTTGCCACCGGGCTGGTCTGCGACCTCTGCGGCCTGCCCCTGCCGGGCGGCGCGCCCGGCGAGGTCGCCCATTGCGACGAATGCCTGCGTTATGCCCGGCCCTGGCGGCAGGGGCGTGCGGCGATGGTCTATGACGGCACCGCCCGGCGCATGGTCCTGGGCCTGAAACATGGCGACCGGCAGGATATCGCGACCCCTGCCGCGCATTGGATGCGGCTGGCGCTGGCCGATGTGAACACCCGCGACATGCTGGTGTCGCCCGTGCCGCTGCACCGCTGGCGCCTGCTGAAACGGCGCTACAACCAGTCGGCGCTGATCGGCCGCGCGCTCTCCGACATGCTGGAGCTGGAGTTCATCCCCGACCTGCTGGTGCGCACCCGCCGCACCGCGATGCTGGACGGCAAGGGCGTGGCGCAGCGCTTTGCCGCGCTGGACCGGGCGATTGCCGTGCCGATCCGGCGGCGCGAGTCGGTCGAGGGGCGGCATGTGCTGCTGGTCGACGATGTGATGACCTCGGGCGCGACGCTGACAGCGGCATCCATCGCCTGTCTGGAGGCCGGCGCGGCGGATGTTTCGGTTGTCACACTGGCGCGTGCGGTAAAAGGCGCATAAGTTCTGCGAAAGATCCGGTTTTCGTGGGAGTTGGGCATATGCAGCCTGTCGATATCTATACCTCGCCGCTCTGCGGCTTTTGCCACGCCGCGAAACGACTGCTGAACGACAAGGGCATCGCCTTCAACGAGATCGACGTTCTGCGCGATCCGTCCCGCAAGGGCGAGATGATCCAGCGCGCCAATGGCCGCCACACGGTTCCGCAGATCTTTGTCGGCGAGACCCATGTGGGCGGGTGCGACGACCTTTACGCGCTGGAAAACGCCGGCAAGCTTGACCCGCTGCTGGCCGGTTGAGATGAAAACGGCGCTGCTGCAGATCACCTCGTCGGACGACCCGGCCGAAAACCTCGCCACCGTATCTGCGATGATCCGCGAGGCTGTTGCGCAGGGCGCGGGCTTTGTCCTGACGCCCGAGGTCACGAACTGCGTCTCGGCCAGCCGCACCCGGCAGGAAGAGGTGCTGCGGATGCCCAAAGACGACCCGTTCCTTGCCGCCATGCCCGCCCTCTGCCAAGAGCTGGGGATATGGCTGCTGATCGGCTCTCTCGGCGTCAAGACGACCGATGCGGACGGGCGCTTTGCCAACCGGTCCTTCCTGTTTTCGCCCGAGGGCACGCAGGTCGCCTGGTACGACAAGATCCACATGTTCGACGTTCAGGTCAGCGAGACCGAGACCTATCGCGAATCCGCCGGCTATCGCCCGGGGGAACGCGCGGTGGTGGCCGATGCCGGGTTTGCCCGGATCGGGCTGACGGTCTGCTACGACGTGCGGTTCCCGAAACTGCATCGCACGCTGGCGCAGGCCGGGGCGCAGGTGCTGACCTGTCCCGCCGCGTTCTCTCCGGTTACGGGTGCCGCGCATTGGGAAAGCCTGCTGCGCGCCCGGGCGATCGAGACCGGCTGCTGGGTCCTGGCGCCCGCGCAGACCGGCACCCATGCGGCCAGCCGGGGCCGCGCGCGCAGCACCCACGGGCATTCCCTGGCCATCGCGCCCTGGGGCGAGGTGGTGCTGGATATGGGGACAGAGCCGGGCATCGGCATGGTCGATGTCGACATGTCAGCCGTGACCTCGGCCCGGGGAAAGGTGCCGTCGCTGGATCACGACCGGCCGTTTGCGCTGGACATATGACCGAATCCGCCCATTCCCTTGCGGTCACGCTGTTCAGCGAGATCCTGACCTCGGACCAGCTGGTGCGCAACCGGCTGGGAAAGGTGCTGCCCAAGGGGATGGAGATTTCGCATTTCTCGGTGCTGAACCATCTGGCCCGGGCGGGGGAACGGTCTCCGGCGCAGCTGGCCAAGGCGTTTCATGTCACGCGCGGCGCGATGACCAATACGCTGACCAAGCTGGAATGGGCCGGCCACGTGCACATCCGCCCCGACTGGGACGACGCGCGGCGCAAGATGGTGGCGATTTCTCCCGCCGGGCGCCTGGCGCGCGATACCGCGCTGAACGGGATCATGCCCATGGTGCGTGACCTCGTGGCCGAGATGGGCGAGGAGAAGGTCCGCGCCGCCCTGCCAATCCTGCGCGAGCTGCGGACCAAGCTGGAAGAGGACTAGCCGCCCGGCACCCGTGGCGCGGGGCCCAGAAAGGGCGCGATGGAGCGGCGTTCCACCACCGTCAGCAGCACCAGGTCGGGCTGCCAGTCACGGGTGAGGTCGCGCAGCATCTGGCCGTCGCTGGCAAAGGCCGTGTCATAGTGGACATGGATCACGTCGGTGAATGTCCCGGCCATGTATTTCGAGACGGCAGTGCCGAAACTGTCGCGGATCCACAGCACCTTGAGCCGGTTGGCGGCGTTCGGGCTGGTTACCATCAGGGGCCGCATCTGGTTCGGGATTTCGGGGTTGCCGCCGCGTCCGACCTCCTGCGCGGTTTCGACCAGCGTGCGCACCGTCTCGATCGGCACGGGCGAGTCGAAGGCATAATCAATGTCCCGGTCCTTCATCACGGCAGTCAGGCGCAGGAACTCTGACAGGTCACCGGCCGCGCGCCGGACGACCAGGGGATCGCGGATGCCGGGCAGCGTCAGCCGCTGGCCCCGCAGGTCGACCGTGCCCAGCCAGTCCCGCGCGGCGATCGCCCCGGCGAAGGTGTTCCAGTGGGTATCGGTGCGAAAATAGAGCTCGGCCCCCGGCACGACATCCTGGCGGGTCAGCGCCGCGCGCGGATCGGTGATCAGGGATCCGGCCCCGGGAACGGCCATGATCCGGTCGAGCGGGGTGCCCGGTCGCGGGTCCACCCAGACCGGCATGTGATCGGGGTACTGCGTGCTCTTGTTCGGGCCGATCAGCACGCGAAAGTCGGCGACCCCCTGTGCCAGCAGCCAGGCCCGCCAGCCGACCAGCTTGTCGACGGTGGCTGCGGCGAGCTGATCGTCGACGTCGTACCCGCCGATACGGCGGCGGTGCAGCGATTCGTCATAGTGATTGCCCAGGTACAGCCATCCGTCATGGCCGATCACGACCTGACCGGGATCGACGCTGATGCCCAGCGGGCTGACCACAGCGCTCAACATCGCAAGCGGCAGATCGAGGTTGAAAAAATCGTGCTCGGCCATGGCCCGGCCGGCGTCCTCGTTGCCGTTCAGCCATCTTACCAGGTTGGCCGCGGGCAGGGCCGCGATTCCGATCAGCGCCGTCACAAGGAACAGACCCACCTGTCGCATCGCCCCGCCCCGTCAGAAGTTGAAGTAGAGGAACACGGTGCTGGTCGATCCCAGCATCACGTAGATCCCGATGGCAAAGAGCAGCCCCGCGCCCAGGGTCATCGCGTTGCTCGGATGATCGGTCACGAACTGGTAGGGGTTGCGGCAGGCGATCAGCGCAAAGCCCAGCAGAAGCGCCGCATAGACCGGCGCCTGCACCGCCAGCGCGGGCGGCGACACGGCCAGCAGCCAGTCCATCCCCTTGCCCGCCCAGGCCAGGCTCTCTGTCGGCAGGCTGTCGAGCGTGGTCCGCCGGATCGAGCCGATGTCGACCATGCCCCAGAGCACCCGCTTGGCCGAGGCCATGTCGGTCGCGCGGAAGAAGACCCAGGCGAGGTTCACGAAGAGGAAGGTCACCAGCCAGGCCAGCGGGCGCGGCATCCGCAGGCCCGCGCCGCGCCAGACCCGGTGCGCCGCCAGCGCCACGCCATGCATCAGCCCCCAGATGACGAACATCCAGCTGGCCCCGTGCCACAGCCCGCCCAGGGTAAAGGTCACGATCAGGTTGCTTAGCACCCGCGCCTCGCCCGCCCGGTTGCCGCCGAGGGGGATGTAGACGTAATCGCGCAGGAACCGGCCAAGGGTGATGTGCCAGCGTCGCCAGAAATCCTGTATGTCCAGTGACTTGTAGGGCGACAGGAAATTCAGCGGCAGGCGGATGTTGAACAGCATCGCCGCGCCATAGGCCATGTCGCAATATCCGCTGAAATCGAAATAGAGCTGGAATGTGTAGGACAGGCTTGCCGCCCAGGCGCCAAAGAAATCCAGCGGCCCGGTCCCGTCGAACCCGGCATCGGCCCAGGTGGCAAAGGTGTCGGCGATGGCGACTTTCTTGAACAGGCCGATGGCAAAGATGATCAGCCCGACGGTGATATTGCCCGGGATCATCCGGTGGTTCCGGCTGTCGCCGAACTGGCGCATCATTTCCGAGTGGTGGACGATCGGCCCCGCGATCAGCTGCGGAAAGAACGAGACGAACAGCGCATAGTTCATCAGGTCGTATTCCAGCGTCTGGCCGCGATAGCTGTCGACCAGATAGGCGATCTGCTGGAAGGTGAAGAAGCTGATGGCCAGCGGCAGCAGGATGTTCAGCGCGACATGGCTGCCCCCGGTTGCGGTGGCGTAGTTCTCCATCAGGAAGTCGGCATATTTGAAATAGCCGAGCGCGCCGAGGTTGGCGGCAATGCCGAAGGTCAACACCACCCGGGCCGCCCGAATGGAGCCCTTGCGATGCATCCGCCCCAATTCGCTGCCCAGCGAATAGTTGAACAGCACCGAAATCATCAGAAGCAGCAGGTAGGCCGAGTTCCACCAGGCGTAGAAGACAAGGTTGGCAATGACGAGGCACCCGCGTCCCGCAACATCAAGGCCGGCGTGGACAAGCGCGAAGTAGACGGCAAAGGCCGCGGGCAAGAAGACAAAAATGAATTCTGGCGAACTGAAGAGCATCGGGACGATTGGTTAATACGAGGTGGAGCGTTAACAATTAACTAATCATTGCACCGAATTTCCTGCCCGGGATCTGAGTGCCGGGCAAGAGTTTTGATCTCCTGCCATTCGTGGCGCGGGTCATATGTCAATCCGGCAGCAACACCAGCTTGCCCCTGACATGTCCGGCCTCGCTTGCCACATGGGCGCGGGCGGCATCGGCCAGCGGCATGGTCTCGATCACCGGCGGTTTGAACACGCCCAATTCGGCCAGGGCGGCGACACGGGCCATCAGGGCGCGGCTGCGGTTCACCGCCGGGCGCAGGGCGGTGACGTCGGTGCGGGTCGGTTCCGGGGCGGCGGTGCCGCTGGCGATGAAAGCCGCGCGCCCGCCGGGGCGCAGCGCGGCAAAGCTGCCGGGCACCGTCGCCGCGCCCACCGTGTCAAAGGCCGCGTCGCAATCGCCCAAGGCGGCGCCGATATCCTGCGTGGTGTAATCCAGCACCTCATGCGCGCCCAGCCCCAGCAGGTAGTCGCGGTTGACCGCGCGGCCGGTGGTCACGACATGCGCCCCCATGTACCGGGCCAGCTGCACCGCCATGCCGCCAACGCCCCCGGCACCGCCCTGCACCAGGATCTTTTCCCCGGCCTGCAGGTGCAGCGTATCCTGCAGCGAGATCATCGCGGTCAGCCCGGCCAGCGCGATGGCGGCCGATTCGACATGGCTGAACCCGGCGGGCATCGGCGCGACCAGATCGGCGGGCAGGACGATGCGGCTGGCATATCCGCCCTCGGTCTCGCGCGGGCAGACGCCAAAGACATCGGTGCCCACGGCCAGATCCGCCCCCTCGCCCACGGCGACAACGGTGCCCGCGAAATCGCGCCCCGGCACATGCGGCAGGGTGACCGAGGCGGTGCTGCTGCCGCGCCGGACCTTCCAGTCGGCGGCATTCACGCTGGCGGCGCGGATCTGCACGGCGACCTCGCCCGGGCCGGGGGGCAGGTCGGGCAGGTCGACCAGGGTCAGGACCTCGGGTCCGCCATGCTGCGCGATCTGGATGGCTTTCATATCGGGGCTTTCCGCATTGGGTCAGGTGGTGCTGCGTTCGAGAAGGGCGACCAGGTTGATCGCCAGATGCCCCGGTTCGATCGGTTTCGAGATCAGCGGCAGGTCCTTGCGGGCACAGATCTCCTGCAGCTCCTTGCCGCGGTCGGCGCTGACGATGCAGGCCGGCACTGGGCCAAAGGTATGGCGCAGGGCGGTGACGGCATCGGTGCCGCGTTCCCCGTCGTCCAGCTGATAGTCGGCGACGATCACGTCGGGCACCAGCCCCACCTCGGACAGCAGGGCGCTGGCCTCGGCCCCGGTGGCGACGGCAAAGACATCGACGCCCCATTTTTCCAGCAGGATGGTCATGGCCTGGCGGAAGTCGGCGTCATTCTCGATCAGCAGGGCCAGCCGGCCCGCCAGCCGGTCCTGCGCCAGATCCGAGGGCACGGCGCGGCCGCCTTCGTCCAGCTTCTGCACCTTGGCCAACGGCAGGTCGACCAGAAAGCCCGAGCCGCGCCCGACCTCGGACACCAGGGTCAGGCGATGGCCCAGCAGGGCACAGGCGCGGTCGACGATGGCAAGACCCAGGCCCATCCCTTCGGACGGGCTGGCGATGGATTCCAGGCGCTGGAATTCGTTGAAGATCACGTCGCGCTTGTCGTCGGGGATGCCCGGGCCGGTGTCCCAGACCTCGACCCGGATGGTGTCGCCACGCCGCCGCGCGCCGACCAGAACCTTGCCCCGGGCCGTGTAGCGCACCGCGTTCGAGATCAGGTTCTGCAGCACACGGCGCAGATAGGTGCTGTCGCTGGAGGCCACGGCGGTGCTGGGCACGACACGCAGCTCCAGCCCCTTGCGGCGGGCGACGGGGCCCAGCTCTTCCTCCAGCCGCGCGAACATGCTGCCCAGCTGGGTGGGCCCGACATGCACCGCGGCCAGGCCCGAATCCAGCTTCGAGATGTCCAGCAGCGCGTCCAGGATCGACTCGACACTTTGCAGGGCGCGGCCGGTCTTGGACAGGATTTCCTGGGTGACGGGATCGCCGTCATCGGTGGGGATGGACGAAAGGTACAGCTTGGCCGCGGAGAGCGGTTGCAGCAGGTCGTGGCTGGCGGCCGCGACAAACCGGGATTTCGACGCATTCGCCCGTTCGGCCGCGCCAAGGGCGGCCTGCAGCTCCAGCGTGCGGGCCGCGACACGGGCCTCAAGGGATTCGTTTGCCTCGCGGATCGCGGCCACGGCGGCACGTTCCGCCGACACGTCGGTAAAGCTGATGACGAATCCGCCATCCGGCATCTCCTGCGCGTGCACATGCAGCACCTCGACCCCGCGCCGCAGTTCGAAGGTCATGGGGTCCCGGCCCGCGCGCCGCGCGATCCAGTCGCGCGCGCCGCGGGCCGAGATGCCCTGAAAGGTGAAATGCCCCTCGATCCAGTCGAGCAGGCCGTTCGCCTCGGCATTCAGGTAGACCCGGCGGATCGGCACGTGCAGCAGATCGCCCATGCGCTGGTTCCAGCCCGCCAGGTGGCCATGCGCGTCAAAGATGCAGACGCCCTGATCCAGGTGATCCAGCGTGGCGCGGATCAGGCGGGCCTGGTCGTCCAGCAGGCGCTCGCGCTCCTGCCGCTCGATCCGCATGATGTCGGTCACGTCGGTCTGCAGGATGACGGTGCCGCCATCGGCGGTGCGGTGTTCGCTGACCTGCACCCAGCGGTTCCAGATCATGCGCACGTTGAAGATCACGTGATCGTCGCGGTGCCGTTCCATCCGCCGGATGCGCCACTGGCGCGGGGTCTCGCCCTCGGGCAGGGCCAGGTGCAGGCTTTCGCTGATCAGATGGACATACCTCTGAAAGGTCAGCCCGGGCTGCAGGCTGTCGCGGATGTCGGGCATATGCATCCCGAAACGCGAATTGCACAGGACCAGCCGCTCGCTGCTGTCGAACAGCGCGAATCCCTCCTGCACCGTCTCGATCGCATTGGCCAGGTTGGTCCGCGCGGCCTCGGCCTCTTGCGTGGCGTTGGCCAGCATGGCGTTCGAGGTGTTCAGCAGCTCCATCGCCTGTTCAAGGTCGCGGGTCCGGGCGCGGACCTCTTCCTCCAGCAGGGCGGCGCGCTGGAACTGGGCATAGGCCGCCCCGGTGCTTTCGCCGCCTTCCTCGACCCGCCGCATCAGAGAGGCGGCGATCGTCATCAGCTTCTCGGTCTGGCGCTCGGGCGAGTCCTCGGGATTGATCAGCGAGATGGTCGACATCAGTCCTCGGGCGGGTAGATCGCAACCCCGGTCAGGGTCTGGTTCACATGCATCGAGCCCATTTGCTCGCCATAGGTCGAGAACCCGACAACCCGGTGACGGGCCAGCACCTCGGACAGCTTGCCCTTGATCTGTTTCTGCTCGGCCTCCAGCTTGCGCAGCAGGCAGTCGCAGGCGAGGATCGTGTCAGGCACGCGGTCCGCCGACAGGGCGGCCAGTTCGGTTTCCAGGTGGTCGACCATGTCCTGCGCCTCGGCCAGCGACAGCACCAGACCCTCGCCCACGGCGGAAAAGAAGGTCAGGTCGCCGTTCTCATGCGCCTGCTGGATCGAGCGGACATGATGCTGCGCCCCGATCCGCACGACAACCGGATGAGCGGCAAAGGTGAAGGTCGTCAGCTGTTCCGGATCCTTGCCCAGCAGCCGGGCGTATTCGCGCCCCGCCGGTTCGTCGTTGATTCGGTGCACGACACGTGTGTCGGGGCTGGCACAGGTCACGACCATGCGGTGTTCGGTGGGCACAAGGTGATCGGTCTTGAACACCTTGACCGGGCAGCGGGTGCGCACCACCAGCAGAACGGCGGCGCTGTCATGGGTTTCGCCCTCGTGGAACACCTTGGCGCATTGGAACCGCTCGCCATCCCCGGCAGAACCGCCGAACAGCGGCACCGGGCCCAGCATCGCCGCCAGTTCCGATGCGACCTGGTCCTCGGACCGTGACATGCCGTCGATCATGAGGAAGGCGAATTCGTGATCCCAGTCCGGCACTTCGCGCATCAGCTCGCCACGGGCCAGCAGGATGCGCTGCGTCAGATCGGGGGCGGGAGATTTGTGGATCTCGCGCAGCAGGAAGGCGCGGCTGCGGAAGGCGTTGCGCGGCAGGCCGATGGCCAGCAGCTCGCCTTCGGCATAGCCGTGGCCGTCAAGCTCTCCGGCGGTGGTGCAGCCGATCACCCGGGCGGGGGCGAAGCGCGACTGCGCCTCGGCCAGCAGGGCGGGCAGACCGGGATCGGGCGAAGCGAAGAGGATGACCGCGTCCAGCTCGTCGCCCAGACCTTCGGCCAACAGTTCGATCGCCCTCTCCGTCCCCAGAGAGACGGATGAACTGCGCACGATGCCCGGCGCGGCGGGCGTATTCATGAAGGTCACTGACGGTCCTCCCTCCGTCGATGGCCCAGCGTGGCAGGTCAGGCGCCGTCTTGCAATACGCTTGAAAAACTGGTTTCGCGCGCGAGCAGGGCGGCCTGAGTCCGGCTTTGCACCCCAAGCTTGCGCATGATGGCGGTGACATGCGCCTTGACCGTGGTTTCGGCAATCGAGAGGTCGTAGGCGATCTGCTTGTTCAGCTTGCCGGCGCAGATCAGGTCGAGAATGCGGGCCTGCTGCTGGGTCAGAGTGCCGAGGCGCTGCATCGCCTCGTCCAGCGGCATGTCGGCGCTTTCGTCGGGCAGGTAGCCCTCGGGGGCAAAGCTGCGCCCGGCGCGGATCGCGTCGAAAGCGGCGCCAAAGACCTCGCGCTGGCTGTGTTTGGGCACGAACCCGTCCGCCCCGGCCCTGAGCGCGGATCCGATCACCCGGCTGTCGGTCATCGAGGACACCACCACCACCGGAACCGAGGCCGCGCGGCGCAGGCGGATCAGCCCGTCGAGCCCCTTCACATCCGGCAGGTTCAGATCCAGCACCACAACGTCGGGCGCTGCGCCATTGGCGATGACCTGCATCGCGCCCTCAAGGGAGTCGGCGGTCAGCACCTCACGCACGCCGGCCACATGGCGCAGGGTCATCGCAAGCGCGTCGCAGAACAGGGGATGATCGTCCACGATCAGCGCCCGGTCCAAAGCCAATGAAGTTCCCTCGGCGTCGTGCATGTGGGTCACCTGTTCCTCCTCTGGTTGGATAGTGTACCAGCGACAGCTTGCCCGGAAATATAAGCCGTTGGTCGCATATGGGCCAAGCCCGTGGTGCGCAAGGTCCTGCGGCCTACGCCCTTGGTCTTATAGCGTGGGCGGGCGCGGCGAGCGTAGCCTTTCGCCAAAGCGGGATCCGTCCCGCGCAGGTTTCGGAAGGGGAGGATTTCCATGAAAGTGACGATGAAGGTCAACGGCCGCCAGGTCTCGGGCGAGGTCGAGGGGCGCACGCTCCTGTCGTCCTTCCTGCGCGAAGGGCAGGAACTGACCGGCACCCACATCGGTTGCGACACCAGCCAGTGCGGCGCCTGCACCGTGCATGTCAACGGCAAGCAGATCAAAAGCTGCTCGGTCTTCGCGGTCGAACTGGAAGGCGCCGAGGTCACCACGATCGAGGGCATGGCCGCCCCGGACGGCACGCTGAACGCGATCCAGGCGGCATTCCAGGAATACCACGGCCTGCAATGCGGTTTCTGCACGCCCGGCATGGTGATGGCGGCCGCCGCGCTGCTCAAGGATACCCCCAAGCCGACCGAGTCGCAGATCCGCGAGCATCTGCAGGGCAATATCTGCCGCTGCACCGGCTACCACAACATCGTCAAGGCGATCATGGCCGCCTCGGGCCAGCCCGTTGCCGCCGTCGCCGCGGAATAACGCCACTCACGTAATCGAAGGTGCGCCCGGCGCACCGCCCCGAAGGGAGGGAAAGACATGCCCAAGGACGGCATCGGCGCCAGCACCAAGCGGCGCGAAGACAAACGTTTCCTCACCGGCGTTGGCCGGTACACCGACGACATCAACCTGCGCGGCCAGGCCTACGCGTATTTCCTGCGCTCGGACGTGGCGCACGGGCGTCTGACCAATGTCGACATCTCTGCCGCCGCGGAGATGGAAGGCGTGGTCAAGGTCTTTACCGCCGCCGATTTCTCGGCCGCCGGGGGCCTGCCCTGCGGCTGGTGCGTGACCGACCGGCACGGCAACCCGATGCAGGAACCCAAGCACCCGATTCTGGCCGAGGGCAAGGTACGCCACGTGGGCGACCCGATTGCCGTGGTCATCGCCGACAGCCCCGAACTGGCCCGCGACGCCGCCGAGGCGATTGTGGTGGAGATCGAGGAACTGCCCGCCGTCATCAACATGAAGGACGCGGTCAAGGACGGCGCCACCAAGGTGCATGACGACCTGACCTCGAACCTCTGTTACGACTGGGGCTTCGTCGAGGACAACCGCGAGGCGGTGGACAAGGCCATCAAGGAGGCCGCCCATGTCACCACGCTGGAACTGGTGAACAACCGCCTGATCGCCAACCCGATGGAGCCGCGTGTCGCCGTCGGCCATTACGACCGGGCGAGCGACGATTACACGCTCTACACCACCAGCCAGAACCCGCATGTGATCCGCCTGCTGATGGGCGCTTTCGTGCTGGGGATCCCGGAACACAAGTTGCGGGTCGTCGCACCCGACGTGGGCGGCGGCTTCGGCTCCAAGATCTTCCACTATGCCGAAGAAGCCTTTGTCACCTATGCCTCGAAGGTCGTGAACCGGCCGGTGAAATGGACCTCGTCCCGGTCCGAGGCCTTCGTGTCCGATGCGCATGGCCGCGACCACGTGACCAAGATCGAACTGGCGCTGGACGAGAACCACAAGTTCACCGCGATCCGCACCGACACCTATGCCAACATGGGCGCCTATCTGTCGACCTTTGCCCCTTCGGTGCCGACCTGGCTGCACGGGGTTCTGATGGCGGGCAACTACACCACGCCGCTGATCTACGTGAACGTGAAGGCGGTGTTCACCAACACTGTGCCCGTCGACGCCTATCGCGGGGCCGGCCGGCCGGAGGCGACCTATCAGCTGGAGCGCGTGATCGACAAGGCCGCGCGCGAGCTGGGGGTCGACCCGGCGGAACTGCGGCGCAAGAACTTCATCCAGCCCGACCAGTTCCCCTATGCCACCCCGGTGGCGGTGGAATACGACACCGGCAACTATGATGCGACCTTGGACAAGGCGCTGGAGATGTCGGATTACGCCGGCTTTGACGCGCGTCTGGCCGAGTCGAAAGCGCGCGGCAAGCTGCGCGGCATCGGCATCGCGCATTACATCGAGGCCTGCGGCATCGCGCCGTCGAACCTTGTCGGCCAGCTCGGCGCACGGGCGGGCCTGTATGAATCCGCCACTGTCCGGGTCAACGCCACGGGCTCGATCTCGGTCATGACGGGGTCGCATTCCCACGGGCAGGGGCACGAGACGACCTTTGCCCAGGTGGTGGCCGACATGATCGGCATCGATGCCAGCCAGATCGACATCGTGCATGGCGACACGTCGAAAACCCCGATGGGCATGGGCACCTATGGCTCGCGCTCGCTTGCGGTTGGCGGGTCGGCGATGGTCAAGGCGACCAACAAGATCATCGACAAGGCCAAGAAGATCGCGGCCCATCTGATGGAAGCTTCGGACAGCGATATCGAGCTGAAGGACGGGCAGTTCACCGTGGCAGGGACCGACAAGTCGGTCGCCTGGGGTGACGTGACGCTGGCGGCCTATGTGCCCCACAACTACCCGCTGGAATCGATGGAGCCGGGTCTGGAAGAGACGGCCTTCTACGATCCGTCCAACTTCACCTACCCCTCGGGCGCCTATATCTGCGAGGTCGAGGTCGACCCCGAAACCGGCGAGGTCGAAGTGCTGGCCTTTACCGCGGCCGACGATTTCGGCAATGTGGTGAACCCGATGATCGTCGAGGGGCAGGTCCACGGCGGGCTGGCCCAGGGGATCGGGCAGGCCCTGCTGGAAAACTGCGTCTACGACGAGAACGGACAGCTGGTGTCGGGCAGCTACATGGACTACGCCATGCCGCGTGCCGCAGATGTGCCGATGTTCGCTGTGGACCATTCCTGCGTCACCCCCTGCACGCACAACCCGCTGGGCGTGAAGGGCTGCGGCGAGGCCGGGGCCATCGGGTCGCCGCCCGCCGTTGTCAACGCGGTGATCGACGCGCTTCACAGGTCTGGGCACAAGGTCGGGCATATTGACATGCCGGTCTCGCCCGCCAGAGTGTGGGCAGCAATGAACGGCCAGGGCTGACGGTGCACCCGTCCGGGCCAACCCGGACGGGACCCCACCAGGGAGATAGAGAATGTACAACTTCGAATTCGTGAAACCCTCGTCGGTGGAAGAGGCCGTTGCGGCCCTGAAAACCGAAGACGCCAAGCCGCTGTCGGGCGGCCAGACCCTGCTGCCGACGATGAAGCAGCGGCTTGCCTCGCCGTCGAAACTGGTCAGCCTGCTGGGCATCGACTCGCTGAAGGGCGTCAGCGTCTCGGATGGCGTGATGACCATCGGCGGCGCGACCAACCATGCCACCGTGGCGAAAGAGGCGGCCTCGGCCTTTCCCGGCCTCGCCTATCTGGCCGGCAAGATCGGCGACCCGGCTGTGCGCAACCGCGGCACCATCGGCGGGTCGATCGCCAATAACGACCCGGCGGCCTGCTACCCCTCGGCCGCCATCGCCTGCGGTGCAACCATCGTGACCGACCGCAACGAATATGCGGCCAGCGACTTCTTCCAGGGCCTGTTCACCACCGCGCTGGAAGAGGACGAGATCGTGACGGCGGTCAAGTTCCCGATCCCCGAGGCCTCGAACTACCAGAAGTTCGAACAGCCGGCCTCGCGCTTCCCGCTGACCGGCGTCTTTGTCGCGAAATACGCCGGCCGCGTGGGCGTGGGCGTCACCGGCGCCTCCGAAGACGGCGTCTTTGCCTGGGCCGAGGCCGAGGCGGCGCTGGCGGGCAACTTCTCGCCCGACGCGATCTCGGGGCTGACGGTCGATGCAGACGGCATGATCTCCGACCTGCATGGCACCGGCGCCTATCGCGCGCATCTGGTCAAGGTGCTGACCGGGCGCGGGGTCAAGGCCGCAAGCTGACCTTTCAGGTTTGACTCGAAACGGCCGCGCCTGACTGGCGCGGCCGTTTTCATGTCGGGTTTCAGACCGGCGCGATGGCTGGCGGTCAGTCGTCCAGCCAGTCGCGGGCGAATTCCACCCGCTCCAGCCCGGCGAAGCGCGCCATGCGGATCAGTTCGGATTCCAGCCGCGCGAACCGGCCCTTGGACATGCGGGTATGCTCCTCCATCCAGACGCGCGTGACCTTCAGCACGGTGCGGTCCTGATCGGCCTTCATGTCGATGCGTCCGATCAGCTTGTCGCCCTCCAGCATCGGAAAGACGTAATAGCCGTACATCCGGCGCGATTCCGGCACGAAGATCTCGATCCGGTAATGATAGCCGAACAGCATTTCCGTTCGGTTACGGTCGCGGATCAGCGGATCGAACGGGCTGAGGATGCGCAGGCGCGAGGGCGGCGGTTCCAGCTCTTCGGCCTCGTCGAAGATGTCGGGCAGGGCGTAGAACACGCGGCTGCCCCCCGCGGCGGACTCCACGCGCATCTCGATCACCTCGCCCTCGTCCATCCGCTTCTGGCACCACGTCTTGGCCTCGGCTGGGCTGACATGACCCCAGAACGACGCGATCTGGCCCGAGGTCGCAAAGCCCAGCCGCAGCAGCGCCTCTTCGCAGAGCCAGTCGATGCTGCTTGCCGTGCCGGGATGGGGCAGCGCCGCGGCCTGGGGAAAGACATTTTCGGTCAGGTCATAGACCTTCTGGAACCCGATGCGGCGGCAGACCGACAGCTCTCCGGTCCGCCACAGGTATTCCAGCGCCGTCTTGGACGGGTGCCAGTTCCACCAGCCGCCGCTCTGCCCGCGATGCGCATCGGCCATCATCTCGCTGGACCGGACGGGGCCGTTTTCCGCAATATGCTCGCGCACCCGCTGCAATTCGCTGACGTAGTCGGTGCCCTGCCACTTGTCCCATTTTTCGACCAGGTTTGCCTTGTCGCGGGAAAACCGCAGCTGCCACCAGGGAAAGAATTCCGTCGGGATGACCGAGGCGTCATGCGTCCAGTGTTCGAACAGCAGCCGGTCGCGTTCCAGCAGCGGTGTCAGGTTCGCCGGGCGATAACTGGGGCGGCGCGCGAAAAGGATCATGTGGTGGGCGCGTTCCACCGTGTTCACGCTGTCCACCTGGACAAAGCCCAGCCCCCGGATCACCGACATCAGGTCCGATCCGCGTCCCGATCCCTGCGGCTGTGTGCCCAGCAGGTGCCGGTGCATGAAGACCTTGCGCGCGGCAGTGTTCGACAGGACGGGCCGTTTGGGCATCTCAGGGTTGTTTCAATGTGTCGCCGAATGCAATTGTCGGCGTCAGTTCGACCTTGGGGCCGTCCTTGGTGTCGCCGGTGAGCCGATCGGCCACGATCTGCGCGGCGCGGCGGCCGATCTCCTCGCGGCAGCTGTCTATGGTGGCCAGCTTGCGCGGCAGACCCTGCAGCAGACGCACGCCGTTGAACCCGGCCATGCCAACCTTGTCGGGAATGTCATAGCCCTGCTCGATCATCCACAGCAGGCCGCCCGCGCCGATCAGGTCGTTGGAATAATACAGGAAATCCAGGTCGGGGCTGCGGGCCATCATGGCCATCGTCATCTCGCGCCCCTTGGCCAGGGCCGAGCCGCCGGAATAGAATTCCTGGTCGGCGACTTCGACCCCGCCCTTGGCGAGCGCCTCGGTAAAGCCCTCGAACCGCTTGCGGGCGCGGTGGTCCAGGCCCAGGCCCGTGCCCAGGAATCCGATCCTGCGGTGGCCCGCGGCCAGGATCGCGCGCCCCATCTCGCGCCCGGCGCGGCGGTGAGAGATGCCCACCATCGTGTCGATCGGGGTGCCGTCGGTGTCCATGATCTCGACCACAGGGATACCGGCTGTGCGCAGCATCGCGCGCGAGGCGTCGGAATGCTCAAGCCCGGCGATGATGACGCCCGAGGGACGCCAGGACAGCATCTCGAAGAGGACCTTTTCCTCTTTCTCGGGCAGGTAATCGGTCAGTCCCACGACCGGCTGCAGCTCGGTCTGTTCCAGCACCCGGTTGATGCCGGTCATGACCTCGGGGAACACCAGGTTCGACATCGAGGGGATGATCACGGCCACGAGGTTGACGCGCTGACTGGCGAGGGCGCCGGCGATCTTGTTGGGCACGTAACCCAGCGTCTTGGCGGCGCGCAGGACCTTTTCGCGGGTGGCGGCAGAGACGTCGCCGCGGTTGCGCAGGACGCGGCTGACCGTCATTTCAGACACACCTGAGGCTTCGGATACGTCGCGCAGCGTCAGGGGGCGGGTGTCTTTTGGTGTCACTTGGAGTTCCCGGGCCAGTGGACCTTTAGTTATTCGCAAGCATGCGCTGCGATCAAGGAGATTGAAACACCCGGTTCCTGCGCATTGCGCCGGCAGCCCGATTTCGCTGTGCCGCAAGTCCGCGGACAGCGGCGCGGAGCCCGGGATAACGCCCGTCTGCGCAGCACCTCATGCCCGGAGCGCCGCACGGCAATTGGCACGGCTTGGCCCAGTCGAAGTGGCGCATCACGGGCCCTGCCGGAAACTCAGGGCAAACCTATGACGACTTGCGATAGCGGGGCCGCTGGCACCCGGAATGCCAGCGGCCCGCCACGTCTGGGCCTGGTGCGGCCCGGGTGCCGGCCCGAAGCCCAGGTGGATCGGCTGGGTGTCAGAACTCGGCCCAGATATCGTCGGACAGGTCGTTGGCCCTTGCAATCATCGGCGCTCCGTTGGCGACCATCTGTTCCACCCGGGCCGGTGCCGCAGCCTTGGGCATACGTGGTGCCGCCGCTTGCACGCTGGTGTCGATGCGGAACCGTGACGAGACCTCGTTCAGCTTGGCCGCTTCGGCCACCATGACCTTGCCGGTGCCGTGGACCTGGGTGGCCACTGCAGCATTCTTCTGCGTCACGCCGTCCAGCTGGTCGACGGCCGAGTTGATCTCTTCAAGGCCGATGGATTGCTCGCGAGCCGCGGCCGCGATGGCCGAAACGGAGGCAGAGACCTTTTCGAAATCGTCGATCATCCCTTCGAAGGACTTGCCAGCCTTCTCGACCAGCTCCACCCCGCTGCCGACATTCTCGGCGCTTTCCTGGATCAGCCCGTTGATCTCTTTCGCCGCGTCCGAGGAGCGTTGCGCAAGAGCGCGCACCTCGGATGCCACAACCGCAAAACCGCGCCCAGCTTCTCCCGCGCGGGCGGCTTCCACGCCTGCGTTCAGGGCCAACAGGTTGGTCTGGAAGGCCAGGTCCTCGATCACCGATGTGACCTGGGTGATCTTCTGTGACGAGGTCGAAATCCTGTCCATCGCGGTCATCGCGCGGTTCACCTCCTGTCCGCTTGCTTCGGCATCGGTGCGGGCGCGGGTCATCACGCGGTCGGCGTCGCTGGCTGCGTCGGCGGTGGATTTTACCGATGCGGACAGCTGGGTGATCGCGGCGGCGGTTTCTTCCAGATTGGCCGCCTGTTCGATGGCCTTCTGGCTGAGGTCGTTCGACGCGTTCTCGACTTCGCGCGCGTTGTTGTCGATCTCGCGCGCGGCGGAAACCAGCGAGGCAACCGTGTCGTTCAGGCTTTCCACCGCGCCATTGAAGCCTGTGCGCAGCCCTTCGTAGTCCGGGGCGAAAGCCTGTTCGATCCGAGCGGTCAGGTCGCCCTCAGCCAGCTTGCGGATGCCCGAGGTCAGATGCCTGACCACCTGCTGCTGCTCTTCGGTCCGGCGGTCCTGAACCTGGCGTTCCTCGGCAGCGGCGGCGAGTTTCTCGCGCAGGTTTTCCAGGTTGCGCGACAGCATGCCCACATCGTCGCCGCGGCCACGGAACGGGGTCGGCTGGCGCAATTCGCCCTGGGTCATCCCCACAAGCGCCTGTCCGATGATGCCGAAAGGACGAGAGATGGCGCGGCCGATGAGCATTCCCGCAAGGGCGATCAGCAGAGCCAGCCCGCCGGTCTGGAGCGCCAGCATGTTCCTGAGATTGATGATCGGGGCCTCCAGTTCGTCCAGATCCTGCTCGATGACAAGGGTCCAGTCCGCGGTCTTGTACTTGAAGGGGACAAAGAGCGACTCGACCGGCTGATTGCGCAACCCATCCGTCAGCATCAGGCTCGGCGGATCCGGCCGGTTGATCTGGCGCACCAGTTCGTCGTCCTCAAGCGGGCTTAGCACGTCGTAGCGCGACTCCCCACGGGGTTTGCTGCGCAACAGGCCATCGTGGCCAAGAACGAAGGACTGGCCGGACTCGCCAAGGCCATGCACGCCCTGCATGATCGCGTTGATGCCCTCGATCGGCAGCTTGTAGATCAGCGTGCCGATGCGCTGGCCATCGCGCCCGGTCAGGGGGGTCGAAATGAAACCGGCCGGGGCGTTGTTGCTTGGCGCGTAGGGGGCGAAATCGAAAAATGCGGTGTCGCCGGACGCCAGTTCCCGCGACTTGCGCCAGGCGGCGGCCAGGTCGGAACTGCGCCAGGGGCCATCGGCCAGGCTGGTGGCAAAATCCAGCTCCTTGAAGACGGTGTAGACGACGTTGCCGTCGGGATCGACAAGGATGATGTCATCATATCCGCGCGCCTGCAGCAGCGACCGGAATTGCGAATGGTACTTGGTGTGCACCAGGTCATATTGCGAGGCCGATCCGCTGGTCGTCATCGCGTCCTTCTGACCGGCCGGGTTGGGGTTTTCCTCGATATATTCCTTTTGCAACTTGCGCGTCCGGTCCCCGTCAAGCGCGACCCAGCTGAGGGCAAAGGCCTGCATCGCCGAGCGGGTTGCCGTGCTTTCGGACTGCGCCTCAAGATCGCGTTCAATATCTGTGAGCAGGCCGCGCAATGCCTCCCCCCGGCTCGCGAGGGTGCTGTCGAAGCGTTCCTTGATCTGCCCTTCCATGATCGCGCGCGCGTCGAAATAGGCCGTGGTCGTCAGCGCCAACGAGGAGGCAAGCGCCAACCCCACGATGATGATGGGCAGCTTGATCACCAGCCGCATGTTGGCAAGGGGTCTGAGGGGGGACCATCCGAAATGGCGGTTGCCGTCCCCGGGCAAATGCGATCCCGAATCGCTGGTCATGCTGGCCGTCCTTTCGCGCCTCGTCACCAGCGCGGGTCGGGCGCGGGACGGTTGATTTCCGTCACAGCGATACAGCCCAGTTTTTAATGACCACTTAAGCGCGCCGGCCCCGGATGGCGGACGCCGGCGTGAAATACCGAGAATTCTAGCGATCCGGATGGCGGCAGATCTGGCGATGACATTGTCCGGATGTCACGCTAAGAGGGGCGCGCGTGGTCCCGTGGCTCAACTGGATAGAGCAGCCCCCTCCTAAGGGGCAGGTTACAGGTTCGAATCCTGTCGGGATCACCACTCCGGCGCAGGCCGGGGGTCACTCGATCCCGCTGCGCCGCGCGTCCCTGAGGGTGATCGCGAAGAGCACGAAACCCAGCGCCGCAAGCCCCGCCCCCACGTAGCCCGAGGCCGGGAAGCCGTAGCCCGCTGCCACCACCCGCGCGGCCAGGAAGGGGCCAAGCGCGTTGGCGGTGTTGAACGCGGCATGGTGCAGCGATGCGGCCAGCTGCTGGGAGTCCCCGGCGACATTCATCAGCCGGGTCTGCATCACCGTCGACACCCCGCCGAGCACGGCCATGAAGAAGACGGCGATCCCCATCGTCCAGAGCCCGCCGTAGGCCGCGACCGGGAACAGCGCCAGCACCACCGCGCCGGCCCCGAAGGCCATGTAGGCGGTGGCGTTCATGTTGCGGTCAGCCAGGGCGCCCATCAGCAGGTTGAACACGGTCATGCCGACACCGGCGGTCATCAGCATGAAGGCGACGGCGGTGTCGCCATAGCCCAGCGTCGTCTGCACGGTCGAGGCGATGTAGGTGTAGACGGCGAAGAACCCGCCGAACCCGATCGCGCCGGTGGCCAGGGTCAGCCAGACCTGCCGGTTGCCCAGGGCGCCGAGTTCCCGCAACGGGTTGGCGTTCGGATCGGCCGGGGTGCGCGGGGCCTTGAGCCAGACAGCCACGGCAGTGGCCAGCGCCAGGAAACCCACGATGACATAGCCGCCGCGCCAGCCGATGTACTGGCTCAACCACGTCGCGGCGGGCACGCCCAGCGTGGTCGCCACGGTCAGGCCGAGGAAGACGCGCGACACCGCCGTCGCCCGTTTGTTGCGCGGCACGACCGAGGCGGCGACCAGGGCGGCCACGCCGAAATACGCGCCGTGCGGCAGGCCCGAAAGGAACCGTGACGCGGTGAAGAGGCCGAAGCCGGGGGCCAGGGCCGAAAGCGTGTTGAAGACGGCAAAGGCCAGCATCAGCCAGATCAGCAGCATCCGCTTGCGCATCCTGGCCCCGGCAACGGCCAGCACCGGCGCGCCGACAACCACGCCAAGCGCATAGGCGCTGATCGCATCGGCGGCGCGGGCTTCGTTCACCCCCAGGTCGGCGGCAAAGTTCGGCAGCAGCGCCATCGAGGCGAATTCGGTTGTGCCGATGGCAAAGCCGCCCATGGCGAGGGCGAAGAGAACGGCGCGGGCCGAAACCTCGTGGTGTCCGGCGGTCGCGGGCCGGGGCTCCGCGCTGGCGGTCTGATCGGTCATGTCGACGCACTTCGTGATCTGGGGGGACCGGAGGAGATCCCGCGAGGTGTCTCCTCCCTCATGCCCCAGCTAACGCAGCGCCGGGATGGCGGCAAGGGCCAGGACCCGCCGGTGCGGGGATGCGGAAATGCATGTGCCGCATGGCCCGCGAAACGGACAGGGCGGGGTCAGATGACGCGGATCACGTTCTTGCCCACGGCCAGCATATAGCCGCGCCGGGCGATGTTCTTGACCAGCAGCTCGCTCACGATCTGGTTGCCCAGGGTGTCGCGCAGCCGCTTGATCCGCATCGCGCCGGCCGATTCGTCGCATTCGCTGTCGTCGCGCCCCGAGATGATCGCCTCGATCTGCACGCCGGTCAGCACGTCGTCGTCCATCCGCGCCTCGGCCAGGATCGACAGGGTTTCCATCGCCGCGTCGGTCAGCTTGAAGCCCAGGTTGTTGAGGTAGACGGTGTTCTCTTCGCGGCTGATCAGCAGCGAGTTCACCTCGATCCCGGCGCGTTCGATCTGGGCCATGCGGCGGTTCATCGTGATCAGCATCACCAGGAAGACGAGCGAGGCAAGCAGCATCGCCGTGGCAAAGACCAGCAGCACGAAGATCACCGTGCGATAGCTGGCCAGGGTCTCGGAAAAGGCGGTGCCGGACTGGGCGAGGATCTCCAGCAGCTTGACCTCGGCTTGCTGCTGCAGGTTGTCGTTCTCGGCAAAGATCGTCGCCACGCGGTCGTTGAAGGCATTGGCGTCGGGCAGGTTCACGAACAGCAGCACCCCGGCCACCAGCAGCAGGCCGACGATGGCCGCCAGCCCGATGGCGACGGCCCGGGTGCCGGTGCGCCGCGCGTCAGTAGCGGAGATAGTACTGTCCTGCATTCGCCTGCCTCCGCGCCAGCCCGGTTTCGTCAAAGACGCTCAGCACATTGAGCAGCGTCCAGCCGTTGGCCGCAAGCCTTGCGGCGATTTCAGCGCGGGCGGCCCCGGCATCGCAGGCGGAAACCTGCATCACCCCGTAATGCAGGCGCAGGGGGTTGTCCTGTTTCGCCTTGTAATCGGCGTAACAGGCGGCCTGCGCGGCAGTGGCGGCGAGGGCCAGGACGGCGGATACCGCCAGAGAGGCAAGCATGTGTTTCATGTCCCCGAGCATGCCGCCGCGCCGGTGGATATTCAATAACATGAACGGCTTGTTAGGACCGATATTGGATAACAGCGGGGTGTTATTGCCTGTTTCACGGGGTCGGCGCCACGGTTGGTCCACACCGTCCGGCGTGCTGTCCGGGCCGATGTGAACCGATCCAGAAAAGGACCCATGTTATGGCTCGCAAGTTCATCGCTACCATCCTCGCCGCCGCGCTCGCAGTGTCCAGCTTCACCGCCCCGGCCCAGGCAGGCTCAAAAGACAAGATCGCGCCGATCATCGCCGGTGCCGCCGCACTTGCCATCATCGGCACGGTCATCGCCGACAAGAACAAGAAACGCGTGCAGCCGGTCGTGCCGACCCCGCAGCAGGTACATGGCTCGCACGGCGGCCAGGCGCCCCGCTTCGATCCGCGCCACGGCTTCGTGCCTCCGGGGGTCGGCAACGGCCGTCCGGGCTATCGCGATCACGGGCGCGGCCACGGGCGCGAACACGGGCGCACCCAGGTGATCACCATGCCGCAGTCCTGCCGCATCGTGATGCCGTCGCGCCAGGGCCCGATCAGCGGCTATGGCTACCGTTGCGTGCAGCGCAACGCACGCTTCGCCGACCAGCTGCCGGGGCGTTGCGTCGCGGCCAGCCGCTCGAACCAGGGGCCGCGCTTCTTCTACGACAGCGGTTGCCTGCGGCGCGCGGGCATCCGCGCCTTCTGACGACACATCGGAACGTCCCCCGCCCACCGGTGCGGCGGGGGGCCAGGCCCCGGCGGTCGAGCAGCGTCGGGGCCGATCCACGGGCGGGACGGGGCCATACCCCTCCCGCCCGTGGCATGTCGCGGCGGTTTGCGCTTGCCGCCCCGGCCCGCGCGGTGTTGAACCCGGCGGCATGAGCGCTCCTGATTTCTCCCTCGAATCCCTGGCCTTCTCTCGCGGGGCCCTGCGCGTCGCCGGTGTCGACGAGGTCGGGCGCGGCCCCCTCGCCGGGCCGGTCACCGCCTGCGCCGTGGTCCTCGACCCCGCCCGCATCCCCGAGGGGCTGAACGACAGCAAGCGCCTGACCGCCCGGCGGCGCGAGGCGCTGATGGCCGAGATCCTCGCCACCGCCGATGTCTGCGTCGCCCATGCCGAGGTGGCCGAAATCGACAGTCTGAACATCCTGCGCGCCAGCCACCTGGCCATGATCCGCGCGCTGGACGGGCTGGCGCTCAGGCCCGACCATGTGCTGGTCGACGGCAACATGCTGCCGCGCGATCTGACCCTCCCGGCCGAGGCGATCGTGAAGGGCGACGGGCGTTCGCTCTCCATCGCGGCGGCCTCGATCGTGGCCAAGGTGACACGCGATGCGATCATGCGGGATTTGGCGCAACACTTCCCCGGCTACGGCTGGGAGACCAACGCCGGATACGGATCGAAAAGCCACATGGCCGCGCTTCAAGATCTTGGTGTGACCCCACACCATAGAAGATCCTTTGCCCCCATCCACAATATCTTGTGTAAAGACGTTTAGTTAACCCCTTGATTCAAAAAAGAAATTGACCACGAATCACGTTTGACTCATCTTTTCCCCATCAAATCGAGCGCAAATAACAGCGCCGGGAACGAGGCAGAAGATGACGAAGACAAGATCAAAGGAAGCGGTTGCGCTTCCGTTGAACACGATCCTTGCGGGTGACTGCGTGGAGGCGATGAACGCCCTCCCGGAGAACTCGATAGACCTGATCTTCGCCGATCCGCCCTACAATCTGCAGCTGCGCGGCGATCTGCACCGCCCGGACAACTCCCGCGTGGATGCGGTGGACGATGCCTGGGACCAGTTCGCCAGTTTCGAGACCTACGACCGCTTCACCCGCGACTGGCTGCGCGCCGCGCGCCGCCTGCTCAAGCCGAATGGCGCGATCTGGGTGATCGGCAGCTATCACAACATCTTCCGCGTCGGCGCCGCGCTCCAGAACGAAGGCTACTGGATCCTCAACGACGTGATCTGGCGCAAGTCGAACCCGATGCCGAACTTCCGCGGCAAACGCTTCACCAATGCGCATGAGACGATGATCTGGGCCTCGAAATCCGAAGGGGCCCGGTACACCTTCAATTACGAGGCGCTGAAATCCCTCAACGAGGGCGTGCAGATGCGCTCGGACTGGGTCCTGCCGATCTGCAACGGCGGCGAGCGGCTCAAGGATGCCAATGGCGACAAGGCCCACCCGACGCAAAAGCCCGAGGGGCTGCTGCACCGGGTCATCGTCGGGTCGACCAACCCCGGCGACGTGGTGCTCGATCCCTTCTTCGGCACCGGCACCACCGGCGCGGTGGCCAAGATGCTGGGCCGCGACTTCATCGGTATCGAACGCGAGGCCGCCTATCGCGAGGTCGCCGCGAAACGCCTCGCCAATGTCCGCAAATACGACCGCGAGTCGCTCCAGGTGACCGGCAGCAAACGCGCCGAACCGCGCGTGCCCTTCGGCCAGCTGATCGAACGCGGCATGCTGCGGCCCGGAGAGATGCTCACCTCGATCAACGGCAAGCGCAGCGCCAAGGTGCGCGCCGACGGCACGCTGATCGCGGATGACGTGAAAGGCTCGATCCACCAGGTCGGCGCCGCGCTCGAAGGCGCGCCCTCCTGCAACGGCTGGACCTACTGGTGCTTCCGGCGCGACGGCAAGACGGTGCCGATCGACCTGCTGCGCCAGCAGATCCGCGCCGAGATGAGCTGACAGCTCACCAGACCACCCCGAGACACCGCCTGCAATCGCGCCCGCCGCGCGTATTGCAACACCTGTGCCCCGCCCTCAGTGGCGGGGCCTTTTTTGTGTGGCGCCCGGCGCGGGGCCTCCACGCCGTCCGCCGCCGCGCCCCGCCCCGATACCCGCCCGGCACCCCGGCCCCATCAGCGCGCACCACCCAGGCGCCCGACCCCGACGCGCGCCCGGGGCCCCGGCCATCCCGGGCGCCCGCCCTCTCCAGGCGCGGCTCCCGCCCCAGCAGCCGTCCCACCGCCCGCCAGCCCGGGCGTCCCCCGGCCATGGGCCCAAAGGCCGCCCCCCGGGCGCCACCCCCGGCTTCATCTCGTCCAAAATACTCCCGCCGGAGGCTCCCGCCCCCTCAGCCCGTATGCCGCCCGCTCTTGTAGGGCGCCCAGTCGGTGATCTCGGGATAGTACATCGCCCGCCATTTGCGCACCCGCGGGTTCATCATCCGGCGCCAGAGCGGCGGCACCATCGCGGCCGAGGCCATCAGCGGATAGCCGAAGGGCAGCTGCGGCGCCTCGTCCGCGCCATAGGTCTGCAACAGCGGAAACCGCCGGTCGGGCTTGTAATGGTGGTCGGAATGGCGCTGCAGGTTGATCAGCAGCCAGTTCGATGCCTTGTGCGCCGCGTTCCAGGAATGGTGCGGCTTCACATGTTCGAACCGCCCCTCGCCCAGGTATTTCCGCGTCAGCCCGTAATGTTCGACGTAATTCGTCAGCTCCAGCTGCCAGATCGCGACACCCGCCTGGTAGAGGAACAGCACCAGCCCCGTCCAACCGCCAACCGCCAGCGCCAGGGCCAGCATCAGCAGTTGCAGCGCCGCGTAGCGCCAGAACGGATTGCGCCGGTCCAGCGGCCCGGCCTTGCGCCGGGCCAGCAGAGCCGTCTCCGCCCGCCAGGCCGAGCCGGGGCATTGCCGCAGCACGCGGAAGAAGAAGTGGTGGAAGCCCTCGTTGTAATAGGCCGTCACCGCGTCCTTCGGCGTGCCCACGTCGCGGTGATGCACCAGCAGGTGCTCCGAACGGAAATGCGAATAGAGGACCGAGGCCAGCAGCAGATCGCCCAGCCAGCGTTCCAGCCGGTTCTTCTGATGCAGCAGCTCGTGGCTGTAGACGATCCCGATGGAGCCGGTCATCACCCCGACGCCAAAGAACAGCACAACGGTTTCCGGCAGGCCCAGGTGATCGGCCCGGGGCACGTACCACAGCAGGCCGTAGAGCGTGACGAACTGCACCGGGAACCAGACGATGGTGATCAGGCGATACCAGAACAGATCCGCCTCGCCGGTCTCGGGGTCGGCGTTTTCCTCGTTCAGCCCGGTCAGCGCGTCGAGGAAGGTGAACAGCGCCCAGCCATAGAGCGGCAGCAGCGCCACGGTCCATCCGCCCTCAGTCGCGCCGATCCAGGCCAGCGGCACGGTCAGCAGCGACAGCGCAAAGGGCAGGGCCGAGGCGGGGCGGGCGAGGGTGTCGGCGGCGATCATTGGGGCATCCGTATCGGTCTGGTCTCCAACCTGTCACACATTGTCGAACGCGCCTTGAGCGAGGTCAAATGCCTTTCGCATCAGCGTCGGCAGATCCGAGGGGCGGAACAGGTCGCGGGGCACGACGGCACGGTCCCCGGGCGGGATGCGGGCCGGCGGGGTGCCGGAGACATCCGGCACCTCTGCGACCATGATCGTCAGGCGCAGGTGGAAATGGGTGAAGGTATGCAGGGCCTCGGCCGGGACCTGACGCCAATCGGCATCTAACGGCGGTTCGGGATCCGGCAGAGGCTCGGCCAGGTCGGCCCAGCCGGTGCCGGGCCAGCCCAGCGTGCCGCCCAGCAGGCCCTTGTCGGGCCGCCGCTCCAGCAGCCACCCGCCCGACGGGGTGCGGGCAAGGTAGACGATGCCGTGGCGGGTCGGTTTCGCCTTCTTCGGGGTCTTCTTGGGCAGCTCGGGCGCGGTGCCGGCGGCGCGGGCCGCACAGGGCGCGCGCCAGGGGCAGATGCCGCAGGCCGGGCTGCGCGGGGTGCAGATCGTGGCGCCCAGGTCCATCACCGCCTGGGCATAATCGCCCGGCCGCGCGGCGGGCGTCAGGGCGGCGGCCAGGGCCGTCAGCTCGCGCTTGGCGGCGGGCAGGGGCCTGTGGACGTCATGCAGCCGGGCCATCACCCGTTCCACATTACCGTCCACCACCGTTTCGGCCCGGTCAAAGGCGATCGCGGCGATGGCCGAGGCGGTGTAGGGTCCGATCCCCGGCAGGCTCAGCAGCCCCTCGCGCGTATCGGGAAACGCCCCGCCGTGATCGGCCACCACGGCCCGGGCGCATTTCAGCAGGTTGCGGGCCCGGGCGTAATACCCCAGCCCCGCCCATTCGGCCATCACCGCCCCGTCCTCGGCCGCGGCCAGGTCGGCGACCGTGGGCCAGAGGGTCGTGAATCGGGCGAAATAGTCCCTGACGGCGGCCACGGTGGTCTGCTGCAGCATCACCTCGGACAGCCAGACGCGGTAGGGGTCCGGCCGGGTGCCATCGCGGCGCGCCTGGGGCCCGGTGCGCCAGGGCATGACCCGGGCATGGCGGTCGTACCAGTCCAGCAGGCTGGCCGAGAGCAGGCTCATGTCAGTCGCGTCACGCAATATTTATGACCTTTCCGGGCATTCCCTGCTGTCTTGCAGGGTCTGCGACACTAGAATAGGTCCAAGCCCGAGGATGCAAGCGATGGCCAGACGGACCACGACCACATACGGATTTGCCCGGACTTCGAAACTTCTCGAAGGCCGCATCCGGCGTGCGGGCGAAAGCCGGGGCTTTGCCGTCACCCGCCTGCTGACCCACTGGGAGGAAATCGCCGGCCCCGACATGGCCGCGATGGTCCGCCCGGTGGATGTGAAATACGGGCGCCAGGGCTTTGGCGCGACGCTGACCGTGCTGACCACCGGGGCGCTGGCGCCTCTGGTCGAGATGCAGAAGGAAAAGCTGCGCGAGAAGGTCAACGCCACCTACGGCTACAACGCGATCTCGCGCATCCGCGTGACCCAGACCGCCGCCACCGGCTTTGCCGATGGCAAGGTCGATTTCAGCCACCGCCCCGCGCAGGTGGCGATGACGCCCCCCGATCCCGCCGTGACCGCCCAGGCGCGGCAGACGGCGGACGGGGTGGGAGACGAAGGGCTGCGCCACGCGCTTGAGACCCTGGCCCGGAACGTTCTAAGCAAACAAAAGAGTTGAGAAAGGATCCCTGATGGACCGCAGGATTTTCATGGCTGGCGGTGCCGGTGTTGCCGCGCTTGGCGCGGCTGGTATCTGGTACGGCATGAAATCGGAAGCCGCCCCCCTCGGCACGACCGAGATCATCCGGGCCAGCGCCGACGGCCCGACAGATGTCGACACCTCGGGCATCACCGAGATGTATCTGGGCGCCGAGGACGCGCCGGTGGTGCTGACGGAATATGCCTCTTTCACCTGTCCGCATTGCGCGAATTTCCACGCCACGGTCTATCCGAACCTCAAGAAGGACTACATCGACACCGGCAAGGTGCGGTTCCACTACCGTGACGTCTATTTCGACCGGTTCGGCCTCTGGGCGGCGATGATCGCACGCTGCGAGCCGACGAAGTTCTTCGGCATTTCGGACATGCTCTACGACCAGCAGCGCGAATGGCTGGGCGCCGACGATCCGGCCATCATCGCCGACAACCTGCGCAAGATCGGCCGCGTGGCCGGGCTGGGCGACGAACAGATCGAGGCTTGCCTGGCGGACCAGGACATGGCCAAATCGCTGGTGGCCTGGTTCCAGAAGAATGCGACCGATGACGATGTGAGCTCGACTCCCACGCTGTTCATCAACGACACCAAGCATTCCAACATGAGCTACGCCGACCTGAAGAAACTGTTGGACGCCGCTCTGGAGAGCTGACTTGAACCACCCCCTGGCCGGCCTGAAGGTCGTCGAACTCGCCCGTATTCTGGCTGGCCCCTGGGCCGGTCAGACCCTTTCCGACCTTGGCGCCGAGGTGATCAAGGTCGAAAGCCCGGACGGCGACGACACCCGCCAGTGGGGGCCGCCCTTTGTGGAGCGCGCGGGCGAGACGACCGCCAGCTACTACCACGCCACCAACCGCGGCAAGAAGAGCGTCACGCTCGACTTCCGCACCCCCGAGGGGCAGGAGGCGGTGCGCGAGATGGTGCGCGACGCCGATATCCTGATCGAGAACTTCAAGGTCGGCGGGCTGAAGAAATACGGGCTGGATTACGACAGCCTGTCGCAGGTGAACCCCCGGCTGATCTATTGTTCGATCACCGGCTTCGGGCAGACCGGCCCCTATGCCCACCGGGCGGGTTACGATTACATCATCCAGGGCATGTCCGGCCTGATGTCGGTCACCGGCGCCCCGGACGGCGAGCCGCTGCGCCACGGGGTGGCGATCACCGACCTGTTCACCGGGGTCTATTCCGTGGTCGGCATCCTGTCGGCGCTGCACCAGCGGCAGGTCACCGGGCGCGGGCAGCAGGTCGACATGTCGCTGCTGGATTGCGCCGTTTCGGTCACCGCGAACCAGGCGATGAACTACCTGACCACGGGCAAGTCGCCGATGCGGACCGGGAACACCCATCCGAACGTCGTGCCCTATCAGGTGTTCGAGGTGTCCGACGGGCATATGATCGTGGCCACCGGCAATGACGGGCAGTACCGCCGCTTCTGCGACCTGCTGGGCCTGCCCGACCTGAAGGACGCGCCCGAGTTCCTGACCAACAGCCAGCGGATCGCCAACCGCGACAGGCTGATCCCGCAGATTCAGGCCGCCTGCCTGGCGTTTTCCCGCGCCGAGCTGCTGGCCGCCTGCGAGGCCCAGGGCGTGCCCGCCGGGCCGATCAACCGGATGGAGGACGTCTTTGCCGATCCCCAGGTCATCGCCCGCGGCATGCAGGTGGACCTGGACGGCATTCCCGGTGTCCGCGCCCCCCTCCGATTCTCGGATGCCGAGCTGAAGCTGGACCACCCTTCCCCCAGGCTGGGCGAGCACAACGAGTCCTGATCCGTCCCGCAAGGGACGTTGCGTCGCAGGCCAGTTCTGCACTGCAAAAAACTATTCCACAGATTGACGGACTCGGCCCGGGTGCCTAGGGTCCGCCCGAGGAATGTAGGGGAGGAGAAGCATGCGGCGCGAGTCGCGTGCCCCTTTTCCCATGACCCGAACCGGAAGAGAGGTTTTGAGCATGGCTGAAAGCACCCAGGTCAACGATGTCATCAGCGTGGGCCACGACGGCGACATCGCGCTGATCTGCATCGACAATCCGCCCGTGAACGCCACCGGCCAGGCCGTGCGGCAGGGGCTGGAAGAGGCGATTTCGTCCCTGAACGAGGACGGCAGCGCCAAGGTCATCGCGATCTACTGTGCCGGGCGCACCTTTGTGGCCGGGGCCGACATCCGCGAATTCGGCAAGCCTCCGCAGCCGCCCTCGCTGTCCGATGTGCTGGACCAGATCGAACGCTCGGAAATCCCCGTGATCTCGATCATCCACGGCACTGCGCTGGGTGGCGGGTTCGAACTTGCGCTTTCGACCCATGCCCGCGTGGCGATCAAGGGCGCGCGCATCGGCCTGCCCGAGATCCTGCTGGGTCTGCTCCCCGGCGCCGGGGGCACGCAGCGCCTGCCGCGCCTGGCGGGCATCCCGTGGTCGCTGGACGTCATCCTGTCGGGCCGTCAGGTCAAGGCCGAGGAGGCGCTGGAGAAAGGCGCCGTCGATCGTGTGACCGAGGGTGAGCCGCGCGCCGTGGCGCTGGCCGCCGCGCAGGACGTGCTGGACGGCAAGCTGGCCACCCGCCGCACCGCAGAGCTGAAGACCGAGGCGAACCAGAAGGCGCTGGACGACACGCTGGCGATGGTCACGAAGAAGAACCCGCACCTCTTCAGCCCCGGGAAATGTGTCGAGGCCATCGCCGCCTCGACCCTGCCGCTGGACGAGGGGATGAAAGTCGAACGCGCCTGCTTCATCGCCTGCATGGAGACGCCGCAGCGGTCGGGCCTGATCCACGCCTTCTTTGGCGAGCGCGCCGTGTCGAACATCCCCGAGGCCAAGGGCGACACCCGCCCGCTGGCCAAGGTCGGCGTGATCGGCGGCGGCACGATGGGGTCGGGCATCACCACCTCCTGCCTGATGGCGGGCATTCCCGTGCGCCTGATCGAGGTCGCGCAGGACGGTCTGGACCGGGGCGTCGCCACGATCACCAAGAACCTCGACGGGGCCGTGTCGCGCGGCAAGATGTCCTCGGACAAGCGGGACGCGGCGCTGGCGATGCTGGAGCCGTCCATCGCGATGGAAGACCTGGCCGATGTCGACCTGGTGATCGAGGCCGTGTTCGAGAAGATGGAGATCAAGAAAGAGATCTTCGGCAAGCTCGACACGATCTGCAAGGAAGGGGCGATCCTCGCCTCCAACACCTCGTACCTCGACATCAACAAGATCGCGGACATGACCAACCGTCCGCAGGACGTGCTGGGGCTGCACTTCTTCTCGCCCGCGCATGTGATGCGCCTGCTCGAGATCGTGCAAGGCGCCAAGACGGCGCCCGATGCGCTGGCCACCGGGTTCCAGCTGGCCAAGAAGCTGGGCAAGGTCGGCGTGCTGGCGCAGGTCTGCGACGGGTTCATCGGCAACCGCATCCTGGGCCATTACGGCAAGGTCGCGGCCTATATCGTGCAGGACGGCGCCAGCCCGCAGCAGGTGGACGACGCGCTGGAGGCCTTTGGCTTTGCCATGGGTCCGCACAAGGTGGGCGACCTGGCGGGGCTGGATATCGGCTACATGACGCGCCAGCGGAAAAAGGAAGAGGGGCTGGACCCCGACGAACGCTACGGCGGCACGCTGGCCGACAAGATCTGCGAAAAGGGCTGGTACGGCCGCAAGACCGGCAAGGGCTATTACCTCTACGAGACCGGCGCCCCGATCCCGAACCCCGAGGTCGAGACGCTGCTGGCCGAAACCCGCGCCGAGCTGGGGATCGAACCCAAGGCGATGAGCGATCAGGACATCGTCGACCGCTACATGACCGCGATGATCTCCGAGGCCGCCCGCGTGGTCGAGGACGGCACCGCCAAGCGGCCCGTGGATGTCGATATGGTCTTCCTCTTCGGCTACGGCTTCCCCCGGTTCCGGGGAGGCCCGCTGCACTATGCCGACACCATCGGCGCGGCCGAGCTGGTCGCGCGAATTGAGACATATGCGAAAGAAGACCCGCACTATTGGCAGGTGCCCGAACTGTTGCGCAAGATGGCGGCAGATGGTCGGACCTTTGCCGATCTGAACAAGGAGAGCTGAGAGATGGACCTGACGTTCACGAAAGAAGAGCAGGCCTTCCGGGAGGAGGTTCGCACGTTCTTCAAGGAAAATCTGCCCGAGGATATCTCGTCCGCCGTGAAAGCCGGCAGCGAGCTGACCAAGGACATCATGGAGCGCTACCACGCGATCCTGGCCAAGAAGGGCTGGCTGGCCGTGACCTGGCCCAAGGAATACGGCGGCCCCGGCTGGACCCCGGTGGAGCGGCATATCTTCGACGAGGAATCGTGCAAGTTCTACGCCCCGCGCATCGTGCCCTTTGGCCTGGCGATGCTGGGCCCGGTGCTGCAGAAATTCGGCAGCCAGGAGCAGAAGGATTATTACCTGCCCCGCATCATGTCGGGCGAGGACTGGTGGTGTCAGGGCTATTCCGAACCGGGCGCCGGGTCGGACCTTGCCAGCCTCAAGACCCGCGCGGTGCGCGATGGCGACGAATGGGTGATCAACGGTCAGAAGACCTGGACCACCCTCGGCCAGCATGCCGACAAGATCTTCTGCCTGTGCCGGACCGATCCGGATGTGAAGCAGCAGGAGGGGATTTCCTTCATCCTCGTCGATCTCGACACGCCGGGTATCGAGATGCGCCCGATCAAGCTGATCGAGGGCGGCCACGAGGTGAACGAGGTGTTCTTTACCGACGTCCGCGTGCCCTACAAGAACCTCGTCGGCAAGGAGAACCAGGGCTGGACCATCGCCAAGTACCTGCTGACACATGAACGGACCGGCATTGCCGGGGTCGGCTTCTCGATGCTGGCGCTGGAAGAGGTCAAGGCGCTGGCCCGCAAGGTCATGCGCAACGGCAAGCCGCTGCTGGAGGACCCGCTGTTCGCGGCCCGCATCGCGCAGGTCGAGGTCGACCTGGAGGCGATGAAGATCACCAACCTGCGGATGCTCTTCAAGGCGCAGAAGCAGGGCGCGCCGGGGCCCGAGACCTCGATCCTCAAGATCAAGGGCACCGTCATCAACCAGGAGCTGAAGGATCTGGCCCGTCGCGCGCTTGGCCCGTCGGCCGCGCCCTTCCCCGGTGCGATCACCGAGGGCAACCTGGCCCTGGCCCCCGAGAACCACGCCAACAACGCGGCGCGGTACTTCAACAACCGCAAGACTTCGATTTTCGGCGGATCCAACGAGATCCAGCGGAATATCCTGTCGAAAGCAGTGCTGGAGCTTTGAACTAGATGGATTTCGACCTGACTGAAGACCGGCAGATGCTGTCGGACAGCCTGAACCGTTTCCTGGCTGACAAATACCCCGTCGATCACCGTATCAAGGTGGCCTACCAAGAGCCGTTCCACGATCCCGCGCTGTGGGATCAGCTGGCCGAACTGGGCGCGATCTTTGCCCTCGCGCCCGAGGACAAGGGCGGATTCGGCGGCACCGGGTTCGACATCTCGGTGGTGTTCGAATCGCTGGGCCGTGTGATCTGCCCCGAGCCCGTCCTGGGCGCGCTGATGGCCACTCGGATCCTGTCGCACACCGACGCGAACCAGGAGGCGCTGCTGTCGGGCTCGATGCGCGCGGCGGTCGGCCTTGGCGAGATCGAGGCGCCCTACGACCTGTCCAGCATCGCGACCGAGGCCACGAAATCCGGTGACGGCTACACCCTGACCGGCCGCAAGAGCGCGGTCTACGGCGGGCAGGCGGCGCATCATCTGCTGATCGCGGCCAAGCTGGACGGCAAGCTGGCCGTGTTCCGCGTCGATGCGGCGGATGCCGATGTGACCGGCTATGCCATGATCGACGGCGGCGGCGCGGCCGAGGTGATCATGGAAAACACCCCGGCGGTTCTGGTGCTGGAAGACGCGGCGGATGCCGTGCAGGACGCGGTGAACGCCGGGATCCTGGCGCTGTGTTCCGAGGCGGTCGGCGCGATGGAAGTGCTGCACGCGATGACGGTGGACTACCTGAAACAGCGCAAGCAGTTCGGGCGGCCGATCGGCACCTTCCAGGCGCTGCAGCACCGCGCGGTCGACATGCTGACCGAGATCGAGCAGTCGCGCTCGATCGTCATCAAGGCGGCGTCGGAACTCGACGGGCCGGATGCGACGAAATACTGCGCGATGGCCAAGAACCTGATTGGCCGCGCCGGCCGGCTGGTGGCCGAAGAGGCGATCCAGATGCATGGCGGCATCGCGATGACCTGGGAATATCCCGGCTCGCATTACGCCAAGCGGATCATCATGATCGACGCGCAGCTGGGTGACACCGATTACCATCTGTCCAGGGTGATGGCGGCCTGACCGCCACGCCCGCGCAACAGGACATGCCCGGCCATCGCGCCGGGCATTTTCGTTTCCGCCTCAGCGGTCCGGGTCAGTAGGACAGGTCCAGCTCGAACGGTGCGCTCATGCCCTTGTTCACCGAGCAATGGGCCCGGATGAAGATGCGGCGCGTGCCGTCCGGGATCATCACCGAGGGCAGCGAGCGGGTGAAGGGCTGTTCGTTCACATGCGGGTGGTGCAGCTTGCGATAGGCGATGCGGTTGCCCGCCTCGTCCAGCACCTCCCAGCCGTCGGCGAAATGATCCCAGCCGGTATCGGCGTGCTTCAGCGTCACCTCGATTCGCCAGCCCATGCCCGAGCGTTCGGCGGTGGCGGCGACAATTTCGGGCGGATTGGCCCGCACGGCGGCGCCGGTCGAGAGAATCGCCAGGGACAGGAGGAGGGCTCGGATCATGGGCGGAGCATAGTCCTCGGCCCCCGGGCATGCAGGTCACTTTGGCGTGTCGCCCTCGTGTGCGTTGCCCTCGATCAACACTTTCCGCGATTGAGAGGCGAACTCGCGGCGCCAAAGCACGGCAAAGGTGAGCACTGCCGCCCCGATAAGCGCCCCGGGCCCGACAAGCCAGGCGGCGGCGCCAAGGGCGAAATAGACCGAGCGCAGGCCCCGGTTGAAGCTGCGGGCGGCAAAGATGTTGATCTCGGCCGCCTTGTCGGCGCGGGGGATGGCGCGCCGGTCCTGCGGGTCGTTTGGGACCGAGGCCATGAGCACCGCGCAATAGCCGAACAGCCGGTGCGACCAGACGAATTTCAGGAAGGCATTGGTCAGGAAGACGATGATCACCAGCACCTTGGCCTCCCAGACGAAGGCCGGGTCGGATTCCAGCGTCAGCTGATTGGCAAGGCCGGTGAATCGTTCGGAATTGCCGATCATCGCCAGTGCGCCGCCGATGGCGATCATCGTGGCCGAGGCAAAGAAGGAGGTGCCCTCGCGCAGCGACGCCAGGGTCTGGGAGTCGAAGATGCGCGGCTGCCGGGTGATCATCACGCGCATCCATTCGCGCCGGTGGCTGGCCATCAGCCGCGAGACCGAGGGGTGTTTGCCCGGATGTTCGATGAGCCAGCCGATGATCAGCCACAGGCCGAACAGCAGGCCAAGGCCGACAAAATCAATCGGTTCGAACAGGGCGATGCGGTCGGTCCATTTCATGCGACCATCTAGCCGGACAAGCGGGCTTGTGGCTACCGGGCAAAATTGGTTATATTTCTTTACCAATCCTGCGCGCGGCGGTCCGTCCCGCGTGCCGGACAGACCGGAGGAGCCCGCCGATGGAGATGCCAGCCCCCGATCCGCGCGTCCTGGCGCTGAAACCCGCCCTGGTGAAGCGCCTGCGCGAGGTTCTGCCGCGCGACGCGGTGATCGACGATCCGACAGAGACACGCGCCTATGAATGCGATGCGCTGACCGCCTATCGCTGCCCGCCCCTGGCCGCCGTCCTGCCGTCCACAACCGGCGAGGTCGCCGCCGTCCTGCGCATCTGCCACGAGATGGAGGTGCCGGTGGTGCCGCGCGGCTCGGGCACATCGCTGGCGGGCGGGGCGCTGCCCACGGCGGATTGCGTGATTCTGGGCGTGGCGCGGATGAACGCGGTTCTCGAAACCGCCTATGACGACCGCTACATCCGGGTGCAGACCGGGCGCACCAACCTGAGCGTCACCGGCGCGGTGGAGGGCGACGGCTTTTTCTATGCGCCCGACCCCTCGTCGCAGCTGGCCTGCGCCATCGCGGGGAATATCGCGATGAATTCGGGCGGGGCGCATTGCCTGAAATACGGGGTGACGACCAACAACTTGATGGGTGTGACCCTTGTCACCATGCAGGGCGAGGTGGTCGAGATCGGAGGCCCCTGGCTGGATGCCGGCGGGCTGGACCTGCTGGGCGTGATCTGCGGATCCGAGGGCCAGCTGGGCGTGGTGACCGAGGCGGTGCTGCGCATCCTGCCCAAGCCCGAGGGCGCGCGCCCGGTGCTGATGGGATTCGCCAGCAACGAGGTGGCCGGCGCCTGTGTCAGCGATATCATCGAGGCGGGCGTGCTGCCGGTGGCCATCGAGTTCATGGACCGGCCCTGCATCCGCGCCTGCGAAGCCTTTGCCAAGGCGGGATACCCCGATTGCGAGGCGCTGCTGATCGTCGAGGTCGAAGGCTCGGACGAGGAGATTGCCGAACAGCTTGGCCTGATCCTGGAGATCGCCCGGCGCCACGACCCGGTGGAGCTGCGCGAAAGCGGCTCGGCCGAGGAAAGCGCGCGGATCTGGCTGGGGCGCAAGTCGGCCTTTGGCGCGATGGGCCAGATCAACGACTACATGTGCCTGGACGGGACGATCCCGGTCAGTGCCCTGCCGCAGGTGCTGGGCCGGATCGCGCAGATGTCGGAGCGCTACGGGCTGGAGGTCGCGAATGTGTTCCATGCCGGGGACGGCAACATGCATCCGCTGATCCTGTTCAACGCGAACGAACCCGGGCAGCTGGAGCTGTGCGAGGCATTCGGGGCGGAGATCCTGAAGCTCTGCGTCGAGGTGGGCGGCTGTCTGACCGGCGAGCACGGGGTCGGGATCGAGAAGCGCGACCTGATGAGCCATCAGTATGCCCCGGCGGATCTGGAGGCGCAGATGGCGGTGAAGGATGTGTTCGACCCGAAATGGCTGCTGAACCCGGCGAAGGTCTTTCCCCTATCGGTGAGTGCCGGGCGCAGGGATGCAGTGCGGATGGCGGCGGAGTAGGGGGCGCTGCCCCCGCCGGCCTGCGGCCGACTCCCCCGGAGTATTTTGGACGAGATGAAGCATGGATCGGGGATCTGGCCCCGGAGGGCGCGAGATGAGACCTGAAAGCGAGAGTGAGCTGGCCGACGCGGTCCGCGATGCGGGCGGGCCCCTGGAGGTGCGCGGGGGCGGGACCCGGCTGCCGTGGCGGCCGGTGGCGGGCGCGGTGCTGGAGACCGGCGGGCTTGCCGGCGTGCGGCTTTACGAACCCGGCGCGCTGACGCTGGTGGTCGGGGCCGGAACGCCGCTGGCCGAGGTCGAGACGGTGCTGGCCGCGAAGGGCCAGAGGCTGGCCTTTGAGCCGATGGATGCGCGGGGGCTGATGGGCACCACGGGCGAGCCGACGATCGGCGGCGCGATGGCGGCCAATGTGAGCGGGCCACGCCGGGTGCAGGCGGGCGCGGCGCGGGATTTCCTGCTGGGCGTGCGTTTCGTGGATGGCGCCGGGCGGGCGATCTCGAACGGGGGGCGGGTGATGAAGAACGTCACCGGCTATGATCTGGTCAAGCTGATGGCGGGGAGTTTCGGCACGCTTGGGGTGCTGAGCGAGGTGAGCCTGAAGGTGCTGGCCGTGCCGCAGGCCGAGGCGACGCTGGTGCAGTCGGGCCTGACGGCGGCCGAGGGGCAGGCGGCCCTGGCGGTGGCGCTGCGCTCGCCCTTCGACGTGAGCGGGGCGGCCTGGGTTGCGGGGCAGGCGCGGGTGCGGGTCGAGGGGCTGGCCGGTTCGGTCGCCTATCGCGCCGGGCGGCTGCGCGCGGGCGCCTGTGCGGGCTGGTCGCTGGTCGAGGGCGAGGAGAGCGCCGCGCTCTGGCGCGAGGTGCGCGATGTCGCGCCCTTTGCCGGGCGGGCGGGCGCGGTGTGGAAGGTCTCTGTCACGCCGTCGCGGGCGGCGGAGCTGCTGGCGGCGGTGGAGGGGACCGGCGCGGAGGCGATGCTCGACTGGGGCGGCGGGCTGGTCTGGCTGCTGGTGCCCGAGGGCGTCGAG
>NZ_WNXQ01000010.1 GCF_009789075.1 Pseudooceanicola pacificus
CTGGGCCCGGCTGTGCCAGCGGCTCACGGCGGTCAGGATCAGCATCGCCGCCAGCGCCACCAGGGCGAACCAAGCCACGCTGCCCCGGCCGAGTGGCAGCACCACAAATGCCGCCAGCAGCGGCCCGGCGGCCGAGCCGAAATTGCCGCCCACCTGGAACACCGATTGCGCCGTGCCGAACCGCCCGCCCGCCGCCGCCCGCGCCACGCGCGAGGCCTCGGGGTGGAACACGGCCGAGCCGATGCCGATCATCCCCGCCCCGCAGATCAGCAGGCCATAGACCGGCGCCACGGCCAGCACCAGCAGCCCCGCCAGGGTCGACCCCATGGCCAGCGGCAGCGACCAGGGCATCGGCCTGCGGTCCGTCACCAGCCCGACAACCGGCTGCAGCAGCGAGGCGGTGACCTGGAACACCATCGTCAGCAGCCCGATCTGCCAGAAATCCAGCGCGAATTCCGCCTTGAGCATCGGGTAGATCGCCGCCAGCAGCGACTGCATCACGTCGTTCAGCATGTGGCACAGGCTCACCGCCAGCAGGATGGCGACATGGGCGCGGCTGTCCGGATCCGCCGCCGGGCGGGCCGGGGCAAGTGTGGTGTCGGTCATGGCAGTCTCCTTCAGCGGCAGATCTAGCCGCCTTGCCCCCGGCGCGCTTTCGTGGTTCGGTCAATTATCTTTGCGATCGGGCCAAATGCGAGCAGCACGATGACGGAAACCATCCAGTCCCGCATCGACCGCGTGGCCCGCGCCAGCGGGGTGATCTTCGCCGCCGGAACCGACTATCCCGCGCGCAGCCGCGTGCCGCCGCACAGCCATGACCGGCACCAGCTGATGCATGCCATCTCGGGCGTGCTGCGGGTCAGCACCGTGGCCGGGCACTGGATCGTCCCGCCGGAACACGCGGTCTGGATCCCGGCGGGCAGCGAACATTCCGTCGGCACCCTGGCCCCCGTGCGCATGCGCTCGCTCTACCTGCGTCCCGACGCCATGCCCGGCGCCCCTGCCGAACCGCGCGTGCTGGGCATGACCCCGCTGGTCCGCGCCCTGGTGGTCGAAGCGGTCGCCATCGCCGAGTCAGGCGAAACCGGCCCCCGCGCCGACCGGCTGGCCGACTTCCTGCTGCACGAACTGCCGCGCCTGCCGGAACAGCCCCTCGCCCTGCCCCTGCCAGGCACCCGGTCGCTGCTGCGCCTTTGCCAGCAGTTCCTCGCCGCGCCCGATGCCCGCGCCCCGCTCGATGACTGGGCCACGCGCGCAGGCATGAGCCGGCGCAGCCTCACGCGCCATTTCCGCGCCGAAACCGGCCTCCCGGTGGAACAATGGCGCCAGCAGGCCTGCGTCTTCGCCGCCCTCCCCCGCCTCGTCGCGGGCGAGCGCGTCACCGCGGTGGCGCTCGACCTCGGCTACGACAGCCCCGCCGCCTTCACCACCATGTTCCGCCGCATGCTGGGCCGCACCCCGCGCGACTACCAGCGCACCACCGCCACCTGACCCGGCCCCGGTCTTCCTCTGGCCGGAAATATCCTCGGGGGGTGAATGGCGCGCGCAGCGCGGCAGAGGGGGGCAGACAGCCCCCCTCCCCCCGCCGCCGCAGGCAGCCACCGAAGGATAGCGCGCCCCCCATCAGCCAGAAAAAGCCCCCTCCCCCTGGGGGGGAGAGGGCATGGCCTGGAAACGGCACTGCGCAGCTGCGGGGCGCGCCGCGATCACTCGGCGGGCATCGCCTTGTCTTCCAGCTCCAGCGGGTAGGGCAGATGCACCAGCATCTCCTTCGGGCAGACCTGGATGAAATGGCCCAGTTCCACATCCCAGTGCTGCAGGATATCGGCGGCCTTGCGGCTGCCGGTCTCGGCCAGGTGCCGCTTGACCAGCCCCTCCAGCTGCTGGACCCAGTGATCCACCGTCACCTTGCAGGTCACCAGCGTCTCCATGTTCATCATGTCGCCCACGGTGCCGTCGGGATCGTAGAGATAGGCCATGCCGCCCGTCATCCCGGCCCCGAAGTTGGCGCCGATGGAGCCCAGGATCACCGCGATGCCGCCGGTCATGTATTCGCAGCCGTTCGAGCCGCAGCCCTCGATCACCACCTTGGCGCCGGAGTTGCGCACCGCAAAGCGCTCGCCCGCCCGGCCGGCGGCAAACAGGTAGCCGTCGGTCGCGCCGTAAAGCACGGTGTTGCCGATGATCGTGTTGTGATCCGCCACCAGCGGCGAGGACATCGGCGGGCGCACCACGATGGTGCCGCCCGACAGGCCCTTGCCGACATAGTCGTTGGCCTCGCCCGACACCTCCAGCTTCAGCCCCGGGGCGGCAAAGGCCCCCAGCGACTGCCCGGCCGATCCGGTCAGCTTGACGGTCAGGTGATCCGGCTGCAGCGCGTTGCGCATCCCGAACTTCTGCACGATATGCGACGAGGTCCGCGTGCCCACCGTCCGGTGCGTGTTCTGCACCGCATAGGACAGCTGCATCTTCTCGCCATCGCGCAGGAACCGCATCGCGTCGCGCACGATTTCGGCGTCCAGCGTGTCGGGCACCGCGTTGCGGTCCTTGTCGCGGTTGTAGACGATGTTATGCGCGCCATCGACGGTGATCAGCAGCGGGTTCAGGTCCAGGTCGTCCAGGTGATCCGCGCCACGGCTGACCTGGCTCAGCAGGTCGGCCCGGCCGATCACGTCGTCCAGCGAACGGGCGCCGATGGAGGCGAGGATCTCGCGCACCTCGGTCGCGTAGAAGGTGATGAGGTTCACCACCTTGTCCGCATTGCCGGTGAACTTGGCCCGCAGGCTGTCGTCCTGGGTGCACACGCCCACCGGGCAGGTGTTGGACTGGCACTGGCGCACCATGATGCAGCCCATGGCAATCAGCGCGGCGGTGCCGATGCCGTATTCCTCGGCCCCCATCATCGCCGCCATGACGATATCGCGCCCGGTGCGCAGCCCGCCGTCGGTCCGCAGGGTCACGCGGCTGCGCAGGTTGTTCATCGCCAGAACCTGGTGCGCCTCGGTCAGCCCCATTTCCCACGGCAGGCCGGCGAACTTGATCGAGGTCGCAGGCGACGCCCCGGTGCCGCCGTTGTGGCCCGAGATCAGGATGATGTCGGCCTTGGCCTTGGCCACGCCCGCCGCGATGGTGCCCACGCCCGAAGAGGCGACCAGTTTCACGGTCACCTTCACCGTCGGGTTGATCTGTTTCAGGTCATAGATCAGCTGCGCCAGATCCTCGATCGAATAGATATCGTGGTGCGGCGGGGGCGAGATCAGCGTCACGCCCTTGGTCGAATGCCGCAGCCGGGCGATCAAGTCGGTGACCTTCATGCCGGGCAGCTGGCCGCCCTCGCCGGGCTTGGCGCCCTGGGCAACCTTGATCTCCAGCTCTTCGCACTGGTTGAGGTATTCGGCGGTGACGCCGAACCGGCCCGAGGCCACCTGCTTGATCTTGGCCGAGGGGTTGTCGCCGTTGGGCTCGGGCACGAAATGTGCCGGATCCTCGCCGCCCTCGCCGGAATCCGACTTGGCGCCGATCCGGTTCATCGCGACGTTCAGCGTCTTGTGCGCCTCGGGCGAGAGCGCGCCCAGCGACATGCCCGGCGTGACAAAGCGTTTGCGGATCGAGGTGATGCTTTCGACCTCTTCGATCGGAACCGCCTTGCCAAGCGGCTTGATCGCCAGCAGGTCGCGCAGGTGGATCGGCGGGTTGGCCTGCATCCGCGCCGAATACTGTTTCCACAGCTCATAGGACGCCCGGTTGCAGGCGGCCTGCATCATATGCATCGTCTGCGCTTCCCAGGCGTGGGTCTCGCCCGACTTGCGCGCCTTGTAGAAGCCCCCGATGGGCAGCACGTCCTGCCCGGCGGTCCAGCCGCGGGCATGGACCTCTTCCATCTTCTTCTGGATGCCGCTGACGCCGATCCCGCTGATCCGGCTGGTCATGCCGGGGAAATAATCGGCGCACATGGCGCGGCTCAGGCCCACGGCCTCGAAGTTCATGCCGCCGCGATAGGACGACACGACCGAGATACCCATCTTGGCCATGATCTTGAGCATGCCCTGGTCGATGGCCTCGCGGTAGCGCGCCATGTTCTCGGTCAGGGTGCCGTCCAGCAGGCCGCGCCGGATTCGGTCGGCGATGCTGTCCTCGGCCAGGTAGGGGTTCACGATGGTCGCGCCGCAGCCGATCAGCACGGCGAAGTAATGCGGATCGACGCATTCCGCCGCGCGCACGCCAAGCGAGCAGAACGTCCGCAGGCCCTTCTTGGTCAGCCAGCTGTGCACCGCGCTGGTGGCCAGGATCATCGGCATCGCGACCTTGTCGGCGCTCTGATGCTGGTCGGTCAGCACGATATGCCCGCCGCCCGAACGCACGGCATCCTCGGCCTCGGCCCGGATCCGCTCCAGCCCCTTGCGCAGGGCGTCCTCGTCATCGGTGACCGGGAAGGTGCAGTCGATTTCCACCAGGTTGGCGTTGAAATGCTGCTTGAGCTCTTCGAACTGCTGGTTGGCCACGAACGGCGTCTCCAGCACCAGGATCTCGGTCTGGGCGCTGGATTCATCCAGCACGTTCTTGAGGTTGCCGAACCGCGTCTTCAGCGACATCACCCGGTATTCCCGCAGCGAGTCGATCGGCGGGTTGGTCACCTGGCTGAAGTTCTGGCGGAAGAAATGCGACAGCGGCCGGTACTTGTTCGACAGCACCGCCGACGGCGTGTCATCGCCCATCGAGGCCAGGTTTTCCTTGCCGTCCTCGGCCATCGGGGCCAGCACCTGTTCCAGCTCTTCCATCGTGTAGCCGGCCGCGATCTGACGGGTGCGCAGCTCGGCACCTTCATACAGGGGCGCCTCGGCCACATTGCCCAGCACGTCGTCCAGGTCCTTGATCTTGCCGACCCATTCGCCAAACGGCAGCGCGGCCGAGAGTTTGTTCTTGATCTCGGTGTCGTGGTAGAGCTTGCCCTTCTTGGTATCCACGGCGATCATCTGCCCCGGGCCAAGCGCGCCCTTTTCGCGCACTGTGGCCTCGTTCGAGGGCACCATGCCGGCCTCGGACCCCGCGATCAGCAGGCCGTCACCCGTCACCACATAGCGCATCGGACGCAGGCCGTTGCGGTCCAGCCCGCCGCAGACCCAGCGGCCATCGGTCATCGCCAGGGCGGCGGGGCCGTCCCAGGGCTCCATCACGCCGTTGCAGTAGGAATACATGTCGCGCCAGGCCTGCGGCAGCTCGGTCGCCTGCTTGGACCAGGATTCCGGCACCAGCATCGTCTTGGCCATCGGGGCCGAGCGGCCGGCACGCACCAACACCTCGAACACCGCGTCCAGCGCCGCCGAGTCGGACGAGCCGCCGGGGATGATCGGCTTGATGTCCTCGGCCAGGTCGCCAAAGGTCGAAGAGGCCATGCGGATCTCGTGGCTCTTCATCCAGTTGACGTTGCCCTTCAGCGTGTTGATCTCGCCGTTATGGGCCAGCATGCGGAACGGCTGCGCCAGCCACCACTGCGGAAAGGTGTTGGTGGAATAGCGCTGGTGGTAGATCGCAAATGCGCTCTCGAACCGCTCGTCCTGCAGGTCGGGGTAGAAGTCGGCCACCTGCTCGGCCAGCATCATGCCCTTGTAGATGATCGACCGGCACGACAGCGAGGCAAGGTAGAGATGCCCCACCTGCGCGGCCAGCGCGGCCTTTTCGATCCGGCGGCGGATGACGTAGAGCTCGCGCTCGAACTGTTCCTCGTCCACGCCCTTGGAGTTGCTGATCAGGATCTGCTCGATCTCGGGGCGGGTGGCGTTGGCCTTGTCGCCCAGGCACGAGACGTTCACCGGCACGTGACGCCAACCGTAGATGTAATAGCCCATCCGCAGCACTTCGGCCTCGACGATGGTCCGGCAGGTTTCCTGCGCGCCGAAATCGGTGCGGGGCAGGAAGACCTGGCCGACGGCCATCAGCTCGTCGGTGCGCGGCTCGTGCCCGGTGCGCTTGATCTGGTCATAGAAGAAGGGGGCAGGGATCTGCACGTGGATGCCCGCGCCGTCGCCGGTCTTGCCATCGGCATCCACCGCGCCGCGGTGCCAGATCGCCTTGAGCGCGGCGATGCCGCTTTCGACCACCTTGCGGCTTTTCTTGCCGTCGATGGACACCACCAGGCCGACACCGCAGGACGATTTCTCGTCCTCGAACGAGAACATGCCGTTTTCGGCCATCCACTTGCGCTTGGTTTCCTGCTCACGGACCCAGTTTTCATCGTAAGTGGTCATGGCATGTCTCCTTCAGGGACAAATGGGTTGTCTCTTTCGTATTCCGCCGCGCTCACGCGGTCGGTCACATTGGCAAAGTCCAGGCCATCCGGCATCCGGTCGGCATAGACGATATGGCTCAGCCCGGCCCCGGCGGCGTTCGGGAACAGGCCGGGGCAGAATTCATGGGGCCCGTCGTCATCCTTGAGCCAGAGCGACGAGCCGCAGGTGTCGCACCAGGCGCGTTCGGCAAAGGGCACGGCGCGGTAGACCTTGACCGGGCCGGTCACCTCGACCCCGCCGAGGGATTTGAGCGCAAGCTGAAGGCCACCGCCCCAGCGTGTGCAATTGGTGCAGAAACAGGCGGACATGCCGTCTGACAGCCGTTCGGCGCGCACCTGAACCGCACCGCAGAGGCAGCGCCCCTCGATCACAGATCGACCCCGTATTTCGCCATCACCTCCGCCCGCGTCAGCGTGGGGCGCTCGCCGGCATAGGCAAAGCCCGCGGGCTTGTGGTCGATGAAGATTTCGGATGCGAATGTCATGCCGGCGGAGTCGTCCAGCAGCCCCAGCGGGATCTGCATCGACCCCGCGCCCGGCCCGTCCTCGCCCGTCAGGCGGTAGTAGAGCCCGCTGCCGCAGCGCCCGCACCACGCGCGTTCCGCCCAGTCCGAGCTTTGCAGCGTGCGGATATGCGCCTCGCCCTTCCAGGTGACGTCGGATGCCTGGACGCTGAAGCCCAGGAAGGCCGACCCGGACCACCGGCGGCACATTTCGCAATGGCAGGCGCCAAATCTATCGGGCGCGTTGGCGGCGGTGAATTCGACCGCCCCGCACATGCATTGACCCGTTTTGTCGGTCATGGCTCTTGCTCCTGATGTCGGGTCAGCGTCCCTGACCCGTCCGCGCGGGCCTGCCGGTCCCTCCCGGCCAGGCCCGGAACTCCGTGCCTCACTCGGCCGCGACAGCCTTGGCCGCGCCGCCGTCGAGGTAGTCGAGGATCGCCGCCGCGCTGTCGCGCCCGTCGCGGATCGCCCAGACAACCAGGCTGGCCCCGCGCACGATGTCGCCCACGGCATAGACCCCGTCGAGGCTGGTCTTGCCGCTGCCGAATTCGGCCCTGACGGTGCCCCAGCGGGTGACTTCCAGCCCGTCGGTGTCCCACAGCTTGGGCAGGTCCTCGGGTTCGAAGCCAAGCGCCTTGATCACCAGGTCGGCGTCTTCGACATAATCGCTGCCCTCGATCACCTCGGGGCTCTGGCGGCCGCTGGCATCGGGGGCACCCAGGCGCATCTTCTGCACCATGACGCCGGTCACGGCATCGCCGGCAAAGCCGACCGGGGCCGAAAGCCAGACAAATTCGACACCCTCTTCCTCGGCATTGGCGACCTCGCGCTGCGAGCCGGGCATGTTGGCCCGGTCACGGCGGTAAAGGCATTTCACCGACTCCGCGCCCTGCCGCACGGCGGTGCGCACGCAGTCCATCGCGGTGTCGCCGCCGCCGATCACGACGACCTTCTTGCCCTTGGCATTCAGCTCGCCACTGGTGAACTCGGGCACGTCATCGCCAAAGTTCGACGCCCGGTTCGAAGCGGTCAGATAGTCGATCGCCCGCACGATCCCCTCGGCGCCCGAGCCGGGGCCGCCCAGATCGCGGGTCTTGTAGACGCCGGTGGCGATGAGCACGGCGTCGTGTTTGCCCCGGATCGCGTCGAACGAGATATCGTCGCCCACATTGCAGTTCATCACGAATTCGACGCCGGACTGTTCCAGCTGGTCGATCCGCCGCATCACGACGTCCTTCTCCAGCTTGAAGCCCGGGATGCCATAGGTCAGCAGCCCGCCGGCGCGGTCGTAGCGGTCATAGACCGTGACCTGAATGCCGGCCCGGCGCAGCATGTCCGCCGCGGCCAGCCCGCCCGGGCCCGCGCCGATGATGCCGACCGACTGGTCGCGCTCGACCGAGGGCGTCACCGGCTTGACCCAGCCCTTTTCCCAGGCCGTATCGGTGATGTATTTCTCGACCGCGCCGATGGTGACGGTGCCGTGGCCCGACTGCTCGATCACGCAGTTGCCTTCGCACAGCCGGTCCTGCGGGCAGATGCGGCCGCAGATCTCGGGGAAGGTGTTGGTCGACTGGCTGACGGCATAGGCCTCTTCCAGCCGGTGCGTCGCGGTCAGGCGCAGCCAGTCGGGGATGTTGTTGTGCAGAGGGCAATGGCTCTGGCAATAGGGCACGCCGCACTGGCTGCAGCGGGCCGACTGCTCCTCGGCCTTGGCAGCAGCATATTCCGCGTAGATCTCGTCGAAATCCTTGTTCCGCAGTTCGGGGGCACGCTTTTCCGGCATGTCCCGGCCCACGGTTACGAATTTCAGCATAGGTTGCTTTGCCACGTCGCTGCCTTTCGGAATCAGGGTCTTTCGGCCTCTTTACGGAAAGCGAAACAGAAATGAAAGTCAGAAGTGCTGACGTATAACTGCTTTTAAACCGCCTGACATACCCACTTGCCGCAAAAAACGGTCGAAATCGGTACCGCAACGGACCTAATTCGATTCTTTCCCTTGTTACCAGCCCATTGTAAGGCTTTGGCAAACGCGGCCAGAACGGTTTCTGCATGTCTCTGCTCCACATTCTGCTTCTCGCCGTGATTCAGGGCGTGACAGAGTTCCTGCCGATCTCGTCCTCGGGCCATCTCATCCTTTTGCCCTATCTGACCGGCACGCCTGACCAGGGCCTGACGATCGACGTGGCGGTGCATCTGGGCACCCTGGGCGCAGTGATCCTGTTCTTTCGCCGCGATGTCGGGCAGGCCGCCGGAGGGCTGGGCCGGCTGGTGCGCGGCAAGGCCGATACCCCGGGCGCCCGGCTGGCCCTGCTGCTGATCGTGGCCACGATCCCGGTGATGATCGTCGGCTACTCCATCCACCGGGCGGGGCTGGACCAGGCCATGCGATCGGTCGCGGTGATCGGCTGGGCGATGCTGATTTTCGGCATCGTGCTGTGGTGGGCCGACAGGCGCGGCTCTACCGGCGCGCAGGCCGAGGACTGGACCCTGCGTCACGCCTGGATCATGGGGCTGTGGCAATGCCTGGCGCTGATCCCCGGCACCTCGCGGTCGGGCATCACGATCACCGCCGCGCTGAAGCTGGGCTATCGCCGCGAGGATGCCGCCCGCCTGTCGATGCTGATGTCGATCCCGACGATCATCGCCAGCGCGGGGCTGCTGGGGCTGGAGCTTGTGCGCAACCATGACACCGCGCGCCTGCACGAAGGCGCCATCGCGGCAGTCTTTGCCTTTGCCTCGGCCCTTCTGGCGCTGTGGCTGATGATGAAGCTGCTGCGCACCGTCAGCTTTGCACCCTATGTCGCCTACCGCGTGGTGCTGGGTATCGGGCTGCTCTACTGGGCCTATTCCTAGGCCCGGGGTCAGACCCGCAGGTTCTTGGCCGAATCCTTGATCGCCGCGTACTGGCCCGAGGGGCGGTAGGGCCACAGGTAATCCGGCAGCACCGATTCCAGCGCGACGGGGTCGATCCCGAGGTCGGCGAAACCCTTGGCCCCGCCGGACACGACATTGTCGCTGGCCAGCTGCTTGACCTGATCGCGGGTCAGGATCGAGTTATGGACCAGCCCGAAGGTCGCCGCCTGCACCATGTCCAGCCCAAAGGCCATGAGCCGGGCGACAAAGAACGGCATGTTCACCAGCGCCTTGCGCCGCTGGATCACGCCCAGCATCTGCTGCATCAGCTCGCGGAAGCTGTTCACGTCCGGCCCGCCCAGCTCGTAGACACCGGCGGGCGCCTTGCCCTCCACCGCCATCTGCGCGGCGGCGGCGACATCGTCGACATAGACCGGCTGGAATTTCGTATCCGCGCCCACCAGCGGCAGGATCGGGCCCATGCGGGACATCCCGGCGAAGCGGTTGAAGAAATCGTCCTCGGCCCCGAACAGGACAGAGGGGCGCAGGATCACGGCGCCGGGCATATGGGCCAGAACGCCGGCCTCGCCCGCCGCCTTGGTGCGGGCATATGCGCTGGCGCCCTCGGCATCCGCGCCGATGGCCGAGATATGCACCATCGTGCCGACGCCCTGTTCGGCCGCGATACGCGCGATGCGCTCGGCCCCCAGGTGCTGGACGGCGTCGAAATTGTTGCGGCCCTTGGCGTCGAAAGTGCCGACGCAGTTCACCACCGCGTCCGCCCCGGTCGTGACCGCGCGGACGGAGGCATCGTCGCGGATGTTGCAGAACACCGGCTCGACCTGGCCGACCACGCCGTAGGTGCGCACGAATCCGGCCTCGTTCGGGCGGCGGACGGCCACGCGCACGCGCCAGCCGTCCTTGGCCAGCCGTCCCGCGATATACCGGCCGAGGAACCCCGAACCGCCAAAAATAGTCACAAGCTTGGACATGGTGCGCCCTCCGGACTTAGCTCTTGTCCCTGTTCCTAGCCTCACGCCCCCGCCCGGGCAAGGCGATATGCCGTCGCCCCGGCGCGGTAGAGGAAAAATGCGCTGAATCCCCGTTGACACGCCCCCGAGCCAAAGATAAACGCCTGCTCCACGACATCTGTGCCCAGGTGGCGGAATGGTAGACGCGCTGGCTTCAGGTGCCAGTGGCCGCAAGGCCGTGGAGGTTCGAGTCCTCTCCTGGGCACCAAAACCTTTCGCAAGGCGAAAGGTGGCACTCCTTCCAGCAAAAAGACGACGCGGCAGAGGTTTTCCTGAAACCGCGAGAGCGCCCGACGCTCGTGCTTTCTCGTGACAGGCGGCCCGCGATCCCTTGGGCGTTGCGCCCGGTGGACCGCGTCAACGTCGATTCGGGCTTCGCGGCCTGGCCGCTGTCGCTTTTGTGGCAGGATACCCGATCCGGCGCGCGCAAAAAGCACGATCCGGGGAACGCCGCCTTTACGGTATGCCCCGATGGCCGCATGATCGGTTCGACTTCTGATAGCGGCGATCACCTGAACAGAGGGCGGAACATGGACACGCGAACCCCTGCCTCGGCATGCCCCCATGTCGTCTGATCCCTGCCCTCCGGCAGAGCAGCCGGTCATCCGCACCGTGGCGATGCCCGCCGACACCAACCCGGCGGGCGACATCTTTGGCGGCTGGCTGATGAGCCAGATGGACCTGGCGGCGGGCTCCCTCGCGGCGCTGACGTCGAAGGGCCGCAGCGCCACGATTGCCATGGATGCGATGAAGTTCCTGCGCCCGGTGAAGGTCGGCGACGAGGTCTCTCTCTATGCCTCGATCCAGGCGATCGGGCGCACCTCGATGCGGATTCATGTCCAGGCCTGGCGGCGCGAACGACACGACGCGCGCAGCGAGCAGGTGACCGAGGCGACCTTTACCTTCGTCGCGCTGGATGCCTCCGGCCGGCCAAGGCCGGTGAAGGGAAGCTAGCGCGGGAAACCGGCAAGCCGGGCCAGGGCGAATTGCCGGCGCCGCGAGTCGGTTTGGGGCAGCAGCGCCGAGGGGGCGGTCGGTCGTCTCTCCGCCGAACGGCCGCCCCGCGTTGTTTCAGGCGGCGGCTGTTGCCTCGATCTCGAACAGCAATCCGGGGATGGCAAGGCGCGTGACACCCAGAAGGGTCATCGGCGGGGCCACCCGATGGGGGCCGAACCGCATGCCCATCAGGTCGAAATTCTTCAGCGCTTCGTCCACATCCGTTGCATAGACACCAAGCCTGATCACATGGCTCAGCTCCATCCCCGCGCCCTGCAACACAGCCTCAAGGTTGTCGAGCGCCAGGCCGATCTGGGCACGCATATCCCCGGGATGCTGCGGCGCGCCGGTCCCGTCCACCGCGGTCTGGCCCGCGCAGATGACCTGCCGCGTCGCGCCCTCGATCACCTCGGCCTGATTGTAACCCAGCTTGATCGACCAGTCCCAGGGGTTCACCGCTGTCCGTTCCATGTCGCAATCTCCTTGCTTGCTGTTGCTGGAAACGGAGTAGATCCAAATAGTGCCAAAATGTGTCACCATTTGTGCTAGGGTGCCGGCATGACGGTGAGACTCAGACATGACGCCATCGTGCGAACGCTCCGGCGCAACGGCACATCGACCGTTGACGCCCTGGCCAGAGAGGTCGGCGCCTCCCGCAGGACCGTGCTGCGCGACATCAGCGCGCTCCGGGACGAAGGCTATGTGATCCATTCCGATGTCGGGCGCGGCGGCGGTCTTCAGCTTGATCCGCAGTCCATGCAGACCCGGGCCAAGCTGTCGGTGCCCGAGGTGTTCGCCCTGCTCATCAGCGTCGCGGCGATGCGGGCTGCGGGGAACCTGCCATTTTCCGAGCTGGCCGATGCGGGGCTGGCCAAGATCGAAAAAGCCCTGCCCGCGGACAAGGTGAAAGACCTGCGCAGTTTTCTGGGGTGCCTGCATATCGGCCAGCTGTCGCCGTTGCAGGACCTGTCGGACATGGGGAGGATGGTGCCGGAGCTGTTGCCCGCCTTTGAAACCGCCTTCCTCGGGCGCCAGTTCATCCGCTTCGATTATCGCGATGCCAGAGGGCGCCAGACCCGGCGTCAGGTCGAGCCGCAGGCCATGCTGATCCTGCCGCCCCTGTGGTACCTTGTCGGCTGGGATCCCGCGCGCGGGGATTTCCGTCATTTCCGCATGGACCGGATCAGCAATCCGGAGGCCGTTCCCGACACGACATTTCGCCGCCGGCACGTGCCGTTCGACGCCGATGTCTGCCCCTATACCGACCTGCAGACCTGAACGGCGCAGCCAGCGGTCGCCGGTCGCGCAGCATCGGCAAACCCCCTGGGCCGGCGTTTGGAGGCTGTCCGGCACCGCCGTCCTTGCCCGGGACGGTCGGGCCCCGGGGACAGGCAGGCGATAAACTCTTTGCGGAACGCTGATTTGGATCAGCATTCGAGCGGCGGACCTCGGCGATACTCGTGAAGAGATGCGCGACTGCGGGGTCCGCGAATCCATGGCCCCCGACGCATGCGGTCCCTGCCTCACCGAGGCGCAGGAAACTTTCACGCACAGCACAGACTTTGGAGAACACAATGGCGAAGGGCAAAAACCGTCGCGGCCGGGAAGAGAAGAAACCGAAGCAGAAGAAGGCCGAACCGATCCCCGCGCCCTCCTTCAGCAAGGGTCTGACGATCGAGACAAAGCCGAAGGGCAAGAAAGCCTGATCCGGCGCGCCCTGGGCGATCGCCGGACCGGGACATGACACGCATGGCGCCCCGGAGACGGGAAACGGACCTGCCTGCCAGCAGGGGCCCGAACCAGACGCCGGGGCGCTGGCGTGACTCCACCTCTGGCGTACACGCGCCTCACCCTTGTCGGGTGACGCGGCGGTACGCGGAGCTATGCGACAGGAAAAGACCGGGCACATTCCAGCCCCTCTCGTCCGCCAGTGGCTTGCCAGGGACGGGCGGACGGTTCGATCATTTCAACAGCGGCCCGGTCTGATCCAGATAGGCCGGATCGAACTCGGCGAAATCCACCAGCCCGCTGTAGTTGTCAAATGTCACGCGACCGTCGCGAAAGGTCACCAGCCCGCTTTCGCGCAACTGCCGCAACACGCGGTTGATGTGCACCGCGCTCAGGCCAAGCGCGTCGGCAAGGTGGTACTGGGTGAGCGGGCAGTCGTAGCCCTCCTTGCTGCCGATGCCCACCAGGGCCAGCCGCGATCCCAGCTCCAGCAGGAAATGCGCCATGCGGGCATCCGCGTCGCGCCGCCCGATCCCGACCAGATGTTCGACCACCATCGCCTCGTCCCGCGACGCCGCCCACAGGATGGCCATCGCCAGCCGCGGGGTCTGTACGAAGGCCTCAAGCAGATCGCTGGTCAGGACCTCGGCCGCCTGAATGTCGCCGATCGGTTCGAAACTGTGGTCAGAGGTGCGCAACAGCACGCTGCGCAGCCCCAGGAAATCGCCGGGGACCTGGAAATCGACAATCTGGCGCGTGCCGTCCGGCTGGATCTTGTAGGAACAGACCCAGCCCGAGGACAGGATGTAAGCCGCCTGATCCGGCTGTCCCTGATGACCCATGTCGCGCCCTGCGGCAAAGGTCCGCCGCCGCCCGTGCAGACGCGCCAAGACGGCAAGTTCGGCCTCTGACAGCGCCACGAATGCCGAAAGCTTCAGCGTGAGCGGGCTTGCCGCAACCGGTGTCATGACCCATTCCCTTTCGGTTGCGGAGAAGATGTCGAGATCGGCAAAAGGACTGCTCTCGATCAGCCCAGCATAGAGCATTCCGTGCCAGAAAGGGGAACGCATCATGCCGGCTTTTCAGCCGGAATGCGACGCGATGAAAGGAATACACCGCATGTCTACGTCGAGCGATGCTGCAGGACTGGCCGCCCTGTCTATCTGCGAGTCGCTTCTGCTGGCCTTGAACGATCGCGCGCTTTTGCCCGAGCACGAGATCCTGGGGGTTCTGCGCGACGCCGCGGCCACCCATGAGAAGGCCGTCGGCAGCGAGCCTGACACCGACATCCACCGCGCCGTGGCGGCCATCATCAACCAGATCATCGCCAGCAGCCATTCCGTGCGCAGACCCACCGCGTGACGGAGTTTATCGTGGAGCGGTCTGTTTCACCCATGACGCTGCCGTGCCGTTCAGGCGGCAAGCGGCCCCGGCGACGATGATTGGAGGGGTAGGGAAATCAACTGTCACACGCGGCCCCGTGGCATGCCGGGCCGCGCGGTGCGCCCGTAAGGACGTGTCAGGCTTCCCTCAGGATCGACCTGACGACCGCATGGGCTGCACCGAGGATTGCCAAGTGCGCGACGCCTTGCATCGCGGGCAAATCCGTTCGCCAAAACCTTCGCTCGGAAACGGCCTGCGGCAACGCAGGCAGAGACGTTCCTGCGGGACATCCTTGAGGGCCCGCACGGGCCCGTTGTGCTGGTCCACGGGTTCGCTCATCGACCTGCACCCTCTTCTTCGATCAGCCGGGCCAGATCGCCTAGCGCGCGCTCGATAAGGTCCTGCCGCCTGGCATCGCGGGCGTCGGCAGTTTCCGAGTACCGCCGTATCAGATACTGCGCCTTGAGCGCGGCCTCGTGCCAATTGGCGGCAGGTTCGGCCAGGAGCTGCGTTTCAAGTTCCTCCTGCCTGAGGCGGAGCGCCCTTTGATCGGATTCGAAATCCTTGAGAGAGTGCCGCCGGATATCTGTCGCCATCCTGCCTTCGGCGCTGCGCCTCGTGTCGAGGTCAACCGGATCCTCGGTCATGGCTCGTGCCTCCGCTGCATCGGCATTCGACCGCAGGGTCGGCCCCGGCGGGCGGGGGCGATGCCTCTGATCGCGACAGTCCAACTTGCAGGCATGATGCAGTCCCCTTTTTCCGGCGCGGAGAAGTCTGGTGCGGCAGGGCGGCGAATGACCGGCATGCGCAGTTCGGCAAGGCTCAGTTGGGCCGCGGCGGCAGCCCTTCGTTTTCGGCGGCAAGGATCGCGGACACCTCTTGCAGAGTCTTGACGCCGCACAATGGAAGACCTGCCGGTTCTTCTGGCGAACGCTTGCCCGAATAGAGGTGACGCAGCTGCATATCCGACACGCCATCGGCCTGCATCACCAGCCGCACCATAGGGTCGGCCAACATCTCTTCGAGGAAGACCTGCGTGAGCTCTTTCCCCGTAAGTTCATCCTTTGCCCGCGCTGCATCGAGGTCGGCCAGGGAAACCGTCAGGGTTCTCGCCAGTCCGGGATGCGAATGTCGCGGATGCAGATTGACCAGCACCGAGGCCTTCCAGGCCCCGGGGTTGCCATCGTCGGGCGGCGAACTCAGCTCGGTTTCAATGTCATAGGCCCCCGCGGGGAGCATCTCGTCAAAACCCGGCACGGTGAACGGCCTTGCAAAGACCGCGACGCTTCTAAGTCTGTGGTGTTCCATCTGCGGCCTCCTTGATTGCGGTCGGATCGGTGATCTCATTCTCTGACTTCGGCCTCTTCCGGTGAAAGACGCGCAAACGCAGCGCCGTCACTCGGGTCCGTGATGCCGGAAACTCCGAGGTTTCATCGAAAATGCGGAAAAGGCGCAGTTCAGAGGATGCGCCACCCCGAATGTCAGGGCTTTGAGCGGCGCAGCGTCGAATTCTTGCCCCCCGAGCCCGGGTAGTCCTGTGCGGAAAACCCCGGGGGCTTATCAGGATATGGGGATGGCCCCCCTGAATTACCATCATCATCCGACTGGATAGGCACCCGATCAGGTCATCTTGTCGGTCCAGACCACGAATTCCAGCAGCGTGTTCGGCCCGAAGGTCTGCGTCAAAGGCACATCTGCGGCATCCCTGCCGCGCCCGATCAGGATCCGCGCCAGTCGCGGCGTGTTGTTGCGCGGATCAAAGACCCACCAGCCACCGTCCAGATAGACCTCCATCCAGGCCGCGAAATCCCCGGGCGGATAGGGTTCGGGCTCGCCAAGATCGCTCAGATAGCCCGTGCAGTAGCGGGCCGGAATGTTCATGCAGCGGCAGAAGGTTATGGCGAGATGGGTGAAATCGCGGCACACGCCGGTCCGCCCGGCCAGGGTCTGGGATGCGGTGCGGGTCGCGTTTGCCGCCATATAGTCGAAAACCACGGTCTGGTGGACAAAATCGCAGATCGCCTGGACCCTGCTCCACCCGGGCTCTGTGTTTTCGAACAGCCGCCAGGCCTGGTCGGACAGAAGATCCGTGTCGCAGTACCGGCTGCCAAGCAGGTAGACGAGCGTATCGAACGGCAGATCCTGCACCGCGTGCTGCGCCGCATCCGGCGCGACGGGGTCCAGCATCCCGCTGTCCCGGAAAATACCATCCGAGGACAAGGTGAATTCGCCCGCCGGCGCAACCATCCGCGTGCACCAGTTCCCGAACCCGTCGCGGTAGCTTTCCAGCGGGACACTGGGAGAGGTCACCAGATAGTCGGCGCGCTCCAGATCGCCGAAGCGCGAGTAATGCACATTCAGCATCGCAATCATCGGCGTCGGCTGGGTGAACTCGTACCGCAGGCGGCAGCCAATGCTCATGCGCATGCCGGGCGTTTGGGACGGGTCGGATAGGGGCAGATTATCGTTCAAGCGCGCAGACTCCATCAGTCAGTTGAAAACCGGGATCACAGGTCCAGCGGTTGCCGGATCGGTCGTAATGGGCGTTCTCGGGCAGCTTGATCGCGACGCAGCTGCGATCCTGGCGCTCGTATCCGCGCTCGCACCGCCATCCCGGCCCGTAGGTATCCGTGTCCAGCAGGGCGTTGGCCGGCAGCAGGACGGCATCGCAGCGGCCAGCAACCTCTACGAACCCTCGTTCGCAGCGCCATCCATCGCCGTAATCGGAATTGGTCAGGTAACCGTTTTCGGGCACCGCAATCGGAACGCAGGCGCCAGCGTCCACGGTGAAGCCGCGGTCGCAGGTCCAGCCGGTGCCCCCGGTGCTTTCGGTGAGGAAGGCGTGGTCGGGCAGGACGATCAACACGCAGCTGTCACGGTCCTGCCGATACCCGCGTTCGCACTGCCAGTCGTAACCCGAAGACTGCAGGAAGGCATTGGCGGGCACGGGGATCGCTTTGCAGGATGTCCCGCCCGATTCCTTGTATCCGCGCAGGCATTGCCACCCCGCCCCGTAGGATCGAGCCGAGGCATAGGCATGTTCCGGGATGTCGATGGCAATGCAGTCCGCGCCATCAATCCGGTAGCCGAGGTCACAGTTCCACCCCCCGCCATAGCTGCGCGGCTGCGCATTCGCCGGGACCGGCCCGGTCCCGTCCTGGGCAAAGACCGGAAAGGCGAGAGAGGCGATCATGCCGGCCATCGCAATCAGCTTGACCAGAACGCGCCCGGGGGAGCGGCCTTTGGGATGCCAGCGGTGTTTCATGCAATCACCCTTCGCCTTCGGTGAAGGAACGCCTGCGCGCGGGCCCCGGACGGCCAGCCGCTCGTGAACCGGGCGGTGCCGGCATCCGGGAACCGTGCCATGCGCAGGCCCTACAGTTCGATCTCGGCAAGGCAGGCCTGCGCGATGTCGCGGTCAGGGGCATCGCTGCCGGGCACGGTCGCCCAACCGGCATCCATCAGCGCATCGCGCCTCTGATAGGTCGAGGCCGCCTTGATCGTGGCCAGCTTTGTGGTGCGCTCGGGATCGGTGCGTGCCATTTCCAGGCAGACCGGCACCATGGCGGTGACGACATCGTCATGGGCCATGGTCATGGCACGGTCGCTCGACGTGCTGCCGGTCACCCAGCCGCCCCAGGTAAAGCCGACGACGCCGACAAAGATCCCGCCGATTACCGCGCCATAGATACCGGGTTTGAGCCATTCGGGAGTGTTCATTCAAAGTCCTCCGACGGGGAAAGCGCCGTCTCGCTATTTTGGGTCGCAGTTCCTCGGTCCAGGCCAAGCAGCGTTTCCAGGTCGCGCTCGCTGGTCGATCGCAGTTCGACACGTCCCGCCCTGCGTCCCCTGCCGCGAACGGTCAGAAACGTCGCCGTCCGCCGGTAGGCCGCAAAGCTGAGGCCCTCCAGAAGCTCTTCGTGAACGGTCACGTCGTAGTCGCCGGCGGGCAGTTCGTCCGTGTAGCCGGACAGCACAAACGGGTGTTGAAAGGTCACGGTCGAAGTGGTCGAGCGCATGGCCATACTGGTCTCCGTGCTGCCTGCAGAGGTCCAGCACCGAGCGCGCCCCGTGGATCCGGGGAAGAGGCTCGGCCTGCTGGCATCCACACTTCTACGCGGTGACGGACAGACAGGCCCTGACCCATGTTAGCTTGGCGCGCAATGGCAGGCCCGCAGGCACGACCTGTGCAACAGCATGGCACCGGACTGATCTGCGTCAGCCCGCGTGGGCCCGCAATCGTGCAGGATGCAGGCAATCCGAAACCGTGGCCCCCGGTCCTGGCGCACCCAGCCAGTTGGCCCCCGGCCCCGCCGCACTCGGGACCCACCAGACAAGGACACGACGATGACCGCTGCCGCTATCCTCAGCCCACTCGACCACGCCGCACACAAGACCCGCAAGCCCTCTCCGCTGGACCTGGACACCCTCTGGGACATGGAAGAGCGGTTCTGGACCAGCGGCGCCGACAATGCCCGCGCCACGACGGCCGATTACGCCGTCATGATCTTTCCCTATCCGCCGGGGATCATTCAGGGCGACCAGATCTGGCATGGCCTCAAGCGCAGAACCGGCTGGCGGTCGGTCGCAATGGCCGAGCGCAGGGCGACGCAATGCGGCGATATCGTCATCCTCAGCTATCGCGCCTCGGCCGAAAAAGCCGATGTGCCGATCTACGAAGCTTTCTGTGCCTCGACCTATCTGAACGATGCGGGCAGCTGGTTGCGCACGTCACATCAGCAAACGCCGGCCGTCTGAGCGGCGCGCGGCGCCCCGTCTTTGCGTGAACTGACGGCGGGGCCGCTTCCGGTCGGACTTCGGTGACGCAAGCCACGCCCGTGATGGCGGGCCAGCGCAACAAGCGCTCGGCCCGCGCGTTACCTCAGGCGTTTTCCACCGCGGGTCCGGGCGTCACGACCCTGTGTTCGGCCCATTGCCCAGCGTGCCGTCCCCGATCCGCTGGTACATGTCCAGCAGGGCCACGATATCGCGGTCGCGGTAGCCCAGGCCAAGCGCCATCTGGTACATCTCGCGCACCAGCGAGGCCATCGGCATCGGCTGTCCCAGACCGCGGGCGACCTCGACAGCCAGCGCCACGTCCTTTTCCCCCAGCTGCATCTTGAACCCGGGGTCATAGTTCCGTTTCAGCGCATTCGGGAAACGCTTGGTGAAATGATGCGAGCGCCCGCCGCTCTGCGACAGCACATCGTAGAGCCGTTCGGGATCGACCCCGGCGCGGGTGCCCATGGCAAAGGCCTCGGACGCCACCAGCACATTGCCCATCGTCATCACGTTGTTCACCAGCTTCACCACCTTGGCGGTGCCCACATCGCCGGTGTGCAGCAGCGACGCGCCCAGCAGTTCCAGCACGGGGCGGGCGGCGTCGATATCCGCCTCGGCCCCGCCGACCAGCAGCACCAGCGACCCGGCGCGCGCCTCGGCCGGGCCGCCGCTGACAGGAACGTCCAGCGGGCGCAGGCCACTTTCGGCGCAGGCCGCGGCGAGGTCCTTCATCGTATCGGGGTCGATCGAGCTCATCTCGACCACCAGCGCGCCGGGTTTCGCATGGGCCAGCACGCCGCCCTCGGCCATCCAGGCCGTCCGCACGATCTGCGAATTGGGCAGGCTGCAGACGATCACATCGGCATCGCCAACCGCATGGGCCAGGTCGTTTGTCGCCTCCAGCCCGTCGGCCCGCAGGGCGGTCACGCTCTCCTGGCTCAGGTCGTAGCCGGTCACCTCGCACCCGGACTCGTGCAGCCGCCGGGCCATGTTGCCGCCCATCAGGCCGATGCCGACCACCGCGATCTTTCCGTGCATTGCGATCCTCCCTTTGCCCTGCGCCCAAGGCTAGAGGCACGCCCGCGGATTGTCATCCGGCCCGGTCGCGCCCTGCGCGGAAACTGGCGCCCCGGCGATGCGGGACGCAAGCAGATGACATCAGCGTGGCGGGCCGGGTCAGCCGTGTTCGAGCACCGGCGGGGTTGTCGCGGGCTTGGCCTTGGGGTCTTCCGGCGCCGGTTGGTGCCGTTTGCTGCGGCCAAAGAGGCGCTGCACCACGACAAAGAAGAGCGGCACGAAGATCACGCCCAGCACGGTGCCGGTGAGCGTTCCGCCCAGCACGGCCGTGCCCACGGCGGTACGCCCGCCCGACCCCGCCCCGGTCGACAGCGCCAGCGGCACGACGCCCAGGGAAAACGCCATCGAGGTCATGATGATCGGCCGGAACCGTTGCCGCGCGGCGGTGATCGTGGCGTCCAGCAGCTTGTCACCGGCCTCATACCGCTCGCGCGCGAATTCCACGATCAGGATGGCGTTCTTGCCGGTCAGGCCGATCACCGTCAGCAGGCCGACCTGAAAGAAGACGCCATTCTCGAACCCGAACCAATAGGCCCCGAACAGCGTGCCCAGCACCCCGATGGGCATCACCAGCATCACCGACAGCGGGATCGCCCAGCTTTCGTACAGCGCCGCAAGGCAGAGGAAGATCGCCGCCAGCGACAGGGCGTAGAGCAGCGGCGCCTGCCCGCCGGATTCGCGTTCCTCCAGCGACAGGCCGGTCCATGAGATGGCATAGCCCGGCGGCAACTGCCCGGCGAGGCGCTCCATCTCGGCCATGGCCTCGCCCGAGGCGACGCCGGGCGCCGGAGAGCCCTGGATCTGCATCGAGGGGATGCCGGAATAACGGGTCAGGCCCTGCGGCCCGTACTGCCAGCTTTCGGAGGTGAAATTGGCAAATGGCACCAGCTCGCCCGAGGCATTGCGCACCCGCCATTTCCGCATATCGGATGGCAGGGCACGGGCCCCGGCCTCGCCCTGGACATAGACCCGCTTGATCCGGCCGTTGTCGTTGAAATCGTTCACGTATCGCCCGGCCCAGGCAATCGAGAGCGTGTTGCCCACATCCGCCGGGGTCACCCCAAGCGCACCGGCCGCCCGCCAGTCGATATCCAGCTTGAACTGCGCCGCGTCCTCCAGCCCCGAGGGGCGGGCCGAGGCGATCAGCGGGCTCTGCGCCGCCATGCCGAGCAGCTGGTTGCGGGCCTCCAGCAGTTGCTCATGGGTCTGCCCGCCAAGCGCCTGCAGGTAGAAGTCGAACCCCGAGATATTGCCCAGCTCGGGCACCGCCGGGGGCACGATGGGAAAGACGAAAGCGTCCTGGATCTGCGAAAACGCCCCGAAGGCACGCCCCGCCACGGCCTGCGCGCTCTGGTCCGGGCGGGGGCGGTCCTCCCAGTCCTTGAGGCGGATGAAAGCCAGGCCCATGTTCTGCCCCTGCCCGGCGAAGGAGAACCCGACCACGCCGAAAGAGGAATCCACGTTCTCGGCCTCGTTGTTCACGAAATGCGCCTGCACGTCCTCGACCACGGCCAGGGTACGTTCGGCGGTGGCGCCGGTGGGCGCCTGGATCAGGGTCAGCAGGATGCCCTGATCCTCGTTCGGCAGGAATCCGGTGGGCGTGTTCATGAACAGCCACCCCAGCCCGCCACCCAGGGCGAGGTACAGCACGATGATGCGCAGCGGACGGCGGATGACATAGCCGACGGTGCCCGCATAGCCCCGGGTGATCCCGTTGAACCCGCGGTTGAACCAGGCCAGCGGACCGCGCCGCTTGCCCGGCCGCTTGGGCCTGAGGATCGTCGCGCAGAGGGCGGGTGTCAGCGTCAGTGCCACCACCACCGACAGCAGCATGGCCGAGACGATGGTGATCGAGAACTGGCGATAGATCACCCCCGTCGAGCCGCCGAAAAAGGCCATCGGCACGAACACCGCCGACAGCACCAGCGCCACGCCGATCAGCGCCCCGGTGATCTGGCCCATCGACTTGCGCGTCGCGTCGCGCGGGGACAGGCCTTCCTCCTCCATGATCCGCTCGACGTTCTCGACCACCACGATGGCGTCGTCGACCAGCAGGCCGATGGCCAGCACCATCGCCAGCATGGTCAGGGTGTTGATGGTAAATCCGAATGCGCCCAGGATCGCGAATGTCCCCAGGATCACGACCGGCACCGCCAGCGTGGGAATGATCGTCGCGCGGAAGTTCTGCAGGAACAGCAGCATCACGAGGAAGACCAGCACGATGGCCTCGAACAGGGTCTTTTCCACCTCGTGGATCGAGATCTCGATGAACGGGGTGGTGTCGTAGGGGATGACGTATTCCACGCCCTCGGGGAAGAACTGCGAGAATTCTTCGATCCGGGTTTTCACCAGCTCTGCCGTATCCAGCGCATTGGCGCCCGAGGCCAGCTGCAGCGCCATGCCCGATGCGGGCTTGCCGTTGAACCGCGCGATGGTGGCGTAATCCTGCGCCCCGATCTCGACCCGGGCGACATCCTGCAGCAGCACAAGCCCGCCATCGGTTTCGGCGCGCAGCACGATGTTGCGGAAATCCTCGGGCGTGGTCAGCAGGGACTGCGCGGTGATCGTGGCGTTCAGCTGCTGGCCCTCGACCGCGGGCAGCGTGCCAAAGGCCCCGGCCGAGATCTGCGCATTCTGCGCCGAGACCGCGTTGACCACATCCGAGGGCGTCATCTCGAACGCTGCCAGCTTGGACGGGTCCAGCCAGATCCGCATGGCATATTGCGCACCAAAGACCTGCGCGCCGCCGACGCCCTCGATCCGGCTGAATTCGTCGACCAGGTTGGTGTTCATGTAATCCGACAGGTCGGTCTGATCCAGCCGCCCGTCCGACGAGAGCAGCGCGATCACCATGAAGAAGGAGGACGAGGCCTTTTGCACCCGCACCCCCTGTCGCTGGACCACCTCGGGCAGCAGCGGCGTGGCCTGGGCCAGCTTGTTCTGCACCTGAACCTGCGCCACGTCGGCATTGGTCCCGGCCTCGAAGGTCAGGGTCAGCGACGAGGTCCCCGCCGAGGTCGAGTTGGAGGACATGTAGCGCAGGCCGTCCAGCCCGGTCATCTGCTGTTCGATCACCTGGGTGACCGTGTTCGCCACCGTCTCGGCCGAGGCGCCGGGATAGACCGCCGAGACCTGGACCGAGGGCGGCGCGATCTGCGGATATTGCGCGATCGGCAGGGTCAGCACCGACAGCAGGCCGACCCCCATGATCAGGATGGAAATCACCCAGGCAAAGACCGGACGGTCGATGAAGAAACGTGCCATGATGTGCTCTCCTGCGCCGGGCGCGGCGGGGTCAGTCGGAAACGGTGGCGGTGTCGGCGGCAGGGGTGGGGGCGGGGGCGCGTTCCTCGGCGGTGACGGCCATGCCGGGGGCGACCTTCTGCAGGCCGGCCACGATGACGCGGTCACCCGCGGCCAGCCCCTTGCTGACCACCCAGTTGGACCCGCTGTCGCGCAGGATCGTCAGCTCGCGCGATTCCACCACGCCCTCGGCCGTCACCACCATCGCCACCGGGCGGCCGCGCCGATCGCGGCTGACGCCCTCTTGCGGGACAAGCACCGCATCGGGGATATCGCCCTGCGGCATCTCGACCTGCACATACATGCCGGGCAGCAGGAACTGGTCGGGGTTCGGGAACTGCAGCCGCAGCACGATAACGCCGGTCTGCTCGTTCACATGCGGTTCGGCCGCCGACAGCTTGCCGGTGTGCTCGTATGTCTCGCCATCCGCCAGGCGCAGGGTGACCTCGGCATTCTCGTCCTCGCGCAGCGTGGTGCTAGACCTGCGCCAGCGCAGGATCTCGGCCGCCGACTGGGTCACATCCACATTGACCGGGTCCAGGCTGCGGATCACCGTCAGCGCCGTCGCCTGGCCGGATGTGACAAGCGCCCCCTGCGACACCTGGCTCAGCCCCGCCGTGCCGGCAATGGGCGCCCGGATCACCGTGCGCTCCAGGTCGATCTCGGCGGCCAGCACATTGGCCTCGGCAACCTTGACCGCAGCCGCCGCCACATCGCGCTGCGCCAGGGCGTCGTCCAGGTTCTGCTGGCTGGTCACAGCACGTTCGCGCAGGGTGGCCTGACGCTCGGCCTCGCGCGCGGCGGATTTCTCCTGCGCCTCGGCCTGGGCCAGCTGGGCATCCGCCGCCGCCTTGGCCGCGCGATAGCTGGCATCGTCGATCCGGTAGAGCGCGTCGCCCTTTTCGACCGGCTTGCCCTCGTCGAACAGCCGTTCGGTGATCAGACCGCTGACCTGCGGCCGCACCTCGGCCACGCCCGAGGCATTGACGCGGCCCGGCAGCGTGGCCGTCAGGGTGACATCCTCCGATTTGAGCGTGACCACGGTCACCGCCGGCGGCGGACGCTGCCCGCCCTGCTGCGCCACCGCCTGCGAAGCGAGCGTCAGCGAAAACGCCGCCACGGCGATCAGCCGGAGGGGTCTGGAATACGATCTTGGGTGCATGGCGAGGCTCCGGGAATGCCTTCAGGCGCGGTCGCGCCGTAACTCTGGCACCGCGATAAGGAAACTTTACGGTTTTGTAAAGTTGACTTATTCTGCAACTGCGAGAAAGATGGCGGCAGTGGTCAGGAGGAGGTCATTCATGGCGCAGGATCCCTGCGACAGTGGTGAAAGGGCGCGCCGCCGTGGCCGCCCCGTGCAGATCGACCCCGAACGCCGGGTGGAGCTTGTCCTGAACGCCACCGCCACCCTGCTGTCCGGGCGCAGCCTGGGCGATGTGACGGTGTCGGATATCGCCGCCGCAGCGGGCATGTCGAAACGCACGATCTACGCCATGTTCGACACGCGCGAGGCGCTGCTGTCGGCCTGCTTCACCCGGATCCACGAAACGATCCTGCGCCCGCTCGACCCCGAAGAGCAGGCCCTGCCCCTGCCGGAACGGCTGCGGCTGCTGCTGACCCTGCACAAGCCCAAGGGTATGGAATCCACCTCGCTGGAATGGCTGCGCTCCATCGTGGCGCAGGCCCGCACCAATCCTGATCTCGCCCGGCCCGGCATCCGCTCGCGGCACCTGTTGCTGGCCCGCATCTGCGCCGAGCTGCGGCGCGAGCGTGACGGCGGCGGGCTCGACCTGACGGACCAGGGGATCGAGGAATGCGGCACCATCCTGATGGACATGGCGTTTGAAAACGCGCTCACCTGCCTGCTGGACCCGCAGGCCCGCCCGGGCCCCGAAACCCGGGACCGCAGGCGCGACCTGGCGATCGCGATCTTCCTGGACGGGATCGCCGGTTACCGGCCGCCGGACGGCTCAGGCACCTGATCGCCGGCCATGTCCTCGTCAGGTGCAACATCGCGGGTGGCCCAGACATTGTCGAGCGGCGGATCGGGCAGTTCCTGTGCCGTATGTTCGCGGTGGATATGCACCTTGGCCACGAAATGGGCCGAGATCGGCGCCGTGACGAACAGGAACGCCATGATCAGCAGCTCGTGCAGCGAGCCGCCGTCGGTGGCGAAGTGGAACAGGATCGAGGCGATCAGCATCGCCCCCACCCCCAGCGTCCCCGCCTTGGTCGGGGCGTGCAGGCGCGGCATCGGCGTGTCCAGCTTGACCAGCCCGTAAGAGCCGACAAGCGTGAAGATGGCGCCGATCACGATGGTCAGGGCGACAAGCCCTTCGATGACGGTTTCCAGGGTCATTCGATGATGTCCCCCCTCAGGACGAACCGGCAATAGGCCACGGTCGAGACAAAGCCGAGCATGGCGATGATCAGGGCGGCCTCGAAATAGATCTGGGTGCCGCCGGCGATCCCCAGCAACACGATCAGCGCCACGGCGTTGACCGACATGGTGTCCAGCGCCAGCACGCGGTCCCCCACGCCGGGGCCCAGGATCAGGCGGACCATCGACAGGATCATCGACAGCCCGACGCAGGCAAAGGCAAAGATCAGGGCGTATTCGATCATTCGAAAATCTCCTTGAGCCGGCGTTCATAGCGCTGCTTGATCTCGTCCCGCACGGCATCCGGGTCCGGCGCGTCCAGCGCATGGACCAGCAGCGCATGCCCCTTGTCCGAGACATCGGCCGAAACGGTGCCGGGTGTCAGCGTGATCGTGCCCGCCAGGATGGTGATCGCCTCGGGCGAACGCAGGTCCAGCGGGATGGCGACCCAGCAGGGCCGCATGTCGGCATTGCGCTTGAACAGCACGATGGCGGCAACGACGACATTGGCGACGATGATGTCCCACAGCACGATCAGCACGTATTCGGCCAGCAGCAGGGGGCGCGGGGCGCGCGGGCGGTCCGGCCAGTAGGCGGCGGTGACAATGGGGATCACGGTGCCCAGGATCAGGCCAAAGACCACGGTGCCCAGCGACAGCCCGTTGATCAGCAGGCACCAGACGATCACCAGCAGCAGCGTCAGCAGCGGGTGCGGGAACAGGCGGCGGAACAGGTGCGATACCATCAGTGGCTCTCCTTGCTGCCGGCCGCGGTCCCGTGCGTGTCGCTGCCGTGGTTGTCATCGCCGGCTCCGTGATCCTCAGCGCCGTCCGTGGCATGGTGATCCACGATCTGCTTGCCGGGGGTGTCCAGCACGGTCGCGACATAGGGCGCCGGGTCGAACAGCTGCGCGGCGGTTGCGGCGAGGTAGCGGTTCACCGGCCCGGCGGCCAGGGTCACGCCGACCAGCAGTGCGATGAGCAGGCCGATGGCCACCATCGGCAGCGCCGGTTCGGGCTCCACCGGGTCGTGCAGCTCGCGCGCGCCCTGGCTGTCTTCGGGATCGTCGACGCTGCCGGGGTGGGCGGCCTCGATCTCGTGCCCCTTCCAGAACACCGTGCTGCCCGCGCGGGCAAAGCCGACGACGGCGACCAGCGACGAGCCCAGGACCACGGCCCAGACCCACCACATCAGCGGCGTGCCGGATGCCGCGTCCAGGATCAGCAGCTTGCCGACAAAGCCCGACAGCGGCGGCAGGCCGGTCATCGCGATGGCGGCGGCAAAGAACAGCCCCGCCACCAGCGCCCCGCCGGGGATGAGCGGCGCGGCCTCCAGGTCCACCCCGCGCGACTTGCGCCGCTCGCGCACCACGTCGACCAGCAGGAACAGCGCCGCCGTCGCCAGCGTCGAATGGATCGCGTAGTAGAGCGCGGCGGCGATCCCTTCGGGCGTGAAGACCGCGACCGAGGTGAGCAGCATGCCCATCGAGCCGACCACCGCAAAGGCCACCGTCCGGTCCAGGCTGCGCGCGGCCAGCACCCCGGCCATGCCAAGCGCCAGCGAGGCGAGCGCGGCGGGCAGCAGCCATGTGTCGAACAGACCCTCGGTCACCGCCGTGCCCGGGGGGAAGACCAGCGTGTAGAACCGGATGATCCCGTAGGCCCCGATCTTGGTCATCACGGCAAAGAGCGCGGCCACCGGCCCCGGCGCCATCGCATAGGAGGACGGCAGCCAGAAGTGCAGCGGCAGCAGCGCCGCCTTGATCGCAAAGACCAGCAGCAGCAGCACCGCCGCGACCCGCAGGCCCGCCGTTTCATCCGCCGCCGCACCCGCGACGCGCTGCGCCAGGTCGGCCATGTTCAGCGTCCCCGTTTCGGCGTAGATCGTGCCGAGCGCGAACAGGAAGAGGGTCGAGCCGAGCAGGTTGTAGATCATGTACTGCAACCCGGCGCGCAGCCTCTCGGTCCCGCCGGAATGCAGCATCAGGCCGTAGCTGGCGATCAGCAGCACCTCGAAGAAGACGAAGAGGTTGAAGGCGTCGCCGGTCAGGAAGGCGCCCATGATCCCCATCAGCTGGAACTGGAACAGGGCGTGGAAATGCCGCCCCCGGTTGTCCCATCCGGATCCGATGGCATAGAGCAGCACCGGGATCGCCAGCACCGCGGTCAGCAGGGCCATCAGCGTCGACAGCCGGTCGGCGACCAGCACGATGCCGAAAGGCGCGGCCCAGTCGCCCAGCTGGTAGAGCGTGATCGTCCCGTCCGAGGCGCGCCAGGCCAGCCCGGCGGTGAGGCCCAGCAGGGCGACGCTGCCGGCGAGCGAGAACACGCGCTGCAGCAGGATGTGGTGACGCACCGCCAGCACGATCAGCGCGGCCAGCATGGCGGGCAGGACGATGGGGGCTACGATCCAGTGGGTCATGCCTTGCCCTCCGTCCCGGCATTCCGGCGGGCGGTGTCGCTGCCCATCTCGCCGCCCGCGTCCCTGCCGGCGTCGAACAGGCCACCCGGCCGGTCGTCGATATGGTCGTCATCGGCGCTGAGATAGGCCGAGACGGCGATCATCACCACCACGGCCGTCATCCCGAAAGAGATCACGATGGCCGTCAGCACCAGCGCCTGCGGCAGCGGATCGGTATAGGAGGTCACGCCGTCGGTCAGGATCGGCGGCTGGTTCACAACCAGCCGACCGCTGGCGAACAGGAAGATGTTCACCGCATAGCTCAGCAGCGAGGTGCCGAGGATCACCGGAAAGGTCCGCAGGCGCAGCACGAGGTACAGCCCGGCCGCAGTCAGGAACCCGATCGAAGAGGCAAGCAGCAATTCCATCTCAGGCCTCCTCGCCCGGCAGGGGGTCGATGCGCGACGGGTCGATATCCATCGCGTGTTCGCTGTAACTGCTCTCGCTCCGCCGCGCGATGCGCGAGAAGCTGTGCAGCGACAGCATCACGGCGCCGACCACGGCCAGGAACACGCCCAGGTCAAAGCCCATGGCGGTCGCCAGCTCGAATTTCTCCATCGGCGGGATGCGGAAATAGCCGAAGGCGGATGTCAGGAACGGCTGCCCGGCGTACCAGGCGCCGATGCCGGTCAGCCCGGCCACCAGCACGCCCGCGCCGATGATCCCGTGATAGGGATAGCGCTGGCGCGCATCGGCCCAGGAAAAGCCGCTGGCCATGTACTGCACCACCACGGCGATGGCGACAACGAGGCCGGAGATGAACCCTCCCCCCGGTTCGTTGTGCCCGCGCAGGAAGATGTAGACCCCCACCATCAGGAAGACCGGCAGCATCACGCGGGTCATCACCACCATCATCAGCGGGTGCGCGTCACCGGCCTGCGGCTGGTCGGGCTTGCGGTTCAGCAGGCGCGCGCGCACCGGGCCGGACAGCAGCGCCTCGGTCAGGGCATAGATGATCAGCGCGGCGATCCCCAGAACGATGATCTCGCCGAAGGTGTCGAAGCCGCGGAAGTCGACCAGGATCACGTTCACCACATTGGTGCCGCCGCCGCCCTTGTAGGAATTGGCCAGGTGATAGTCGGAAATCGAGGGCACCGCGAAATCGCGCATCAGGATGCCGTAGATCAGCGCCGCGACCGCCAGACCGGCGCCTGCGGCAATGGCCCCGTCGCGCAGCCGCCGCGCCAGGCTGCTTTCCACCGGGGTGGTGTTGGGCAGGAAGTTCAGCGCCAGCAGCATCAGGATGATGGTCACCACCTCGACCGAGATCTGGGTCAGCGCCAGGTCGGGCGCGGAGAGGTAGTTGAACCCGATCGAGACCATCAGCCCGATGACCCCCATCAGCACCAGCGCCACCAGCCGGTAGCGGTGCACGAAGACCAGGAACCCGGTCGCCACCGTCAGCAGCAGCCATCCGGCCACGGTCATCGGCGACATCTCGATCATCTCGCGCGTCATGGCGGGGGTGGTGCCGGTGAACCAGGCATGGACGCCGACCGCCACCACCGTGACGGCAAAGATCGCGGCGTAGCGGGTGAGAGAGCCGTTGTGCAGCCCCTCGGTCACCGCGCGCGCCAGACGGACCGCCGCCGCGATCACCGCGTCAAAGATCACCTTGGCCTCGGGCCGGGGCGCGGCGTCCCAGGCACGGGCGAGGGGGGCATAGGCGATCAGCAGCAGCGCGCCGCCCAGAACCGCGACGATCGACATCTTCAGCGCCGGGGTCACCCCGTGCCAGATCGACAGATGGCCATAGGGCAGTTCGGCCGTTCCGCCCAGCACGGCGGCGGTGACGACATGGACAAAGGGTTCGGCGATGAAGGGCGCGACGCCCACGGCCACCACGATGCAGGCCAGCAGCGCGGGCGGGCCCCACATGCCGAAGCCGGGGTCATGCGGGTGGCTGGGATAATCGTCGCGCACCGGGCCAAGGAAGGTATGGACGATGAAACGGAAGGAATAGGCCGCCGAGAACAGCGCGCCAACCGTCGCCAGCACCGGCACCAGCCAGGGCAGATCGAAGAGCGTCGTATGGGCCGCCTGCTCCAGCATCATCTCTTTCGACAGGAAGCCGTTGAGCAGCGGGATACCCGCCATCGACAGGGCCGTCACCGTCGCGATGACAAAGGTCACCGGCATCAGCTTGCGCAGCCCGCCCAGGCTGGGGATGTTGCGGGTATGGGCCTCGTGGTCGACGATCCCGGCGGTCATGAAGAGCGCGGCCTTGAACGTCGCGTGGTTCATGATGTGAAAGACCGCCGCCATCGCGCCATAGGCCGATCCGGTGCCAAGCAGCATGGTGATCAGGCCCAGGTGGCTGACCGTGGAAAAGGCCAGCAGCGCCTTGAGGTCGTTCTTGAACAGCCCGATCACCGCGCCCAGCACCATGGTGACCAGCCCGGCGGTGGTGACGATGGCGAACCAGGCATCCGTGCCCGACAGCACCGGCCAGAGCCGCGCCATCAGGAAGATGCCCGCCTTAACCATCGTTGCCGAATGCAGATAGGCCGAAACCGGCGTCGGGGCCGCCATCGCGTGCGGCAGCCAGAAATGGAACGGAAACTGCGCCGATTTGGTGAAACAGCCCAGCAGGATCAGGATCAGCGCCGGTAGATAGAGCGGCGAGGCCTGGATCGCCTCGCGGCTTTCAAGGATCACCGACAGGTCGTAGCTGCCGGCGATCTGACCCAGCAGCAGCATGCCCCCGATCATCGCCAGCCCGCCCATGCCGGTGACGGTCAGCGCCATCCGCGCACCCTGCCGCCCCTCGGGCAGGTGTTTCCAATAGCCGATCAGCAGGAAGGACGAGAGCGAGGTGAGCTCCCAGAAGATCAGCAGCATCAGGATGTTGTCGCAGAGCACGATCCCCACCATCGCGCCCTGAAAGAGCAGCAGATAGGTGAAGAATTCGCCCATGTTGTCCTCGCGCGAAAGGTAGAAGCGCGCGTAGGTGATGATCAGCAGTCCGATGCCCAGGATCATCAGGCCAAACAGCAGCCCTAGCCCGTCGAGCATGAAATTCGCGTTCAGCCCCAGCCCAGGCAGCCAGTCCAGCCGCGCGGTGATCACCTCTCCGGCCATCACGGCCGGCACGTGGGTCAACAGCCCGATCAGCGCGGCAAGGGTGACGAAGAAGGTCGCCATGGCGCAGCTCTGCCGCCCCGCATGGATCATGAGACCTGGCAACAGGGCGCCAAGGAACGGAAGGGCGACAATCAGGAAGAGGGACATGGTTCTCCTTTGGCCAGTGTCAGCGGGCTGTCCACGGGAAAGGCTGCTGATTTCCGCCCCGAGAACAACAGTAAATCGACATGACCCACGGAGAAGTCACAAGACTTCGCCCCCGTGCCGGCGGCCGGACGGGTCCGAGTGAACATAGGTCAGGGACGCATTTTCATCTACTGGCCCGGTCGTGATCTTGTGACGAATGCGGCGACGGGTCGCGGGCCGCGCCATGCGCCTCCGTTGCGTGCCCGTTCCCTGCGGTCACCCGGCGGCAGGGGCCCGGTCGGCGGCGTAGCGCAGGAAGGCATCGAAACTCTCGGGATTCGCCATCGAATCCCGGTTCACCACCTTGTCCGGATCGCCGCCCAGCAGCAGTTTCTTCACCGGCACCTCCAGCTTCTTGCCCGACAGGGTGCGCGGCACTTCGGCAATCGCCACGATGTCATCGGGCAGGAACCGGGCCGAGACGCTTTCGCGGATCGCCAGGCGGATACGCTCGCGCAGGGCGTCGTCCAGCGCGCCCGACCGGGGCACCACGAACAGCGCCATGAAACTGTCGCGGCCCAGGAACTCCAGGTCGACGACAAGGCTGTCGACCACCTCGTCCAGCCCCTCGACGGCGCGGTAGATCTCGGAACTGCCCAGGCGCAGCCCGCGCCGGTTGATGGTGGCGTCCGAGCGGCCGTAGATCACCGATCCGCCCTCGGGGGTGAACTCGATCCAGTCGCCGTGGCACCAGACGCCGGGGTAGGTCTCGAAATAGCTTTCGCGCAGGCGCGATCCGTCTTCGTCGCCCCAGAAATACAGCGGCATCGAGGGCAGCGGCGCGGTACAGACCAGTTCGCCGACCTGGCCGATCACCTCGGCCCCGGAGTCGTCAAAGGCGCGCACGGCATTGCCCAGGGCGCGGCACTGCATCTCTCCGGCGCGCACGGGCAGCATCGGGTTGCCCAGCACAAAGGCTCCCGCGATATCGGTGCCGCCGCTGATCGGGGCCAGCCAGACATCCGGTTTCACGGCGGAATAGACCCAGTCGTACCCCTCCTGGCTAAGCGGCGAGCCTGTCGAGCCCAGCGACTCCAGCGCCGAGAGGTCCAGCGCCTCCCCCGGCCTGACACCCTGTTTCTGACAGGCCATCAGAAAGGCGGCCCCGGCCCCGAAATAGGTCAGCCGCTCCTCGGCCACCATGCGCCAGACGGCCAGCATGTCGGGGTGATGCGGGGCGCCGTCAAAGATCGCGACAGTGGCCCCCAGCGACAGGGCGGTCAGCTGGATGTTCCACATGATCCAGCCGGACGAGGTCAGCCAGCAGAACCTGTCGCCCAGGTCGATGTCCTGATGCAGGGATTGCTTGGCCCCCTCCAGCATCACGCCGCCGTGGCCGTGCACGATGGGCTTGGGGTTCCCGGTGGTGCCCGAGGAATAGACGATCCAGATCGGGTGCGAGAACGGCACCTGCACCACCTCGGGCGGGCAGGGATCGCGCATCAGCTCTTGCCAGTCGGTCCAGCCCCCGGGCACCGGGCCCATCGCGCCGACCATCACCCGGTGCGCCAGCCCGGGCAGCGCGTCGGCGATGCCGGTGCAGAGCTCGGCCCGGTCCATCCGCCGGTCGCCGTGCATATAGGCATCCTGCACGATCAGCACCTTGGGCCGGATCTGGTGGAACCGGTCCACGATGGCGGTGCGCCCCATGTCGGGCGCGCAGATCGAGAAGACCGCCCCGAGCGAAGCCGTGGCGAGAAAGGTCACGATCGCCTCGGGCGTGTTGGGCAGGATCGCCGCCACCCGGTCGCCCGGGCGCACGCCCATCTGGCGCAGGTTGCGCTGCAGGGCGCCAACCCGGCCGCAGAGCGTCGCCCAGTCGATGCTCTGCCGTTCGAAGGTCTGCGAATGCAGCACCAGCGCCTCCTGCCCCGGCCGTTCGGCCCCGTGGCGCAGGATATGGCCGGCCATGTTGGTCGTCGCGCCGGGGCACCATTCGGCGCCGGGCATGCTGCGCGCGCCGATCACCTCGGTCAGGTTCGCGACGGGCAGATCGAAGAAGTCGATGATCGAGCGCCAGAACCCGTCAAGATCGGTGACCGACCAGTCCCACAGCTCCTGATAGCTGCCAAAGGTCAGCCCGCGCCGGTCCTCAAGAGTGCGGATATAGCGCGCCAGGGTCGAGGCGGCCGCCCGTTCGGGCGTGGGCGTCCACAGGATTCGACGGTCCGCCGGCTGGTCGGTCATTGGCTCTCTCCCCTTGCGGCGCGCCTCTCCCCGTGGCGCGGTCCGCGGCCACGATCAGCGCGCCCGGGGCGGGTGTCAATATCAGCCCTGCCGTTGCATCCAGTCCCAGGTGTCGGCGATGCCCTGCCGGATCGAGCACTGCGCCCGCCAGCCGAAATCGGCCTCGGCCCGGGTGCAGTCGAGGATCGAGCGCGGCACATCCACCGGGCGCGCGGCCTTGTGCGTCACGTCCAGCTTGCGGCCGGTGACGGCGGCGATATGGGCCACGATCTCGTTCACCGACACGCCCTTGCCGCTGCCGCCGTTATAGGCGCCGGTCTGCTCCGACGTTCCGGCGCGCACGCAGAGGTCGGCCAGGTCGGTCACCGCCAGGTAGTCGCGCACCACGGTGCCGTCGCCCCAGATTTCGATGCTTTCGTCCTGGAACGCCTTGCGCAGGAAGGTGCCCACGATGCCCTGCACCCCCACATGCCCCTGGCGCGGGCCATAGGGGTTCGAGGCGCGGATCACCACCGGCGACAGCCCGCGCGTGCGGCGGTACATCTCAAGGTAGCTTTCGATCGCCGCCTTGACGATGCCGTAGGAGCCGATGGGGCGCAGAGGATGATCCTCGGGCGTGGGCGTGACCTGCGGGATGCCGTAGATCGCCCCGCCCGACGACATGAAGAGCAGCCGCCGCACGTTCAGCCCCAGCATCGTGTCCATCAGCCTGAGCGTGCCGACGAGGTTCTCGGTCACGTCTGTCGGCGGGTCCAGATCGGCGGTGCCGGGAAAGGTCGTGCTGACCAGGTGGAACACCGCATCTGTGCCCGAGATCGCCTCGGCCAGGGTCATCCGGTCCGAGAAATCGCCAAAGATGTATTCGACCCCCTTGATCGGTGCGCGGAAGCGTTCCGGCTGGCGGTCATAGACCCGCACCGAATGGCCCGCGCCCATCAGGGCATCCACCACATGCGAACCGATGAAGCCGCAGCCGCCGATCACCAGAACCTTCACGCCGTCTGCTCCGGGCCTGTTCCCGCGCCGGTCATCGGGTCACCCCGGGCACGTTGGTTACCGCCGTGCTCAGGCCCTTCATGCCCGGAACCACGCCGAACAGGCGCTCGATGGCATGCAGCACGGTGCCGTCGATGGGGATCGGCTCGCTTGGATAATCGGACCAGTCGAGGTTCAGATCGACAAAGGGTTTCAGCACCGCGCTGCGCGCCCAGAGCATCGAACCGATGGGAAAGTTGAACTGATCGGGCAGCGCGGGCAGGTCCATCATGCGCGCGATGCGCTCGGCCTGCGGGCGGTTCTGGTTCCAGCTGATGATATGCGGATCGTCCGGGTAGACCAGTCCGATGCCCGGGTCCTCGGCCATGCGCGACAGGATCCGGTCCAGCATCGCGCCGCCCTTGTCCCCGCCCAGCAGGTTCTCGAACAGGAAGTTCGACCAGCTGTCGACAAATTTCCGCTCGGTTACATGCGGGCTCTTCTTGGTGTGCAGATGGCCGATGACGTCGTAGTCCGCCACCAGCTGCGCACCGAACAAGGTCAGCATCGGCGCCAGGTCGCGGCCCCGGTTGGGCACGGACTGCACCTGTACCACCTTGCCGGAATAGGCGGCACTTGCCGCTCGCACCGCGTCCAGCTGCGAGGCCGGCGCGCTGAGCAGCAGGTCGGGACGGCTGGCGTTGCCCTCCAGCCGGTCGATCATCTTGGCCAGCAGGTCGGGATAGAAGGCATGGATATGCAGCCCGACCTTCAGCTCGGCGGGCGGCCTGGGCGCCGCGCCGGGCGCGCCCTCGATCACCTGGCTGGCCCAGGGGCCCGCGGGGCGGCCCGCTTCCAGGTAGCGGACAAAGGGATCGGGGCCGTCGGCGAATGTCTCATGCGCGGCATAGAGGATCGGGTGGAACCCCGGGGCGGGTTTGCGCGGATAGCCCCCGGCGCGGTTCGACTTGACGTAGTCCGCGATGGCGTCCCGGTCCGACGGCACACGCCGGTCCGCGGGCACGTTGAAATCCTTGCGGAACGCGCCCGAGGCCAAGAGATAGTCGATATCCTTGGCGACTTGCTTTTCGGTGTCGACAGAGCTGCGGGCGATGGCCACCAGTTTGCGGACGTAGCCGGGGAAATCGAAACGCTCCAGCGCGGCAGCCTTGCCCCTGGCCGAAACCTCGGCATGCAGTTCCGCATCCTCGGCCAGGGCACGGACCCGGGCCGCCATCGACGCGGGGTTCATGTAGTCGGCCACGCAGGCCTCGCCCAGCCCGGCGCCGGCCAGGAAATCGGCAATGCCGGTCGTGCGGTCGATACAGACAACCGGCGTGCCGACACAGAGCGCGTCGATGGTCACGTTTGGCAGCGGATCGAGGCGCGAGCTCAGCAGGAACAGGTCGGCCAGCTCATAGGCCAGTTCGATCTCGCTGGTGGCGCGGATGACCTTCATCTGGCTGCCCAGGCCGCTGCGGCGGATCTGGTCGGCGATATGCACCGAATGCTGCGTGTCGTTTTCGGGATCGTAGCCGTTGCCGATCCAGACGAAGCGGTACTTGCCCCCGCCCGGGGCATTGATCACCTGGTTGGCCGTCTCGACAAAGAGATCCAGCCCCTTGCGCCATTCCAGCGCCCCGCCCCCGATCACGAGGAAGGAATCGTCGTCCTTGCCGCCCGGGCGCAGCAGGCCGCGCAGCCAGTCGCGTTCGGTCTCGGACGCGCCGGGGTTCTTCATCGAGCCGGGGATCATGCACTTGCCCTGCGGCAGGATATGCACGGATTGCGTCCGCTCCATCGCATGCTGTTCCAGCGCGTTCTCCAGCGTGATCCGGGTCGAAAAGACAACCTGATCGGCGGTGGCGAACACCTCGGGGAAGGCGGTGACCGGGCGGATATTGGCGGCGAATTCGTGCAGCAGGCTAACCGTCGGCACGCCCCGGCCCTTGAAGGGCGGCAGGCAGCGCCGGGATTCGACCGAATTCGCGATGACAAAGGCCGGTTTGTGGAAATCGCAGATCCGGTTCACCGCTTCGCCGATCTGGGCATCGGTCATGAAGCGGCGGTCGATCTCGTAGGTCGCGATGCTGTGCGCCTCGAACTCGTCGTGCAGCTCGCCCGGCCCCATCAGCAGGCAGACGACGTTGAAGTCCTTTTCCAGCTCGCGGGCCAGATTAAAGGCCAGCACCGGGGCGCCGGTCCGGGTCGCGTCATGGCTGACGACCACCACGGTTTCGCGCGCCGGATCGCCGGTGACCGTGGGCCGGATCGCAGGCCCTTCGACGGCAGAACCGGCATGGGCCAGAGCGGGCGCGTCGGCCCGGGCGTATTCGGTGACCGAGCGCATCGGGTTGCGCTTGGAGGCGCTGCGGGCGAACCGCGCGGCGGTGCGCGAGGGAATTGGCGGGCTGAATTTCGCCAGTTTGCGCAGCATCTTGAACTTCAGGTAATCGCCAAGCGTCTTGAACGCCTTGCGCCGGGCATGTGCCAGCTCGGCCGCCAGCACGGCGATCTGCCGTTCGGTTTCCACCGACGCCCGGGCGTTCGCCTCGGCCGCGACCGCGCGCGCCTCGGCCCCTGCAAGCGCCTGTTTCTGTTCGGCGATCTGCGCCTCAAGCCGGGCGACCTCTTCGCTGTGCGCGGCGATCCGGGCGCGCAGCTGGCCGGGCTCGATCCGGTTGCCGCCGTTCAGTCCGGTCAGCTCCTGTGCGCCTTGCAGGATGGCCTGCAGCCGTTCCCCGACATCGGTGGTCTCGTCGCCGGTAAAGAGGTTGTGAATCGCGCCGATCCCGCCCTCGATATTGGCGACGTGCTGGCGCAGGTCCGCCACCAGCACCTTGGTGTCTTTCACACTGTCCTGCGCGGTGTTGCGGTCCCCCAGCAGCTTGCCCGTCTGGCGGAAGATCCAGCGCAGGTCGCGCACCGCCTCGGGATCCCTGGCCATGTCGAAGAAGGGCGCCATCTCCGCGGGGATGGTCTTGCCATGGGCGATCACGCCCAGCCCATGGCCATGCAGGAAGTTGAACGAGGGATAGCGCCCCGCAAGCTCTTCCCACAGCTTCCACACGCCGAACCCGCGTTCGCGCACGGTGGTGTCGTGAAACAGCACGATGGCCCGGTCCGAAAGCTTGCGCTCCCAGGTCTCGAAATCCTCTTTCACGTCCTCGTAGTAATGCCGCCCGTCGATATGCAGCAGGTCGACCGACCTGTCGGGCACATGGTCCAGCGCCTCGTCGAACCGCATCCGCATCAGGGACGAGAATTCGCTGTAATGCGCCTCGTTATGGGCCTTTACCTGCTGGTAGACCTCGTCGGAATAGAACCCCGCGTGTTCGTCCCCCGCCCAGGTGTCGACGGCGTAGCAGCGGGTGCCCAGATCGCGCGCCGCCACCGTCTGGCAAAAGGCAAAATAGGACATGCCGTAATGCGAGCCCAGTTCGACAAAGACCCGGGGCCTGGCACGCCGGATCAGCCACATGGCAAAGGGGACATGCTCGACCCACGACGACATCGCATTGTAGAGGGGAGGCGTCAGGAAGTCATAGTCGATATTACGGTCGGCCAAGATATGCTCCGGCAATTCGTGTCTTGGAAATGGCTTCTAACCGGCTAACTCGCACATTGCCACGGTGCAACATGCGAAACCGAGACTCCATTGCAAACCGCCGCAAGGACAGGAAAATCGCGCCCCGGGTGCCACAATCGCACGGATCCGGCGGCCAAAACGTACCGATTGGACATCGCCCCTGCGCGATCCGCCGCCACTGCGCCGCGCCTATCCAGGCCACGGGATCGGGCGGCACGGCACCCACGGATATGGAATACCAAAAAAGATGTGTTGAGCATGTAATCCGGGCGGGATAAGACGAGATAAAACAGGCGCCCTGCCGCCGTCCGGACCCGATGATCGCACCGCCAGGATGCGAAGGTATCCCGTGCGCGGCCCGCCAGCAACATGAGGCCGGTCCGAAAGGCACCCGGCGCAAAGGTTCCGGCATATGCCCGCAAGTCTAGGTTTCAACCGCATTTTCCAGGTCCTCGGGCAGCGGAACTACGGCCTGTTCACGCTTGGCAACTCGATGTCGCTGATCGGCACCTGGATGCAGCGGATCGCCAGCGGCTGGCTGGCCTGGACCCTGACCGAAAGCGCGGGCTGGGTCGGCGCCATCGCCTTTGCGGACCTGTTTCCCTGCATGCTGATCGGCCCCTTCGCCGGGGCCGCCGCCGACCGCTGGGAACGCATGCGGGTGATGAAGCTGGGCCAGCTTCTGGGCTTTGCCCAGGCGCTGGTTCTGGGCATCCTCTACATGTCGGGGCATCTGACGATCTGGCCCCTGTTCCTGCTGACCCTGTTCAACGGATTCGTCACCGGGGGGTTGCAGCCGTTCCGCCTGTCGATCACGCCCCGGCTGGTGACGCAGGAATGGCTGACGGCGGCGATCGCGATCAACTCGGTCACCTTCAACCTCGCGCGGTTTGTCGGGCCGGCCCTGGCGGGCGTGCTGATCGCGCTTGGCGGCATGGGGCTGGCCTTTGTCATCAACGCGCTCAGCTTCATCATCTTCTTCATGTTCCTGAACGTCGTCCGGCTTTACGGCACGCGCACGCCGCCCTCGGGCAAGAGCTTCATGACCGACATGGTCGAGGGGCTGAAACATGCCGCCACCCTGCCGGGGGTGAACGCGATCATCCTGCAGCTGATCGTCTCGGGCATTTTCGTGCGGCCGGTGCTGGAACTGCTGCCGGGCTGGGCGGCGCGGGCGTTCAACGGCGCCTCGGGCGATTTCGCGGCGCTGACCTCGGCCTTCGGGGTCGGGGCGATTGTCGGCGGGCTGTGGCTGGCCGCGCGCAAGGACGCGCACGGGCTGGCCCGGATCGTGGTCTGGTCGAACATCGCCATGTGTCTGGTGCTGCTGCTCTTTGCCGCCTCAACCGCGCTGTGGATGGCGCTGCCGCTGGCCATGCTGACGGGTGCCACGATGGTATCGGCCGCCGTGTCGGGGCAGACGCTGACCCAGATCATCGTGCCCGACCACCTGCGGGGGCGGGTGCTGTCGGTGCTGGGGCTGGTGATGCGCGGCTCTCCGGCCATCGGGGCGCTGCTGATCGGCGTCGCATCCGATCACTACGGCATGCGGATCCCGCTGATCGCGGGTGTCACCGTTCTGCTGTGCCTGATGCTTTACTACCTGCTGGAATTCGCACGCTTCCGCAGCATCCTGGAAGACACGCTCTAGCCCCGGGGCAGCGAGGCCCCGGCGCAGGGCCGGGGCACCGCCGTCACGCGGTCATGCCGCCATCCACCGGCAGCGCCGCGCCGGTGATGTAGCTGGCGGCGTCGGACAGCAGGAACAGGGCCGTCGCGGCGATCTCGTCCGCCTCGCAGTTGCGGCCCAGCGGGGTCTGCTTGCCGCGGGCGGCGACCATCTCGTCCGGATCCATGTTCGGCGGCGGCGCATCGGGCCGGGCGAGGAAGGTGCGCAGCATCGGCGTGTCGACGCCACCGGGGCAAATCACGTTGCAGCGGATGTTGTCGGGCGCCAGCCGCTTGGCCAGCGAGCGGGTCCAGCCGACCACACCGAATTTCATCATCGAATAGACCGGGCTGCGCGGCGAGCCCGCCAGCCCCGCCGTCGACGCGGTGTAGAGCAGCCCGCCCTTGCCGCGCTTGCGCATCTCGGGGATGGCGGCGGCGGTGGTGTGCACGATGGTCCGCAGGTTCAGGTCGATTGCCAGGTCCAGCAGCGCCGGGTCCATATCCTCGACCGCAGCCGGGCCGGGGTGGCCGGCATGGCCCCAGAAGAAGTCGAGCCCGCCATAGGCCTCGACCGTGCGGGCCACGATGTCGCGGGAAAAGCTGTCGTCGGTCAGATCGCCCACCAGCGGCAGCGCAGTGCCCCCCGCCGCCTCCACCGCCTTGACGGTTGCCGCCACCGCCTCTGCGTCGATGTCGACCACCGCGACGGCGGCCCCCTCGGCGGCAAAGCGCAGCACCCCCGCGCGGCCCATCCCCGAGGCCCCGGCCGTGACGATGCCGATCCTGTCCCTGAGTTGCATGTGGTCTCCTCCCTTCCCCATGACGGGCGGAGCCTATGCGGGCGCTTACCGATCGGTCAATGGAACGACGGCCGGTTCAGCACCGGTCGCACGGATGCAGCGGCGTGCCGCCCGGCGGGATCATCCACGTCTCTGCGATCTGACCCGGCAGGGCGGCCTATCCGTTGCGGCTCCGGCGCCGAATTGTATGCTGGAGTCATGAATTCCTGGCGGAGCGCGTTCCGCCGCACCGAAGGGGCAGAGCATGACAGACCATATCACGCAGGCCGCAGGATGAAGGCCGCGATCCTGGAACAGCACGGCCAGCCGCTGGTCATCGCCGACGTCGCACTGGGCAACATGGGCGCGCATGAGGTGCGGGTGCGCACCGCTGCCGTGGGCCTGTGCCATTCCGACCTGCATTTCATCGACGGCACCGTCAGCCAGCCGATGCCCGTTGTGCTGGGGCATGAGGTCTCGGGCGTGGTCGAGGCCGTGGGCCCCGAGGTGCGCCGCCTGAAGCCCGGCGATCACGTGGTCGGCTGCCTCTCGGTCTTCTGCGGAACCTGCGAACACTGCATCTCGGGCCAGATGGTGCTCTGCGCCAACCCCGATGTGAAACATGCGCCGGGCGTCGCGCGACGGCTGACCCGGCAGGGCGCGCATGTGGGCCAGGCCTTCAACCTCGGCGCCTTTGCCGAAGAGTTGCTGGTGCATGAAAACGCCCTGGTGAAAATCCGCGAGGACATGCCGCTGGACCGCGCCGCCCTGATCGGTTGCGGCGTGCTGACCGGCACCGGCTCGGTCTTTCGCACCGCTCAGGTGCCGCCCGGGGCCACGGTGGCCGTGATCGGCTGCGGCGGCGTCGGCCTGTCGGCGGTGATGGGCGCGCAGCTGGCCGGGGCGCTGCGGATCATCGCCATCGACAGGCTGCCCTCCAAGCTGGACATGGCGCGCGAATTCGGCGCGACCGACACGGTGAATCCCGGTGACGGCGACCCGGTGCAGCAGGTGATGGAGCTCACCGGCGGCGGGGTCGACTACGCCTTCGAATGCATCGGGCTGAAACCGACGGCCGAACAGGCGTTCAACATGCTGGGCGCGGGCGGGACGGCGACGCTGATGGGCGTGATGCCCGCGGACATGATCCTGGAAATCCCGGGCCGCAGCTTTCTGCGGCAGAAAAGGATCATCGGCTCGCTCATGGGATCGAACCAGTTCCCGACCGACATTCCCCGGCTGGTGGATTTCTACATGCAGGGCCGCCTGCCGCTGGATCGACTGATCTCGCGCCGGCTGAAGCTGGAGGAGATCAACGACGGTTTCCGCGCCCTTCAGGCCGGCGAGGTGGCACGGAGCGTGATCACCTTCGAATGACGGATGCCGCCAAGCCACAGGACGAACCCCTGCCCCGCGCCGGGGTTCTGACCGCCCTCAAGCACCGCAACTACCGCCTGTTCTGGATCGGGAACATGATCTCGCTCACCGGGGACTGGATGGACCAGGTGGCGCTGAACTGGCTGGTGATCACGGTGACCGGAAACCCGGTGATGCTGGGCCTCGTGAACCTGGGCCGGGGGATCCCGATCATGGTGTTTTCCATGTTCGGCGGGGTGATGGCCGACCGCTACGACCGGCGCATGTACCTGATGACCACCCAGACCGCGACGATGCTGGTGTCCGTCCTGCTGGCCGCCGTCGTCTGGTCCGGCGAGGTGAACATCTGGGTCATCGCTGCGCTGGCGACCTGCCGGGGCGTCGTCGTCGCCTTCAACCTGCCCGCCCGGCACACGCTGATCTTCGAGCTTGTCCCGCGCGCCGATGTGGCCAGCGCGGTGGCGCTGAATTCGGTCACCATCCAGATGGCCAAGGTGATGGGCCCGCTGGTGGCCGCCGGGCTGATCGCCTTTTTCTCGATTGCCGCCTGTTTCGTGGTGAACGCGGTCAGCTTCACCTTCGTGCTGGTGTCGCTGCTGATGATCCGCATCCCGCCCAAGCCGGTGCGCGAGGCGCGGCGCGAAAAGGTGCTGACCAGCATGCGGCAGGGGTTTGCCTATCTGGGCCGCGAACCGACCCTGCTGCTGCTGGTGCTCGTGGGGCTGGTGCCCGTCTTCTTCTGCCAGCCCTACCTGTCGATCCAGGCGGTCTTTGCCAAGGATGTCTTTGACGCCGGATCGACCGGGCTGGGCATCCTGACCTCGACAGCCGCGCTCGGCTCGCTCTGCGGCGGGCTGCTGGCCGCGCGGCTGCAGCGCGATGCCAGGCGCGGGTCGATCATGCTGTCCTTCATGGGGATGTTCGGCCTGTCGCTGATCGCCTATGCCGCGATGCCGTCGCTTTATGCGGCCTTGCCCTGCCTCTTCATCGCCGGGGCGATGCACATCGCCTACAACTCGACCAACAGCACGATCCTGCAGCTGGTGGTGGATGACGATTACCGCGGGCGGGTGCTGTCGACCCTGATCATGACCCGGGGGCTGGTGTCGCTGGGCACGGCGGCGATGGCGGGGCTGGCGGCGCTGATCGGGGCCCGCTGGGCGATGTCGGGCATGGCGTCGGTGGTTGTCGTCTTTGCCGTGGCCTTGTGGATCTTTGCCCCCCGCCTGCGCGACCTGAAGGTCTGAGGGCAGCCGGAACCGGGCATCGCCCCGCGCCCGAAAATGGAATACCATAAAGAGGGGGCGCCCGCGCGGCGCCCGGTCAGGGAGGAAGACAGATGGAAATTCCCGCAATGCTGGAAACCGGGCGCGCCGGGGCGGCCCCCGTGGCGGATGCGCCCTGCGGCGCGATCTCGGGGCTGAGGGTCGAGGGTGTGCAGCAGTACCTCGGCATCCCCTACGGCACCGCCCGACGGTTCGAGACGGCAGAGCCCTGCCCGCCCTTCACCGCCCCCTACCGGGCCGAGGCGCGCGGCCCCCGCTGCCCGCAGATCCGCCGCATGGCGCAGGGCGACTGGCTGAACTTCCTCAACGATCCGACGCCGACGGGCGAGGACTGCCTGGTGCTGAACGTCTTTGCCCCCGACATCCCGGCCACGGGCAAGCGCCCGGTGATGGTCTGGCTGCACGGCGGCGGCTATATCTCGGGCTCGGGCGGCTCGCCGGGGGCGGACGGGTCGCATCTGGCGGCGCGGGGCGACGTCGTGGTTGTCAGCCTGAACCACCGGCTGAACGCCTTTGGCTTCACCTACCTGCCCGAAATCGTCCCGGGCCATACCGGCGTGAACACGGGCATGACCGATATCGTGCTGGCGCTGAAATGGGTGCGCGACAACGTCGCGGCCTTTGGCGGCGATCCCGGGAATGTCACCATCTTCGGCCAGTCGGGCGGCGGGTCCAAGGTGGCGATCCTGATGGCAATGCCCTCGGCCGAGGGGCTGTTTCATCGGGCCGTGGTGCAAAGCGCCTCCTCCCTGCTGCGCATGGCCACGCCCGAGCGCGCCACCCGCTGCGCCCGCCTGCTGCTGGAGGAACTGGGCATCGACGATCCCACGCCCGAGGCGCTGTCGGCCGCCGATCCGGAAACCGTGCTGCAGGCCCGCCTGCGCGCCGTGGCCCGCAATGACGGCATCGACGATTTCCGCCCCGTGGTCGATCCGGGCACCCTGCCCGCCAACCCGTTCGAACCCGCCTCGCTGGCCCGTTCGGCCCATATCCCGCTGATGATCGGCACCTGCGAGGACGAAATGTCGTTCTTCCTGGCCGCTGCGGGTGTGGATTTCGACAGGATCGACATGGACATGGCCCGCGCCAGGTTTGCCGGGTTCAGCCGCGCCTCGCCCGACCTGGCGGGCGCCGTGCTGGACAATATCCGCGCCGGGCACCCTGACGAGCTGCCCTCGCAGATCCTTGTCCGCGCCCTGTCGGAACAGATGTACCGCCGCAACGACCGCGAGGCGGCGGACCTGCGCACAGCCGCCGGCGGCGCGCCGGTGTGGACCTACCTCTTCCGCTGGAAGACCGCCGCGCTGGACGGGCATCTGAAGAGCCCGCACACCATGTGCATCCCCTTCATCTTCGGCTCGGTCGCGGCCGCGGCGCCGCTGCTTGGACGGCCCGAACAGGCGCGTGCCCTGGCCGACAGCGTGATGGACACATGGCTGGCCTTTGCCCGCACCGGCGACCCGAACCACGCCGGCCTGCCCGACTGGCCGGTGCACGAGACCACCACCCGCCCGACGATGATCTTTGACGACGAATGCCACGTTGCGATGGATCCGCTGCCCGAAACCCGCAAGGCGATCGCGGCCTGCCCGGCCTATTCCACCGATTCCGGCGCTGCAACCCTGGGCGCGGCAGTCTGAAACCCATCCGCCGCGCCGGGCCAGACCCGGCGCGGCAAAGCCGTCTCTACTCCTGCGCCTTGCGCTCTGGCAGCACCTCGTCCTGGTCGGCGCCAAGCGCGCGCGAGGGCCAGCGGATCGTCCGCTCCAGCCCCTCGTAGATGATCGGAGAGGTCGGCAGCACCAGCCTGCCGAACAGCGGGTGGTCGACCTCGACCAGCGCGCCGCGGGCATGCAGATGCTCGTCGCGCATCACCTCGGCGATCTCGCGCACAGGGGCGCAGGGCACACCGGCGGCGGCAAGGCCGCGAAACAGCTCTTCCTTGGGGCGGTCGCGGGTCCAGCTTTCGATCAGGGCGTCGACCTCGTCCATATGCACCACCCGGTCGTACATGGTGGCAAAGCGGGGATCGGTCGCGGCCCAGGCCTGTCCGAACCATGTCACCAGACGGTCCCACTGCTGGTTGTTGTTGGCCAGGATCGCCAGCCAGCCGTCCGACGCCGGATAGACATTGTAGGGGCAGATCGACAGGCCGCCATGCCGGTTGCCGGTGCGCTCGTCCGGCTTGCCGCCGCCCTCGCCCCCGGTCAGCCCGATGTTGGACGCCAGGGCGGGGTAGATCGCCTCGAACATCGACACTTCGACGGTGCGGGCGCGGCCGGTCCGCTCGCGTTCCAGCAGGGCGGTCATCACCCCGGCGTAGAGATGCGTTCCGGCGTTGAAATCGCAGATCGCCGGGCCGGCCTTGACCGGGGCCTGATCGGGAAAACCCGTCACGCTCATCACCCCCGACATCGCCTGTACCGCCAGATCCATCGCGGGATAGACACTGTATGGCCCGCTGGTGCCGTAGCCCGACGAGGCCGCATAGACCAGCCGGGGGTTCAGTTCGCGTAGATGCTCCACCGGAAAGCCGAGCCGGGCCATCACGCCCGGGCGGAAATTCTCGATCAGCACATCGGCGGTGCGGATCAGTTCCTCCAGCCCCGCCTTGCCCTCGGCGGTCTTGAGGTCGAGCATCACGAATTTCTTGCCCGAATTCAGCATCGCATGGGGGATATGCACCCCGCCCCCGTCGCGCTGGCGGCGGCGGGTGTGTTCGCCCCCGGGCGGTTCGACCTTGATCACATCGGCCCCGGCCTGGGCCATCAGAAAGGTGGCATAGGGGCCGTTATAGATCTGCGTCAGGTCGATGACGCGGATGCCGCTCAGCGGGCCTTCAGGCGCCCCCGGGGAAGACGGGGCGCCGTCGCGTCCGGGGCCGGTCTGGTCGAACAGGGTCACGATGCCTCCGCCATGTCTCTCAGCGCATTGCCCTGGAATACCGTTCCGCAGCACGGCGCGCCAGATCGCCGCCGCGCATCACACGGATGCAGAGGCGGGTCATCCCCCGGCGGGTCGCAGAAAAGATGCGCCGGACCGCAGGAAAACGAATTTGTGGCATCCGGTTGGCTGACCTAGCCTTGGCTCTGGATCGCGTCGGACCCGTGAGACGCGCCTTCGGGCGGGGTCTGACGCTCCGCCCGGACCCGGGCGGCCTGACGCCGGGGTCCTCTCCCTTGAGCCGCCCGCTCTTCAGTGGATGCGGTTCATTCCACCGGTCCCGTCCCTGAAACGGGGCCGGTGCGACCCCGCGGGCCCGGCGGTCACCGGTTCAGAAAGCCCGTGAGCAGCGGATTGACCCGGTCGGCGGCCTCGTAGATCAGCCAATGGCCGGTGTCCGGCAGGTAATGCACCTCGGCATCGGGCCTGAGCTCGCGCAGCAGCTTGCCGCGTTCGGTGGGCGGACGGGCCAGCATGAAGGCATCGCATTCCCCCCAGAAGGCCGCGACCTCTCCGCTGAAACCCGGCAGCACGTCCAGCAGGTTGACGCCCCGGTTCATGTCCCGCGCCCGCAGACGCGACAGCATGGTATTCTCGTGCTGGATGCGCAGGGCCAGGTCGTCGATCCGGTCCTGGTCCGCGATCATGATCGAATTCAGGTTGAACCTGTGGGTTTCGACCAGCTCCTCGCCCTGCAGCCCGCGCACCTTGCGCATCGGCGGCATGGCGGGCTTACCGAACCCCGCCGCCGCGCAGAGCGCCACCCGCCGCTGCCGCCCGGGATGCACGAACAGCAGCTGGCTGGTGATCGACCCGCCGTAAGAAAAGGCGGCGATGTCATAGGTCATGGGGCCGCCCATCACCTCGTCCAGCCCGGCGGCGACGTCCCGCCCCATTTCCTCGAAATTCACCGGCTCGGCCGGGTAGTCGGACAGGCCGAACCCGGGCAGGTCGGGCGCGATCACCCGGCGGGTCGCCGCGAAGGGTCCGATCTGGCGCACCCAGTGCTTCCACGAGCCGGACCCGCCATGCAGCAGCACCAGCGGCATGCCCTCGCCCCACATCCGCCACGAGATCCGGCGGCCGTCATGGCTGGTGAAGACATGTTCGCTGCAGCGGTCCAGATCGTCCAGGACCGGGTCGGGCATGGAGAGGCGGGCAGGTATGTTCATCGGGTCTCCTTTCGCTACGGTCACCTGGGTCAGGGCCGTTGATTTGGTATACCGTCCCGCGTTAGGCTGGGAAACACCGCGCCGCTATCAATAGGCGAAGCATTTTTCGTATGTGCCGCGCAGGCAGGCTCCGTCAGGGAGGAGACTATGCGTCAGTTGCCGCCACTGAACTCGATCAAGGGGTTCGAGGCCGTCGTCCGGCTGGGCAATTACAACAACGCCGCCGCCGAGCTGGGGGTCACCCACGGCGCCGTCAGCCGCCAGGTCCGCGTGCTGGAGGAATTCTTTGGCTGCAAGCTGTTCCAGACCAACGGGCGCCAACTGGTGCCCACGGAACTGGCCCGCTACTACGCCACCGAATGCAGCGGCGCGCTGGACCGGATCGCACAGGCCACCTCGCGCCTGCGGGAACCGGCGGCGGCGCGGCTGGTCAGGGTCAGCGGCACACCGTCGATGACGATGCACTGGCTGGTCCCCCGGCTGGGCGAGTTCCAGAAGCGCCACCCGGCGGTCGAGGTCAGCCTCGCCGCCTCGCGCGAGCCGATCGACCAGCTTGTCACCAGCAACGACATCATCCTGCGGCGCACCCCGCTGCAGCGGGACGGGTTCGAATGCCGCGCCCTGTTCCGCGACCGCCGGGTGCTGGTCTGCACGCCCGAACTGGTCGAACGCGCGGGGTTGAAGGACCCCTCCGACGTGCTGGACCAGACGCTGCTGATCGGCGACGGGCGGCGCCAGGCCGGCGTCTGGGACGACTGGATCCGCGCCCGGGGCCTCAACATGCCGAAATCGGCCAAGCGGATGAAATTCGACCATGTCTTCGTGCTGATCGAGGCGGTGCTCAAGGGCCTTGGCCTGGCCCTGCTGAGCCACGAGCTGATGGAACAGCACCTGCGCAGCGGCCGCCTGGTCGAGCCGTTCCCCGGGCTCGACCTGCCCTATCCGAACCTCTACGCGCTCTACCCCTCGGGCAACCGGGGGTCGGTCAGCGTGCGGGCCTTCCTGCGCTGGCTGATCCAGGAGGGCGAGAAGATCTCGGGGCCATTCGCGCAGGCCGATCCCTTCGACGCCGAATTCGACCGGAGAGAGCTGGCCCTGCGCTAGGGTCGGCCCGTCAGTGTCCCTTGAACCCGGGCCTGCGCCGTTCGTTCATCGCGGCCACGCCTTCCTTGAAGTCATGGGTCGGGCGCAGCAGGCTCTGCTCGAAGGCCTCGTTATAGGTCGCCTTGCGGAACGCCTCCAGCATCCCCTCGCGCAGGGTGCGGCGGGTGGCAACCAGCGACAGCGGGGCGGACACGGCGATTTCGTCCGCGACCTGCTGCGCCTTGGCGCGCACCTCGTCCTGCGGGACCAGCCAGTCGATGAGGCCCATCTGCAACGCATCCTCGCCCCCGACACGTTCGCCCGTCAGATGCATCCAGGTCGCCTTTTGCGGGCCGACCAGCCGTTCCAGCGTGTAGGTCGTGCCGAAACCGGGGTGATAGCCCTGCCGCGCGAAATTGGCCGAGAACCGCGCCTCGGGGCAGCCGACGCGGAAATCGGCGGTCAGCGCCAGCCCGATCCCGGCCCCGACAGCGGCCCCCTGCACGGCGGCAACCACCGGCTTGGCATTCGACATCAGGCGGTGCGCTTCCTGGTACAGATGGCGCGTCGCCTCCTGCGTGATCGAGTCGCCGTCGTCCTTCACCCGCTGGGCCAGGTTCGCCCCGGCCGAGAAATGCTTGCCGTCCGAACACAGCACGATGCAGCGGATCGCCATGTCGGCGTCCAGTTCGTCATAGGCATCCGCGATTTCGGCAATCAGCTGGATGTCGACGAAGTTGTTCGGGCCGCGCCGCAGCTCGACCGTGGCGACGCTGCCGTCGCGGGTAATCTCGATGTCGCTCATTCTGTCCTCCCAGGGGCGTCGTTCAGACCAGCCCCGGGATGCGATCCTGCAGGGCGTGGCGCGCGATGAGCATACGGTGAACCTCGCTCGGGCCCTCGTAAACCCGCATCAATCGCACATGGTTGGCCATCATCTGCAAGGGCAGCTCCTTGGTCATGCCCATTGCGCCAAAGGCCTGCATCGCCTTGTCGATGGTGTCCCAGGCCAGTTCGGTGCCTGCCAGCTTGATCATGGAACACTCCGTCCGGGCCTGCTGGCCGGCGTCGATCTTGGCGGCGGTGTTGTACATCATCAGCCGCAGCCCGTGCAGGCGCGTCTCGGCATCGGCGATCCACCACTGGATGGACTGGCGGTTGGACAGGTAATCGCCAAAGGTCTTACGCTGCTTGACCCATTCCTTCATCATGTCCAGCGCGCGCCGGGTCTTGCCCGCGCACCATGCGGCCATCTGCACCCGGCGCACCGACAGGCGCAGCTGCATCGGGCCATAGCCGTTGCCCAGCTCGCCCAGCAGGGCATCGGCGGGCAGGCGCAGGTCCTCGATGGCGATCTCGTAGGTGTAGCGCCCGCCCAGCATGGGGATCCGGCGCTGCACGTTGAACCCGGGCGTGTCCTTGTCCACCAGAAAGGCCGAGATGCCGCCCCGCGCGCCCTTCTCTGGGTCGGTCGAGGCCATGAGGATGGTGAAATCGGCATAGCCCGCCTTGCCGATCCAGATCTTGCGGCCGTTGATCACCCATTCGTTGCCGTCCATCACGGCGCGGGTCTTCATCGCCGCCGGATCGCCGCCGCCGCCGGGTTCCGAGATCGCCATCGCGCTGATCGCCTCGGACCGGGCATAGGGTTCCAGATACTTCACCTTCTGATCGGGCGAACAGGTCTGCATCAGCATCCGCAGGTTCGGACTGTCGGGCGGGAAGTAGTAGTCGACACAGGTTTGCGACATCTCTTCCCAGACGCCGATCATCGACACCGCGTCCAGGTCCGATCCGCCGTATTCCTCGGGCCCGTCCAGCGCATAGAGCCCCAGCTCGCGCGCCTTGGCATCCAGCGCGGCGCGTTCCTCGGGCGCGATGGCCATGCCGCCGCCCTCGGCCTCGCGCTTCAGGACAACGGGTTCCAGCGGCAGGACATTGTCGCGCATGAAGTTGCGGACCAGATCCTTGAGCATCTGCTGTTCTTCGGTCAGTGAAAAATCCATGGCCTTGTCCTAATCCCTGAAGATGACGACGGCGTCGGCGACGCTGATGCCCGACCCGTCGGAGTGCAGGATCACCGGGTTGAATTCCATCTCGGCGATGATGTCCCGCCCGGCCGCCGCCGCATGGCTGATGCGCGAGATCAGCGCTGCCGCCGGGGCCAGGTCGATCGGCGCGGCGCCCCGGAACCCGTCGAAGAGCGGCGCGGATTTCAGCCCGCGCAGCAGCGCCTCGGCCCGGGCGGGGCCGAAGGGGGCGGGGTAATGCACCACGTCGCCGAAAAGTTCGACCGACACGCCCCCCGCGCCCAGCATCACGATAGGACCAAAGGTCGCGTCATTGACCACGCCGACCACCAGCTCCACACCCCGGGGCGCCATCTTCTGCACCAGCACCCCGTCGACCCGCGCCGCGGGCGCATGCACCGCCGTGTTCGAGACGATGTTGCCAAAGGCTGCCCTGACCGCCGCGGCGTCGGGCAGGTTCACGCGAACGCCGCCGACCTCGGTCTTGTGCAGGATGTCGGGGGACTGGATCTTGAGCACAACCGGATAGCCCATGCCCTCGGCCGCCGCGATGGCCGCATCGGGCGTGTCGGCCAGAACGTCGCCCGCGCCACCCAGCCCATAGCCCGACAGCCAGCGCCGCGCTTCGTATTCGCTCAGCACCCGGGCGCCGGGGGGCCGGGTCAGCACCGGCCCGGGATCGCCCGCATCATCCGCCGGGGCGCGCAGGTGATCGGCGTAATCGGCCAGTTTCGACAGGCCCAGCCCGACATGGCGCGCGTCGGTCGACAGCACGCTGCCGCCCTGCGCCGCCGTGTGCTTGGCGTGTTTGGACGCCAGCGTATAGGTCCAGGCCAGCATCGGCAGGGCGCCCCGTTCCAGGATCGCCTTGATCCGCCCGGGTTCCAGCGAGACCGACTTTTCCCGCGCGGCCGAGACGATGGCGACCAGCATGTCGACCTCGCCGCTGGCCTCCATCATCTCGCAGATCTCGGCCGAGACGGGCCCCGTGCTCTGGCCCTGCGCCGTGGTGTCGACCGGGTTCAGCGCCGAGGCATGCGGCGGCACCAGCGTTTCGATCCGGGCCTGCAGCGCGGGCGACAGCTCGGGCACCGACAGGCCGAAATCGCTGAAGATATCCGCCGCCGCCGTGCCGCCCCCGCCCGAGGCGGTGACGATGCCAACGCGCCGCCCGCGCGGCAGCGGGCAGGTGGCGACGGCTGCGGCGATGGCCACCGCCTCGTCCATGTCGGTCGCTTCGAGGATGCCGTATTTGCGGAACACCGCGCGATAGGCGGAATGCGTGCCGGTCAGCGCGGCGGTGTGCGAAGCCGCCGCCCGCGCGCCCGCATCCGAGCGGCCCAGCTTGCACACGATCACCGGCTTGCCCGCCTCGGCCGCCGCCTTGGCGGCGCGGCAGAACCCGGCCCCGTCGCGGATCGTCTCGCAGAGCATCACGATGACCTGGGTGTCGGGGTCGCCGACCATCGCCCCCATGTAATCGGCGGCGGACAGGTCGGCCTCGTTCCCGGTCGACACCACATGGCTGAAGGTCAGCCCCAGGTTCCGCCCCCGGGTGAAGATGGCAAACCCCATGCCGCCGGATTGCGAGACGATGCCGATCCGCCGGTGCGGCGCCGCATGGGGCATGTCGTCATGGGGAAGTGTCTCTATCACGGGGGAAAACGTCGCGCAGACATTGCCGACACCGTTCCAGAACCCCTCGCTGTTCGGCCCCGCGATGCGGATGCCGGTGCGGCGCGCGGTGTCCAGGATACGGGCCTGCAACTCGGTTGCCGCGCCGCCCTCCTCGGCGAAACCGGACGAGATGATCATCACGGTCTTCGCCCCGGCGGCGGCGCAGTCCTCGACCGCGTCGGGCACGTATTTCGCCGGCACCGCCACCACCGCCAGGTCGATCGGGGCCTTCACATCGGTGATCCGGGCGTGGCAGGGATAGCCGCCGATCTCGGCCTCGCGGCTGCTGATCGGGTAGAGCTTGCCGGTATACCCGGTGGTGCGGGTGAAGGCGAACAGCCGCCCGCGCAGTTTTGTCAGATCCGAAGTCGCGCCGACAAAGGCCATCGACTCGGGCCAGAAAAACCGCTCTGTCAGCGGCGGTTGTTGTACGGTCATGATCTCCCCCCGGGCCTCCCTGCCACTGGGCATCGCTCCGATCCGGCCACACCTCCCCGCGCGCCAAATGGTATGCCATTTTGGATCTGTTAGCGGCGTTTTACCGACTGGTCAACAAGCCGCGACCCGCCATCACGGGGCTGGCGATGCGGGACCGCCAAGGCGCTGCGGGCCCTGCCCTTCTCATCCGTGTCAAATGCGGGGGCGCCGGATCCTCTGCGGCGACAGGTGGCCGCGGAAACGGTATACTGCCGCATGGACCACCGTGCCGGCCCGGCCGGCGACACCTGGGAGGAAACGGATGGATACCGCCGCGCGCGACCGCGAAACCGAGGGCCCCGTCGTTTCGACCGGGGCCGGCCGCCTGCAGGGCGTGCGCCGCAACGGCGTGCATGTCTTTCGCGGCGTTCCCTACGCGCAGCCCCCTGTCGGCCCGCTGAGGTTCCGCGCGCCTCAGCCTGTCACCCCCTGGGACGGCGTGCGCGAGGCTCGCAGCTGGCCGCAATCCTCCATGCAGGAACAGCGCGAGGAATTCGCCCCCCTGCGCTGGTATCGCTCGGCCATGCCGATCAGCGAGGATTGCCTGTACCTGAACGTCTTTACACCCGCGCCCGACACGGCAAAGCGCCCGGTGATGGTCTGGTTCCACGGCGGCGCCTTTTCGACCGGCGCGGGCACGGCCCCGGGGTTCGAGGGTTCGGCCCTCGCCCGGCGCGGTGACGTGGTGGTGGTGACGGTCAATCACCGGCTGAACGTCTTCGGCTTCTTCCATCCGGGGGAGGAGGCGGGCGAGAGCTTTGCCGACAGCACCAATGCCAGCCTGCTGGACCTTGTCGCCGCGCTGGAATGGGTGCGCGACTCCATCGCGGCCTTTGGCGGCGACCCGGATATGGTCACGATCTTTGGGGAATCCGGCGGCGGCGGAAAGGTCGGCCGCCTGCTGGGCATGCCCGCGGCCAAGGGCCTGTTCCACCGCGCCGTGATGCAGTCGAGCGGCATGCGCTCGGTCTCGGCAGAGGAGGCCAGGACCGCCGCCGCCCACCTGCTGGCGCAGTTCGGCCTGACCCCGGCAACTGCGGACAAGCTGCGCGGCCTGCCCGCCGCCGATGTGCTGGCCGCGCGGCTGAAGACCGTGGCCGATCTGGGCTTTGACGCGTTCGAGCCGGTGCCGGGCGTTTCCAGCCTGCCCGAGATGCCCTTTGCCGACCATCCGCCCAGCCTGTCGGCGCGGATCCCGCTGATGATCGGCACCTGCCAGGACGAGGCGCTGTACCGGCTGGCCAGCCTGCCCGGCATCTACGATATCACCCGGGACGGCGCGATCGACCGCTTTGCCACGGTGTCGAACATGGACAGGTCGCTGGCGAGCCGGATCTACGACCTGTACGACGCCAAGGCGGGCAACGAGACCCCCATCGACGTCTATGTCGACATGCTGACCGACCAGCGGTTCCGCATGAACACCCTGCGCGTCGCCGCGATGAAGGCCGAACAGGGCACCGCCGCATGCTTCCTCTACCGTTTCACCTGGCGCAGCCCGATGCGCGAGGGGCGGCTGAAGAGCATCCACACCATCGAGGTGCCCTTTGTCTTTGGCACGATGGACACGGCGGAGGAACTTGTCGGCACCGGGCCGGAACTGGCCCCGCTGAGCGAGACGGTGATGGGCGCATGGATCGCCTTTGCCCGCACCGGCGACCCGAACCATCCCGGCCTGCCGCACTGGGCGCCCTATGACGACGTCAGCCACGGCACCATGCTGCTGGACAGCGACCCCACCTTTGCCTTCGATCCGCCGGGGCCGGAACTGGCCGCGATGGCCGAACACCGGATCGGCGCGGGGTCCTACACCCGCCTGTAAATTGGACGGCAGGCGCCAGAACGGCCCCGCCTGCCGGTCGGCAAATCGCTTTATTTGACGCGACGTTACCGCTAAACTATGGCAAAGGCTCACAAAGAGCATAGGGCAGTCTAAACCCGGAGAAGGATTCAAGTGACCGAACAGGCCCCCTCCAGCACCAAGATGCCCTCGGACCAGCGCAAGGCGCAGATCATCCGCGCGGCGACGGAACTCTTCGCCGTCGCGGGCTATGTCGGCACCTCGCTGCGCGATGTCGCGCAGAAATGCGGGATGACCAAGGCGGCGCTGTATTACCACTACCCCGACAAGGAAAGCCTGCTGAAATCGGTGGTCAAATACCGCATGACCCGCCTGAACCAGCACATGGAAGCGGCGCTGGACGCCGCGGACAGCGACGAGCCGATGGACCGCATCCGGGCCTTTGTGCTGGGCTGCGCCCGGCAGATCGCATCCGACCGCTCGGGCTGGGTTGTCGGGTCGCGCATCTTCTGGTCGATCGAGGCGATTTCCGACCGGACAGAGATGGTCGCCCTGCGCGATCACTTCGAGGGGCTGCTGCGGGTCGAGGTCGAGCGCGCCATCGACCAGGGCATCCTGAAGGACGAGGGCGCGGGCATGATGACCCTCATGATCCTGTCGTGGCTGAACTACCTCCCGCGCTGGCACCGCCTCGACGGCCCGCTTTCGGCCGAGGAGGTCGCGGACCATTTCCTCAAGATGAACTTGAACGGGCTTTACGTCACCCGCGAGGGCTGAACCCCCGGGGTCGGCGCCCTAGAGGTTCCCCGCCGCCAGCCGTTCGGCGTGCAGCATGGCATCGCCGAAGTCGAACCCGCTCTGCAGCAGGCGCTTGTTCAGCCGGGTGGTCGGCAGTTCCTCGGTCATGCCCATGCCGCCGTGCAGCTGGATCGCGCCGTGGGCCACCGTCTTGGCATCGCGGCTGCTGCGCAGCTTGGCCATCGCCAGGCTGCGTGGCGCGGTCTCGCCCTCGGCCATGTCGTTCATCGCGCGCAACACGGCGGCGGAACTGTTCAGATAGGTCAGGTACATGTCGGCGATCCGGTGTCGCAGCACCTGGAATTCGGCCAGCGGCTGGTCGAACTGCCGCCGCCCCTGCAGATAGGCCACGGTCTGGGCGATCACCGGCACCATCGTGCCCACCGCATCGACCCCGCTCAGCAGGGTGCCCACCGGCTGCGCCATGTTCAGCGCCCGCGCGGCGGCGGTGCCTTCGGCCAGAACCTCGGCCCGGGCGCCGCCGAAACGCAGATCGACCGTGGGCCGCCCGTCGAGCGTGGCATTCTCGGCGATCCCGACCCCGTCGAGCGGCACCGCCAGCAGCCGGTCGGCCGAGGCGAGCAGCAGATGGGTCGCGCCCGGCAGCGCCTCGACCCCGCCGAGCATCCCCGACACCAGCGGGTTCGCCCCGGGTTCGAGACTGAAATCGCGGCTGTCCAGCCCGCCCTCGTCGGTCAGCAGGGCAGTCAGCACCACCGCCGAGCCGTCCATATGCCCCGCCAGCAGCCGGTCGTGCAGGGCACCCGCGGGCGCATGGCTCAGCAGCAGCGGGGTGACGGCGCAATGCATCGCCAGGTTCAGATCCAGCGTGCCGCGCGCGGCGCCCTCGACAATGGCCACCATGTCCTCCAGCCCGGCACCCGCGCCGCCCTGGTCCTCGGGCACCAGCGTCATCGGCCAGCCCATGCCAAGGACGGCGGCCCAGTTGATCCCGCCATCCGTGCCCGCGCGCAACGCCGCGTCGAACACCGGCCCGGGCACAAGTGCAGGCGCAACAGGGTCGAGTCCGCCCTTGAAGAGCTGCCCGGCGATCAGGTTCTTCTGCACCTCGTCCGACCCGCCGACGATGGTGCGCGAGCGGTTCAGGAAATAGGTCGAAATCCAGCGCAGCGCCTCGGCATCCGCCTGGTCGGGGTCGACCGTGCCGCGCCGGGCCGCATGGGTCGGGCCGACCGCCTCGATCGCCAGATCGCACAGCGCCTGCTGAATGTTGCACGAGATCACCTTGAGCCCCGAGGGCATCAGCCCCAGGCTCTCGCCCCGCATGGCGGCCCCGACGGCGGCGCGGCCCTGCTCCTTGAGCCCCAGCATCCGCGACTCGATCTCGATCAGCCGCAGCTGGATGTCCGCGCGCCGCAGCGCCGATCCGCCGTGCCGCTCGGTCAGCCGTTTCACCCCGTCGAACAGCTGGAAGGTGGGCGCGGTATTCGCCCCGCCCAGACGTTCATGTGACAGCAGGTACTTGCCGTAGGTCCAGCCCTGGCCTTCCTCGCCGATGCGGTTCGCCACCGGCACGCGGACGCTTTCAAAGAAGACCTCGTTCACATGGTGAATGTTGTCGATGGTGCGGATCTGCTTGACCGTGATGCCGGGGCTGTCCAGCGGGATCAGCAGCAGGGTGATGCCCTTCTGCTTCTTGTCCTCGACCGAGGTGCGGACCAGCGCATAGATCCAGTCGGCCTCATGCGCGTGGGAGGTCCAGATTTTCTGCCCGGTCACCACGTAATCGTCGCCGTCGCGTTCCGCCTTGGTGCGCAGCGAGGCAAGGTCAGAGCCTGATCCCGGCTCGGAATAGCCCTGGCACCACCAGTCGGTGCCGTCGAGGATGCCGGGCATGAACCGGTCCCGCTGCTCTTGCGAGCCGTATTTGATCAGCACCGGGCCAAGGTGGCGCAGCCCGTGGTGATACTGCGGCGGACAGCGGGTTTCGGCCAGAACAGTGTCGAATATGTAGCGCTGGCGCGCATCCCATCCGGTGCCGCCGTGTTCCACCGGCCAGTTCGGCGCGCCCCAGCCGTGATCGAACAGAACCTTCTGCCAGCGGGACCAGGCGTCGCGGGTGATCTTCTTGCTGTCGCGGACCATCTGGCGGATGTCCGCGGGGCAGTGAGTTTCGGCAAAGCTGCGCACCTCTGCCTCGAAGGCCGTGTAATCTATCTGCGTCATGAGGCGCCCTGTTCTGCCGTATTGGTCCCTGTTTCGGCCGGTTCGGGCAGCGTCGCGGGCCGGGGGAAGCCCCCGGTCCTGCGCCTGCCAGATTTACCAACCGACCGGCAAGTAGAATACGTCCAAGGTGTCTTTAGTCAAGCATGCCGCGCCCCGCCCCGTGTCGCTGCGGGCGGCAATAACATGTTCGTAGCGAGCGGCGAGGCCGGGGCCGGGCAAGGCCCTGTGCGGGCGGGCGTGGCTGTGGCATAGTCCGGCCCGACATGAACGACGCGAACCCCATCCCCGACCTGCTGACCGCGATTCAGGAGGATGTCCGCCGCCGAACCGAGGCAGCGGGCAACCGTCAGCGGCGCTATGAGCTGCTGGCCGACGCGCTGCGCGACCGGATCCTGTCGGGAGAGCTGAAAGAGGGCGCCTCGCTCCCCGGCGAGCGGGATTTCGTGGCGATGACCGGGCTGGGCCGCGGCTCGGTCCGCGAGGCGATCCGCATCCTGGAAAGCGAGGGGCTGCTGAGCCCGAAATCGCCCGGCCGCTACGGCCAGTCGGTGGTGCAGCCCGCACCCGACAGCTCGGTCCACCGGCAGCTTGAGCTGTTCGTGCGCGGCGCCTCGATCAGCAGCGTCGACCTGATCGAGACGCGGCTGGCGCTGGAGCCGACGCTGGCCCGCCTCGCCGCCCGCAACCGCGATGCGGCGGACATCGCCCGCCTGCGCGCGGTGACCGCGGACATGGCGGCAACCGACCTGGCCGACCGGCGCAGGCTGAAACAGCTGAATTCCGACTGGCACGTCGCCGTGGCCCGGGCCAGCCACAACGAGCTGCTGACCGCCATCATGATCGGTGTCTCCAACGCCCATGACATGGCCAACGCGCTGGAACGCTATGGCGACGACAGCCACAGCCGCCTGATGATCGCGGCGCATGAACGCATCCTGGCCGCCATCGAGGATGGCGACGAAGAGGCCGCCATGCGCCGCATGGCCCGCCACCTGGACGCCTATTCCCGCACCCTGGCGCAACATCTGCCCGAAGAGCTGTCGCTGAACCGCGAGAATTGATGGCATACCGAATGGCCTGACCGGCGCATCGGCCATTTTCTCTCTCCAGGCCTACGATAACTGAATTTTATCTCACACCGCCCGCGTTAGCCTGTGCCTCAGATTCAGAAGGCAAGGCACATGACATACCAAGACGGATTGCACGACCGCCCGCTTCCCCTGGCGCCTTACAAGGTGCTCGACCTGACGCTGGCCCGGGCCGGGCCAACGGCGGTGCGCCACCTGTCGGACTGGGGGGCCGAGGTCATCAAGATCGAACCGCCCGCCGCCGATGCGGGCAATGACGCCACCGGCGGGCGGCGGCACGGGTCGGATTTCCAGAACCTGCACCGCAACAAGCGGGGGATGACGATCAACCTCAAGACCGACGAGGGGCGGGCGATCTTCATGAAGATGGCCGAAAGCGCCGATGTGGTGGTCGAGAACATGCGCTCGGACGTGAAATTCCGCCTGGGCGTGGATTACGAGTCGGTGCGCAAGGTCAATCCGCGCATCGTCTACGGCTCGATCTCGGGCTTCGGGCAGGACGGACCCTATGCCACCCGGCCCGGGGTGGACCAGATCGCGCAGGGGATGAGCGGGCTGATGTCCGTCACCGGCCTGCCCGGGCAGGGCCCGGTGCGCGTGGGCATCCCGATTGCCGATCTCTGCGCCGGGGGCTATCTGGCACAGGGCATCCTGATGGCCCTGCTGGAGCGCGAGCGCACGGGCGAGGGCCGCTGGGTCACCACCTCTCTGCTGGAGGCGATGATCGCGATGCTGGATTTCCAGGCCACGCGCTGGACCGTGTCGGGTCATGTGCCGGAACAGGCGGGCAACGATCACCCGACGGGCACGCCCACCGGGGTCTTTGCCACCTCGGACGGGCATGTGACCATCGCCGCCTCGGGCAACAAGATGTTCGCCAGGCTCTGCGGCGTGCTGGGCTGCCCGGATGCCGCCGAAAACCCGGCCTATGCCACCAGCGCCGACCGGCTCAGCAAGCGGGACGAGCTGAACGCCATGATCCAGGAGAAGGTGCGGCTGAAGCCCCGGAGCTACTGGATCGAGGCGCTGAACGAGGTCGGCGTGCCCTGCGGGCCGATCAACTCCATCGACGAGATGTTTGCCGATCCGCAGGTCCTGCATCTGGACATGGCGCGCCCGGTGACCCACCCGCTGCTGGGTCAGCTGAACATCGTGGCGCATCCGCTGAACATCTCGGGCCATGACCGGGGGTTGCGGCGGCACGCGCCCGACGCGGGCGAACATACCGACGAGATCCTGCGCGAATACGGCCTGGGGGCCGAGGAAATCTCGGCGCTCAGGGCTGCGGGCGCGGTATAGCGGGACACGGGCGGGCGCTCAGCCCGCCCGGTTCAGCGCCTGCCAGATGCAGTGGGGCGTGGCCGGCATGTCGAAATGCCGGATCCCGCGCACCTGCAGCGCATGGCAGACCGCGTTCATGCCGGCGGCCAGGCCGCCCACTGTCCCGGCCTCTCCCACGCCCTTGACGCCCAGCAGGTTCAGTTTGGTCGGCACCTCGACATTGTCGCTGACAATGGGGCCCAGGTCGGCGGCGCGGGGCATGGCGTAATCCATGAAGCTGCCGGTCAGCAGCTGGCCGCCGGGATCATAGGCGACCTCTTCGAACAGCACCTGGCCCAGGCCCTGCACGACGCCGCCGTGGATCTGCCCGGCGACAAGATACGGGTTCATCACCGTGCCGACATCCTCGACCGAGACATAGGTCACGATCTCGGTCTGGCCGGTCTCGGGGTCGATCTCGACCTCGCAGATGTGGCAGCCGTTCGGGAATGTCGCCTGCTGCGAGCTGAATTCGCCCGCGCCTTCCAGCTGCCGCCCGTCCTCCTGGGCGCGTTTGGCCAGGTCGCCCAGCCCCACGACCCGGTTGCTGCCCTCGACCCGCAGCAGCCCGCCGTCATAGGCGATGTCCTCCACGCCGGTGCCGAACATCGCCGCCGCCTCGGCCCGGGCGGCCTCGATCAGCGCAGCCGCCCCCAGGGTGACGGCAGAGCCGCAGAGAGACAGCGCCGAAGACCCGCCGGAGCCCTTGCCATTGGCCCGGGCATCCGTGTCGCCCTGCACGAAATCGACCGTGGCATGATCGACCCCCATGCGGTCCGCCGCGATGGCGCTGAGCGCCGTTTCCAGCCCCTGCCCCACCGACATGGCCCCCGACAGCAGCGTGATGCGCCCCTGGGGATCCGCGCGCAGGGTGGCGAAGTCCTTGCTCGGCCGCGCCCAGGGCCCCGAGGCGACCTCGATCGGGTTGGCCAGCCCGATGCCGCGCAGACGGCCCCTGCGGGCAGCCTCGGCCCGGCGCTCGGGGAAGCCGGCGTATTCCACCAGCTCCAGCGCGCGGTCCAGCACACGTTCGAATTCGCCCGAATCGTAGCGAAAGACAAAGGGCGTCTGATAGGGCATGGCCGAGGGCGGGATCAGGTTCTTCCGCCGCAGCTCCGCCGGATCGCGCCCGGTTTCAAAGGCGGCCAGGTCGATGATCCGCTCGATCATATAGGTCGCATCGGGCCGCCCGGCGCCGCGATAGGGCGCGGTCTGCTGGGTGTTGGTGACATAGCCGATGCATTCGCCCAGGATCGCCGGGGTCCGGTAAACCCCCGCGATGCCACCGAAATTGCCCACCGGAGCATTGGACCGGCCCGAGACATAGGCCCCGCAATTGACTTCGTACCTCACATGCAGCGCCAGGAAGTTGCCCGCATCGTCCAGCGCCAGCGCCGTGTCGGCCCAGAGGTCGCGGGCATGTTCGTCGGACATCAGACTTTCGCTCCGCGTCGCCGTCCAGCGCACCGCGCGCCCCAGCCTGCGGGCGGCCCAGAACACCAGCATTTCCTCGCGCAGCGGGCCGGACTTCATCCCGAAGGACCCGCCCACATCCGGGGCCATGACCCTGAACGATTCGGGCGGGATGGCAAAGGTCTGCGCCAGCGACGCGCGGTAGTTGAACGGGCTCTGATGGCTGACGCAGATCGTCATCCGCCCGGCCTCGTCGGCATAGGCCAGCGCGCCGCGCGGCTCCATCGCATTGGCCGACACCCGGCTCACTCGCGAGCGCAGGCGCGTCACATGGGCCGCCGTGTCCAGCGCCTGCATCACCGCGTCGCCGTCGCCCTTGGCCCAGTGAAAGATCAGGTTGCCTTCGCGGTCGTCCCAGACCAGCGGGGCGCCGTCGGCCTTGGCCTCGTCCAGCGTCATCACCGGGGGCAGTTCCTCCAGCTCGACCTGCACCGCCTCGGCCGCGTCCAGCGCCTGGGTCAGCGATGCGGCGAGGACCATCGCCAGGGGCTCTCCCTGAAAGCGCACGCGATCTTCGACCAGCAGCGGGCGCCGGGTCTGATGCGCCTCGCTTCCGTCCGGGCGGTACTGGCGGAAGGGCGGGACCACCGGGTCGACACCGTCATCGGCCAGGTCGGATGCGGTCAGCACCGTGGCGCCAAGCGCCTCGGCCCCCGAGATGTCGATCCCCATCACCCGGGCCGAGGGGTATTCGCTGCGCACGAAGACCGCATGCAGCGCCCCGGGGTGGGCGATGTCGTCGACATAGCGGCCACGGCCGGTCGTCAGGCGCAGATCCTCGCGGCGCGTCCCGGGTCGGCTCTGGATATCTGTCACGGTCGGTCCTCCCTTTTGCGAAACGGTATACCGTCGCAACACATGGGGCAACGCGCGAGGCCCATTCGACACATTGGCGCAGGCCCGCCACAGCGGTCCGCGATCCAGGCGGAGTCACAGCCGTGCCGCGCAATGGTCATACCTTGGGAATACCAAGTCTACCTGCCGGTCGGAAAGCGATTGCAGCCAAATTCACCCGCCCGCATCATTGATTTCAAAGTGCAATCCGGGCCTGCCGCGTCGCATGTCGGCGACACGCCACTGCTTGCCTGACCTCGCGGCGCAATATAGTATGCCATACTCGCAACCTGCCGTTTTCTGCCCCGGGCCTGGAACGGTAAAGAACCCTGAGGACGGTATGGCAGCAAACAAGAACGCGTCGGCAAGATTGGCTCAACACGCATACGAGGCGGTCCGCGACGCGATCGAGCATGGCAAGCTGGCGCCCGGCGACCGGATTTCCGAATACAAGACGGCCGACTGGCTGAACATCAGCCGCACGCCGGCCCGCGAGGGGCTGTTGCGGCTGGAATCCGAGGGGCTGCTGACCCATCACCCCCGGCGCGGCCTGGTGGTCGCCTCGATTGACGAGGAGGCGCTGAAAGAGGTGTTTGTCGCCCGCGAGGTGCTGGAACGCGCCCTGGCCGGGCAGGCCGCGCGCAATGCCTCGGGGCCCGAGCTGGACGCCCTGCTGCGCCTGACGGAGGAGGAACCCGCCTTCCTCGAAGACCGCGAGAAGATGTTCCAGCACAACAAGAAATTCCACGCGCTGATCCGCAAATGCGCGCATAACCGCTATCTGATGAAATTCATCGGCACGCTGGACGACATCGTCGCCGCCGACCGCCGGGATTCGTCGATCGTGGATGTCGACCGCCGCCGCGCGGTGCTGGGCGAGCACAAGGCCCTGGCCGAGGCGATTGCCGCGCGCGACATCGCCGGCGCCGAGGACAAGGCCAGCCAGCACATCCGCAACGCCTACGAGGCGCGGCTGAAGCACAAGACGCGCGAGGCGAGCTGAGGCCCGTCGACCAGGTTGCGCACCATACGGCGCGCGAATGTTCGGGATTTCAGTGGTGAGCCGTACAGGATTCGAACCTGTGACCCACTGATTAAAAGTTCTTTTCACCCGATCGCACGGCAATACACTGCAACACGTCAAACGCTTGACATATTTACCGAATACGGGGTTGAGTTACCGAACCACAAGCTGCAATCACATTCGATTTCCCACTCAAGCGCGTCCTATATGCGTCCTAGCTCAATCATTCCATGCCTAGCACCAATCCCCACGGCACCGCCCAACGCCTCTCACAAGGAAGCATAGCAGCTCTCCAGCCGCATGTTCGCGACTACTTTGTTCGAGACACGGAGGTGCGCGGCCTCCAAGTAAAAGTAACGCCAGCCGGGAAGAAGAGTTTTATAGTGCGTTACCGGAACAGCGAAGGGAAAGAGCGCAAGCATAAGCTGAGCGATGTCGACCGTATGAACCTCTCAACCGCCCGAAGGATGGCGCAGGAGCTGCTGAGCCGGGCGGTCTTGGGTGATGATCCAACAGCCGAACGCACGGCGCGACGGAAGCAGGTGACCTTGAAGGACTATGGCGAGCGCTTCCTGACGGAGCATGTGGAAGTCCACCTCGCTCCAAGCTCTCAAGCGGAGTACCGGCGAATCCTTGAGAGATACGTCTTCCCTGCACTTGGAGCTGAGCGCATCACATCAATCGCCAGAGATGAAATCGAAGCCCTCAAGCGCTCGATGGCCCACACCCCCAAGCAAGCAAACCGTATGCTGGCAATCACGCGAAAGATGTACAATCACGCGATTCAAAACAATCACGCCTCTGTCGCAGTAAATCCCGTGCAGTTCGTGAAAGGCTTCAAAGAGGAGCCTAGGGAGCGCTTCCTCACAAAGTCAGAACAGGAACGGGTGATTGAAGCGATCTCCGAACTCCGAGAGACGAACCCAGAGAACACCTCGTCATACGACGCTATTGTGTTTTTGTTTCTTACCGGCAGGCGTCGATCTGAAGTACTGCAACTGAAGTGGTCAGACGTCGATTTTGAGCGCGGCGTAATATTCTATAGGAAGACCAAGACTGATCCTCAGAAGAGCCTGATGAGTGCCGACATGAGGACATTCCTTTTGGACATCAGGGAAACCGCAAGCTCTGAGTACGTTTTTCCGGGAAGAGTAAAAGATAAGCCCTTAACTGACCCAAAGCGAAGCTGGAAGGCGATACAAAAACTGGCGGGGCTTGAGGGAGTTCGTCTGCACGACATTCGCCACACTATCGTCTCAGAAGTGACTGCAAACTCTAGTCTTCAGAATGCGGCGCTGGTCGCGGGGCATAAATCTCTCCAGTCGACGATGCGCTACGTCCACGGAATATCCGCGGAGGCCACAAAAGCACTCGAGGAGGCAGGCCAAAAACGAAGTGGGATGCTGGCAAGGAAGCGGAAGGAACAGGGTTGATGCCACTCAAGAAATTTGACCGGAAAACATACGACGCCGTACGTGAAAGAAACAGAACCCGGCGCAAACGCACGCTGAGCATCTATGAAGGCTCCGCCGGAACAGAGCCGCCCACAGAAGCCAAACGCTCCCAACGGCAGGGGATAGAAACGCCAGACGGATTGATCGACGAAGTAATCGCTGCGAAGCTTCTAGGGCTTCAACCGAGAACGCTGCAAAACAGGCGAAGTCTCGGACGACCTCCGGAGTTCGTAAGACGCGGACGGAGAGTGTTCTACGAACGGGCGTTGATCGAGTCTTTGATCAGGGTGCCACCCCGGCATTGGTGACGGGGGACCCATTTTTTCACAGTCGTTGGAGACTACCCCCTGAGCATGCGAAGACACCCAAAAACTGGGTTGAAATTTTGCTTCGACATAACAAACCTACAGCCGATCATTTCAAGAACTAGCGCCACAGTCCAGAACTGACAAAAACCCAAGTTTCGGACATAACGGATCACATCTCAGATTTCCCTAAGTATCTGAGATAATTGAAATAAAATAGGAAACTAGCGCCGCAGTCCAGAAGTGTCGGTTATACACTGCAATCGATTGCAGCGGCAAAGCAACAACAACGATGTTCCGCGGCTCAAAACTAGGCCCACACCAAGAGTGGCAGACTAAAATCCGAAATTTGTTATGTCCGCCCTATGTCAAAGGATTCGAGGCACCCAGATCTGTACACACACGATCCAACGTTCACAGGTGCACAAATGAATTGCCCAAGACCTCTCATCGCCTACATCCGAGTATCAACCCAACGTCAGGGACACAGTGGCTTGGGATTAGAGGCTCAGCGAACCGCTGTGCAAGCGTACGCCACTTCTACCGGAAGTATCATCTCGTCAGAGTATCTTGAGGTCGAAAGCGGCCGAAAAACCAAGCGCATTCAACTGTCTGCCGCGCTTGCGGAGTGCAAAAGGCTAGACGCAATCCTGGTCATTGCGAAGCTTGATAGATTGGCGCGAAACGTCCATTTCGTTTCGGGGTTGCTGGAAAGCGGCGTTCGCTTCCACGCAGCGGACATGCCCAACGCCGATCGCTTCATGCTCCACGTGTACGCTGCGATGGCGGAAGAGGAAGCGCGGAGGATAAGTGACCGGACTAGGACTGCGCTCCAAGCGGCCAAGGTTAGGGGCATCAAGTTAGGTAAGACCGGCAAACTCCTTGCAGAACGTCACAAAATTGAGGCAGATAAGTTCTGTGTGCGAATGGCACCGAAGATTGCGACTATGCAACAGGCTGGCCTTTCTGTGCGAAAAATCTCCGAAAGGCTGAATTCGGACGAGATTCCGACTTACCATGGCGGAAAGTGGCACCCAACAACGGTCCAAAGGATGATTAGGCGTATCGGTTTACTCTCCACCGGGTACCCTAGAACCCCCCCATGTCAAAACTGATCATCAAACGGGAAGATTTCGTTCAAGAACTTGCGCCACCCTACCAAGTTCGAGCGGAAGATGCATTCATTGACCGCTTGGAACTAACCGTAGGTGATTGGGCGCTGTACGGGAGTGACGACGACGTTTTGGCGCAGCTGAATCGACTGCGCGACGCGGAAATCTACGACGGCGATGGAGAAGTCATAAGGCTATTTCGAACCTTTTCAACAGACCGCCTTTCCGGAAAGTTCGACATCAGGTTTGCCAGCGCGCTGAACGACGACGCCAACACTGGTAAGAGTCCATTGATTGCGGGTCGCCTTGAGAAGTCGGGCCGCTACAGACCCCATAGAAGACTTGTCGGCGCTGGTCTGCAATTCGGTTTTGCCTGCACGCTCAACTTGACAAGGTGGGTGCAGGCTCAGCAGCTGAAACGATATTCCCGACCGGATCGACCTCAGATCCTATCTGACTATGTAATGGCAATTGCTCCTGATGATAGTTGGTACGCCGATGAGCGCCCTCTTGTTCAATCTACAAATTTAATCATCGGGCCAAACCGGAGGTACGGATACGCCAAAGGTCACAGTCTTGAAAGGCACTTGGCGAACTATATCAGAGCGGTATCCCGGCTGTTAACTCGATCGATAAACGACCTCCCGCTTGATGGGCAGAGAGCACCAGAAAGAGAACGTTACTATTCCCTGCGCGAGATTGAGTTCTACTGGGAGTTCGAGCACGATAGCCCAATCCAATACGTATGGAATGTGATACGCCCGGCGATTTCCGCATCTTCGAGGAGTTTCGTGGGAGGCAGAGACGTAGACCTGCCGTCGGCGGAAGTTTACGCGCAAAGCCCGAATGTTAAGGCACAGATCGCCAAAGCGACTTGGCTTCGAGTATATGCAAAAACTGACCAGCGAGTAAGGTTCGAGATAGTCCTTGAGCGCGGAGCAATCGAGAGCTGCCTTGGTGCGAGGAGTGGCAATAGCCTACATTCGATTGCAGCCATGATTTCTCCGTTGCGGGATGTTGCGACAAACCACCTGAACGCAGTGCTTCCGCACCTGAATCAAACAGCCACCATGCCGTCGACCGCCACCGCATTGAGATTGCTGTCCGAAGTCCAGCGTGCCTGTGGCAATCACCATCTTGCGGAGGCGATCGTCGGTGCCCTTATCGTATTCGGGAGGGTGGCTCCATACAACAACGACCCCATGCGCGAGGCAGTGAATAACCTAAAGGAAGCCGGAGTGCTTCGCCCGATCCGGCCGAGAAGCCGGATATGCGTCGTGACCGAGGAGTACCGTAGGCCACTGGAGAAGTTAGCCGAAATGTCCTGATGAAGTCATGTGTGCGGTATAGCAAACTAGTATGGGGTGCGGACGTGCCTGTACGTGTGTGGTCCCCTGCAAGGCACTTCAAAGAGCGCTTGAGGGTAAATCTTACCTTATCGCAGGCCTGTTAAGAATCCTATCGATTACAGCGCGAATATCTCAGGCAACCGTCCGCCTTCCTATCCTAGTAGATGATAAACCGGTTGCAATCTCTTTCTCTTAAGGAAGTGCGACGTCCGGGCACCTTTCCAATCCACAAAAGCCACATGGAGCGCAAGTCTATCAATCGTGTCGTTAGGGAAACCTTCGACACCATAGACTGTCTTTAGCGCGTTCCGTTTGTGATCATGTGTAACAAAAGGGCAGCTAAGGAAGTCGCTCATTATTAGGTAAGCCTCAGTATCAGTGCGGACATCATCCTTCTTCTCACCAATGATACCGAGCATTGTTCCTGCGATTCCATCAACGTAAGACGAGAAACCATCGCCAGCGTTACCATAGAGATACATCAAGGCGACAAAAGAGAAGTAACTAAGCGAGTCAGAGTTTTGCAGGCGTTTAGACAATTCTTTGACGATGTCCTGTTCTGGAAAGCTCTTTGGTCCAATCATGGAGCCTAACAGAAGAAGATTGCAGGCCTCTAGTGACAGCTTCCCGTCATCCAGACCAGTTTCGTCAGACAAGTTCGCGCTGATTAGTTCGCATATCTCGAATACCAGCCTGTCTCGCATCGCCTCTGCTTCGGAGGAGCGAAGGTTTTTCTCAATTAGTATTATCTCCTCGACGATTTGATAAGTTCGAAAAATTGGCGACACGCGAAAATCTGAGGATACGATGTAGAATAGTATTCTGATGATGCTTCGCACTCGGTTAACGAGGTCTGTCTCAGTTTCCCCAGAAACACTCTCAGAATGCTTTCGCAGATGCCTCACTGCTCGGGTTATCTGGAAGTAAGTGCTACCGGTAGCTTCTGCAAAGGAAGCTCCGTTATCACTGACAATAATTCGAAGATCCTCAAGAGCCTGACGAAACTGATGGTAAATTTCGACTTGATCTTGGTCGTCAGCGGCAAGCTCTTGAGCGCTAAGCGCGACTATCCGTTTGGATACGTCTGAAACGCCTTGTTTCGCTCTCGTAATATTCGTAACAAACGGGCGCTTGTACGCTCTGCTTTTTCGATCATTCAAGTATAGCTTGTAGTCCTCGAGATTGCGTTCAACGCTGTCGTAGATGATTTGCAGCGTGCGCTCGTCAGAAGCAAATAGGAAATAGTCGTCTACATAGCGCCTGATCGCATACTCTCGCTCCGATTGAAGTCCGCGGCTTCTCAGATCGTGATGTATGTTTTCGTCGACCTTCTGGAAAATTATTTCAGCAAATATCCTCGAGACCTCAGGGCCGACCACAATTCCGTTAGTCTCGTTGTAGTTGGATCGCTGCATCAGAGTGTCAAACCGACCCTCAAAGGAGTATTTATTTGCGTGCTGTTTTGAATAACCTTTGCCTTTGACCGCCCAAGTGATGGAGTGGGTGTATATGTTAAAAAAGCACTTGGTGACATCAACGGACCGCATAAGAGGGAATTTGCTCTCAAGCCTGATGATTTCGTTCGAGTTATGGAACTTGTCGAGAAGATTATATTTTCTGATTGAGAAAAAGGAAGGGGCAAATCCGAGGTCAAGCTTTCCATCTTCTGGCGCGACATGGGGAATCCCAATCTTCTTCACATCGCCAAATCTTTTTAACTCCTTTTTGCTGACTGCTGGTAAGACCTCGAATGGCGCTCTTAGGCTGCTTTTGCTTTCAGAGCACTCGAGAAGAATGGTTTCTGAATAATCAAAGATGAAGTCGGCGGTTTGGAGTTGTTGAAGTGGATGGACGATACTTATTTTGTTTGGGCTTCGTCCGGTCCGACGAATTGGATATGAAAATGGAACGGTGTACTCACTGTCTTTGAGTCGACGCCGGTACTGAGTGTCCAGGAATTTTGTTTCTGAATCGGAAAGAAGCGACTTCCGTGCTTCGGAGACGAACAGGTATTCGTTCGAGAAGTTCACGGGTACATCATAGGGAAGAGTTTCCGTTAGTAGTGGGCGGAGCCTGTTGAAGATTGGGTCAAGCATATCGCCAAGCCTTCCGTGCTGCCGCTACGGTCGACCGCTGTAGGCGCAAGGTGATTTTCTTGGTGAACCCCTTGTAGAACGAAAGTCGACGCAGCTCTTCCTTTTGGTCGGCATTTAAAAACTTGTCTACGATTGAGCTGTATTCACTCGTAGACGCCCAAAGAAGTGATGATAGAAAGGCGTCCAGCTCCTTTAGTTCCGCGGGGTCCACGAGCTTCTTATGTGGCCCATTTTTGCCATGGTCATATTCTCCAGACAGGCGGTAGTTGTAGTATATTCCGGTACGCACTTTTGCCTTTCTTTGTCCATGCGTATGTCTGCTCTTTCGAACTTCATAGTTGCTCGTGAGGATCCTGATCCTATTCAAGAAAAGCGGTCCGTCCTTATTCTTTTCCAGCGCTTTGAGTGAGAGGATGACTCTAGTCTTTCGGTCATTGATCTTGTTATCTGATATTCCCACAAGGACGCGTCTAGATTTACGAGTTTTGATCCCATGCTGACAAGTGAACTTGTACCCAAGATAGCTGAAACTTCCCGGCTCCTCAGTGCATGGATTTTCGATTGTATCTGGCAGAGACAAGAGCGGGATTGGATAGCTTTTATCCCGACGGAGCTGAAAGTCTGGGCGCAGCAACTGCTCAACACCCTGAAGAATCTCTTGTGGCTCTCCAAGTGAAAATATCAAGATGTCGTCGGCAAACCGAAAGTACCGGTAGACCTTCGGGTGCAGGCGCACTTCATGGTCAAAGCTCCTTAGGCACATTTCTGCAAATGTAGAGCTAAGGCCAAGACCGCGCGGAACACCTGCGGTCCCTGCTTTCAGGAGACCGCTGTCCTGTAGCCGTTCTAGTACCACTCGGATGTGGGGGTGCAGCTTTGTAGACCGGTGCAGTTCGTCGAGAATAGGTTCGGCATTCAAACACTCGAAAAAGGAAGCGATGTCACATCGCACAACATATGAGGGTGTAGCGTCAAATAGGGCTTCAAGCACGCCGCGTACGATGGCGTTCCTGTTGGCTGGACGTATTCCGTAGTTTTTGTTCAGGTTCCTCGCAGTAGCGCGTAGTGCAAGCACGCTTTTGTAGTCCTGAAGGTAGTGCAACTTGCGACCACGACTAATTGGTATCTCTTTATGAGGAAAGTCTAGGGACCGGTCCTCCAGCTCTTGATACAGTTCATCAAAGATGGCGTCTTTGTCGGCTTCAAGGTCTACGCCGTAGCGGCTCGAATCCCCGACCCTAATACATGCTTCCAAAGCCGAACGTTTGAATGGTGAAATCTGCATACAGTTCCGTATCCTGAAACCTAGTTTGCCGTCTCTTTCAGTGAGACCGCACTTCAAACTGCGTTTCAGGGTAAACTGCACGGGAATAGCTTCTGCTACAACGCGGTTCCGACCGTTCTCTTGATTTGAGATACGTCCTATGTACGTCCTAGCGCGCCCTATGCCGCTGGCGCTGCCCCATAACCCCTTGGATTCAGTGGTGAGCCGTACAGGATTCGAACCTGTGACCCACTGATTAAAAGTCAGTTGCTCTACCAACTGAGCTAACGGCCCACTCGAAGCGCTCGTCTAAGGGGGACGCTTGGAGAGGTCAAGTGCAAATCCCGGCACGGATTGACGAAATGCCGCTGCGTCCTGAGCCGGTCAAGCGCAGACACCTTTCAAAACCCCCGTCGCGCGCGTATATGCGCCGCATGCGCGACGCCCCGACTCAAGGCGCTCTGCCGTTCATGAAGATGCACGGGCTGGGCAATGACTTCGTGATCATCGATTCACGGGGGCGGAAGGCCGTGACCTCTCCGGCGCTGGCCCGGGCGCTTGGCGACCGGCACCGCGGCGTGGGATTCGACCAGCTGGCCGAGATTCGCGATGGCGAGGGGTCGGACATCGTGCTGGACTTCTGGAACAGCGACGGCAGCCGGGCCGGGGCCTGCGGCAATGCCACCCGCTGCGTCGCCGCGCATGTGCTGGCCGAAACCGGCGCAAGCGAGATGACGATCCGCACCACGCGCGGCCTGCTGCGCGGGGTCGTCGACGGGGGCCAGGTCTGGATCAACATGGGCCAGCCGCAACGGGCCTGGGACGAGATTCCGCTGGCGGGCGATGTGGACCCCCTGCACCTGCCCCTGCCGGGCGACCCGGTGGGCGTGGGCATGGGCAATCCGCATTGCGTCTTCTTTGTCGACGATGCCGGGGCGGTGGACCTGGCCAAAGCCGGCCCGGCCATCGAGACCGATCCGCTGTTTCCCCAGGCGACCAACGTGGAATTCGCCCAGGTGCGCGGGCCCGGCGACATCCGCATGCGGGTCTGGGAACGCGGCACGGGCATCACGCTGGCCTGCGGTTCGGGCGCCTGCGCCACGCTGGTCGCGGCCAGGCTGCGGGGCCTGACCGGGCCGCATGTCCGGATGGAGCTTGACGGCGGGTGGATGGAGCTCGACTGGCGGGACGATGGCGTCTGGATGACGGGGCCGACGGCCCATGTCTTCACCGCCAGCCTGACGCCGGATTTCCTGGGGGCGCTGTGATGGACCGCAAGGCCCCGATCTTTGCCACCCTCGGCTGCCGGCTGAACGCCTACGAGACCGAGGCGATGAAGGATCTCGCCGCCCGCGCCGGGGTGGACGACGCCGTTGTGGTGAACACCTGCGCCGTCACCGCCGAGGCGGTGCGCAAGGCCCGCCAGGAAATCCGCCGACTGCGGCGCGAAAACCCCAACGCCCGGCTGATCGTCACCGGCTGCGCCGCCCAGACCGAACCCGAGACATTCGCCGCGATGGACGAGGTCGACATCGTCCTGGGCAATACCGAAAAGATGCAGCCCGAATCGTGGCGCAACATGGTCCCCGATCTGATCGGCCAGACCGAGCGGGTGCAGGTCGACGACATCATGAGCGTCACCGAAACCGCCGGGCATCTGATCGACGGCTTCGGCACCCGCTCGCGCGCCTATGTCCAGGTGCAGAACGGCTGCGATCACCGCTGCACCTTCTGCATCATCCCCTACGGCCGGGGCAATTCGCGCTCGGTCCCTGCCGGGGTGGTGGTGGACCAGATCAAGCGGCTGGTGGATCGCGGCTATAACGAGGTGGTGCTGACCGGGGTCGACCTGACCTCCTGGGGCGCTGACCTGCCGATGCAGCCGAAACTGGGCGACCTGGTACTGCGGATCCTGAAACTGGTGCCGGATCTGCCGCGCCTGAGGATCAGCTCGATCGACTCGATCGAGGTGGACGACAGCCTGATGCAGGCCATCGCGACCGAACCGCGCCTGATGCCGCATCTGCACCTCAGCCTGCAGGCCGGGGACGACATGATCCTGAAACGGATGAAACGCCGCCATCTGCGCGACGATGCCATCCGATTCTGCGAAGAGGCGCTGAAGCTCCGCCCCGACATGACCTATGGCGCCGACATCATCGCCGGTTTCCCGACCGAGACCGAGGCGATGTTCGCCAATTCGCTGAAGCTGGTCGAGGATTGCCAGCTGACCTGGCTGCACGTCTTCCCCTATTCGCCCCGCCCCGGCACCCCCGCCGCACGGATGCCGCAGGTCGACGGCACCGCGATCAAGGCGCGCGCCGCGCGCCTGCGCGATGCGGGCGAGGCACGGGTCAGGGCGCATCTTGCGGCGCAGGTCGGACGGGATCACGCGGTGCTGATGGAAAGCCCCCGCATGGGCCGCACCGCGCAATTCGCCGAGGTGCGATTCGACACGGACCGGACCGAGGGCGCGATTGTCCCCGCACGCATCGCCGGCACCGATGCCCGGGGGCTGAGGGCCTGAGATGCACCCGAACCGCAGCTTTCGCGACCTGCCGGATGCGCTGAACCTCGGCCATGCCGACAGCGAATCCTTCGGCATCCTGACCGTCGCCGATCCGGCCGGCGCCGCGCCACTGGTCAGCCATGTGCCCTTTCTGCTGGACGCCGATGGCCGGTCGGTCCTGCTGCACCTCGCCCGGCCCAATCCCATCGTCCGCGCCCTCGTCGCGCCCTGTCCGGCGCGGCTGGTGGTGCCGGGGCCGCATGGCTATGTCTCGCCCGACTGGTACGGGGTCGAGGACCAGGTGCCGACCTGGAACTACGTCGCAGTGCACCTGACCGGGGTGCTGGAGCTGCTGCCGCAGGAGGAGCTGCGCCAGATGCTCGACCGCCAGTCGGCGCATTTCGAGGAACGGTTGTTGCCGAAACGCCCCTGGACCGCCGACAAGATGACCGACGGGCTGATGGAACGGATGATGCGCGCGATCGTCCCCTGCCGCCTGACGGTGGCCGAGGTCGACGGCACATGGAAGCTGTCGCAGAACAAGCCCGACGCGGTGCGCCTTGCGGCGGCCGAGGGCGTGGCGCAGGCCGACCCGGTGCTGGCCGCGCTGATGCGCGATCCGCCGGAGCGCAAGGCCGACTGACAGGCGGACCGCCGGAGCCGACGGCGAAGCGGGCCGCAGCGGTCCGGAGCGACGAGGCCCCTGAACCGCAGCGCAGACCGCAGACCGCAGACCGCAGACCGCAGACCGCAGACCGCAGACCGCAGACCGCAGACCGCCCATTCCCGGCCCGCGCAAACATGTCCATGCGCGATCCCCCGCCCGCGCCAGGCGAGCGATGGACAAGACCCCGCACCCTGCCTACCGTGCCCCGGCATACCCGAATTGCCGGAGCACTACATGAAACTCTTCTCGTCGCCCGCCTCGCCCTTCGTCCGCAAGGTCCGGGTCCTGATCCTCGAAGCCGGCCTGTCCGACCAGGTGGAGGAGGTCGTGACCTCGACCACCGTGCTCGAATCGGCGCCCGACCTTGTTGCCGTGAACCCGCTGGCGCGCCTGCCCAGCCTGGTGCGCGACGACGGGCCCGCGATCTACGACAGCCGCGTCATCACCCGCTACCTCGACCATATCGGCAAGGCCGGGCTCTACCCCGAGGCGCGCCTGTGGGATGTGCTGACGCTGGAGGCGACGGCGGACGGGTTCATCGATTCCGCCGTGTCCATCGCCTATGAAAACCGCCTCCGCCCCGAGGAAATCCGCTTTGCCCCCTGGGTCGACGGCCAGTGGAACAAGATCGCCCGCTCGGTCAAGGTGGTGAACGACCGCTGGATGAGCCACCTCAAGGGGCCGCTCGACATGGGGCAGATCGCGCTGGCCTGCGGGCTGGGTTACCTCGACTTCCGCCACGATGCGCGCAACTGGCGCAGCGGCTGCCCGGCACTGGCCGACTGGTACGCCGAATTCGCCGAACGCCCGGCGATGAAGGCCACCGCGCCGGGCTGATCGCAGCGCACCGCCCGCTGCAACGCAGAGGCCCAGGAGCAAGTCCGGGGCACCACACTGCGACCAAATGAGGAGCGGCCCGCAAGACGTCTGGCCGTGCAGGGCCCCGGACCGGATCCGGGGCCTCTTGCGTCCCGGGATCAGAAGCTGAACCCGACGCCCAGGTTGATTGCGTTGTTCAGGATGCGCGACGACAGCGAACCGCCACCGTCGAGATCGGCTTCGTTATCCGTCCAGGTGAACTGGTATTCGCCAAAGACCGACCAGCGATCGTTGATCTTGTAGCTCGCCCCCGCGGTCAGCCGCGCGGCCGGACCGGTGTACTGATAGCCGAAGGTGGCAGGCCCGCCGGCGGCGGTGGTCACCTCAACATGCGGGATGGCCACGCCGATGCCCGCGCCGACATAGGGCGACACCGCGCCATTGCCCCACTGGCCGGGCCAGCGGCGGTAGGCATTGGCGGTCAGGATGTTCAGCCCGTCGGTCATTTCCAGCCGCGAAAAGCCCGCGGCGGCCATGTCCGCCGGGTCGGCATAGACCTTGTTGTGCGAGAATTCGAGCCCGAAGCCCAGCCGGGGCGTCTGCCACCATGTGGCGCGCACACCGTAGTAGGGCGGTGGGCTGAAGCTCTTGCCCTTCCAGCCGATCAGGGCCGAGAACGGACCGCCCACCGGGGCCGGGTACGTACCGTTGATCCGGCTGTGCGGCGCGGTCTGATACCCGGTGTAGACGTTCAGTTCGATCTCTGCCAAGGCGGGTGCCGGGGCAAGCAGCAGCGCAAGAAGCGCGATCTTAAGTCTTTTCAGCATCATGCCAACCCGACGTCCCCACGTGGTGGTATTCCTACCGTCCTATCATGCACATGCAGCAGACGACAAGCGCGACACTTCCGCGCCACCGCTTGCCTGCGGCCATTGTTCGCTGGACGACTTGAAAAACCGCAGTTAAACACCGGCACGGAACGGCTGCGCAGGGCGTGGCCTGCCATGTCATGACGGCCGCCCAGAGGCCAAGGAATGGAGCTTACCTCGTGTCCCACGCTGATGATCACGCAGGCACCCGCAGAGATTTCCTCTACTACGCCACCGCCGGAGCCGGCGCCGTGGCGACCGGTGCCGCAGTCTGGCCGCTGGTCAACCAGATGAATCCCTCTGCCGACGTTCAGGCGTTGTCCTCGATCCGCGTGGACGTGTCCGGTGTCGACGCCGGCACCCAGCTGACCGTCAAATGGCGCGGCAAGCCGGTGTTCATCCGCCGCCGCACCGCCGAAGAGGTCACCGCCGCCCGGGAAACCCCGCTGAGCGACCTGGTCGACACCAACGCGCGCAACGCCAACCTGCCCTCCGAGGCCGAGGCGACCGACGTCAACCGCGCCCTGTCCCCCGACGGGGCCGAGGGCGAGGCAGCCGAGGAATGGCTGGTGATGATGGGCGTCTGCACCCACCTGGGCTGCGTGCCCCTGGGCAATGCCGGTGACTTCGGCGGTTGGTTCTGCCCCTGTCACGGTTCGCATTACGACACCGCCGGCCGCATCCGCAAAGGCCCGGCACCGCAAAACCTTCCCGTCCCGGTGGCCCGGTTCGACGGCGAATCCGAAATCGTCCTGGGCTGAGGGAGGATACAATGGCCGGCATCCCGCACGATCACTACGAGCCGAAGACTGGGGCGGAAAAGTGGGTTCACTCCCGCCTCCCCGTCATCGGTCTTCTGTATGACACGCTTTTCATTCCCACGCCCAAGAACCTGAACTGGATGTGGATCTGGGGCATCGTCCTGGCATTCTGCCTGGCGCTCCAGATTGCCACCGGCATCGTGCTGGTGATGCATTACACGCCGCATGTCGACCTGGCCTTCGCCTCGGTCGAGCACATCGTGCGCGACGTGAACGGCGGCCACATGCTGCGCTACCTGCATGCCAACGGCGCCTCGCTGTTCTTCTTTGCCGTCTACATGCACATCTTCCGCGGTCTCTACTACGGCTCGTACAAGGCCCCGCGCGAGATCACCTGGATCGTCGGCATGCTGATCTACCTGCTGATGATGGCCACCGGCTTCATGGGCTACGTTCTGCCCTGGGGTCAGATGTCCTTCTGGGGCGCCACGGTGATCACCGGCCTGTTCGGCGCGATCCCCCTGATCGGCGAGCCGATCCAGACCTGGCTTCTGGGCGGACCGGCGGTGGACAACGCCACGCTGAACCGCTTCTTCTCGCTGCACTACCTGTTGCCCTTCGTCATCGCGGGCCTGGTGATCGTGCACATCTGGGCCTTCCACACGACCGGCAACAACAACCCCACGGGTGTTGAAGTGCGCCGCGGGTCGAAAGCCGAGGCCGAGAAGGACACCCTGCCGTTCTGGCCCTATTTCGTGATCAAGGACCTGTTCGCGCTGGCCGTCGTGCTGGCCGTGTTCTTCGCGATCGTGGGCTTCATGCCGAACTTCCTCGGCCACCCCGACAACTACATCGAGGCGAACCCCCTGGCGACGCCCGCGCATATCGTGCCCGAATGGTACTTCCTGCCGTTCTACGCCATCCTGCGCGCCTTTACCGGCGACGTGTGGATCGTGATGTTCGCGAACTGGATCACCGCGGGCATCGTCGACGCCAAGTTCTTCGGCGTGCTGGCGATGTTCGGCGCCATCGCGGTCATGGCCCTGGTGCCCTGGCTCGACACCTCGTCGGTGCGCTCGGGCCGGTTCCGGCCGATGTTCAAGTGGTGGTTCGCCCTGCTCTGCGTCGACTTCGTCGTCCTGATGTGGTGTGGCGCGATGCCGGCGGAACCGCCGTACTCGACCATCTCGCTGATCGGCGCGACCTACTGGTTTGCCTACTTCCTGGTCATCCTGCCGCTGCTTGGCGTGATCGAGAAGCCGACGACGCCGCCCGCGACAATCGAGGACGACTTCGCCAGCCACTACGGCCCCAAGAGCAAACCGGCCGAGTAAGGCGAGAGAGAGGACAGAGACATGTTCAAGACCATCACCCTCTCGGCCATCGCAGCCCTTGCGCTGAGCGCGGGCGCGGCCTTCGCCGCAGGCGAGGAAGCGCATACCGAGGATACGGACTTCTCGTTCGAGGGCCCCTTCGGCGCCTTCGACGAGCACCAGCTCCAGCGCGGCCTGCAGGTCTATACCGAGGTCTGCGCCGCCTGCCACGGGCTGCAGTACGTCGCCATCCGCACCCTCGCGGACGAAGGCGGGCCGCATCTGCCCGAGGATCAGGTGCGCGCCTATGCCGCCAACTTCGATGTCTTCGACGCCGAGCTTGACGACTTCCGCCCGGCGACGCCGAACGATCACTTCCCGAAATCCAACGTGTCGAACGCACCGGACCTCAGCCTGATGGCCAAGGCCCGCGCCGGGTTCCACGGGCCCTACGGCACCGGGATCAACCAGTTCTTCAAGGGCATCGGCGGACCCGAGCATATCGTTTCGATCCTCACCGGCTATACCGGTGAGACCAAGGAACAGGCCGGCACCACCTTCTACGAGAACCACGCCTTCCCGGGCGGCTGGATCTCGATGCCCCCGCCGCTGGTGGGCGACGACGTGACCTATGCCGACGGCCATTCCGCCGATCTGCACCACGAAGCCGAAGATGTCGCCGCCTTCCTGATGTGGGCCGCCGAACCCAAGATGATGGCGCGCAAGCACACCGGCTTTGCCGCGGTGCTGTTCCTGATCATACTGTCGGTGCTGCTCTACCTGACGAACAAGCGCATCTGGGCGCCTTACAAGGGCAAGCACAAGGCCAGCACCTGACGGCCCGCCCGACAACAGCCAACAGCAAAAGGCCCCGCCACACCGGCGGGGCCTTTTTGCATCCGGACTAGGCCCCGGCCAACGGGCCGTAGCATCTCGTGACCCGCGCCTCCCCCCTTCCGACCGGGGCGGCATCGCGCGGGGGAAACGTTTGCTGCCCGGAGCCTGTTTGCCAAGCGCCACGAAGGCCCTGCCCGGGTTGGCCTTGCATCACGGGCCCGCCCCTGGCGACAGGCTGCTGCCGACGCCCCGTCCGGCAGAGCGCCGGTGCCACAGGACACCACCCCAGCCACCAGTTCCCCGCGTCCCGGTTCGCCTGGCTGGCCGCGGCCCGGGCTGACAGTCAGCCCAGGTAGCGGCGCAACCCCGGGCTGGGGTTGGCAAAGGCTTCCCCTCCCGGCACCGGCGCGGCCGCGTGGCCCTCGTCGACCAGCGACAGCAGGCCGCCGATGCGGCGGGCGTCCTCGGGCGCATGGCTGACCATGATCAGCGTGCCGCCGGTCTCGTCCAGCAGGGCGGTGACAAGGTCCAGCATCTCGGCCCGCAGCGCCGGGCCAAGCGCCGAAAACGGCTCGTCCAGCAGCAGCAGCGGGCGATCCTGCACCAGCACCCGGGCCAGCGCCGCCCGGCTCTGCTGCCCGCCCGACAGCGAGCCGGGCAGCCTTTCCGCCATGCCGCCCAGGCCGACACGCTCCAGCGCGGCCAGCGCCTGCGCCCTTTGCGCCGCGTTCAGGCGCAGGTCGGGGCGGATGCCCAGGCCCACATTGCGCAGGATCGACAGATGCGGGAACAGGTTCTGGTCCTGGAACAGCATGGCCACCGGCCTGCGCGCCGGTGGCTCTGCCGTCAGATCGGCCCCGTTCCAGCGGAGCGCACCCGAATCGGGGCGCAGAAAGCCCGCGATGGCCGCCAGCAGGGTCGACTTGCCCGCGCCCGAGGGGCCGATCAGCGCCAGCCGGTCGCCCTCGGCCAGGGTCCAGTTCGCGGTCAGGCGGAAATCGCCCTGCCGCAGCCGCAGGTCATCGAGTTGCAGCACCGCGCCCCCCAAGGTCGAAGATCAGGAACAGGCCAAAGCTGAGCACCAGCAGCAGCAGCGCGGCCCCGGCCGCCGCCTCGGTCCGGTAGGCGCCCATCAGGCGGAACACGGTCAGCGGCAGCGTGGCCTTGTCCGGGTCCGAAAACAGGGCGATCACGCCCAGATCCCCCATCGACAGCGCCGCCGTCAGCCCCGCGGCAAAGCCCAGCGGCCTGCGCATCCGGGGCAGGATCAGCCAGCGCAGCCGCGCCATGCCGCGCATCCCCAGCGAATCGGCCAGCCGTCCATAGCTGCGTTCGACCTCCTGCGCCGCCGGCAGGACGATGCGCAGCACGAAGGGCAGCGCCATCGCGACGTTCACCGCCAGCGTGACAACCAGCGCCCAGTCCACCGGGCGGGCGACGGGGTTGATCAGCAGGAACAGCCCCGTCCCCAGCACCAGGGGCGAGGCCGCGAGCGGCGCCATGCCCGCCAGATCCACCCATCCGCGCCGCGCCAGCGCCAGCGCCAGCGCCACGCTCACCGTCAGCAGCGTGGCCGACAGGGCAATCGCCAGAGAGTTCCCCGTCGCACCCCAGACGCTGGGCGGCATCTCTGCCAGCCCGCTCAGCCCGCGCACCGCCACCGCACCCAGCGGCAGCAGCAGGAACAGGGCCGCGACGGTCATCCAGGCGGCATCGCCCAGCCACAGCGCCCGTCCGCCCGGCGGCAGCATGTCGATCCTGCGGTCCAGCCCGGCGCCGAAGCCCTCGGTCCGGCCAAGGCGCAGCGCCAGCAGCCCGGCACCGGTGACCAGCAGCAGCTGGACCAGCGACAGCATCGCCGCCCGCGCGAGGTCGAAGTCATAAGTAAAGGCCTGGTAGATCGCCAGTTCCACCGTCGTCGCCCGGGGTCCGCCGCCCAGGGTCAGCGCGACGGCAAAGCTCGACAGACAGATGGCAAAGACGATCAGCACCACCCCCGGCAAGGTGGCCCGCAGCATCGGCCATTCCAGCAGGCGCTGCACATCGCCCGGGCCTGCGCCCAGATGGGCGGCAAGGCGGAACCGTTCCGCCGGGATCGCCAGCCAGCCCTGCAGGATCAGCCGCACGGCCAGCGGCAGGTTGAAGAAGACATGAGCCAGAACCACCCCGTGCAGCCCGTAGATGCTGACCGACAGGCAGCGCGGGCGCCCGTCCCCGGGCGGCGGCAGACAGGCCAGGCCCAGCAGGTCGTTCACCAGCCCGCCGCGCCCGTAGACGGCGATCAGCCCGATCACCGCGACAATCACCGGCAGGATGAAGGGCGCGCCCATCAGCGCGATCAGCGCCCCGCGCCCCGGGAACCGCCGCCGCGCGACGGCCCGCGCCACCGGCACCGCCAGCAGGGTCGAGGCCACCGCCGAAAGCGCCGCCTGCCACAGGGTGAAACGCACCGCCGCCCAGTCGTGCACATCGGGCATGGCCCCGCCGCCCGCCCGCCAGAACACGGCGCCCAGCGGGACCAGCAGAAAGGTCAGGATGGCCAGTGCGGCCGCGCGCCCGGCCATCCCGCGCGCTATTGGCTGAGCGCCCGGCGCCATTCGTCCAGCGCCACGTCACGCACCGATGCCGCCTCTTCCGCCGACATCAGCAGCGGCTTGGCGGGCTCCATCAGGGTCATGTAGCCCTCGGGCAGGCCCGCGTCGGGCTCCACCGCCGGGTACATCCAGTTGGTCGTCGGGATGACGGACTGGAAGGCGTCGGTGACCATGAACTGCAGGAACTGCTGCGCCAGCTCGGGCTGGTCCGAGGATTTCAGCATCCCCGCGACCTCGACCTGCATGTAATGCCCTTCCTCGAACGGCAGGGCGATCTTGCTGTCGTCGCCCTCGGCGATCAGGTGATAGGCGGGCGAGGTGGTGTAGGACAGCACCAGATCGGCCTCGCCATCGAGGAACAGATCATAGGCCTCGGACCAGCCGGGCGTGACCGTGACGATATTGTCGGCGAGCTCTTCCCAGATGTCCTCGGCCGCATCGCCATAGGCCTGCTTGACCCACATCAGCAGCCCCAGCCCGGGCGTGGAGCTGCGCGGATCCTGGATCACCACGCTGGCGTCGCTTTCGGCGAGTTCGACAAAACTGGTGGGCATCGGCCCGTCCTTCAGCCCGACAAAGGCGAAATAGCCCCAGTCGAAGGGCACGAATTCCGGGTCCTGCCACGGGATCGGCAGGGCATAATCCGCCTTGACCGTGACGGGCGCGAACAGCCCCGACTCACGCGCCGCGCCGATCAGCGCGGTGTCGAGCCCCAGGACCACATCGGCCTCGCTCCGCGCGCCTTCCAGCCGCAGCCGGGACAGCACAGATGCACCGTCGCCGGCGGTCACGAACTGCAGATCGCAGCCGCAGGTTTCCTCGAACGCCTGTTCCACCGCCGGGCCGGGGCCCCATTCGGTGTTGAAGCTGTCGTAGGTATAGACAGAAAGCACGGGGGTATCCGCAGCCGCCTGGGTGGCGGCCAGCAGTCCCGTGGCAATAGCGAGATGTCTCAACGCATCCTCCTTATCGCGACGGGCGGAGTCAGTTGGATGCTTCAGCACAACCTTCCCTCCGCCGGTCTTAACCGGTTCAGGTTCAACGGGTTCGCCGGATGGCATCTCAGCCCTGCATGAGGGCACCCCGAGGTAAGGCGCACCCTAGTGCCACGGCCAGGGTGGTGCAAGGCCCCCGGGCCTCAGCCCCGGCCTTGATCCGGCGGGCAAAGGGGGCCGCCGCCGGATGCCGGGCGCGCGAGGCGGGCAGTGCCACCCGGTCCCTGTCCGCGCCGCATGAGGGATGCAGGGACGGATGCCCCCCGGCATTATGATGGCGCAGCAGCCACTGCCGCGCCCGTCTGCACTGCCAGACCTGCGACAACCCGCCGACCGGCGATGGCGACGGGATCGGGCGCATCGCCCGCGCCGCCGTCTCCCGCTTCACCAAGGACGAAGAGCTGGACCGCCTCGCGGTCCGACACAGCGCGCGCGCGCCATCTTCATCTCGTCCAAAATACTCCCGCCGGAGGCGTCCAACCGCCTCCACGGGACAAGACCGCCCGTGGCAGGGCACCGGACCCCGCCACAGGCGACCCTTTCCCCCGGCCGAAGGGGGCGCGCATGACGCCCCCCCAACAGCTCCGGCTCAGTGCGGCTTGGCGTAGGCGGCCAGCTCCTTCTCGGCCGCCTCGTCCATTTCCAGATCGTCCTCGGTCATGACCCCGGCATCCGGGTCGTTGAAGATCGCCATATCGACCTTGCCCTCGCCCTTGGCCACGATGGTCGACACCACGGCGTCGCCTGTGATGTTCACCGCCGTGCGGATCATGTCCATCAGCCGGTCGACGCCCAGAATGATGGCAATGCCTTCGATCGGCAGGCCGACCTGGCTCAGCACCATGGTCAGCATGACAAGGCCCACGCCCGGCACGCCCGCCGTCCCGATGGAGGCCAGCACCGCCATGGCGATCACCGTGACATAGCCGCCAAGCCCGAGGTCGATGCCATAGACATTGGCCAGGAAGACCGTGGCCACGCCCTGCATGATCGCCGTGCCGTCCATGTTGATCGTCGCGCCGAAGGGCACGCAGAACGAGGCGACGGAGTTGTCCACGCCCACCCGCTGGGTCGTGCAGCGCAGCGTGACCGGGATCGTCGCGTTGGACGAGGCGGTCGAAAAGGCAAAGATCTGCGCCGGCCGCATCTTCTTCATGAAGATGAAGGGATTCAGACCCGACAACGCCTTGAGCAGCAGCATCAGCGTGCCGAAGAGGTGCAGCAGCAGCGCCAGGACCAGCGTGACCACATAGGCCATCACCGGGATGAACAGCTCGATCCCCTGTTCGGTGAAGGTCTTGGCGATCAGGCAGAAGACGCCATAGGGGGCAAAGGCCATCACGATCGAGACGACTTTCATCATCACCTCGTTCATGTATTCGCACCCTTCGATGAAGGGTTTGGACTTGCCGCCCAGCATCAGCACCGCAATGCCCAGGATCACCGTGTAAAAGATCACCTGCAGCATGTCGCCGTTGGCGAAGGAGGCGACGGGGTTTGTCGGCACGATCCCGGCAAAGACATCCCAGACCGAAGGCGCCTCTTTCCCGGTCACGCCCGTGGTATCGACGCCCGCCATGTCAAAGCCCTTGCCCGGGCCGATGATCGTGGCCAGCAGGATCGCCACCGCAATGGCGATGGCCGTGGTCGCCAGGTAGAGCGCAAAGCTCTTGCCGCCGACCCGGCCCAGCACGCGGATATCGCCGATGCCGGTCACGCCGCAGATCAGCGAGAAGAAGACCAGCGGCACGACAAGCATCTTCAGCGCGTTCACGAACATCTTGCCGATCATGGCGAAGAGTCCGCCGACGACATGCGTGTTGATGAAGCTCGAATCGATCATGTTGAAGATCACGCCGACGATCAGGCCAAGGCCCATCCCCAGCATCACCTTGACTGTCAGGGACATTTTGCCGCCACCGGGTGGTGTCATGGTTGTGGTGGTCATTTCAGCCTCCGCTGTTGGTTGTTCCAAAAGTGTGACACGGATGCAGGAATACGCATAGTTTCCTTTGACCTCTGGCAGGAAAATGCCCGGATTCCGACGGGTTACGCCACTGAATCGGGCCAGGAACCCGGTGCCGGTGCCGTGGTTTTGATTTCGGAAACAATCGCCGGGGCGCGACTCACCTGCCGGCACGTCGCGACGTTCGGCCCTGTCGGCGCGTCACGGGCCGCGGGAATTCCGGTCCCGTCACCTGCGGCAGATCGGCCAGCCGGGGCACATCATCCCGGCGGCCCACGGGGATCGCGCGGCGGAGGTTGCCGGCCGGAACGGACGGTGCTGCATGCGGCGGCCCGGCCTGCCCCGGGGCAAGCGTCTCATGGAAGGAATATCCCTGCCTTGAAAGATGCCGCGACAGACCGCCGCGCCCATCCGCCCGACATGGCCCGACCTGACCGCACCGCAGACCGCCTGCCGCCGTCTCTCCCGCGGCTGGCCGGGTCCGGCGGGCACCCTGTGACGGATGCGGTCAGGGCAAGGCCAAGGCCCTTCAGAGCATCGTGCCCGCGGGCAGCGCCATGCCGCGCAGGAACTGCTCGCGCTCCTGCGGACCCTTGCCCGCCCGTTGCAGGCGCAGGATTTCCACCGCGCCCCTGCCGCAGGCAACGCGCAGCGCATCGTCCAGCACCTCGCCGGGCTGTCCCGCCCCCTCGGCCAGGCGCGAGGCAAGCAGCTTGATCCGCTGCCCTTCGACCTCGGTCCAGGCGCCGGGAAAGGGCGAGAGGCCGCGAATCTGGCGGTCCACCTCCTCGGCCGGGCGGGTCCAGTCGATGCGGGCCTCGGCCTTGTCGATCTTCTGGGCGTAGGTCACGCCCGCCTCGGGCTGGGGCTCGGGGGTCAGGTCGGGCATCTGGTTCAGCGCCTCGACGATCAGCCCCGCGCCCATCTCTGACAGGCGGTCGTGCAGGTCGGCGGTGGTTTCCTCATCGCCGATCATGGTGGCAGCCTTCATCAGCACCGGGCCGGTGTCGAGCCCGGCCTCCATCTGCATGATGCAGATGCCGGTTTCCCGGTCGCCCGCCATGATCGCCCGGTGGATCGGCGCCGCCCCGCGCCAGCGCGGCAGCAGCGAGGCGTGGATGTTCAGGCACCCCAGGCGCGGCGCGTCGAGGATCGGCTGCGGCAGGATCAGGCCATAGGCCACGACAACGGCGATATCGGCATCAAGCGCGGCAAAGTCCTGTTGCGCCTCGGCGTTGCGGAGGGACTTGGGGTGGCGCACCGTCAGACCAAGCGCCTCGGCCCTGGCGTGCACGGGGGTCGGCCGGTCCTTCTTGCCCCGGCCGGCGGGGCGCGGGGGTTGGCAGTAGACGGCGGCGATCTCGTGCCCCGCCGCGACCAGCGCGTCGAGGACAGGGACCGAGAAATCGGGGGTTCCCATGAAGATCACGCGCATGTCCGGCCCTCCTGTGCTGTCGGGGGAGACATAGAACGCGGTGCGGCGCGGGGCCAGAGGGGATGGCGCGCGGCGATTGGCGCCTGAGGCACAAGTTTGTGGCAAACGGTGCGACCTGTCCGAAAAGGTGACGGCGCAAAACCCGCGCGGGCCACGATCTTCTGGCGCCACGTTCCCACAGTATCGCCCGGCCGCAGGCCGGGAGGGCGCTTGGCGATGTCACAAGCCGCAAAATCGCCATCTCTGCTTTAGAGCACACGGCCTATCTCAATCCCTGCACATGCCCTCTCAGGGTCGGGCGCCACCCTCCTCGCTTTCGTTCTGCGGTTTGGGCAGGGGGTTGTGCACGTGAAGCGCACAGCAACAAAACTCATTCGGATCAACAGTTTGCGGGAAAGTCGCATGTGACCGGGACGGATGCGGGACGGCTCCGTTTCCGGGCCCGGGCTCGTCGCAAAGGGCACCCCGAGGCACCAATCACCCCGCTTTTTTCGCCCGCCTCAGCAGCATGTCCCGTTTCATCTTGCTCAGCCGGTCGAAATACATCCGCCCCGCCAGATGGTCGATCTGGTGCTGTACGCTGGTCGCCCAGAGGCCGACGAAATCCCGCTCCTCGACCTCGCCCGCGCTGTTGAGGAACCGCACCGTCACCGCCCGGGGACGTTCGATCCGGGCCGAGACGCCGGGCAGGTTCGGGCTGGCCTCCTCATGGCCGCGCAGCTCGATCGAGGCATGCAGAACCTCGGGATTGGCCAGCAGCACCGCCTGCCCCCGCTTGTCCGAGGCATCCACCACGGCCAGACGGAGCATGATGCCGATCTGCGGCGCGGCAAGGCCCACGCCCGGCATCGCCTCCATCGTGTCGACCATGTCGCGCCAGATCGCGCGGATTTCGTCCGTCACCTCCTCGACCGCGATGGCGGGGGTGCGCAGGCGCTTGTCGGGCCAGGGGATGCAACGGCGGGCGGTCATCCCGCGCCCCCTGCATAGGCCTGTTCCAGGATCGCGCGCACCTCGGGCGTCTGGTGGTCAAGGATCACCCGCCCGTCCAGATGGTCGTATTCGTGCTGCGCGCAGGTGGCGTGAAAGCCGGACAGCCGGGCCTGCACCTCGTGCCAGTCCGCATCGAACCAGCGCAGCACGACCTCGGCCGGGCGCGAGACCGCTGCGGCGACACCGACGATGGACAGGCAGGCCTCGTCCCGCACGGCATGCGCCTCGGACCGCTCGACGATCTCGGGGTTGATGCAGGCGACGGGGGTGGGCTCGCCCTCCTTCCAGGTCACGTCCATGACGAAGAGGCGTTCCATCACGCCCACCTGGGGGCCCGCCAGGCCACGGCCCGGGGCGGCATACATCGTCTCGAACATGTCGGCGATCAGCGCCGTGCGGTCGGCCCCGAACGGCACGGGATCGCAGACCTGCCGCAGCCGGGGATCGGGCCAGGCGACAATCGGCAGAACGGCCATCAGACCCGCGCCCGTTCCCGCTTCAGCTTCTGCATCCTGCGGGTGATCATCTGGCGGCGCATCGGCGTCAGGTAGTCGATGAACAGCTTGCCATCGAGGTGGTCGATCTCGTGCTGCACGCAGGTCGCCCACAGCTTGTCGAAGGTCTCGACCCGCTCGACCCCGTCACGGTCGATCCAGCGCACCTCGACCTCGGCCGGGCGCTCGACCTCGCCGTATTGCTCGGGGATCGACAGGCAGCCTTCCTCGTAGACGCTTTTCGCGTCCGAACTGGCCACCACCTGCGGGTTGAACATCACGTAGGGGCGGGGCGGGCCCTCCTCCTTCACGCAGTCCATCACGATCAGGCGCTCGCTGATGCCCAGCTGTGGCGCGGCCAGCCCGATGCCGGGCGCATCGTACATGGTTTCCAGCATATCGTCGGCCAGAGCCCGCAACTCGTCGTTGATGTCCGCCACCGGGGCGGCCACCTTTTTCAGGCGCGGATCGGGATGGATCAGGATCGGACGTTTCATTTTGTCCATTTATGACAAGCCCCGGCGACGCGCAACGGCGGACAAATGCCCACCGGCATGCGATTGCGCAATTTTCAAGGGATCGCAAAGGCATCCGTGCATCGCTGCACCTCCGCACCCCTTGCGGCTGGAGCCTCAGAGTTTAGCGTTGCCCGATCAATTGACGGGGCCAATATGAACTTCGACGAGATCATCGAGCGGCGCGGCACCCATTCCGCGAAATGGGACAACATGGAAACCTATTCGGGCGTATCGCCCGACGGCGGTATCCCGATGTGGGTCGCCGACATGGACTTCCGCCCGCCGCAAAAGGTGCTCGACGCGATGCGCGCCTATGTCGATCACGGGGTGTTCGGCTATTTCGGCGGGGACCAGGACTATCTGGAATCGATCCGCTGGTGGGCCGAGACGCGGCATGGCTGGCAGATCCAGCCCGAGTGGATCTTTTCGACTCATGGGCTGGTGAACGGCGCGGCGCTCTGCTTGCACAGCTGGACGCAGCCGGGCGACGGGATCATCCTCTTCACCCCGGTCTACCACGCGTTCCACCGCGTGATCGCCGCCGCCGGGCGCGAAGTAGTGCAGTTCCAGCTGACCGAATCCGATGGCCGCTACGCGATGGATTTCGACGCCTATGAAAAGCAGCTGACCGGGCGCGAAAAGATGGTGCTGCTGTGTTCCCCCCATAACCCGGGCGGGCGCTGCTGGACGGCCGAGGAACTGCGCCAGCTGGGCGCGTTCTGCGAAAAGCACGACCTGATGATCGTCTCGGACGAGATCCATTGCGACCTCGTCATGCCTGGCCACAAGCACCTGCCCTTTGCCGTGGCGGCGCCCGAGCTGGCGCACCGGACGGTGATGATGACGGCGGCGACCAAGACCTTCAACCTGGCGGGCGGGCATACCGGCAACGTGATCATCGCCGATCCGAAACTGCGCGCGACCTTCGAGGCGACGATGGCGGGCCTGGGCCTGTCGCCCAACGCCTTTGGCAAGCATCTGACGACGGCTGCCTATTCGCCCGAAGGGGCGGACTGGGTGGATGCGCTCTGCGCCTATCTGGATGGCAACCGCCGGATCTTTGACGAGGGGATCGCCGAAATCCCCGGCCTGCGCTCTATGCCGCTGGAGGCGACGTACCTCGCCTGGGTCGATTTCTCGGGCACCGGCATGGACCGGGACGAGATCATGCGCCGCGTCGCCGAAGAGGCCAAGATCGCCGTGAACCAGGGCCCGGCATTCGGCCAGGGCGGCGATATGTTCAACCGCTTCAACTTCGCCACCCCCCGCGTGCATGTGGTCGAGGCGGTGAAACGGCTCAAGACCGCCTTCGCCGATCTGCAGTGACCCCGGGCTAGCCGAGGGCTTCCAGCGCGGTGCGATAGGCCTCGGGAATCGCGGCGGCCTTGCGGGCTTTGAGGTCGAAATACACGGTCACCGTCTCGGCCTCGGCCAGGGCGGTGCCGGTGGTGATGTCGAACATCCGGTGCAGCACCGTCACCGATTTCGACCCCAGCTTGACCAGTTCCGAACGCACCGCGACCGGCGTGCCGCGCTCGGCCTCGGCCAGGTAGCGGATGGTGTGCTGCACATCGGCCCAGCCGAAATTCTCATCCGTGCGGTGCCCGATCATCGCCAGCATGACAAAGGCCGCATCGTCGAACATGCCCAGGTAATGGCGCACGTTCATGTGCCCCATCTCGTCGCAATGCCACGGCTGGACATAGGTGCGCAGCGTCTCGGTTCCGGGCTGATCGGTCATCGGGTGTCCTTTCCTCGGGATATGCCCGACCCTCGCAATCCGGGCAGGGGATGGCAACCGGGGGGTTGCCGGATTTGCATGCGTGTGCATCTAATGGCCGCATCAGAAGGAGGACAGACATGGCCGACACGGAATTCGACGGCACCATCCAATTTACCGCGCACGAGGTGACCGGAGAAATCGCCACAGGCGAGATGCCGGTGCAGCCCGGGATCCTGAACCCCTTCGGCACGGTGCATGCCGGGGCGATGATCTGGTTCGCCGATGTCATCGCCACCCGGCTGGTGCTGGGCGGGGTGTCGACCGAGAAGGGGATGAAGGGCTTCCCCCTTGCCGTGAACCTCAGCGCCAACCTGCTGGCCAACACGACCGAGGGCACCCTGACCGCCCGCGCCGAATACGTGAAACGCGGGCGGCGCCTGTCGGTGGTGCGCACGGCGGTCTTTCGCGCCGACGGGCGGCAGCTGATCGACGTCACAACATCTCATGTGCCGTCCGAGTGACCATTCCGCTTAGGCATGTGGCAAATCGCGCGCCTGATCTCCCCCCGGCCAAGGGAACATGCTAGGCGGTGGCGACGCAGAACCGGACGGAGCACACATGGCCGAAGACACCGCTGACACCCTGATGCACCCGCCGGGCGAAGGCTGGGCGCCTGTCGATGACACCGGCTTCATCGGCCATGTCGGCCCGCTGTGGCAACGCCAGGACAAGGACGGCGTCCCGATCCTGGCCTTTACCTCGGACGAGCATCACCGCAATTCCAACGGCGTGGTGCAGGGTGGCATGCTGATGACGCTGGCCGACCGCGGCATGGGCCGTATGGCGCGCCACGAGGTGCAGGGCCCGGTGGCGACGGTCAGCTTCAGCTACGATTTCATGGCCGCCGCACCGATCGGGCGGTTCATCGAACTGCACCCCAGGATCGCCAAGCGCACCGGCAGCCTGCTGTTCATGGAATCGGTCCTGATCTCGGACGGAGAGGTCCTTGGCCGCGCCCACGGCGTCTGGAAGAAACTGCGCACCGTCCCGGTCGAAGGCTACGGCAACAAGCCGATCTGAGGTCAGCCGACCGGGCGTTCCTCGCCCTCCAGTTCCAGCTTCAGCCGGTCGATCAGGTCGACCGCATGGGCGGCGTAATCGCCGATCCAACGGTCGTGTATCCGCTTGATCGGCAACGCGTCCAGGTGGTTCCAGCGCAGCCGGCCCTGACGGCGCACGACCACGATCCCCGCATCCTCCAGCACGCCCAGATGCTGCATCAGCGTGCAGCGGTTCACCTCGGGAAACCGGGCGCAAAGCTCTCCGGTCGTCTGCGGGCGCTCGCGCAGCGCGTCCATCAGCGCCCGCCGCACGGGGGCGCCGAGCGCCCTGAACACCTTGTCATCCGCAACTTCGTCAATCATGTTATAATTCTATAACATATTGAGTCGCAATTCAACGGGAGGACCGGACATGAAACCGGAATTCGAGGTCAGCGGACGCATCGCCCGCCCCGTGCACGAGGTGTTCGAAGCCGTGGCCGACCCCGCGAAACTGTCAGGCTATTTTACCACCGGCGGTGCAAAGGGCCGGATCGAGGAAGGCGCGACCGTCACCTGGGACTTCCACGACTTCCCCGGCGCTTTCCCGGTCCATATCGCCGAGGTGGTGCCGGATCAGCGCATCGTGCTGGAATGGGGCGGGCCCGAGGGCAGCGGCGAGGGGGCCACCCGTGTCACCATGCGGTTCGAGGACCTGGGCGACGGGCGCACGCTGGTGTCGATCCACGAGGAAGGATTTGCCCCGAACGACAAGGGCACGAAGCAGAGCTACGGCAATTGCATGGGCTGGGCGCAGATGATCAGCGCGATGAAGGCCTGGGTCGAACACGGCCTGAACCTGCGCGAGGGGATGTACAGGTAGCGGTCAGCCCCGGGCGCTGGCGATCCGGTTCATCACGCGGACCAGTTCGGCGCTGATCTCGGGTTCGGACAGGGCGTGGCCCGCGTTCGGGATCATCCGCAGTTCCGAATTCGGCCAGGCGGCGGCCAGGTCATAGGCCTTGCGCGGCGGACAGATCATGTCGTACCGGCCCTGCACGATCACCCCGGGGATATGCGCGATACGGTCCATCCGGTTCAGGATATGCCCGTCCTCCTCCAGGAAGCCGAAATTGGTGAAATAGTGGTTCTCCAGCCGGGCAAAGGCGCGGGCATAGTCGCCCGGCGGCTCGCCCCCCGCACCGTTCGACGACATCGAGGCCAGGGCGTTTTCCCACTGGGACCAGGCCTTGGCGTATTTCACCTCTTCGCGCAGATCGCCCGAGAACAGGCGCTTGTGGTAGGCGGCGATCATGTCGCCGCGCTCGTCCGCGGGGATCAGGTCGGCGAAACGTTTCCAGACCTCGGGCCAGAAATTGCCCGCGCCGCCGCCATAGAACCAGTCGAGCTCGGACCGGGTCATCAGGAAGACGCCGCGCAGGATGATGTTGGTCACCCGCTCGGGATGGCTCTGCGCATAGATCAGCGCCAGGGTGGCGCCCCAGCTTCCGCCAAAGGCGATCCAGGTCTCGATGTCCAGCGTCTGGCGGATTGTCTCGATATCCGCCACCAGATGCCATGTGGTGTTGTCCGCGACACTGGCATGGGGGCGCGAGCGGCCGCAGCCGCGCTGGTCGAACAGGATCACGCGAAAGCGCGTCGGATCGAAATAGCGCCGCATCGCCGGGCTGCAGCCGCCGCCGGGGCCGCCGTGCAGCACAACGACGGGAATGCCGTCGGGATCGCCGGATTGTTCGACATAGACACTGTGCCCGTCGCCCACGTCCAGCATACGCTGATCGAACGGGTCGATTGGCGGGTACAGAAACTGGGCTGCGCTCTTTTGGCCGGAGTATTTGTCCATGCTCAACCTATATAGACAGGGGTAAACCTGCGCCACTGAAAGAGATGGATCATGTCAGCCGCCACATCAACGATCGACCCCGCCGAAGTCGCGAAATTCGAGGCGATGGCGGCGGAATGGTGGGATCCCGCGGGCAAGTTCAAGCCGCTGCACATGATGAACCCGGTGCGGCTGGACTATATCCGCAGCCAGATCGCCGCTGAATTCGACCGCGACCCCACCGCGAAACGCCCGTTCGAGGGGCTGCGCCTGCTGGATATCGGCTGCGGCGGCGGCCTGCTGTGCGAACCGATGGCCCGCCTGGGCGCGACCGTGGTCGGCGCCGACGCGGCCGAGCGGAACATTCCCGTCGCGCAGCTGCATGCCGAGCAGTCGGGCCTGGACATCGACTATCGCCACACCACGGCCGAGGCGATGGCAGCGGCGGGCGAAAAGTTCGACGTGGTGCTGAACATGGAAGTGGTGGAACATGTCGCCGATCCGCTGGCCTATCTGACCGCCTGCCGCGAGTTGCTGAAACCCGGCGGCCTGCACCTGTGTTCGACCATCAACCGCAACGCCAAGAGCTTTGGCATGGCCATCCTCGGGGCCGAATGGGTGATGCGCTGGCTGCCCAAGGGCACCCATGACTGGAACAAGTTCATCACGCCGGACGAGCTCTATGACCTGATCCGGCGCGCGGGGATGGAGCCGCTGGACCGCAAGGGCTATGTCTTCAACCCCGTGTCCTGGCAGTGGAAGATTTCCGACCGGGATCTGAGCGTGAACTACGTCACCGCCGCCGTCGCCCCCGTCTGATTCCCCGACTGATTCCCGCCGATTTCGGCCAGCAGCTGTGCGGTCGTGACCTGCCGGCAATAGCCCCTGATCGCCTTGAGCGAACTGGCGTGCCGCTCGGGCGTGATGGTGGCGCAGGCATCCGTCACCTCGGTCACCAGATAGCCCAGATCGCAGGCGTCGCGGATTGCGCTTTCCACGCATTGATCGCTCAGCAGCCCGACCATCACCAGCTGCCGGACACCCAGATTGCGCAGCACATAGTCGATATTGGTCGAGATGAAGACCGAGGACGAGGTCTTGGGGATCACGATCTCGTCCTCCCCGGGTTTGAGCGCATCAATGGTCTGCGCGTCCCACGAGCCCCTGGGCACGTTGAACCCGGTGATCTTGTAATCCAGGCTGCGGTCGCGCCCGTCCTTGGTCAGGCTTTCGATGTTGGTATAGATCACCTCCATCCCCTTCTGGCGGAACGCGGCCTGGATTCGGGCCATGTTGGGGATGGTTTCGGCATGGATATGGCGCAGGAAGGGGCCGACCTGCGCCTCGAACGCGGCATCGTCGAGATGGGCGAACTCTCCCCCCTCGCGGCTGCAGTTGAAGTTCTGCACGTCGATGATCAGCAAGGCCGACTGATCGGGCACCAGCGGCAGGTCGCGGGTCAGGGTCATGGCGGCTCCGTTTCAGGTCGTGGGCGACGATGGTCCCGGGGCCTGCGCCTGTCAACGGCCCGCCCGGCTTGACGCGGGGCGCTGTGCGCGCCCACCCTGCCCGCACCGCATGCCCGGAGGTGCCCATGCCCGAACCGCTGATCTTTGTTGCGACCCATGACATTGCCGGGCGCACCCGGGGCAAGGCCTTTCCCGCCGCCGACCGCGCGCTGCGCCTGACCCGCGGCCTGGGCTGGACCCCGACCAATGTGCAGATCACCTGTTTCGACGTCATCGCCGACAGCCCCTTCGGCGCATTGGGCGACCTGCTTCTGCTGCCCGACGCCGCGACCGAGGTAAAGCTGGCCGACCCGGGCGGCGGGCCGGACGAACATTTCATGCTGGGCGACATCCTGACGACCGAAGGCACGCCCTGGGCCTGCTGCACCCGCGCGATCCTGCGCGGCGCGCTGGACCGGCTGAACCGCGTGGCCGGGCTGACCCTGCATGGCGCCTTCGAGCATGAATTCCAGCTGACCCCGGGCGGCACCGGGCCGGGCTGGGCCTATACGCTCGACGGGTTCCGGGCGCAGGCGGGCCTGCTGGGCGACCTGATGGGCGCGATGCGGGCCACCGGGCTGGATCCCGACACGATCATGAAGGAATACGGCCCCGACCAGTACGAGGTGACGATGGGCCCCGCCACCGGTGTGACCATCGCCGACCAGTCGACCATTTTGCGCGAACTGACCCGCACCATCGCCCGGCGGCACGGCGAGGTGGCGAGCTTTACCCCGATCCGCGACCCGGCCTCGGTCGGCAACGGGGCGCATATCCACATGTCCTTTTCGGATGCCGCCGGGGATCCGGCGACCCACGATCCCGACGGGCCCCGCGGCATGTCGGCGCTGACCGGCAGCTTCATCGCGGGCATCCTGAAATACCTCGACCGGATCCTGGCCTTTACCGCGCCCTCGGTGATCTCCTACGCCCGGCTGACCCCGCACAGGTGGAGCGCGGCGTACAACAACCTGGGCTTTCGCGACCGCGAGGCGGCGGTGCGCATCTGCCCCGTCACGGCGCGCGATCCCAAGGCGATTGCCCGGCAGTATCACTTCGAATACCGCGCCGCGGACAGCGCCGCCGCGCCGCACCTGGCGCTGGCCGCCATCGTCCATGCCGGCGTGCAGGGGATCGAGGAGGGCCTGCCCCCGCCCCCCGCCAGCGAAGAGGACCTGTCGCTGCTGGATGCCGCGACGCTGGCGGATCGTGGCTATCTCCGCCTGCCCGAAACGCTGGGCGCCGCGCTGGACCGGCTGGAGGCGAGCGAGACGGTGGCGGGCTGGTTCCCCGAGGGCTTCCTGCCCGTCTATCTGGCGCACAAGCGGTTCGAGGCGGCCCATGTCGCCGGGATGGCCCCGGCCGAGGTGCACACGCTTTACGGGTCGGTCTACTGAGACGTCAGTAATACTGCCCGTTGTCCAGCATGAAGCGTTCGGCCAGCGGCAGACTGGCGGCGCCCAGCGACCGGGCGAGCGGGCCGACTGTGCCGATGCGGACCTCGGGCCGGCGGATGCCCGACATGTCGATGCCCTCCATCGCGCGCCCGACCTCCTGCGCCAGACGGTCGCGCAGCCCGGCGGGCAGCCAGCCGTCGATGACCAGCGCGTCCACATCGCAGAGCGCCGAGGCCGAGGCGGCGGCATGGGCCAGACCCTGCGCGGCCTCGCCAATCCAGGTCTCCAGCACATCGGGCGGGATGTTCCAGTTCTCAAGCCCTTCCCAGAGGTGGCCGCCTTCGCCGCCCAGGCGTTCCTCCAGCACCGAAAGCGAGGCGACGCGCATCAGCTGCCGCGCCCCGCCCTGTCCGTCCGGCACGGGCATCGAGGCCAGCGCCCCGGCATTGCCCGTCGGCCCGGGATGCAGGCAGCCGTTCAGCACCAGCCCGCCACCGATGTAGAAACCGATGAAGGCATAGAGGAAATTCTCGGGCAGATCGCCCTTGCCCAGAACCAGTTCCGCATTGCAGGCGGCCGAGGCGTCGTTTTCCAGCAGCACCGGCCAGGGCAGGGCTTCGGCCAGTTCCGCCTGGATGTCGCGCTGCCGCCAATCGGCCATCGCGTCGCGCGATACGTGCAGGGCGGGCGCCCATTCCCACATCTGATATGGCAGGCCGATGCCCATCCCGGCGACCCGACCGGCCAGTTCGTCTCCCAGGGCGGGCACCAGGTCCCCGGCGGCGCGGATGGCGAATTCCACCGTCGCGTCAGGCGTGGGGTAATCGTGGCGCGTGACCTTGTGCCCGCGGGCCGCGCCGGTGAAATCCACCAGCGCCATTTCGGTCCGCCGCCGCCCGACCTTGAGGCCAAGGAAAAACGCCCCGTCCGGCGCCAGGTCCATCGGAACCGATGGCTGCCCCACCCGCCCGCGCACGGGATCGCATTTCAGCAGCAGGCCGTCCTCTTCCAGCGCGCGCATGATCACCGAAACGGTCTGTGCCGACAGCCCGGTCATCCGCGCGATTTCGGATTTCGGCAAAGCGCCGTTGCGCCGGATCAGCGACAGGACAAGCCGCTCGTTCCGGGCCCGCATTCCGGTGTGGTTCGCCCCCAGCATCGCGTGTTGCATTATCGCGCGGCCGCGGTTGTCGTCGTCAACCAGATCGTCCAAGGTCCCCTCCTACCCTAGAAGGGCGAGGATGTGCACAGGTCGCAGGTTCGTCAATAGATAAATCATAGTGAATTAGTTATTGACGTGTGGATTGCACCGATGCATGTATACACCCCGTCAGGTTGCAGAGCCGTGGGGGGCGGTCTGGGCGATACCATGCGACCGACATGGGGGGACCGGCCGAAACGGCCATCGAGAGAGCAGTTTTTCAGATCATCGTGCGGGGAGCGCCGGCCATGTCCGGGCGCGCAGCCTGCGTGTCGGTGCACAGATCATCGAACAGGTCCCGGGGCGTTGCGCCCGCGGGGCCGAAAGGGGGCGGCTCGGGGCGGCCGCCCCCGGTCCCGGTGCCTAGGGATGGGGTGCAGGCACCGGGATTACCATGTCCGGCCTTGCGGGGCCGGTGCGTCAGCGGCCATCCTGACCCCCGGGGTGGCCGCTGATCGTCACGGCCCATGACAGACACGGCCCCCGACAGACACGACTCAAGACAGACACGACTCAAGACAGACGGGCCCGTCAAGGACGGGGCCCATGACCGACAGGCCACAGGACCGAGGGGCGCGCATGACCGAAACGCTGACATCGCCACAGACCCTCCTGCGCCGCATCCTGCTGATGCCGCCCGCCGCACCCCGCCTGCTGATCGGCCTGTCCGGCGCGCCCGGCTCCGGGAAGTCCACCCTGGCCGAGTGGATCACCCGACAGCTGAACCGGCAGGAAGACCAGGCCGTCGCCGTGCCGATGGACGGCTTCCACCTCGACAACATCCTGCTGGAGCAACGCGGGCTGATGTCCCGCAAGGGCGCCGCCGAGACCTTCGATGCGCAGGGATTTGTCCATGCTCTGAACCGCCTGACCCGGGAACCGACCGTTCTGCTGCCAGAGTTCGACCGAGCCGCCGACCTGTCGCGCGCCGCCGCGATCGAGGTCGCGCCCCGGCACCGGATCGCGGTGGTCGAGGGCAATTACCTCTCCTCCTCCGCCCCGCCCTGGTGCGATGCGCATCCGCTCTGGGCGCTGCGCATCCACCTTGAGGTGCCGCGCGACACCCTGCGCACCCGCCTGATCCGCCGCTGGCGCGACCACGGGCTGAGCGCCGAGGACGCCCGCGCCCGGGCCGAGGGCAACGATATGGTCAATGTCGATCACATGGCGGCCACGCTGACCCCGCCCGATATCCTCTACCGCCCGGAGTGACCCGCGTCAGTCCCCCGCGGGCAGCAGGGTCGAACCCTTCAGCTCTTCGCTGAACGGCACCGGCAGCGGGTCCTGGCCCAGCCGGGCGCGATAGATCGGCAGGCTTTCGGCCACACGCATCACGTAGTTGCGCGTCTCGTTGAAGGGGATGTGTTCGATCCAGTCGACCGCGTCCACCACCCGGCTGCGCGGATCGCCATATTCGCTGATCCAGCGCGCGGGCCGGCCCGGCCCCGCGTTGTACCCGGCCGACACCAGCAGCACATTGCCCGAGAAATCCGCCGCCAGCCCCGCCAGATAGGCCGAGCCGAGCTGCGCGTTATAGGCCCAGTCGCCCCAGACCCGGGTCGATTCGTGGCTGATGCCCAGGCTGCGCGCCACATCGCGCGCGGTGCCCGGCATCAGCTGCATCAGCCCGCCCGCGCCCACATGGCTGGTCACCCCGGGATCGAACTCGCTTTCGCGCCGGGCGATGGACAGGGCCAGCTCCATCGGCACCGGCAGGTCCATCTCGTGCATCGGGTGCAGCGGATAATAGTGCCGCGGCACCACGATGCCGTTGCCCGCGCCCGCCTTGCCCAGCACGACCTCCAGATGCGCCTCGCCGCGCTCCTCCATCATCGCGCCCAGCTGGCCCAGTTGAACCCGATCCAGCCCCTGGGCCAGCTGCGTCAGGAACCGTTCGCCCAGCCCCTCCTGCCCGCTGGCCAGCAGCAGCATCGCCGCCTCGCGCAGATCCGAAGTCATGAAGGGCGCCTGCCGCCAGTCGGGAAAGGTCTCGATCCCGGTCAGGTCCATGTCGAAAGGCACATCGGCCTTTTCCGCCGCCAGAATCCCGTAGAAACTGGTCTGGTACAGCGCCCCTTCCTCATAGGCCGCCTGCGCCTTGGCCCTGTGTCCGGCGGCTTCCTCGGCCCGGCCGATCCAGTAATAGGCCCGGCCCAGCGAGATCGGCGTCTGCACCGCGTCGCGCATGCGCTGGAAATGCGCCAGCGCGGTGTCCGGGCGCTGCAGCTTGCGCAGGGCCAGGTACCCCGACAGCCATTCCAGATCGGCAAAATCCGACCCCTGCCGCAGCTGGTGGGTCGAGGCCAGCCGATAGGCCCGGTCCGCCTGGCCCGCACGCATGTCCGCGCGCGCGAAATCGCGGCGGCGACGGGCCCATTCCTCGGGCAGGCCCAGCCCGCCGGGCCGTGCGCTGCGCTCCAGCATCAGCTCGCGCGCCTCGTCGCTGCGGCCCTTGCGGATGCGCCATTCGAACCGGTCGTGGGCCAGCCCCGGATCGTCGGCCAGCGCCTTGGGCAGCGCCTCGATCAGCGTGTCCACATTGCCGGCATCGGTCTGCAGGGCGCGCCGGGCCTCGGCCAGCTGCCAATGGCTCTCGTCCACCAGCAGGGCCATGCGGTTGGCATCATCCGTCAGACCGCGCCACAGGGCCATGTCCAGCCGCGCCGCATGATGCGGTTTCAGAAGGGCGGCATAGCGGTTGAGGAAGGCCAGGTGATCCTCGGCGTTCAGCTCCATGTTGCGCCAGGCCAGCACGATGCTCGCCTCGGCCTCGCCGGTCTCGCCGGTTCTCTCCAGCGCCCCGGCGCGCAGCAACACGCCCTGTCCGGTCTGCGGCGCCGCCGCGCGGAAATAGGCGAGGATCTCGGCATCGCCGGCGCCGTCCAGCTGCGCCTCGCCGCGCTTGCGCAGGTAGTCCATGCCCGGCCAGTCCGGATGGGCGGCGGTGAACGCCATGTATTGCGGCAGGGTGCCCCGGCCCGCCCGCAGACGGTGCCATTCGATCAGCGCCTGCGCCGCCGCCCCGTCCCGCGCGGCCAGTTCCGCCGCGCGCGGCCAGTCGCCCCGCGCCATCGCATGGAACGCGCTGCGCAGCGGGCGCGGCGGTTCGGGCCGCGGATCGGCCTGCACCGGCTGGGCGCCGGTGACCATTGAAAACGCCAATGCCGCCGCCAAAAGGCTGCGCGCGAAACCTAAGATCACTTGCATTTTTCCCGACGAGTCTCGATAGACACCGGCACAAGGATAACCCCGTGCCCCCTGCCTTCAACTCACAATCCCGGCAGGGTGGCCCTTACATGCAGAAAGGAGCGTGTCATGTTCAAGGGATCCATTCCCGCCCTCGTCACGCCGTTCAGAGACGGCGAGCTGGATCTGGACACGCTCAAGAAGCTGGTCGACTGGCATGTCGAGGAAGGCTCTCACGGCCTGGTCCCCGTCGGCACCACCGGCGAAAGCCCCACCCTCTCGCACCGCGAGCATGAGCTGGTGGTGGAGAAGGTCGTGGAATTTGCCGCCGGCCGCATTCCGGTCATCGCCGGCGCCGGGTCCAACAACACGACCGAGGGCATCCGCCTGATCCGTCACGCGGAAAAGGTCGGTGCCGATGCCGCCCTGGTGGTCACGCCCTATTACAACAAGCCCACCCAGCGTGGCCTCTACGAACATTTCAAGGTGCTGCACGACTGCTGCGAGCTGCCGATCGTCATCTACAACATCCCCGGCCGCTCTGTGATCGACATGACCCCGGCCACGATGGGCGAGCTGGCGAAACTGCCGCGCATCGTCGGGGTGAAGGATGCCACCGGCAAGATCGAGCGTGTCAGCCAGCAGCGCGCCGCCTGCGGGCCCGACTTCATCCAGCTCTCGGGCGAGGACGCCACCGCCCTCGGCTTCAACGCCCACGGCGGGGTCGGCGCGATCTCGGTCACGGCCAATGTCGCCCCCCGCCTCTGCGCCGAGTTCCAGGAGGCCACCCTGGCCGGCGATTACGCCAAGGCGCTGATCTACCAGGACCGTCTGATGCCCCTGCACGAGGCGATCTTCGTCGAACCCGGCCTCGCCGGCGCCAAGTTCGCCATGTCCGAACTGGGCCTGTGTTCGGACGAGGTGCGCCTGCCCCTGATGACGGTCGAACCCTCGACCCGGGACCGCATCCGCGGCGCCATGCGCCACGCCGGCCTGATCAACTGACCGGACGCGGCCGCCTCCGGAAAGCGGCCGCGCCCATCAAGGCACCACCCCGCCCGCTTCCTCTGGCCGGAAATATCCTCGGGGGGTGAATTGCGCCACTGGCGCAAGAGGGGGGCAGACAGCCCCCCTTTCCCCGGCCGGGGCGCCCCGCGCCCGGCCACACCCTTCAAGCGCCATTCAATAGGGATCCGCCGCCCCGCGACTGTCCGACAGCGTCCCCGTCGACCGTTCCACGATCCGCTCGATCGCATCGGCCAGATGGATCTCGGCGATGTTGTAATCCCCCCGCTCCACCCGGATCCGATGCGCCTCCAGCAGGACCGCGGCATGGCTCGACCCGGCGGGCGGCTCGAACCGGTACGAGGCCAGCTCGATCAGCAGCCCCAGCGGATCCTTGAAATAGATCGAATCCATGAACCCCCGGTCCTTGGGCCCGGAATGCCCGATGCCGCGCTCGTTCAGCCGCTCGACGGTCTGGCGAAAGGTCGCCTGGCTGACGTTGAAGGCGATGTGATGCACGCAGCCCGGGTCCATCGGGGTACGGTTATGCACCCGCTTGCGGGTCTCGTTGGTGAAGACGGTGATCAGCCGCCCGTCGCCCGGATCGAAATAGAGGTGCCCCTCGTCCGGATTGTCCAGGTTCGGCTGGTCGAAGACGAAGGGCATGCCCAGCACGCCCTCCCAGAAATCGATCGAGCTCTGCCGGTCCGCCCCGGTCAGCGTGATGTGGTGCACGCCCTGAACCTGCATCTTGCGCATCTCGGCTCCTCCATTGTGCAACGGGCATTCTGCAACGGGCATCCTGCGACGGGCAGTCTGCCGCAGAAGGAAAGTGAGCGCCGCGGGCCGATGCGTCAACCGAAGCCGGACCCCAACGGCCAGCCGGCCCTGCGCCGCGGCACGGCGGGTCGCGCCGGCCCGCGAGCCGGCGCCTCGCCCCCCGGGGTCAGATCCCCGAGTCGATGATCGCCTTGGCCAGGATCGGCACGGTGGTCTTGTTCAGCCCGGCGATGTTCATCCGGCTGTCACCGACCATGTAGATGCCGTGATCGCGGCGCAGCGCCTCGACCTGCTCGCCCGAACAGCCCAGGCGCGAGAACATGCCCCGGTGCTGCGCGAGGAAGGCAAAGCGGTCCGATCCGGACAGCCGCTGCAATTCCGCGGCCAGCTGCTCGCGCAGGCCCAGCATCGACAGGCGCACATCTTCCAGCTCGGCCATCCAGTCGGCCCTCAGCCCGTCGTCGGTCAGGATGGTCGACACCACCCGCGCGCCGTGATCGGGCGGAAAGGAATAGTTCTGCCGGTTCAGAAAGGCCAGGTTGCCCTGGGTCACCGCATGCAGACCGCTGTCCTGCGCCACCGCCATCAGCAGGCCGGTGCGCTCGCGGTAGATGCCGAAATTCTTGGAACAGCTCGCCGCGATCAGACATTCGGGGACCGAGGCGGCCACCAGCCGCACCGCCGCCGCATCGGCCTCCAGACCGTCGCCGAACCCCTGGTAGGCGATGTCGATCATCGGCACCGCCCCGGCGGCGGTCATCGCCGCGATCACGGCCTTCCACTCGGTCATGTTCAGGTTCGCGCCGGTCGGGTTGTGGCAGCAGCCGTGCAGCAGCACCACATCGCCCGCGCGCAGGCCCTTCAGATCCGCCATCATCCCGCCGAAATCGACGCCGCCTGTCTCGCTGTCGAAATAGCGGTAGCTGACGACCTCCATCCCCAGATACTTCAGGATGCTCAGATGGTTCGGCCAGGTCGGGTCAGAGACAAAGACGCGGGCGCCGGGATTGGCCATGCGGATCAGCTCGAAGGCCTGGCGCACCGCGCCGGTGCCGCCCGGCGTCGCCACCGCGGCCACGTTGGAGCGCGCGACCGCATCGCCCAGCACCAGCGACACCATCGCGTCGCCATAGGCCGGATCGCCGGCAAGGCCGGTATAGGCCTTGGTCTCCTGCTCCTCCAGGATGCGCTTCTCGGCCGCCTTCACGGCGCGCATCACCGGGGTCACGCCCTCGGCGTTCTTGTAGACCCCCACGCCCAGGTCGATCTTCGTCGGCCGGTCGTCGGCCTTGAACATCTCCATCAGCATCAGGATCTTGTCGGCGGGCTGCTCTTTCAGAGCGTTGAACATCAGGCGTCTCCGGTTGCGACGGGAACCGTGGGGAATGCCCCCCACTCGGCCCAGGACCCGTCATAGAGGGAATGGTCGCGCTTGCCGATGATCTCCAGCGCAAGCGACAGCACGGCGGCGGTCACGCCCGAGCCGCAGGTGGTGATCACCGGCTTGCTCAGGCTCACGCCCGCGGCCTCGAAGACCGCGCGCATCTCGTCCGGCGTCTTCATCGTCTTGTCGTCGTTCAGCAGCGTGGTGAAGGGCACGTTGCGCGAGCCGGGGATATGGCCGCTGCGCAGGCCCGGGCGCGGCTCGGCCGCCTCGCCCCGGAAACGGTTCGCAGCGCGGGCGTCGATGATGTCGTAATCGCCCAGCTTCGACGCGGCCGACACCTGGGTGACGTCCTTCACCAGCTGGTTCTGGCGGCGCACCGTCATGTGGCGATCGCGCACCATCGGCGGCATGTCCTCGATCTCGCGCCCCTCGGCCTGCCATTTGGGCAGACCGCCGTCCAGCACGGCCACGTCGTTCTGGCCCATCAGGCGGAACAGCCACCACACGCGGGCGGCCGAGAACAGGCCCTGGCTGTCGTAGACCACCACCTGGTGCCCGTCGCCCACGCCCATGGCGCGCATCCGGCTCATGAACTTTTCGACCGGCGGGGCCATATGGGGCAGGTCCGAGCGCTGGTCGCTGATCTCGTCGATGTCGAAGAATCGCGCGCCCGGGATATGTGCGGCGTCATATTCGGCCTTGGCGTCCCGGTCGACGCCGGGCAGGAAATAGCTCGCATCCAGGATCCGCAGGTCGGGATCCTTCAGATGGGCGGCCAGCCAATCGGTCGAAACTAGTGTTTTCGGATCGTCCACGGCCTTCCTCTCCCATCTCATATGCCCTCCGTCAGGGCGTTCCCTGCCTATCGCCGGAGGGGGCATCTGGCAAGTGCGCATGGCCGAACCGACCCGCCCGACGCAAACCCGCCGACCGCACAACACGCAACATCCGGGTCGCGACAGGACCCGCGGCAGAGTAGTCTCGGGTATCCGAGCGAAGGACCAGAGCCATGCGAGACGAAACACTGGAAAAGGCCTATCACTACCAGGTGATGCGGCGGGCCATCGACGCCATCGACGGGGCCGAGGAAACCCTGTCGCTGGACGATCTCGCCCGGCGCATGGACATGAGCCCGGCACATTTCCAGCGCCTGTTCTCGGCCTGGGTCGGAGTCTCGCCCAAGCGCTACCAGCAATACCTCGCGCTCGGCCATGCCAAGTCGCTGCTGGCGGCGCGCTTCACCACGCTCGAAGCGGCCATGGGCGCCGGGCTCTCGGGTTCGGGGCGGCTGCACGACCTCTTCATCCGGTGGGAGGCGATGAGCCCCGGCGAATTCGCCCGGGGCGGCGCGGGGCTGACGATCCGCTGGGGCTGGATGGACAGCCCGTTTGGCGATGCGCTGGCGATGGCCACCGATCGCGGCCTCTGCGGCATCGCCTTTACCGAGGAAACCGGGCGCGACCACGCCATGCGGGACATGACCGCGCGCTGGCCCTCGGCCAACTTTGTCGAGGACCCGGCCTTTGTCGAACCCTGGGCGCAGGCGGCCTTTGACCTGCAGGGCGAAACGCGGCTGCACATGATCGGCGCCCCGTTCCAGATCAAGGTCTGGGAGGCGCTGCTGCAAATCCCCACAGGCCATGTCAGCACCTATTCGGAAATCGCCCGCGCCATCGGCCACCCGACGGCGATGCGCGCCGTGGGCACGGCCGTCGGACGCAACCCGGTGTCGTTCCTGATCCCCTGCCACCGCGCCCTGCGCAAGAGCGGGGGCCTGGGCGGCTATCACTGGGGTCTGCCGGTGAAACGCGCGATCCTCGCCTGGGAAAGCGCCCGGACCGAATCGGCGGCGGGCTGATCCGTCACGGCGGGGGCAGCGGCGGATTTCCGCCGACGCTCCCGCCCTCGTGCGTTGGGGTGACGGGCCGCTCTGCTATATCGGCGACAGAGCAGTTCCATATTCCAACCCAACGAGGCCCCCCAATGACCTTTGCCAAGACCACCGTGTTCGCCCTGACCGGGGTGTCCATGATCGCCCTGTCCGCCTGTACCGACCCCAACGACGGCTACCGGAACACCCGGAACTCTGCCGCCATCGGCGGGCTTGTCGGCGCCGCCACCGGCGCGCTGGTCAGCGACGACCAGGGCAAGGGCGCGGCCATCGGCGCCATCGTCGGCGGGATCGCCGGTGCGGCCTATGGCGGCTACCTCGACAAGCAGGAAGCCGAGCTGCGCAACCAGCTGGGCAACAATGTGCAGATCGTGAACACCGGCGACCGCCTGATCGTGACGATGCCGCAGGACATCCTGTTCGACACCGACAGCGCCACCCTGCGCCCCGACCTGACGACCGACATCCGCACCGTCGGCGCCTCGATCAACAAATACCCCGACACAACCGTGCAGGTGATCGGCCATACCGACAACACCGGCGAGGCCTCTTACAACCAGCAGCTGTCGACCCGCCGCGCCCAGGCCGTGGCCGCCGTGCTGATCAACTCGGGCGTGGATTCGCGCCGCCTGCAGGCCATCGGCCGCGGCGAGGATCAGCCCCGCGCCGACAACCTGTCGCCGGAGGGCCGCCGCCAGAACCGCCGGGTGGAAATCGTCATCCTGCCGAATTCCTGATCCGCGCAGCATCCGAAACGAAGGGCCGGGCAGCCATTGCCCGGCCCTTTGCGTTTCGCCCGCCACCCCGGAAGGGCTCAGCCCGGCTTGCCCAGATGCCAGACCTGTTCGGCCGGAAAGTCCTGCCCCCATGCGGCGGGGATAGAAGACTGCGTCCCGGTTTCGCCCTCGGGGATGTAAATCTCCTGATACTCCTCGACCACGAAACCGATATCGGCAAACAGCCGCATCCAGCCCGACATCGGCAGGTTGAAGCACACGCCGCTGGGGTCGATCTCGACCACGCTCCAGTCGACGCCCCACAGGGTCCGGTAGGGCCGGTGCAGGGTGCGGTCGCAGGGTGCCCCGCTTGCGGGCGAACAGACCAGCACCAGCGGATGGTTGCCCAAGAACACCAGCTTGCCGCCGGGCCGCAGCAGGCGCCAGGCCTCGCGCAGCCAGACCTCGGGCCGGCACCAGATCGCCGCGCCATATTCCGAAATCGCAAAGTCGAAGGCCGCATCCGGCAGGCCGGTCGCCTCGGCATTGCCCTCGATCAGGGTGATATCCGCCCCGTGTTCCCGGGCGAGCCGGCGCGCGGTGGCCAGCTGATCGGGCGAGACGTCGATGCCGGTCACCCGCGCCCCGCGCCGCGCCATCCAGCCCGAAACATAACCGGTGCCGCAGCCCAGCTCGATCGCATCCTTGCCGGAAAGGTCGGCGCGCAGCAGGCCCAGCCCGGCCTCGGGCGCCCCCCAGTTGCCCCAGACCGGCGCATCCGCGGCCCAGAGCCGTTCGCCCGCAGCGACCCAGTTCTCCGCGTCGGCGTTCCAGACGTCGCGGTTGATACGCACGTGATCGCGGTCCATGTCCGGCCTCCGGTTGTCATCCAACGGCAGCGTAGCACGGGGACCGCCACCGCGCATCGCGGCATGCGCCCCGGGGTCAGGGCAAGTGCACCGGCTGCCCCTCGCACACCATCCGCAAAGCAAAGTTCGATCGCACGGTTTCGATCATGTCGAGCGACAGGATGTGATCCGTCAGCACCCGTTCATAGGCCGCCAGATCGGGCACCACGATCTGCGCCAGGAAATCCGCATTGCCCGACACCATGTGACAGGCCACCACCCCAGGGATCGCCGCCAGCGCGCGATGCACTGCGGCGGCATTTTCGGCGCTGTGGCGGGCCACCGTCAGTTCCACGAAAACCGTCAGGTTCAGGCCTGCCGCCTTGTGTCCGACAACCGCGCGATAGCCGGCGATGACGCCGCTGTCCTCCAGCAGGCGGACCCGGCGCAGGCAGGGCGAGGGCGACAGGCCCACCCTCTCGGCCAGTTCCACGTTGCTGAGGCGCCCGTCGCGCTGCAGTTCCGCAATGATTCGCTTGTCGATGTCATCCATAATGGCAGATCATGCCATTGCTTGTCGCCTTTGGCCATGTTCCTGCCAGCCATGCCACATTTCGCGGCACAGTTCAGCACCACATGCCCCGCTTGATAAGGCATCCCCTGCGGGCAACCCCGACAACAGGAGAGCCCCATGATCGGACGCATCTGGAAAGGCTGGACGACCCCCGAAAACGCCGACACCTACGACACGCTGCTGCGGACCGAAATCTTTCCCGGCATCCTTGCCCGCGCCATTCCCGGCTTTCGCCGAATCGAACTGCTGCGGCAGGACGGCGAGACGGAAAGCGAGTTCGTGACCCTGATGTGGTTCGACGACATGGCAGCGGTGACCGCCTTTGCCGGACCCGATGCGGTCACCGCCGTGGTGCCGCCCGGGGCCCGGGCCGTGCTGTCCCGCTTCGACCCGACATCGGCCCATTACGACGTGCGAGAGGTGCGCACCGCCTGACCCCTGTTCATCCCGCGCAAAAAAATGGGGACGCGGCGGGTACCGCGCCCCCTGACTGAGATACGAGGGAAGTCTTGGTCTGTCGGTTCTTATGCCTCGGCGGTTTCAATCGCCTTCGCTTCGACCGTATCGCGGTTTGCGATCTCGATCCGGCGCGGCTTCAGCGCTTCGGGAATTTCCTTGACCAGTTCGATGTGCAGCATTCCGTTTTCATAGGCCGCGCCGGTCACCTTGATGTGATCGGCCAGCTGAAAGCGGCGCTCGAAGGCGCGGGTCGCGATGCCGCGATGCAGGTAGCTGCGGGGGGTCTCGTCATCGGCCTTCTTCGCGGCGACGACAAGGGCGCGGTCCTTGACCTCGATCGACAGGTCGCTGTCCGAGAAACCGGCGACGGCGATCGAGATGCGATATGCGTCCTCGGCCGTTTTCTCGATGTTGTACGGGGGGTAGGTGGGCTGAGCCACATCGTTGCTCATCACACGGTCCATGATGTCGGCAAGCTGGTCGAAACCGACGGTGGCACGATAGAGCGGGGCAAGATCGAAGTTACGCATTGGGTCATCCTCTTTGAGCGATAACTGGGGTTGCGCCTTCCCGGTGGGGACAGGCGGGGTTCCGTCAGGGCCCGTTGCGGCGCCCCGACAGCAGTTATCTGGGAAAACAGCTCTGCGGTTTCAACCCCTTCGGCGGGGATCGGCGCGGGGCGGCGTCACTCCGCCGGGCGGATGAACTTGGCCCCCGAACTGTCGCGCCCGCCGCCCACGGCGATCCGCGACCGGCGCGGGGCGGGGGACAGGCCGTAACCGCCACCGGCCTCCAGCTCGGCCTTCAGCAGGGCCAGCGGCTCTTGCAGCTGGGTGCCGAGCGCGACGCGCTTGCCGTCGACCTCGGCCTTGGCCGACACGACCGAGACGATGCGCGGCACGCCGCCCGCAAAGCTGAAGACGGGCGAGCCGGACGAGCCGAAATCGACATCGCAGGACATCACCAGCACCCCCTGCTGCCGCCCCATCACGCCGCAGATTTCCTGCAGCGAGGGCGCCTCGGCCCGGTCGAAGGCGTAAGAGACGACGCCGATCCGGTCGCCCTTGCGCGGCCGCGCATCGGTGTCGAAGGGCAGGACGGTGGTGTTGCGGATCGGCTGGTCAAGCTCCAGCAGCGCCACATCGCGCTGCACGCGCTCGGCGGATACCGCGGCGGAATAGCGGTAATCGGGCAGCAGCACCGCCCGCCGCACCCCGCGATAGGCCGAGGCACGGCCATTGCGGAACCCGGCCAGGAATTCGATCTTGGTATGGTCGACCCGCGTGCCCGTCCGCTTGTCGAACAGGCAATGCGCGGCGGTCAGCACCAGGTTCTCGGCCACCAGGGCACCGGTGCAGAACCCCTTGCCGTCGATGTCCAGACGGCCGACGCCTTCCCATCCCCGGCTCTGCTCGCCGGTGTCCAGCCGCAGCAGCTCGCCCTCGCGGGACAGGCTGTCGGACAGGTCACGCGCGACCGCGGCGCCGGGCACCAGCAGCGCCGCCACCAGCGCAAGAAGAGACAGGAAAGGGCGATTCACGACGGGCCCCCGCACGCAGTTGATCCTGGCCTCACGCTAGGATCGCATGGGGGCGAGATTAAGGCGCGGGCGCGGAGTTGGGGCGGTGACCCTGCGGCAGCCCCGCCCGTCGGCGGGCCGCCGCCGTCATGCCGCCGCATCGGCCAGCGCAGGCGGCACGGGCCCGCCCGTGGCCCAGTCCAGCAGCTCGACCGTATGCACCACGGGCACCCCGGTGCCCGACCCGATCTGCATCATGCATCCGATGTTGCCCGCCGCGATCACCTGCGGCTTCACCGCCTCCAGCGTGCGCAGCTTGCGCGCCTTCAGCTGCGCCGAGATCTCGGGCTGCATCAGGTTGTAGGTCCCCGCCGAGCCGCAGCACAGGTGGCTGTCGGCGGGCTCGGCCACTTCGAACCCGGCGGCCTTCAGCAGGGCCTTGGGCGCATCCTTGATCTTCTGCCCGTGCTGTAGCGAACAGGCGGCGTGATAGCCCACACGCATGCCCCGCGCAGGGTGATCGGCGGGCATCGCGGGGACCTCCAGCCGGGCCAGCAGCTCGCTCACATCCAGCGCCAGCCCGGCGGCCTCTGCCGCATCACCGGCCAGCGGATCGTTGCGGAACATGTGGCCGTAATCCTTCACCGTCGTGCCGCAGCCCGAGGTGTTGATCACCACCGCGTCCAGCCCGCCGGCCCGCTTCTCGGCCATCCATGCGCGGATATTCCCGGCGGCGGCGGCATGGGCATCGCCCTCGCGCCCCATGTGATGGGTCAGCGCCCCGCAGCAGCCCTGCCCCTGGGCCACCACGACCTCGCAGCCCAGCCGCCGCAGCAGCCGGATCGTCGCGTCGTTGATGTCGGTGTTCAGCGCCTTCTGCGCGCAGCCCGTCATCAGCGCGACCCGCATCCGCGGCGCCCCGGCGGGGGCAAAGACCTGCGGATCGTCGTTCCGGCTGACCGGCGGGATGCGTTTCGGCGCCATCTCCAGCATCGCGCGCAGCCTTGCGTCAGGGATCAGCCGCCGGAAGGGCCGCCCGATCTTGGCCCCCAGCAGGGCCACCCGGAACCGGGTCGGATAGGGCAGGGTCCGCGCCAGCATCCAGCGCAGCATCCGCTCGCCAAGCGGCCGCCTGTAGCGGGTCTCGATATAGGCGCGGGCGTGGTCGACCAGGTGCATGTAATGCACGCCCGAGGGACAGGTCGTCATGCAGGCGAGGCAGCTCAGGCAGCGGTCGATATGCTTGACGGTGCGGGCGTCGGGGTCGCGCTCGTTCTCCAGCATGTCCTTGATCAGGTAGATGCGCCCCCGGGGGCTGTCCAGCTCGTCGCCCAGCACCTGATAGGTCGGGCACGTCGCGGTGCAGAACCCGCAGTGCACACAGGCCCGCAGGATCTCGTTCGCCCGCGCCGTGCCGGGATCGCGCAGCTGCGCCTCGGTGAATGTCGTCTGCATCGCGTTCTCTCTTTCGTCTCGTCAGGCGGGGACGGGAAGGGGGCCGGTCAGCCCCGGGTTCAGGATGCCGCGCGGATCGAACCGCTGCCGCAGCCCCTGCGACAGCCGCGCCTGCACCGCGCTTTCGGGCTGAAACATCGCCACCGCGCCGCGCTCGCCCGCGCGCACCAGCGTCGCATGGCCGCCCTGCGCCGCCACCTGCCCCCGGATCGCCCCGGCGCCGCACGCCTC
>NZ_WNXQ01000011.1 GCF_009789075.1 Pseudooceanicola pacificus
GCCTTGAACTCAGGCGCATGCTGCTTCCGTTTCGACATCTCTGATCTCCTTCTCGTCGAAGATCAGCAGACTGCAAATCATAGCTTATGTCAGTGTCCGAATTTCGGGGGGTAGCTCAGTTCGCCAGATCGGCGTGACGCAGCAGACTTACTATCGATGGCGCAAAGAGTATGGCGGCATGAGCCGGGACCAGCTCAAACGTCTGAAGCAGCTCGAGACTGAGAATGCCCGGCTCAGGCGCGCGGTTTCAGATCTGACGTTGGACAAGATGATCCTGACCGAGGCCGCCCGGGGAAACTACTGAGCCCCGCCCGCCGTCGTCGATGTATCGACCATGTGCGGCAGACCCTTGGCGTATCTGAGCGCCGGGCCTGCCGCACATTGGGACAGCATCGCTCGACACAGCGCAAGGTGCCCAACGGTTTGCCGGATGAAGAACGGCTGACCGATGACATCATCGCGCTGACGCGAGAGTTTGGGCGCTACGGGTATCGCATGATCACCGGGATGCTGAACAACAGCGGCTGGCATGTGAACCACAAGCGCGTCGAACGGATCTGGCGGCGGGAGGGGCTTAAAGTCCCGCTGAAACAACCCAAGAAGGGTCGGCTTTGGCTGAATGACGGCTCGTGCGTTCGGCTCCGGCCGGAACGCCCGAACCATGTCTGGTCCTATGACTTTGTCCAGGACCGGACCCACGACGGGCGAGTATATCGCACGCTCAACATCATTGACGAGTTCACGAAGGAGGCGCTGGTGATCCGTGTCAAACGCAAGCTCAATTCTGGCGATGTGGTGGATGCCTTGATTGACCTGTTCATCCTGCGCGGTCCGCCGGAATACATACGGTCCGACAATGGCGCTGAATTTATTGCCAAGAAGGTGCGGGCCTGGATTGGCGCAGTCGGTGCCAAGACGGCCTTCATTGCGCCAGGATCACCTTGGGAGAACGGTTACTGCGAAAGCTTCAACGCAAGATTCCGGGACGAGTTGCTGAACGGCGAGGTCTTCTACACGCTACGCGAAGCCCAAATCCTGATCGAGAGATGGCGTCGACACTACAACACTGTCAGGCCGCACAGCGCTCTTGGGTATCGTCCACCAGCTCCCGAGAGCATCGTCTCGATAGACCAGAGGCCGACCATGCACTAACAATCAAACCGGACCACTCGATGGGGGCAGATCAGGATGCGAAACTGCCGACCGCCAGAACCTTGAAGTCAAGCAGCAGATCGCCGAGGCGGGCGTGACCTTCGTTGACCTGCCCGCCGGAGATGTCGAAAAGCTGAACCAGATCCTGTCGACGGTTGGGTTCGAATGGGCCGAGCAACTCGATGCCCAAGGCAAGCCCGGAACCGAGATCCTGGAAGCCTTCCGGTCCGCGCTGAAAAGGAACTGATACCAGATCGTGGTCGGCCCGGCTCCTGTGTCGGGCCAGGCCACCAAAAACGCGCAGAAGTCAGCCGGTGGGTGCATCTGAATCCTGCCCTTCGACACTCAGCCTGGTCGTCCGTTATGCAGCTGAAGTCCGGGCGAGCCGTGCATACGTTCGGCCACATTGATCTGGCGTAGATGCGCCTCGCCGGTCCCGATCTCGGCGACGAGTTGATGCGCGAACGGCGCGGGCGAATTGGGTTTCGGCGATATGGCGCAGATGGGCGGCAGCGAGAGTGTCCGACCTTTTGTGTATGACTGATCCGGTCCATGCTTCATCGAAAGGACGCATGAATGACCATCTCGAAAGAAATCCTGGATGGATAACGTACAGGATCTTCCGCACATTTGATTCCGGCGATGGTTCCTTTCAGACTGGCTGACCCGGACGGTCAGAAGGATATACTTGGGACAACGATCATGCAGCGCCCGGCCCAACCGGAAGAAGTAGCCGGGGCGGTGCCGTTTCTGGCGTCCGACGAGGCATCCTATATGACCGGATCCGAAATGGTGGTCGATGGCGGCTATACCGCGCAGCAAAATGGGCGGAGCCGGAAGCTTGGGACAGGCGGGTCCGGTTGGCCGCGAACCGATCCTGGCCAGCCGGGCACCGGCTGCCCGCCTGGCCTGGTTCCGTCAGGCGTCGGCACGCGGAAGGCGGATTTCGGACAGAACCTCCTCCGTGTGCTCGCCCAGCCGCGGTGGCAGCCGGCGCACCCGGCCGGGGCTGTCCGAGAACTGGACCGGTATCCGGAGCGTCACGACGGCGCCCTCTGTCGGGTGCTCGTGGCGCTCGAAATACCCGGTTTGAACCAGATAGGGATCAACCAGCAGATCCTCCAGGCTGTTGGCCGGTCCATTCGGCACGTCGGCCGCGTCGAACCGGCGGCGCCACTCGGCGGTTGTATTCCCCGCGATTGCCTCGGCGAGGAACCAATATAACTAGTCAATGTGATCGGTGCGCAACTCTGCTGTGGCAAATCGTGGATCGTCGCGCAGCTCGGGCCGGCCTATGGCGTCGAAGAGACGCAGCCACTGGTTGTCCATCGCCGCCATCACACAGATGTGCCCGTCCTGCGTTGGATAAGGCCGATGATGGGGCGAGAATACCCGGCTGTAACCCATGCCCAGATCGGGCCGGTCGAGCGTTGCGCCCCAGAGATGCTCGATCAGATTGAAGTTGACCATCGCATCCATCATCGGCACGTTTACCTGCTGCCCGTGGCCGGTGCGCTCGCGCCAGACGAAGGCCATCGCGATGGACGATGCCTGGATGTAACCGCATAGTTGTCGGCGATTACCGTGGGTAATAGCGCGGCTCATCGGTGGCCCGGGCCATCATCCCGGCTACGCCGCTGGCGCCCTGGATCACATCGTCGAAAGCAAGCCAGTCGCGGCGCTCGCCATCCAGCCGGAAGCCAGAAGACGAGGCATGAATGATGCGGGGATTGACCGCGCGGATCGCCTCGTAGTCGACGCCCAGCCGTTCGGCGGCGCCGGGGCGTATCGAATGCACCAGCACGTCCGCGGAACGCACCAGATCAAGGAGCGCGGCCCGCGCGTCGGGTTTCTTCAGGTCGAGCACGACCGAGCGTTTGTTGCGGTTTGTATTGAGGAACAGTGCCCCCATCTTCGGGTTGCGCGACGGTCCCACCTGGCGTGTGTAGTTGCCGTCGGGTGACTCGATCTTGATGACGTCGGCCCCCATGTCGCCGAGGATCTGGATCGCCACCGGTCCAAGCACGTTGACCGAAAGATCAAGCACCCTGTAACCCGCAAGCGGTCCGTCCCCCTCGGCTGGCTGCTGCGGCTGACTGTCCATTTTCTTTTCCCTTTGCGGTATCGCACCCTTCGAGTCAGCAATGCGCGCCGTAGTCTGGCGGTCAGTCGACCCGCGACCCAAGGGCTCAGCGCCGCGAGCGAAGCTTGCGATCGCTGTATTGCTGTTCTGACGGCGTGCGTGGTCGTGGCGCTTCCGTGACGAACTTGTCCCATAGGGCCTCCTTCCATTCCTGCGAAAGGATCACACCATTAAACCGTGGGATCAAACACCTAAGCCGAAGAAATCGTGATGCCGGCGATCGTCGCCATGTCGGGAGCGATCGCCGTGACCGGACAGGATGCGCAAAAGGGGATCGCAGTTGCCCTTGAGCACATCAACGCCGATGGCGGCGTCGCCGGTCGGCCGCTGAAGATCCAACTTTACGACACACAGGGCAATCCCGGGGTGGTGCGCCAGGTGATGGAGCGGTTGACCCGCCTCGAGCGGGCTCCGGTCATCCTTGGCTGCGAGATCAGCGCAGGCACATCGGCTGCGGCGCAGTTCGCCGAGCAGGCGCGGGTTCCTCACCTGAACTCGCCGGCGGTGTCGGCCGAGCTCCTCGAGCGCGGTTACAAATGGTATTTCTCCGATCAGATCACAGCCGATACCGAGGCGGCCACGGTCGTGGAATTCTTCGAACACCTGATGACGCAAGGCGACGTCGTCCCGGCGTTGCTTTATGAAGACAGCCCGCGCGGCGCCGGAACCATCGAGCGGATCGAAGTTCTGCTGGAGGAGCGGGGCATCGAGATCGCCGCCAGCGCGCCGTATTCGCGCAGCGATCGCAACCTTCTGCCGCCGGTCAAGCGGGTGCAGACATCGAGTGCCAACATGGTGATCTGGGCCGGCTACACCGAAGATGTGGTGACCAAGCTCCAGGCAATGCAGCAGCATGACTTCAAGCCCTACATTGTCGGAATCAGTGGCGGTTCGGGTGATGTGCGCACCCCGCAACTGGTGGACAGGGGCTTCGTCGAGGACGTCAATCTCAGCACGGTGGACTACTAAAATCCCGACATGGACCGCGCCCAGCGTTTTGTGAAGGCTTACGAGTAACGGCACGGCATCGTGCCGTCAAGCTATGCGTCGATGTGCAACCGCGGTGTCTACACGCTGAAGGCCGTGCTGGAGAAGACGCTTGAGTCCGGCCAGAAACTGACGACCGAGAACCTTCGCGCCGCCATCCTTAAGATCGACATCCCCGGCGATCAGCTGATCTCGCCGTTCTCGCGGATCAAATTCGACGAACACGGCAGGAACGTCGGATCGCAGAACCTGATCGCGCAATGGAAGAACGGCGGCACGAAAAAGGTCACGATCTGGCCGCCAGAGGTGGCTGTGGAAGAGCCCAATCCTCTGAACTGATGCGAAAACTATAACCGGGGCCCAAGATGAAGCTGTCGATCGAGTCTCTCGTCTCCGGTTACGGTCTGCTCGACGCGCTCCACGGCGTCAGCATCGAGATCGGCCGAGGGCGAGGTCGTGGCTGTGATCGGACCGAACGGCGCGGGCAAATCTACCCTTCTGCGCACGATTTCGGGCCTTGTGGCCGCCCGTTCCAGAGCGATCCGCCACGATGGCAAGGAAATCGGCGGTTTTGCCGCCAGCGAGATTCCGCGCCTCGGCCTCGTCCATGTTCCTGAGGCGCGGCACGTCTTCGGGTCACTCACGGTCGAGCAAAATCTGATCGTGGGTGCGAGCGCCGCACTCGACGCGAAAGACCGAAAGGACGCCCTTTCCGATGCTGAGCCAGAAGGCCCGCGAACTTGCCGGAGGGCTCTCAGGCGGTCAGCAGCAGATGCTGGCGATCGGGCGCGCTTATGGCCCGGCCCAGCATGATCATGCTCGACGAGCCGTCGCTCGGCCCCGCGCCTCTGATGGTCGAGCAGATGTACGAGGCCCTCGACGGTCGGCGCCGCACCGGCCTGAGCATTCTTCTGGTGAAACAGGATGTCTACATGGCGCTGGATTTCGCCAGCCGCGCCTATGTTCTGGAAAACGGGACAATCGCCCTCGCCGCAGCCTCTGACGTCTTGCGCCACGACGATCACGTGCGCCGTTCGTATTTGGGAATCTGACCCGCCCTGTGCCCGCATTCCGCCTGCCATTCAGACCGGCAGCGGCGACAGACCGTGCGCAAACTGCGGACCGATCAGCCCCGTAGCGCCGAGATGCCCAGGGCCCCCTGTGCCAGAAGCAGCGCCTGAAGCTGGTTGGTGCCTTCAGCGATCGTGAGATGTCGCACATCGCGATAATAGCGCTCGACGGGGAAATCACGGGTGTATCCGGCCCCGCCGTGCACTTGCAGGGCAGTCTCGCAAACCCGCAGAGCCGTATCGGAGTTGTGACGCTTGGCCATGGAACAGGCCCGGCCGCGATCCGGTGCCCCGCGATCCAGCGCGTCAGCGGCCCGGCACGCCAGCAACCGCGAGGTTTCCACGCCAGTCAACATATCTGCGATCATCTGCTGGACCAGTTGAAACCCGCCGATCTTGCGTCCGAACTGTTCTCGCGCGCCCGCATATCGCAGCGCCGCCTCATAGGCGGCAATTGACAGGCCCAGGCAGGTGAAAGAAACGAAACAGCGCCCCACGTTCAGATAATGCTTGGCGATGGCGAACGCCTCGCCCTCGGCGCCGATCAGGTGGTCTGCGGGCAGCAATACGTCCTCAAACAGCAGCTCGCCTAGCGGGCATGAATTCATGCCCATGCTGCGGACCTCTCGGGTTGAAAACCCTGCTGTTCCCGCCTCGACCACGAAGGCCGATACCTCCGCGCGTTCGCCGTCGCCCGACCGCGCGAAAACCACCCCGAGATCGGCCCCGGTCCCGTTGGAGATATACAGTTTGCGTCCGTTCAGCCGCCAGCCATCACCGTCGCGCCGGGCCCGTGTTTCCACGTTGCTGGCGTCCGAGCCGACGTTCGGCTCGGTCAGCGCAAAAAAGGCTGTCTTGCGACCCGAAACCAGATCGCCCAGCCACATTGCCTGTTGCTCCGGCGTTCCATGCTGCGCGACGATCATCAGGACAAGGTTCGACGTGCTGACGATGCTGCGCAGCGACGGCCATACCTGAGACAGCTCGCACAGCAGCGCGCAATATGTCAGATAATCAAGCCCGGCACCGCCTTGCGCCTCTGGCAAAAGACCGCCCAGCAGGCCGAACTCGCCCATCTTCTGCAACACTTCGGGCGGCGGCGGACGGTGGGCATCCTCGTGCGCCTCGACCAGGGGCGCCACCTCGGCGTCAAGGTATTTGCGGAAGCTGCGCCGCGCCGTTTCCTGCCAGTCGTCCAGCTCAAACTGCATCGGTCCTCACTCCAGCTTTTCGGCTTGGTCCAGAATTTCGGCCTGATGCTCGCCCACTGCCGGGACGTGGCCCGCCGGATCACTCATCCCAGCCATCGGCACCGGGAAGGCCATCACCTGGGCCGCGCCGGCTGAGCGCACCATCCCGCGCGCCTTGAGCTGCGGGTCCCGGGCCAGATCCTCCAGCCCGTTGACCGGGGCGAAGGGAACATCCTCGGCCTCGAAGATCTCCGCCCAATGCGCATAGGGACGCGCGGCGATCAGCGGGGTCAGGGCGGCGCGGATATCATCCGTGCGGTCGGTGCGTGCGGCGAAGTCGTCAAGCGCAGGATCGTCGAAGCCCGTCATCCCGGTGGCACGGATCAGGCGGCGGAAGAAATGCGTCTCGATCGCGCCGATGGTGATGTATTTACCGTCGGCGGTCGCGAAGATACCATAGGCGGCGCGGCGCAGGATATCGGCCTTTGTGATCTCGCGCCCGGCCTGGCGTCCGGCGTCCCACACACCGTAGCGCGGGGCGACCCAGCTGGCCAGCGCGTCGGTGATCGCCACGTCCAGATACTGGCCCCGCCCCGTGGCGTCGCGTCCGCGCAACGCAGCAAGAATGGTGATGATGGCATACATGGCTGCCGAGAGATCCCCGATCGGCACGCCCGTCGTGTATTCAGGCGGTCCGTCGGGCGCGCCCGAGATCGCCACCGCGCCCGCCATCGCCGCGTAGTTCAGATCATGCCCCGGCCAGTCGCGCGCCGGCCCGGTCTGACCATAGCCGCTGACCGAACAGTAGACGAGGCCGGGATTGAGCGCCGAAAGCGTCTCATAGTCGATGCCCAGCCGCGCGGTCACGCCCGGGCGATAACCCTCGATCACGACGTCCGCCCGTTTGGCCAGCCGCAGGAAAGCCGCGCGGTCTGTGTCATCCTTTAGGTTCAGGGCGATGCTTTTCTTGCCGCGGTTCACGGCGGCAAAGAGGCCGGGGAACATGGCGCGCGCGGCGTCGCCCGCGGGACGTTCGACCTTGATGACCTCGGCCCCCATCTCGGCCAGTTGCTGCGTTGCATAGGGCCCAGGCAGAAGCTCGGTCAGATCGAGAACGCGAAGCCCCGAAAGCGGTGCAGTGCCAGTCATTTTTGCTCTCCCGTGCTGTCTGCGCGGTCCGGGTCGGCAATCCCGGCGCATTCCGCCGAGTCGTCCTGTTCCAGGATCATGTCCCAGATCTTCTGACCCTGCGGATTTTCGAGCTCTTCCATCAGATGCGCCAGAAGCCCGGCGGATCGGCCAATCAGGGCGAAGGCCCGCGCCCAGATCGGGGCAAGCCCCATGTCCGAAACGGTGGCCCCGACCGCGCCGGCGGCGTTGATGGGCAGCAGACGTCCATATTCCTCGCGGGCGGCGGCCTCGACGGCCGCCATGAAGCGCCAGTGCCGCCCGTCGAACCCATTCTCGCCGGCGATCCGGCGCAGGACCGGCGTGCGGGGGTCGCCGTCGACATGGATCGGATGACCGAGGCCTGGCACGATCCGGCGCGCCGCGCGAAAGGCGCGCACGGCCTCTTGCGCGCGGGCGGCATAGGCTGCGTCGTCGTCGCTGTCGGACAGCTCGCCGATCTCGTCGCGGGTAAAGGCCGCGGCGTTCTGCATGGTGCCGAGAAAATGGTTCCCCGCGCCCAGCAAGCCCGCGGCCACCGCACCCTGAAGCGATTCCGGCGCGCCGAGAATGGTCATCCGCGCGGCGATGGCGCTGGGGGTAAGGCCGTGATCGGTGGCGGTGACGATGATCGCGTTGGTCATCGCGCGGGTGCGGGCATCCGGCTCTTTCCCCGTGGCGGTGAAATAGATCATGTCGACGAAATCCATCTTGCCCAGGATCTCATCGGCCAGATCGCGCCCGCGCACATAGATGCGGTCGCGGGTGGTGAAACCGATGTCCGTCTTTGCCGTCATTGCCTTGCCTTTCCTTCTATCTCGGTCGGAGCGCGCAGGATCACCGCGTCAAGCACCGTCGCACCCGCCGGACCGGCGCGCACCGGATTGAGATCCATCTCCGCGATGTCGCCGCGCGCACCCAGGGCGGCCAGGATCACGAGAAGATCGGCCAGCGCGCCCAGATCGGCGCCGGGGCGGCCGCGCAGCGGACCCAGCAGTGCGCGTCCGCGGATCTCGTCGATCATCGCCAGCGCCTCGTCCCGCCCAAAGGGCGCGGCGCGGTGCGTGACGTCAGAAAGCGCCTCGACCATCACGCCGCCGAGGCCGAAGCTCACCACCGGGCCGAACACCGGATCGCGGTGCAGTCCCGCCATCACCTCGACGCCCGGCCCATGTTCCATGCGCTCAACCAGAGCGCGCTCCAGCCTGTGCCCCTGTGCTGAAAGCGATGTCATCATCGCGCCCCAGGCCGCCGCCAGCGCCTGCTCATCCATCAGCCCGACGGCCACGGCCCCGGCTTCGGTCTTGTGCAGAAGACCGGGCACCAGCGCCTTGAGCACCACCGGAAAGCCGATCCCGCGCGCCGCCTCGCCTGCCTGTCTGGCACTGGTCACGACCCGTCCTTCGGGCACGGTCAGACCCAGGTCGGCCAGCACCGCCTTGGCGGCAGCCTCGTCAAGCTCGCCGGGCGGAAATGCGGGTAGAGCAAGCGTGGAGGTCCCCGAGGGGCTCCAGTCGCCGCGCCAGATCAGCCGCTTCAACGCCGTCACTGCCTTGCCGAGGCTGCGAAAAGGCGCCAGCCCTGCCGCGTTCAGCGTGGCATAGCCAGCGGCGCGATGCCCGCTCATCCAGACCGGCAGGAGCAGAGCCGGGCTGTCCGGCGCCAGCGCGACCATGTCGTCGGCGGACCGGTCGGTGATCGGGCCGTAGTCGGCGGGAATCGGCAGAAGCACAACATCGGTGGCCGGGTCCCGCGCCACCAGCGACAGGCAATCGCGGTTGAGCTTGTCTTGGGTGAAGACCTGGGTGGTCAGGTCCACCGGGTTATCGACCGCCGCATAAGACGGGGCCAGCGCACGCAACCCCGCGCGGGTGCCGGGGGCCAGTTCGGACAGGATCAGCCCGGCGCTGCCCACCATATCGGCGGCCAGCGCCGCTGTGCCACCCGAGAAGGAATAGACGCAGATCCCCCGCCGCGGGGCGATGCCGGCGCGCTCGAACAGCGCCGCCGTATCGATCAATTCGTCCAGATCCTCCACCTCGACGATGCCATGCTGGCGAAACAGTGCCGAGGTGACCGCCGCCGATCCGGCAAGCGCGGCGGTGTGCGAACGGGTGGCAGCAACGCCATAGTCCGACTTGCCCACCTTCATCGCCACCACCGGCTTGCCGGCGCGAGCAGCGGCGCGGGCAGCTGCCAGAAAGCGCGGCCCGTCGCGGAAGCCTTCGGCGAGAAGGGCGATTACCTTTATGTCGGGATCGCCCACCATGTGGTACACGACATCGGCCATGGTCAGGTCCGCTTCGTTGCCGGTAGAGCACCACAGGCCAACGCCGATACCCCGTTCGCTTGCCTGGATGAAGGCGCGGCCAAGTCCGCCGCCCTGGGTGACAAGCCCAATGCCGCCGCTCAGCGTGTCGTTCTTGAATACCGGTGAAAAGGTCAGCCCAAGGCGGCGGTTGATGTTGCTCAGCCCTGGCGAGTTCGGCCCGTAGATGCGCATCCCGCTTTGCCGGGCGATTTCAGCCATCTCGGCTTCGACGGCACGGCCCTCATCCCCGGTTTCGCCAAAGCCAGAGGTGAAGACCACCGCAAACCCCGTTCCTGCTGCCGCGCAATCGCGCAAGGCGCCCACCACCGCATCGGCTGGAAGGCACACCACCGCCACATCGACGGGGCCAGGCAAGGCCGACATTGCAGAATAGGCGCGCAAACCATGCACCCTTTCACGCCCGGGGTTGACCGGAAAGATCTGCCCATCGAAGTCGGAATGCTCGGCAAGGTTCAGCAAGGTGTCGCTGCCCACGCTACGGGGCCTTTCACTGGCGCCCAGGATCGCCACGCTGCGTGGCGACAAGAGCCGCGAAAGATCGGGAAAGTCGCGGGCGACCACCGGCTTAGCCACCTTGCGGCGCCCGCCGGACGAGCAGTTTCCAGACCCCTTCCACCACGGTTTCGCCACGCTGGTTGATGACCTCGCGCCGGAACGACAGGATGCCGCGTTCGGGTTTCGAAGTCTCGCGCTTCTCGGCTACGGTAACGCGCACGCCAATCGTGTCGCCGATGAAGGTGGGGTTGGGAAAGCTGCACTGCATGTCGAGCAACCCCAGAAGCGAGGGTTCCAGGAACGTGTTCATCAGCATCCGCGTGGTCAGCCCGGACATCACCGACACCACCAGAAGCCCGTGCGCGATACGCTGGCCAAAGGCCGAATCGGCGGCATATTCGGCATCGACGTGCAGCCGGTTGAAGTCGCCTGACAGGCAGGCGAAATTCGCCACGTCGGCCTCGGTGATGGTACGGGTGGGGCTATCGAACTGGTCGCCTTCGTTCAGGTCCTCCCAGTAGAGTTGCTGGCCCTTGAGGGCCGAAAGATCGGGCCGTGTCATTGGGTTTCCTCCTCTGGCAGCGCTAGCACTGCCTCTTTCAGTTCAGCCTTGAGAACGCGGCCGGTCAGGTTGCGCGGCACCGCCGTCATAAAGACCACGCGCCGCGGGCGCTTGTATCGGTCAAGCCGGGTTTCGGCATGGGCGATCACATCGGCCGCTGTCAGCTGCGCGCCCGGCGCGGGCACGATCACTGCGCAGATCGCCTCGGTCCAGTGCGGATCGGGCAGGCCGATGCAATGCGCCTCGGCAATCGCCGGGTGGCCGGCCAGCGCCTCCTCGATCTCGGGGGCGTAGACATTGATGCCGCCGCTCTTGATGATGTCGCGCTTGCGACCCGTGAACCAGAGCAGCCCTTCGTCGTCGATCCGGCCCAGATCGCCCACGGTCAGATAGTCGCCGCGCCGGGTTTCAGCGGTCAGCGCCTCATCCTTGTAATACCCGTCGTAGCGGCTTTCGCTGCGGGTGCAGATCTCGCCGACCTCGCCCTGCGGCACCTCGTTTCCATCGTCGTCGAGCAGTTTGAGTTCCACCCCGAAGAAGGGGCGGCCGACGCAGTTGCCCGCAAGGTTGCGGCGCAGATCCCGAGCGGTCAGGTTGGCATAGGGTCCTGCTTCGCTGGAGGCGGCATAGATCATCAGCGCATCGCCGAACTTGTCGAGCGCGGCACGCTTGAGGTCGAGATACATCTCGCCGCCGCCAGATTGCAAAGTCCGCAGCGACGACAGATCGGCGCTCGCGAACCCCTCGGCCTCGACCATCCGCTGGAGCATGGCGGGCAGCAGCATGGTGGCGGTCAGCCGCTCGTCTTCGATCAGCCGCAGCGCGGCGGCCCCGTCGAAGCGGCGCATCAGATAGACGCTGGCACCCAGATAAAGCGGCAGCAGCGTATAGGTGCAGCCGGCCGACAGGCAGATCGGCAGCGCCGACAGCGCCCGGTCGTCGGGGCGGAAACGCTGCTCGATGGCGCGTTCCTCCATGCCGAAGAGACTGCGCAGCGCGCCCTTGGGCTTGCCGGTGGTCCCCGACGTGTGCAGCATGATCGTGGTGCCGTCCTGCCCTTGCGGCGGATCGGGCGGTGTGTCTGCCAGAAGGTCCGACAGGCGCGGCAGTCCTTGCGGGGCCCCGTCGCCGATGGTGACGATGTCGTCCACCACGGTCCGGAACAGATCGGCATGATCCAGCGCCGCATCGCCCAGCAGCAGGGTTTTGCTGTCCGAGCGGGCAACCACATCGGCCATGACTTCGGGCGCGATGCGATAGTTGATCGGTGCGGGAATTGCGCCTAGCCCCGTCACCGCCACATAGGCGGCAAGGAAATCGGGATGATTTTCCGAGATCACCGCCACCTTGTCGCCCGGTCCGATGCCGCGCCGCGCCAGCACCGTCATCATCCGTTCCACCCGGTCAAGGAAATCTGTGTAGGTCTGGCTGCGTCCCTCAAATACCACTGCGGGTTTCGTCGGAAACCGCCGCGCATTCAGCCTGAGGGCATAGAGAAAGGTCATCGGCTTAGCCGCCTCCTCAGGTGAAGGCCGAGATCCCGAGAACCTCGCGCCCTATGATCAATGTCTGGATTTCCGATGTGCCTTCGGGGATCAGCCCGCCGCGCGTGTCGCGGAACAACCGTTCGACGGGGTAGTCGGTCGAATAGCCCAGCCCGCCGTGCGCCTGCAGCGCCATCGAGGCCACCTCATGCGCCGCCTCGCTGGCATAGAGCTTGGCGATCGAACATTCCTTGCGCCCAGGCAGACCCGCGTCCAGCGCTTGGGCGGCACGGTCAGTCAACGCGCGCGCCGCTTCGGTGCGGATGGTCATGTCGACGATCAGCTTCTGCACCAGCTGATAGCTTCCGATCACGTTGCCGAACTGCTTGCGCGTCTTGACGTAATCGGTGGACAGGTCCAACGACCGCTGCGCCGCGCCCACCGCGCCCGCCGCCACGTTGAGCCGGCCATAATTCAACCCCGTAAGGATCGCCTTGAGGCCCTTTCCCGCAGGACCCAACAGGTTTTCCTTTGGCACCTTTGCGTCTTGAAAGGCCAGCTGCGATGTCGCGGTGGCCTTGATGAACATCGTGCCCACCCGCGAAGCTTCGAAATCGGTCTCCTCGAGGTCCACGATGAACAGACTCAGATCGCCATCACAGCCTTCCGTGAATGTCCGTGCCACCAGGATTCCGACCCGGCCGTTGACGCCGTTCGTCGTCCACAGCTTGCCGCCATTGATCAGCCAGTGGTCGCCCTTGTCCTCGGCGCGGGTCTGCACCGAGGCAACATCAGAGCCGTGGTCGGGTTCGGTGATCCCCACCCAGACCGGCATCTGGCCAGCCATGACGGGTTTCAGCCACTTTTCCTTCTGGCGCGCATCGCCCAGGTGGTGGAACAGTGCGATCACGATGTTCACGGTGTTGAGCAGAACCCGGAGTGAAAGCCAGCGGTATCCTGCTTCCTCCATCATCATCGCCCAGGTGCGATAGCTGAGGCCGTAGCCACCGGCCTCTTCCGAGAGAAGCCCGCCAAGATAGCCGAACTGGCGTAGCTCGCCCATTATCGCCCAGGGCAGATCGCCCGTCGCCTCGCATTGCGAGATGCGCTCTTCGGTCAGCTCGCGCGCCATGAAGCCCCGGATGCTGTCTCGCAGCATCCGCGTCTCTTGATCCTCGACACAGGCGGAGGCCGGGACATGTTTAGCCATATCGCCCCCCGGTGATGTGAAGCGTCTCGCCCGAGATGTATTCCGCCGCATCCGAGGCGAGGAACACCACGCCGTTGGCGATGTCGCGTTCGTTGCCAAGGCGCTGCACGGTATTCATTGCCAGAGCGCGCGACTTTATCCGGTCGTAGTTTGGAAGCGCCTCGATCATCTCGGTGGCGATGAACCCCGGCGCGATGGCATTTACGGTGACATTGAAGCGCCCCTGTTCCATCCCCAGCGCCCGGGTGAAGCCGATGATGCCGGCCTTGGCGGCGGCATAGTTGGTCTGTCCCGGATTGCCGAGATAGGCGCGAGAGGAGATGTTGATCACCCGGCCCCACTTCTGTTCCATGAAGTACGGCACCACGGCGCGCGAGCAGGTATAGGCACCCTTCAGGATCACGCCCACAACAGCGTCCCAGTCCTGTTCGGGCATCTTGGTGATGTAGTTGTCGCGCGGAAATCCGGCATTGTTGACCAGGATGTGGACGGCGCCAAATGCTTCGATCGTGCGCGAGACGAGGGCTTCGACCTGTGCCTCGTTCGTGACATCGCAGACCACGCCGATCGCGTCGTATCCGTCGGCCTCAAGAGCGGCGCGGGTGGCTTCTGTGGTTTCGGGGTCGATATCGGTGATCACCACCTTCGCCCCCTCTTCGGCCAGCGCGCGGGCGGTCACTGCGCCGATCCCGCGACCCGATCCGGTGACGATAGCCACCTTGTCCTTTAGTCCCAGTTCCAAGTTACGCTCCTTCAGGTTGTCAGTATTCGCCCGAGAACACGGTTACGATCTCGGGAAAGAATGCGATCAGGGCCAAGACCGCGAACTCGGCCAGCACGAAAGGCAGCACCCCGACAAAGACCCGTTTAAGAGGCACGCCGGTGATCGAGCTGGCGACGAAAACGTTCATTCCGATTGGGGGGGTAATCAGCCCGATTTCGACCGTTTTGGTCACCAGGATGCCGAACCAGATCGGCGAATAGCCAAGCTCCATGACCATTGGAAAGACGATCGGCATGGTCAGGATCAGGATCGCCAGCTGATCCATCACGCAGCCCAGCAGGATGTAGATCAGGATCAGGATTAAAATCACCACGCCCGGCCCGATCTCAAGCCCTTGCACGTACGAAACCAGCGCCTGCGGTGCCATGGTCAGGGTGACAAAATAGCCGAAAATGTGCGCCCCGATAATAATGGTGAAGATCATTGCAGTCGGGCGCGTTGTACGTTCGAGCGCCCCCATGAATTCGCGCCAGCCCATACGTCTGAGCAACCCGGCGGCAATCATGATCGCGCCAAAGCAGCCGACCGCGGCGGCTTCGGTCACGGTGACAGCGCCAGAATAAATCCCGGCCACGACAAAGACGAACAGCAGAACCACCGGCCAGATGTCGCGCAGTGACGCGAAGCGCTCACGCCACCCATGGCTTTGCACTGGTGGCGCCAGATCGCGGTTCAGCGTCGCCCAGACCATCGTGATCCCGGCAAAGCTGAGCGCGGTAATGAGACCCGGCAGAATGCCGGCAATGAACAGCCCGCCGATCGAGGTTTCGGTGATGATACCGTAAACCATCAGCACAACCGAAGGCGGGATCATGATCGACAACGTCCCGGCGGCCGCAACCGTGCCTACGATCATGCCGCGGTCATAGCCATATTTCTCAGCCTCGGGCGCGACGGTGCGCGCCATCGTGGCCGTCGCCGCGGTGGACGAGCCCGAAACCGCCCCGAAGCCTGCGCTGGTAAAGACCGTGGCCACGGCCAGTCCGCCGGGCAAATGGCCCACCCACCTGTTGGCGGCGCGGAACATGTCCGACGAAATCCGACTGGCCGACAGGATCTCGGCCATCAAGATGAACAAGGGAATGGCGGTCAACAGCCAAGAGGCGGTGTTGCGATACGGGGCCACCGACAGGATGCCGAGCGCCAGATTGAGCCCGCCGATCAGATACAGGCCGACGGTGCCGGCGATGCCCATCGCGAAGCCTATCGGCATCCCGACGACGAGAAGCCCCGCCAGCAATAGCGACACAGGTGCAAGAAATTCCATACTCAGCCAATCCGATCCGAAGCGCCGCGAAGGTGCTGAACGTCACCCGCCGCATTTACGAGAAGGCGCAGAACGATCAGCACGCAGCCAATCGGCGCAATCACAAGCGTGGTGACGAGAGGCGCGTCGATGTCGCCGGATGTGCGATATCCGAAGTCCCACGCCTTAAGCGCCTCGCGCGAGGCACCGTAACAGATCAGCGCAAAAAACGCGGCCGCTGCCAATCGCAAGACGACATTGAAACCGGCCCGCAGCCCTTCGGGCAGAGCATCAAACACTATCCCCACTCGCACGTGGCCATCATACATTTCCAGATAGCTCAGGCTTCCGAACACGATGATGGGCATCAGATATAGCTCTGTAGCGCCAATGACCCCTTCGATCGGGTCATTCAGGATATAGCGCGTAAAGACCTGTATGAGGATCAGCACCAGCATGACCATCATCGCAGCGCGCGACAGCCAGTTCATCCCGGTATCCACCCGGTCCATCGCTCGGCCCAGAGGACCGTGCAATCCAACTCTCGGCGACGGCACGGCGTCCTCTCGGGGATCAAGATCGTGACGGGACACGGTTGCGCGCCTTACTGCGTCTGGTGCTTTTCGATGTTCGCACGAAACATCTCCAGCACTTCGCCCGCAGGCAGTCCGCGCTCTTGCAGACCAGAGACCCAGGCATCGAACACCGGCGCTGTGGCCGATTTGACCTTTTCGCGCTGCGCTTCATCCAGAACGATGACCTCGATACCGCTGTCCCGCATCTTGTCCTCAAGCTCGGCGGCCGATCGGTCGGTTTCTTCGGCAACTCGCTGCATCGCCTCCTGCGACGCCTGTTGAATGGCCTGTTGATGCTCTGGCGACAGATCCTGCCAGACCTCCTCGCGGATCGCGTAGGGCGCCCAATACACAAAAACATCCAGACCCAGAACGGCGGTATCGATTACCTCGTCCAGCTTGTAGGAATAGATGCTGGTGGTGGGAAAGATCGTGCCGTCGACGGTGCCGGTGCGGATGGCCTGATAGGTTTCCGGGCTGGGAATATCAACCGGCGCGCCCCCCAGGGCCTTGACCGACTCCGCCATGTTCCCGGCAATGGTTTTCAGTTTCAGCCCTTTGATGTCATCAATGCCGCTAACATCCTGGTCGCGGGTGAACAGGTTGTAGGTCGAGGTCATTACACCCCAGACTGGGCGCATCCCGTTGGCCAGGAAGTCGTTTTGCAGGATCGGATCCGACGTCACCGTTTCAAAAAAAGCGGGCGTCCCGACAACGCTCTGCGAGAAAAGGCCAGGAAGCGTGTGCACGCCCGCCAGCGGCATCGTGCCCCCGTTATAGGCCGGCGGAACATAGCCGATGTCCACCACGCCTGTCTGCACCATCGAGAACATATCGCGCAGCGAACCCAACTGACCGGCACCGAAATACTGAAACTTGACCTCGCCATCGGTCAGCTCGGTTACGCGGTCCATCCAGTAGGTGGTGCCGGTCTCGACGATGTAGTGGCCGGGCGGAAAGGTATCTGCAACCTTGAGTGTCACTTCGGCCGCCGCAATTTGCGGCATCGTTCCGACCGCGATCACCAGCGCCGCCCCTGCGGCAAACCGATCGAGTTTTGTGTTTCTTGTCATGGCAGTCTTCCTCCCTGTGGCGTTGTCGATCAGCGCACCATGGTGCGGTGAACCGGTCAATGTTTATGGGTGGCCGGGAGCGCAACTGTCGCGAGATCACACATATATGCGAATACGCGAACTGAATCCGCGGCGACGCAACAGAGAAGATCGAACGCCAATCGTGGGTGGGAATCTCCAGCGCTTTCACGGCCGAAAGAAAGGATTCCGTGGCCTGCCGATCAACAGTAAGCGGCGGCTGCGCCCCACGTTGTAGATGAGCTCCGGCACTGCGAGGTGATATCCATCTCATGATGGGGAGTGTGTTTCGCAATGTGCGCGACAAATTCGTTTCTCAGATCTCTGGGCGTCGAGATCTACGGGTCAGGTCATCGGCGCTGGCCGGACGACGTGAAGGCTCGCGCTGTGGCAGAGACTTTGGAGCCGGGAGCGACCGTGAATGCGATTGCCGAGCGATATGACATCCGCCCAAACCAGCTCTCGGCTTGGCGGCGTCTGGCAAAGCAGGGCCAGCTGGTTCTTCCTCCGGCGGAACTCGGAGAGCCGGTCTTCGCGCCTCTGGTCATTTGCGATCCGACTGAGACGCCCGAGCTTTCCGACGCGAAGCCCCAGCAGGTGATCCGGATCGTCAAGGGAACAACCCGGATCGAGCTGTCTTCTGACACGTCGGCAGGTCAGATCGCCGCGATCGTGCGCGCTCTGGAAGCGCCTGCATGCTGATGCCGTCTCAAGGGGTCCGCATCCTGGTGGCGACGAAGCCGGTAGACTTCCGCAAGGGGCATGATGGACTGGCAGCCTTGGTGCAGTCGACCTTGACCGAAGATCCGTTCACCGGGACGGTCTTTATCTTTCGGGCGAATCGCGCAGACCGGATGAAGATCCTGTTCTGGGACGGCAGCGGTCTCGTCATGGCCTACAAACGGCTGGAGGAGAGCACCTTCACCTGGCCCGCGATCCGGGATGGTGCGATGACCCTGAATCGCGCCCAGTTCGAGGCGCTGTTCGCCGGGCTGGACTGGCGGCGGGTGCGGTCTCTGGAGACGCGCGCCCCCGCTGTGGCAGAGTGACTCAGGGCGGGGAAAGCCGGCCTGACAAACGCAGGAGCGGGATATGATGCCGCCATGTCCAGCGCCCTATCCCTCGACCTGTCGGCCATTCCGGAAGACCAGCGTGACGCTGTTCTGGCCGTCCTGCGCGAGCGTGATGCACTCAGGGAAGCCAACAAGCGCCTCGAGCACCTCGTCGCCGAACTGAACCAGGTCGTGCATGGCAAAAGGTCCGAGAAACTGAGTGAGGACGAGCGGCATCTGGCCTTCGAAGATCTGGAAACTGCCGTCGTCGAGGCAGAGGCCCAGCAGGATGAAGACGCCACGGCCTCGTCCGGTCCGCGGCGATCCAAGGTCGCCCGCCGCAATCGGGGCAATTTGCCTGGGAGCCTCCCCCGGATCGAGCAGATGATCGAGCCGGCCAGCCTGGAGTGTCCCTGCGGCTGCGGCACGATGCACCGGATCGGCGAGGACCGCAGCGAGCGGCTGGACATCGTGCCGGCCCAGCTCCGCGTCATCGTGACGGTTCGACCCAAGTATGCCTGCCGTGCCTACGCCGAAGGGGTCACCCAGGCGCCAGCCCCTGCCTTCCTGATCGAGGGCGGGCTGCCGACCGAGGGCGCCATTGCGTATGTGCTCGTCGCCAAGTTCGCCGACCATTTGCCTCTCTATCGCCAGAGCCAGATCCTCGCGCGTTCCGGGATCGACCTTCGGCGCAGCACGCCCGCCGATTGGGTCGGCACCGCGGCCTTCCACCTTGCCCCGGTGGTCGACCGGCTCGCCGAGCACCTGAAGGGCTCGGGCAAACTCTTCATGGACGAAACGACGGCGCCGGTTCTGGAGCCCGGGCGAGGCAGGACGAAGACTGGCTTCCTCTGGGCGCTGGCCCGAGATGATCGGGGCTGGGGCGGCGATGACCCGCCCGGCGTGGTCTTCACTTACCGCCCGAGCCGCGCCGGCGTGAACGCGGAGCAGATCCTGCAGGGCTTCGACGGCATCCTGCAGCTGGACGGCTATCCCGGCTACGATCGGCTGACGCGCCCCTCGCGCAAGGGCGGCGCGCCGATCACGGTTGCGCACTGCTGGGCACATGCCCGCCGGAAGCTGAAGGAAGTCTTCGACCGTGATGGATCGGAGATCGCCGCCGAGGGGCTGCGCCGGATCGCCGAGTTCTACCGGATCGAAACCGAGATCCGCGGCATGGGACCGGGACAGCGCCTGTCTGCGAGACAGACACGCACCGCGCCGCTGGTGGCCGAGTTCGGCGAATGGTTGCAGAGCCAGCGCCGCCGATCTCCGCCAAGTCCCGCCTCGGTGAGAAACTCGCCTATATCCACCGGCAGTGGGACGGGCTACAGACCTTCCTGCAGGACGGACGCGTCGAGATCGACTCCAATGCCGTGGAGAATCTCATCAGGCCGATCGCCCTGACGCGGAAGAACGCACTCTTCGCCGGCCACGACGAAGGTGGTCGGACCTGGGGCCGCATCGCCTCGCTCATCGCCACAGCAAAGATCAACGAAATCGAACCCTTTGTCTATCTCAAGGCGACGCTCGAGGCGATCGCGGCAGGGCATCCCGCGAACCGGATCGACGAGTTGCTACCCTGGAACTTCAAGCCGTCGAGCTGAACTCCGGTGGGGCGTAGACGCCGCTTACGATCAACACGATGATGGTCGGCCTCTTTCGCGGCGCCTCTCTTCAAGCCGGTATTCTTGGGGCGGGCCGAAACCGTGGTCGCACTGCTCTGGGCAGCGCATCCTACACCGCCCGGCCTTCGGGGATGCCGGTGCTAACGACGCCCCGCCGGTCAGGCTCAACCTTGAGCCTGACGCGAAGAGGCTATTTCCGCCGCCTGAAAATGGACCCTGAAATCGGCAAATGGCGCGTTTGGTCCGCGACCCCCAAGTCCCGTTTTCATGAAGCCGGGCCATTTTGTTACGGCACTGGCTGATGCAGACGATCAGGAAGTCAGGGACTGTTGATCCATCTTCTTCAGATTTCGAACGATTTCTTCGCGCATGATCCCTACGATCTCTGCTTCGGATCGCAAGATTACATCGGTTGGAGCGCCAACCCCGACAGCAAAAAGCCGCGAACTCAGGTGGTTAGGAAACGGCATGGAAATCAAGCCGCTCCCCTGAACCACCTGATCGGTTGAGAGGTAATAGCCCTTGGCACGGGTTTCTGCCAACGAGGCCACGAAAGCTTTCACGTCCACTGCCGGTTTGTCGGGTGCGCGATAGGCGTTGATTTTGCGGAACAAACTGCGCACTTCGTCGTCACTGAAACGACTCATCAGAACGCGCCCGACACCGGAGTTCCCCAGCGGACGACGTGTCCCGAGCGATATGTGGTGGATCGGCGAATCTTTCGGAAGGATAACTTGGACGTACTCAGCTTCGTCCCCGTTCTTGGTTGCCAGAACCACCACATGCTGCGTGCGTTCCGAGATGTTTTTGAGCAGCCGGTGGATCGTGCCTTCGCCGAACAGATCTGGATTCATCCATGACCCTAAAAGCGGAACGCGCTCGGTGGGGAAGTAGCTCTTCTTTCGGGAATCGTGGGTCAGAAATCCAAGCTTAACCAAGCTTTTGAGCAGCGCCGAGGTACTTGACTGCGGGTACCCCAGTTCCTTGGATACTTCCACGACCGACAGCGGTCGCCGAACTTCATCGAAGTACACCAAAGTCTGACAGGTGCGCGCCACCGATTTCACAATGTGATCGCCGCCTGATTTTGTTGAAATCTGTTGCGTGGTTTCCATGATCTCCTCCCTCCGCGTGCAGTTATATGCACAGCGTTCCACGCGAAAGGATGGCCGCGCTTGTGAATTCTGTCAACTGTTAGAAAACGCCGGGAGCACGCCGCAAGCGACTTGGGGATCAGGGAAGATTTCGGGTCCGGTTGTCAGTGGTCTCCTCGCATGGCGGGTATAATCACACCGTCAGCGGCGACGGCACCCTGCCCGCTTGCCCCGACGATCAATGGATTGACATCAATAGTCTCAAGCGCGGCCCCGTGATGGGCGGCAAATGCAGACAGTCGGGCAAGGGCGTTGGCGAGAGCGTCGAGGTCGCGCTCGGGTGCGCCTCGGAATGCGTCCAGCAGTTTGCGGCTGCGGATTTCGTCAATCATACGGCGCGCTTCGGCAGGTCCAAATGGTGCGACGCGGAAAGACACGTCTTCGAGGGCCTCGACAAACACCCCGCCCAGACCGAACATGACCACCGGGCCGAAAGCCGGGTCCTGGGTCACGCCGAGTATAGCCTCCAGTCCAGGTGCTGCCTGTTCCGCCACGACCAGTCCGTCGATCCGCGCACCGGGCATCTTCTCGGACGCCAGGTCCAGGATTCGTGCCCCGGCAGAGCGGACATCTTCGGCCGAATGCAAATCAAGCGCTACGCCCCCGATGTCGGATTTGTGCAGTATGTCGGGCGAGGCAATCTTCAGCACGACCGGGAATCCCATTTCTTGCGCTGCCTGGGCCGCCGCTTCGGGGGTGGTGGCCAGAGTTTCGCGCACGATCCCGATTCCGGCCTCTGCAAGCAGGGCCTTGGCCTCGATCTCGTTCACCATTCCGTCCGGCAACGGCGACAGGTTGGACAGTTCGGGGATCGGGTCCTTTTCTCCTGCCCGCGCGAAGGAACGGGCAAAATAGCGCAACGCGGCCATAGCCCGGACCGCGCGGGTCGGTTCCTCGAACACAATGAACCCCGACTTTTCATATGCGGCGCGACCCTCTGGCTCTGTCAGCGAACAGAACAGCATTGGCCGACCGGGATATTTCGCGCGGATGCGCTCAAGACCGCTTCGAATGGCTTCGTTCAGGTCGGCGACCAGACCGACCGTCGACATGAAGATGATTGCTCCGTGGATGTCGCCATCGCCGAACAACACATCCATGTTGGTTTCCAGAAGGTCGATCTGATTGACCAGCTGCGCCGTCACATCAACCGGGTTTCGGACACCGGCAAATGGCAGCACCTCTTTCAGCTTTTTCTGTGCATGATCGGGAAGCGCAGGCACGTCAAGTTTCAGCTTTTCGGCTTCGTCGGCCATCAGCACCCCAACCCCGCCCGAGACTGTCACAAGGCCCAGCCGGTCGCCCTGCATCATCGCCGCGGATTCGGCGCAGGCATAAGTCACATCGAACATTTCATCGACCGATTGCGCCCGGTAAACGCCGTACTGCCGGAAAGCCGCGTCATAGACCGAGTCTGCCCCAGCCAATGAGGCGGTATGCGATTGCGCGGCCTCTGCCCCGACCGCACTGCGCCCGACTTTCATCATGACCACCGGCTTTTCGCAGGCACGCGCCAGCTCCAGTGCCTCGACCAGCCTGTCGCGATCGGTTGCACCTTCGAGATATCCCATGATCACGCGGGTATCGTCATCTTGTGCGCAATAGGCCACGGCATCAGCAAAATCGACATCGCAGGAATTGCCCGTCGTCGCCCAGGTATTGACCCCAAGTCCGCGCATTCGAACGAGCGTCATGCAATACGAGCCGAACGCGCCGCTCTGGCTGACAATCGACACGCCGCCGGGTTTTGGCAGATGCTTCTCGACCCCGGGTGTGAATGTTGCATACAGGTTATGGCGCACATTCGCGATACCAAGGCAGTTCGGCCCCACAAGCCGTATACCGCCCTCGCGCGCGATGTCGACCATGCGCGCCTGAAGGGCGGCCCCGTCAGCATCGACCTCCGAGAAACCCGAGCTGAAGATCACCGCCCCCCGCACACCCTGGGCCGCGCACTGTTCGACCGCCTGAACGGCCAGCGGCGCGGGCAGCGCGATCACAGCCAGGTCCGGTGTCGTGGGGGCCTCCGAGATCGACGGATACGCCGTCAGGCCCTGCACCTCGGGCGATTTTGGGTTGATCGGCAGGATCGGGCCGTCGAAACCGTGCCGTTTGAGAAAATCCACCGGCCTTCCACCGATGCGCTTGGGGTCGCTTGAGGCGCCAATCACAGCTACTGAGCGAGGTTTGAAAATGGCATCCATTCCGTGAATTCGCATTGGACTTCCTTTGATGTTCGTAATTAGTAGGACTTTGGCAGGCCGAGGGCATGTTCCGCGATAAACGAAAGCACCAGTTGCGGGGTGACCGGCGCGATGCGGAACAGGATGGCTTCCCGAACAAGACGCTCGACATGGTATTCCTTGGCGTATCCGAACCCGCCGAAGGTCAGCTGCGCGGTCTGAGTCGCCTTCACCGCCGCTTCGCCCGCTAGGTATTTGCCAGCGTTGGCTTCATTACCGCAGGGCTTGCCAGCGTCATAGAGTGCGCCGGCGTGCATCGCCATCAGGTTGGCCGCCTCCAGTTCCGCCCAGCTGGCGGCCAGGGGGTGCTGTACACCCTGATTCTGACCGATTGGTCTGCCGAAAACGACGCGCTCATTGGCGTAATCCGCGGCGCGCCGAAGCGCATTCCGCCCGATTCCGACTGCTTCAGCGGCAATCAGAACCCGTTCGGGGTTCAGCCCGTGCAGGATCTGACGAAATCCCTGGCCTTCTTCGCCGATCAGATCCCCGGCAGGGATCGGAAGCCCGTCGATGAACAGTTCGTTCGAGTCGACACATTTGCGGCCCATCTTTTCGATTTCGCGCACGGTGACGAAAGATCGGTCAAGGTCGGTGTAAAAAAGGCTCAATCCTTCTGTCGGTTTCTTGACGTCCTCAAGCGGGGTCGTGCGCGCCAGCAACAGGATCTTGTCGGCCTCCTGAGCGGTTGAAATCCAGACTTTCTGGCCGTGCACCACATACCGGTCACCCTGTCGCACGGCGCGTGTTTTCAGTTTGGTGGTGTCCAGGCCGGTTGTCGGCTCGGTCACCCCGAAACACGCACGTTCGTCGCCTGCCACCAAAGGCGGAAGGTATCTCTGTTTCTGGTCATCGGTGCCGAACTTCACGACTGGGTTCAGACCGAAGATATTCATGTGAATCGCCGATGCGGCGCTGTTGCCGCCGCCGGATTCCGCAATGGCCTGCATCATAATCGCGGCATCGACGATGCCAAGACCGGCACCTCCGTACTCTTCGGGGATTGCAATCCCCAGCCAACCATCGCGGGCCAGCTTTTGATGCAGCTCTCGCGGGAAGCCGCCTACGCGATCGCGTGTCAGCCAGAACTCGTCGTCGAATTCCTCGCAGATCCGCAGGATCGCATCGCGGATTCCCTGCTGTTCGGATGTCATCTGATAGGTCATGATTTTCTCCTCACGTCTTGCAGACCGGGCTCAGCGGCCCGGTTCGGCCACAGTGCCTTGTTCGATTAGGGTGTCGATTTGCCCGGTGTCGTACGCGAGCTCTTGTAAGATTGCGCGGGTGTCGGCACCCAGTTCGCTGCGCCCAAGCCAGCGCAGCCGCCCCGGCGTCTTGTCCAGCTTTGGTACCGGCCCGACGACCTTGGTGTCGTCGCCCTCCACCCCGACAATGTCCCCCCGCGCGGCGATCTGAGGATCGGCCAGGATGTCATCGACGTCATAGACCATCGCAGCCACGGCATCGTGGGCGCTAAAAATGTCGATAACCTTCTGCGCGTCATGCTGCGCAACGAATGCCCCGAGCCGGTCAACGATTTCGTCCATATGCTTCGCAAAGCCGTCGAGGCTCTGGAACTGCGGCTGCTCCGCCCATTTTTTGCCGACTGCCGCCTCCAGGAGGCGCCGCCCGGTTGCAGCACTGCCCGCGCTGACGGTGATCCATTTACCGTCGCGGGCGCGGAACACCCCCGCAGGGGCGTAGGAATTGGGGGCCTGAAGCCCATTTCGGTCAACGGAAATCCCCGCGCCGGTGCGCGTGGGCACATGGTAGTCGATCAAGCGCAAGAGCGGCTCGAAAATGGCCAGGTCCACGACTTGCCCCCGAGCACTGCCGTTTCGCACCGCGTGCAGCGCCATCATCGTGCCGTAAGCCGCCATGAGGCCTGTGGTCGAATCCGCCGCGGGGAACCCGGGGTGCATCGGCGCATTGTCGGCAAAGCCTGTTATGTGGGCCAGCCCGCTCATTGCTTCACCCGCGCGGCCAAATCCGGGCCACGAGGCGCGCGGTCCGGTCTGGCCGTAACCCGATATCCGTACAATCACCAGATCGGGGTTCCACTCATGCAGGACCTCTGGGGCCAACCCTGCCCGTTCCAGAACACCGGGTCGAAAGTTCTCGATAAGCACATGGGCGTTTTCGACCAGCCGCCGCAGAACGGCGCGGCCATCTTCACTCTTCCAGTCCAGCGCCATCAGACGCTTGTTTCGTGCCAGGGTCTTCCACCAGGCGCCCACGCCATCGCTGGTCCGCGCGCTCAGCACCCGCAGCATGTCACCCATCCCCGGACGCTCGATCTTGACCACGTCAGCGCCAAAATCGGACAGCAATGCGCCGCACATCGGTGCCGCGATCACATGCCCCAGTTCAATCACCCTGACATCGCTCAGTGGTCCATTATCCATTTTCACGTATCTGCCTCGTTCTGCGAATTTTCCGACGTCAAGCCCTAGTTTGCGGCTCTGAAAGCCTCAGTCTGCTCGGAACCGGAATCTATTGCGAGAATAATCGAACAGCCGTTAGATCTCCGAAAGGGACCAATGTTTTTTCACTTGACGGAGGAAAGTGTGCCAGAGCCGAACACGAATCAAATGACGACACCCCGCCCCACGGTTGGCCAAGCTCTGGACGGGCTGTTCGATCCGCGCACCATCGCGGTGGTTGGCGCATCCCGCACCAAGGGCAAGTTGGGGCAGGCCGTTTTGGCCCTGCTGAAGAGCAACGGTTACAGCGGCAGGATCATCCCCGTGAACCCTTCGGGCGGCGAGATCGAAGGCCTTCCGGCTGTGCGCAGCCTGGACGAGATCGACAGCCCGATCGACGTGGTTGTGCTGGCAACGCCGGTCGGGGTCGCGCTGGACGCTCTGGAGACCTGCACCAGGCTCGATGTCAAGGTCGTGGTCGGGGTCACCTCGGGCTTTTCCGAAGCCGGCGAAGATGGGCATGAAAACGAAGAGCGCTTGCGCCGGATCATGCAAGACGCGCCCTTTCGACTGGTTGGGCCGAACTGCGAAGGTGTGGTGCGCCCCGCGTCGGACCTGCAACTGACTTTCAGCCCGATGTTCAACGATCTTCGGCCTGGTCCCGTGGCCATGATTTCCCAGTCCGGCGCACTTGCGGGCCTTATGGCTTTGCGTCTGGGCGAACGCGGCGTGGGCATCAACGCCATCGTTTCCAGCGGCAACGAAACCGACCTGACCGCAGCGGACCTGCTGGATTATCTGGGCAATGACCCCCAGACGCGGGTCGTTCTTTGCTACGTCGAGGAACTGCGTGATGGACGCCGTTTTGCCGAAGCGGCCCAGCGGCTGACCCGGGCGGGGAAGCATGTCGTCGCGGTCAAGAGCGGGCGCAGCCGCGCCGGGTCACGCGCGGTCCAATCTCATACCGGCGCCATGGCCGGGGACGACCGGGTGATCAGCGCGGTCTTTCGCGAAACCGGTGTCATCCGTGCCCGTGAGTCCGTGGCAGCCGTCGATGCCGTAACGGCGCTCGCCGCGGGTCGGCGACCGGCCGGAAACAGGGTCGGGATCATTTCTGTCACCGGCGGGCTTGGGGTCGAAATGACCGACCTGGCCGAAAGCGCGGGCTTCGAAGTTCCGGTGCTGGATGAAACGACGCAGACGGCGCTGTCGCGCTATGTGCCCTTTTATGGGTCAGTGACAAACCCGGTCGATCTGACCGGTGTGGTTTTGGCGAATCCAACATATGTCGGACGCTGTCTGGAGGCCGTTACCGCCGATCCGGGCGTGGATATTGCCATCGCAATTATCACATTTGTGCCAGATCAGCAGTTCATCGAGGCCTTGGCCGAGGCGTTCGACAACACAGACAAGCCAATCTTGATCGTCTGGACCGGTTCGGCGCGCAGCAATGCCTCGGGCGAGGCGCTGCGCGAACGAGCCGTTCCTGTCTATGATTCGCCCGCTCGGGCGGCATCGGGCCTCGCCGCCCTCGCGGTCGCGACAGGAGAAGTGGCATGACCCAAAGAGAAACACTGGAAAATTGGCAGCGTGCCGGGCGCACGGTGATCCACGAGGCCGATGCGAAGGATCTGCTGCAACGGATCGGAATCCCGGTGCCCCGACGTGACCCCGACCACGGGCGCTGTGCCGCCAAGCTGTGCCACGATGACTATCCGCATAAGTCCGATCACGGGCTCGTCCGTTTGGGTCTTTCCCCTGAAGAGGCGAAACAGGCCGCCGCGGAAATGGCGGAACGTTTTGCGGGCGGCACGGCGCTGATCGAGGAAATGGAAGAAGGGTCCGTGGCAGAATGGATCATCGGCTGCAAACGCGACGACACCTTTGGTCCGATCGTTCTGGCCGGTCCTGGCGGCATCCTTGTGGAACTGATTGATGCCGCCGAAATCAGGCTTGCGCCCGCCACGCCGCAAACTGCCGAGGCCATGGTGCGATCGGGTCCGGGGGCGCGGTTGCTGACAGGATTACGCGGCGCTGAACCGGCCGACAAAGGTGCCCTGGCAGACCTGATTTCACGCATATCTGTTTTCTTTGCCGAGAACGCCGATCTGATCTCGGAAATTGAAATCAACCCTGTGATGGTCCGGGCCGACGGGAAGGGATTGGTCGCCGCCGATGCCTTGATCGTCTTGTCTTCCAACGCGGACGAACAGGAGAAATTAACGTGATACGTCACCCTTTTGGAGAGTTGTCACTTGGCCAGACCGGCATTTCGAGTGGTCGGACGATGACCGAAACCGATGTCGTCAATTTCTGCATGTTGACTGGGAACTGGCTGGAACTTCACTCCAACGTCGAGCACGCCAAATCGTCTCTGTATGGCCAGCGCCTCGTGCAGGGCAGCCTCGTGTTCTCGATCGTCAATGCGATGATCCCCTTCGACAGTTCTGTGCTGGCCGCTTTCTATGGCTGTGACAAGCTGCGCTTTTTGCGGCCCACTTTTATCAACGACACCCTTTGGGCCCAAACCGAAATCATCGACCTGAAGGACCATGACAAAAAGCACGGTGTCGTGACCAGCAAACTGGAAGGCATCAACCAGCGGGACGAGACGGTCCTGCGCTGCGAGTTCAGCCTGTTGATCCGCAAGTCGCGTCTGGATCGCCCCGGAGAGCCGGCCAAAATCCACGCGTCGCGCGACAAAACACAAGGAGAGAGCGCATGAACTTTCTGACACCCGAGCAAGAGATGTGGCGCGCGACCGTCGAGCGTTTTGTCGAGGAAGAGATCGGCCGAGACTATATCCGCAATTGCGACCGCGAGCGCGAATACCCCTACGAAGCCTATGAAAAAGTGGCCAAGCAGGGCTGGCTCGGCATCCTGTTTTCAGAAGAGAGCGGCGGTCTTGGCGGTGACATCATGGACTATGCCCTGATGTGCGAAGGGTTGGCCAAATACGGCTTTGACTTCTCGACCGGGTTGATGGTGGCGACGTTCACCGCGATGAATGTCGAGAAATTCGGCACGCCCGAGCAAAAAGAGCGGTACATCCAGCCCTTCCTCGATGGCGACATCCGCTTTTCGATCTCGATTTCCGAACCGGGCGCGGGGTCGGATGCGGCATCGACAAAGACCCGGGCGCGGCGCGACGGCAACGGCTGGGTCGTCAACGGGCAGAAACTGTGGTGCTCGGGCGCTGCGGCCGATAACGCAATCCTTGCCATGCTGACCCGGACCGACCCCGACGCGCCCAAACACAAGGGGCTGTCGGTTTTCCTGATCCCCAATGACACCGAAGGTCTGGACATCCGCAAGCTGCCGACCATGGCGCGCCGCGCAACCGGCACCACCGAGATTTTCGTGGACGACGTGAAACTGCCGGCCGATGCGCTGCTGGGCACGGAAAACGATGGCTGGAAGATCATCACCGACCATCTGGAACTGGAACGCGTGGCCGTGGCCGCCGCCTATGTGGGCAATGCCCAGACAGCCCTAGACGATGCTCTGCGCTACGCCCACGAACGGATTCAGTTCGACAAGCCGATCTTCGACTTTCAGGTGATCCGCCACATGCTGGCCGACATGCAGACCCAGGTCGATGCCGCCCGGCTGTTGGTTTATCGCGCCGCCAGCCTGGCCGCAGCCAAGACGCCCTGCACGCGAGAGGTCTCGATGGCAAAGCTCTATGCCTCCGAGACGCTGCAGACGGTGACGCGCAACGGAATGCAGATCCTGGGTGGCCACTCGATGCTGCCCGAAGCAGATATGGAGCGGTATTTCCGCGAAGGGATGCAAAGCACCATCGGCGGCGGAACCTCGCAGATTCAGCGCACCCTCATCGCCAAGACCATGCGCCCGGGCTGACAGTTCGGGGCGCAGCGGGACAGCCCGACAAGAAGGAGAAAGAGCATATGAAGAACGGACGAGAACCGGTGGTCGTCGGCGTTGCCGATGCGCCGCTGGAGGACGGCAAGTTCGTCACAAAGGCTTCGGTCCTTGGTCATGCCGCGTTGGTGGCAAAAGCCGCCGTCGAAGAAGCCGGACTGAAACTGAGCGATGTCGACGGCCTGCTGACCGCCGGCATGTGGGGTGTCCCCGGCCCCGGCCAACTGGCCACGGTGACGCTGGGCGAATATCTGGGCATCATGCCGATATTCGTCGATGGCACGAATATTGGTGGTTCGGCATTCGAGGCCCATGTCGCACATGCTGCCATGGCGCTTCGCGAAGGCTATTGCGAGGTTGCGCTGATCGTCTACAGCTCAGACCAGAAATCCCTGCGCAGCCGCAACCTGGGGGGCCGGCCCTCGGTCCTGTCCATGCAACATGAAACACCCTTTGGGATGCCCACGCCTGTGGGCGGCTATGCGATGGCCGCGCAGCGCCACATGCACGAATACGGCACCACGTCCGAAAACCTCGCCGAAATCGCCGTCGCGACCCGGAAATGGGCACAGTTGAATCCCGAGGCGACGCGGCGCGATCCGCTGTCGATCGACGACGTACTGTCCAGCACGATGATCTCGGAGCCGCTGCACCTGCTCGATTGCTGTCTCGTCACCGACGGGGCCGGCGCCATCGTCATGACCACCGCCGAGCGGGCCAAGGACCTCAACACCCGTCCCGTCGCGGTCAAGGGCTATGGCGAGGCGCATACCCACTGGGCCATCGGCGAAATGCCGGACCTCGCCCGCCTGCTTCCCGCGCAAAAGGCCGGGGAACGCGCAATGAAAATGGCCGGGGTGAGCCATTCGGATATCGACCTGGTCGAGATCTATGACAGCTTTACCATCACCGTGCTGCTCTCGCTCGAGGCTCTCGGCTTCTGCAAGATCGGCGAGGGCGGGGATTTCGTGTCGGGCCAGCGCACTGCACCGGGCGGAGCGTTCCCAATGAACACCAGTGGCGGCGGCCTTTCGGCGCTGCATCCAGGCATGTTCGGAATGTTCTTGCTGATTGAGGCGGTCCGGCAGCTTCGCGACGAGGCCGGCGAACGCCAGGTCAAGGGCGCCGAGACCGCGCTGGTACACGGAACCGGGGGCACGCTGTCCTCTGGCGCGACCGTGATTTTGCAAAAGGACTGAACCGATGAGTACAGAAAAACCGCTTCCGGTAATCGACCATGACAGCACCCCCTACTGGGAGGCCGCGCGCCAGGGCCGCCTCGACATCCCGCTCTGCGGCGATTGCGGCAAGCATCATTTCTATCCGCGATCCGTTTGCCCGCATTGCCATTCCGACAATCTCGACTTCGATACCGTCAGCGGGCGAGGCGAGGTGCATACCTTCACCATCGCGCGCCGTCCGGCTGGGCCGGCATTCGCTGATGACGTGCCATATGTCGTGGCATTGATCGAGCTGGAGGAAGGCCCCCGGATGATGAGCCGGATCCAGACCGGCGATCCCGAGAAGGTTCATATCGGGGCCAAGGTGGAAGTGACGTTCGTCAAGGCAAACGACGAAGTGACATTTCCCTACTTCAAATTGACCTGAGGCCAGTGGCATAGCCACTTCGGGGTCGAATGTAGGAGAGCCGCCGCAGAGGGTATCTGCGGTGGCTCTTCGCTTTTCGGAGGTCACCCGGCGCGGCCGGGCTGCGGTGCTCCGTGCAGAAACCGCCACGCCAAGAGTCCGGCCAGCGCCAGCCCGCCAATGATGTCGGCCGCAGGCGCGGCGTAAAACAGCAAGGCGGCAGCCGACAGGAACAGCAACCGGCCGATGACCGGCACCTTTCCACGAAACCAGCCGCTTGTGCCGACGCTGACGGCAAAAACCGCGGCGGAGGCAACGCCCATATCCATTAGGATTTGCCCCGTGCCGCCCTGGGCCAGTATGCCCGGCCGAAACACAAACAGAAATGGCACCACATAGATCGCTCCGGCCAGCATCAGCGCGCGACCCGCCACCCGCCAGAAATTGGCCCCTGCCAGGGCGGCGGCGGCATAGACACTGGCGCAGACCGGTGGCGTGATGGCCGACAGGATCGCATAGTAGAAGACAAAAAGATGAGCCGTCAGTTCGGGTAGGCCAAGCCGCACGAGACTGGGCGCGGCGATTGCCGCCGCCAGCACATAGGAGGCCGTCGTCGGCACGTCCATGCCCAGCAGGATCGCCAGCACCGCCGCCAGCAACAGGGCCACGATCAACCCCTGACCGGACACAGAGAACAACAGGTTCGAGACTTTGACCCCGGCACCCGTCGCCGTCAGAACCTTGACGACGATGGCGGCGCAGGCAAGCAGCGCCGCGATCATCACCAGCGCCCGCCCTGCTTCGACCATCCCCTCATAGATGTCGCGGGCCAGCTTGGCCCAACAGGCCAGCACACCCTGCTTTTTTCCGTCGCGTGCGAAGGGACGCACCAGACCACAGGCCACGACCAGCACGATGATCGCACCCGCCCCTGCATAGCTTGGCGTGTAACCGTTGAAAAGGAAATAGACCATCGCCGCGATGGGAAGGAACAGCGGGATCGACTTGTCCGGCGCAAGGAATTCCGCCGGTTCGGGCATTTCGCTCCTTGGTGTCGGCTGAAGCCCTGTGCGGCGGGCATAGAGATCCACGCCGAACCATACCGCAAGGTAATAGAGAAACGCCGGACCGATCGCCGCGATGACGATATCGGTGTAGGGAATGGCCAGGAACTCGGCCATGATAAAAGCCGCCGCCCCCATCACCGGCGGCGTAAGCTGGCCGGCGGAGGAGGCGACTGCCTCAACCGCCCCGGCAAAGGCCGGCGGATAGCGCAGTCGCTTCATCGTGGGGATTGTAATCGACCCGGTCGCCATGACATTGGCCACCGCCGAGCCGGTCACCGTCCCGAACATCGCCGATGACAGGGCACAGACCTTTGCCGGACCGCCATAAGAGCGCCCGGCGATCCAGGTCGCCATTTTCATAAAGGAATCTGTCGACCCGGTGGATAACAGCAGAGCCCCCAGAAGCACATAGATCACGATGACCCGAGCCCCGATATCCGCAAGGTAGCCAAAGAGGCCAGTAGTCGAGCTGTAGAAAGTCTCGACCGCCGTACGGGCCGACACACGCGGTGGGCGCCAGGCCCCTTCGATCAGATCATGGCCGAAATAAAAATAGATCACAGTGCAAAGCGCCAGCAGCGGCAGGAACCAGCCGATCACCCGGCGCGCCGCTTCAAGAGTCAGCAGAACAGCCAACAGACCGGCCGCCTTGTCGAGCGGCCCGTAGCGCACCATGATATCCGAAAAGCGATCCCGGTTCACGATTACATAGAGGCAAACCGCGAACGCCAGTAGTCCCAGCATGATGTCCACAGCCCGTTCAATCCCGCTTCGCGCACCGGTGCGCGAGGCCCGCGCCGCATAGAGAAAGAACGCGCAGCCGATACCGAAACCGACAAAAATCGGTCGCTGAACCAGCGGTTCGAACTGTCCGAAGAGGGCATTATAGAAATGCAGCGCGACGAATGCGGCGAACAATACGCCAAGCGCCTGCTCTCCGCGCCGTTCCCAATTGGGTATTGCGGTCGATGTCTGCGTCATGTTCTCTCCGAGAGCGGTAACGGCGGGGTGCCCGCAGCACCCCGTCTGGATCAGCCTATGGCCGCCGTCGTGACGGCCCGCGATTCCGGTCAGCTTCCGGCCGCCTCTCTCCAGTAACGTTCCGCACCTGGATGATAGGTAATTCCTGCCTCCATCGTGGCGACGGCATCGGCGGCAATGTCATAGTCCGCCAGTTGTGGCCAGGCTTCGGTCAGCAGGCTCATGTTCTGGTGGATGCTGCGAGCGATGTCGTAGGCGGTCTGGTCATCCATGACACCGGTGCGGGTCAGAAAGAAAACGTTGAGCTTCGGAACGCGCATTGCTTCGGAGCCGGGAATGAGTTCTGCCGGAAGAGTTGTGAAACCGACGCCCTCCATAGCCCCAGTCGCCGCTTTCTCCTGCTCTTCGGTAAAGCCGATCAAGCGCATCTTGGTGCTGGTCATCAATTCCTGTAGACTTGCATCGACGGAGTCTGCGGCCCCGTATTTACTGTAACCGACGATTTGGCGGTTCTTGATGCCTTCCACCGCGTCCCCAACGGCGCCATGCACCAGGTCCGCGTTGATATCGAACATCGACAGGACACCGGTCGTCAACGTCTCGGCCGCCGATCCGCGGATGCCGGGATTGAACTTCTTCCCGTCCAGTTCGTCCAGCGTCGTCACACCAGACTCGTCGGTGACCGCGATCAGCAGGATCGAAGCGCTGTAAGGATAAAGCGCAACCGTATCTGGGATTGCGTTACCTTCGAACTTGCCGGTCCCGTTTCTGGCGGAGATCAGAATGTCGGTGGTGGCAAGCCCAAGGTCGATCTCGTCGCGCGCCAGCCGCAGCACATTGTCCACGCTGGCCCCGGTTTCGATCACGCTGACATTGGTGCCTTCCATACCGGTCTCGATTGCCTTGCTCATCGCAACCGAAATGGTGAAATGGCTCGACGTCGGGCTGGTCGTGCCCATCGTGAGATCCTTGGCAGATGCCGCGCCGCCAAGGGCCATCGCCCCCACAGCCGAAATAGCACCCATCGCCGCCCGGAACCCGGTCAACTTGTGTTGGAACATTTTATCCTCCCGTTTTTGACTTTAAGAGAATCGTCAGCCCGGCCGCTCAAGCACGCAAGGCCCCCGATATGTCGATCCGCTCTCTCAGAACGCGCAATTCTTCCTCCGTTGGTGGCCGCGTTTGCGGCACCTCGCCTCTGATCGCCAGATCGAACCCCGTATGACGCTGGACCTCTTCGGGCGTATTGCCCCCATGCACCGATTTCAGTTGCATTCGCAGCGTCGTCTTGTCGAATTCCATAACCGCTCGCGGCGTCACCACCAGGCGCGGCCCTTCATTGACCAACCCGGCGTCGCGTTTCGCGGCAGGCCCGGACAGATGTCCGGGTATTGTAATGAAATCGACCGTTTCCACAAAGTTTCGCGCCGTGTGCACGGTGGGGCAAATGTAATACCGCGACGAGGTGTGGCAGTATGACAGGTTCGCCGCTCCCGGCCCGCGCATCTTTGGTGCGTGCAGTGTGCCGCCGACGTGGTGCAGGTTGATGTTGCCGTACACATCGTGCTGCAAACCACTGTGAAAGAAAAAATCCAGCCCGTGATGGCTGTGGCCGAACAACTCGATAAAGGTCTCGGCGGCCTCGCAGCGGCCGAGCGCACGATCGTCCAGCATCGACGGATACAAACGCCCCGGCTCGGGGTTGAAGAACATCTCGCCGCCGACCGTCAGGTTCGGTGCATGCAGCTCGCGGGCTAGCGCAATGGCCGCCATCGGCACCAACGCGGCTGCACCCGCCGCACCCAGTTCTCCGTCGGCCAGATCGCGGGCCAACACGACGACCATCTGTTCAATTGGGGAAACCGCTGCACTCATTCGTTCCGTGCCTCGGCTTCGAGCACGGCGAAATACCCGGTTCCCCCGACCGCTTCGATGTAGTCGCTCTGGTTTTTCGGCTCGGTCAGGTGGCGGGTGATATAGGCGTCCAGCCCCGTGCTGTCGCCGGTCCGGGCGGCATCCCCCAGATCGGCGTAGGCATCAATATGTTCCTCGTCCATCGCATAGTTGGGAAAGCTCGCCGTTGGGTGCGCGCCATAGGGCACCTCGACCACGGCATCGACATAATTAGAAGGCACGGTAACCCGCGAGGGATCGTCCAGAACGACCTCGTCCGGCACGATCCGGTCCACGCTGGCAATGACCATGTCAGACGCGCGTGCCATCAGCTGATCGGCGTAGACCATCGTGCTGAGATGGCGCAGGTTTCCCCAACGGTCGGCTTCCTGCGCGTGCAAGAACGTCACTCTGGGGCGGATCGGCCCGACGGCGTGAATACGGCGGCCGGAGAACGGGCAGTCGATTTCGTGCAAAAGCGGGTTGTGCTTCAGAACGTCCGATCCGCGCAGCGCGTCGATTGGCTGGAACGGCACGCCATGAGCCGACGCCATCAGCCCGCCCACCACGGTCAGCGCATCCAGCGCGTGCGCGGTCACCTGCCCTGCCTCGACCGCGCGGCGGAAGTTCGGGCAAAGCCGGTTTTCCAGCGTAACGCCGGGAATAAAGACCTGTGCGACCGCGCCTGCCGCAATCATCAGGTCGACATCATACCCCGCGCCCGGCGAGGAATACACATGCAGACCATCTGCGCCCGCGGCCAGCAACGCGCGCACCAGTGCGACAGGGCGGCTTTGCTTGAACAGACCACCGAGACAAAGCTCGGGGCGTTCTTCCAAAGCGCCTCGTGCCAGCCGGGCTGCGTCTTGCAGGCCTGTGACCTTGCTGCGACGTGTGGGTTTCGCTTGGCCTTCCATCGTTGGGCGTGACACTCCGATAGTGATTGCGCTGACCAATCCTAGTTGACGCTATGGGGTCCATCACCTTCCGACTGGCGCAAAGCCTGATCGAACACATATGTGGAAATGCTTGCGCCCGGTCCCTCACAGGCAATTGAGACCGGTCAGAACCACCCTGCCGCGACACCGCCGCCAACGATGAGCGTGATGAGGAGGATGCTCGCAACACCGAAGATCCCGTTCCACCGCAAGCCGATGGTCAGCGGCCGCTCGCCCACGATGGAGGAGGCGTAGACCACCGCCGTGATGGCCGGTCCCATGCAGATGATGCTGCTCCAGCCACCAGCCAGCGCAAGGCCCAGAGCAAGCGGCGACAAACCTTCCACGCCGACGCGGTTGACCACCTCTGCCAGCAGGACCACCGAGATCATCGGATGCACGCCCAGCAGCCCCGTCAGAAACACCGTCATGATCAACAGCACAACAGTCGTGACCGGCCGCGTGGCCATCCAGCCCAAATGGTCGGCAATCCATTCGACCGGGGCGACTTCCAATGCGACAAGACCAATGAATCCCGCCGATGCGATCACGCTCATTTCGGTCGCGAAACCCGGTGCCTGGGTCACAAACCGGCGCGATATACCGGCAAGGCTGCCACTGCCGCTGCGCATAACCGACCAGAGCAGCGCATAGATCGGCACGATGGTGATCAGGACGGTCTGGAAACTGTACTGGGTCAACCGGTCCAGCGTGATCACGGCGGCGCCCAAAAAAAGCACATGCCCGGACACGATCAGGACGGCCCAGCGGCTCCAGTCCGGCAAGTCACCGGTCAGGGCCGGTGCCCGGCCGCGCGCCGAGGGCGGGCGCCACCATTCCACCGTGTCGAACAGCCATCCCAGAAGAAACAGAATCCCGGCCAGAGCAATCCCGTAAGGCGCTAGCTTCGTCCATTCGAGCCCCGGTATTGTGAGAATCATCAGATTGAGAGCGAATCCGAACGGCGTCCAGAAAGCGATCGAGGAAAACCCCCGCATACAGGCGCTTACCATCCTGCGCTTGCGAGCCTGGAACACGAATTCGTCCATCTCGTGCCGATGCGCCGCCAGCCCTTTCATTATGATCTCCAGCATCACCCCAAGCCCGCCGAGATTTAGAAGCACCCCGAACAGATGCCCGCCCGCACCCAGAGAGGCGTAGCGACGGGTCGGCGGCTGCAGTGTCAGGAATTCACCGGCAACCTCGACGATCGGGTCTTGGGTGGCCGCGATGCGCAGGAAGGCGACAGCCGTGAGCAGCGCGGACAGGAACACGACACGCCCGGCCGCTTCGACAAAGATGCCGGCTCGGATCCCGTCTGCCAGCGCCAGAAGGGCAATCGCGAGGGAAAAGAAAAGCAGTACCCATCCGATGCGGGCGATATAGCGAGATGCAATAACGAGATAGAGTCCGAAGAACGGCACGGCTGCAATGGACGCAATGCTGGAGGAGAAAACGCCCTGCACGATGGCTGCGCCGAGACAAATCAGCAGACATAGGGCAGTAATGCGCGTGGCGGAAGGCTTCACGGATTTATTGGACAACAACTCGCCCCACCGTTCCGAAAGCGTCCCTCATGTCTGCGAGGCGACGGCAACTGAGTTCGCTCAAGGCAAGAACGCGGAGCAAATGCGAGGTCGACTATTGCACCCTACAAGCTGTGACACGCAGGGCGTCGATCTCGTGAACGCGGGAATGGCACGAAACAACTCTCGTCGGAGCCGACCGCATTTTTCTTTGGTCTTCGAGGATACATCGTCTGGCGAAAAATGACACGACGGCACCTCGAAATATCTATTCGCAATCGCGCGCTAGTCCTCTGGACCTTATACGCCACCACCCTCAGCCAGATTTGCCATTCTTTCCGAAGCTTTACTGGTCAGGGTCAATTTCCGATTCAGCGCCGATACGGGTGGAAGTTCGACATCCAGAATGTCCAACTGCCGCAAGTATCACAATACGAAATCCTGTTCCAACACATATGTGCGAAAGTGTTGCGCCGAGAGTTGATTGCGTCTTCCTTTATCAGGCAATGTGCAGTGCAGTGCAGTGCAGTGCAGTGAAGGACAATATGGTCAGCGATTTCACCAGCCGTTTGTCGCGGTTCGTTGCCGCGCCGCACCGGCTGAGCGATGCGGACGCCGAGCAGGCCGCGCTTTGCGTTGAGGATACCATAGCCGCCATCTATGGCGGGTGGCATGAGCCGGTGGTTCGCCGGCTGGCCGCGCTCGACGCAGGTGGACCGGCAGTCCCAGCGGGGAATACTGCAGGTGGCAGCCCCGAACAGGCTGCGTTCCTGAACGCGGTTGCCGGGCATGCGCTCGATTTTGACGATGTCCACACGGTCAGCGTCACTCATCCCAGTGTTGTGATCGTGCCGGCGCTGCTGGCCATTGCGGATGTCCGGCCGGATACGGTCGATCGCATTGCCCCTGCGCTTGCGGTCGGAACAGCCGTCAATGTCGCGCTCGGTCAGATCCTGGGTTTTGACCACTACAACAAGGGCTGGCACGCAACGTCGACCATTGGGGTTCTGGCATCGGCGGCAGCGGTCGCGCATCAGCTTGGGCTCGGCGACGACGCGGTTCGCAACGCTCTGTCCCTCGCGGCGTCGCTGGCCGGGGGGATGCAGATCAATTTCGGCGCCATGGCGAAACCGATCCAGGCCGGAAACGCCGCCCTTGTCGGATTGCGGGCCACCCGGATGGCCGAGGCCGGCATCACAGGCGCCCCGGATATCTTCGCGGCGCGCGGCTTCTTCGACCTTTATGCCGGCCCGGACGGGATTGCGGCCGACCCCGCAGCGGTGGAACCGCGGATCGATCTGGGCACGGTGTCCCGCAAGCTGTATCCCTGCTGCTACCTCACCCACAGGATGATCGCCGCCGGGCGGCACCTTCACGCCGAACGCGGCGGCGAGGCGGTGCCCGAAGGATCGGTGATTGAAATGACAGTGCCCGAAAGCGTCATGGTCCCGTTGCACGTCACCGACCCCAAAGATGGAATGCAGGCCAAGTTCTGTGCCGCCTATACGCTCGCCGTGGCCCTGCAGCAGGGCCAGGTCGGGCTGGTGGATTTCGAAGGGGACAACCCCCATCGCCCCGCGGTGCGCCGGCTTATGGACATGATCAGTATCCAAACAACACCGGAATCGGGGCGGGATCACGCTGGCGTGGACCATGGGACGGTCCATGTCCGCCTGCGCAAAGGGAACGTAACCCTGGCCGAAACCTCGGTCGCGGCGCACCCCGGCTCTCCCTCGGATCCGGCAACCCCTGCCGCGATCGGCGACAAAATCGCCGATTGCCTCGGAAAATATCGCAGGGACGGGGGCGCGGCGCCCTCTGCCAGTGCGTTCCGCCGGGATCTGCGCACGCGGCTGCATCTGCCGCCACTGCGAGAGGCGTCGGCCCCCGACGGGCAAAAAAACCATGCGCGGCAGGACAAGCCCGTGAAGGAAATGTCCAGCGCCGATCAAACACCGTCTGAAAGGACCGTCTGATGGAATCGATGATTCATGACATGGCAGAGCGACTGTTCCGCGACCATGTCACCCACCGCATGCGCGAAGACGCCGCCTCGGGACAATGCCCCGAGGCGCTCTGGACGCAGATCGAGGAGGCAGGGTTAACCATGGCGCTGGTGCCAGAGGACGCAGGCGGTTTCGGCGTGCCACCCGCCGAGGCGCTCGGACTTTTGCGTATTGCCGGGGCGCATGGCCTCCCCTTGCCTCTGGCTGAAACCCTGATCGCAAATGCCGTGCTGGCGACCGCGAATATGGCCCTTCCCGGTGGCAGGCTGACCATCGCCGAAGGCGAAGCCCTGCGGTTGGAACAGCGCGGCAAGAGGGTCCATGCGAGCGGGCATCTGACACTGGTGCCCTTTGCCCGCTGGGCGAGCCTCATCGTGACCATTGCCGTCCTGGACGGTACCGATCACGTCCTGTCCCTGCCGGTGAAGGTTCTGAACGTTGCCCCGGCGCAGGATCTCGCCGGGATGCCGCGCGACGACATCAAGCTCGATCATACCCTGGCAGAGACCGATGCGGTGCCCCTACCACGACCCATGGGCGGGATGCGCCAGCTCGGCGCTCTTATCCGCAGTCTTGCCGCCGCCGGCGCGATGGAGACCATCCTGGAGATGAGCATTCAATACGCCAACGACCGGGTGCAGTTCGGACGGCCAATCGGCAAGTTTCAGGCGATCCAGCACAATCTGGCGACCATGGCCGGGGAAACCGCTGCCTCGCGCACGGCCGCCGAAATGGCGGCCGGCAGCTATGACACACCGGCCTTTGCGCTGACCGTTGCCGCCGCCAAGGCCCGCGCCGGAGAAGCGGCGGAGAAGGTCGGGGCCCTGGCCCACCAGATTCACGGGGCCATCGGTTATACGCAGGAACACGCGCTTCATCATTTCACCAAACGGATCTGGGGATGGCGTGACGACTTCGGTACCGAGCTTGACTGGACCAGGGAACTTGGGCGCGCCGCCCTGTCGAGCCCCCACGACACGTTCTGGCATTTCATCACCGACAGCGCGGCAAAAGGGGCCCCGGCATGACACTCACCGCCTTTTCGCCACCCCCGCCCGGTACCGATTTTGACGACCTCCGGCAGGAGGTCCGCACGTTCCTGGCCGAAGAGCTGGCCGATTTCCCCCCCGAAAAGCGCGCGAAATCGTGGAATGGGTTCAGCCGCGATTTTTCACGAAAGCTCGCACAGCGCGGTTGGGTCGGCATGACCTTTCCCAAGGAATACGGCGGCCACGCGCGCAATGCGTTGGAGCGCTATGTCGTGTCCGAAGAGCTGCTGGCCGCCGGTGCCCCGGTGATTTCGCACTGGATCGCAGATCGGCAGAGCGGTCCGCTCATACTTGCCAAGGGCACCGATGATCAGAAACGCCGGATCGTACCGCGCATCGCCGCGGGCGAACTGTGTTTCTGCATCGGGATGAGCGAGCCGGATTCCGGCTCGGACCTGGCGGCGACGCGCACGATGGCCACCGAGGTCGAAGGGGGGTTCCGGATCAACGGCACGAAGGTCTGGACGACCTATGCGCATGTCGCCGATTACATGATCCTGTTCTGCCGCACCGGCAAGAGCGACGACCGCCACGGCGGGATGAGCCAATTTCTGGTCGATCTCAAGGCCACCGACAACATTCAGATCACCCCGATCATCGACCTGAGCGGCGAGCATCATTTCAACCAGGTGGTATTCGACGATACCTTTTTGCCCTCCGATGCACTGCTGGGCGAAAAGGGCGAGGGCTGGTCACAGGTCATGAGCGAACTGGCGTTCGAGCGCAGCGGCCCCGAGCGGTTCCTGTCGTCGTTTGCCCTTATCGAGGAACTGATCCGATTGCTGCGCGACGACGCAACCGAAGCGCAGCAGGCCGAGATTGGCCGTTTGTCCGCGCATCTGATGGTGCTGCGGCAGATGTCACGATCGGTGGCCGGAATGTTGAACGAAGGAGAGAACCCGTCACTTCAGGCCGCCATTGTCAAAGATCTGGGAGCGCTTTTCGAAAAGGACATTCCGCGCCTGGCCCGAAGTCTTGTGTCGCGCCCGGCGGTGCCTGGCGGGAGCGATAGCTATGCGGCTGTTCTGGCGTATACGGAACTCGCCGTTCCGTCGTTTTCGTTGCGCGGCGGCACACGCGAAATTCTTCGCGGTATCATTGCGCGGGGACTCGGACTGAGATGATCCCGCCTGCGGAATGACAACAACGGCGGGCGGCACACGTCTAGTGTCGGCCGGTTTCCCCAACCTCCGAACGATAGCCGAGTGCTCGGGAGAGCTGTTCAGCGGCCGTTTTGGCAGCGGCAACATATCGCTTCTTGTTACGCTTGGCGCGCTCCAGAGGAGCACCAATCACCAATGCCCCTGCCAAGTGTCCGTCGGCGCGAAAGACCGGAACCCCGAACCCCGCTGCATCTACATGCGCGGTTCCAGCTGTACTGGAATACCCGGTCTTGCGAATCTCCGAAATTAACCCGCGCAGTTCATTTTCATCGGTGATCGAATTAGGCGTCAGCGGCTTTAATTCAGTGCGCCGAAAATAATCGTCCAGTTCCTGCTGCGTGTCAAAGGCCAGCATGACCAGCCCCGATGCCGAACAGAACAATGGCCGGTTGATCCCCTGTTGGGCGACATACCGAACGGGCTGGGGGCTTTCGATGACCGACGAATAAATGACTTTCTCGCCGTCCCGGACAGCAAACAGGATGGTTTCACCGGTCTGGTTAACCACATCATTCATCACCCCGCGCAGGACCGATTCGAACGGATGGTTGGTCAGAATTGACTGGGCGAACTGAAAAATCCTCGGACCCAGAAAGTAATTGTCTTCCTCGCGCATCAGATACCCCTTCTCGGTGAGGGGCCGAAGCAGCACCAGCAAACTGCTTTTGGGGCAATCAATCGCGATACTGAGTTCCGAAAGAGACATGTGACGTTTGCAGCGCGCCAAAAGATCGAACAACGCAAGGATACGCGTCAAGGACCGGGGCCCTTCCGATGTGCGCCCGGCGGCTTCGGCTGGGTCAGATTGCGCGGTTTTCATAGTCATGTCTCCAGTGCCGCTATCCGGAACAGGCCTATGCCTTTCCTGGCTCTTTATCCGTCGTGCGGGCCTTGATCATCCGCAGCGGCGTATACTCCAATACCTGTTCTCCGGTTTGCTTGAACACCTTGTTTCGCGTCCGCACCAATCCGCGGTTCGGACGGCTCTTCGACCGGCGCGATTCTGTTACCTCGACCTCACAATGGATGGTGTCCCCGGCAAATGTGGGTCCCATGACCTTCAGTTCCATGTCCAGAAAGGCAAAGCCTGTATGTTGCATTGTGGATTGGGTCAAGAGCCCTTCCATGAAGGTATAGACCAGCGCACCGGGCGCGGCGAAACCGGGGATATTGGATTCCTTCTCCTGGAAGTCACGATTGATGAACAAGACCTCAAGCATGCCGGTGACGCTGACAAAATTCGTGATATCGGTTTCGGTCACGGTGCGCCCAATGGTCCGAAACCTGCGCCCCACAGGCAAATCTTCGTAACAAAACCCGAGTCCTACAGTTTCCATTCCGCAAAAATCCCTTGATCAGTTCCATTTTCTGAGAGGGTTCGGCCACATGTCCTGCGCCCGGAACACGCCCCGGTTCCTTCACGCTAGGCGGCAAGCTCCGCAGCAATCAATCGACTGCCTCGTTTTTGCGGCTTTCACGTCGATTGAGCACATTCTTGATGAATCGCATTCTTAGCTCCATTGGCCCCTTTTTCCACGCCGCAGCACATATGTGGTTTTACGCGGCTGGGGCCGGATAGCGGTTGGGACATACCGAACGCGGGCCTTACCTTTTGTGAACAGGCGCCAAATGCCATGACCCGAAGAGGACCAGCATGAATTTCGGCTTTTCCGACGAACACGATGCCATACGCGACACGCTGGCACGAATGCTGAGAGATCACGCCACTCTCGCGGTGGCGCATGACTGTCTTGAGGCTGCCGACGGGTTCGATTCCGCAACCTGGACCGCCTTGGCGGACGGCGGATGGCTGGGCCTTGCAATTGCCGAAGACTACGGGGGGGCGGCGATGGGGGCGATCGAACTGGCCATTGTCGCCGAAGAGATCGGCCGTAGCCTGGCCGCCATACCTTTTGGCCCGGTTCTTGGCCTGGCGATCCCCGCGATTCAGGACTTGGGCACGCAAAGCCAAAGGGAAAATCTGCTTCCCCGGATCGCCGAAGGCCGCATGATCGTTACCGCCGCGCTTGCCGAGGATGGAGGGTCTGCACCGGAACGGGTCTCGGCAAAAGTACTGCAGGATCGCCTTTCGGGAAGGAAATCGCCAGTTTCGTTCGCATCCGATGCGTCATTCGCGATCGTCGCCGCCCTGGACGAAGGCGGCACCGCGCGCTTTTATCTGGCGGATCTTTCGGACCCCTCGGTGTCGATCAGCGCGCTGGATGCGATCGACCGCACCCGTCCGACGTCCGAGATTGTCTTTCACGACACGCCGGTTGAACTGCTTCCCGGTTCCGATCCCGCAGCGATCCGGACTCTTTTGGATGGCGCCGCAGTGTTGGCCGCCTTCGAACAGATCGGCCTGGCCGAGCGGGCGCTTTTCCTGACCAGAGACTATGCCTGCGAGCGGCAGGCGTTCGGACGCCAGATCGGCAGTTTTCAGGCGGTCAAGCACCGGCTCGCGGACATGTTCGCCAAGATCGAGCTGGCACGGTCCAATGCTTTTTTCGGCGCCTGGGCGCTGGCGAGCGGGGATGAACGGCTGTCCGAAGCGGCGGCGGTAGCACGCCTCGCGGCTCTCGATGCAGTGCAATTCACCACTGAGGAATCGGTGCAGCTTCACGGTGGGATCGGGTTCACCTGGGCGGCCGACCCGCATTTGTTTCTGCGGCGAGGATGGCAGTTGAAGGCCGAACTCGGCCTGGCCGATTTGTGGCGCGAGCGGCTGCTTTGCAATCTGGCGGACGGCCAAAGGGCCGCGAACTGACAAGGACAAAGTGCAGATGGATTTCAGCGACAGCCCGGAAGAAGCCGCGTTCCGCGCCAAGGCGCGCGACTGGCTTGATGCCAACACGACCCGCCGCAATGGAAGCGAAAAGGCCCAGGACCATTTCATGGCCCGCGACGCCGACGAAGTTGCCCGTGCGCGCGACTGGCAGGCACGAAAGGCCGACGCAGGCTGGGCGGGGCTGACATGGCCCCGTGCTTTCGGTGGGCGTGACGCCACTCCGATCGAGCAAGTGATCTGGAATCAAGAGGAAGGGCGCTACGCCGTCCCGCCCAACGTCTTTCTGATCGGGATCGGGCTGGTTGGGCCTACGGTCATGATCCACGGCACCGAAGACCAGAAAACAAGATTCTTGCCCCGGGCTCTCACGGGCGAAGACATCTGGTGCCAGCTTTTTTCCGAACCCGCCGCCGGGTCCGATTTGGCCGGTATCCGCACCCGTGCACGCCGCGAAGACGACGAATGGGTGATCTCCGGTCAGAAGGTTTGGACCTCGGGGGCGCAATATTCCACTCACGGCATCCTGCTGGCGCGCACCGATCCACAGGTGCCCAAGCACAAGGGAATGACCATGTTCCTTGTGGACATGTCCGACCCGGCCATCGAAACCCGTCCTATTCGCCAGATTTCGGGCAGCTCCAGTTTCAACGAAGTGTTCATCGACAACCTGCGCGTGCCAGACAGCGCCCGCTTGGGCGGTGTATCCGAAGGGTGGAAGGTGGCGCTGACCACACTCATGAACGAACGGTTCAGTATTTCCGTCGGCCGGGCCAGTGGCGGTGCGCGGGCCGAGGAATTGATTGATCTGGCTACCCGTGTCGAACGGAACGGTCGCCCGGCCATCGAGGACGACGAGGTGCGCGCGCGCATTGCCGATTTCATCGCGCGTCAACGCGGACTGGAATTCACCTCTTACCGGGTCATGACGTCGCTTTCGCGCGGCCAGGCACCGGGTGAAGAGGGCTCGATCGGCAAGCTGTTGCTGGGCAAGCTGCGGCAGGAAATGGGCGCTTTCGGGATGGATCTGGCGGGAACTTCGGCGGGCATATCGGCCAAGGTCGGGGATGACGTGGCGCGCTGGCGCAACGAATACCTGACCGCGCCCGGCAACCGGATTGCCGGGGGGTCGGACGAAATCCAGCGCACCATCATCGGAGAACGCATTCTCGGGCTGCCGCCCGAAGTACGCGTCGACAAGGATGTCGCATTTTCGGAGCTTTGATCCGAAAATGCGAATTCCCGGAGTAAGAACCAACAAGGAGTAGAAAATCATGAACTTCAAGTCAACTGGTATCGCTGCTGCCTTTCTGGCGATTGCCGCGTCGGCCAATGCCCAGGAAATCGAATTGCCTGACGTGATCGCTTGGTCGGCCTATGACACGGGATCAGCCGGTCATGCACATTCCATAGCCATCGGTAACATGATGCGCAGCAAATACGGATCGACGGTCCGCGTGCTTCCGGGGCGAAACGACGTCTCGCGGATGACCCCGCTCAAAAACGGGACGGTCGATTACTGCCTGTGCGGCATTGCCTCATATTTCGCCGCCGAAGGGGTTTTCCTTTTTGCTGCGCCTGAATGGGGGCCGCAGCCAATCCGGGCAGTTCTTCAGGCCGTCGGCGATTACGGACTGGGTGTCGCTGTCGCCGCCGATGCAGGCATCGAAACCATCGCGGATCTCAAGGGGAAACGGGTCGCTCGTGCCGTCAGTTCTCCCGCGATTGGCAACAACATGGAGGGACTGCTGGCCTTTGGCGACCTGACATGGGACGACGTAGAAACCGTGGAGTTTTCGGGCTATGTGAACTCTCTCAAGGGTATTCTCGAAAATCGCGTGGATGCGGCGTTTGCCCTGACGACGACGACCGTGAATTATCAGATCGAATCGAGCCCGCGCGGTCTCAAATGGCTTGAAACACCCGCGGACCAAGACGAAGCGTGGCAGCGTTATACCAGCGTGACGCCCTTCGTGACACCGCACATGGTGTCGGTGGGACCCGCCATCGACCCCGACTCGCCTCTGCCCATGGCGCTGTATCCCTATCCGCTTCTCGTCACTGAAACCGATCAGAATACCAGCGAGGTGCGCAACATCGTCGCCGCGCTTGACGCCGGGTTCGACGATTACAAGGATGCCGCCCCCGGTGCCAATGCATATGCGATCGATCGCCAGATCCTGTCTTGGGTGATGCCGTGGAGCGATGGCAGCGTTGCGTATTTCAAGGAAAAGGGCCTCTGGACCCCGGAGGCCCAGGCCAACCAAGACAAGTTGGTGGAACGGCAAGAGGTGCTCCTCCAGGCCTGGAACGCATTTGTCGACGGCGCTCCCGAGGGTGAAGAAGAATTTGCCCCTGCATGGATGGAAGCCCGTGCCGCCGCACTGGAAGAGGCCGGCCACGAAGTCTTCTTTCGCTGATGCGACACAGCGCGGCGTCCAGGGGCGCCGCGCCGGATGAAACGCAGCACAGAACGGGAGTACGGGCATGACACCAAAATCGCAGGACACGCCGGCGCAACCGACCGAAATGGGCACGCTGCCCGCCTTCGTTCGCTGGTTGCTCGTCGTCTCGGCAGTGCTGTTGACCGCGGCCTCGGTCAATCACCTCTTCAATCTGGGGTTCTTCATGAACGTCCGGTTGCTTGAAATTCACTACCTCTATGTGATGCTTCTGCTGACGCTGCCGCTGGTGTTTCTTGTCTTTCCCTGTTCAAAGTCAGATTCCTACGGATCGACGCGGTGGTGGGATTACTTTCTGGCCCTGCTGGCCCTGATCACCTGCGCCTTCTTTGCCTACTACGGGCGCAGCGTGGTGAACAAAGGGTGGGATTTCGCCGCTCCTCTTAATGCCGTGATCGCCAGCTTCGCCTTCTGGTTCCTGCTGCTCGTGGCCGCGCGCCGCACCGGCGGCTGGATGCTCTTCGCGGTAATTCTAGTGTTTTCCATCTACCCCATGGTCGCCAGCTATGCGCCCGGCCCGATCCAGGGCTTCCAGCGCTCACCCGTCGAGACGGCGATTTTCCACGCGATGAGCGGCGAAAGTGTGCTGGGCATACCGATGCGCAGCTTTGTCAATCTTGTCGTGGGGTTCATGATCTTCGGGGTCGCGATGCAACATACCGGCGCAGGTCCGTTTTTTATCGACATCGCCTTTGCCGCGCTCGGACATGTCCGGGGCGGGCCGGCCAAGGTAGGAGTTCTGACCAGCGGGCTGACCGGTTCGATGAGCGGCAGCGTGATCACCAATGTGCTGACGACCGGATCAATTACCATTCCAGCGATGAAAAAGGTGGGGTTCAGGCCCACTTATGCGGCAGGGATCGAAGCGGCGGCGTCGACGGGGGCGGTGCTGATGCCCCCTATCATGGGCGCCACGGCCTTTGTCATGGCGACATTCCTGGCGACCGACTACACCAACATCGTTTTGGCGGCGGTGCTTCCTTCGCTGTTCTACTTTTTCGGCCTGTTCGCACAAATCGACGCATACTCCGCGCGCAACGGACTGAAAGGCGTTCCGCGCGCCGACCTTCCCAGGATCGGCAAGGTGCTGCGCGAAGGCTGGTACTTTCTCGCCGTCTTCGGGCTGCTGATCTGGATGCTGCTCTACCTCAAGCGCGAGGCGATCGCTCCATTCTATGCGACCGCGCTGCTTCTTTTCCTGAACCAGCTGCTCTCAAAATCACGCTGGGGGCGAAAAGAGCTGATGAACTTTCTGATAGCCACGGGACGTTTGTTCGTCGAACTGGTTGCCATTCTTGCGGCGGTTGGGCTGATCGTCGGCGGGCTGGCGGTGACCGGGATGTCCGGGACAATCTCGAACGATCTGCTGTTCATCGCGGGCGGCAACATCTTTCTGCTTCTGCTGCTCGGGGCATTGACCAGTTTCATTCTTGGAATGGGCATGACCGTGACCGCCGCCTATGTGATTCTCGCGGTGTCGCTGGCACCCGCCCTGGTCGCCGGCGGACTCGATCCGATCGGCGTCCATTTATTTATCCTTTACTGGAGCATGCTGAGCTATATCACTCCCCCGGTCGCGCTGGCGGCTTTTGCCGCGGCGGCCATCGCCCAGGCCAAACCCTTTGCGTCTGCCTTCGAAGCGATGAAGCTTGGAAGCATCGTCTATATAATTCCCTTCTTCTTCGTCCTTGATCCGGCGTTCATCCTGCAAGCCGGTCCACTCGAAAGCCTGCTTACGGTTCTGCGCGCCGGTCTCGGCATTCTGCTGATCTGCGCCGGTATTCAGGGGTATCTGTTTGGCGTCGGGCGGATCGAAACCGGGCTGCCAGGAACAATCGCCCGCGTCCTTCTTGGTATTGCCGGTCTGGCCTTCGCCTTTCCCTCGAACGCGGGTCTGGCGGTTCCGATCCTCGGCGCGGTGGGCGCAGGTGCCGCTATGGCGGCAGTGGCGGTCGCTTTGGTGATGGTCTCGGCCAAGCAGGAGAAAGCGTAATATGAGCGCACAAGACGGCAGACCGGACATCCCCGCCCCGTTCAACGCATTGCTCGGCGTGCGCTTCGTCTCGTGGTCCGGTGGCAAAGCCGAGTTGCGGTTGCCCATCGGACGCGATCACCTGAACGGCGCTTTTTCGGTGCATGGCGGTGTCTACGCGACCATGCTGGACAACGCGGTCACCTTTTGCGCGTCCTACGCGGGGGATGGCCGCCCCGGTCATCGCTGCCTTACGCTTTCGCTTACCACCAGTTTCGTCGCCCCGGCGGCCGAAGGAGACACGCTGACGGCCCGCGCGCGCATTGTCGGGGGCGGACGCAAACTGGTTTTTGTACAGGGCGAGATCTTCAATCAGGACGGGCACCATCTGGCCCATGGCGATGCCGTGATCAAGCGGCTCGCACCACCGTCGTGACCACCTGAGTGATCCGATGGTGAGCGAGACCAAACAAACGAAGGACAAAAGGAGACAGAAATGATCAACCCGATGGCATTGGACAATCAAGTGGTTATCGTCACAGGCGCCGGACAGGGTATCGGCCGCGGTGTGGCGGCGCTGTCGGCAGAGCTGGGCGCCAAGGTCGTGGTGAACGATCTGAACGAGGACGGCGTCAAGGAAACCGCCGAACAGATCGGTGGCAATGCCCGCGCCATCGTGGGGAATGTGGCCGACCCGGACTTTCCCGGGAAGCTCGTGAAATTCGCCCTCGACGAATTCGGCGACATCAACGGGCTTGTGAACAACGCCGGGATCGTGCGCGCCGCGATGATCCACAAGATGGACCGGGCCACCTGGCAACAGGTCATCGACGTGAACCTCACCGGTGTCTTCGCCTGCCTGCAGGCCGTTGGGACCTATTACAAGGAACAGGCCGAAAAAGACCCTGAAAGCGCCGCGCGCCGTGCCATCGTCAATATCTCATCCGATGCCGGGCGTCGCGGCACCATCGGTCAGATCAATTATGGCGCGGCAAAATCCGGGGTTCTGGGTCTGACAATGAGCGCCGCGCGTGAATGGGGCCGTTACCGCATTAACGTCAATTCGGTCTGTTTCGGAATGGTCGAGACGCCAATGACTGAGACCATCCGCTCTGAAAAATTCGCCGACAGGTATATGGCGCAGATCCCGATGGGACGGATGAGCACCCCAGAAGAAGTCGCGCAGCCCGTCTGTTTCCTGTTGTCCAACGCGGCATCCTATATCACCGGCCAGCACCTGAGCGTGAACGGTGGCTTCCACATCGGGTTCTGAGATGGCCGGCATTGGACAAGGCCCAGGGCCGGACGCCGTCTTCGCCGCGAAGCTGGCCGAGGGCGTCTTCGAGATTCAGAAATGTGGCGGCTGCGGCACCCATGTATTCCATCCGCGCGTGATCTGTCCGGCCTGCGGCAGCGCGGATCTGGGATGGATCGCGCCAACCGGGAGGGGCACCGTCTATGCGCGAACGGTCGTGCGCCGAAAACCGGAACGAGGCGGCGATTACAACGTGGTTCTGGTGGACCTGGAGGAAGGGGTACGAATGATGTCGCGCATCGACGGTATCGCGCATGACCAGATTGTCGCCGGGCTGAAAGTAACCGCGTCGATCGGCGAAGGCGCCGAAGGTGACCCCGCCGTGGTTTTCCGGCCAGAATGAGAAGCAAATTGAGTTTACGGGGAAAAGCCGCCATCGTCGGTGCAGCGCTGGCAGGCTGCGGCGAGGCCCATGGCAAAAGCTCGATGGAGATCACAATCGAGGGGGTGCATGGCGCGCTTGCCGATGCGGGGATCGCACTTGGCGAGGTCGATGCCATTGCCACCTGCCAGCCGCTGGATATGCTGTCGGGTCTTACACTGGCGCAGGAATTGGGCTTGAACCCCAGGTTTACGATGAACAATCGCATGGGCGGCTCGTCGTTCCTGTCGCACACGCTCTGGGCCGCGATGCTGCTCGAATTGCGGCTCGCTGATACCGTGTTGATCTGCTACGGATCGAACCAGCGCACCGCCTCGGGCAAGCTGATGACCGCGCTTGGCCTGCCGACCTACGAGGCCCCCTACAAGCCGCTGTTCCCGCTGTCGTCCTACGCGCTTGCCGCGGACCGTCACATGACGCAATTCGGCACAACGCGCGAACAGCTGGCCGACGTGGCGGTGGCGGCCCGCGCCTGGGCAAAAAAGAACCCCGACGCTTTCATGCGCGATCCTCTGACGCGCGAGGATGTGATCGCCTCGCGGCCGGTTTCGGACCCTCTGCGGGTGCGCGACTGCTGCCTTGTGACCGATGGCGGCGGGGCGATAGTTATGCGGCGGGCCGAGACGGCCAAGGATCACCCCAGGCCACCGGTGTATCTGCTGGGCGGCGGCGAGGGCACGACGCACCGCGACATCTCCGAAATGGCGGACCTGACCGTGACCGGCGCTGCGCAATCGGGGCGAACGGCCATGGACATGGCGGGTGTCAAACCCGCGGACATCGACGTGGTCCAGCTCTACGACGCGTTCACCATCAATGTGATCCTTTTTCTAGAAGATCTGGGCTTTTGCAAGAAAGGTGAAGGCGGTGCGTTTGTGGCGAACGGCGGCATCGCGCCCGGCGGTCATCTGCCGGTCAACACCAATGGCGGCGGGCTGTCCTGCGTCCATCCCGGCATGTACGGCATCTTCACGCTGGTCGAAGCGGTGCGACAGCTGCGCGGCGAAGCCGGAGACCGCCAGATCGACGGCGCCGAGCTGGTCCTGGCCCATGGCAACGGCGGTGTCCTGTCCAGCCAGGTGACGAATATCCTGGGCACCGAAGCCACCCTCTGAACAGACGAAGGAAGCAATGAAGCGGCCCTTCTTGCGAAGGGCCGCTGTGTATTCAGGCCTGAAACGGCTCAGTTCGGGTAGGTTGCGAAGTCGATCTTGGAATAAATCTCCTGACGCAGAAGGTCTGCATAAGGCTGATGATTGTCCCGGATCGGTTGCAGCGGCTGAACCAGACCGTGCCATTTCACGATCAGTTCGCGATAGCTTGCGATCAGCGGTTCCGGATCTTCGATGCCGCGTTCCTCGCGCGAGATGCGGGCGATCTCTTCAAGATCGGCGGTGCGGAAATCGATCAGATCCTGAAGAAACTCGGGCGAGGGTTCGTGCACCTCAAGACCAAGGTCGCCGGCCTCTTTCAGCACGTCCAGATCGTCGGTTTCGTAATACACCTCGGTCTGCGCAAGGGCGTCGGGCAGGTTCTTGGCGAATTGCTCGCGTTGCTCCGGCGAAAGTGAGGCCCAGAATGTCGGGCTGGCGGCAAAGATCGAACCGGAATGGTAGGTGCCCAGCGGCAACTCCGTCAGGTGCTTGGCGACCTCGATCAGACTGTGCCCCTTGAGCGCACCGACCGGCTGCACCGCAGCGGTGACGACACCGTGGCTCATCGTGTCGTACATCTCGCTCGTCGGCACGTTTACCGGCTCTGCCCCAAGGCGTGTCGCCCAGCGGTCCCAGACCGACCCGCCCGTGCGCAGCTTGACCCCTTGCATATCCTCGATGGTCACAATCGGCTGGGTCGTCAGCAATACATAAGGCGCAGTGCTGATCCCGCTAAGCGCCACCATACCGTTCTTGGCAAACTCGTCCTTGCATGGCTGACAGTGCAGCATGACGAATTCGCTGGTCGCGCCGGCCATGGCATAGTGGTCCTCGCCCAAAAGAGCGAGATCGGCGACGAGCTGCGCATAGGGCATTTCCGACCTGAAATAGGTCAACGCCAGCAGACCTACATCGGCGACACCGTCGCGCAGGCCGGACAGTGTTGGCTTGGGGCCAAGCAAGGCGCCGCCGGTAAACAGCTTGAAGTCGAAGGCATCCGGAAATTCAGATTCGGTCATTTCGGCAAAGGCGGCATGGCCACGCGATGTCGCGTGATTGGGTGACGTCCAGTTGGATATAGTCACCCGCTTTTCGGCCAGGGCCGGTGTCGCCGCTAGAACGGCCGTCGCCGCCAGCGCGGCAAACGCATTGGTCAGTTTCATGTGGTCTCCTCCTCTTTTTCAAGACCCCGCTATTGCGCGGGGTTCGTCACGGCCGGGATGGCCAAATCAGTTGCCGAGCTCTGGCAGGAACATGATCAGTTCGGGAAATGCGACCATGATGATAAGGACCACCACATCCGCAGCCAAAAACCACAAAACACCCTTGAAAATCAGTGAAATCGGGACCGCATCTCCGACGATGCCCTTGATCACGAACACGTTCAGCCCCACCGGTGGGGTAATCAGAGCCATCTCGACCAGCTTGGTTGCAAGCACGCCCAGCCAGATCAGGCTGATATGGTTCGCCTCGTAGATCGGCAGAAGGATTGGCAGCGTCAGCAGCAGGATGCCCAGCGGATCGAGGATCATGCCCAGCAGGCAAAAGATCACGGCGGTGCCAAAAACCAGCATCACATAGCTGGCCCCCAGGTCAATCACCAAGTCCGTCATCGCTTCGGGGATACCGCTGATCGCCAGAAACCTCGAAAACAGGTTGGCACCGACCGCAATGATGAAGATCGCCGCGGTCATTTTCGCAGTGTCCATCAGCGCGATCCTGGAAACTTTCCAGTTCAGGGTGCCGCGCGCCGCCGCAATCGCGAAGGACAACGCCGCCCCGACAGCCCCGGCCTGCGTGGGTGTGAATATCCCGGTGAACAGACCGCCGAAAACGCCCACCACCAGCAAGAGCACGGGCCATGTCTCGCTCAGGGCCTCCAGCCGTTCGGACCATGTCGCGCTTTCGTCGTGCGACGGCGCGAGCGCGGGATTGATCCACACACGAACGATGATTACGGCCCAGTACCCCAGCATCGTCAGTACGCCCGGCACGATCGCGGCCAGAAACAGCTTGCTGATCGCGACCTCGGCAAAAATACCGTAGATGATCAGAAGGATGCTCGGCGGGATGAGCGACCCCATGGTGCCGGCTGCGGCAACCACGGCGGTACTCAGCCCGGGATCGTAGTCGCGCTTCAGCATTTCCGGCACCGCGATCCGGCCCATTGCCGCGGCGCAGGCCAGGCTGGAGCCGGCCGCCGCCGAAAACAGCGCCGCGCCGCCCACGCTGGCGACCGCCAGCCCCCCCGGCAGGAACGACAGCCAGACCCTGGCGGCCTTGAATATCCCGCGCGTGATGTCGGTCTGGTAACAGACGTAGCCCATCAAGAGGAACATCGGGATCGAGCTCAGCGTCCAGTGCGCGGCGAAGTCATAGGGCACCGCCGTCAGCAGGCCGAAAGCCGCGCCGCTTCCCAGCATCGCCCAGAACCCGAAGAAGGACACGATACCCAGCGCGACCGCGATCGGAACGCGCAGCAAGACCAGCAGGATGACAGAAACGATGCCGCAAAGGCCGATCTGGAAAAAGCTCACCGTTCCACTCCTATTCGTACATGTCGTGATTGGGGCCGGCCATGCCAGCGTCGGTGAAAGGCCTCTGGATCAGCTTGGCCAGCAAAAGCAGAACCATCAGCCCTGCACCAAGAGGCAGACAGAAGCGACCGGGCCAGACGGTCACCGCCGCCATACCCATGGATTTTTCTCCAATGGCGTATTTCTCGAGCGCGTCTATCCAGGTTTGCCAGGTCAGCAGGCCATAGAACACAGCCGACAATGCCAGCGCCAGCATGTCCAGAACGGTCCTGCCCGCCGCCGGGATCAGATCGTGAATCAGATCAACCTTGACGTGCTCGTTGGTAAATTCGACGAAGGGCAGCGGCAGGAAGACCAAGCCGACCATGTAATAGTATGACACGTAGTCCACCATTCCCGGCAGCGGCTCGGCGACAAACTGGCTCAGAACGACATCGATCGTCACATGGACCATCATCAGCGCCGCCAGGGCAGTCGCAATATAGGTAATAATCCGCGACACCCTGCCAAGTCGTGCAATAACTGTTTCCATCACTATCTCTTCCCTGTCGTAAAAAGGGCCAATCCGCTTGGTCATGCGCCACGGAAAACCGGTTTTCTCTTGCTCAGAAAGGCGTCGATGCCTTCGGCGTGATCCGCGCTCTTGATGATTTGCCCCTGAATGATGGCTTCTGTTTCAAGAAAGTTCTCCAGAGACGGTTGCATCGCGGCGCGCATCAGCCGCTTGGTACCGGCCAGGGCAAAGGTTGGCCCCGCGGCCAGGTCTGTCGCATAGTCCAGGGCCGCCCGGTCGAGGGCATCATCGGGATGAACCTGGCTTGCCAATCCCAGGCTCAGGGCTTCATCCGCCGGCACCATCCGCGCTGAGAAGGCAAGGTCCGTCGCACGTTGCCGACCGATCAGATTCTGAAGGAAAAACGCCGCGCCGCCATCGGGGGCCAGCCCGATCTTGCGAAAAACCTGACCGAATCTTGCCGTCTCGGAGAGCAGGATAACGTCGCAGGCGAGCGCCATGCTCAGACCGATCCCGACCGCCGGACCGCGCACCGCGGCAACCACAGGCTTCTCGCAATTGAATATGGAAAGGATCATCTGGTGTGCCCTGTACAAGCGCGCCCGATCACCCCAGACATCGTCCTTGCCCATGGTCGAAATATCCGCACCCGCACAAAAAGCGCGGCCCTCGCCCCGCAGTAATACGGCGCGAATCCGCGGGTCAGTTTGGATATCGCGAAACGCGTCCAGGAGTTCGACGCGCATGTCGAGGGTCAGCGCATTCAGCTTGTCGGGCCGGTTCAACGACACGACGGCCAGACCTTCTGAGTGTTCCACAGTGATATCGCTTGTCATGACCGCCCCTCCCTTTGGCGAAGATTCGTCAGTCAGTGAAGAGCGCCCGAGCAATCCCGTTCTTGTGTATCTGGGTCGTTCCCCCGGTGATCGTCAGCATCCGCACATCCCTCACCATCCGCTCCAACGGAAGCGAACCGAAATAGCCGTAGCCACCGAACATCTGCATGGCGTCATGGGTGACGCGCTGTGCCATTTCGGTGGCCTGAACCTTGGCGATCGAAGACAATGTTGGATCGGCCTGGCCGCGGTCGATCAGCGACAGCGCCGTATAACACAACGACCGCGCGGCCTCGATCTGCACCTTCATGTCCGACATCATCCATTGCAGCCCCTGCATCTCGGACAGCGCCTTGCCGAATTGCCGACGGGTCTTCATGTAGTCGCGTGCAAGGTCGAACGCCCCCTCGGCGACACCAAGCGCCAGTATCCCCATGCCGACGCGCGTGGCGTTATAGACACCCAGCGGGCGGACAAAGCCGCTGGAGTTGCCGGCCAGCCCTTCGGTCACGACGTTTTCGGACGGCACCCGCACATCGTCGAAATGGATCTCGCATTCGTTGCAGCCGCGCGCGCCCATCTTCTGTTCAAGAATATGGACCGAAACGCCGGGGCTTTTGCGGTGCACCAAAACGGTTCCGATGCCTCGCGCGCCTTTGCTTTCGCAGAACCGAGCATAGACCAGAAGGTAATCGGCCCTGTCGCCGAAAGTGGTAAAGATCTTGCCGCCGTTCAGCACAAACCCGTCCCCGTCCGGGCGCAGCGATGTCGTCACCGCGGTGGCGTCCGACCCGGCCTCTGGCTCGGTCCAGGAGATCGCGCATTCGATCTCGCCCGCGGCGAAGCGGGGCAGGAAAGACTGCTTCAACGCCTCGCTGCCGCAGGTGGCGATGATCCGGGGCGAGACGTTCTGATCGTGAACGATCAGCGCGGTATTGAAATCCACCTTGGCCAGTTCCTCGATCACGAGATAGCAATCCACCAGCGGCGCACCGCCACCGCCGTATTCTTCGGGAATGGTCATGCCCAGATAGCCAAGCGCGGCCAGCCGATGGTGGTTTTCCTCGGGGTAGATGCCGTCGCGGTCCCAGCGTGCGGCGCGGTCCCGGAATTCCCCGAGCGCCAGTTTTCGCGCGGCATCCTTGAGAGCGACCTGTTCTGTCGTTAGCAACGAGGGATGCATCCGCCCTACCCCCGCCGCTGGTCGAAGCTGTGGCCGTAGACCATGGCGGCGATCGTATTGCGCAGGATTTCGACGGTGCCACCGCCAAGCGCGAAGCCGCGCGCGTCACGCACCATACGTTCCAGCGGGTATTCGCGCGTGTAACCATTGTGACCGTGGATCTGCAGCGCTTCGTTCGTGACCCTCTGCGCCATTTCGTTGGCGTAAAGCTTGGCCATGGTCGCATCCATCGGATCGGGAAAGCCGTTCGGCGCGGGGTTGGTCGCGGCCCGATAGACCATCAGACGCGCAGCATGGATCTGTGTGGCCATGTCGGCGATTTTCCATTGCAGGCCCTGGAATTCCTTGATCGGGCGCCCGAACTGATGGCGAATCTCGGAATACGACTTTGCAGCATCGAAAGCGCCCTGCGCCAGCCCCACGCACATCGCTGCGTTGCCCACCCGCTCGGGTCCGAAACTGCTCATCAACAGCGCGAAGGAGCGCGAGCTTTCCGGGTCCCCTTCGACCAGCACATCCTCGGGACCGGCCTTGTAGTTTTCAAGGATAATCTCGGCCTCGGTCAGTCCCCGGCCACCCATCTTCAGCGATATGTGGCCGATCCGAGCGCCCGGCTTCTTCAGATCGACGACAAAGGCACCAATCCCCTTCGCCCCGCTGGCCTTGCCGAAACGGCAGAAGACCAGCGCATAATCGGCCACATGGGCGCCCGTGGACCAGCATTTGTTGCCATTCAGCACCCATCCGTCGCCGTCCCTTGTGGCCGTGGTGCGCAGGTCTGTCACCGCCGACCCCGCCTCGGGCTCGCTGATGGCGATTGCGATGAATTTCTTGCCGGCCGCCATGTCTGGCAGGAACCGCTTTTTCTGCTCGTCGCTGCCCAGAACGCTGATTGCCCGGGATGGGCCGTTCAGGTAGAGTTGCGAGACCAGCGCCGTGTTGAAACAGACCCGCGCCATTTCTTCCAGAAACACCGTGCCCTGGATCACTGGCGCGCCGGAGCCGCCGTATTCTTCAGGGATGAACATTCCCAGATAGCCAAGTTCGGCCAGCTTGTCGCGGTTCGCGGCTGGAAACTCTTCGGCTTCGTCCCAATGGGCGGCCCTGGGAGCAAACTCGCGCTCAGCCAGCTTGCGTGCCTCGTTGCGAAAATCCTCCAATTCCGGATCGAGCTTGAACATGTCAGTAGGTGTCCTTTGATTGAGCAGAGGGCAGGTCCTGTTCCAGTGCGGTCAGGATGCGCGCCGTATCGGCGCCTACGGTTGGTGCGGGGATAGGGGTGACCTGTGGGTGAGCCGCGAAACGCATCGGCAGCCCTGGAACAGGGACCGTGCCCAGGTCTGGATGCGGAAGGTCATGGATCATGCCGCGGGCGCGCATGTCATCGTCCGACACCACCTCAGCGAGCGTGCGCACCGGGGCGCCCGGCACATGTGCGCTGCTCAGGGCCGCGAAAATCTCGGCGCGGGTCTGACTTGAGGTCCACGCCGTCACCCAGCCATCGACTTGGGCACGCCGCGCGCAGCGCGCGGGTCCCGCGGCCAGTTCGGGATCTTCGGCCAGATTAGGGCGACCCATGGCCCGGGTCAGCTGCTGCCAGTGGCGATCATTCAGGCACATGATGGCCACCTGCCCGTCGCGCGCCGGAAACAGGTCGTAGGGTGCGACCTTGAGCACGGCCTGACTGTTGCCGGCCCGGTCGGCGAACCCGTCAGGCGCCAGCAGATAGCTTGCGACATTCGACGCCAGCGCGTGGTGCGTGACGTCCTGCATCGCGATCTGGACAAAATCCCCGCGCCCTGTCGCGCCGCGCGCATGCAACGCCGCCATAATGCCACCAAAAAGGTGGATACCGCCCAGAAAATCGGTGATCGCTGCGCCGCATTTCACCGGCGGACCATCGGGAAACCCGGTCACCGACATCAGCCCGGTCAGGGCCTGAATAGGAAAATCCATCGCCGGCGCATCGCGATAGACGGAATCGGCCGCGTAGCCCTTTCCTGACCCCATGACCAGGCGCGGATTGCGGGCACAGAGTGTTTCCCACCCCAGCCGCAGTTTCTCCATCGTACCGGGACGGAAATTCTCGATTAGAACATCGGCCGAATCTGCCAGCGCCAGCAGGGCGCTGCGCCCGCCCTCGGACCCCAGATCGAGCGTCACGCTCTGTTTGCTGGAATTGAGCATCATCGCTGCGGGGTTCTCGCGCCCGCCCGCGATGCCGCGGATACTGTCGCCGCCGGGCGGCTCGACCTTGATGACCTCGGCCCCCATGAGCGCGAACATCAGACCGCAATAGGGCCCAAGGTAGACCTGCCCGAGGTCGATCACCCGAAGACCGGCCAGCGGGCCACTATCGGGCGCCGCGTTCATGATCCGACAAAGCGCGGCGGGCGCTTTTCCTTGAAAGAGGCGACCGCCTCGCGGTGATCTGCGGTCTGCATGATATGGGCTTCGGCGGTTGCCTCGATCTCGAGATAGGTCGCGAAATCGCAATCCATGCCACGGTTCAGCATCGACTTGCCCAGCCCAAAGGCTCGGGTCGGCCCTTCGGCCAGACGCGCGGCCAGCGCATCGGCCTCTGCGTCGAGCGCGTCTTCTTCGTGGATTGCGTGGACGATCCCAAGGTCGTGCGCCTCTTGGGCATCGATCACCTGGGCCGTCAGGAACATCGCCTTCGCCCGCTGCGTCCCGACCGTCCGCGCCAGCAAGTAAAGCCCGCCACCGTCGGGCACGATCGCCACGCGCGCATAGGCCTGGCAAAAGCGGGCCGAGGGCGCGGCCAGGATCACGTCAGCCAGAAGCGCAATGTTGAACCCCACGCCAAAGGCCGGCCCGGCAACCGCCGCGACGACCGGCTTTTCAAGATCATATAGCATCCGGGTTACGCGGTGCTGTTGTTTCATGCGGTCCCGCATGGCCACAGGCGAAGAACCGGCGAAAGTGCTGATATCGCCTCCGGCGCAAAACGCGCCCCCGGCGCCCGTGATCAACAGCGCGCGCACGCGGTCATCGTCGCGCACCTGGGTGACGATGCGTTCCATCTCTTTGCGTGCGTCTTGATCAAGGGCATTCTTCTTCTCGGGAAAATCGAAAGTCATCCGACCAACGCTTTCCGAGCGGCTGTAGAGCAATGGCACCGCTTCCTCCTCCCAGGAATGGGCTAGCATGGAACACGATAGGAGTGGCATTGAGCGACGGGCTATAGTCCGGTGCGGAAAATCAGACATGTGTAAAATTCACCCGTTCTGTGTATTTCCTTGCGGTCTGCTGGCACGTTTTTTCGGCTTCCCTTCCCATGCGCGCCCGTCACGGCTACGGGCCTCGGCACCCCCTGTTGAAACAGCAAAGAAGAAATAGACAATGTACTCCGACACCCCTCTCGGCCGCTTGCGCCTGCCTGTGATCTGCTCGCCCATGTTCCTGGTGTCCGGGCCGGATCTTGTCGTCGCCCAGTGCAAAGCCGGCGTCATCGGCAGCTTTCCGGCGCTGAACGCACGCGAGTCCGAAGGTGAACCGCCGCTGCTTGGAGCCTGGCTCAAGCGCATCACTGAAGAGCTTGACGCGCACAATCAGGCCAATCCCGATCGGCCCGCCGCGCCATTCGCGGTCAACCAGATCGTCCATCGATCGAATGATCGGATTGAGCGGGACGTCGAAATATGTGCGCGCTGGAAAGTGCCTGTCTGGATCACATCAATGGGCGCACGGGAAGACGTCAACCAGGCGGCACATGAGTGCGGCGGCACTGTACTGCACGATGTAATCAACAACAAATACGCCAGGAAAGCGATCGACAAGGGCGCCGACGGCCTGATCGCGGTCTGCGCCGGCGCTGGCGGCCACGCCGGGGCCTTGTCACCCTTTGCGCTGGTTCAGGAAATCCGGAAATGGTTCGATGGTCCGCTTGCCCTGTCCGGGTCCATCGCGACCGGGCGCTCAATTCTGGCGGCGCAGGCCATGGGTGCGGATTTTGGGTATATCGGATCCCCCTTCATTGCCATGACCGAGGCGGTCGCGTCGGAGGAGTACAAGCAAATGATCGTCGAAGGCGGGGCCGATGATATTGTCTATACCGACTATTTCAGCGGCGTGCATGCCAACTATCTGAAACCGTCGGTGCGGGCGGTCGGTCTCGATCCGGACAACCTGGCCGGGATCGGCAACAAACTCGATCTGGCCACCGGCGACATTCGCCCCAAGGCCTGGCGTGACATCTGGGGCAGCGGTCAGGGGATCGGAGCGGTGAAAGAGGTGATGACCACGGCGGACTACGTCGACCGTCTCGACCGGGAATACCAGGGCGCCAAAGATGCGCTCTGTTCCTGACGAAAGAGGGCGGCCAGTTGCCCGGCCGCCCATCTGTTTCTGCGGTTGTCGCGAATGATCGAGACCCGATCTTAGCGGTCGTTTTGGTTGACGATCAGTTCTGCATTTTCGGGTAGTTCCGAAACAATGTTCACCTCGTCAGCACGAATTCGTGCATGCAGTTTGAAGGTATCAGCGGCGGCGGCTTCCGCGGCGGAAGCGTCGGCACCGTCTTCCAGCACAAGCGAGAGGCGGATCATGTCGCGATCGTTCTCGCGCGTTACCACGGCCTGCGCGGCCTTTGCGCCCGGCGTGCCGATGACAACTTCTTCAACCACGCGCGGATAAACGAAAATCTCGCGCACTTTGACCGCTGCCCCGACCCGTCCCTGCAATGCTGAAATCCGGCTGACGGTGCCATCCGCGTTGCTTTCCAGGGCAAAGGCGCTGTCGCCGGTGCCGAACCGGATCATCGGCCAGGTGGCATCGCGCGCGGTCACGACAACCTCGCCCGGTTCACCATGGGCGACCTGTTCGCCGCTGATCGGATCGCAGATCTGCACCACGCGGTCGGGATGAACCAGGTAGCCTTTGCCGCCATCCTCATAGGCAACAAGGCCCAGATCGGCGGTGGCATAGGCGGCCCAGGTGGACACGCCGTATTCGGCCTCGATCCGGCGGCGCTTGGTCATCCAGTCGCCCATCTCACCGCCGAGGAAGGCTGTCTTCACCTTCCATGCGTCGCGGCCATAGGTTTCGATCACCTTGTCCGCCAGCGTCAGGAAAAACGCGGTCGAGGCGCAGATCGAAGTCACGCCGGTTTCGACGATGATCTGTGCCTGAAGCTCCGTATTGCCGACGCCGCCGGGGATTACGGTGGCGCCAGCAGCCTGTGCGGCTTCGTCGAACAAAAGCCCCGCGGGCACCAGATGATACATCCAGGTGTTCAGGATGATACCCCCCGGCCCCACGCCTGCCGACTTGAACAGCAGGTCAAGGCCGTGGCCGCCGCCGCCCGAAAGGGCCGGTTCGAAAATCGGGCCGGGGGACACGTAGATCCGCCCGATATCCTTCAGATCAGACGCCAGAAACCCGCCAAAGGGCGGGTTCTCGCGTTGGATTTTCAGAAGTTCTTCCTTTTTCATCACTGGAAGACGCGAGAGGTCCGTCACCGATGTGACGGCTGCCGGATCGAATCCGGCAGCCGCAAATCGCGATTTCAGGCCAGGAGCCTTGTTGGCCGCAGCGGCATAGGCTTGAGCTATATCTTGGTAGATATCATCAGACATTTCCATGCCTCCTCGTCCAATCGGGCGTTAAATCGGGCAGTCCTTGCGGAAGTTCGGCGTGCGCTTCTCGCGGTGCGACAACACACCCTCCTTGACGTCCTCGCTCATGAAGCCAAGCATCTCCAGCGCGGTCGACGCATCAAAGATCGGCCCGGCCTGGCGCAGCCAGTTGTTCAGCGAATACTTGGTCCAGCGGATCGCGCTTTGCGAGCCGTTGGCCAGTTCGACAGCCGTGTCCAAAGCGATCTGCTGAAGCTCGTCATCCTCGACGCACATTGACACCAGACCGATACGCTCGGCCTCTTCGCCCGACACCGGCTTGCAGGTCATCAGATAGTATTTCGCCTTGGCCATCGAGGTCAGCAGCGGCCAGATGATCGCCGCGACGTCACCGGCGGCAACACCAAGGCGGGGATGACCATCGACAATCTTGGCCTTCTTTCCGGCGATCGAGATATCGGCCAGAATGGCAACCACAAGGCCCGCGCCGGCCGCAGGGCCATTGATCGCGGAAATGATCGGCTTGTTGCAGTTGATGATGTTATAGACGAGATCCTTGGCTTCTTTCCACGTCTTCATGATCTCGTGCGAATTGCCAATCATGTTTTCGATCAGGCTGAAATCACCGCCGGCGGAAAACGCCTTGCCCGCGCCGGTCACGATGACCGCGTTAATGTCGGGGTCGCGGTCGATGTCGATCCACATGTCGGTCATCTGGGTGTGGGTTTCCGCATCCACGGAATTGAAGGTCTCGGGCCGGTCGAAGGTGATGCGCAGCACGCGATCCGCCGGGTAGTCAAAATTCAGTTTGTCGTATTTTGCATAACGATCCGACATAGTTCTATTTCCTCCGTGGGGTATTGAATTAACCAGGCAGCCCGAGGACCGCCTTGGACAGGATGTTTCTCTGGATTTCGTTCGATCCACCGTAGATCGTGGTGGGTCTGGCCTTGTAGAAGCTGGCCAGAACATCGACATTTATGTTGCCGACCTGAAGCGGCCCGATGGAGCCGCCATCGGGGCCGGCTGCTTCGATCATCAGCTCGGTGATGCGCTGGAAGCATTCAGTCACCCAAATCTTCAGCATGGAGACATCCGCACCCAGCGTCTCGCCACGTTTGAGCTGATCTGCAAAACGGGCATAAAGTGCGGCATGATCTTCCACATCCAGTGCCGCCTGGGCAAAACGGTCGCGGAACACCGGATCGTCAAACGCGCCACGGCCACGGGCAAAGCTCTCCAATTGCCCCAGCGCGTTCTGGGCCAGACTGGGCGAGCCGATGAAGATACGCTCGAAGCTCAAAAGAGCCTTGGCCATCGTCCAGCCCTTGTTCAACTCACCGACAAGGTTTTCGCGGGGCGTCCGGGCATCGTCAAAGAAAACTTCGCAGAACTCGGTTTCACCCGAAAGGGTGGTGATCGTGCGGACCTCGACACCGGGCTGATCCATCGGGGCCAGAACGAAACTGATGCCCTGTTGTTTTTTCGGCGCTTCCGGATCGGTGCGCACCAGCATGAAGATATGCGTGGCGTCATGCGCCATCGTGGTCCAGATCTTCTGTCCGTTGATGACAAAGTCGTCGCCATCAATATCCGCGCGTGTGCGCAGGTTCGCCAGATCGGACCCGGCGCCGGGTTCCGAGTATCCCTGACACCAGATGTCTTCGCAGGTCAGGATACGCGGCAGCCAGTAATCTTTCTGTTCCTGGGTGCCGAATTTGATGATCAGCGGCCCGACCATCTGCACGCCCATGTCGCGGCCGCGATTGACGCCCCAGCGCTGCTGCTCTTCGTAAAAGATCAGCAACTTGGCGGCGTTCAGCCCCATACCGCCGAATTCAGCGGGCCAGGCTGGCGCGACCCAGCCCTTGGCGTGAAGCTTGCGGTGCCAATGTTCGATCTCGGCGAACTTCGGTCGGTGCGGCAGGTGACGCAGCTCCTCGGGATATTCCGCCTCGAAGAACTGGCGCACTTCTTTGCGGAACTCTGCATCGGTCATAGCGTTCCAGTCGGTCATTGTGCTGCCCCCTCTGCTTCGCGTGTCTCGAACCATATCCGCCTGTGATAGGCATCGTCGCCCAACCAGGCCGACAGCACCAGCGCCCGGTTCAGGTAGAGCCCGATATCGAACTCATCCGTGTACCCGACGGCCCCGTGCAGCTGGATGGCGTCGCGGGTGATTTTCTTGGCGGCCGTGACGGCGCGCGCTTTGGCGCGGCTGGCAATCGGGGCCCGAACCTTCGGATCGGTTTCGCTATCCATCTGCGCAAGCGCCTCCCGCACTCCGGCCTGCGCGACCTCGCACATCACGTTGAGGTCGACGGCACGGTGCTGGATGACCTGGAATGATCCGATCGGCTTGTCGAACTGCTCCCGCGTCTTGATGTAGTCGAGCGTGATCTCGAAGGCGCGCTCGCTCAGGCCGACAAGCTCGGCCGCGGCAAGCGCCGTTGCATCGGCGACAGCCTCGGCCAGTGCAGTGAGAACTGCACCGCTGCTGGCCAATTCCGCGGCCGGAGTTCCCGAAAACGAAAGCTCGCCCAGAGAGCTGCCATCCGCCTGCGTCCGCTTGTCGATGACAAGCCCCTGCGCGTCTGCCTCAGCCAGAACCAGAACCGGACCATCATCCTGTTCGGCCACGACAAGGAACCCGTGCGAACCGATCGCACCGACGACCCAGGCCTTGCCACCGGTCAGCTTTCCGTCCGCGTATCGGCAGGTCGCATCGGCAGGCGCCCCGTCGGGGCCGCGTTCCTGCCAGGCAACCGCCAATGAAATTTCGCCGCCGATGAGCTGTGCCATCTTCGGATGATCCGGACAAAGGCGGCGCAGAAGGCCGAGGCTCAGACCGATCGTCGACACGACCGGTTCCGGGGCAATCACACGGCCGACTTCCTCGGCGATGACACCCCCGGCGGCTAGGCCCATGCCAAGCCCGCCCTGATCTTCGGGCACCGCCACGCCGAAAACACCGGCCTCGGCCAGTTCCCGGACCATCTCCGGATCGAAACCGCCCCCGGCATCACGGAGTTGTCGGGCTCTGTCACTTCCGCCCGCCCGTTCAAACAACGTGCGCACGCTCTCGCGCAACAGGCGAAGGTCTTCTTGTTCGCTGGAAAGGATATCAGTTTGTGTCATTTTGTTTTCGCTGGATCATCACGGGGGTGTCGGTCGAAAAAACGACCTCGCCCTCGGGGTTTTTGGCGCTGAGCGTATAGTGCAAAACACCTCTGTCGGGCTTGCTTTTTGACGGTGTGACCGAGTTGACCGTCAGTTCGACATCAAGGGGTTCGTTCGGGTGCACAGGCCGCAGCCAGCGCAAATTGTCAAAGCCCATGCCGCCGATATTGGCAACATCGACCATCATCTCGGTCATGACCGGCTTGAACACCTCAAGCATGGTCTGAAAGCCCGAGGCGATCAGGCTGCCATGTATGGCGGTTGCATAGTCTTCATCGGTGTGCAGCCGCTGCGGATCCCATTCCTTGGCAAAGGCCTTTATTGAATCCGCGCTCATCGGAGCGCTGCGAAAGCGATAGACTTGGCCCGGCGAGAAGTCTTCCAGATACCTCAAGAGGCACCCTCCTTTGCGAAACCGTCATCGTATCCGCTCGCATCCTTGGATATCCGGATGCGGTTGAATTCTTCCAGCTTCGGATAGGTTTCCTTGAACGCCACCAGGAACTCACCCATCGGCGCGTCGAAATAGAGACCACGGTCGTTCACATATTCCATGTGCCGGTGATTCTGTTCGTCGAACTCATGAAAGAGCGCGTCGTGATAGCCGTCGAAGACCAGGGGTTTGACCCCGAATCTTTCACACAGTTCCATGTTGAATGCAGGTGTCACCTTGTAGGCCTCATTCCCCAACCACAGCTGAACATAGCCGTGGTAGATAAAGAGATCGGTCCCCATCAACTCCTGCAACTTGGGTGTATTCAGGTGGTTGCGCACATCCGCGAACCCCAGAGCGGCGGGGATACCCACAGCACGCAAACAAGCCGCCAGAAGAATTGCCTTGGGAACGCAAAACGCCGCTTCCGCCCCAGCGATACGGCTGGCACGGTAAGAGTCCTCATCCAGCGCAAAACAATAGGGATCATAGCGAATATCGTCGCGCACCGCTTCGAATAGGCGGATCGCCTTGTCGCGATTGGTTGCGCCCACAGGGAGATCACGCAAAGCCGATGTCACGAAACCCTGCACTTCCAAGCTATCGCTTTCCACAAAGCGCGATGGCATGACATAACGCTCAGCTTCAGTCGGCAGGTCATCGTCAGACTTGTCCATTGGCCCCTCCCTTTTTCTAACAAATGTTAGATTACCGATTCAAAACCTGCCCGTCAACGGGATTTACTCTGTCTTTGGTTGGTCCACGCCATAACGCGTATTGTCTTCGCCCAGAGTGGCTGCAACTCCGACCGAATTTCCGGAAGAACGGAACTCCGGCGCAATTGGCAGCGGCAAAGCAGGCGCGTCCCGGCCGGAGATTTTTACGGTCCGCCCGAACACGTCACGCGCTTTGAAATGCGGGTCATGTGCCGCCTCGGCGGGCGTTTTCATGACCGAACAGCAGCAATCTGCCGCTGCCAGCAAAGCCTCCCAATGGGTCGAGGGATGTTCCCTCAGACGACGTGCAACCTCCGCGGCACAGGCATTTGGATCGGACCAATCATCGCGAAGGGCCACCGGCAAACCAATGACATCGCAGAACAACTGCCAAAACTTTTCTTCCAACGCGCCGACGGCGATCTGACGCCCATCCGCAGCCGAATAAAGCCGATACCGGGCCAGGCCACCCGTCAGACGGCTGCCACCGCTTTCGATGTTCTGCCCGGCAATCACACCTTCGGCATGGGCCCAATAGGCAAAGGCGAACGCCCCCTCGGCCATTGCGATATCCAGATGCGTCCCCTGCCCGCTTGCCTGGCGCGCAATCAGGGCCAGCAGGATATTCATCACCGCAGGATAGGTTCCGCCTCCGATATCGGCGACCAGCCCGAACGGGGCCGTTGGCTGGTCATCCGGTCCGCGACTGAGCGACAGGATACCCGCATCACCGACGTAGTTGAGATCGTGGCCGGCGGCGCTGGCCTTTGGTCCGGTCTGGCCATAGCCGGTGATCGAACAATAGATGAGACCGGGATTGATCTTTCGCACCGCTTCATAACCAAGCCCCAGCCGGTCCATCACGCCGGGACGGAACTGCTCTACCAGAACATCGGCCCTCTCGATCAAGGGGCGCAGACGTTCCACTGCGCCCCTTGACTTGAGGTCGATGGCCACCGATCGCTTGCCGTGGTTCAACACGGCAAATCCGATGCTCTCTCCGTCGATCTTGGGCTCGGTTTGGCGCGCGTCCTCGCCGACTCCGGGACGCTCGAACTTGATCACTTCGGCGCCAGCCTCGGACAGCATGAGCGTCGCCATCGGACCGGGAAGAAGTGTGCTGAAATCCAGCACCAGGATATCCTTGAGCGGTTGAGCCATCTTCACTGCCTCAGGCGAAGCGCGCCGCGCCGTTGTTCAGAACAACCACGTCGCGTGCCGGAATAGATGCTCGAAACCGGGCCTCGCCGTCCTCTTCCCAGATTTCGAACCGCACGGTTTCGCCGGGATAGACCGGCGCCGAGAACCGAACATCCAGACCGACAAGCCGGGCAGAATCATAGTCCAGCAACGTCTTGAGAATCGCCCGGGCCGCCAGCCCATAGGTCGCCAGACCATGCAGGATCGGGCGGTCGAACCCGACAGAACGGGCAACATCCGGGTCAGCATGAAGCGGATTGAAATCACCGCTGAGACGATAAATAAGGGCTTGGCGCGGCAGGGTATCGATATCACATATATGATCAGGCGCCCGATCAGGCAGCACTGCGGGTGCCGGACCCGCCTGGTTTTCACCGCCAAACCCCCCATCACCGCGACAGAAAGCCGACATCGCCACGCGCGCTAGTTTTTCGCCGCTGTCCGCGTCGATAATATCGCGGCTTTGGTAAATGACGGCTCCCTTGCCCTCGCCCTTGTCGGCGATGAAATCGATCTTGCTACGGCCGACAAGCCGGGCATGTGTCGGCAGCGGCTTGTAGATGTCGAGCCACTGTTCGCCGTGCAGCACTTTCTGCCAGTTTACGCCGGTCTTGGGATCGCGCAGCCAGAAGCCGGGATACCCCAAAATAACCGCCATCGAGGGAACTGCCTTGAGCCCGTCCTCATAGACATAGGCCAGCTCCTTTTTGTCGGTCGGATCCTCACCGAACCCAAGGCCGAGTGCATACAGGATGGTATCCCGCTCGGTTAGCGTCTGTTCGATTTCCTCAAAGTCCCAGTTCGACAGTGCATCGAAATCCAATGGCATTTGCTTTCCTCCCTTAGTTGCCGTCAGAGCGTGTTTTGAGATCCAAGTATGGCCGTGACCTGACTGGACAGCACACCGCCGTTGCCATGCGCCAGCGCCAGATCAATATCCTTCAACTGAATGCCTGGCGCGTCGCCACGGATCTGGCGGGCAGCCTCGATCACTGTGAAGATGCCGTACATCCCGGGGTGCACACAGGACAGGCCGCCGCCATTCGTGTTCACCGGCAAGACGCCGCCAGGCGCGATGCGTCCGCCCTCGACAAAGGCCCCTCCCTCGCCCTTGGCGCAGAACCCCAGATCTTCAAGAAACAGGATGGTATTGATGGTGAAGGCATCATAAAGCTCGACCGCCTGGATGTCCGCAGGGGTCACGCCGGCCGCCGCAAAAGCGCGCGCGCCCGAGGCGCGGGCGGCGGTCACGGTGAAATCCTTCATTTGCGAAATCTGCCGGTGCGAGCTTTCCGCAGCACTGCCCAGCACATAGACAGGCGCCTTCGGGAAATCCCGGGCGCGGTCCGCGTGGACCATAACGATCGCGCCGCCACCGTCGGTGACAAGACAACAGTCGCGCACGGTCAATGGATCGCCCACCATGCGCGCACCCAGCACGTCCTCGCGGGTCAGCGGGCCGCGCTCGAACGCTTCGGGGTTGCGCTGCGCCCAGGCCCGCGCGGCAACGGCCACGTCGGCCAGCTGTTCGCGGGTGGTGCCGTATTCATGCATGTGCCGCGCCGCGGCCATCGCGTAGGCCGAGATCGGATAGCGCGGATTATACGGCGCCTCGTAGGCCGGCGGACGTGAAGCGGTCACCAGTCTGCCCGATGCGGTGCGCTGGTTGGAGCCATAAACAATCAGCGCGACATCACACAGACCGGCATCAAGGGCCATGGTCGCGGACGTCAGGTAGTTTACGAAGGACGAACCGCCCGACATTGTGCCATCAATGAAACGGGGCTGGATGCCCAGATACTCCGCCGCCATAAGCGCCGGCATGCTGTCTTCCATCATGGTGCAAAACAGCCCGTCGACGTCGGACAGGTTCAGCCCGGCATCGCCAAGCGCCGCAAGCGCGGATTGCGCCATGACATCATAGGCCGTCAGGCCATGGGCTTCTCCGAAACCGGCATGACCGGTTCCCACGATGGCGGATTTTCCCCGAAGTTCAGTGGTCATGGCCTATCCCTCCGACGGTTTGAAAAGCACGGCCGGAACACCCTCAGCCTCGCCCACGAATGCGGTTACAGGCATGTCGATGACGACCTCACCTGGGGCAATGCCCTCGACCCGGCTCATCATCCGGACACCCTCGTCCAGCTCGACGACGCATACGTTGTAGTCGCCGCCCCGTTCGGGCTTTCGGCGCACGACTGTTGTGGTGTGGACCCGTCCCTTGCCGCCTGCCTGCTTCCACGAAATCGCGGCGCCATGACAATGGGGACACAGGACTCGCGGGAAAAAGTGATAGGCCCCGCAGTCGTCGCACTTGGGCAGCAGGATCTCTCCCTCTGCCAGCGCGCGCTGGAAAAACTGGTCTGGTCCTATGGCGTCCTGCACCGGCGTTCTCCTTCAAGCGATCCAGTCTTTGTCTAATCGTATTGATTATGTTTCTAACAATTGTTAGATTTAGTCAACCTTTTAGGATCAATTGAGAGAAACTCATGCCAGGTTCAGACTTAGCCCCCCTTTCCGGCAAACTCGTCGTTGCGTTGGAACAGGCAGTCGCCGCGCCTTTTTGCTCCTCGCGGCTGGCCGATGCCGGCGCGCGCGTGATCAAGATCGAACGCAAGGGAGCCGGCGATTTCGCCCGCGCCTACGATACCGCCGCCAACGGCGAAAGCGCCTATTTCACATGGCTGAACCGAGGCAAAGAAGCGGTCGCCTTGGACATTAAAGCCGACGAAGACCGTGAAATCCTGCTCAGGATGCTGGAAAACGCGGATGTGTTTGTTCAGAACCTGCTGCCGGGCGCGCTGGCCAAGCTCGGGCTCGATTCCGCAAGTCTGCGAGAGAGATTCCCGCGCCTCGTGACCTGCGACATCACCGGATACGGCGAAGACGGCCCGATGCGCAACGCCAAGGCCTATGACCTTCTGGTGCAATGCGAGAGCGGTCTGGCATCAGTGACCGGTACTGCGGACGGACCGGGACGGGTGGGCGTATCGGTCTGCGATATCGCCACAGGTATGACAGCCCATGCCGGAATCTGCGAAGCGCTTGTCGGGCGTGATCGCACCGGCAAGGGCAGCGGCGTTTCCGTGGCAATGTTTGATGTGATGGCCGACTGGATGTCGGTTCCGCTGCTGTATCACGATTACCTTGGCAAGCCGACACCGCGTGTCGGGCTGAACCACACGGTCATCTGCCCTTACGGGGCCTATGAATGCAAGGACGGTCAGCTTGTCGTCATTACCGTTCAGCACAGCGGCGAATGGCAACGGTTCTGTGAACACATACTGGGCGATGCGGCTTTGGCAACCGACCCCCGGTTCCATGACAACACGTCGCGAATTGAAAACAAACCCGCGCTCGAAGTTCTCATCAAGGCCGTGTTCGCCTCGCATGACCGCGCCGAGATGCTGAAGCGGCTTGACGCTGCGGGCATTGCCTCGGGCGCGGTGAACGACGTGGCGACCCTGTCCGGTCACCCCCAGCTTGACCGGTCCGTAATTCGCACGCCTTCCGGTGAAATCAACGTCCCGACCCCCCCGATCCGGCGCAGCCTCGGCGAAACGGCACTGGGCCCCTGCCCGGCCTTCGATGCGCAAGGCAAGGCCCTTCGCGCCGAGTTCGGCCGTTGTTCATAAAAAACGGTAGGCAGCTAAGTGGACAATCAAATGACCGATGAGAACAATCAGGCGATCCTTCAAGACGTGAAGATCGTCGATCTGACTTCTGTAGTTTTCGGACCTTTGGCGACGCAGATGCTGGGCGATCTGGGGGCCGATGTGATCAAGGTGGAAGGCCCCGAGGGCGATCTTCTTCGCCAGGTCCAGCCATCGCGCAACAAGCTGATGGGTGCCGCTTTTCTGGGGGCCAACCGTAACAAGCGCAGTGTCGTACTCGACCTCAAAACACAAACCGGTCTCGATCAGTTGCGCAAACTGCTCATCGATGCCGATGTGATGATTTCGAGCATCCGGCCTGCGGCGCTTGCCAGATTGTCTTTGGAACCCGAAACCCTGCGCCAGGAAAACCCGAACCTGATCACGGTATCCGCCACCGGTTTCGGACAGGACGGGCCCTATGCCGCCAAGCCAGCATTCGACGATTCCGTCCAGTCGGTGTCGGGATTGGCCAGCCTGGCAACCTTGCGCGACCCCGAGGCACCGCCCGCTTATGCCCCGACAATTCTGGCCGACAAGCTTGGCGGGGTCACCGCCGCCTATGCCGTGATGGGCGCCCTGTTCCACCGCGAGCGTACGGGACAGGCCCAGCATGTCGAAGTTCCGATGTTTGAGACGCTGGCCGCCTTCCTGCTGGCCGAACATATGGATGGCGCCACCTTCGAGGAGGCTCCGCAGGATTTCGGCTATGCCCGCATGCTGGTTCCGCACCGGCGTCCGGTTCAGACCGCAGATGGCTACATCACAATTTTGCCTTACACCAACGTACAATGGGCACGGTTTTTCAAGACGGTTGGGCGCAATGACATGATCGACCATGTCTGGGTCACGGACATGGACGCCCGTAGCCGCAACATCGGCGCAGTATACGATATGGTGGCGCACATTGCGCTGACCCGGACCACAGATGAGTGGCTTGACCTCATGGAGCAGGCCGACATACCCGCCATGCCAGTGCGCAACCTGTCAGATTTGCCGAACGATCCCCATCTTGCCGCAACCGGGTTCTTTCAACGGATTGATCACCCGACCGAAGGTGCGATCTGGACGACACGCCCGCCGGTTCGCTTTTCGGCGACCCCTGCGCGACATGATCATCGCCCGGCCCCGCGACTTGGGGAACACAGCGACGAAATTCTGGGGCCGGGCAGGGAGTAGCCCCACCCGGCACCGGACGGATCAAACATCCATCGAGCGTGCGATCAGTTCCTTCATGATCTCGTTGGTGCCGCCATAGATCATCTGGACCCTGCTGTCGGCATAAAGTCGCGCGATGGGGTATTCCATCATGAAACCGTAACCGCCGTGCAGTTGCAGGCATTCATGCATGACCTCGTTCTGCGTCTGGCTGCCCCACCATTTCGCCATCGAAGCCGTGGCCGCATCAAGTTCGCCCGCTTCAAGACGCGCGAGCCCGTCATTTACGAAGGAACGTAGCAATTCGGCCTTGGTTTTGCATTCCGCCAGTTTGAAGCGTGTATTCTGGAAGTCCATGATCCGGCTTCCAAATGCCTTGCGGTCCTGAACATATTTCACCGTTTCATCGATCGCAAAATCAATAAAACCGAGCGCGGTAATGCCGATCATCAGCCGCTCCCAAGGCAGCTGCTTCATCAGCTGGTAGAACCCCTGCCCCTCTTCCGGACCAAGCAGGTTCGCCGTGGGCACGCGCACATCCTCGAAGAACAGCTCAGCAGTATCCGAACCTTTCATACCCAGTTTCTTCAGGTTCCGTCCCCGGCGAAAGCCCTCGGCGCCCTCGGTTTCCAGAACGATCAACGAAACGCCCTTGGCGCCGGCGTTGCGATCGGTCTTTGCCACGATAACAACGAGATCCGCCGTGTGCCCGTTTGTGATAAAGATCTTCGAACCGTTGATCTTGTAGTGGTTGCCATCCTTTTCCGCATAGGTTTGTACGTTCTGGAGGTCAGAGCCCGTTCCAGGCTCGGTCATGGCAATCGCCGCAACGCTGTCGCCGCTGACCAGTTTCGGCAACCACTTTTTCTTCTGTTCCTCACTGCCATATGCGTTGAGATAATGGATTACGATGGACTGAATCCCATAGCCCCAACCCGTATCACCGGTGCGCCCCTGCTCGTAGACGGTAATCGCGTCGAACCCGATGCCGCCACCGAACCCACCATATTCTTCGGCAATCGAGCCACCCATGACACCCTGCTGACCGACTGTTTTCCAGAAGTCGCGGTCAACAATTCCCTGCTCCGCCCATTTTTCAATCTTCGGAGCCATCTCTGCATCGAAGAGCCTGCGTGTACTATCGGCGAACATCTTGTGTTCATCCACTGCCCAACTCGGGGAGTTCTTGATCAGAGACATGTTTTATTCCTATCGGTTCATGCTTGCATTGAAGAAATCTAACAAGCGTTTTATTTCCTGGCAATGAACCCGAGGCGTTCTGACGGGGCGTCACAAGGCTTCGGACCGTGCGCATCCGGATTTATCCAATCACGCGCCGCCCATTCGGCTCGTACAAAAAGGCCCGCCAAAACAGGCGGGCCTTTTTGTAATTTTTTCGCAATGACTTACAGCCTGTCGGTCAGTTCGGGCACGGCGTCGAACAGGTCGGCAACCAGACCGTAATCGGCAACCTGGAAGATCGGGGCTTCTTCGTCCTTGTTGATCGCGACGATGATCTTGCTGTCCTTCATGCCGGCCAGGTGTTGGATCGCACCCGAGATGCCAACGGCGATATACAGGTCAGGCGCGACCACCTTGCCGGTCTGGCCAACCTGCCAGTCGTTCGGTGCAAAGCCCGAGTCGACGGCGGCGCGGGATGCGCCAACGGCGGCGCCCAGCTTGTCGGCCAGTTTCTCGATCAGGGCAAAGTTCTCTTCGGAGCCGACGCCGCGCCCACCGGACACGACCACACCGGCCGAGGTCAGTTCGGGACGATCCGATGCGGCGACCTTGTCTTCGACCCATTCCGACAGGCCGGGGTTGTCCCCGGCACCGATGCTTTCGACCGAGGCAGACCCGCCTTCGCCAGCGGCATCAAAGGTCGAGGTGCGGAAGGTGATGACCTTTTTCGCATCCGACGATTTGACGGTTTGAATCGCGTTCCCGGCATAGATCGGGCGCTCGAACGTTTTGCCATCGATAACGCCGGACACGTCCGACAGGACCATCACGTCCAGCAGCGCGGCAACGCGCGGCATGACGTTCTTGGCGTCCGTGGTGGCCGGGGCGACGATATGTTCATAGTCACCGGCCAGCGATGCGATCAGCGCGGCGGTCGGTTCGGCCAGGCGGTGACCCAGCGATGCGTCTTCGGCGACCAGAACCTTGGTCACGCCGTCGATCTTGGCGGCGGCGTCGCCTGCGGCAGCAGCAGAGGCGCCCGCGCACAGAACGGTCACATCGCCCAGGGCCTTGGCCGCGGTCACGGCCTTGGCGGTTGCGTCGATTGCCAGTTCACCATCGGAGACTTCTGCGAGAAGAAGAACAGCCATTATACAGCCCCCGCTTCTTTGAGTTTTGCGACCAGCTCGTCCACCGAGCCGACCATGATACCGGCCGCGCGTGCCGCGGGCTCGGAGGTTTTGACGATTTCCAGACGCGGCGTGGCATCAACGCCGTAATCATCGGCGGTTTTCTCATCCAGCGGCTTTTTCTTGGCCTTCATGATGTTGGGCAGCGACGCATAGCGCGGCTCGTTCAGGCGCAGGTCCACGGTGACGATCGCGGGCATCTTGACCTTGATGGTCTGCAGGCCGCCGTCAACTTCGCGGGTCACGACGGCACTGTCACCGTCGATGTCCAGTTCCGAGGCAAAGGTACCCTGCGACCAGCCCAGCAGGGCCGACAGCATCTGGCCGGTGGCGTTCATGTCGTTGTCAATGGCCTGTTTGCCCGCCAGAACCAGACCGGGCCGCTCTTCCTCGACGATCTTGGCGAGGATTTTGGCAACGGCCAAGGGTTCGATGTCGGTGTGCACGTCATCGGCAGCGACAACCAAGATCGCGCGGTCTGCACCCATGGCCAGGGCGGTGCGCAGGGTTTCCTGGGCCTGTTTCACGCCGATCGAGACCGCAACGACCTCCTCGGCCTTACCGGCTTCCTTCAGGCGGATGGCTTCTTCGACAGCGATTTCGTCAAAGGGGTTCATCGACATTTTAACGTTGGCCAGATCGACACCGCTTCCGTCCGCTTTGACACGAACCTTCACGTTGTAGTCGATCACGCGTTTCACAGGCACGAGTACCTTCATTGGCGTGGTCTCCTTGAGTTTTGCGATAAGGTTTCAACCGAGCTAACGGTCTTTGAATTCTGGAGTTCTTTTTTCCGAAAACGCTTTCATGGCCTCGGGAAAGTCATGCGCGCACAGCAAAACGCTTTGGGCATCGCGCTCGATATCCAGCGCCTCGAGATAGCTGCACTCGGCTGCGGCGCGCATCACACGCTTGGCGGTCTGAACGCCAAACATCGGGTGCGTTGCAATCTCGCGGGCAATTTCCAGCGCCCGTACCTCGACCTGGTTGGCCGGCACGCATTCTTCGACAACGCGCAGGTCCCTGGCGGTGCGCCCGTCGATTTCACGGCCCGTGAGCACAAGCATCCGGGCAACGCCCGCACCGGCGCGCTGCTGAAGCAGCCAGCTTGATCCCGTGTCGGGACAACCGCCGACGCGTGCAAATACTTCGCACAGCCGGGCATCTTCGGCGGCAACGACAATGTCCGCCGACAAGGCCAGGCTGAGGCCCGCGCCAAAAGCCACGCCGCATACCGCGGAAATCAGAGGTTTGCGAAACAGATAGGCCGCGCGTCCGCCATCGTGAACCAGGTCCACCATTTCCGACGTCGCCCGCGCGCCTTTGGCGATCTCGGACTGAAACCCGACAAGATCGCCGCCGCTGCTGAAATGATTGCCACCGGTCATAACAACGACACGGATCTTAGCGTCCCGTTCGGCTTCGCGCAGAAGCGCCACCAGTTCTTCGACGAACCCGATGCTGTAAGGGTTGCGTTTTGTCGGCTGAAGAAAACGCAGGATTCCGACAGGGCCTTCCCTGTCCAGGCGAATAAGCTTAGTCATTCAAGTCTCCATCAGGTCCCGGTCCAGACGGGTGCTCGCTTTTCAGCAAAGGCCTTTGGGCCTTCAATCGCGTCGTTGCTGGCGTAAACCACCTCGTGAAGGCGCTTGCCCTCTTTCAGGCCACCCGCACAGCCCAGGTCCATGGTCGCGCGAACGCCGCCTTTCGCGGCAACAACCGACAGCGGGGCCGCGCTGGCAATGCGTTTGGCAAGGTCAAATGCCCTTGCGCGGACAGCATCGGGAGTGTCTTCGATATAGTTGGTGAACCCGTATTCGTGCAGGCGCTCGATCGGCATCAAGTCGCCGGTCAGAACGATTTCCATAAGGATGGGCTGCGGTAGCATGGACAGTGCCGGCGATGCCCAGGGCGATCCACGACCGATCTTTACTTCGGTGATACCGACCTTGGTCCCCTTGAGACCGACCCGCAGATCGCAATTCAAGGTCAGCATCATGCCGCCCGCCATCAGCGACCCTGTCATCGCCGCGATGATCGGTTTCTTGCAGGCGCGCATGGTCTCGTGAAACGGGTCGCGCATCTTGGTCAGAATATCGACACCCTCGTCGCGTGCGATTTGTGTGGCTTCCTTCAGATCCAGTCCGGCGCTGAAAACGCCGCAATCGGCAGAAGTCAGAATGGCCACACGAACGCTGTCATCCGCCTCGATCTTCTCCCAAGCGTCGGTCAGCCCGTTCGTCGCCGCCACGGAAAGCGCGTTTTTACGTTCGGGCCGGTTGATACAGACGGTCGCAATTCCGTCTTCGATCTTCACGTCAATGGGGCTCATGATACCTGCTTCGCTTTCTCGGGACAATCTAACTGCGGAAAGCTTCCCCGCGACATGTCTGCCGCGGGGAAGCTCTGTCTTATTCGACGGTGAACGTCGCGGAGCTGTGCTTGATGACATCCCAAACAACGTCAAGATAGTCGGCGCTCCAGTCGGTCAGCGGAACCCAGGTTTCGCCATTCCACTGCTCGACCCGGGTCTTGCCGCCACCACCGTGGTCTTTGTCGGTCACTGTAACCGGGGCCATGATGCCGTTTCCATCGAAGTTCTCGATCGATTCATAGGCATTCTTCATGCTTTCCGGTGTGATCGGCCAACCGTTTTCAGTAATTGCGATCCGCGCGGCTTCGAAACCGGCCGAGTAGATCGCCATGCCCGTGTTGTAGTACACGTCGCGCACCAGGCTCTCGGGACCGCTGCCCTTGCCATTGGCATAGTAGGTGTCCAGCATCGTCTTGACGATCGGAACTTCCTGGCCACCGGCCACGTTGGTCCCGCGCAGGATGCCTTTCGCCTCTTGTGCGCCGATATTGGCGATATCGACTTCGTTCAGCCAGTTCACCGACAGATATCGGTCGATCGGGAAACGGTTGCGGCGCATTTCCTTCGAGGCGACCACATGCCCGCCCGCCAGCAGCCAGCTGATCACGTAGTCAGGCTTGTCGCGGCGGATTTTGCTCCATGCGCCGGCCTGATCCGACCCGGGAAGCGGTACGGGATACAGCTCCAACTCGAACCCTTCCTTTTCGGAAAGCGTTTTCAGGATCTCGATCGGTTCCTGGCCAAAGGGATAATCCAGATAGATGAACCCGATCTTCGCCTTGCTCAAGTCACCGCCCATCTGACCCTTGATGAAGGCAACGTCATTTGCCGCCTGCTGCCAGTACGTCGGACCGACCGGGAAAACCCATTCGAACACTTCGCCGTCCACCGCGTCACCGCGGCCAACGAAAGACTGCATCAGTACGTTACCGTCCTTCATGGCACGCGGCAAAACCGCGTTCGTGACCGGCGTGGACAGAAAGTTGAACAGGAACACGCCTTCGCGCTTGAGCTGCTCGTAGCATTCCACACCGCGCTGCGGTTCGTTGCCGTGATCGCGAATGATGACTTCAACCGGATGACCTTCGATACCGCCATTTTCGTTGGTGTACATCGCCAGGTCCTGCGCGGCCTGGGCCACCTGCGGTGAAATGAACGTGTAGGATTTACTAAGGTCGAAGCAGAGTCCGAAGCGGATAGGCTCCTTGTCCTGCGCTGAGGCAACAGTCGCGCTTGCTGCCAGTGCAGTAGCAACGGCCACTGCCTTAATGTGCTGTTTGACTTTCATGTTATCTCTCTCCCGTTGGTTTAGTGTAGGGCGGTGATACCGTTTCGTAAGCGCCACTGCCGCCCCGCGTAGCGTCACACTTCCTGCAATCAGTCATTCACTGCTCGTATTTCGCGGAACTCTCTTTAACCACACCCCACACAACGTCCGTGTACTCAGAGATCCAGTCGGTTTGCGGCACCCAAGTCTCTCCGTCCCACATTTCGATACGGGTCTTGCCCCCGCCGCCATGATCTTCGGCCGTCACCGTAATGGGGGCCATCAGCCCGTTCGCGTCATAGCCCTCAAGCGACTCCAGTCCGGCCTTGTAGGATGTCGGAGTGATCGGCAGCCCCTCGGCTTCCGCCGCCTTGCGCGCGGCTTCGAACATGATAGAATACATGGCCAGCCCGGTGTTGTAGAAAACGTCCTGCGTCTTCTCGATCGGGCCGGATCCCTCGCCCTTGTCATAAAGCTCGGCCATGATTTCCTGATACAGGGCAATATCCTGACCGCCCACGACATTGGTCCCGCGCTTGATACCTTTGGCGGCCTCTTTACCGATGTTGGCGATATCGACTTCGTTCAGCCAGTTGACCGAGATGTATTTGTCCATCGGAATGCGATTGCGCTTCATCTCTTTCGAGGCAACCACATGGGCACCGCCCAGCATCCAGACGATCACATGATCGGGCTTGTCGCGGCGCACCTTGGACCACACGCCGGCCTGGTCGCTGCCAGGCAGTGGCACGGGGTACAGTTCAAGCTCGAAACCCTCTTTCTCGGACAGGGTTTCCAGGATCTCGATCGGCTCCTGCCCGAAGGGATAATCGAAGTAAACAAACCCGACCTTCACATCTGACAGATCGCCGTCATTCAATTGCTTGATGTAGGCGACATCGTTGGCGGCCTGTCCCCAATAGGTCGGCCCGATCGGATAGACCCAATCGAAGACGGTGCCATCAACGGCATCGCCGCGCCCGACAAGAGACTGCATCAGGATACGCCCGTCTTCCATGGCCCGCGGCAGGATAGCCAGAGACACCGGAGTGGACAGGGTATCGAAAACAAAGACGCCCTCGCGGCTGAGTTTCGAGTAGCACTCGATTCCGCGCTGCGGTTCGTTCCCGTGGTCACGCACGATGACTTCGACCGGTTCCCCACCGATGCCGCCCTTCATGTTGATGAGCTTGGCAAGGTCCATCGCGGCCTGCGAAACCTGCGGCGTGGCAAAGGTATAGGCTTTGCTGAGATCGTAGCAGATGCCGATCTTGAATGGCTCGGCCAGCGCCTGGGTGCCAAACATTGCTCCGCCGAACATTGATAATACGGCCAACGCTTTGGTAAGTTTCTTCATTTGTTCCTCCCTGAACAGCTTCTGATTAGTACCTCAACTCAACCAACGTTTGCGTCGGCTGTAGTGTTTGACGTTGTGAAAATCGGTCTCTCCGCCGCCTAGATAGAACTCCTGAATGTCGGAGTTAGATTTGAGCGCCTCGGCGGTGCCGTGCATAACAACGCGGCCGTTTTCGATAAGGTACCCTTGCGAAACGATTTCCAGAGCCGCCAAGGCGTTCTGTTCCACCAGCAGGACGGACAGGCCCTCATCCTTATTGATCTTTTGTAGGATGCCGAAGATTTCCTCGACCAGGAACGGAGCAAGCCCGAGACTTGGTTCATCAAGCATCAACAGCCTCGGCTGGGTCACGAGGGCCCGCCCAATGGCAAGCATCTGTTGCTCACCACCCGACAAATAGCCTGCTTGCGAATTTTTGCGTTCGGCAAGCCGCGGAAAATATCCGTAGATCTTTTCCTTTTCCGCATTCAGCGTTGATCGGGACATTCCGCGTGGCGCGGCGGCGGTCAGGTTCTCGTCGGGGGTCAGGTGTTCGAAGACCCGCCGCCCTTCGATGACATGACAGATGCCCATCTCTACGCGTTTTTGCGCGAGCGCTTCGGTAATGTCCGTTCCCTGGAACGTTATCTCACCTCGGCTGATGCGTCCGCGCTCGGCTTTCAAAAGACCGCTGATCGCTTTCAACGTGGTGCTTTTTCCCGCTCCGTTAGAACCCAAAAGTGCGATCATCTCGCCCTTTGGAACCTGAACCGAAACACCTTTGATCGCCAGCATTACATTGTCGTACAGCACCTCGACACTGTTCATGGACAGAATGTTCTGGGCTTCAACTTTTTCTTGCATCGGCATTCCCCTATTTCTTGAACTGATCGAAGGGCCAGACCATCAGATAGTCTCTGATGTTGCCGTAGAGTTTTCCCAAACCGAGTGGTTCGATCAGAAGGATAATGACGATCAGTGCGCCATAGACTGCGTTCGGGATGTGAGCGAGTGTTTCAACATCGATCTGCGTGCCAAGCCCGTCACTCAACGTGACGACGAGACCGTTCACGATACCCGGAACAAGAAGGATCAGGGCAACACCGAAATAGGAACCGATAATGCTGCCAAGGCCGCCAACAATCACCATCGCAAGAACCTGGATCGAAACGGCAACCGAGAATTGCTCGGGTGCGGCGAGAAAGAAAAAGGTGGCAACAAGCAACGCACCGCTGACGCCTGCGATGAACGAAGAAGTCGCGAATGCGAGGATTTTGTAGTAGAAACTGTTCACACCCAGGATCGCGGCCGCAAAGTCTTTTTCCCGGACAGCGACCAAGGCGCGACCGAGTCCAGTCCGCTTTAGATTAAGCATGAAGATCGTCACCAACACACACCAGCCGAAGGCGACATAGTAGAAGCCAGTATCAGTGGTAATCTCTTGCCCGAGCAGCGCCAATGTCGGTGACTGGAGCGACGCGTGTGAGCCCCCCGAGATCGCCGGAGAGTGGGTCAGAACCCAGTCCATCACGAATTGCATAGCGAGAGTAGTGAGAGCGAGATAGAGGCCCTTGACCCGCAAAGCGGCAAAAGCGAACAGGCTGCCGATCACGGATGACGTCAATCCGCCGATGATAAGGGCGAATTCCCACGGCACCCCGAAACGCGCGGCATGGATCGACGAATACGCTCCGACGGCCATGACTGCAGCATAACCCAAGTGAAGTTGGCCTGCCCAACCTGTCACCAGATTCAATCCAAGCGCGGCGGCCGTCCAGATCAGCCAAGGAAGCATGTAGCTGTTCAGATAAAGCGACGGGATGATGAATGGTGCGGCAAGGCCAATCAAGAAGATGAATGCTGTCAGATTCCGGTCAGCAGGCACCTTGAAGATTCGGCTGTCCGAAACGTAGTTGGCGTGATGGACGCCAGAAAGTCTGTAAAACATGCCTTACACCCTTTCGATGTCGTGACGACCGAACAGCCCGTGCGGACGGATCATGACGGTAAGAATGAGCACGGCAGCGACGATAAGCTCACGGCTTCCGCCTCCGACAAGCGGATCGAGGAAATCAGCGCCAACGTTTTCGACGACGCCCAGGATGATGCCTGCGATCACGGCGCCAAGGATACTGTCGAGACCACCGAGAACGGCAACCGTCAGACCTTTGAGAAGCAACAGCGACAGCGCCTGATCGACACCCTGAATCTCGCCCCAGATAACGCCAGCGGCGACGGCAACAACGGATGCCAATGCCCAGGACAACCCAACGCCGCGCTCAACCGCGATACCGACCGACCACGAAGCCATGTAATCATCCGCGATCGCCCGCAACTTGATCCCGGTCCGGGTTCGGAAAAACAGCATGAATGCGACAAACAAGGCGAGCGCAACACCGGCACCAACCAGATGGATGCGGCTGATGAAGATGTCGCCCAGGAACAGCGGATCATAGCTGACGCCCAGTTCCATCGAACGCGACGTCCCGCCCCAGATCGCAAGCGTTGTACCCCGCAGAAAAATGTCGAGGCCGAGTGTCAGCATCAAGATCATGACAACCGGCCGACCTGCGAGACGGCGCAGGGCAACACGCTCAATGCCGAACCCAAGGCCGAACATGACAACCGCAGCCAGAGGGATGGCCAGCCACAAGGGTAAACCCACGTCGCGTGCCAGCGCCAGGACCACATAGGCCCCGACCATGGTCAACCCGCCCTGCGCCAGATTGGGCACCGAAGATGCCTTGTAAATCAGCACGAGGCCGATGGCGAATAGCGAGTACAGCAGACCCGTCAAGGCTCCGTTGATCGCAAGCTCTGATAGAAAGACCCAGTCCATTTATACCTCCCTGATGGGAAGGCTTCTTTCGACCTTCCCTACTTCCCCGGTCTCGTAAGTCACCTGCGCGCTTACATGGACCTCTTTTGAACCGTCGTAGAGCGCCGCGATCACGTCAGCATAGCGTTCCTGAACGACCTTCCTCCGCAGTTTTCGGGTTCGCGTGATTTCACCATCGTCCGGGTCGAATTCTTTCGGCAGACTGACAAAGCGTTGCAGGCGCAATGGTTCGGTGACGGCCTTGTTGACCCGTTGGAAGGCCTCGCGAAGCAACGTCGCGACCTCTTCACGCTGAGAAAGATCGGCATATGACACGTAAGGTACGCCGTTCACTTCGGCCCAGTGCCCCACGGCCTCGAAATCCACGCAGACCATCGCCGTCAGTTCCTTCAGCCCGGCGCCAATCACGGCCGCATCCTTGATATACGGGCTGAATTTCAACCGGTTCTCGATGTAGTTTGGAACGTAACGTTCACCGTCGGCGGTGTGCATGACCTCGGATACACGCCCCAGAACAACCAGGTGTCCGTCGTCCTCCAGATAGCCGGCATCACCTGTATGCAGCCACCCGCCGTCAAGGGCTTCGGCGGTCGCTTCGGGTTTGTTGAAGTACCCTTCAAACACGCTGTCCGAGCGCACCAGGATCTCACCGTCTTCGGCAATGCTGACCTCGACGCCAGGCGCGGGTTTGCCAACCGTATGAAGACGGACCTCGCCCGGAGCCTGAATCGCGTTGATCGCGCTGTTCTCGGTCTGGCCGTAGAGCTGACGCAACTTGATCCCCAGGGCGCGGTAGAACACAAAGGTGTCTTCCCCGATCGCTTCACCGCCGGTGAACGCATTCTTGAGGCGGCTCATCCCGAACTGGTCCTTGATCGGACCGAAAACAATCGCCTCGCCCAGAAGCCGGCCCAATGGCTCAAGAACACCGCCGCTTTTGCCATTCAGCTTGCGCGTTTCCGCCGCGATGGCCCGATCCATGAAAAAATGGTACAGCCATTTCTTTAAAGGGGTCGAATTTTCGATACCAACCTGGATTGTCGTCAGCATCTGGTCCCAGCTTCTTGGCGCCGCCAGATAGAATGTCGGAGCGATCTCGCGCATGTCGCGCACGACCGTTTCCTGGCGCTCAGGCACATTCACGGTGAAACGCCAAAGGAGTGCCGCGGCAACGGTTATGGCGTAGTCTCCCACCCAGGCCATCGGCAAGTACGCGAGGATCTCCTCATTTTCGTCGAAGGCACCCGCCGCATGTCCATTCCGAGCAGCAGCAAGAACGTTCTTCTGACTCAGTACGATGCCCTTCGGCGCGCCCGTCGTTCCGGAGGAGTGCAGAAAAATGGCCGGATCTTCCGGCTTCGCACGACTAAGCAGTTCCTCACGCAGGCCCGGGGTTTCGTTCAGATCGTGCTGACCAACTTCGATCAGGTGATCCCAGGACAACAGCCCTTCAACCTCGTAGAAGCCAAGACCGCGCGCTTCATCATAAATGATGTGGTCGATGCCCTCGGCGCCCGCGTCCTTCAGTTCCAGGATCTTGTCAACCTGTTCCTGATCTTCGGCGATGGCCGCGACGATTTCGACTTCGCCAAGAAAGTGCCGGAGTTCTTCGAGCGTCGCGCCGGGATAGGCAGGCATTGCATAGGCACCCAGCAACGAAATAGCCAGCATTCCGCCATACAGCCGCGCCCGGTTGTCGCCCAGGATAAGCACCGCCTTGCCCGGTGTTACGCCGATTTTCTCAAGCCCGGCCGCGCAGGCCAGCACCTCTTCGGCGTATTCCGCCCATGTGGTTTCCTTCCAGATCCCACGCTCTTTTTCGCGAAGCGCGATTTCCGAACCGTGTTTCGAGGCGTTCCGCGCCAGAATTGCGCCGATCGTGTCGCCGCCCGAAGACTGTTTCTTCGTCAAATCAGTCATGCGACCCTCCGATATATGCCTCGATGACCCGCGGGTCCTTCACAACCTCCTTGGGGATGCCACTTGCGATCATTTCACCATAATTCAGGGCCAGCATCCGATCACAAATGCCGGTGATGACATCCATATGGTGTTCGATCAGCAGAACGCTGACGCCGCGTTCGGCACGGGCATCCAGAATGAAACGGGACATATACCCTTTCTCTTCCTGGTTCATGCCGGCCATCGGTTCATCGAGAATCAGCATCTGTGGCTCGGCCACCAATGCCCGCGCCAGCTCGACCCGTTTTTTCAACCCGATCGGAAGGCCATCGACCAACTCATGCCGGATGCTCTCGAGTTGTAGAAACTCGATCACCTCTTCGACGATCTTGCGGTTTTCGATTTCTTCACGCTGTGCTGCCCACCAGTAAAGCGCGGTGCGCAGAACGCCCGGTTTCATGTGGATGTGCCGCCCCAGCAGGATGTTGTCCAGAACGCTCATCCCGTTGAACAAGGCAAGATTCTGGAACGTCCGGGCGACGCCGAGCTTGGCAACCTTGTGAGGTGCCGTACCCGTGATTTCCTTTCCTGCCAACCGGACAGTCCCCACATTCGGTGGGTAGAACCCGGTAATTGCGTTCGTCAGTGTTGTCTTGCCGCTGCCGTTCGGGCCGACAAGTCCAAAGATTTCCCCCTGCCGAATGACGAGGTCCACACCGGTGACAGCGACGATGCCGCCGAACCGTCGCTCGACCCCGCTGCACTCCAGTATCGCCCCATCATCGGCTCCGATTGCTGTTTTAATCCTTGTCGTCATCTAGATATCATTGTCCCCCTAAGGTTCATGGCCAACATCAGGTAATCCGGAAGTAGTCCGGCCGCCCCGTTGGCCATGGATCCCCCCACAATTGCTGCCCACCGTCGATGTTCAGAACTTCTCCGGTTACGAATTTCCCTGAATTCGCCGCCATATAGACAACCCCTTCAGCGACATCCCATTCGTCCCCGGCGTGCCGCATCGGGTTGGAGTCCTGAAAGGTCGCAGAACCCTCCGGAGGGTAGTTCCCGAAACCGTTGCTTTCGCAGCAACCCGGCGCCACGCAGTTCACTCGGATACCGTGCGGGGCCGACTCCACCGCAACCGACTTGGACAGGTAAACTACCCCTGCCCGGGCCGCACAGGTATGCGCGATGCCGGGCATGCCGCGCCAGATATCGGCCACGATGTTGACGATGGAGCCCGATTGCTTGTTGGCAACCCAGTGGCGCGCCGTGGATTGCATCATCCACCACGTGCCGTTCAGGTTGGTGTCTATGACCGCATTCCAGCCCTTTGGACTAAACTCCAACGCTGCTTGCGGAAACTGACCCCCAGCATTGTTCACCAATACGTCAATCGCCCCGAACTCCTGGTTCGTCTTGGCGACAAAATCCTCGACCTGCTCAGGCTCCCGGATGGTCATAGGCACAGCGAAGACTTTACCCCCGAAACTTTCGAGGAACTCCCTCGCCAAAGCCAGTTTCTCTTCGTTGCGTCCATTGATCGCCAGATTGGCCCCGAGCCTCGCGAACAGGGTCGCAATTGCCAGCCCCAATCCGCCTCCAGCGCCGGTCACCACAACAGTTTTGCCGGTGAATAAACCGCATGCGTAAACGGTTGCACGTTTTGATAGGTCCTCCCTCGAAGACCCAAACTGCGTCTTATTCATGACGCCTCCTCCCATTCCCCATTAGGGGCAGTTGCCAGCAATCTAACGAGTGTTAGAAAATTGGTCAAGACAACTTTTCCCACCAGCCCCGCCCGTTATCTCCGATCAGTAAGACTTTGGAAGTCCAAGGGCTTTTTCTGCTATGAACGACAGAAGCATCTGCGGTGTCACCGGTACGATGCGGAACAGCAGAGCTTCACGTACCAGTCGCTCCACGTGATATTCCTTAGCATATCCGAATCCGCCAAACGTAATTTGCGCGGCTTCGGTCGCCTCGACCGCGGCGTCGGCGGCCAAAAGCTTGGCGGCGTTCGCCTCGACGCCGCAGGGTTCTCCCGCATCGTAGAGGGCTGCAGCGTGCATCACCATGAGATTGGCAGATTCCACTCGCGCCCAGGCTTTGGCGAGTGGATGCTGAACCCCCTGATTTTGGCCGATCGGGCGGTCAAAAATCACACGTTCGTTTGCATAATGCGCCGCTCGCGCCAGTGCGTTGCGCGCAATACCGATGCATTCACCGGCCACCAGGATGCGTTCGGGATTCAACCCGTGCAAAATTTGCCTAAAGCCTTTGCCCTCCTCCCCGATCAGGTCCTCAGCCGGAATCGGCAATCCATCGATGAAGACTTCGTTCGAATCGACAGCCTTTCGACCCATCTTTTCGATCTCTCGCACGTCAACGAAATTTCGGTCGAGATCTGTATAGAACAGGCTCAGCCCTTCGGTCGGGCTGCTCACATCCTCTAGCCGCGTTGTTCTGGCCAGAAGCAACATCTTGTCCGCCACCTGCGCGGTAGAAATCCAGACTTTTTGTCCGTGCACGACATATCTGTCCCCCTGCCGCACCGCCATGGTCTTCAGCTTTGTGGTGTCTAACCCGATCGTCGGTTCGGTTACGGCGAAACAGGCCTTTTCATCGCCTGCTATTAGAGGGCCAAGCATACGCGCGCGCTGCTCATCGGTCCCAAACTTCACCACCGGGTTGAGCCCGAAAATGTTCATGTGGATGGCCGAGGCTCCGCTTGCGCCGGCCCCCGACTCGGCAATTGCCTGCATCATTATGGTCGCCTCGGTGATCCCCAGACCCGCGCCGCCGACAACTTCTGGCATGGCGATACCTAGCCAGCCGCCATCGGCCATTGCCCTGTGCAGATCATGGGGAAAACCACCGTTGCGATCCCGATCCAGCCAATAGTCGTCGTCGAACCCTGCGCAAATCCGCAGAATCTGGTCGCGAATCTCTTGTTGGTCGGCGGTCAATCGAAATGTCATAGCGCGCGCCCTCCCTCCAATCTTACGAGCCCAGCCTCACATAGGGCAGCGATCCGCTTATCGTTAAAACCAAGATCACGCAGAATGCTTTGGCTGTCTGCGCTAGGCGGTCGTCCCAGCCAACGAAGCTGACCGGGCGTCGCGCTGAGATGAGGGACCGGACCAATGACCTGGGTCTGTTCGCCGTCGACCGACACGATGTCCCCACGATGGCGTATCTGCTCGTTCGTCATGATCTCTTCGACGCTCAACACACGCGAGGCAACCGCATCATGGCGGGCGAATACCGCTTCCACTTCCTTAGCCGTGTGCTGCGTGACGAAATCATTGATCGCGTCAAAGACCACCGTCATGTGCCGCGACATCTCGCCCAATGTCGCGAACCGCGGGTCATCGGCGAGGGCATCGCCTCCGACCGCCCGCAACAGGCGCTGCGCGGTTTCCGCGCTCCCTGCCGAAACGCTCAGCCACACCCCATCGGACGTTCGGAACATCCCCCCCGGAGCAAAGTCCATCGGCTGGCGCAGCCCATTGCGTCGCGGCGAGAGGTTCGCGCCAGTCAATGCGGGAACAGGATAATCCATCAACCGAAGCAGGGCCTCGAATACTGCAATATCGACGACCTGACCGCGTGCTATCCCCTTTTCGCGAGCAAATAGCGCGATCATGATTCCCAAAGCGCCCATTAGCCCTGTCGTGCTGTCAGCCGCCGGAAAGCCGGGGTGCATCGGCGGCCCGTCGGGAAAACCGGTCAGATGCGCTAATCCACTCATGGCCTCCGCAGCACGCCCAAACGCTGGCAGGTCGCGCATCGGACCGTCCTGTCCGTAACCTGAAACCCGCAAGACAACCAAGTCCGGGTTCCAATCGTGCAAGACGTCTGGCCCAACACCGGCACGTTCCAGCACACCCGGTCGGAAATTCTCGATCAGCACGTCGGCATCTTCGACCAACTTTCGCAGGATGTCCCGGCCCTCGTCGGACTTCCAGTCCAGACCTAGTGTTTTCTTGTTACGGCCCAAAGTCTTCCACCAGACGCCCACCCCATCCTCTGCCTTGGGTCCAAGGTCGCGCATCATATCCGTCCGGTTGGGGGCTTCGATCTTGATGACATCTGCACCAAAATCCGAGAGTAAAGCTGCCGCAAGTGGTCCGGCAATTACGTGACCAAGTTCTATAATCTTCAGTTGATCAAGGGGTCCAGACATCTGCACTTTCGACTTTGCTAATTTTCTAATGATTGTTCGATTCCTAGCAAAGGCGAAGTCGGACCTCAAGATTCAAAGGTAATCACCTCCCCGAAAACGTAACCGCCCGGTTGTTACCATGGATCAGATCATTGGCGTCCTGTTCCATGGAAGCGGTTCGTTGAGCGGGTTGGTCATGTGATTGTGGATGCGGTCGAGGATTTCGGCCAGCCAGGCTGGCGGATAGAGGCCGTTCATCTTGGCTGTCTCGACAAGGGACATCGCCCAGGACAGCGTTTCGCCACCGCTGTCGGAGCCTGCAAAAAGCCAGTTCTTTCGCCCGACGCTGATCGGGCGCATGACGCGCTCGGCGGTGTTGTCGATGCCGACGCGGCCATCTCCAAGGAAGAGCTCGAATGACGGCCAGCAGCTGAGACCATAGCGGAAGGCCTTCGCGAGATCGCCCTTGCCGGGAATGCGTCGCAGTTGGGCCTCGGTCCATGCCTTGAAGGCCTAGACCATGGAGCGGGAGTGCGCCTGGCGTGCTGCCAGCCGCAGTTCCGCTGTCTTTTTTGCCCACCCGAACTATGGCCTGCCGTGCGTTCTTTCAGGCCTGTGGGACGAAGCGCTCGTCTTTGGCGGCACCGAAGTGGCTCCGACATTCGGCGGTTTTCTCGAAGGCGCGCTTGAGGCGACGGAACATGCCTACACCGTCCTTAAGACGGGTCGAGGGCGCTCAGAGAAACGCTTATAACTGCATCTGCGTTCAGGCTGTCGCTGGGGAACCTGAAGGAGCGGTTTCTTGTTTAGGCGGCTTGATCAAGAAGAACAGCGCATACAATACCGGCACCGCGACCAGTGTCAGGATCGAGGCGAACGCGAGGCCACCCATGACTGTGACAGCCATCGATGCGAAGAAGGCGTCTGATATGAGCGGAATCATACCGAAAATCGTTGTGCCCGCAGCCAGCGCGACGGGCCTCAAACGGCTGACCGAGCCATCGATCAACGCCTGATAGTCCTCGACACCTTCGGCGCGTTGCTGATCGATTTCTTCCACCAGCACAATGGCATTCTTCATCAGCATCCCGGAAAGGGACAAGAAGCCGAGAAGCGCCGTGAACGTGAACGGTAGCCCAGTGAACAGCAGACCAAGAACCATCCCCGTGACCGACATCGGAACCACGAGCCACAGGATCAGTGGCTGGCGCACTTTGTTGAACATCAGGATCGAAATTGTCAGCATTACCAGAAAGCCCAAGGGAAGCTGTTTGCCGAGACTTGCCTGCGCTTCTCCAGCGCTTTCGAACTCGCCACCCCATTCCATCGTGTAGCCTTCGGGAAGCCGAATGGCTTCGATATCAGAGCGGACACTGCGAAAGGCCTCATCTGCTGTCAGGTCGCCGCCTGCGCCGCCGAGGACCGTTATCGTACGCTCACGGTCGCGGCGGTGGATAAGGGCCTCGACGAGGCGGGGCTCAAAGCCGGAGACGAGGTTGGCCATCGGCACATAGCCATTTGCACCCGGCGACCAGACGGAGAGATCGCGCAAACGATCCAGCCCGTCGCGCTCGACCTCGGGAAGCCGCAGATACATCGGGATTTCGGCATCGCCTTCGCGCAGGGTGCCGACCCGCAAGCCCGAGGTGCCGTATTGCACGGTGTCGGCGATCGAAGCGCGAGTCGCACCGGCCAACCGCATGCGAGCCTCGTCGACGATGGGTTCGACGAGAATTTCGCGCTGCCGCCAGTCTGTGCGCGGGTTTGTGATCGTGCCGGCCTCGTCGAAGATCGCAAGCGCGTTATCCGATAGCTGCCGAAGGACCACCGGATCGGGTCCGGAAAATCGCACGGCGACATCGGCCCCGGCAGGAGGACCGAAGACGATCTCCTCGACGCGGATAAGAGGATTGGAGAATTGCGCCGGCAGTTCGCGATTGAGACGCGCCGCAACATCGGGGATGAGTGTGGCATCGGTCGCACGCACGATCAGCTGACCGTAGCTCGCATCGGCCTGCTCAGGGTTGTAGGTCAGCATGAAGCGGCTGGCCCCTCGCCCGACAAGCGTCGTCACGTCTGTCACGATCTCCTCGCCTAAGATGATCGCCTCCAGCCGAGCGATTTCTTCATTCGTGACTCGAATGTCCGTGCCTTGCGGCATCTGGAATTCGACGTAGAATATCGGTGTGTTCGACGCCGGAAAAAAAGCCTGCTTGACCTGGCCGAAGGCCATGACCGACCAGACCGTGATTCCGGCGATCGTCAGGACGACGAGCACGCGGGCGCGCAGCGCCATCCAGAGGAAACCGCGATAGGCCGAATAGATGAGGCCGCCATAGGGATCCTTGGAAATGTCTTTCGGTGCCCTCAGAAGAAGCTTCCCGAGATAGGGTGTGACGGTTACGGCGAGGATCCAGCTCATCAGCAACGAAATCGCGATAACCGCGAACAGCGAGAACAGAAATTCGCCGGTGGCATCTGGCGACAATCCAATTCCAGAGAACGCCATGATCCCGATCACGGTGGCCCCAAGCAGAGGAAACGATGTCGCGGTCTCGGTATCGGCGGCGGCGTCTTCGGCGGACTTGCCCCGCGCCATGCCAATCAGCATGCCTTCGGCGATCACGATGGCGTTGTCGACCAGCATACCCATGGCGATGATCAGTGCCCCGAGACTGATCCGTTCCATCTCGATGCCGAAGACAGACATGAAAAACAGCGTGGAAAACACCGTTAGGCCCAGGGTGGCACCCACGACCAAACCCGCGCGCCAACCCATGGTCAGCATCAGCGCCCCGATGACGATGGCCACGGATTGACCGAGGCCGACGAGAAAGCTCGAGACCGCTTCGTCGACGACCTTATGCTGTTCATAGATCGGTACGATCTCGACGCCGTCCGGCAATTCGGTCTTCAGCTGGTCCAGCCGTGCCTCGACCGATCTGCCGACCTCGACAACGTTGCGGTCCACGAGCGCCGAGACCCCGAGGGTGAAGGCCCGCGTGCCATTGTGACGCACGATCTGGCTCGGCCGCTCTGTCTCCTCTCGGACCACGCGAGCGATGTCGTAGAGCGCAATCTGCCCGACCTCTCCGGGGGCGCCGAGCCGCAGCGCCTCTATGCCCTCGACGCTGACATAACCCGGCGGAACGGACACGCCCAGCCGAGACAGCCCTTCGCTGATCTCGCCGTTGGAGAAAACCTGGTTTTCGTCGGCGATGATACCGAGGATCTGGTCCGGTGGCAGGCCCAGTTCGGTCAGGCGCGCCGAAGGGATCGAAATGATGATCTCCTCTTCAGCCAGCCCCTGAACCTCGATCTTGGCCACCCCGTCGACGGTGACAAAGCCGCGCCGCAGTTTAGTCGCGAGGTCTCGCTGTTCCGAGGCGCTCAACCCATCGGCCGTCACAGCGTAGAACATGCCGTAGACGTCGCCGAAATCGTCATTGATGATCGGAGACTGCGCACCGGAGGGGAGCTCTCTTTCGATGTCGCGGATGCGGCGGCGCATTTCGTCCCAGACCTGTGGGATCTCGTCGGGCCCATAGGTCATCTCGATCTCGACCGTGATCTGGGCCATGCCCGGCATGGATTTCGATTCCACCCGGTCGAGCTGCTTCATCTGTTGGAGTGCGCTTTCCACGACATCGGTGACTTCCTCTTCCACCTCCATCGCCGTCGCGCCCGGATAGGGCACGAAAACGAGCGCCGTCTTGAGCGTGAAACTCGGGTCTTCGAGGCGTCCGACCGTGTTCAGCCCCCACAAACCGCCGAGAAGGCAAAAGATAATTGCCAGCCAAACGGCGACCGGACGTCGGATGCTTGCGCGGGAAATACTCATTGTCATGGTTTCGGTTTTCCGGTCCAGGATCGTTCAGAGGCCGCGAACCGCGACTGTTTCGTTTTCCTTCAGGCGCCACCACCCGCCGGACACAACCAGTTCGTCTCCGGAGAGCCCCTCAAGCACGACGATTTCGTCGTCGTTCGGCAGCCCCAGGCGGATCGTCTTACGGGACACCCGGCCGGTCCCCTCGTCATACAGCCAGATGGACGGCTCGCTCCGGCTCGTCGTGTCGATCGCTGAGACCGGGACGACTACCAACCGCGATTGCGCACCCTCCGCGGCGGCGGCTACGCGCACATTCGCCGTCATTCCGGGCAGCAATCTCGGGTCGATGGCGCCCTCGATTGCAAGCTCGAAGTCATAGGTTTGGGCTGTGGGGTCTGCATCGGTCACGAATGTCCGCAGATACAGAGTTGCGTCATATCCCGGCACAGCGGGGAAAGAGGCGGTTACCCTGAATGCATCGGGCTGGGCCCGTGCGATCGCGGCGAGTTCCTCGGGCAGCGAAATCCGCACCCGCATTTCACTGATGTCCTGCAACCTGGCAATCGGAGCCGCAGGGGTGACGTTCGAAAACTCCTCCAGAAAGATGCGCGCGACAATGGCCTCGAAGGGCGCCGCGATCGTGGCTTGAGCCAGACGACGCTTCGCTTCACGGAGGGCGACTTCTGCCTGGGCAAGCTGCGCGCGGTTCGTTTCAAGTCGGGCGTCGGTCGCCACCCCCCTCTCGGTCAGACTCAACGCACGATCGTATTCGGATTTTGCGAGGTCGAAAGAGGCCTGTGCCCGGTCCAGAGCCAATTCGAAATCGACCGGGTCGAGCGCGGCGATTAAATCGCCTTTCTCGACCCGAGTCCCAGCATCTACCGCGAGGTCGGAAAGCTGACCCGAAACCTGAAAGGCAATATCCACGGTCCGGGCGGGCTCCACGCGGCCTGCCAGGCTGCGCGCCCTATCGCTATCGCGAAGCTCGGCACGCGATACTTCGACCGTGACCGGTTGGGCCATGTCTTGCTCGGCGCTCCCTTGCGCATCGGCACCGGAAACCTCATCCGTAGTCTGCGCGAAGACCTTGGATGCGAGGTTCGGGCCGAATTGCACGAGAAGGACAATGGCGAGAAGGAGGGCGACCAATCCGGCGACACCTCCTCGGAAGTATCTGGTTCTATTCGAGCTCATCGATCATGTCCTTGAATCTGTCGATGGTGGCGTCTTGCTGATCGGCATCACCATCCGCGAGGCGAAGGAGCCTCTGGAAACGAAGACCCTGGATCGCCAAAAAGAGAACCATCGCCGCAGTGTCGTCCTGCGCGTCCGAACGGATGCGCTCGACATCACGGGACAGTTCTTTTCTCAGCGGGTCCAGAAGATTCGGATCCGACGCCGAAACCGCGAGAATAGCCATCGAAAGGTCATCATCGGTGCTTCCGGCTTGCAGAACTGTCTCGAGATGACCGCGCAGGGTGCGGGAACTGTGCCCTTCCGGGACCGACGCCAGACGTTCGCGGTGCTCCGCGAGCATTTCGTCGAGCAGCCCGGCCAGAAGCGCTTTCTTGGTGGGGAAGTTGTACAACACCCCACCCTTGCTGAGGCCGGATTCCCGAGCGACGGCGTCGATCGTGATCTTTCCCGCGCCTTCTCGCAGCGCAATCGCCCGCGCAGCGCCGAGAATCTTCGGCGAGGCGTTCTTCGGTTGCTTTTCCACTTGTGCAGTCACCCTGTACCGTCCGGTCGGTTAAGTCATTGGGCGAGCTAATGCGCTGCCCCGTATTTGGCAAGCGAGCTCAATCTGAAAATTTGTCTCTGTGGCCGCTACCGTAAAGTCGCAGGAATGCAGCGACCGCTTCGCGCGCATGTTGCTCGCGGTGGACAGCTCGTTTCACTGCGAGAAGGCGCGGCATAAGTAGCCCCGAAACGCAAAGGTGTATGAAGTGATCGGACGCGCGCCGGTCGTCATCGACATCGAGCGCGCCTTCGCGCGTAAGGCGCTCCAGAATCCTACCGACGAGTTCGCGAGCAGGTTTCGGGCCTGCGCGAAAATAAACCTCACCCACTTCGGGCAGTGCCTCGGAGGCGCCAACGCACGTTCGCAGGAGACGGATGTAGGTGTCGTCCAAGGTGAGGTCGACCATGCGAAGGGCGAGTTCTTCCAACTGGGCGCGCGGCTCCAAAGACGCGATCAAGGGCCGGAGGATTTCGTCCGCAAGCCGACCGCATTCGGATTCAACCACGCTCAGGAACAGTTGCTCCTTGGTCGGGTAATACGAATACATGGTTGCCTTCGACACTTTTCCTTCAGCGGCAATCGCATCGACCGTGGCTCCTTCGTAACCGCATCGGAAGAAAACCTCGCGCGCACCAATCATGACGTCGGCCATTTTTCTCACGGGCATCTCGTTCTCTCTATCCCAGGCAGGACTAGGCGGTTACAAGCTTTACTGTACCGTCTAGTGAGTATAGTAGATAGAAGTTGATTTAGCAGCAAAGCGTAAAGCTGTGCGGATCTACCCCACCAAGCGCCGCTTGGCGGCTTTTTCTAGCGCCGTTTTCAATTCGTCATGAGCTTCGGGTCTGATTCTGCCTGAGTTGTTCTCGGGCGCGGGATTATCCCGCGAACAGGAGGGGTACCGTCATTCTGCCGCGCTTGCGGTCCCGACAAAGGCACCCTCGGCCTCCCAGCGGCGTGCGATCGAGCCAAGCTTGTCCAGCACGCCGCGCAGTTCCGCGCCGCGCTCAGTCAGCCCGTAGGTGACAGCGGGTGGGATGGTCATGGCCTGCTCGCGCCATACAACGCCAGCATGTTCCAGCATTCTCAGCCTCTCGGTCAGGACCCGGGTGGAAATGCCGGGCACCAAACGCTTGAGCGCGCCGAAACGCTGCGGTCCCTGCTCGGACAGAACCCAGAGTATATAGATCGTCCAAGGGCCTGTGATGACACGCAGAAGCGCCTCCATCGGGCATGAGGGGGGCTGGACGCTCTTCATCGTGGATTATCCTCGCGGTTAAAGTAATCTAGTTACTTTTAAGTGCCTACTTTCACGAGCGATGCAAGACACCTAAAGGTACTTAGAGCGGAAACTGCGGCTGAACAAGCCCTTGCAAACAGGGAGTGCGGTGATGAGTGACAACGTGGCAAAGTATGTCTACTGGATCGCGACCGGCCTTGTGGCGCTGGTCTATCTGGGTGCGGCGACTTTCTACATCTCATCCCACGATATGGTCGCGGGCATGTATCGCGAGGTGTTGAGCTATCCCACATACATCATCTGGCCGCTCGCGATTTTGAAGATTGTCGGCGCGGTGGTGATTCTTTGGCGCCCTTCGGCGATGCTGGCGGACTGGGCTTACGCGGCGATGTTCTGGCATCTGGTGTTGGCGTTCGGGGCGCATGTGGGCGCGGGCGATCCAGGCTGGCCACCGGCTCTTGCGACCTGGGTGCTCCTGATCGCCTCGTGGATGACAGCCAATCGCGTGCGTGCGGTAAAGTCGGCATATGCGCCGACGTTTCCGACAGAGACGAATTAATCCGATGCGGAGTTGCCACGGCGCTGGCCATCCACCCTCGGGCTTGGGGTTCAAAAGGACGACAGAATGACCGAAAGGCAGCCGACAGTGTTTGTTCCCCATGGAGGCGGCCCTTGCTTCTTCATGGACTGGAACCCGCCTGACACCTGGGACAGGCACCGCAGATTCCTTGAGGCTTTGCCTGCGAGCCTGCCGGCAAAGCCAAAGGCGCTTCTCGTGATCTCAGGCCATTGGGAGGAACGGGTGTTTACCGTGCAGACCAACTCCGCGCCGCCGCTGCTGTTCGACTATCAGGGGTTTCCCCCCCATACTTATCAGCTGACCTGGCCCGCGCTAGGCGATCCTACGCTGGCGGCCCGTGCAAGCGAGCTATTGAATGGCGCGGGTTTTGAAACCCGGGCCGACGCCACGCGTGGCTTCGATCATGGGGTGTTTGTTCCGCTAAAGGTGGCTTTGCCTGAGGCCGACTTACCTACCGTCCAACTGAGCCTGCGCGATGATCTCGACGCTGAGGCGCATCTTGCTGCTGGTCGCGCGTTGGCGCCCTTGCGAGACGAAGGTGTTCTGATCATCGGGTCCGGCAACACCTATCACAACATGGGCAAGATGATGCGGGCGATGAGGGGCGGACCCGATGGCCCGGTGAACGGCGGCGACTTTGACCGATGGCTCACGGGTGCGGTGACCCATGAAGACCCCGGGGCGCGCCGCGCCATGCTGGCTGCTTGGGATCGGGCACCCGGCGCACGCGACGCCAATCCGCGCGAGGAACATCTAATTCCATTGCACGTCGTGGCCGGCGCCGCGCTTGCGGATCGGGGGGAAAAGACCCTCGAGGATCACGTATTGGGCGCGGTCGAAAGCGCGTTCAGATTTGGATAGGACCAGATATGTGCTTCGAACTTCCTTTGCGGCAGGGTCCGCGCCCCGAAGCCACCGAGTGCGCCCCGCATGAGCAAGTGTCGCAGAACTCCTCGGCCGAGATTCACGCATTGTTCAAGCAGAAGGCCTTCGCCCTGCCCTTCGTCGAGCGTTGCCGATCGGGTATTTCGGTCCCCGGCGCCGAGGCATTAGTCCTGCCGCGGCCGCATGCCTGCGGCCCGCGCGAAGCCTTCATGATCGGACGCGAATTTGCGCATGTGCATCCCGCCTATGACGGTTCGTCGCACATGATGCTGCCGCTGCCGGCGATTGAGGAACTCATCGCGAAGGGATGGGGCGAACAGCACCCGATGGCCTCGGCCGGATACATCCCGGCCAATGCGATCATGGCCTTTGCTCCACGCGATGAGGCAGAGGTCGATGTGATGATCAAAATCCTGACCACAAGCTGGGGTTTCGCGCGCGGCAAGCTGGCGAATCCCGCCCCCACCCAAATCCACGATTGATCGCAAGCGCGCTTGCAGAAATATCAAGATAAGAGAGATACCATGTCCAACATCCAGAACGGCCCCTTCATCGTGACCGGCGCGTCCGGACAACTTGGCCGGCAGGTGGTCGACCTGCTGGTTCAGGCAGGTGCCGGGCCGGTCATCGCGATCTCGCGCACTCCCGACAAGCTTGCCGATCTGGCGGGAAAAAGAGTCGAGGCGCGCGAGGGCGATTTCAACGACCCGGCTTCTCTTGAAGCAGCCTTCGCGGGCGGCAAGCGTCTCCTCATCATCTCCACCGACGATCTGGAGCCGGGCAAGCGGCTCGCAGCTCATTCCAATGCGATTGCTGCGGCCAAGACGGTAGGTATCGACCACATCGTCTATACCTCCTTCGCAGGCCCAGTCGCGGAAAGTCCAATCGGATTCGCTCAAGACCACGAAGGGACCGAGAAGCTGATCACGGAAAGTGGGGCGGATCATTCGATCCTGCGCAACAATATGTACACCGACTTTCTGTTGATGGGCGGCCAGCAGAGCGTCGCCATGGGCACGCATTTCTCCGCCGCAGCAGATGGCAAGACCGGATATGTGACACGCGCGGATTGCGCCCGTGCCGCAGCCGCGGCGCTAATGAAAGCTACGGGAAGGAAGACCCTCGATATCACCGGGCCGGAGACGGTCAGCCAGGCCGAGGTCGCGGCGATCTTGTCCGAAATTGCGGGTAAGGAAATCCCCTATGTCGCCCTGCCCGCCGAGGATCTGGTGCAGGCGATGATCGCAAATGGACTGCCGGAGTTCATGGCGAGGGTCTTTGCCTCCTTCGACGAAGCAATCGCGCAGGGCTATCTCGATGTGGCCAGCGGCGATCTCGAATCGCTCACCGGCAAGCCCGGACAGTCGGTGGCCGATTTCCTGGCCGCTAACCGCGCGGCGCTTCTTCAGGCGCCGCAGGAACAATAATGCTGGAAAATGTCATGAGGCTTTACAACGCGAACTTCTCACCGAATGCGCTGCGTGTACGGGCGGTGGCGCACGAACTGGGCGTGGAACTCGAAATCGTCGAGGTCGACATCCGTGCCGGGGACAACCGCGCGGCGGAATTTCTTGCCCGCAATTCAAATGCAAAGGTGCCTGTTTTGGAGGACGGGAATTTCGTGCTCTGGGAGTCCCGGGCGATCTGTGCCTATCTGGCCGGGATCCGGCCCGAGGCAGGGCTCTATCCTGATGGCCTCAAGACGCGGGCCCTCGTCGATCAGTGGGCCTGGTGGCAAGCCATCCACCTTGGCCCGGCGATGCAGAAGTTGTCCTTTGAGCTGTTCCTCAAAGAGAAATTCGGCATGGGCGATCCTGATCCTACTGTGGTCGAAGTGGAACGGAAAGCCACCGATCAGTTCCTTGCCGTTCTGGAAACCGGACTCGACGATAAGGATTGGATTGCAGGCGCACTCAGCCTTGCCGACTTCTATCTGGCGACCACATTCATGTATCGCGACCAAGCGGGGATTTCGCTGGACGAATTCCCCAGAATCGCGGGCTGGATCGGCCGGCTTGAAGCGCGTGACAGCTGGCAGAAGGCCGTAGCACCGCTTCTTGCGCTCTTCGCCTGACATCGCGCTCGCCGCGATGATTGAACGATCTGCATCACGTCCGGCGATCGGCCCGCTATCAGATTTAGACATGAAGCAGTGTCCCAACGGTTGGTGTAATGCCCGCCGGTAGCGCGGGCTGAGCGGAGCCTTCGCGTAGCGAAGCGAGGCCCGCGTGGGTCGCTTGGCGGCCACGGTTGTTCTTCGGCTAAGGTTCGGTTTGCCGACCTGACCGATGACCGAGGAGATCAACCGTGACCAAAGACAGCCTATCAGAGACCGCAGCCTTGCGCGCGCTTTTGTCGGAGACGTCCGACACCCACCTGCTGGCCGAGATGCTCGGGTTTGTTGCCGACCGGCTCATGGCGCTGGATGTCGACCAGCTCTGCGGCGCCGGCGCGCACGAACGCAGCGACGACCGTGTGAACCGCCGGAACGGATACCGGTCCCGGGCCTGGGAGACGCGTGCAGGCCGGGTCGATGTGAAGATCCCGAAGCTGCGCAAGGGCCGCTATTTTCCCGAGTTCCTGGAGCCGCGCCGGGCGGCGGAGAAGGCGATGACGGCGGTCATTCAGGAGGCCTATGTCCAAGGCCTGTCGACCCGCTCGGTGGACGACCTCGTCAGGGCGATGGGCATGACCGGCGTGTCGAAAAGCCAGGTCTCGCGGCTCTGCGGCGAGATCGACGAACGGGTCGACGCGTTCCTGAACCGCCCGCTGGAAGGCGAATGGCCCTACCTGTGGCTCGACGCTACCTACATCAAGGTGCGCCGCGGCGGCCGGATCGTCAGTGTCGCGGCCATAGTGGCCGTGGCGGTCAACCTGGACGGCCGCCGCGAGGTCTTGGGCATCGCCGTCCAGCCCAGCGAGGCGGAGGTCTTTTGGGACGAGTTCCTGCGCTCTCTCGCGGATCGCGGCCTGCGCGGCAACCGTCTGATCATCGCCGACGATCACAAGGGCCTGAAGGCTGCAGCCGCCAAGGTGCTCGGCGCGACCGTCCAGCGCTGTCGCGTGCATTTCATGCGCAATGCGCTAGCCTGCGTCGGCAAGAAGGACCGCCCGATCGTCACCGCGGCGCTCCGGACCGCCTTCGACCAGGACACGCTCGCGGCCTCGAAAGACCACTGGACCAAGCTGATCGACGCGTTCGAACCACGCCATCCAAAGCTCGCCGAGTTGATGCGCCGTGCCGAAGAGGACGTCCTGGCCTACAAGGGCTTCCCCAAGGATCATTGGCCGAAAATCCATTCGACGAATCCGCTTGAGCGCTTGAATAAAGAGATCAAGCGCCGGACCAACGTCGTCGGAATCTTTCCGAACGAGGCCGCGGTGACGCGTCTGGTCGGAGCGCTGATGCTGGAGCAAAACGATGAGTGGGCGATCACGCGGCGCTACATGACACTGGAAACCGTCGCCGCCATTTGCGACACTGACCCCATGGACCCGGCGAAGATCGCCGCCCTGTAACTGCGGCCAAGCCAAGGCCGAAGAGCAAAGTTACACCATTTCCCGGGACACTATCAGCTCTGGGTGTCAGATTTCACCTATGTCTCAAGCTGGCAAGGGATGGTCTACGTCGCTTTCGTCATCGACGTCTTTGCCCGCAAGATTGTCGGCTGGCGCGTGGCGACTTCAATGACCACAGGCTTTGTTCTCGACGCCCTGAACCAGGCCATCTGCCAGCGGGCGCCGTCCGGGGCAGACAAGCTGATCCATCATTCGGATCGCGGATCGCAATACCTGTCGATCAAGTACACTGAGCGTCTGGCTGAGGCCGGCATCGACACGTCTGTCGGCAGCGTCGGGGATTCTTATGATAACGCCCTGACTGAAAGCATCATCGGCCTGTTCAAGACCGAGGTCATCAACTTCCTCGGCCCATGGAAGTCGGTCGGACAAGTCGAATGGGAAACGCTGAAGTGGGTCTCCTGGTACAACACCGAGCGCCTCCACAGCGCCATCGGATATGTCACGCCACAAGAAGCAGAGGAGGCATTCTTCGCAGACTTGAGCGCCACTGAGAAAGCGGCATAACTATTGAACCTCAAACTCTCCGGTAAACCCGGGGCGGTTCAGTCCGAAGGCATCCTCTTTGTCACTTACGCGACTCTGCGTTCCGCCGAACGCGAAGGGAAGGCGTCGCGGCTCGACCAGGTGACGTCCTGGCTGGGCGAAGGGTTCGACGGGGTTATCGCTTTCGACGAAAGCCACGCCATGGCGAATGCCGCCGGCGAAAAGTCCGATCGCGGCGACAAAAAGGCGTCGCAGCAAGGTCTTGCCGGCCTCGCGCTGCAAAATGCCGTGCCAGATGCCCGCGTCCTCTATGTCTCGGCCACCGGCGCCACTGTGGTCGGCAATCTCGCCTATGCCACCCGCCTCGGGCTTTGGGGCACCGGGGATTTCCCCTTCGTGGCGCGGGCCGAATTTGTCGCCGCGATGGAGGCCGGGGGTATTGCCGCAATGGAGATGATCTCGCGCGACCTGAAAGCGCTCGGGCTGTATCTGGCACGCTCGCTCTCCTATGCCGGGGTCGAATACGAGATGCTGGTGCATGAGCTGACCCCCGCCCAGGTCGCGATCTACGACAGTTACGCCGATGCCTATCAGATCATCCACAACAACCTCGAGGCGGCCCTTCATGCCTCGGGTATTTCCTCCGAGACTGGAACTTTGAACGCTCAGGCAAAATCCGCCGCCCGCTCGGCCTTTGAGAGCAACAAGCAGCGTTTCTTCAACCATCTCATCACCGCAATGAAATGCCCCTCGCTGATCCGCGCGATCGAGGTGGACCTGGCGGCGGGGCATTCCGCGGTCATTCAGGTGGTCTCGACCAGCGAAGCGGTGATGGAACGGCGCCTCGAGGATATCCCGCCCTCGGAATGGGACGATCTTCAGGTCGACTTCACGCCGCGGGAGGCGGTCATGGAATATTTGATGCACAGCTTCCCGACGCAGTTCTTCGAGCCCTTCACCGACGAGAATGGCGATCTGCGTTCGCGCCCCGCTGTCGATGCGAGTGGCAACCCCATCATCTGCCGCGAGGCGGAGCGGCGGCGGGACGATCTGATCGAACATCTGGGCGCGCTCGCCCCGGTGCAGGGCGCGCTCGACCAGATCCTCTGGCATTTCGGCGGGGACGCGGTGGCCGAGGTCACGGGGCGCAAGCGGCGCATCGTGAAAACCCTTGAAGGGCGGCTCAAGGTCGAAAACCGCCCTGCCTCCTCCAACCTCGGAGAAACCCAAGCCTTCATGGATGATGCCAAGCGCATACTGATCTTCTCCGATGCGGGCGGTACGGGGCGCAGTTACCACGCCGATCTTGGAGCGAAGAACCAACGGCTGAGGGTGCATTACCTGCTTGAGCCTGGTTGGAAGGCCGATAATGCAATCCAGGGGCTTGGGCGCACCAGCCGCACCAATCAGGCGCAGCCGCCGCTCTTTCGCCCCGTCGCGACCAATGTGAAGGGCGAAAAGCGGTTTCTTTCCACCATCGCGCGGCGTCTCGACACGCTCGGGGCCATCACCAAGGGGCAGCGCGAGACTGGCGGGCAGAACATGTTCCGTGCCGAAGACAACCTCGAAAGCCCCTATGCCCGCGCGGCGCTGCGGCAGTTCTTCTACAAGCTGCGCGCGGGCAAGATCGAGGCTTGCTCCTACGCAAAGTTCCAGGAGATGACCGGGCTGACGCTTGATGAGGCGGATGGGACGATGAAGGAGACCCTGCCTCCGATCCAGCAGTTCCTGAACCGCTGTCTCGCGCTCCGGATCGACATGCAGGACGCGATCTTCGAGGCCTTTGGCACCTTCCTTTCGGCCATCATTGAGGACGCGCGCCAGGCAGGCACGCTCGATGTGGGCCTCGAGACGCTCAAGGCAGAGAAATTCGAGATCGTGGACCGGAAGATGATCTTCGACGGGTGCGACGGCCACTGCCCTGACCGTGGAGCGCACCGATAGGAACGATCCGCTGACCGTGCCCCGGGTCAAGACGATCTGCGCAGGCACGGAGGGTGCGACGCTTTGCTGGAACAAGACGTCAAAGCGCGCGGCGCTGATGGTCAAGGCGCCGGCCTTCATGGACGAGGATGGTGTTCCGATCCTGCGGGTGAAACTCCTGCGGCCCATGGCCACCGAAATCCTCGCGCTCAGCGAGTTTTTGACCTCGTACTGGGAAGAGATCGATGACGCGATGTTCGAGCACCTTTGGCAGACCGAGGTCGACGCTGTGCCGGAGTTCACCACCTCGAAGATCACGCTGATCTGCGGGCTTCTCCTGCCGATCTGGGACCGGCTACCTGCCAACAACATGCGCATCTATCGCCTGCAAACCGAAGACGGGGAACGCGCCATCGGCCGTCTGGTCAGCCAGGAACAGCTCTCGAACGTCTACGCGCGCCTTGGGCTCAACTGCCAGATCGAGATGTCGCCGCAGGAGGTGCTCGCGGCCGTGATGGACGCCAGGACGACCCTGAACCTCCTCGGCGGTTACCAGCTGCGCAGGTCGCTCGTCATGGGGCAGCCGAGGTGTGAGCTGATCGGCGCGTCCGGTGCGGCCCTGCCCGCACTGAAAGCCATGGGCTGCTTCACCGAGGTTATCCAGTGGAAGACGCGGGTGTTCATCCCGGTGGACGGTACTGACGTGCTGGCGCGGGTGCTCGCCGAGCATCCAGTTGGCGCAAGCGTCGCAGATGCTGCCGCATGAACCCGCGGCGCAGCATCGCAGACCTCTCGGCCGATCTTGCAGACCAGGCCGAGAGTTTCTGCCGCCAGTATTTCCCCGAGGGACGCAAGCAGGGCAATTATTGGCAGGTCGGTGACACATCGGGAGCAAAGGGACAGAGTCTCGCGATCCGACTGCAGGCGGAAAGCGGGCGCAAGGCCGGGTCCTGGCAAGATTTCGCGACGGGTGAATTTGGCGACTTGATCGACCTGCTGCAAGAACGGCTTGGTTCGGTGACACTCAAGGAAACCCTAAGGGAGGCCCGGTCCTTTCTCGGCGAGGCCCCCTGCCCTGCCGTAACTCGTGAAACCCAAAGGGCTGAGCGCCACGATACTGCCTCCAGCAAACGCATTGCGCGGGCGCGCAAGCTCTTTGCGGCTGGCAAGCCAGTTCTTGGCACCTTGGCCGCCACCTATCTGCAAGGGTGCGGCATCACGCGCCTCGGTCCCGCGCTCCGCTATCATCCGCGGGTCTTCCTACGTCAGGGCGAGGACGATCCTGATCTGGCAACAAGGTCCCCTGCCCTGCTCACAAAGATCACGGACAATCGGGGCCAGATCACCGGATGTGCGCTGTTCTATCTCGACCCGTCCACCGGCGTTTTGGCCGAAATCGAGAGCCCGAAACGGATCCTCGGGCAACTGCATGGCCACGCCATCCGCTTCTGGTCCGGCAAGGCGCGCTCTGATCTCATCGTCGGCGAAGGTCTCGAGAATACCCTCTCGGTCGGCACGGCTCTCCCGGAGTTCGACCTCGCGTCTTGTCTCACTGCCACCCATCTCGGGCTCTTCATCCCGCCGCCGGGGATCAAACCTATCTGGATCGCACGGGACAATGACGAAGCTGGTCGCTATGCATCTATGAGATTGCGTAACCAACTGGAATCGCTTGGAATTGCCTGTGGTGATCTCGTGCCAAGTATGGGCGATTTCAACGACGATCTGCGGGCTTTTGGCAAGGATGCGCTGCGACGGTCTCTTCTCAAGGCAATGAAGGCGCAAGGTCTGGAGATCGAGCACGGGTGAGCGCCTGTCTCCACTCGTGATGACCGAGGGGGCAAAGGTTCCGCGGGCTCGATCTGATCCCGCTTGGATAAGGGGAGCGATGGACCAGCGGGTCGGGGCTGAGTGCCCCTCGCCCGGGCAGCAACGCGCCCCGCGCCAGAAAATTCCCCTGCCCCTTCAGGGCATTCCTCGCGGGAACAATTTTCCGGCGCGCGGCGCATTCTCCGCTGCGCTGCGATCCTGACGGATGCGGCCCGGTCGCCGCCGGTCCTGATATCGCCCCATCCAAATCGGGTCAGATCAATCAGAGGAACCAGACAATGCCCCATCAGACAGACATCCAAGAGGAAACCGGCGTGACCTCCGCCATCCTCGACCACCTGGCACTTCACGGCGCAACGCCGGGGGCCGGCGAGACCGATCATCGCCCCCTGCCCCAGCCAGATGAGGTCGAACTCGCCATGGCGACCCTCTTTGATACCACCATCGGCCTCCTCACCGGCAGCCAGTTGGAAGACAATCTCGAAGAGATGCTCTGGTCCCTGACCTCGATTTTCCATCGCCGGCTGACCCATATCCAGAAGCTTCTCGACGACAACGAATTCGAGGTCCGGGAAATTCTGGCCATCCAGGACGGCTCCGAGGTCGCCTCGGTCGAACTCGAGCGCCTCCAGGTGATCGGGCTCACGCTCTGGGATCACCGCGACGCTTTCGAGCAGATGCGCGATCTCGCCGTGGACCACTTCTCGGCCGCCACGGGCTCGCCTTGGCTCCCGCGCACCGGATCCAAGGTCTCCCATCGTGGTCTCACCTCCGCCGTGGTGGACAGCCGGGCCTATCTCTCAGCCAAGCGCCGTAAGGAAACCGAAGTGCATTGCCCCGAAGGCACGCGGATCGCCTTCTCTGGCGGCGACTATCAGGCCTACGACCTGATCTGGTCCGTCCTCGATGCCACCCTTGCGAAATACCCCGACATGGTGCTGCTGCACGGCGGTACGCCCAAGGGCGCCGAGATGATTGCGGCCCGCTGGGCAGATACCCGAGGTGTCACCCAGGTGGTCTTCAAACCCGACTGGAAAAGCCACGGCAAGGCCGCCCCTTTCAAGCGCAACGACAAGATGCTCGAGACCATACCGCAGGGTCTGATTGCCACGCCCGGTTCGGGCATCACAGAGAACATCGTCGACAAGGCCCGCAAGCTCGGAATCCGCATCAAGAGGATCGGGGCTTAGGCCCCGGTTCGATCTCGGCTTGGATCAAGGAAGCAACCTTTGGCCCTGTTTTCGCGAATAGGCAGCAATGCGGGACTTTGCTGCCGTTCGCTGTGTCTCTGCGAATGTCAGCTCTGGGTCCGGCGGGTCAACTTCATCAATCGCGGCTGTTGCCACATCGCAATCCCGCTCAACGCGATAATCGGAAATACGCCCAACTGGATCATTGCCTGAAACGCTGCATTGCCGCTTAACGTTGGACTGTAGACGTATGCGCCAATTAAGAGCCCGGCGACCAAATGGACGTATCGAAGTGGTTTGCGCATCTACATGCTCCTTCTTGCGTTGTCGGAGGGTAGTTGATATTGTCATTGTCAATATAACTTCAAATTGACAGCGTCAATATGCCGAAGACAAAAAACTATCATCGCGGTGATGTGAAAACCGAGTTGATCAATGCCGCCGTGGAAGCGCTTAAGACGCAATCGTTTCAAGCGGTAAGCATGCGCAAGTTGGCGAGTGCGATCGGCGTAAGCCACAACGCGCCATACATGCACTTCAAAGATAAAGAAGCGCTATGGCTAGCGATCTCGGATCACGGCTTTGAAATGCTGAGCAACGAGATCACCCGGGAGATCGCCACACATTCGACTTGGAGGGACCGGCTGGAAGCAGGCTGCAGGGCCTATGTAAGGTTCGCCGAAAGGAATCGAGAATACATGCTCGTGATGTTCCGCCCAGCAACCCCGGGTAATGTTCGAGCGCTTTCTCCAAAAGGCGCGGAAGCCCTAGACTTATTGACACTTGAAATTGCCGCCGGGGGAGCGTCCGGCCAAATCGAACTCACAGAGCCCGCAAAACTTGCGGTATTGCTCTGGATAATGCTCCACGGTCTGACGATGGCGAAACTTCAAATCGGCGGCGAGCGCGGTCCGCTGCTGGAAATCGCCGGTGACGACCATATCGGTTGGATGTTGGACAAGGTGCTTGCAACGGAAAAATGAGAAGCGGCCATTAGCTACCTCTGCAACATCTGAGCTACTCCCCATCTCTTGGACAGGATCTGGCGTAAATTAAGCTACTCGTTGCACCTGCTGATCGGGTTGGTTGATATCATTTCTTTGCCAATAGACCAGCGCGGGAGGTTGGCCGCCC
>NZ_WNXQ01000012.1 GCF_009789075.1 Pseudooceanicola pacificus
CGCCGCGGGCGCGCGGTCGGGCAGCGGGTGACGCCCCGCGCCCTCCAGCGCCGGAACCGCGAGGAACCAGTTCGCCAGCCCCAGTGCCCAGCCCGCATCCCCCGCCGCCGCGTCGCCATCCCCGCCAAGCGCGCGCGCCACGGCCCGCACCAGATTGCCCGAGGTCGCGGCGATATAGGCATCAAATGCCGCCGCATCGGCAAAGGGCTCGCGCTCCACGTCCCAGTCCCGTGCGGCGATCAGTGCGTCGAGCAGCCGCGCGCCTTCGGGGTCCAGCACTGCCGACAGGGGCGTCACCACCTCGTGCCGGCGCACCACCGTGCGCGCGCCGATCTCCTCCAGCGCGTCGCGCCACCACTGCAGGCGCATCTGCGCGATCATCGGCTCGGCCGTCACCCAGGGGGCGCGGCTGACCTCGACATTGAAGGCATAGATCGGGAAGAGCACCCGGCGCGCGCCCACCGGCGCCGCCATCGCAGAGCGGAATCGCCAGGCGTCGGCCTTGTCCACCAGCGCGGCGCAGGCCGTCAGATCGGCGTCGAATTCAGCCACGGCAGGGCCCCACCCGGATCACGCCACCCCCGCCTGCGCGCCGGTCTCGCGCAGCAGTTTCCAGCGGATCGCATCGGTCAGCGCCTCGAAACTCGCGTCGACTATGTTGGGCGACACGCCCACGGTCGACCAGCGCCGCCCCATGCCGTCCTCGCTGTCGATGATGACGCGGGTCACGGCCTCGGTCCCGCCCTGGGTGATGCGCACCTTGAAGTCGACCAGATGCATGTCCCCGATCGCATCCTGCAGCGAGCCGAGGTCCTTTGCCAGCGCCTTGGCCAGCGCGTTGACCGGGCCGCGGTCGCCGCCCGTTTCGTCCACGCTTTCGGACACCGACATGCGCCGCTCGCCATCGACCACCACAACCACCACCGCCTCGGACAGGCTGACCCGCCGGCCCGCCGCGTCCTGCCGCCGCTCTATGGTCACGCGATACCGCTCGACCTCGAAGAACCGCGGCATCAGGCCCAGCTCCTCGCGCGCCAGCAGCTCGAAACTCGCCTGCGCGCTGTCGTAGGTATAACCACGATCCTCGCGCGCCTTCACCTCGTCCAGGATGCGGGCCAGGGCCCCGTCGCCCGGCGGCACCTCCAGCCCGGCCTCGGCCAGGCGGCGGCGCAGGTTAGACTGCCCGGCCTGGTTCGACATCGGGATCACCCGCTCGTTGCCGACCAGGGCGGGGTCGATATGCTCATAGGTCTGCGGCGCCTTCAGGATGGCGCTGGCATGCAGCCCCGCCTTGTGGGCAAAGGCCGAGGCCCCGACATAGGGCGCCTGCTTGGTCGGCACCCGGTTCAGGATATCGTCCAGCTGCCGCGACAGGGTGGTAAGCCCCTTCAGCGCCTCGCGCTGCACCCCGGTCTCGAACCGCGAGGCATAGGGCTCCTTCAGCAGCAGCGTCGGGATCAGGGTGACGAGGTTGGCATTGCCGCAGCGCTCGCCCAGCCCGTTCAGCGTGCCCTGAATCTGGCGCGCGCCCGCATCCACGGCGGCCAGCGATCCCGCCACCGCATTGGCCGTGTCGTTATGGGTATGGATCCCCAGCCGCTCGCCAGGGATCCCGGCGGCGATCACCTCGGCCACGATGCGCCCGACCTCGGAGGGAAGCGTTCCGCCATTGGTGTCGCAGAGCACGATCCAGCGCGCCCCGGCCTCTTGCGCCGCCAGGATCGCCTCCAGCGCATAATCCCGGTTGGCCTTCCAGCCGTCAAAGAAATGCTCGGCATCGAACAGCGCCTCGCGGCCCTGCGCCACGACATGGGCGAGCGAGGCACGGATATTCTCGGTATTCTCCGCCAGCGAGATACCGAGCGCCGTCTCGACATGGTAGTCATGGGTCTTGCCCACCAGGCAGACCGCCCCGGTGCCCGCATTCATCACCGCGGCCAGCACGTCGTCATTGTCGGCCGAACGCCCGGCCCGCTTGGTCATGCCAAAGGCCGTCAGCCGTGCCCTGAGCCGGGGCGCCGCCTCGAAGAAGGCGCTGTCGGTGGGGTTGGCGCCGGGCCAGCCGCCCTCGACATAATCCACCCCCAGCTTGTCCAGCGCCTGCGCGATCCGCACCTTCTCGGGGGTCGAGAACTGCACCCCCTGGGTCTGCTGCCCGTCCCTGAGGGTCGTGTCGTAAAGCCAGAGCCTCTCTTTCATCCCCGAACCTCCCCTTCCGGAAACCCGCCACAACCGGCTTCATCTCGTCCGAAATACTCTCGGGGGGAATCGGCCCGGAACGGGCCGATGGGGGGCAGACAGCCCCCCTGCGACGCTGACACCCGCGCGACCGGATCCGCGCTCACGATAACACCCCCGGCACACCGCGCCCTTGGCCCCACCGGCCGGGACATCGTCCCGGCCAGCGCCCGTCTCTCGGCGAGTGCATGCGCATCAGTTCCGGCAGACTTCACCGCGTGAAGCGTCGCCCAGTCGGAAAGGTCCGAACGCAAAGGCACCATCACCCGATCCCCTCCAGCTTCGCCGCATCAAAGCCCGGCCCGGGGATCAGCTCGACCCCGGCCTTGGACATCCGCACTTCGACCCCCGCCGCAACCAGCGCCGATTTCATCGCATCGACCCGGGCGAAGTCCTTCGACACCATCGCCTCGTCCCGCGCCGCGGCAAGAGCGGCCTCCAGCGGCGACAGATCGGCCACGCCGGTGACCTCCCACCCCGCCAGTTCGGGCGTCAGCAGCCCCAGCAGGCGCGCCGATCCCAGCATCACGCCCTTCTCGTAAAAGCAGTCCTTCTGCGGGTTGGCCGCGATCTCCTTGGCCATGCCATGCAGCAGCGTCAGGGCCTGCGCGGTGTTCAGATCGTCCGCCACGGCGGCCACGACCCTCTCGTCCGCGCCCATCGGCTCGGCATCCGCCAGCAACCGGCGCCAGCTCCGCAGGGCGGCCTCCGCCTCCTCGGCCTTCTTCGCGGTCCAGTCCATCGGCTTGCGGTAATGCGTGCCAAGGAAGACGAAGCGGATCACCTCGCCCGGCACGCCCTGCTCCAGCAGATCCCGCACGGTGAAGAAATTGCCGAGCGATTTCGACATCTTCTTGCCCTCGACCTGCAGCATCTCGTTGTGCAGCCAGACCCTGGCGAACTCCGCCTGCGGGTGGGCGCAGCGGGACTGGGCGATCTCGTTCTCGTGGTGCGGGAACATCAGGTCGTTGCCGCCGCCGTGGATGTCGAAGCTGTCGCCCAGCAGGTCATGCGCCATGGCCGAGCATTCGATATGCCAGCCGGGCCGGCCCCGGCCCCAGGGGCTGTCCCAGCCGGGCAGCGAGTCGTCCGAGGGCTTCCACAGCACGAAATCCATCGGGTTGCGCTTGTAGGGCGCGACCTCGACCCGCGCCCCGGCGATCATGTCCTCGACCGAGCGGCCCGACAGCGCGCCATAGGCCGCGTAGCTTTCGACGGCAAAGAGCACATGCCCCTCGGCGGCATAGGCATGACCCGCGGCGATCAGCCCCTCGATCATCGCGATCATCTGCGCGATATAGCCCGTCGCGCGCGGCTCGGACGAGGGGCGCAGCGCACCAAGCGCATCCATGTCCTCGTGATACCAGCGGATGGTCTCGCCGGAGCGTTCGGCGATCAGCTCTTCCAGAGTGCCTGCGGCCCCCGCCGCCTTGCGCTTCTGCGCGGTCTCGTTGATGCGGTCGTCCACATCGGTGAAGTTGCGCACATAGGTCACCGCCTCGGGCCCGTAGGCATGGCGCAGCAGGCGGTAGAGCACGTCGAAGACCACCACCGGCCGGGCGTTGCCCAGATGCGCGCGGTCATAGACGGTGGGCCCGCAGACATACATCCGCACATTGCCGGGGTCGATCGGGGCGAAATCCTCTTTCGTCCGCGTTTTCGAATTGGTCAGCCGGATCTGGGTCATGGAATGCGTCCTCACGCGCGGGTTGGCGCGGGCCTAGCAGGATCGTTATGGATTGAAAACGAAAAGAGCGGCCCGCGTGACGATGTCAGCAGGCGATAATGATGCAGCAGATGATGGTGCGGCTCTTCATGAGGCAGAGTGCTAGACCTTTTCGCCCGCCCTGCCAAGACCCTTGTTCTTGCCGGGCGCAGGATGGCATCCTGCGGCCATGACACGTGCCACGGTGAACGCGATCTGCAAGGACCTGCCCGGGGCCGAGGTCTCCGACCCCTGGGGCGGCGGGCATGACGCCTGGAAGGTCGGCGGCAAGATGTTCGCCTGCATCGGCGCGATGGACCAGGGCGTGGCGGTCAAGACGGCCGATCCCGACTTTGCGGCGATGATGATCGAAAACGGCGATGCGGTGAAGGCGCGGTATTTCCACCGCTCCTGGGTGCTGATCGAATGGGGCGGGGATCCGGGTTTCCTGCGGGACCGGATCCTGGTCTCCTATGACCTCATCCGCTCCAAACTGCCCAAGAAACTGCGCGAGGAACTGGCGGCGCGGGACGCCGGGTAAGCCCCCCGGGGCCTTCCGTCATTCCGAATACCAGCCGCTCTCGACCGCCCTGGCCCAGCCTTCGCGCCCCGCGGCCCGCGCGGCCCCGGCCATGCGGCTGGCGTCATAGGGCACGTGGCGGTGTTCGACCCGCCAGCCGGGTCCGACCCGTTCGATCACCGCATAGCAGGCATCGGGCGTGCCGGTATGCACCACGTGCGGGACCGGCGCGCTGTCGTTGTAGCCCGGGCAGCCGACGGAGCCGGGATTGACCAGCATCCGCCCGTCGGGCAGCCGCATCGCCACTGGCAGATGCGTGTGGCCGAACAGGATCAGCCCGGCCTCTACCCCCGTCAGCAGACCTGCGATCCCCGAGGGGTCGCGCAGGGTCACCCCGCCATCGCGGATCGGCAGGTGCGACAGATAGGTCTCGTCATCCCCCGCCGTGGCATGGCACAGGAACACGTCGCCCATCAGCAGCACCGGCGGCAGGTCGCGCAGCCAGTCCAGCGCCGCGCCCGGCAGCATCTGATGCGCGGCGCGGTCGGATTGCCCCATCTCGTCGGGTGCCCTGGTGGTCAGGTAGCGGTCATGGTTGCCCCGGATCGACACGGCGTCGAGGTCGCGCAGCACCTCCCATGTCCCGCCGGCATCCATCGGCCCGCTGAAGTGATCGCCCAGGTTCACCAGCGCCTCGACCCGCTGCAGGGCGATATCCGCCAGCACGGCGCGCAGGGCGTCGGAATTGCCGTGAATGTCTGAAATCACCGCGACGCGGCCGGGCAGCATATCTGTCATAGCCGCAGGCTAGCGTGCCCGCATTCCGCCGCAAGTGCGAAATCGCTTGCCCCTGCCGCCCGTGCGGACCACCCTGCGCCGGAAACCGGCCCGTCCGCCACACCACACCGGAGAAGACCCGATGCACGATCCCGGCCCCGCCTTCCGCGCCCTGCACCAGAAGGGCAACCCGTTCATCCTGTGCAATGCCTGGGACATCGGATCGGCCAAGGTGCTGGCGGCGCTTGGGGCGCAGGCGCTGGCGACCTCCTCCTCGGCCTATGCCTTTACCCTGGGCCGCCCCGACGGCGGGCTGAGCCGGGACGAAGCCCTGGCCCATGCCGAGGACATGGTGAAGGCCACGCCCCTGCCGGTGTCGGGCGATTTCGAAAACGGCTTTGGCGAGGCGCCCGAGACGGTGGCCGAGACCATCCGCATGGCCTGCGACGCCGGGCTGGCGGGATGTTCGATCGAGGACACCGCCCTGCCCGACAGCACGGCCTATGAGTTCGACCTCGCGGTCGAGCGCATCAAGGCCGCCGTCGCCGCCGCCCGCGCCCTGCCGCGCGACTTCGTGCTGGTGGCGCGCGCCGACGGCATCCTGCAGGGCAGCTACGACACCGACGAGGCGCTGCGCCGGCTCAAGGCGTTCGAGGCCGCGGGGGCCGACTGCCTCTATGCGCCGCTGCCGCCCACCTTCGAGGACCTCGCCCGGATCTGCGCCGAGATCGAGGCCCCGGTGAATGCGCTGATCTCGGGCACGTTTGCCAGCTACACGCGCGAGGATTACGCCCGCATCGGCGTGGCCCGGATCTCGCTCGGCGGCTCGCTGGCCCGCGCCACGCACCGCACCCTGATCGACGCGGCCGAAGAGATGCTGGGCGAGGGCGATTTCTCCAAGCTCAAGAAATCCGCGCCGGGGTCCCAGGTCGACAAGATGCTGGGCTGATCCTGGTCCGGGGCGCGCCTCCCGCGCGCGCCCCGGAGGTGGCCTCGTGCCTGCGCCACATCGGCCGTGCCGCGGGGGCAGGGCTTCCACGCCCTCATGGCAGCGCCAGCGCCCGGCCGATCCCGGGCCACACGGCAACGCCGGCCCTTCCCGAGACCCGCGCGCTGCGCTATCCCGACGCCATGCCCGTCACACTCACCTCCCTCTCCGACCTCGCCGCGCAGGGCTTCGACGACATCATCGACGTCCGCGCGCCCTCGGAATATGCCGAGGACCACCTGCCCGGCGCGATCAGCCTGCCGGTGCTGGATGATGACGAACGCGCCCGGGTCGGCACGATCTACAAGCAGGTCTCGCCCTTCAGCGCGCGCAAGATCGGCGCGGCGCTGGTCGCCCGCAACGCCGCCGCCCATATCGAGGGGCCGCTGGCGGATCGCCAAGGCGGCTGGCGGCCGCTGGTCTATTGCTGGCGCGGCGGGCAGCGCTCCGGCTCCTTCGCGACGATCCTCGCGCAGATCGGCTGGCGGGTCGAAACCCTGGCCGGGGGCTACAAGGCCTGGCGCGGGCTGGTGGTCCGCGCGCTCTACGAGGATCCCTTCCCTTGCCCGGTCATCGTGCTGGACGGCAATACCGGTTCGGCCAAGACCGAGATCCTGAACCTGCTGCCCGGCCTCGGCCTGCAATCCATCGACCTGGAGGGGCTGGCCAATCACCGCGGCTCGCTCTTCGGCGCCCTGGGCCCGCAGCCGGCGCAGCGCGGCTTCGAATGCGCGCTGGCGATGGACATCGCGCGGCTCGACCCAGCCCGCCCGGTGGTGGTCGAGGCCGAAAGCGCCAAGGTCGGGGACTGCCGCCTGCCCCCCTCGCTCTGGGCGGCGATGAAATCCGCGCCCCGGATCGCCATCGACGCCACCCGGGCAGCCCGCGCCGCCTACCTGACGCGCGCCTATGCCGATGTCACCGCCGATGCGGCCCGCCTGTCGGCCACCATCGACGCACTGCGCCCCTATCAGCCGGGCGAGCGCATCGCCGCCTGGCACGAGATGGCCGCGGCCGGTGACTGGACGGCCCTCGCCGACGGGCTGATGGAACACCACTACGACCCGCGCTATGCCCGCCACCGCGCCCGGATGCCCGCCCCGGTGGCCTCTGTCCCGGCGCCCGACCTCGCCGCCGACGCCCTGCCGGGGATCGCGCAGGCCGTGGCCCGGGCGGCGCGCACCGGTTGAAAGGACGGCCCGGGCCCTCCGCATTTCGGGCCGGACTTGGACCCGGACCGGCCGGACAGCGGGGGGCCCGGAACCCGGACCGAACGGCAGCCGCGCCGGCCGACACAGGGCGCGAACAGCGGCCGGGCCGGCCGACACAGGGCACGAACGGGGCCCGGGCCGTACGGACGACGGGCCCGCGCAGACCACGGGCCGACACGCGACACCGGCCCGCCACCCGGCCCGAACCTGTGGCGCAGGACGCCCCGACCCGCTAGAACCACGTCAACCGCCCGCCCAGACCGGAGCACAGCCATGAACGTCACCGCCCCCCGCACCGAACCGCGCCTCACCTCGCTCTCCCACGGCGGCGGCTGCGGCTGCAAGATCGCCCCCGGCGTCCTGTCCGAGATCCTGCGCGGCACCAAAGCGCTGCCAGTGCCCGAGGCGCTGCTTGTCGGGATCGAGACCTCGGACGACGCGGCGGTCTACCGGCTGAACGACAGCCAGGCGCTGGTCGCCACCACCGATTTCTTCATGCCCATCGTGGACGACCCGCATGATTTCGGCCGCATCGCCGCGACCAATGCGATTTCGGATGTCTACGCCATGGGCGCCACGCCGATCTTTGCCCTCGCCGTGGTGGGCATGCCGATCAATACCCTGTCGCAGGCCACCATCGGGCGCATCCTCGAAGGCGGGGCCGAGGCCTGCCGCGCCGCCGGCATCCCGATCGCGGGCGGGCATACGATCGACTCGGTCGAACCGATCTACGGGCTGGTGGCGCTTGGTCTCGTCGACCCGGCCCGGGTCAAGCGCAATGCCGAGGCGCGCCCCGGCGACCGGCTGATCCTGGGCAAGCCCCTCGGCGTCGGCATCATGTCGGCCGCCCTGAAGAAAGAGGCGCTGGACGAGGCCGCCTATGCCGCGATGATCGCCACGATGACCCGCCTCAACACCCCGGGGCCGGATCTCGCCGCGCTGGACGGGGTGCGCGCGATGACCGATGTCACGGGCTTCGGCCTCGCCGGCCATGCGCTGGAAATGGCGCGCGGCGCGGGCGTCGGGCTGCATGTCGACTGGTCCGCCGTCCCCCTGCTGCCGGGCACCCGCGCCCTGGCCGAACAGGGCAACATCACCGGCGCCTCGGGGCGTAACTGGGCCAGCTACGGCGCCGGCATTGCCCTGCCCGAGGGCTTCCCCGACCTCGACCGGGCCCTGATTACCGATCCGCAGACCAGCGGCGGCCTGCTTGTCGCCTGCGACCCCCGGGCCGAGGCCGAAGTCCTCGCCACCTTCCGCCGCCACGGCTTTGACGCCGCCACCGTCATCGGCGAGGTCACCGAACCCACGGACACACCGCAGGTCACCTTCGCCTGACCCCCGGCTTCATCTCGTCGGAAATACTCCGGGGGAGTCCGCGGCCCCGCCGCGGACGGGGGCAGCGCCCCCTTCAGCGCATCGGGAAGACGAAGCACCTGTCGCGCCGGATTGTCAGCCACAGCGGCTTGCCCGGCCGGGGCAGAAACACATTCGGCACGGTCGCCTTCAGGATCGACCCGTCGTGGTCCATGCGGAACTCGACCAGGCTCTCGTTGCCCATGAACCGCGCGCGCTGGACGACGCCGCGGGCCGGCGTGCCGTCCTGGGGCGTGGGCAGCGGGCCGCGGCCCTCGCGGTCGAAGTCGATCTTCAGGTGCTGCGGGCGGATCACGATCTCGACCTCGGCGCCGTCGGGCTGGCCGGGGGCCAGGAACTGGCCAAAGGGCGTCTCGGTCAGCGCCCCCTGCACCCGCCCGCGGATCACGTTCACATCGCTGAAAAAGGCCACCGCCGCCCTGTCCACCGGGGCGTTGTAGATGTTGTAGGGTGCGCCCTGCTGCACGATCCGGCCGCCGCGCATCAGCGCGATCTCGTCGGCCATGCGCATCGCCTCTTCCGGCTCGTGGGTGACCAGCAGGACGGCGGTGCCCTCCTCCTTCAGCACGGCCAGGGTCTCGTCGCGGATCTCGTCGCGCAGGCGGTTGTCGAGGCCCGAAAACGGTTCGTCCATCAGCATGATACGCGGGCGCGGCGCCAGGGCGCGGGCCAGGGCCACGCGCTGCTGCTCGCCGCCCGACAGTTCGTGCGGCCAGGCGTCGATGTAGCGGCTGAGGTCCACCCGGGCCAGCATCTCGGCCACCCGGGCGCGCACCGCCTCGCGCGGGCCGGTCAGGCCGAAGGCGACATTGGCCGCCACCGAGAGATGCGGGAAAAGCGCGAAATCCTGGAACATCAGCCCGATGCGGCGATGCTCGGGCGGGGTGTCGCCGCCCGGCCCGCTGATCTCGGCCCCGTCGATCAGGATCTGGCCGGCATCCTGCCGCTCGACCCCCGCGATCATCCGCAGCGTCGTCGTCTTGCCGCAGCCCGAAGGGCCCAGCAGGCAGGTCACCTGCCCCGGCATCACCTGCAGCGAGACGCCGTCGACCACGGCACGCCCGTCGAAGCGGCGCGTCAGGGCGCGGATCTCCAGCCGGGGGGTGTCTGCGGTCACAATCTGCCTCGCGGGAATTCCGACCGAAGCTGTCGGATTTCCAGCCCGGATAGCAACCGGCGCATCCGGCATCAAGGGCCAAGCCGCCGCACGTCAGACCAGGGCAAAGGCCGCCTCGGCCCGGATGCGCCCGTTGACCTGCACCGCCAGCTCATGCGCCCCGGGGTAAAGGGTGAATGTCGTGGCATCCCCTTTCAGCCGGTGGCTCTTGGCCAGAACCAGCGGTTTGCCCGGCGTCAGGACCGCCTGTTTCAGCTTGAAAACCTTGGGCGCCAGCGTGCCGTTCGCCCGGCGGAAGCGGATGATGAAATCGACCAGCACCGGCAGCGGCCCGGCTGCGCTGAGGGTCACGGCAAAGCGCAGCGCCTCGCCCACCCGCACCTCGGGCGTCTCGACCCGTAGGGCGCAGTCGACATCGGCATCGGGCGCATAGCCCAGCATCTCCAGCGCACGGGGATCGCCCGCCTTCACCAGACCGCGCAGGGCATGAGAGGTCATCCAGGCCAGTTCCCGGTCCTGCTGCATCCCGGCCGAGGCCCAGGCGGCCAGCCGGTCCAGCGGCACGGCGGGGTCGGATTTCGTCAGATCGTTCAGGTGGTTGGCCACCGAGCGGGTGACGAATCGCGTGCTGTCCCCATGCAGCCGGTCCAGCAGCGGCAGGGCGCGGGCCGGGTCGGTCGTGATGCCCTTGCCCCAGGGCAGTTTCGGCCGCGTCCCCTCGCTCACCAGCCGGCGGACGTGGTAATGCGGATGCCCGGCCCAGAGGGCGAGCCGGTCATAGGTCTCGTCCGGCCAGCGGTTCAGGAAATGCCGGATGGCGTATTCCATGGAAAACCGCTGAGTGATCGCCTCGATACTGTCGAGCGCGCGGTCGCGGTGATCCTCCATCCCGCGCGCAACGACATAATCGCCCAGGGGCGCGATGATGAACTGGCCGAAATCGTCATCCCTGAGCGTCGGATCCAGCGGCGGGGGCAAGGCGGACTCGACGATCCCCGCCGCCGTGGGGAAATCCCCGGGCAGAACCTCCTCCAGCACCTCGGCGATCCAGGCGATCCGGGCCTTCAGCTCCAGCGCGCCCAGCCTCTCGGCCACGCGGGTTTCGAACCGCGCGCCGTCGAACCCGTCCCAGGCGGCCGAGAACCGGCCCGACAGCCAGGCGACCTTTTCAGGATTGAACAGCTGATCCTTCAGCGAAAAGCTCGGCTCGGCCGCCATCGGTCCCCCTTACATCGTCGTGTTGAACGCCCCGCCGTCCAGCAGCACGTTCTGCCCGATCATGAAACCCGCATATTGCGAGCACATGAAGGCGCAGGTGGCGCCGAATTCCTCGGCCGTGCCGATGCGGCCGGTGGGGTTGGAGGCGTTGCGCTTGGCGACGGCCTCTTCCATCGTGATCCCCTCGCGCTTCATCGTGGCCTCGGTCAGCGACTTGATGCGGTCGGTATCGTGCGAGCCGGGCAGCAGGTTGTTCATCACCACCCCTTTCGAGGCGACCTGCCGCGAGGTGCCCGCGACATAGCCCGTCAGCCCTGCCCGGGCCGAGTTCGACAGGCCCAGCTGACCGATGGGCGAGCGGACCGACGCCGAGGTGATGTTGACCACCCGGCCCCAGCCGCGATCCATCATCGCCGGAACCAGCGCCTTGATCAGCGCGATCGGGGTTAGCATGTTCGAATCGAGCGCCTTGATGAAATCGTCACGCTCCCAGTCCGGCCAGAAACCCGGGGGCGGCCCGCCGGCGTTGTTGACCAGGATGTCGATCTGCCCGCAGGCCTCCAGCACCCTGGCGCGGCCGTCCTCGCTGGTGATGTCGGCGGCCACGGCCACGACCTCCACCCCATGGGCCGCGCGAATCTCCGCCGCCGTCGCCTCAAGCGCCTCGGCGCCCCTGGCATTGATCACAAGATCGACACCTTCCGCCGCCAGAGCCATCGCACAGCCGCGCCCCAGCCCCTTGGACGATGCGCAGACGAGTGCCCGCTTGCCTTTGATCCCCAGATCCATTTACCGTTCCTCCCGGGTCAAGTTGAACATTGCCAGCTAACCGCGCAACAAAACCGGGAAAAGTTCGAAACTTCGCCCGTATCGCGCCGTAATTCCTTCATAGGCTGGACTGTAACGACGCCGTGCCGTTCGACAACAGCAAGATTCGAAAGTCGAGCATGATCAGTGCCATTGCAAAACCCTCTGCATCCGTTCCCGTGCTGCTCGCCCGGGACCTCGTCGTCATGCACGGCGCCAACATGGACGACGAGCTGTCCTTTGCCGACGAGCTGATGCTGGATGACACATACTGGCTGACCGACACCGCCGTGCTGACCCGGATCGCGCTGGAAACCGACGATGACGGCACCGTCACCGTGGGTCCGGACACCGCCGTGGGCCAGCCCGGCGCGATCATCCACCTGGACAGCTGCCTGACCTTCATGTCGCCCGAGGGCGAGACCTCGGAACTGCTGGTGATGGTCGAGGTCGATCCCCTGGGCAATGTCTCGGCGGTCTACGGCCTGCCGCTGGCGCCGCTGCGGCCCAAGACGGACTATGCCCTTGTCGGCATCGACCGCGAGGGCGCGCGCCGCAAGTTCGCCGAGGTCGCCTGCGTCTCCTTCACCCGTGGCACGCGCATCACCCTCGCCTCGGGCCAGCAGCGCGTGATCGAAGAGCTGGAGGTCGGCGACCGCATCCTGACCCGCGACGACGGCGTGCAGCAGATCCGCTGGATCGGCCATTCCACGGTGCGCGCGGTTGGCGAATTCGCCCCGATCATGATCCGCGCCGGCACCCTGAACAACGAGGACGACCTTGTCGTCTCGCCCGACCACCGGCTGTTCATCTACCAGCGCCAGGACGCCCTGGGCGCCGGCCGCAAGGAGCTGCTGGTGCGTGCGCGCCATCTGGTGAACGGCGACACCATCGTGCAGCAGGACGGCGGGTTCGTGGAATATTACCAGCTGCTCTTCGACAGCCACCAGATCATCTATGCCGAGGGAATCGCTGCGGAAACCCTGCTGGTCGACACCCGCACCCGCGCCGCCCTGCCGCCGGAACTGGATGCCAAGCTGGCCGCGGCCCTGCCCGGCCACGAGCGCAAGAACCTGGTCGATATCGAGGTCAGCAAGGCCCTGCTGGACCGCCCCGATGCGATCCGCCTGCTGCGCGGCGCGTCCGAGCTCTGATCACCCGCGCAGGGCGTCGATCAGCTCGGCCTTGGTCATGCCCGACCGGCCTTCGATCTCAAGCTCCCGCGCCCTCTCGTAAAGCGCGTCTTTTGTCCAATCCTCGTAGGGCGGCTGCCTGCCGCCCTTGCGGCTGGGGTGCATGTCGGGATTGGCCTGGGCATTGGCGATCCGCGCCGCCTTTTCCCTGGAATAGCCCTTGTCGCGCAGGGCCTCGTAGGTCTCGGGATCCTTGATGCCCGGATCGTGCTGTCGCCGTGCCATGCCGGTCTCCTGTGCCGTTGCGGGGACAACCACGGGGCCGCGACTCCGTTCCCGGCGCGGCGAAACAGCTTGCGCCCCGTCTTGCCGATTTCCGCCGGGCTGATATATGCGCCTCATGCTGGACCAAGCCACCAACCGCCCCGACCTGCCGCCCGAGATCGCGCGGCGCCGCACCTTTGCGATCATCTCGCACCCGGATGCGGGCAAGACCACCCTGACCGAAAAGTTCCTGCTCTTCGGCGGGGCGATCCAGATGGCCGGACAGGTCCGCGCCAAGGGCGAGGCGCGGCGCACCCGGTCGGATTTCATGCAGATGGAAAAGGACCGGGGCATCTCGGTCTCGGCCTCGGCAATGTCGTTCGATTTCAAGAACTTCCGGTTCAATCTTGTCGACACGCCCGGCCACTCGGATTTCTCCGAGGACACCTATCGCACCCTGACCGCGGTGGATGCCGCCGTGATGGTGATCGACGGGGCCAAGGGGGTGGAGAGCCAGACGCGGAAACTCTTCGAGGTCTGCCGCCTGCGCGACCTGCCGATATTGACTTTCTGCAACAAGATGGACCGCGAAAGCCGCGAAACCTTCGACATCATTGACGAAATCCAGGAAAACCTGGCTATTGACGTCACGCCGGCCTCGTGGCCGATCGGCATGGGCTCGGACTTCCTGGGCTGTTACGACATGCTGCGCGACCGGCTGGAGCTGATGGATCGCAAGGACCGCAACAGGGTTGCGGAATCCATCGAGATCAAAGGGTTGCAAGACCCTCTGCTTGAGACACACGTGCCGGCTCATCTGCTCGAGCGGTTGCGTGAAGAGGTCGAGATGGCGCGCGAGCTGCTGCCGCCTCTCGACCCGCAAGCCGTGCTTGAAGGGACGATGACGCCGATCTGGTTCGGCTCGGCCATCAACTCCTTCGGGGTCAAGGAACTGATGGACGGGATCGGCACCTACGGGCCGGAACCGCAGCCGCAGAACGCCGACCCGCGACAGGTTTCCCCCGAAGAAACAAAGGTTTGCGGCTTTGTCTTCAAGGTGCAGGCCAATATGGATCCCAAGCACCGGGACCGCGTCGCCTTTGTCCGCCTGGCCTCGGGCCATTTCGAGCGCGGGATGAAACTGACGCATGTCCGCTCGAAAAAGCCGATGGCGATCACCAATCCCGTGCTCTTCCTCGCCTCCGACCGCGAACTGGCCGAGGAAGCCTGGGCCGGCGACATCATCGGTATTCCCAACCACGGCCAGCTGCGCATCGGCGACACGCTGACCGAAGGCGAGATGCTGCGCGCCAAGGGCATCCCCTCCTTTGCGCCGGAACTGCTGCAATCGGTGCGCGCGGGCGACCCGATGAAGGCCAAGCACTTGGAAAAGGCGCTGATGCAATTCGCCGAGGAAGGCGCGGCCAAGGTGTTCAAGCCCTCCATCGGCTCGGGCTTCATCGTCGGCGTCGTGGGCGCCCTGCAGTTCGAGGTGCTCGGCTCGCGGATCGAGCTGGAATACGGCCTGCCCGTGCGGTTCGAGGCCTCGCAATTCACCAGCGCCCGCTGGGTCAACGGCGACCGGCTGGCGGTCGAAAAATTTGCCAATGCCAACAAGCAGCACATCGCCCATGACCATGACGGCGACGTGGTCTATCTGACCCGGCTGCAATGGGACATCGACCGGGTGGAACGCGACTATCCGGACGTGACGCTGACCGCGACCAAGGAAATGATGGTGTGACGCTGCAGAACCGGGTCCTGCCGACGCAAGAGATCGTCGCGGACCCGGCGCGCGGCACCATGACCGGCAACCGGGGCATCCTGCACCGGCCCGACCGCACCCTTGGCCGGGCGCGGTGGAAATCGCGGGCCTGGATCTGCTGCACGCTGCACTGGCGCGACGTGCGCCGCAGCGTGATGAGCCCCGGCACCTGGACCGAGCTGTTTTTCCTGGACGAGGCCGTGGCCCTGGCCGCCGGTCACCGCCCCTGCGCCTATTGCCGCCGGGCGGCGTACACCGGCTTCCGCGACGCCTGGGCCGCCGCCCGGGGCCCCGATCCCAAAGCTGTCGAGATGGACCGCATCCTGCACGAGGCGCGCCTGACCGGCGACAGGCGGCAGCGCCATCACGACGCCCCGGCAGAGAGCCTTCCCGAGGGGGTTTTCATCCTCTGGAACAGCCGGCCCGCCCTGCTGGGCGAAAGCGCCTTGTTGCCTTTCACCACAGCCGGTTACGGCCCGGAATTGAAGCGTCCGCGCGGCCAGGTCACGGTGATCACCCCGGCCCCGACCGTGGCCGTTCTGCGGGCCGGTTACCGGCCAAAGTTGCACCAAAGCGCCAGCCCCGGCGCGAACTGAGGCGATCACGCCATCGTCCCTTGCAAGGCGCCCCCCGCCCGAAGCACTGTCCCGGCCATGAGCGGCAGCGAAAACGATCCCGGTCGCCTGACCTATGCGGGCGGATATGACGCCGTCCTCCGCCAGATGGAGGGGCGCCGCGACCCGTTCACATTCCAGGACGACGAGGCCCTGCCGCCCGGGGATTGCGACCTGAAATCCCTGCGCAGCGAGATCGTTGGCGCCCTGCCCGTGGCGCTGAAGAAATCCAAATCAACTTTCGGCTACAAATGCCGGGAATTGAACGAGGAATTCTATGGACGCCCAAGGCTGTGCTACCTCAACGGCCTGCTGATCGCCAACCTGCGGCGGCGCGACCAGCCACCGCAATGCGCCCCGCTGTTCCGGCGCATCTGGGCCGAGGAGCATGCATTCATGCTCTCGCAGCTGGATGCGCGCTGGCTGGTGTCCTCGGTCACCACCTTCGCCGATCACGGCGCGACCGAGGCGCAGCGCCGGGTGGGCCATGCGCTCACGGTCCTGTTCTCGACCATGAAGCTGTACGAGACCGAGCGGCTGTTTTCGGGCCATGCGCCGGACGAGCCGTTCCCCTGGCGGCGCAAGACCTCCAACGCGCTGCCCCTGCAGATGGACCCCTATGCGGTGACCGGCGGCGGGCTGGACGTGAACATGCTGGGCCGGCTCTGGGACGATGCCGCCGGGGATGAGGTCATCGCCCCGCTGGCGCATCACCTGCTGCGCGCGCTGAATGCCGACGGGCGCAACGTCTTCCGCCGCCTGCGCCTGATGCGCGAGGCCCGCCAGGAGGGCCGCGCGGCACCCGCGCCCGGGGTGGATTTCGAACGCGATCCGCAGTTCGACCGCCACGCCGTGCCGGTGCCCGGGGCGCTGGCCAAGGCCCCGCCGAGCTGGGGCGTGGTCGCGACGGTCAAGGCGCCGCTGGACCAGATCGCCCGTTTTGCCGCCTGGCACCGCGAGCTGGGGGCCGAGCGGGTGACGCTTTACCTCGACGCGCCCGAGACGGCGCAGACCGGCTGGCTGGCGGGGCGCGACTGGCTGCAGGTCATCCCCTGCGACGAGGCGCACTGGACCCGGCTGGGGCGGCGGCCCAAGATGCACCAGCTGCGCCAGGCCGCCAATGTCCAGGATGCCTATGACCATGCCGGGACAGCCTGGCTGGCCCATGTGGATGTCGACGAGTTCCTGCTGCCCGCCGGGCCGCTGTCGGATGTCCTGGCCGCCGCCCCCGGCGAGGCCGCGCTGGTGCATCTGCACCCGGTCGAGATGCTGGCCGAACCCGCGCCAAGCGACACCCGGCGGTTCAAGACCACGGCGCGGATGGCGGGGCAGCACAAGCGGGTGCTGCAGCGGCTGTACCCCACCTTCGGCGAGCATCTGCGCGGCGGCTATGTCAGCCATCTGGAGGGCAAGGTGATCGCCCGCACCGGGCTGGCCGGGGTGTCGCCGGGGATCCATTTCCTGAACTGGAAGGGCAAGCCCGCGACCAACCGGGTCATCCCGCAGGGCAGCTATGTCGGCCATGCCCATGCCCCGGATTTCGACAGCTTCATGGCGCATCTGCCGTACCGGATGCACCACGGCTCGTACCGCAAGCGTGAAAATACCGATTTCCGGCTGGCGGATGTCATCGACTTCCTGCAACAGCAGGAGGGGCCCGGCGCTTTGGCCGGGTTCTTCGAGGAGGTCTGCACCGCCACCCCGCGGCTGGTCGCGGACCTCGACAAGAGCGGCATGCTGGTGACGCGCGAGATGCCGTTCGACGCCCTTGTTGCCAAACATTTCGGCGGTCCGCCGCCCGAAGGAGCCTGAGATGCCGCCCACCTGGGGGATCGTCACAACCGTCAAGGCGCCGCTCGACGCGATCATGGATTTTGCCGCATGGCACCTGTCGCTGGGGGCGCATCGCATCTACCTGCATCTGGACGCGCCCGACGAGGCGGCGATGGCCGCGCTGAAATCGCATCCCAAGATCCGGGTGACGCCAACCGGCGAGAGCTACTGGTCGCGCAACGGCGGGCGGCGGCCTGCCAAGCACCAGGTGCGGCAGGGGATGAACGCCTCGCGCATCCTGTCGCGCCCGCCGCAGGTGGACTGGCTGGCGCATATCGACGTGGATGAATTCATCGTGCCGGACAAGCCCGTGGCCGAGGTGCTGGCGGCGCAGGCCCCGGGAACCAAGCTGCTGCGGATGCGGCCGATCGAGGCGCTGGCCCCGGTGGCGCCGGTGCCCGGTGTCGTGCAGGCCAAGGCGATGTCGCTGGATCGGGCCACCCGCCGCGCGCAGACCGAGCGCATCTACCCCGACTATGCCCGCGGGCTGGATGGCGGGTTCCTGAGCCATGTGGCCGGCAAGCTGCTGGTGCATACCTCGCTGGCCGGATCCGAGATTCGCATCCACAATGTGTTCCGCGACGGGGTGCAGAACCCGGGCCATGCGGAATGCCCCGCCCTGCCCCTGCTGCATATGCATGCGCCGGATGTGGAGAGCTGGCTGGCGCATTACAGGTTCCGGCTGAAGCGCGGCTCTTACCGCTCGGAGCTGAAACCGCCCCTGCCGGCCGAGAGCGGCGGGCTGACCCTGCATGACATGCTGGCGGCGATCGAGGCCGAGGCGGGCGAGGACGGGCTGCGCCGGTTCTTTGCCGAGACCTGCACCGCCACGCCCGACCTGCTGGACCGGCTGCGGGCCGAGGGCCTGCTGCGGGAGGTGCCGCTGGACCTGGCCGCCGCACGGCGCGCGGTCTTTGGCTGAATCTGCCGGCGGGGCCGGCTTGCGCCGGGCACGGGAGAGCGGGTCCGGGTGACCGGGTTCGGATGAGCGGGTGCGGGCGAGCGGGTTCGCGTGACCGGGGTCGGGACCGGGTGTCAGATCAGCAGGCCGGCGGCGTCTTCGTGTTTCAGCAGGGCGACCTTGGTTTCCACCCCGCCCTCGCCCGAGAACCCGCCGAGAGAACTGGCGCCAAGGACCCTGTGGCAGGGGATGATCACCGGGATCGGGTTGCCGCCGCAGGCCTGGCCGATGGCCTGGGCCGGAACGCCAAGCCGTTTCGCGATATCGCCATAGGTCAGGGTCTCGCCGAAGGGGATCGCACTCATCTCGCGGCAGACGGCGCGTTGCAAGTCGCTGCCCTCGACCCGCAAAGGCAGGTCGAAGGTGGTGAGATCCCCGGCGAAATAGGCGCGCAGCTGTGCCGCGGCCTCTTCCAGCAGGGCGGAGGCGCCGGTGGGGGACGCGCTGCGCCAGGAGACGCGGGTGATCGCGCCATCCGTCTCGTGGATGGAGAGCGCTCCGACAGGGGTATCGAGGGTCAGCACGGGCATGGCGGGAGAATGCGCCCGGGGCGCGGTGCTGGCAATCCGGAAGCTGCGGGTATGGCGCGGCGCGGAGGGGTTGCGCCGCCGCTGGCGTCGCGCGGGGGTTCGCGGCCGAATTCCACCCGCAAGGGGTGGCCTTCGGCCGCGAAGCCTCCGGCGGGGATATTTATGGCCAGAGGAAGCGGGGGAGCGGCGCGCGCCTGGTCGGGGCGCGTGTCGGCGGGGGCCCGGGTCTGGCAGGAAGGGGCGTGGTTCGCCCCTTCCCCGAGGCTCATTCGGCCGGGACGGTGGCCAGCGCGGCGTCGCAGCGGGCGCAGGTGCCGGGGTGGCGGTGCGTTCCGACATCGGGCAGGATCTTCCAGCAGCGCTGGCATTTCTCGCCATCGGCCATTTCGAAGACCACGCCGATGCCGGGCACGTCCGGCAGGCGGTAGGCCTCGGCCGGGGCCGGGTCGGTGGTGACGGCGATGCCCGAGGTGATGCAGATATCCTCGAAGCTGACCGATGCCAGCGCGGCCGCGGTTGCGGGATCCTCGACATGCACCACCGGCGCGGCCTCGAGCGAGGCGCCGATGACCTTGGCGGTGCGCTGCACCTCGAGCGCCGCGGTGACCACGCGGCGCACCGAGCGGACGGCGGCCCATTTGGCGGCCAGCGCCTCGTCCCGCCAGCTGGCAGGCGTTTGGGGGAAGTCCTGCAGGTGGACCGAGGCGTCCTCGCCCGGGAAACGTTCGAGCCAGACCTCCTCCATCGTGAAGACGAGGATCGGCGCGAGCCAGGTCGTCAGGCGGTGGAACAGCAGGTCGAGCACCGTGCGCGCGGCATGGGCGCGCTTCGTCTCGCCATCGCAATAGAGCGCGTCCTTGCGGATGTCGAAGTAGAAGGCCGAGAGATCCACCGTGGCGAAGTTGAAGATCGCCTGGAACACGCCCTGGAAGTCGAAGGCGCGATAGCCCTCCTGCACCCGCTGGTCGAGCTCGGCCAGGCGATGCAGCACCCAGCGTTCCAGTTCCGGCATATCGGCGGGGGCGACGCGGTCCGCCTCGCGGAAATCGCCCAGCGAGCCCAGCATGAAGCGCAGGGTGTTGCGCAGCCGGCGGTAGCTGTCGGCGGTGCCCTTGAGGATTTCCGGCCCGATCCGCTGGTCGGCGGAGTAATCCGCCTGGGCCACCCAGAGCCGCAGGATATCGGCGCCGTACTGCTTCACCACCTCGTCCGGGACGATGGTGTTGCCGAGCGACTTGGACATCTTGTTGCCCTTTTCGTCCAGCGTGAAGCCGTGGGTGACCACGTTGCGATAGGGCGCGCGGCCCAGCGTGCCGCAGGCCTGCAGCAGCGAGGAGTGGAACCAGCCGCGGTGCTGGTCGGTGCCTTCCATGTAGACATCCGCGATGCCGTCCGGCGTGCCGTCGGCGCGGTCGCGCAGCACGAAGGCATGGGTGGAGCCGGAGTCGAACCAGACGTCGAGGATGTCGAAGACCTGCTCGTATGCCGCCGGGTCGTGGTCATCGCCCAGGAACCGCTCCTTGGCGCCGGGTTTGTACCAGGCATCGGCGCCTTCGGACTCGAAGGCCTCGGCGATGCGGGCGTTGACCCTGGGATCGCGCAGCAGGAAATCGGCATCGGTGGGCAGCGCGCCGACCCTGGTGAAGCAGGTCAGCGGCACGCCCCAGGCCCGCTGGCGCGAAAGCACCCAGTCGGGCCGCGCCTCGATCATCGAATGCAGGCGGTTGCGCCCGGTGCGCGGGGTCCATTTCACCAGCTCGTCGATCGAGGTCAGGGCGCGCTGGCGGATCGTGGTGCCATAGCTGTCCTGCCCGTCGCCCACGGCGCGGTCGATGGCCGCGAACCATTGCGGCGTGTTGCGGTAGATCACCGGCGCCTTGGAGCGCCAGGAATGCGGATAGGAGTGCTTGATCCGGCCGCGGGCCAGCAGGCCGCCGACCTCGATCAGCTTGGCGATGACGGCGGCATTGGCGTCGCCCTCCCAGCTGCCGTTCTTGGCCTTGGCGCGCAGGATGCGCTTGCCGCCGAAAAACGGCAGGTCCTCGCGGAAGGACCCGTCGTCCATCACGTTGTAGGTGATGACCTGCTCCAGCATGCCCAGGCCGCGGTAGAGTTCGTATTCCTCCATCCCGTGGCTGGGCGCGCAATGGACGAAGCCGGTGCCCTCGGTATCGGTGACGAAATCGGCGGCGCGGAAATCGCGCAGGTCGTCCCATTCGCCATTTGCGCCCTCGGCCCCGGCCAGCGGGTGTTTCAGGCGGATGCCTTCCAGCTGCGAGGGCCGGACGTCGCGCAGGCGGCGGTACATCGTGTCATCCAGCCGGGCGCGCGCCATCACGTCGGCGGCCAGGCTGTCGGCCAGGATGTAACGGTCGCCGATATCGGCCCAGCATTCCTCGGGTCGTCCGGTGACCTCGTAAAGGCCGTAGGAGATGCCCGCGCCGTAGACCACCGCCTTGTTGGACGGCATGGTCCAGGGGGTGGTGGTCCAGATCACCACATGGGCGCCCTCGATATCGCGGGCGAGATCCGCATCGGCGGCGGCGAGGGCCGCGCGCGCCTCGTCCGTCGCCTCCTCGTCCGAGAGCATGACATCGGGGCGGTCCATCCGGGCCACGCGGAATTTCACCCAGACCGTCGGGCTTTCCTTGTCGTGATATTCCACCTCGGCCTCGGCCAGGGCGGTTTCCTCGACCGGCGACCACATCACGGGCTTGGACCCCTGGTAGAGCGTGCCGTTCATCAGGAATTTCATGAATTCCTCGGCGATCACGCGCTCGGCGTGGAAATCCATCGTCAGATAGGGATCTTCCCACTTGCCGGTGATGCCCAGGCGTTTGAACTCCTCGCGCTGGATGTCGACCCAGCCCTCGGCGAACTTGCGGCATTCCTGGCGGAAATCCACGACATCCACGGCGTCCTTGTCGAGCCCCTTGGCGCGGTACTGTTCCTCGATCTTCCATTCGATGGGCAGGCCGTGGCAGTCCCAGCCGGGGACATACCGGCTGTCATGGCCCATCATCTGGTGCGAGCGGACGATCATGTCCTTGATCGTCTTGTTCAGCGCATGGCCGATGTGCAGATGGCCGTTGGCATAGGGCGGGCCGTCGTGCAGCACGAAGGAGGAGCGGCCCTCCTTGTCCCGCAGGCGGTCGTAGACGCCGATGCGTTCCCACCGGGCGAGCCAGTCGGGTTCGCGCTTGGGCAGGCCGGCGCGCATCGGGAAATCGGTCTTGGGCAGGTTCAGCGTGGTCTTGTAGTCGGGCGTCTCGGCGGACATGTCCGGTCCTTCGTCATCTTTGGGGATGTTGGGGGAGAGCGGCGCGGGAAGCCCATGCGCCTTGTCCCGGCGACCCGACCGCGTCAGGGCGCCGGGCGGCTAATTCGTATGATTTGCGCCACGTCCCGGAACATGGGGGGCTTATACGCGTGGTCCCGGCAAGGGTCCAGAGGGGGTGTGGCCGGGCTGTCGCACTGTGCCGGCAGTGCGCCCGGCGGCACGGGGCACCGGGGCGGGACCGGCGCGTGGGGCGGTCACCATCCCGGCGCCTGCTCCCTCGAAGGGCCGTATCCGTTGGTATCGTCAGGCCGCTTGCCGGCTGATCCTGGGGAATGCGTTGCCCCGGGGAGCGTCGGCGCCCCGTGGCGCGCCCTCAGCCGTCGTTGCCGAACAGGCCCGTCAGGGCGCGGCGGATGATCCCCGTCACGCTGGGCCTGCGCCCTTCGGAAAACGGCAGCGGGCGGCAGACTTCCATCGCCGCGACGCCGACGCGGGCGGTGAGCGCGCCGTTCACCACCCCCTCGCCAAAGCGGCGGGACAGCCGGGTCAGAAGGTTCCCGCCCAGGATCGAGCCGATCATGTCGTCGCCCACGGCCACCGCGCCGGTGGCCACCAGATGGGTCATCACCGCCCGGGTCAGGCGCAGCGAGCCCAGCGTGCCGGACCGTCCGCCATAGACCTCGGCGATGCGGCGGATCATGCGCAGGTTCGACGTCATCGCCGCCGCCACATCGGCAAAGGCCAGCGGGACCAGCGCCGTGACCGTGGCGACCTGGCGCGCCGCCGCCTCGACCTCGCGCAGGGCGGCGGCGTCGAGCGGGGCCAGCAGCTCGGCCTCGGTCAGGGCTAGCACGGCAGTGGCGTCGAACTGTTCCGGCGCGCGCTCCTCGATGCGTTTCAGGCCCCATTCCAGCTCGGCCCGCCCGGCGTAGATGCCCGCGATCCGGGCCGAAACCTCGCGTGCGGCGGTCAGGCTGTCGGCGGCGATGGCCTCTTCGGCGGCGGTAAAGATGCGGTCCATCCGCGCGAGGCGGGAAAAGGCCGCGATCTCGCGGACCGCGATAGCCAGCACGACCAGCAGAAAGGCCACGAAGAGCGCGGCGAAGGCATAGCCCAGCACCGGCGTGCTGGCGATCAGGCCGATCACGAATTCCCAGGCGGCATAGGACACCAGCGCCCCCACCAGCGCCCCGGACAACCGCCAGAACCAGCGCGCCAGCGGCGAGGCGCGGCGCGCGGCCAGCACGGCCACGGTCTGCATCGCGCGGCCCTCGGGCGGCTCCAGCCCGGTGTCGGGCACCGGCGGCGCCTCGCCCGGGCCGGGGCCGGTGTCCTCGCCATCCAGGTGGATCAGGACCGGATCGGACCGGCGGTCGCGCTCATCGCTCATCGGCCGTGTCTCCTCTGCGCAGCCAGACCATGCGGATGTCCGGCAGATATTCGTCATTGCCCCGCCCGTCGCTGCGCCCGGCCTCGGCAAAGCCCTGCGCGGCGTAAAAGGCGCGCGCCTCGCGGTTGGCCTGCAGCGTCCAGAGCTCCAGCCGGTCGGCCCGGGCCTTGGCATCGTCCAGCAGCCGCCGCCCCAGCCCCTGCCGCCGGGCGCGCGGATGCACGTAAAGCGCGTGGATCACCTGCCCGTCCCGCGCGATGAAGGCCGCCGGCCCCTTGGCATCGCGCGCCAGCCGGACCCAGCCCTGCCGGGTGATGCGGGTCATCATCTTCAGGTCGTCGCCCTTGGTGCGCACGCGCGGCAGCCAGGGGGTGGTGCGGGTAAAGCTCCACAGGATGCGGGCCAGGCGCGGCACGTGCCACAGCCGGGCGCGCCGCACCTCGGGCCGGTCAGCCATATGGCGCAGCGAGATCATGCGCGACCGTCCGGCCAGCGGGCCGTTGCGCCTGCGTGCCCGCTGCGGGGCCCTGCGGCAGGGTTGGCCCGGCGCCGCGCGGTCATCGGCCGCCCCCGGGGCGCTGGCGGATCGCAGGGCCGCTCACAGCCGGTCCCCGATCAGGAACTGCGCCGCCTTGTCGAGCCGGATATGCGGCGGCCCCTCGCCCGGCTTCAGGCGCAGCTGTGCGGGGGCAAAGGCCATGATGCGGTAATCGCCATCCAGCCATTTCTCCTCTCCCGCGGCGGCGGGGTTCAGCAGGCGCCCCGGATCCTCGGGCAGCTCGCCCGGGTAGAGCGCGGCCATGCGCCCGTCCTCCAGCAGGCGCCCGCGCACCAGGTCCAGCTCGCGCCCGCCGTGGGGCATCCGCGCCTCGACCGTGGCCCGCAGGGCGGCAATCGCCATCGCCTGGGTCTCGGCCCCGGCAAATTTCGCCCGGTCCAGCGCATCGCGCAGCAGCGCCTGCATGATCGCACTCAGCCGGGGGTGCTGGCTGTGGTGCAGGTGGTCGGCCTTGGTCGCGGCAAAGAGGATCTTTTCCACCCGCTTGCCCATCAGCAGCCGGCTGAGAAAGGCGTTCCGCCCGGGCCGGAAAGCGCCGAGGATATCGGCCATCGCGCGGCGCATCTCCTCGACCGCCGCCGGGCCCTTGTGGATCGCGCCAAGCGCGTCGACCAGCACGACCTGCCGGTCGATCCGGCTGAAATGGTCGCGAAAGAACGGCTTGACCACCTTGTCCTTGTAGGCCTCGAACCGCCGCTCCATCTCGCGCCAGAGGCCACGGCGCGGGGGGCTGTCCTCGGGGCGGAGCGGGGCGAAGGTCAGGACGGGAGAGCCTTCCATCTCGCCGGGCAGCAGGAAGCGGCCGGGGGTGATGTTGGAATGACCCGCCTCACGGGCCGTGCGCAGGTAGGCGGTGTAGAGACGGGCGAGGTCCCTGGCGTCGGTCTCTTCCCACTTGGCCCGATCCCGGGCGGCGTCGATGGCCGCCAGGACCTCCTGCGCCATCGGGCGCCCGGCGGCCCAGCCCAGCACGTCGGCGGACCATTCGGCATAGCTCTTGTCCATCATCCCCAGGTCCAGCAGCCACTCGCCCGGGTAATCCACAATGTCCAGATGCACGGTGCGCGGGCCCGACAGCCCGCCCAGCAGGCCCGAGGGACGCACCTTGAGCGACAGGCGCAGCTCGCTGACCGTGCGGGTGCTTTCGGGCCAGTGCGGTTCGGCCGCGGTCAGGGCCGCGAGATGCGTTTCGTAATCGAAGCGCGGCAGGGTGTCGTCGGGCTGCGGCTGCAGATAGGCGGTGACGATGCGGCCGTCGGCATTGGCGACCAGCTGGGTCATCCGGGCGCGGTCCATCAGGTTCGCCACCAGCGAGGTGATGAAGACGGTCTTGCCCGAGCGCGCCAGCCCGGTGACGCCGATCCGCACCACAGGTTCGAAGAAGGTGCTCGAGATCTGGTCGCCCACCGCCTCTACCCGGCGGGTCACGCCTTCGGCCAAAGCCCCGATCACCACTGTCTGCACCCTGCCCCGTTTGCCTGCGACTTGGCGCAACATAGCCACGGCAAGCGGGATCTGCCAGTGGGGCGGGCCGAGGTCACGTCCCGCGGCGGCCTGTTGTGCGCAACGCAGGCGGATCGGGCGGGGGCGAGCGGCGGGGGACGGGCGGGGCCGCAGGTGGGGCGGGACGCGCCGCAGCCGCAGGCACTGACGATCCGGGCCAAGGCCGTGCAGGCCGGCCTGCCGTCATGGAGACAACCGGCGATCTGTCGCACCGGGCGTGCAAAGGGCCCGCCACCCCTTGCCTGCACAGGCCTGACGCCCGTGACCCGCAAGGCTTGGCACAAGTGGCCTGCGCAGACCTGGCGCCTGTGACCACGAGGCCCCGGCGCAAGGCCGGGGCGTGTTCGGGATATCGCAGTCCGGCCCAAACCGCGCCGCACCCGCCCAACGATTCGGCGCCCCGGCCAGCGCGCCGGGGCCTGCCCGCCACGCCGCGCTTCCCTGCCCCGCCGCCGCCCTTCACCGTATTGCCGCGCCCGCCGCCGCGGGGTAATCGGGGCCATGCCGCGCTATGCCATGAAAGTCGAATATCACGGGGCGCCCTTTGCCGGGTGGCAGCGGCAGGCCGACCAGCCCTCGGTGCAGGGCGCGATCGAGGCCGCGCTGGCCAGGCTCGAACCCGGGCCCCATACCATCGCCGCCGCCGGGCGCACCGATGCGGGGGTGCACGGGCTGGCGCAGGTGGCCCATTGCGACCTGCACAAGGACTGGGACCCGTTCCGCCTGGCCGGCGCGCTGAACTATCACCTCAAGCCGCAGCCGGTGGCGATCCTGAACATCGCGCGGGTGGCCGACGACTGGCACGCCAGGTTCTCGGCCACTGAACGGCGCTACCTGTTCCGCCTGCTCTGCCGCCGGGCACCGGCCACCCATGACGCCGGGCTGGTCTGGCAGGTGGGCCACCCGCTCGACCCCGAGGCGATGCGCGCGGGGGCGGCGCATCTTGTGGGCCATCACGATTTCACCACCTTCCGCTCGTCGATCTGCCAGGCGGCCAGCCCGGTCAAGACGATGGACGAGATCGCCATCGAGGCGCTCGACGGCCCCTCTGGCCCCGAAATCCGCTTTCGCCTGCGCGCCCGCAGCTTCCTGCATAATCAGGTCCGCTCCATCGTCGGCACGCTGGAGAGGGTCGGCACCGGCGCCTGGGCCCCGGATGACGTCAAGACGGCGCTGGAAGCCCGGGACCGCGCCGCCTGCGGGCCGGTCTGCCCGCCCCAGGGGCTCTACCTCGCGGGCGTGGGATATCCCGACGATCCCTTCGCCTGAGGGCGCGGGCCGCTCTGCCGGGCCAGGCCGCTGCCCGGCAAGGCAGGCCGCCCACCCCCCGCCGGTCGCACGCGCCTTGCGCAGAGGCGCTGCATCACGGCCCGGGCGGCGCACCGGCCCTTGCCCTTCGCCGCGCGCCGGGGTTCTCTCGACCCGTGCAGCCCGCGCCCCGGAAAGGACACCCGATGACACCGCTCGACATGACCGCGCTCGACACCGCCCTTGACGCCCTGCCGCAGGCCTATCCCGGCCCGGGCGGCGTGGCGGGGGTGGTCCACGAGGGCAAGGTGATCGCGGCGCGGGCCTGGGGCTACAGGAACCTCAACACCGGCGCGGCGATGACCACCGCCACGCGCCTGCCGATCTGCTCGATCTCCAAGCAGTTCACCTGCGGCGTGCTGCTCGACAGGTTCGGCGCGCCCGAGGCGCTGGACGGCAGGCTGGGCGCCTTCCTGCCCGCCTTTGCCGGCGAGATGCCCAGGGCGCGCGATCTCTGCAACAACCAGTCGGGCCTGCGCGACTACTGGGCGCTGACGGTGACCCACGGGGCGCTGGCCGAACAGACCTTTGCCCGCGGTGACGCCCTGCCCCTGATCGCCCGCATGAAGACCGGGCATTTCGCCCCCGGCACGCGCTATTCCTACTGCAACTGCAACTTCCGCATCGTCTCGGAGCTGATCGAGCAGGAGACCGGCCGCCCGCTGGACGATCTGTACCGCGAGGTCATCTGGGACCCGGCCGGCATGGAAACCACCGTGCTGACCGCCGACACCCGCCACCCCGAGGACGGCGTGGTCGCCTATGAGGGCGCGCCGGGCGTGGGATATTTCCCAGCCGACAACGGCATCTACTGGATTGGCGATGCGGGGATTTCGGCCTCGCTCGACGACATGCTGGCCTATGAGGCCTGGATCGACGCAACGCGGGAGGATCCCGCCAGCCTCTACCGCCGCCTGTCCGAACGGCAGGCCTTCCGCGATGGCACACCCGCCTGGTACGGCTTCGGCCTGGTGCATGAGACGATTGGCGGGCGCCATGTCACCGGCCACGGCGGCGCGCTGCGCGGCATCCGCGCCAACCGGCTGCATGTGGGCGATGAACGGCTGTCGGTCATGGTGCATTTCAACCACGAGGGCGATGCCCATGCCGCCGCCCGGGGGCTGGTGAAGGCCGCGCTTGGCGTTCCGACCCCCGCCGGGCGTCAGGCAGAGGCCGGGTGGAAGGGCCAGTGGCTCTGCCCCGAGACGGGCCTGCTGACCCGCATCGACCCGGCCCTGGACGGCGCGCTGGTCAAGTTCACCACCGGGGCCGCCAGGCTGACGCCGGGCGAGGACGGCGCGCTGACCGGCCCGGGGATGGAGGCGACGCGCAAGGGCGACACCCTGTCGCTGAAGGTCGCGCAGGACAATATCGCGGTCGAGATGCCGCCCCTGCCTGTCGTCACCGCCGCCGACGGGGGAGAGATCGCCGGGCGCTACCATTCCGCCGAGCTGGAGGCCGACCTGCTGATCGAGGCCCGCGACGGCGGCGTCTATGGCCGGTTCGAGGGCATGCTGGGCCGGGGCCGGATGGAGCGCATCCACCCCGCGGGGCCGGATGTCTGGGTTCTGGTCACCCGCCGCTCGATGGATGCCCCGGCGCCGGGGGAATGGACGATCCGCCTGGAGCGCGGGGCGGACGGCGCCGTATCCGGGCTGGTGCTGGGCTGCTGGCTGGCGCGCGGCATTCAATACGCACGGGTGGGCTGAGCGGCACCGCCGGGCGGGCGGCCCGCCCGATCACCACCGGCCCGCCATCCACAAGCCGCCGCCCTGAGCATCGCCTGCGCCGCGGCGGTCACGCCGTGTCGCGCGCCGCGTCACCCGCCGCGAAATGCGCCAGCTGATCGTCGAGCGCCTTGCGAAAGGCGGGCCGCTCCAGCACCCGTTCCATATAGGCGCGCATCCCCGGATAGTTGTCCAGTTCGCCCAGCTTCGCCACCGGGCGCATCACATCGGCCATCAGCAGGTCGGCCACGGTGAACCGCCCGGCGGCCAGCCACGCGCGTTCGCCCAGCACCGCCTCCATCCGGTCGAAGCGCTGGTGCAGCCAGCCTGTCAGGGGGTTCTCGCCCTCGCTCGTGACCTTCACGTACCACCAGGGGACCGAGACCATCTCGATCGAGTTCAGCGCCCCGATCAGCCACTGGATCGTATCCGCGCGGCCCTGCGGATCGCTGGGCATCAGCGCCGCGCTGCGTTCGGCGATATGCAGCAGGCAGGCGCCGCTTTCGAACAGGCGGATGCCCTCGTCCTCCAGAAACGGGACCTGGGCAAAGGGCTGGCGGGCGATGTGATCCGGCCCGCGCAGGTCAAAGGGTACGGTGGCGACGGTATAGGGCAGCCCCGCCTCCTCCAGCGCCCAGCGGAGGCGGATGTCGCGGACATGGCCGCGCGGCATTTCGGGGACCCAGTCATAGGTCCAGATGGTCATCGGCTCGGGCATGGCGGTCCTCCTCGCTCCCTGACCGAAGGGTGCCCTGCGCCGGCGCGGTGTCAAGCGCCGTGAAGCAGAGCCTCGACCGCCCGGGCGGTTGCAAGCAGCGCGCCGTCCCCGCCCCGGCGCCCGGTCAGCTGCAGCCCGACCGGCAGGCCGTCGACCATACCGCAGGGGATGCTGACCGAGGGATGCCCGGTGACGTTGGAAAAGGCGCTGGCCAGCAACTCGCTGTCGCCGCCATCGGCGATTTCCGGGTCCTCGAAGGGCGCCACGAAGGGGACGGAGGGCGAGACCAGCACATCCACCCCGTCAAACGCCGCCTCCACCGCCGCGCCCAGATCGCCCTGATAGGCCCTGGCCAGCAGGTAGTCGGTCGCGGGAATGGCAAAGCCGTCCTCGATCTGGCGTCTTGTGCCCGGGGCATAGCCCTGGGGGTTCACCGGCAGCAGGTCGCGATGGATGACCGAGGCTTCGGGCATCAGGATCGCCATCAGCCGGGCGGTGGCCTCCTCCAGCCCCTGGATCGTGACCTCCCAGATCTGCGCGCCCTGCCCGGCCAGCCTGTGCAGGCAGGCATCGACCAGCGCGCCGACCGGGGCATTGGCCGCCTCGGAGGGGAACTGCGCCCGCAGCACGCCGATGCGCAGCGCGGCGGGGTCGACAGGGTCCATCGGCATCGCCTGCCCCGTCAGCGCCGCCAGCAGCAGCGCGGCATCCGCGACCGTACGGGCCAGCGGACCGGCGTGATCCAGGCTCTGCGCCAGGGGAAAGACGCCCTCCAGCGGGACCAGCCCGAACGTGGGTTTCAGCCCCACGATGCCGCAATAGGCGGCCGGGATGCGGATCGAGCCGCCGGTATCCGTGCCCAGGGCCAGGGGCACCGCGCCCGCGGCCACCAGCGCCGCAGACCCGCCGCTGGACCCGCCCGCCGTGCGCGCCGGGTCATGCGGGTTGTTGGTCTGGCCGACCAGCGGATGGGCCACGCCATAGGCATATTCCAGCAGGTTGGTCTTGCCCAGGATCACCGCCCCCGCGGCGCGGAGGCGGGCCACCAGCGCGGCGTCGGTTTCGGCAATGCGGGGCGGATGCGCCCGGGTGCCATAGCCGACCGGGATGCCCGCCACATCGATCAGGTCCTTGATCGCCACCGGAATGCCATGCAGCGGGCCAAGATCGGTTCCGGCGCGCAGGTCGGCGCCGCGCGTCGCGGCCTCGGCCCGGGCGGCATCGGCCATGTCGCAGGCGATGGCGTTCAGGGCGGGCTCGACCTCGGCCATACGGGCCAGTGCGGTCTCGACCGCCTGTTCCGGGGTCGTGGAGCCGTCGCGGTAGCGCGCGCCCAGCGTCACCGCATCCAGCGCCTCGCGGTCGATCAGGTGCATGGGCTGTCCTCCTCGTCAGGTGTCGCAAGCGCCGTGCGGGCCAAGGCCCGGCCCCTGCCGGGAAGCTGCGGCAATGGTCCTGCCCGCATCGGGCTGCGGGCCATGCCCGGCGGTCCCGGCTGTGCAGTACCGTACCGCGCCGCAGGGTATCCGGCGTCAAGGCGCCGGGACCAGGCGGACAAGGGCCCCGGACGGGCCGCAGGAAAGGGACCGTACCGTGGCGAAGGGGAACAGGGCCACGGTACGGCCAGTCAGACCGCCCCCGGAGCAAGCCCGGCAAGCGGCCGATCGGGGCGACGGGACGGCCGGAGCCGCCCCCCCGGGATCACTTCTTGACCGTGTCTTCCAGGAAGAACCGGCCCAGCGGGTTCTGGTAGAAGTTTTCCACATAGCTCTGGGTCACGTTGCGGTAGGGGCTGTAATAGAGGTCGATCCAGTTGACCTCGGCCTTGGCCGTCTCCTGCAGCTTGACATACATCGCCTCGCGCTTGGCGGGATCGGTTTCGACCCGCGCATCGGCGACCAGCTGCTTGACCTCCTCGTTCTCGTACCGGGTGTAGTAGTTGAGGTTCACGTCATGCCCCAGAACGAAGGTCGTCTTCTGGTCGGGGTCGAGGATGTCGTTGGTCCAGTAGTTCACCGTTAGGTCGTAATCGCCCGCAACGAGGGTGTCCCAGGTGACGCTCGGGTCGATCTTCTGCAGGGTCACCGTGACGCCCGCCTGGGCCAGCTGCTGCTGCACCAGGACGGCGATCTGCTCGTCCACCTCGTCGCCGGCATTGACCATGTAGTCGAGCGTCAGGCCGCTTTCGCCGGCCGCCTCGATCATCTCCTTGGCTTTTTCCGGGTCATAGGGGCGGCGCAGGTTGTCGGCGTTGTAGTAGAGCGCGCCCTTGGGGATGTAGCTGTTGGCCACCTCGCCGATGCCAAAGGTCACGGCATCCACGATGGCCTGCTTGTCGATGGCCATGTCCAGCGCCACGCGCACCTCGGGCTTGGCCAGCGCCGGGTTCTCGTGGTTCAGCAGCAGCGCGTCCTCGCGGGTCGACGGATCCAGCAGGACCTTGAGGTTGGCATCGCCCTGCAGTTCCTCGATCCGCGAGAAGGGCACGAAGATCGCGGCATCCAGTTCCCCGGCCTGCATCTTGAGCATGCGGGTGTTGTCATCCGGCACGGCGATCCATTCGACGCCGTCCAGCTGCACGCGGTCGGCTTCCCAGTACTCGGGGTTCTTTTCCAGCACCACGCGGTCGCCGCGCAGCCATTCCTTGACCGTGAAGGCGCCCGAGGCGACGGGGTTCTCGGCATAGGCTTCCTCGCCCATCTCCTCCATCCCGGCCTTGGAAATCACGGCGGTGCCGGGCATGGCCAGGGTCGACAGGAAGGGCGCCGAGGCGGCCGAAAGCGTCACGATCAGGGTCTTGGGATCCGGCGTCTCCATGCTGTCGATGATGGTATAGGTGTCGGACCAGAGCGACAGTTCGCTGTCGCGGATGCGGCTCAGGGTATAGGCCGCGTCCTCGGAGGTGATGGGCGAGCCGTCCGAGAACTTGGCGTCGCGCATGGTGAAGGTATAGGTCAGCCCGTCGTCGGAGACCTCCCAGCTTTCGGCCAGGCCCGGCTCCAGCTTGGTGCCGGTCCGGTCGACGCGCACGAGCTGGTCGTAGACGTTCATGAAGACCCAGAAATCCAGGTTCTGCGCCGTGGCGATCGGGTCGAAGGTGGTGCTGTCGGACACGCGGCCGATGGTCAGCACGCCGTCGGCCAGCACGGCGCCGGGGAGCGCGACGCTCAGCGCGAGGGCGCCCAGCGTGGTGCGGATCAGGTTGCGGGGGATCATGGTGTTTCCTCTCTGTCGGTTTCTGGTTGCTTGGTGGTCAGGGGCGCCACCGTCCCGGGCCCCAGGATGCAGGACCACCTGCGCCCGGGTTCGGTGCGCTCTGCCGGTGGCGGATCGCCACGGCATTCGGATCGCGCATGGGGACAGCGCGGATGAAAGGCGCAGCCCGGCGGCAGGCGCATCGGGCTGGGCGGGTCGCCGTCCAGCGGCGTGGCGGGCAGCGGGCGGTCGGGGTCGATCTCGGGGATCGCGCGGATCAGGGCGGCGGTGTAGGGATGACGCGGATCGGTAAAGACCTGCTCGGTCGGGCCTTCCTCGACGATCCGGCCCAGGTACATCACCGCTACCCGGTCGCAGAGCCGCCGCACGATGGCCAGGTCATGGGCGATGAAGATCAGCGACAGATCCAGCTGTTCGCGCAGCTCCATGAACAGGTTGATGATCTGCCCCTGGATCGAGACATCGAGCGCGGCGACGCATTCGTCGGCCACGATCAGCCGGGGTTCCACCGCCAGGGCGCGGGCGATGCCGACCCGCTGGCACTGCCCGCCCGACAGCGAGGCCGGGCGGCGGGTGCCGTGTTCCGGGCGCAGGCCGACCAGTTCCAGCAGTTCGCTCACCCGGGCCGCGACCTCGGACCGGGGCACCTTGCGGTGCACCTCCAGCACCTCGGCCACGGCCTGCGCGGCGGTCAGGCGCGGGTTCAGCGCGCCATAGGGATCCTGAAACACCATCGCCGTCTCGCGCCTGAGCCGGTCCAGCGCGGCCCGTGTGCCGCCGCTGACCCGCGTCCCGTCAAAGCTGACGGCGCCGTTTGTCACCGGCTCCAGCCCCAGCAGCGCGCGGCCCAGGGTGGACTTGCCGCTGCCGGATTCGCCCACGAGGCCAACCGCCTCGCCCGGGCGCACCTGCAGCGTGACGCCGTTCACCGCGCGCAGCACCCGCCTGGAGAACCCGGGCACGCCGCCCTGCACCGGAAATTCGACCGAAACATCGTCGGCGATCATCAGCGGCGGGCGTTTCATGCCGGCTCCTTCAGGGTGGCGGGATGGTGGCAGGCGGCGACATGGCCGGGGCCATGCGGCTGCGTCCCGGGCCGGGTGGCGCGGCAGAGCGCAGTGGCCGCCGGGCAGCGCGGGTGAAAGCGGCAGCCCTCGGGCATGTCGCCCAGCGTGGGGGGCTGGCCGGGGATGGTGTCCAGCAGGCCGGTCCCCGCGGCGGTGGTGGGCTGGCAGCGGATCAGCCCCTCGGTATAGCGATGCGCGGGGCGGCCGAGGATCTCGCGCTTCGGGCCGCGTTCGCAGAGCCGGCCGCCATAGAGCACCGCGATGCTGTCGCAGGTCTGCGCCACCACGCCCAGGTCGTGGGTGATCAGGATGATCGACAGGCCCTTGCGGTCGCGCAGCTCCATCAGCAGGCGCAGGATCTGGGCCTGCACGGTCACGTCCAGCGCGGTGGTCGGCTCGTCCGCGATCAGCACCTCGGGGTCGCAGGCCAGCGCCACGGCGATCATCGCCCGCTGCCGCATCCCGCCCGAAAATTCATGCGCGTAGCTGTCGACCCGCGCCTCGGGGTCGGGGATGCCCACCTGCCGCAGCGCCTCGACGGCCCTGGCCCGGGCGGCGCGTCTGGACACGCCCTCGTGCAGGCGCACCCCTTCGGCGATCTGATCCCCGATGCGCATCACCGGGTCCAGATGCGCGGTCGGGTTCTGGAAGATCATCCCGATCCTGCGGCCCCGGACCTTGCGCATCTGTGCGTCGCTTAGGCCCGTCAGCTCGTCCGCGCCAAGGGTGACGGTGCCAGCGGTGATCGACATGGCGCGCGGCGGCAGAAGACGCATCAATGCGCGGCAGGCCACCGTCTTGCCCGATCCGCTCTCGCCCACGAGGCCGAGGATCTCTCCGGGCGCGAGGTCGAAGGACAGCCCGTCGACAATCCGCTGGCCCTCGGTGGTCTCGACGGTCAGCCCGTCGACGGTCAGGACCGGGGCGGTCATGGGCGGGACTCCGTGGCTAGGATGGACTTGGGGCGCGGGACGGCGCAACCCGAAACGCCCCGGGGCTGAATGCGGGCGTCCGCCCGGCGCTGTCGCGCGCTCGCTCCTGAAACGCTCCACCGGAGGGTTTCCGAGACGGGGCTCACCCCTCCCCCCGGGAGGGCGCTATGCACACCAGCGGGACTGTCACGCCCGGCGGCACGCCGGGCGGCGCCCGACCCTCCCCCCGGGAGGGCGCTTGGCGATGTCACGCGCCGCATATCCGACGGGGATGCTTTAGAGCGCAGCGCTGACCGCAAGCCTGCCGCATGCCCTCCCAGGGTCGGGCGCCGCCCTTTGCCAGGAGCGGATGCGGACACTGCGACGACACTCATTTCCGCCCCTCCAGCCATTCGCCCAGCCCGTCGGCCACCAGCGAGAACCCGAAGGACAGCGCCAGGATCGCGAGGCCGGGAAAGGTCGGCATCCACCAGGCCCGGGTGATGAACCCCTGCCCCTCGGACACCATGATCCCCCATTCCGCCGTCGGCGGCTGCACCCCCAGCCCCAAAAAGCTGATCGAGGCCCCGCCCAGCAGAACCAGCACCGTGTCGGACATCGAGAACACGATGGACCCCACAAGCGCATTCGGCAGCAGGTGCCGGAACATGATCCGGCGATGCGAATAGCCCAGGCTGCGCGCCGCCAGCACGAAATCGGCGGTCTTCAGCACCAGGATCTGCGCCCGGATCAGCCGCGCGTAAGAGACCCAGCCGACCAGCGCCAGAGCGATGTAGAAGCTTTTCAGCCCCGGGCCGAGGATCGCGATGATGGCGATGATCAGCACCAGGTAGGGAAAGGCCAGGACCACGTCGACGATCCGCATGAAGACCGCGTCGACCACCCCGCCGAAATAGCCCGCAACCGTGCCGATCGTGGTGCCGATGACGAAGGGAAAGATCACCCCCAGCACGGCGATCTGCAGATCGACCCGGGTGCCCCAGATCACCCGGCTGAGGATGTCGCGCCCGAAGTTGTCGGTGCCGAAGGGATGCGCCCAGCCCGGCGCCTGCAAACGCGCCGTCCCGTCCTGGTAGATCGGATCGTAGGGCGCGATGAGCGGCGCGAAGACCGCCAGCAGCACGAAGAAGAGCAGCACCGCCAGGCCCAGGAACAGCGTGATGCGACCCTCGAACCGCGGAAAGATGCGCAGGCGCAGGGCCGCCGCCGGGGCGCTCACAGCTTGACCCTCGGATCGGCGGCCACGGTCAGGATGTCGGCGAGGAAGTTCACCAGCACCGTGGCCACGGCAAAGGTCATCGCCACCGCCTGCACCACCATGTAATCGCGCGAGAAGATGCCCCGCACCAGCAGCTGCCCCATGCCCGGAATGGCAAAGACCGACTCGACGATCACCGTACCGCCGATCAGCCAGCCGATGTTCACCGCCAGCAGGTTCAGCGTGGGGATCAGCGCATTGGGCATCACGTGGCGCCAGAAGACCGCGCCTTCGGGCAGGCCGCGCGCGCGGGCCGCCGTCGCCTGGTCGGAATTGATCTGCGCGATCAGGCTGGCGCGCAGGCTGCGCGTCAGGATGGCCGACAGCGATAGCGCCACGGTCAGGCAGGGCAGCACCATGTGCACCGCCTTGTCGGAGACGCTGCGCCCGTAGCCCGAGACCGGGAACCAGTCGAGATTGACGCTGAAGACGATCATCAGCATCAGCGCGATCCAGAAGGACGGCATGCCCAGCCCCAGGGTCGAGACGACGCGCACCCCCTGGTCGGCCATCGTCCCGCGGCGGCGCGAGGCCAGCGTGGCCATCGGCACCGCGATCAGCAGCGCCAGAAGGACCGAGCCGAGGACCAGCACCAGCGTCGGCTCGATCCGCGTGGCGATGAGCTTGAGCACGTCGGTCTTGTAGACGATCGAGCGGCCCATCTCGCCCTGGGCGAGGTTCTTGATGAAATAGAAATACTGGAGCCAGATCGGCTCATCCAGCCCGTATTGCGCGCGGACCTTCTCGATCGCCGAGGCGGTGGCGCGGGTGCCCAGAAGCATCCTGGCCGGATCGCCGGGGATCAGGCGGACAAGGACGAAGGTCAGGACCGAGATGCCGAAGATCACGGGCAGGAACTGCAGCGGGCGGAAAAGGACGAAGCGGTAGCGATGCATCAGCGCGCCCCGCTCGTGACAGGGCGCGCCGGGCCGCAGGTGGGGGTGGCGGCCCGTGCCGCGGCGCCGATTTTTCGACGAAAAATCGGGCGCCCTGCCCCGGGGCCCGGGGTCGCGTTGCGGGCGGAGCCCATCGCCCTCATGCCCCGATGTTCCGTTTCAGGAACTCGGTCAGCACGGGGTAATAGGCCCCCGGCTCCTCGTAGAACGGCATATGCGAGGAATTGGGGAATACCTTGATTTCGGCATTGGGCAGGTGGTGTTTCATCCGCATCGAACAGGCCGGGGTCAGTTCGTCGTGCTGGCCGCAGAGGATCAGCACCGGCATCTGCATCCGGTGCAGGTCGGGCACCCGGTTCCAGTCCTTCATGTTGCCGGTGTAGAGGAATTCGTTCGGTCCCTGCATCGTGCCGTAGGGCCCCATGTTCCAGTCCTCCAGCGAGCGGGTCACCGGGTCGGGCCAGACCGGCAGGCGGCAGACGTGGCGATAGTTCAGCAGGGTGACGGCGGCGGCGTATTCCGGGTGCTCGAATGTGCCCTCGGCCTCGTGTCTGTGCATCATGGCCACGGTTTCAGGGCCGAGCGCCGCGCGCAGGCGGTGCAGTTCCGACACCAGGTGGGGCATGTCGGCATTGGTGTCGGCCAGGGTGACAGTCTTCAGCGCCTCGGGATAGGTCAGCGCATAGTCGATCGACAGCCAGCCGCCCCAGGAATGGCCGAGCAGGTGCACCCGGCCCAAACCCAGGGCGCGGCGCACCGCCTCGGTCTCCTCGACATAGCGCCCCACGGTCCAGAGCGCGGGATCCTCGGGCCGGTCCGAGGCGCCGCAGCCCAGCTGGTCGAAGGCCACGACGCGAAAGCCCTGGTCGACCATGCAGGAATGGGCCTCGCGCAGGTAATCGCAGGGCAGGCCCGGACCGCCGTTCAGGCAGAACAGCACATCCGCGCCGGTGCCGAATTCATAGGCCACGACGCGGCCGCCCTCGACCTCGATCTCGTGCCGCCTGTCGGGCTCCATCTCACGCCACATCCGCTGTCCTTTCCTTGCTCATGCCTCGGCCACCAGGTGGCCCTTGCCCAGATCGCGCAGCACCACCCGGTCCGGCCCCTGCCCCACCGGATGCACCGGGCTGGGCGGATCGCCCGCCAGCCGGGGGCGCGCGGGGCGTTCGACCGTGGGATCGGGGATCGGCACCGCCTCCAGCAGGCGGCGGGTGTAGGGGTGGCGCGGGTCGCCAAAGACCTGTGCGCGGGTGCCGGCCTCGACGATCTGGCCCAGGAACATCACCGCCACGCGGTCGGCGATGTTTTCGACCACCGCCATGTCGTGGCTGATGAAGAGGTAGCTGACCCCCATCTCGCGCTTGAGTTCGCCCAGCAGGTCCAGCACCCGGGCCTGGACCGAGACATCCAGCGCCGACACGCTTTCGTCGCAGATGATCAGCCGCGGCTTGAGCGCCAGGGCACGGGCGATGCAGATGCGCTGGCGCTGCCCGCCCGAGAATTCATGCGGGTAGCGGTCGAGATGTTCGGGCAGCAGGCCGACCCGCTCGAACAGCTCGGCCGCGCGTGCCCGGCGGCTGGCGGCATCGCCTTCGCCGTGGATCAGCAGCGGCTCGGCCACCAGCTCGCCCACCCGCATCCGGGGGTCGAGCGCCGCCATCGGGTCCTGAAAGACCATCTGCACCTCGCGGCAGAGCGCCTTTTTCCCCGCGGCGGTCAGCCCGTTCAGCGCCTGGCCCGCGACCTCCACATGCCCCTCGTGCGGGACCAGCCCGACCAGCGCCCTGGCGATGGTGGACTTGCCGCAGCCGGATTCGCCCACCAGGGCAAAGGTTTCGCCCGCGCGGATGTCGAGGCTGACGCCCTCGACCGCGTGCACCCGGTGCGTGGGCCGGCCAAGCAGCCCGCCGCGGATGTCGAAACGGACCACGGTGTCGACCAGCCGGGCCACCGGCGGGGCGAGGCTAACGATGCGCCCGCCGTCCCGGGCCGCCCCGGCACCCAGGCGCGGCACGGCGGCCAGCAGGTCGCGGGTATAGGCCGCCTGCGGGTCGGCAAAGATGCGGGCGACGGGCCCCTGCTCGACCATGCGGCCGGCGCGCATGACGATGACGCGGTCGGCCATCTCGGCCACCACGCCCATGTCGTGGGTGATCAGGATCACGGCGGTGCCGGTTTCCGTCTGCAGGTCGCGCAGCAGGTCCAGCACCTCGCGCTGCACGGTGACGTCCAGCGCCGTGGTCGGTTCGTCGGCGATCAGCACGGCGGGTTTCAGCGCCAGGGCCATGGCGATCATCACCCGCTGCCGCATCCCGCCCGACAGCTCGTGCGGATACTGGTCCAGCCGTTTTTCAGGCTGCGAGATACGCACCTTCTGCAGCGCCTCCAGCGCCCGGGCACGGGCGGCCCGGCGCGAGATCGGCTCATGCGCGCGCAGGGCCTCGGACAGTTGCGTGCCGATGGTCATCACCGGGTTGAGCGAGGTCATCGGCTCCTGAAAGATCATCGCGACCCTGCTGCCGCGCAGGCTGCGCATCGCGCGCTCGGGCAGCGCCAGCAGGTCGGTGCCCTGCAGCATCACCCGCCCGGCGGTGGCGCGCACGGCGGGCGGCGGCAGCAGGCCCATCACGGCCAGCGAGGTGATCGACTTGCCCGACCCGCTTTCGCCCGCGATCGCCAGGGTTTCGCCCGGGGCCAGATCGAAGGACAGCCCCTCGACCAGCGGTTGGTCCTGCCCGCCCGCGCGGACGGACACGGTCAGCCCCTGAACCGAGAGCACAGGATCGGCCACCCCGGCGGGGGCCGCGGGGATGGCCGCAAGGGTCATTCGAAGACCGAGCGCGGGAAGTAGAAGCTGACCACCCAGTTCGGCTGGTCCACGATCTCGCTGATGCGCAGGTCGCCGCAGGTCGACACCAGCATATAGGCCTCGACCGCCGACATGCCATGCGTCGCGGTCAGCAGATCGACCATGCCGGCCACCGCGTCGCGCGCGCCGCTCATCAGGTCGGGCCCGATGCCGGTGGTCACCTCGTAGCCCTTGGCGTCCAGGTGCCGCGTCACCGGCCCCGGCGTGGTGAAACGCGGCATCTTGAGGTTCGCGCCCTTCACCAGGTCGAGGGTCAGCACCACGTCCATCGGGCTTTCGATGGCGGTGCCGCAGACCTCTCCGTCGCCCTGCGCGGCATGGGTGTCGCCCACGCTGAACAAGGCGCCCGCCACCTCGACCGGCAGGTAGAGCACGGTGCCCTTGGCGATGTCGCGGATGTCGAGGTTGCCGCCGACCCGGCGGGGCGGGACGACGGAATGCAGACCCGGCTCGGCCGGGGCCACGCCGATGGTGCCGGTAAAGGGCTTCAGCGCCACCTTGCCGGTGCTGCCCCACATCGCCGGCTCCAGGCTTTCGGCGTCATAGGTCCAGATGTTCAGCGCCGGTTCGGTGAACTGGTCCGCCAGCAGGCCGAAGCCCGGGATATTCGCCGTCCAGCCCCAGGCAGTCCCGCCCTCGACCCGCGGCATGAAGTCCTGCAGCGTGATCTTCAGCGCGTCGCCCGGTTCCGCCCCGTCGATCAGGATCGGGCCGGAAACCGGGTTGATCTTGCCGAAATCCAGCGCGGCGACATCGGCCACGGTGCTCGACGGGCCAAGCTGGCCCGCCGAAGAGTCATGACATTTGAATAGGATCGTGGACCCGGGGGCCACCGTTTCGGCTGGGGCAATGGAATTGTCCCAGCCGAAATGGTGCTGCGCCCCGTGGATCGTGTAGTCGCAGGTCTTGCACATGGGATCACTCGGTCACGTAGACATAATCGTAGTTGATCGGGATCGAGACCGGATCGACGTACAGCGAGTCATCCCCGCCCATGCGGGCCGATTTCATCGTGTAGCGCTGCTCGTTGAAGACCGGGACCCAGGGCGCCTCTTCCATGACCTTCATGTAGACGTCCGACCACATCTTCAGCCGTTCGGGCGCCGAGGGGTCGGTCATGCTGTCGGCCTCGGTCGCCATGGCGTCGATCCCCTCGTCGCAGAACTTGGACCAGTTCCAGCCGCCTTCGCCCGCGCCGGCACAGCCCAGGATCGGGCCGTAGAAGTTCGACGGATCGGGGAAATCGGCGATCCAGGCCATGCCGCCCGACCAGATCATCGGGGCCTGACCCGCGCCGCCGGCCTCGATCACGTTGGCCTGGGCCAGGCTGCGGATCTCGGCGGTGACGCCGATGGCCTTGAGGTCCTGCTGGATCGCCTGGGCGATACGCGGATTGGGATCGGTGTTCATCACGTAGAGCTCGGTGGTGAACCCGTCGGCCAGCCCGGCCTCGGCCAGCTTGGCCTTGGCGCCCTCGGGGTCGTAGGCATAGCCGTCATAACCTTCGGTATAGCCCGGCATCGACGGCGGCAGCGGCTGCGTCGCGGGCACGGCGCGGCCGTTGATGATCTGGGTGATGCGCTCCTTGTTGATGGCCATGTTGATGGCCTCGCGCACCTCCAGCTTGTCCAGCGGCGCGATCCCCACGTTGAGGGTGATGTAGCCGGTGTGCAGCTGCCCGCCCTCGACCACGCGCGCGGCCTGCGCCGGATCGCCCATCACCTCCTGGAACTTCGCCGGCGGGATGCCGTCGCCGGGCACGTCGACCTCGCCCTGTTGCAGGCGCAGCAGCGCCACGATGGGTTCCTGCCCGACCTCGAAGGTCACGCCGTCCAGATAGGGCACGCCCTCGCGCCAGAAATCCTCGTTCTTCGCAAAGACCAGCCGCTGGCCGATGGTCCATTCATCCAGCTTGAACGCGCCGGTGCCCACGGGATGTTTGCCGAAATCGCTGCCGTATTCGTCCACCGCTTCCTTGGGCACGATGGAGGCGAAGTTCAGCGCCATCACGTGCAGGAAGGTCGCGTCGGGCCGCGACAGGGTGATCCTGACGGTTGCGGGCTCCACCACCTCGACCCCCGACAGCGTGTCGGCGGATCCGTCGGATATCGCGTCGAACCCGGCAATCGAGGCAAAGAAGCCCGCGCCGGGCGACTGGGTGGCGGGCGTGGTCACGCGGTCGAGCGAATATTTCACGTCCTCAGCCGTCATCTCGCGCCCGTTGTGGAACTTGACCCCGGGCCGCAGGGTGAAGGTGAAGGTCTTGCCGTCGTCGCTGATCTCGTAGCTTTCGGCCAGCCCGGGGCGCAGCTCGGTCGTGCCGGGGACATAGTCCATCAGCCCGTCGAACAGCGACTTGATCATCGACCAGTTCTGCCAGTCGTAGCCGATGGCCGGGTCCAGGGTGGCGACATCGTCCTTGTAGGTGACGGTGATCATGCCGCCGGGGGTGGCATTGGGATCGGGCGTGTAATCCTGCGCCGCCGCAGGCAGCGCCAGTGCCGCGACAAGGGCGGTCGAGGTCAGAAGGGTCTTCATCATTTCAGGCTCCCTGTTGGTTATGGTTCAGCGCAGCTTGATGCGCGGGTCGATGAAGGGGGTCACGATGTCGGCCAGCAGGTTGCCCAGCACGATGGCCGTGGCCGAGACGAGCGTGACGCCCATGATGATCGGAATGTCGACGCGCTGGATCGCCTGCCACGCCAGCTGCCCGATGCCGGGCCAGCCAAAGACGCTTTCGACGACAACCATGCCGCCCATGAAGATCCCGATGTCGATGCCGATCATCGCGATGATGGGCAGGATGGCATTGGGCAGGGCATGGCGCAGGATCACCCGCGCCCGGGTCAGCCCCTTGGCGCGGGCGGTGCGGATGTAATCCTGGCGCAGCACCTCGACCATCGCCGAGCGCATCATCCGCGAATACCACCCCGACCCCATGATCCCGAGCGCGATCGAGGGCAGCACGAGATGGGCGAAGGTGCCGTAGCCCCCGATGGGAAACCAGCCGAGCTGCACGGCAAAGACATAAAGCAGCAGCAGCCCCACCACGAATTGCGGGGCCGAGACGGCGACAAAGCTGGTGACCATCAGCCCCTGGTCCAGCGCCCGCCCCCGCCAGAGCGCAGCGATGACGCCAAGGGACAGGCCGATGACCAGCTCGCAGGCGATCCCGCCCGCCATCAGCAGCAGCGAGGCCGGAAGACGCGCGGCGATCAGGCTGGCGACCTCGGTCTTCTGCAGGTAGCTGCGGCCCATGTCGCCCTGCACCAGCCCCGACAGGTAGCGCGCGTATTGCACCAGCATCGGCTGGTCGAGGCCCAGCTGGTGGCGGATGTTCTCGACCGTCTGCTGCGTCGCCGAGCGTCCGGCGATCTGGCGCACCGGATCGGCGGGCAGCACGTAGAGCAGCACGAAGGTGATGAAGCTGACCCCCAGCAGGATCAGCGCGGACTGGACCAGCCGGCGGAAGAGATAGGCGGCCATCAGCTGCGCCCTCCGGCCAGTTGCACGGGGCAGAAGGCCCCCTGCCACGCACCGCTGACGACCATGACCGGGATGCCCGCCATCACCCCTGCCCCCGCTGCGTCGGATCCAGCACGTCGCGCAGCGCGTCGCCCACCAGGTTGAAGGCCAGCGCCAGCATCAGGATCGCGGCCCCGGGGATGAAGACCAGCCAGGGCGCCGCCTGGAAATAGGTCTGGTTCTCGAAGATGATGTTGCCCCAGGACGGCGTCGGCGGCTGCACCCCGACCCCGAGGTAGGACAGCGTCGCCTCCAGCAGCACGGTGACCGAAATCCCGAGCGTCCCCCAGACGATCAGCGTCGGCACCAGATGCGGCAGGATATGGCGGAACAGGATGCGCACCGGCCCGGCACCCAGTGTCCGCTCGGCGGCGATGAACTCGCGCTCGGCCAGCGAGGTCGTCTCGGTATAGATCACCCGCGCCGTCTGCACCCAGTTCACCAGCGCGATCACCATCGCCACGATCCACAGCGACGGCTGAAAGATCGCCGCCAGGCAGATCGCCAGCAGCAGGGCCGGAAAGGCCATCATCAGATCGGTGAACCGCATCAGCACGGCCCCGGTCCAGCCCCGGACGAAGCCGGCGGTCACCCCGACCAGCGTGCCGATCACCAGCGCGACGCCATTGGCCACCACCCCGATGATCAGGCTGGTGCGCGCGCCGTAGAGGATGCGGCTGAACAGATCGCGCCCCAGCAGATCCGTCCCCATCAGGAACTGCCCGCCCGGCGCCATCGGCGCCCCCTCGATCGTCAGCCCCTCGAACAGCTGCTCGTCGGGCGCATAGGGCGCGATCCAGGGCGCCAGCACCGCGCCGCCCACGACCAGCAGGATCACGGCAAAGCCGAACAAGGCCAGCTTGCGCCGCAGCAGCCGCGCCAGCACGCCCTCGGGCACCGGTCGCCCGGCCTGCGCCGTGGCATCAGCCATGTGCATCCTCCGCCCCGCCGGGGCGGGCACCGGCCACGATGCGCTCGGCCGCGATCTCGAAACTCACGCGCCAGGCCATCGCCAGCTGGCGCAGCATGGCATAGCTCTCGTCCTCGGACTTGCCGCGCGCGGCCAGCACGGCCACCGCCTGCACCACCACCTGCCGCTTGTCGAGCCGCCCCTTCAGATCCGCGATCTCGGCGGCCAGCGCATTGCGCGCCTCGAAGGCCGAACGCGCGATCAGCAGGGCGGAATAGGCGCCGCTGTCGCCCACCGGCTTGAGGATCTGCGCATCGGCCCCGATGTTGATCAGCCACTCGATCCGCCCCGGCGCCTCGGATCCCACCAGCGCCACCAGCGGCATCGGCGCGGTGCCGGGCTGCCAGGGGAACTGCTCGTCATGGCCCAGATCCGCATCGAAAAAGATGTAATCCGCCCCGATCGCCGCGCCGGGCAGGTCGGGCCAGTGGCATTCCACCTCCAGCCCGATCGCCTCCAGCTGACGGCTGAGGGCCTGCACCACCGGGTGCGGCCGGTGCAGGATCATCGCCCGCGCCCCGCCGAGGTTGGGTATCCGCAACCGGCGTTTCATGTCACCGCCCTCAGATGCGGCGCCGCCGGGATCTCGCGCCCGCGCGCCAGATAGGGATCGCCGGCCAGCGGCCCCTCGCGCTTCACCACGCGAAAGGCGCCGTCCTGCACCTGGGCGATCAGCACCGGCAGGCTCACGTGATGCGTGCGGGTGTCGATGCCCAGCTCGGCATTCACCGGCGTGTCCAGCAGCTGCGCCAGCGGCAGCGTCTCGGCGCCCGCGCGCCCGTGCAACAGCCGCGCCAGCCGCCAGACGGTGGCATGGCTCGCCGCCTCGTGGGACGAGCCGAAGCTGCCGGGATGCGGCCAGCCGCCCGCGCCGCGGAACCAGGGGCCCGCGGCGACCAGCCCCTCGGCGGCCTCGGCCCCGATGGCCGGCAATTCGCATTCCGTCAGGTTGCAGGACAGGATCGGGCAGGTCCCGGGCCGGAAATGCGGATCGCGCCGGCCCAGCTCGCGGAAGGCGGCAAGGAAGGCATATTGCGACGGCCCGATCAGCTGGTTCAGCACGAAATCGGGGCGCGTCACCTCGATCTCCTCGATCATCCGGCCCACCTCGGTCGAGCCGAGCGGCAGGTAGCGCTCGCCCAGAACCTCGCCGCCCGCCGCCGCCATTACCTCGCGGGCCAGGCGGTTCATCTCCCAGCCCCAGATATAGTTCGACCCGGTCAGATAGCCCCGTCGCCCATAGGCGCCGAAGGTCCAGCTCAGCAGCGGCAGCAGGTGCTGGTTCGGACAGGCATGGGTATAGACCACGCGGTCCGAGGCCTCGAACCCCTCGTAGGGCACCGAATACCACAGCGACCCGCCGCAGCGTTCCAGCGCCGGAATCACCTCCTTGCGGCTCCACGAGGTCACGCAGCCCACCACATGGCGGGCAGAGCTGTCACGCAGGATCTCCTCGCAGAGCGGCGCGTAAAGGTCGATATTGCCCTGCGGATCGCGCTCCACCGCGACAAAGGCGACATCCATCGCCGGATCGGCGTTGATCTCGGCAATGGCGGTCATCGCGCCGGTGCGGCAGGCCTCGGAAATCAGCGAATAGCTGCCGGAGCGCGAATAGAGCAGGCCAAGGTCGATACGGCGCTTCATGCCACCTCCAGAAACGACAGAACCCCGCCTGTCCCCCGCGCGACGCGGACAGCGTAACGCAATGGACAGCGGGGCTCGGATGCCGAAGAAAATGTTACACGACTATCGGCACGCCCCCGCCTCCGGGTCAAGGGAGCGATCCGTGTCAGCCGCGCCAGGCCCGGCCCGAGACGGCGGCACCGGGGCAGCCCTGCCCAATTGTTGTGCAGGCGGCGGGGGTGGATTTCGGACGCTGACGCGCCCGACGCCTCCGGCGGGAGTATTTTTGACGAGATGAAGCCGGGTGGAGCGCCCCTGCTTCATCTCGTCGTAAATACTCCGGGGGAGTCGACCCGGCACGGGCCGACGGGGGCAGCGCCCCCCAGGCGGGCGCAGCCCGCCCAAGCATCGCGTGCGCCGCAGGCGCTCCTTTGGATCAGTTCAACGGATGGTAGCAGGCGACCCGGTGACCCTCTGGCGGGGCCAGCGGCGGCGGGGCGGCGGCGCAATCGCCCTGCGCAAAGGGGCAGCGCGCCCTGAAGGCGCAGCCCTGGGGCGGGTTCAGCGGATCGGGAAGCTCGGTCTCCCTGCCCTCCGGGGCCGCGAGGGGGCGGCCGACCACGGGCGCGGATTCTGCCAGCAGCCTGGTATAGGGGTGGCGCGGCGCGCGAAAGATGTCCTCGGCCTTGCCGACCTCCACCACCGAGCCGAAGTAGAGCACCGCCACCCGGTCCGAGACCGCCTCCACCACCGCGAGGTCATGCGAGATGAAGAGATAGGTCAGCCCCAGCTTGGCCTTCAGATCCGCGAGCAGGTTCAGCACCTGCGCCTGCACCGAGACATCCAGCGCCGAGACCGGCTCGTCCAGGATCAGGATCTTCGCCTCGGCCGCCAGCGCCCGGGCGATGCCGATCCGTTGCGCCTGCCCGCCCGAGAATTCATGCGGGTAGCGCTCCATGAATTCCTCGCGCAGGTTCACGCTGTCGAAGATTTCGGAAATCCGCCGGTCGCGCTGCGCCTTGTCCATCCCGTGCAGGCGCTTCAGCGGCGCCTCCATCACCTGGCGGATGGTCTTGCGCGGGTTCAGCGAGGAGATCGGGTCCTGGAACACATACTGGATCCGCCTGCCGAAGACGGCCGGATCGGCATTGTCCAGCGGCTTGCCGTCGATCTCGATACTGCCGGTGGTCGGCGGGATCAGCCCGACCAGCATCCGCGCCAGGGTGGACTTGCCGCAGCCCGATTCCCCCACGATGCCCAGGGTCTCGCCCTGCTGCACCGACAGGTCCAGCGGCTGCACCGCATGCACCGTCCCCTTGGGCGCGCCGAACAGCCGCTTGCCGACCGGAAACGCCTTGGACAGGTTTTGAAGTTTCAGAACCTCGGTCATTCCGCGGCCTCCCGGCTCAGATCGGTTTCGGGGTAGAGGCAGCGCACCGCGCGGGGGCCGGCGCGGGCCAGCTCGATCTCGCGGGTGACGCAGGCGGCCTCCTTCTTGGTACAGCGCGCGGCAAAGGCGCAGCCCGGCTCCAGCCGGTCGACCGCCGGGGGCAGGCCCGGGATCGCCTCCAGCCGCCGCCGCCCCTCGCCCAGTTCGGGCACGCAGGCGATCAGGCGCCTGGTGTAGGGATGCGCCGGCGCGGCCAGCACCGCATCGGTCGGCCCCTCCTCGACGATCCGGCCGGCATACATCACCGCCACCCGGTCGCAGAGCTGCCCCACCACCCCGAAGTCATGGGTGATGAAGACGATGGCCAGACCGCGCTCGCGCCTGAGGTCGTCGAGCAGCGAGAGGATCTGCGCCTGCACCGTCACGTCCAGCGCCGTTGTCGGCTCGTCCGCGATGATCACATCGGGGTCGTTGGCCAGCGCCATGGCGATGCCCACGCGCTGGCGCATGCCGCCCGACATCTCGTGCGGATAGGTGCTGGCGCGGTTTTCGGCATTGGGAATGCGCACCTGCTTCAGCAGCTCGACCGCGCGTTTCCAGGCCTCGGCCCTGCTGACCGGATGGTGCACGCGGATCGCCTCCACCAGCTGGTCGCCGACCTTGTAGAGCGGGTGCAGCGTGGCCAGCGGATCCTGGAAGATATAGGCCACCCGGTCGCCCCGGAACCTGCGCAGGGTGGTGTACCGGGCCCCGATCAGCTCTTCGTCCTTGTAGCGGATCGAGCCGCCGACGATCACGCCCGGGGGCGAGGCCACCAGCCCCATCACCGACAGCGCCGTCACCGACTTGCCCGAGCCGCTTTCCCCGATCACCCCCAGGCATTCGCCCGGCGCGACATTCAGCGAGACCTTGTTCACCGCCTTGTAGATGCGCGGCCCGACGTGGAACTGGGTTTCCAGGTCGGTCATGGTCAGCACCCCCCCGGCATGGGGGGCGGGCACCGCGCCCTTGCGCTGGACCACGGTCGCCGCCATCGGCCGGGTCAGCGCACCCGAGCGCAGGCGCGGGTCCAGCGCGTCGCGCACGCCGTCGCCCAGCAGGTTGATGCCCATCACGATGATCAGGATCATCACCCCCGGCACGACCGAGGTATGCGGGTTGGTGATCAGCGCCGAGCGCGCCTCGCCCAGCATCGAGCCGAGATCGGCCTGCGGCGGCTGCGAACCAAGGCCCAGGAACGACAGCCCCGCCGTTTCCAGGATCATCCAGCCGATGGTGGTCGACATGGCAATCACGATCACCGGCACCACGTTGGGCAGGATCTCGGTCAGGATGATGCGGGTGTCGGACAGGCCCGCCAGCCGCGCGGCATCGACAAATTCCTTGTGCGCGATGCCCACCGTCACGCCCCGGATGTTGCGGGCAAAGAACGGCACGTTCACCGCCGCCACCGCGATCAGCGCGTTGACCAGCCCGGGGCCGAGCGCCGCGACAATGGCCAGCGCCAGCAGGATGTAGGGAAAGGCCATCAGCATGTCGACGCCGCGCATGATCACGTTGTCGGTGCGCCCGCCGAAATAGCCCGCGACGATCCCGATGGCCGCGCCGAAGAAGGCGGCAAAGATCGCGGCCGAGAACCCGACCGCCAGCGACAGCCGCGTGCCCCAGAGCAACCGCGACAGCATGTCCCGCCCCAGGTGGTCGGTGCCCAGCAGATGGCCCTCGGCGAAGACCGGCTGGAACCGGTTCGCGGTGTTGGTCACGTTGGGCGCCTGCAGCGGCAGCAGCGGGGTGATCAGCGCCAGAATGACGACGAAGCAGATCGCGACGCCGCCCGCGGCGGCCAGGCGATTGCGCAGGAGGAGCTGAAAGAACTTCTTCATGTCGTGATCTCCATCTCGGGGGGCCTCACGTCTTGATCCGGGGATCGAGCAGCGATTGCGCCACGTCGACCGCGATGTTGAACAGGACGTAGCAGGCGGCCACGAAGACCACGCCGCCCTGCACCAGCAGGATGTCGCGTTTCAGGATGGCATCGACCAGCATCCGCCCCACGCCGGGCCACTGGAACACCATCTCGATATAGACCGCGCCGGACAGGACGAATCCCGCCTGGATGCCCAGCACCGGGATGATGCTGACCATCGCGGCCTTCAGCGCATGGCGCCAGACGACGTCACGCTCGCCCACCCCCTTGGCGCGGGCGGTGCGGATGAAATCCTGGCGCAGCACCTCCAGCATGGCGGATCGCGACAGCCGCGCCACCACGCCGGTCGCCACCACCGCCAGCGCGAGGGCCGGCATGATCAGGTGGTTCAGCAGGTCCGGCAGGTCGCCCCCGCCGTAGATCGCGAACATCCCCGACACCGGCAGCCAGCGCAGTTTCACCGCGAAGATCAGGATCATCATCATCCCGAGGAAGAAGGACGGGACCGAAATCCCCAGCAGCACGGCAAAGGTGATCGCCTTGTCGGCAAAGCCGTACTGACGCGCGGCCGAGACGACGCCCGCGATGATCCCGAAGACGGCGCAAAGGATGAAGGCCGTGCCCGCCAGCACCAGCGTGGCGCTGAACCGGTCGAGCACCTCGTCGATCACCGGCCGGTTCAGGGCAAAGCTGCGGCCGAAATCGCCGGTCAGCATATTGCCCAGCCAGATGAAGTACCGGGCGACCAGAGGCTGGTCGAGCCCCAGGTCGCGGTTCAGCTTCTCGACATTCTCGGGCGTGGCGTAGCTGCCCAGGATCGCCGTGGCGGGATCGCCCGGGATCATCGCCATGATCAGGAAGACGATGACGGTGATGCCCAGCAGGACGGGAATCGCCGATACCAGACGCTTGAGGATGTAGCCGGTCATGGCTGGGCTCCTTTCGTGGTCCCGTGGTGGTTCCGAAAGTGGCTTTGCGGGATGGCGGCGGCCCGGATCCGGCCCGCCGCGCGGCGTCTCGCCCTAGCCTGCCCCGTCGCAGGCAGGGGCGGAAAGCCAGGCCGGGCAAGGTCCGGCGACCCGCCCGGCCGGATGGTCAGTTCTTGACCACGTCCTTGAGCAGCAGGAAGAACGAGGGCTGCAGCTCGAAGTTCTCGACCCGGTCGCTGGTCACCGCGTTCTGCTTCCAGTTGGCGACAAAGACCCAGGGCGCATCTTCCTGCACGATGGTCTGCATCTTCTTGTAGAGCTCGGCCCGCTTGTCCTGATCGGTGGCGACGCGCGCTTCCTCCAGCAGGCTGTCGACCTCGGGGTTGGAATAGTAGCCCGAGTTGAACCCGCCCTTGTCGGGCCATGCGTCGGTGCGCAGCGCCAGATAGGGCAGCGTGTCGGGGTCGTTGGTCATCCAGGCCATTTCGGCCATGTCCGCCTTGCCCTCCAGCCCCGGGTTCACATTGCCCAGGAAGGTGTTCCACTCGTAGGTCTCGATTGTCACGTCGAAGCCCACGGCCTCCAGATCCGCCTGGATCGCGGTGCCCATGGCAATCGGGTCCAGCATGCCGGAGCCGCCTTCGGTCACGTAAAAGGTGACTTCGGGGTTCTCCATGCCGGCCTCGGCCAGCAGGGCCTTGGCCTTGTCGGGATCGTAGGGATAGGGCTCCAGGCTCTCGTTATAGGCCCAGGCAAAGGCGGGCGGCGTGGGCCCTGCGGCGACATCGGCGGTGCCCTCCAGCACATTGTCCACCAGCGCGGTCTTGTTGATCGCGTAATTGGCGGCCTGGCGCACGGCCTTTTCGGCAAAGGGGCCTTCCTTGGCGTTCAGGATCAGGAACCAGACATGGGGTCCGGCCTGTTCGAAGACGGTGAAACTGTCGCCCTGGAATTCCGACAGCGAGACCGGCGGCACCTCGACCATCAGGTCGATTCCGCCCGCCAGCATCTCGGCGGTGCGGGTGTTGGCATCGGTGATCGGGCGGAAGACCACGGCCTGCAGGTCGGTCGGGCCGTCCCAGTAGTCGGGGTTGCCCTCGACCACCACCGCCTCGTTCGAGCGCCACTCGACAAATTTGAACGGCCCGGTGCCCGAGGGGTTGCGGCCGAAATCGGCGCCGTATTGTTCCACCGCGGCGGGCGAGACGATCAGGCCGGTCGGATAGGCCAGGTTCGACAGGAACGGCGCATAGGGCGCGTTCAGGGTGAATGTGACGGTCAGCGGATCGACCACCTCGACCTCCCGCACGGCCGAGAAGAAGAAGGCCAGCGGGAAGGGGCCGGTGTCGTGGTAGGGGTGATCCTCGTTGAGCATCCGGTCGAAGTTGAACTTCACCGCCTCGGCGTCGAAATCGCTGCCGTCGTGGAATTTCACGCCCTCGCGCAGCTTGAAGGTATAGACGGTGCCGTCCTCGCTGATCTCCCAGCCCGTCGCCAGGGCCGGTTCGACCTCCAGCGTGCCGGACTTGTAGCGCACCAGCCCGTCGTAGACGTTCATCAGGATGCGGAAGTCGTTCACGGCGGTGACAGCCGCCGGATCGAGGGCCTTGGGCTCGGCGATCTGGCCGACGATCAGAACGCCCGGGGGCGTCTGTGCCGCGGCGGGCGCAACGGCGCCGAGCGACAGCGACATCGCGGCCCCGGCAGCCAGGACCCCGCGCCGGGTCCAGTTGAGAATTCCCTGTGTCATTCAGCCTCTCCTCTTAAGCGGGCCTTGGATTATTGATCATGATAAATTGAATGAGGGCAAATTCTCATGATAAATTCAAGAGGCGTGTTAACCGGAGGCTGTCATGACTTTTTCGATTCTGGCCCGCGATGCGAAAACGGGCATCCTGGGCGGCGCGGCGGCCACGGGATCGCTCTGCGTCGGCGGATGGGTGCTGCGCGGGGCGGCCGATGCGGGTCTGTCGGCCAGCCAGGGCACGGCGCCCTCGACCCTCTGGGGCGACGGCGCACTGGATCGGATGCGCGGGGGTGAAACGGCGGAAAGCGCCGTGGCGTCAATGGTTTCCCCGGACGAGGGGCGGGATTACCGGCAGCTCTCGGCGCTTGACCTGCAGGGCGGGACGGCGGCCTTCACCGGGGCGCATTCGGTGCCCGCCGCGGGGTCGCGATCCGCCCCCGGCGTGGTGGTGGCCGGGAACCTGCTGGCGGGCGAAGCGGTGCTGGAGTCGACCCTGTCTGCCTTTCTCGACCACCCGGGCGAGCTGGCCGAGCGCCTGCTCGCGGCGCTCTTCGCGGGTGCGGCGGCGGGAAGTGATTCCCGGGGGTTGCAATCCGCGGCCCTGCTGGTGCTGGGGCGCGACCGCGCGCCGCTGACCCTGCGGGTGGACATGTCCGACACGCCGCTCGACGCGCTGCGCGCGCTCTACGACCGCTCCCAGTCCCAGCCCTATGCCGGCTGGTGCGAGGTGGTGCCCACGCTCGACAACCCGCACCGCGCGCCCCTGCCCGAGGAATTCGAGCTGGTCGCCGACCAGGCCTCCGGCAAGGCCTGACCGCCCGCGCCATCCGGCAAAAAGGGCCCGGCACCTCCCCGCTCCACGCAGTGCCGGGCCGGGCGCCTGCGTCGCCCTCCCGCAGGTCCGCCTCCGGCGGGAGTATTTTGGACGAGATGAAGCCGGGTGCCGGTTCCCCCGCTTCCTCTGGCCCGAAATATCCCGGGGGAGTCCGCGCGCAGCGCGGGCGGGGGCAGCGCCCCCTTCCGTCCCGCCATCTGCGCCGTCTGCGCCGTCTCAGTGCTCGCCCTCGCAGGCGTGGTGGTCGGCCAGGGCGTGCAGCACCCGGCAGGGTTGCCCGTCGGACCGGCCGTCGCAGGCATTCACGACGCGCACCAATTCCGCCTCCAGCCGCCGCAACCGCTCGATCCGGTCGCGGACCTCGACAATGCGATCCTTCGCGATGCGGTGCGCATCACCATGAGCGGCGTGGGGCGTCTCCTGCAACGCGATCAGTTCGGCGATCGCGTCGAGGTCAAAGCCGAGCTGCCGGGCATGGGCGATGAAGGACAGCCGGTTCAGCTCGGCATCGCCGTAGCGGCGTTGCCCCCCGCCCGTGCGGCCGGGATCGGGCAGCAGACCACGCCCCTCGTAGTAGCGGATCGTCGTCACCTTCACGCCCGTGTGACGGGACAGCGTGCCGATGGAATGGCCCTGCATGGCGTTGACCCCTTGAAGCTACAGTCGCTGTAGATCGTATATCCCACGGGGACGAAACGAATCAAGAGCACCGCCATGACCGACCGACCCCTCCGCCGCGCTGAGCTGGCGCACCTCGACGCCCCCGCGCTCCGCCACGGGATGACCGCCCGTATCGCCGGCATCCGCCATGGGCGCGTGACCCCCATCGCCGGCGGCGGGCGCAGTGCGCCCCTGACGGACACGGGTCTTCGGGCGGAGGCGCGGTGATGGGAACAGGACACAAGCATGCGCAAGGGCATGCGCACGGGCACGGGCATGAACATGGGCATGGACACGGACACGGGCACGGGCACGGGCACGCAGGCCATTCGCATGGCCCAACCCTATCGGCCCATGACGCGCCCGAGACGCGCCGGTCCAAGGAACGCGCCATCCTGATTGCCGCGGCCCTGACGGGCGGCTTCATGGGGGCAGAGGTCATCGGCGGGCTCATCTCGGGATCGCTCGCGCTCCTGGCCGATGCGGGCCACATGCTGACCGACTTCGCCTCGCTGCTGCTGGCCTGGTGCGCCTTCCGGCTGGCGCGGCGGCCGGCGGACTGGAAACGCACCTACGGGTTCGACCGCTTCTCGGTTCTGGCCGCCTTCGTGAACGGGCTGACGCTGTTCGTCATCGCGGCATGGATCCTCTTCGAGGCCGTCCGGCGCCTGCGCGACCCGCAAGAGGTGCTGGGCGGGCTGATGCTCTGGGTCGCCTTGGGGGGACTCGTGGTGAACGTCCTGGCCTTCTGGGTGCTCAGCCGCGCCGAGGGCGACAACCTCAACGTCCGCGCCGCCGCGCTGCACGTGATGGGCGACCTGCTGGGATCGGTCGCGGCGATTGCCGCCTCGCTCATCATCATCTGGACCGGCTGGACCCCGATCGACCCGATCCTGTCGGTGCTGGTCGCCTGTATCATCCTGCGCTCGGCCTGGTCCGTGGTGCGCGAGAGCGGGCATATCCTGCTGGAAGGCGCGCCCGCCGGCTTCGATCCCCGCGCCGTCGCGGCCGATCTGGAAACCTCGCTGCCCGGCGTGGCCCGTGCCCACCACGTCCATGCCTGGTCGATCACGCAGGAGCGTCCCATGGCCACGCTGGAAATCGACCTCGCGCCCGGCGCGGTGGCGGACGAGGTGCGCCGCGCCGTGAAGGACCGCGTGCGCGAGACCACCGGGATGGAGCATGTGACCGTCGAGGTGGCGACCTGAGGCGCGCGGAAGGGCCGAGGTGACATCCCCCCGAGGCAGGGACGCGCATCCGGACAAACCAGACAGCCGCGTGTGGCGCGGCGGGTGCCTTCCGCAGCCTCGACAGTCACGAGGCGCAGCCCCCGAGGCCCGGGGGCCGGGTCGTGCGGCCGCGTCCCGGTCCGGGCGCGCACCAGCCATCGGGTGACCGCAACCCCGGCCCCGCCGGGCCCCAGGTGCGGAAATTCCGGTCACTGCCAGCGCCCTGCCCCCGAGGACCCCGGCCTGCGCCGGGGATCCCGCGCGGATATCCGCGCATCGCAAGACCCGGGACTTGCCGGAAACCCGGCTGTCATGGCCTATCGGATCAGGACAGAGACTCAGGGTGAACCATGAAAACAAGGGCGATGTGGTGTCTGGCGACCGGGGCCGCGCTATTTCTGTCGGCCTGCGCGGCCGAGAAACCGGAACCGGAGGTGACGCGCATGGCGCTCTTCCCCGGTGAGACGCCGGAACTGCGGACGCTGGTGAACCAGTATGCCGATCTCTACGAGGTCCCGCGCACGCTGGTGCACCGCGTGATCCAGCGCGAAAGCGACTATCGCCCCGGCGCCCGCAACGGCCCCTATTACGGGCTGATGCAGATCCTGCCCGCCACCGCGCGCGGGATGGGCTTTCAGGGCTCCCCCACCGACCTGCTGGATGCCGAGACCAACCTGAAATACGCGGTGAAATACCTGCGCGGTGCCTGGCTGCTGGCGGATGACGACGAGGCCACCGCCGTCGGCTGGTACGCCCGGGGCTATTACTACGAGGCCCGCGACCGCTGCATGCTGGTCGAAACCGAACTGCTGGACCGCGAGGTCCGCAAGGGCTGCTCCTGATCCGGCGAGCCTGCGGGTCAGGCAAGGCGGTGCCCCCCGGCACGCGCAACCGCCGCGCCGCCCCTGCGCCGATGCCATTGGCCGAATCGGGCCGTGCCCGGCGCACAGAGCCGCCGCCAGGGCCCGCATGGGGGCGGCGATGCCGTCACCGACGCTTCCGGCGAAACCCTGACCGACAGTCCGGGGTCCGTGCCATCCACCTGGCGCCTGCCGGGCACCGGCTGAGCACAAGTTGCGACACCGGGATTGAGCCGCAGGGCGCCGCCTTCATCCGCGTTCCGGGGCCGGGCAGAAGCGGCCCGCGTCAGGCGGCAAGCGGCCCTGCGCCCCGGCTCGCATCTGGCCCGCGCCGCTGTGCGCCTTGGCCGATGTCGGGGCCGCAGGGCGGGCGCGCGCCGCTCCCCAAGCTGTGCCGGACGGCGCGGGCATGGCGGAACCCACGGACAAGCCCGGTCTTTTCCACGCCGCCCGACAGGTCCATATAGAGGGTATGACCGACTCGTTTCCCCTCCCCTCCGGCGCCTGGCCTGAGCTGAAGCCCGGCTGGGTCTGGCTCTGCGGTGCCGGTCCCGGCGACCCGGGGCTGCTGACGCTGCATGCGCTCAACGCGCTCAGGCAGGCCGATGTGGTGATCTATGACGCGCTGGTGCAGGAGGCGATCCTCGACTGGGCGCCGCAGGCCGAGCATGTCTATGCCGGCAAGCGCGGCGGCAAGCCCTCGGCCAAGCAGCGCGACATCTCGCTGCGGCTGGTGGATCTGGCGCGCGAGGGCAAGCGGGTGCTGCGGCTCAAGGGCGGCGATCCCTTCGTCTTTGGCCGGGGCGGCGAGGAGGCGCAGACCCTGATCCAGCACGGCGTCAACGTCCGCATCATTCCCGGCATCAGCGCGGGCATCGGCGGGCTGGCCTATGCCGGTATCCCGGTCACCCATCGCGACGTGAACCAGTCGGTCACCTTTGTCACCGGGCATGACCAGTCCGGCGAGACGCCGCAGTCGCTCGACTGGGCCTCGATCGCCAAGGGCAGCCAGGTGCTGGTGATCTACATGGGCATGAAACATGCCGAACGCATCGCCACCGCGCTGCTGGAGGCGGGCCGCCCGGCGGATGAACCCTGCGCCGTCGTCTGTTCCGCCACCACGCCGGACGAGAAGGTGCTGGAGACCACGCTGGGCCGCATGGCCGCCGATATCGCCGACAGCGGGCTGGAACCGCCCGCGATCCTCTGCGTCGGGCGCTCGGTGCTGATGCGGCAGGTGCTGGACTGGCAGGCGCTGGCCCGGGGCGAGGCGCCGCGCAACCTGGACCCGCTCAACCGCGGGCGCCCGGCCGAGGCATCGTGACCGCCCCCCCACGCGGCCTGATCGTCGCCGCCCCGTCCTCGGGCGCGGGCAAGACCACCGTGACCCTGGCCCTGCTGCGCCTGCTCGCGCGCGAGGGCGTGACGGTGCGCGGGGCGAAATCCGGGCCGGATTACATCGACCCGCGGTTTCACGAGGCCGCCACGGGTCGCGCCTGCCTGAACCTCGATGCCTGGGCCATGCCGCCGGACCGCCTGGCGGCGCTGGCGGCGGGCGACGGGCTGCTGGTGATCGAGGGGGCCATGGGCCTGTTCGACGGCGCCCCGCCAGAGGGGCGCGGCGCGGTGGCCGACCTCGCCCGCCTGCTGGCCCTGCCTGTCGTGCTGGTGATCGACGCGGGCCGCATGGCGCAATCGGTCGCGCCGCTGGTCGCAGGGTTCGCCGGGCATGACCCCGCCGTGCGGGTCGCCGGGGTGATCCTGAACAATGTCGGCTCGCCGCACCACGCCGCCATGCTGCGCCGGGCGCTGGAACCTTCGGGCCTGCCGGTGCTGGCCGCCCTGCCCCGCGATGCAGGTCTGGCGATGCCCTCGCGCCACCTGGGGCTGGTGCAGGCCGGGGAGCGCGCGGATCTCGACGCCTTCCTCGACAAGGCCGCCGACTGGCTGGACGCGGCGCTGGAGCGCGACGCGCTGGAGCGCATCGCCGCCCCCCTGGCCGAGGCCCCCGGCGCGCTGCGCATGAAGCCCCCCGCGCAGGTCATCGCCGTGGCGCGGGATCAGGCCTTTGCCTTTGCCTATCCCCATATGCTGGCGGACTGGCGCTCGCACGGGGCCGAGCTGCGGTTCTTCTCGCCGCTCGCCGACGAGGCGGTGCCCGAGGCCGGGTTCACCTTCCTTCCCGGCGGCTATCCCGAATTGCACGCCGGCCGGATCGCCGGCAATGCGCGTTTCCTCGACAGCCTGCGCAAGGCGGCCGAGGCCGGGCCGGTGCATGGCGAATGCGGCGGCTACATGGTGCTGGGGCAACGGCTGGTCGATGCCGAGGGGCAGAGCCACGCAATGGCGGGACTGCTGGAGCTGGACACCTCGTTCCAGTCCCGCAAGCTGCACCTGGGCTACCGCGAGCTGACCGACCTGGGCGGTCCCTTCGGCGGGCGGCTGGCGGGGCATGAATTCCACTATGCCACGACCCTCAGGGCCGATGGCGCGCCGCTTTACGAGGCCAGGGATGCCGAGGGCAACATCCTGCCCCCGATGGGCCTGCGGCGCGGGCGGGTCAGCGGCAGCTTTGCCCATGTGATCGAACGGCGGCGCTGAAAATCCTGCCCGCCGCCCCGCGACCCCGCCGAGGGCCGATACGCGCAAGTGGCGGATCCGAACCTGCAAACCTGCACAGGCCGACCTGCAGCGCGCCGTCTTGCGCGCCCCCGCGCGCAGGCGTAGCAGATTGGGAATGACCGCCACGACGCCCCTCCCCGACAATGCCAAGGCCCGGCGCAACGTCATCGTTCTGGTGATGGCGCAGGCGATCCTCGGCTCGCAGATGCCGATGATCTTCACCATTGGCGGGCTGGCCGGGCAGTCGCTGGCCTCCAACCCCTGCCTCGCCACGCTGCCGATCACCATGATCGTGCTCGGCTCTATGATGACGGCGACGCCGATCTCGTGGCTGATGCAGCGCTTTGGCCGCCGGGCGGGTTTCTTCGCCGGGGCCATCGGCGGCGCGCTTGGCGGGACAATCGGGGCCTACGGGCTTTACCTCGCCTCTTTCCCGGTCTTCCTGCTCGGCTCGCTCTGCACCGGCGTCTACATGTCCGCCCAGGGCTTTTACCGCTTCGCCGCCGCCGATACGGCCAGCGACGCCTACCGGCCCAAGGCGATTTCCTATGTCATGGCGGGGGGGCTCGTCTCGGCCATCATCGGGCCGCAGCTGGTCAAGGTGACCAGCGATGCGATGGTGGTGCCCTTCCTGGGCACCTACCTGGCGGTGATCGCGCTGAACCTCGGCGGATCGCTGCTCTTCGTGCTGATCGACATCCCGCGCCCGCCGGTGCCCGCCGCCGATGCGCCCCGGGGCCGGACGCGGCTGGAGCTGCTGACCACCCCGCGCATCGCCGTGGCGATCATCTGCGCGATGGTCAGCTATGCGCTGATGAACCTGATGATGACCTCGGCCCCGCTGGCCGTGGTCGGCTGCGGCTTCACCAAATCCGCGGCCGCCGATGTGGTGTCGAGCCACGTGCTGGCGATGTTCGTGCCCTCGTTCTTCACCGGCCACCTGATTGCCCGGTTCGGGGTCGAGAAGGTGATGGCCACCGGCCTGCTGATCCTGGCCGCCGCCGGGGCGGTGGCGCTGCAGGGGGTCGACCTGATGAACTTCTTCGGCGCGATGGTGCTGCTGGGGCTGGGCTGGAACTTCGGCTTCATCGGGGCGACGACGATGCTGGCCTCGGCCCATGCGCCGCATGAACGGGGCCGGATGCAGGGGCTGAACGACCTGATCGTCTTTGGCGGCGTGACCGCGGCCTCGCTGGCCTCGGGCGGGCTGATGAACTGCTCGGGCGGCAGCCCGGTGCAGGGCTGGGCCGCCGTCAGCATCGCGATGATCCCCTTCCTTGCGCTTGCGGGGGGCGCGCTGATCTGGCTGGTCCTGCGCCCGGAACCGGGCCGCGCCACGAGCTGAGCATCTGCGGGGCCGGCCTGCACGAAATTTCGACGAAATTTCGGGCGCCTGTCCGGACCGCTGCGTGTGGGCAGCGCCCCCGGCACTGCCGAGAGTTGCGCCCCTGCCCCTGCCCCGGGCCGTGCTGCCACGTCCCGATCCGGGAAAACCGCATATGTCTGCCGGGCGCTCCCCGTCCGCCCCTATTTCCACTCCTTCGGGCGGGTGCGCTCCAGCTCGGGCGGGATCGAGATGAACTCGGCATCGTCGCCCGGCGGCAGGCGGAAGGGTCCGCCCTCCCAGTCGGCGGCGTTCCAGTCCTGCTTGGCCTGTTCGATCCGCTCCTTCGACGAGGACACGAAGTTCCACCAGATGTAGCGCGGGCCGTTCATCGTCGCCCCGCCCAGCACCATCAGCCGCGCACCCTGCGGCCCGGCCTTGACCGAAATGCCGTCGCCGGGGCGAAAGACCATCATGCGCCCGGTCTCGAACCTGTCGCCCGCCACGTCGATCGCGCCCTCGCTCACGTAGATGCCGCGATCCTCGTGGTTGTCTGGCAGCGGGAAGGACGCGCCCGGGGCCAGCACCACGTCGAGGTAGAAGGTCTCGCTCGGCATGCTCACCGGGCTGGTCTCGCCATAGGCCGAACCCAGGATCAGCCGCGCCTCGGCGCCGCCGTCCGAAATCACCGGCAGCGCCTCCTTGCCGTGATGCTCGAAGCCCGGGTCGGTCTCCTCCAGGTGCTCCGGCAGGGCGATCCAGGTCTGCACGCCGAACAGGCTGTGCCGCGTGCCCCGCGTCTGTGCGCTGGTGCGCTCGGAATGGGTGACGCCGCGCCCGGCGGTCATCCAGTTCACCTCGCCCGGATAGATCATCTGGTGGCTGCCGATGCTGTCGCGATGCTCGAACTCGCCCTGGTACAGATAGGTCACGGTGCCCAGGCCGATATGCGGATGCGGGCGCACGTCGATGCCGCCCTCGGTGATGAATTCCGCCGGGCCCATCTGGTCGAAGAAGATGAACGGCCCGACCATCTGGCGCTGCGGCGAGGGCAGCGCGCGGCGCACGTCAAAGCCGCCGATGTCGCGGGCCCGCGGGATGATCAGCGTTTCCAGCGCATCGCAGCCGAAGGCGGGGTTTTCGGGATCCTGTGTGGGGTTCCAGCTCATGTCAGGTGTCCTTGCAGGGGGCCTGTGGGGCCGTTGCGCGGGGGGGCCAGGCCCGCAGGAATGCGTTTGGCGCGGTGGCGCAAAAAAGCGGCGGCGCCGGGGGCGAGGCGCCTGTGGGGCGGCGGCGCAGAGGGGCCGCGCCCCGCGCCCAGCCCGTCTTACCACTGGATGACATCGGCGGTCTCGTCCCGGTGCCGTTCGGCATAGGCGCGCACGAAGGGGCAGAGCGGGACGATCCGCTGCCCGCGCTGCCGCGCGTCGGCGATCAGCCGCCGGACCAGCGCCTGCGCCACGCCCATGCCGCGCATGCTGTCGGGGACGCCGGTGTGATCGGCGATGATCAGGGTTTGAGAGACCTTGGACAGGGTCAGCTCGCCCTCGCCTTCCACGCCTTCGACAGTGGCGGCGTATCGGGCCTTGGTCTCGGTCTCGCTATAGGTGATGACGGGGTCGGACATGAGCGGTGCTCCTTGCAATCGCTGTGTTGGTCTGCTCCGGGCGGGGCGCGGATCGCGCCCCCTGCCCCTGTCGTGCCGCCCCCGGGCGAAGGGCGGTCAGCCGGTCAGCAACCCGGCCAGGGCCGCGATCTCGCCCTGCCGCATTTCGTGCCCGCCGTCATGGACCGAGGTTTCGACCCCGGCGCCCTGCGCGGCGAACCAGGCCACCAGCCGTTCGGTCCGTGGCCAGGGGCAGATCGGGTCGCGCCGCCCGGCAGAGATCAGAACCCGCCGCCCGGACAGCGCCACCGGCACCGGATCCCAGGGGATCAGCGGATGCAGCAGCCCGACCCGGTCGAACAGGTCCGGGCGCGCCATCACCACCGAGGCCAGGATATTCGCCCCGTTGGAATAGCCGAACCCGTAAAGCGACACGCCCGGGTGCGCGGCCCGGACATCCGCGACATATTCCGCCATCCGCCCGGTCCGCAGCGCGAGGTCGTCCATGTCATAGACCCCCTCGCTCGTGCGGCGAAAGAAGCGCGCGGCGCCCTGTTCGCTGACATCGCCCCGGGGCGAAACGATGCCCGCCCCCGGGTTGATCTGGCGCACCAGGTCGAAGAACTGGTGCTCGTCCCCGCCGGTGCCATGCAGGGCAAGGATGATCGGCGCCCCCGGATCGGGCGCCCGGGTGCGCGCGGTGTAGCCGGGCGTATCGGTCATGGCCGTCACGCCCCGATCCCGGGCAGCTGCGCCTCGATCCGGCTGCGGTAGGGCTCGTAGCGCTCGGGCAGTTTCAGCGCCTCGCCCAGATGGGCGGTGTCCTCGTCCCGGTCGAAACCGGGTTCGTTGGTGGCGATCTCGAACAGGACGCCGCCGGGCGTGCGGAAGTAGATCGCCCAGAAATAATCGCGGTCGATCACCGGGGTCACCTGATAGCCGGTGGCCAGCAGTGCCTCGCGCACCCGGGCCTGTGCCGCGCGGTCCTCGACCGCAAAGGCGATGTGGTGCACCGAACCGGCGCCCTGCGCGGCGGGCTTGCCACCGGGCATCGCCTCAAGGTCGATGGTGTCGGCGGCATTGCCGCCCTCGATCCGGTAGCGGGTCACCGCGCCGTCGCTCTCGTCCTTCTGATAGCCCATGAAGCGCAGCAGCTCGTCGGTGCCCGCGGCATCGCGCAGCCGCAGCCGGGCGCCGTTGAAGCCCAGGATGCCCGCATCGCCCGATACGCCGTTGCCGGTCCAGGCGGTGCGCCCGCGATCGGCGCTTTCCACCAGGGCAAAGCTGTCGCCATCCGGCCCGTCGAATTCCAGGCGTGCCTCACCCAGGAAGCTGCCTTCGCGCAGCCCGGTCGCGCCCTGCGCGCCCAGCCTGTCGCGCCAGTAGGGCAGCGCGCCCTCGGGCACGGCGAATTCGGTCACGCCGACCTCTCCGGTGCCGCGGCGGCCCTTGGGCATCCGGCCAAAGGGGAAATAGGTCATCACCGAACCGGGGGTGCCGATCTCGTCGCCGTAATACAGGTGATAGACCTCGGGCGCGTCGAAATTCACGGTCTTCTTCACCCGGCGCAGGCCCAGGGTGTCGGTAAAGAAGCGGTTGTTCTCGGCCGCGTCCGCCGCCATCGAGGTGACGTGGTGCAGGCCCTTGATGTCCTTGATCATGGCGTTCTCCGTCGCGTGTTGCATTCGGTTGCGACCAAGATAGGTGCCAGGGCCATTGCCAGGAATAGAAAGTATACGGCATTTACTGTTATCACCGATGATAACAATGAGGCGCCGATGCAGACCCTGAAACCGATCCGTGTCTTCCTCGCCGTGGTGGCCGAGGGCAGCTTTGCCGGGGCCGCGCGGGCATTGCGGATGACGCCGGCCTCGGTCACCCGGATCATCGCGCAGCTGGAGGGCGATCTGGGCCAGCAGTTGCTGCTGCGCACCACGCGGCAGGTCTCGCTCACCGGGGCCGGGGCGATGGTGGCCGCCCGCTACCGCCCGGTGATCGAGGAATTCGACCGGGTGAGCGACGAGATCGCCCGCACCACCCGCCCCGACCGGGGGCGGCTGGCGATCAACGCGCCGATGTCCTTTGGCATGCGGCTGATGCCGGGATTGCTGGGCAGTTTCCGGCTGGCCTATCCCAATATCGACGTCGATTTGCAGCTGACCGATGTGCTGGTCGATATCCTCGACACCCATTGCGACCTGGCGATCCGCATTTCGGACCCGCCGGGCGACAAGTCCACCATCTGGCGCCGCATCTGCCAGGTGCCCCGCCAGATCGTGGCCGCGCCGTCCCTGTTCGACCGCGTCGCCCGGCCAGAGGGCCCGGATGACCTGCCGGGCGAGCTGTGCCTGTCCTACGGCCACCGGGGCGGGGCCGAGACCTGGACGCTGGCCCGCGCCGGGGTGCGGCGCAGCCTCCGCGCGGGCACCGGGATCGTGTCGAACAACGGCGAATTCCTGTACGAGATGGCGGTTGCGGGCAATGGCGTGGTGAACCTGCCGGAGTTCCTGGTGCGCGACGGGCTGGCCAGCGGCGCGGTCGAGGTGGTGCTGCCCGACTGGCAGGTCCCGGCCCTGAACCTGATGCTCTATTACCCGCCTTACGACAGGCTGCCGCCGCTCGTCGCCACCTTCACCGAGTTCTTCGAGGCCTATATCCGCGAGGTCGACAGTTTCGATTTCGGCGCCGCGCCGGGCTGACCCCGCGCCCCCGCCCCGCCCCCGCGCCTATTGCGACAGCTTGGGCGGCGGGCGGCGGAACAGTTCGCGGAACATGCCGGGGGTAAAGATCGACAGCGGGTTGACCGAGACCTGCGGCGCCGAGGACGGCCCGGTGAGGTTGAAGTTGAACCCGATCAGCCCCTCGCCCTTGCGCGTCAGGACCGAGCCGATGCCGTTCAGCAGGTAGATCGGCGAGATCACCCCCTGCATGTCCAGCCTGCTGGCGCCCAGATCATAGGTCCCGTCCATCGAGATCCCGATGGAGACGCCGACCGCGCTGCTTTCGGCCAGCACCACCTGTGTCGGGGTCAGCCGGAACCGGGCGTCGACCTCGCTGAACTGGATACCGTTGCCCGACATCTGCTCCAGCAGGCCGACCACCGAAATCGCGCTCAGCAGGTCGGCCATCGCCGGGGCGTCGGTGATCCAGAGCCCCCGCACCGCCAGGGTGCCGTCATAGGTGCCCGCGGCCCCGGTGGGCACCAGCACCAGGTCCAGCTTGCCCCCGCGCCCCTGTTTCAGCAGCCCGCCCGCCGCGATCACCGCCCCCGCATTGTCCGACGACAGCCGGATCGTGCTGGCCCGCCCGCCGCCGATCATCTGACCCCGGACCGGCGCGGCGCCGTTCAGCATGCCGGTAAAATTGCCGCTCATCCCGCCGCTGGTGGTGAAATCGCCGCGAAAGGCGGTCAGCGCCAGCGAATCCGATATCTGCAGCCGGTCGAGCGCCAGCCGGATCGGCCCGCCGCCGGACCCGCTGCCGCCGCCGTCGATCTTGGCGCGGCGCAGGTCCACCGTGCCCCCGGTCACCGCCACCGCCGGTGCGGCGCCTGCCCCGCGCCCCGTCAGCTCCACCGGCGCGTCCAGCCACTGGCCGACCTGCACCCGGCTGAAGAGCGCGCGCTGCAACTGCCCGGCCGCCGTCAGCTCGACCGCGCCGCTGGCCTTGAGGCCCGGGGCGTCGACCTCGATCCGGTCGATCCGGGGCGGGCTTGCCATCGCGCCGCTGACCGAGATGCGGCCCCGCGCGGCGCGGGGCAGCGACCAGTCGAGCGCGGTCAGCCGCAGGCCCACGCCGCTGAGATCCGAGGTCATGGAAAACGCGGGCGCCTTGCCCTTGGCCAGCACGATCTCGACCTCCGCCTGCCCCTTGCCCGAAACGCTGCCCGCGGGCAGGCCGATGCGGAATTCATCCATGAACCGCTCGGACAGCTCGACCCAGCCGGTGACGCGGCTTTCGCCGGTGGCGGCCTTGCCCAGCCCGGTCTCGAACCTGCCGTCGAAGGGCACGGCGCCGATCCGGCCCGGCCCCTCGATAAGCAGATGTTCGTTGCTGGCGGTCACCGTCATTTCCGACGCGGCCAGGGTCCGCCCCGGCACCAGCACGGTGCTGCGCAGGTCGCGCAGCGTCGCGCGCGCCGCCACCTGGATCGTCTCGGGCGGCGGGTCCTTCATCAGCTTCAGGTCGATGGTCCCGGTGACCGAAGCGCGCCCGTCCGCCATGTCGACCCGCTGCCCGGCCTTTTCCATGAACCGGAACGGCGGGGTGTTCAGCAGGGCCAGCGCGGCGGTGATCGTGCTGTCGGTCTGCAGGCTGACCCGGGCGGGGGCCGGTTTCTCGTTCGTGGCCAGCACCACGAAACTGGTGCCCGCGACAGAAACCCGCCCGCCCTGCGGCGCGTCGACATGCCCGGCGTTGGCAAGCACCGCGAACCGGTTCTGGTAGAGCGTCGCATGCCCCGCCAGGTCCTTGAGCGGCGGCACATCCTTGATAAAGGTCACCTCGGCCTCGCGGAATTCGAAGCCCAGATAGACATCCGGCTTGTGCCCCGGCAGCGAACGGACCCCCAGCTGCAGGTTGCTCAGCTCGCCCCGGTGGACATTCTCGGACACCCAGGTCCGGGTCTTCTGCCCCAGATCCTCGGGCCAGAGCGCCAGCAGCGCCTCCGAGGGCATCGCCTCGGCCGCGCCGTCCAGCGTCAGATCCCATCCCTCGGGGCGGGCGTTCACCTCGCCCGACAGCAGCAGCGCGCCGCCGGCCTCGGCCAGGCGCAGTTGGCCAAGGCTCAGCCGGAACGGGGCAAGCTGCAGGCGCAGGTCGGCGCGCACATCCTCGAATTCCAGCGGCTTGGGGTAGATGCGGCCCGGGTTGGCCACCATATGCGTCATCCGCATCTGGCCGACCATTTCCTGCGGCAGGCCGTCGCGCGTGCCGGTCAGGCGCACCTCGCCCTCGGCCCGCGCGGTGACAAAGGCACTGTCCACCGACAGCTCGTCGAACCGCAGGGCCATGGTGTTCGGATCGTAGGTGAAATAGCTGCGGGCCGAGCGGAAGCGGATCGGGCGGATATCGTCGGTCGGCCGCAGCGCCCCCGCGCCGATCTGCAGCGTCGCGTTGAGCGGGCCAAGCTGGCCCTCGCTGTCCACCGACACCCGCAGCGCCCCGGAAATCGGCGCGTCGAGCACGCCCAGCCAGGCCAGCGCCGCGCCCTGGGTGGCGATGTCCGCCGCCGGCATATCCGCGAAGTTCAGCCCCAGGTTTGCCGCCCGGTTGCCGATCCGGCTATCGTAATTCACCGCCAGGGTGGCCACGGAATCGCCGCCCCCCAGCAGGGCGAAATCGCCCCGCAGGCGCAGCTCTTCGCCCTGACGTTCCAGCGCGACGCGGCCACCGTCGATGGTCCAGGCCCGGCCCGAGCGGGCGTCTTCGTAAAACAGTGTGAGCGCGTTGGCCTCGATCCGGTCCAGCGCGGCAAGGTCGGGCAGGTCCAGCAGCTGCTCCACCGCATCCGCCAGCGCGGCGATGTCGGCACCCGAGGTGGTCTGGCGTACCGCCCCCTCGCTCCGCGCGGCGCCGTTGTCGCCCAGGGCCAGGTCGAATCCCCCCTCGGCATTGCGTCTGAGGCGCAGCTGCGCGCCGGTCAGGTAGATCGAATGCGGCTGCACCTTGCCCTGCAGCAGGGGCTCCAGCGCGATGGTGCCCTCGATATCGGACAGCGAGACGCGGGCCGGGCTGCCGACGCGCTGCACCTGAAGATCGCGCAGGCGCAGGCGCGGTTTCCAGCTGTCGCCCAGGATCACCGAGACCTCGCCGAACTGCACCGACAGGCCGGGCATCGAACTGTCCAGCCGCGCCTCCAGCCGGTCGTGCAGCCAGCGTGGCGCCACCAGCGGCTGATCCCGCAGGGCCAGCACCACCACGGCCAGCGCCACGGTGATCAGCGTCAGGCCCGACAGGGCCCAGGCACAGCCGTGCCAGACACGATGCGGCCACCGCCGCCGCGCCTTGCGCTGCGTCACGTCGGGCCGGGGCGCTTTGTCCCCCGCCGCAATGTCCTTGTCCTTGTCTGTCATTCCCGGCCCTGCGGCCCTGCTCTCTTTGCGGTGCGGGCCATCCCCTGCCCCAGGCACCTGCCATTGCCTTTATTCTCGCCGGAACCGCATTAAGATGAAACTCACATTTTGCGGCACAGGAAAGGCGCACCGATGACAGATACCGGAGACATGGCCCCCGATTTCACCCTGCCCAGCGATGGCGGCGGCACCGTCGCCCTGTCAGAGCTGCGCGGAAAGCCGGTTGTGCTCTACTTCTACCCGCGCGACGACACGCCGGGCTGCACGACCGAGGGCAAGGATTTCACCGGCGCCGCCGATGACTTTGCCGCCGCCGGGGCCAGGGTGCTGGGGGTCAGCAAGGACAGCGTCGCCAGCCACGACAAGTTCCGCGACAAGCACGGGCTGTCGGTGACGCTGCTGTCGGACGAGGACAGCGACGTCTGCGAACGCTACGGCGTCTGGGGCGAGAAGAAGATGTACGGCAAGACCTTCATGGGGATCGAGCGGGCGACCTTCCTCATCGCGCCGGACGGGACCATCGCCCGGACCTGGCGCAAGGTGAAGGTGCCCGGCCATGTCGACGAGGTGCTGGAGGCCGTCAAGGCGCTCTGACCCCGCTTCACGCCGCGCCCGGCCGTTGCGACGTGCCGGGCGTGTTCCGCACGCATCTCAGACGGGGCCCCCGATGACCGATACCCTGCCCGCGACGCTGGCCGAAATGGCCGTCGCCGTGCTGACCACTGCCGACGGGCGCGCCAAGACCGCCCTGTCGCACCGCTGCGCCGCCGCCTGGCGCGCCGCGCGCGAGGACGGGGCGACGCCGATCCCGGTGGGACAGGCCGCGCCGCCACTGCGCCCGGCCCGGCCCGACAGGCCCGACCTGCTGGACCCGCGCGACGTGCCGCGCCGCCGCCCCGGGTCGGAGCAGGGCCGCATCGCGCTGCTGCACGCCGTTGCGCATATCGAGCTGAACGCGGTGGACCTGCACTGGGATATCGTCGCCCGGTTCACCCATGTGCCGATGCCGCCCGGGTTCTATGACGACTGGGTCAAGGCGGCGGACGAGGAATCGAAACACTTCAACCTGATGTGCGACTGTCTGGAGGCGGCGGGATCGCATTACGGCGCCCTGCCCGCCCATGCCGGCATGTGGCGCGCCGCCGAGGACACCGCCGAAGACATCTTTGGCCGCCTCGCCGTGGTGCCGATGGTTCTGGAGGCGCGCGGCCTGGACGTGACCCCCGGCATGATCGAGGTGTTCCGCAAGGCGGGCGCCGATCAGGCGGTCGCGGCGCTGCAGACGATCTATGCCGAAGAGGTCGGCCATGTCGCCTATGGATCCAAGTGGTTCCATTACCTGTGCGGGCGGCACGACACCGATCCGAAACCCTTTTTTCACGAGTTGGTGCGCAAATACTTTCACGGCGCGCTCAAGCCGCCGTTCAACGATGAAAAACGCGCAGAAGCCGGGCTGCCGCTCGACTTTTACTGGCCCCTTGCCGAAGAGCGTGGCGGCTGAGCAACGCTGCCCCCCGGAGAATCGGCGATTTCTTGCCAAATCGGCGGAAATTCGGGAGGTGCGGCGAATCGGCCACCCAAACGCCTTGCCGGGCGTGTAACGTCCCGATAACAAAAGTCGGAGCGCCAGTTGGGGAACGGGGCGCTACTGGGATGGGACAAAGGGACACCTTTTCGTGAGAACACGGCTTGCCATGCGCATGCACGCTCTACTCGAGCGGCACTTTCCTGAACGTCGGCTGTTTCTTCGGTCGGATACGGACACTCGCTTCATCAGGCTGCGGCCCGGCATGCAACTGGCGGCTTTTGCCGGCGGCAGCGCCATCGTCGCCTGGTCGATCATCGCCACCGCGATCCTGCTGATGGACAGCATCGGATCGGGCAACTTCCGCGAACAGGCCAAGCGGGACCAGATGGTCTATCAGACGCGCCTGAACGCCCTGGCCTCCGAGCGCGACGCCCGGGCCGACGAGGCGCTGGCGGCGCAGGAGCGCTTCAACTCGGCGCTGCAGCGGATTTCGTCGATGCAGTCGGAACTGCTGGCCTCGGAAACCCGGCGCGGCGAACTTGAGACCGGGATCGACGTGATCCAGTCGACCCTGCGCCGGACGATGACCGAGCGCGACAAGGCCCGCAAGGAAGTGGGCACCCTGAAACAGGAAATGGCCGATGCGGGCACCGTGGCCGGGCCCGGCGAGGCCGCCGCCTCGGACGCGACGGTCGGCATGCTGACCGCAGCCCTGTCGGACACCGCGAACCAGCGCGACCAGATCAGCGCCGACGCCAAGGACGCCCTGCTGCAGGCCGACGAGATGGCCAGCCAGGTCGCCCTGATGAAAGACCAGAACGACCAGATCTTCCGCCAGCTGGAAGAGGCGATGACCGTCTCGGTCGCCCCGCTCGACAAGATGTTCCGCGCCGCCGGCATGAACACCGACAGCCTGCTGAACCAGGTGCGCCGGGGCTATTCCGGCCAGGGCGGCCCTCTGATGCCGATCTCGCTCTCCACAATGGGCAGCGAACCCTCGGCGGATGAAAGCCGCGCGAACCGCATCCTCAACCAGATGGACAAGCTGAACCTCTACCGCATCGCCGCCGAAAAGGCGCCGTTTGCCCTGCCTGTTCACTCCTCCTACCGTTTCACCAGCGGATTCGGTTATCGCCGCGATCCCAAGACCGGCGGCCGCCGCATGCATGCCGGCGTCGATTTCGCCGGTCCCGTGGGCACACCGCTTTTCGCCACGGGCGACGGCGTCGTCACCCATGCGGGCTGGCTGTCGGGCTATGGCCGGCTGGTGAAAATCCAGCACGAGTTCGGCATCGAGACCCGCTATGCCCATATGTCGCGCATTCGCGTGAAGGTGGGCCAAAGGGTCTCGCGCGGGGACCGGATCGGTGATATGGGGGCATCCGGACGTGTGACCGGGCCGCATCTGCACTACGAAGTGCGCGTGGGCGGCCAGGCCGTGAACCCCATGATCTACATCAAGGCTGGAAAAGATGTTTTCTAAAAGCAAAATCAATGAGCCCGGCCCGAAGGCCAGCGAAACCCCCGCTCCGGCCGCTTCGGAAACGCCAGCACCCAAGCCCTCCATGACCGGCAGCGATTTCAAACCCTCGGCCCCCAAGGCCAAGCCGCCCGCATCGGTCCTGTCCTCGGATCTGCATATCACCGGCAACATCAAGACGACCGGCGACATCCAGATCGAAGGCACCATCGAGGGCGACATCCGCGCGCATCTGCTGACCATCGGCGAAGGCGCCACGGTCAAGGGCGAGGTGACCGCCGATGACGTCGTGATCAACGGCCGCATCGTGGGCCGCGTGCGCGGGCTGAAGGTGCGCCTGACCTCGACCGCGCGGGTCGAAGGCGACATCATCCACAAGACCATCGCGATCGAAAGCGGCGCCCATTTCGAAGGCTCCGTGCAGCGCCAGGACGATCCGCTGAGCGGCAAGGCCAAGCAGCTGTCCGCACCCGGTTCCGCCGCCGCGGCTTCTGCACCGGCCGCGAACAGCTCCGGCAGCTGATCCGCACCATCGCGTCCCGGATTTCACGGGCCGTCCCATCGGGGCGGCCCGTTTCCGTTGCTGCGGGGCGCCCTGCCCCGGGGTGGCGCGCGGCCCGCCCGGTGCACAGCACAACGCCCGCCGCCGGGCACAGGCGGCCCGAAGCGACCTGACCGGCGCTCTCCGTGACGATGACGGGCGATCCGCGCGCCGGTTGGCCTAGGCCTCCAGCTCGGCATCCCAGTAGAGGTAGTCCATCCAGCTTTCATGCAGGTGGTTGGGCGGGAACTTGCGGCCCATGTTGCGCAGCTCTTCCGCGCCCGGGGCGCGGGGCGGCTTGCGCAGGGACATGCCGGCGCGGCGCAGGCTTTTCGATCCCTTGTGCAGATTGCAGGGCGAACAGGCCGCCACCACGTTTTCCCAGCTGGTGATGCCCCCGCTGGCGCGCGGCACCACATGGTCGAAGGTCAGATCGCCCTTGGCCCCGCAGTACTGGCAGCAGAATTCATCCCTCAGAAAAAGATTGAAGCGCGTGAAGGCCACGCGCTTCTGAGGTTTTACGTAATCTTTCAGTACCACCACCGAGGGTATCCGTATCTCGGTACTCGGGCTTCGGACCCAGGCGTCGTACTCGGCTACGATGTCCACCCTTTGCAGGAAGGCCGCCTTGACCGCCTCCTGCCAGGGCCAGAGACTGAGGGGGTAGTAGGAAAGCGGCCGGTAATCCGCGTTCAGAACCAAGGCCGGGTGCTGTCTCAGCGCCGCCGGTTCCCGCACGAATTCCGTCCTGAAATCTCCGTCCATCTGCGACTCGTCCCCTGCGCTGTCTGCCCGAGGTGGAACCGGAGCGGGACACCCCGCCCCAGCCTGGGTTTACTATATATCGCGGCTTTCCGCTGACAAGTCCCACGATATGCAGTTCACGCCCAAGTGCCTAAAACAAGTGCGTAACGCTGGCATGACAGTGCCCGACCGGCACGGGCTGGGACTCGCGCGCGGGCGTGCTATCATTGCCGCATGGATGATCTGCCCCTGCCCCCCGCCCCCGCGTTTCCCGGCCTCCTCGAAGCCGCGCTCTACTGCCCCGACCTGGATGCCGCCGAGGCCTTCTATGGCGGGATCCTGGGGCTGGAGCGGATCACCCGGGTGGCCGACCGGCACGTGTTCTACCGGGTCGGGCACACGGTGCTGCTGCTCTTCAACCCCGCCCGCACGCGCGAGGGCGGTTCCAACCCCGAGATTCCGGTGCCGCCGCACGGGGCCGAAGGGCCGGGACACCTGTGCCTGGCCGCCGATGCGCAGTCACTGGCCGCCTGGGTGGAGCGCCTGGAGGCGGCAGGCGTCCCGCTGGAGGCGGATTTCCACTGGCCGGGCGGGGCGCGCTCGATCTATTTCCGCGATCCGGCGATGAACTCACTGGAGATCGCCGAGCCGCGGCTCTGGTTCGACGCGGGGTGATCGCGCGCGCCGCCGGGGTTCGGGATGAACCGGCGGGCCGTGTCCGGGGGCCTCGGCGCGGGAGGGGGGCTGTCTGCCCCCCATCGGCCATGCAGCCGAGTCCCCCCGAGGATATTTTCGGCCAGAGGAAGGCCGGGGCCGGGGGAAGTTGCGCAGGCTCTCGCCCGGGGGCGCGGGGAGGATCGTCTTTGAGGTTCGGGGAGAACCGGCGGGCCGTGTCCGGGGGCCCCGGCGCGGGAGGGGGGCTGTCTGCCCCCCATCGGCCATGCGGCCGAGTCCCCCCGAGGATATTTTTGGCCAGAGGAAGGCCGGGGCCGGGTGAAGCGGCAGGGCAGCGCGGTGTCAGAGGTCGCGGATGCGCTCGGGTTCGATCATCTTGAGGGCGCGGTTGGTGACGCCGCAGGGCTCCATCCGTTCGCGATGCGCGGTCATGTTGGGATGGGCGCCGTGGGCGCGCAGCGCCTCCTTGCTCTCCCATTCCTCGTAGACCCGGAACAGCGTGGGCTGGTCGACGCTCTGGAAGAAGCGGTAGGTGATGCAGCCGTCTTCGGACTTCGTGGCCTCCTGGGCGAGCGCGAAGTTCTTCTTGGCAAGCTCCACCTGGTCGGCGGCCACTTCCATCGTGCCGGTGATGATGATCATGCGATGTCTCCTCCGTTCATCAGTCGCGACCAGACATGCCCGACCCCGCCGCCCCTGTCGAGGCGCGGCGCCGCCGATCGCACATTCGCGGACTCAGAGGCCGAGCTTGTCGCGCATGAAGGCCAGCGCAACCGACAGCCCGTCCGGCGCGATCCCGTGGCCGGTGCCCTTCATCACATGTGCAAAGACCTCCTTGAACCCGGCGCCCTGCAGCGCCTCGGCGGCGGCGGGCAGCGATTGCGGCGGCACGACCTCGTCGGCATCGCCATGCACCAGCAGCACCGGCATCCGGCTGACCACCTCGTCCTCCAGCGTCTCGGGGCGCAGCAGCCGGCCCGAGAAGGCCACGATGCCCGCCACCGGATCCTCGCGCCGGGGTGCCACATGCAGCGACATCATCGTGCCCTGCGAGAACCCGAAGAGCACGACCTGTTCCGGCAGCACGTCCTCGTCCACCATCAGCGCGTCGAGGAAGGCGTTCACATCCTCCACCGCCTGGGTCATGCCGCGCTCGGCCTCCTCTTCGGAGGAGCCGTCGAGCCAGGGGATCGGGAACCACTGGAAGCCGAAGGGCGCGCCCGGGACCGTTTCCGGCGCGTCGGGGGCAATGAACAGCGTGTCGGGCAGATGCTCGGCCAGCACGTCGGCAATGCCAAGCAGATCGGCCCCGTTGGCGCCATAGCCGTGCAGGAAGACGACGATCGAGCGCACCTCCCCCGATTGCGGTTCCCTGCGGCCTGCGTTCAGAACCCGTGTCATGCGATCCCCTCCCTCGTCTTCTCGGCCCGGTAGAAGGCCCAGAGCATGCGTGCCGCAACCGCGCGCCACGGGCTCCATCTCTCGGCCATGACGCGGAACTCTGCCGGTGCGGGCCGTCCGGGCAAGGCGTAGAGGATCCGCGCCGCCTCCTGCAAGGCCAGATCGCCCGGCGGGAAGACATCGGCCCGCCCGAGGGCGGTCAGCGCGTAAATCTCGGCCGTCCAGGGGCCGATCCCCGGCAGGGCGACAAGCCGGGCCAGCACCTCGGCATCCGGCATGCCGCGCAGGGCGGCAAAGTCGAGACCCGAGGCGGCGAGGCCTCGGGCGTATTTCATCTTGGGGCGCGACAGGCCGACGGCCTTGAGGTCGCCCTCGGTCGCGGCGGCGATGGCGGGGGCGGAGGTCAGGCCCGCCGACTCCATCCGCGCCCAGATCGCGGCGGCCGAGGCGGTGGAGACCTGCTGGCCCACCACCGCCTGCAGCAAGGTGGCGAAACCGTCCGGGCGGCGGCGCAGGGGCGGCAGGCCGCAGCGGTCGAGCGCATGGGCCATGCGCGGATCGTGCTCGGCCAGCCAGCTGGCGCCCTCGGCGACGCAGTCCATGGTTGCGATGATGCGGCCGGTCATCGGCTCTCTCCCGGGTCCCGGGCCGCCTGCGCGCCGGACCCGGCGGCCGTGGCCCGCGCCCAGGTCAGCGCGGCGGCGACGGAGGAGAGGACACTGGCCCCCTGCGGCAGCGGCGGACGGGCGATCATCGCGACGGGCAGGCCCAGGATGCGGGCGGCCTCCAGCTTGGCCGATGCTCCCTGCCCGCCCGCGTTCTTGGTGACAATCCAGTCGATCCGCCGGTCGCGCAGCAGGGCGAGGTCCTCCGCAACCTCCCACGGCGGGCGGGAGGTGAGCATTTCCGCCCGGGGGAAACCGGGGGCCGCGACAGGCTCTATCGCGCGGATGACCACCGGGTTGCGGCGCAGCGCGGCGTAACGCGGCAGGTCCTGCCGCCCGACGGCGAGGAAGACGCGCGCCTCTGCCGGGATCACGCCCTCCAGCGCCTCGGGCGAGGCGACACCGCTCCAGCGGTCGCCGGGGCCGGGCTGCCAGGCGGGGCGGTCCAGGATCGCGTGGGGCAGCGCCATCTCGGCGCAGATGCGCGCGGTCCGCGCACTCACGCGGGCGGCGAAGGGATGTGTCGCGTCCAGTACGGCCCGCACGGCGTGGTCGCGCAGGAAGCTGCGGAATCCCGCGTCGCCGCCAAACCCGCCGATGCGCAGCCGCCCCTCGGGCCGCAGCGGCGCGCGGGTCACCCCGGCGAGCGAGGCCATGGCATCGGCCCCTTCGGCCGCAAGCGCCGAGGCCACGGCGCGCCCTTCGGCGGTGCCTGCCAGCACCAGGATCATGCCCGGGCCAGAACGGCGCCGGCGCGGTCGATCACCACCACATCGGCGGCGATCCCCGGGCCGAGGCGCGCGCGAACCTGCGCCAGGGCGGTCTCGGCAACCCAGGCGGGGAAATCCGGGCCGACCTCCTGCAGCACCTGCGTGGTGGTGTTGGCCGAGGCCACCGACGCGCGGCCGAAGAGCGCGGCCAGCGCGGCAAAATCCACCTGGCTGCGCCCGGAATGCAGGTCGCCCGCCCCCTGCGCCAGCTTGGTCAGCTTGCCGATGCCCCCGCCCAGGCTCACCCGCGGCAGCGGGTGGGCGCGGATGTACTTCAGCATGCCGCCGGCGAAATCGCCCATGTCCAGCATCGCGTGATCCGGCAGGGCGTGCAGCCCCTGCACCACCCTCTCTGAGGTCGCGCCGGTGCAGCCGGCCACGTGCTCCAGCCCGACAGCGCGGGCCACGTCGACCCCGCGGTGGATCGAGGCGATCCAGGCCGCGCAGGAAAACGGCCGCACGATGCCGGTGGTGCCAAGGATCGACAGCCCTCCGGTGATGCCCAGCCTCGGGTTCCAGGTTTGGGCGGCCAGCGCCGCGCCGCCGGGCACCGAAACGGTGATGCGGATGTCGGGGGAGCGGCCCAGCCGGGCGGCCATCTCCTCGACCGTCTCGCGCATCATCTGGCGGGGCACGGGGTTTATCGCGGGCTCTCCCGGCGGGATCGGCAGGCCGGGCCTTGTCACCGTCCCCACGCCCTCGCCCGCGGCAAAGCTCACGCCGCCGGGCGCCGCTTCGACCCGGGCGCGGATCAGCGCGCCGTGGGTCACGTCGGGGTCGTCACCGGCATCCTTCACGATTCCCGCCGCGGCCCAGCCCTCGCCGCCCGCCAGCTCGGCCACGGCAAAGACCGGGCGTTCGCCGCGCGGCAGGGTGATGCGCACCCGGTCCGGCCGCCCTTCGCCCCACAGCAGCATCAGCGCCGCCCGCACGGCGGCGGTGGCGCAGGCGCCCGTGGTCCAGCCACGGCGCAGTTCTTTGTCAGGCATGCGGCTCATCGCGCCCGAGCATACGCGCCGCCGCCCGGCGCGCCAGCGATTTCCACCCCACGCGCCTCAGCCGTTCCGCGCCTCCTCCCCGGCTTCATCTCGTCCGGAATACTCCGGGGGAGTCCGCGCGCAGCGCGTGCGGGGGCAGCGCCCCCACCACCGCGGTCAATTGCGCTGTCCCCGGACACCGGAGGCGATGTCTCACCGGGCCGCCGCGTCCCGCGTCGGGGGCACTGCAAACGACGGTTGGACTGGGCCCCCACCACCCCCGTCATTTGCCCTTTCCCCGGATAACGCGGGCGATGTCTCACCCGCCCGCCTCCGGGGGTAAAGGCTGTGGGGAGGGTCTGTCGTCTTCTGGCGGGTTCGGCGCCCAGGGCGCGCCGCCGAACCCGATGCCGCCGCCTCTTGCCCCGGGCGAGAGGGTTCTGGCGGGGCGGCCCGCGCTACTCCCCCGTCGCCGGCGTCAGCATCGGGCGCAGCAGGGCCAGGGGATGGGCCTTCAGCGTCAGGCGGGTGGCGACAAAATCCTCCACCACCTCCTCTCCCAGGGTCATCTGCGGCAGCAGCGCGGCGGGTTCGGCGATGCCCTCGCCATCCATGTCACCGGCAAAGAGCGGCAGCTCGCGCCCCGGGGCCAGGGCCTTGGCCTCCCACAGTGCCGCGCGCCGGGTCAGGCCCAGCCCGGCAAAGGCATCCGCCTCGGCCAGCCGCTCCAGCATCGCGGGCGGCACCCCGGCGCGACGCCAGACATCGCCGACCGAGCGGTACCCGTTGCCGCGCGCGGCCGAGATCCAGTCGCATTCCGCCGAGGACAGCCCGCGCACCTGGCGGAACCCCAGCCGCAGGGCCAGCGCCCCGCTGTCCGAACGTTCCATCACATTGTCCCAGTACGAGGCGTTCACATCCACCGGCAGCACCTCGACCCCGTGTTCGCGCGCGTCCCGCACGATCTGCGCCGGGGCGTAGAAGCCCATCGGCTGAGAGTTCAGGAGCGCGCAGGCGAAGATGGCGGGGTAATGCCGCTTGATCCAGGCCGAGGCATAGACCAGCAGCGCGAAACTGGCCGCGTGGCTTTCGGGAAAGCCGTAGCTGCCGAAGCCCTCGATCTGGCTGAAACAGCGGTCGGCGAAGGCCTCGTCATAGCCGTTGCGCGCCATGCCCTTCATGAACCGCGTGCGGAAATCCGACACGTTGCCGTGCTTCTTGAAGGTCGCGAGCGAGCGGCGCAGCCGGTCGGCCTCGTCCGGGGTGAAGCCCGCGCCGATGATCGCGATCTGCATCGCCTGCTCCTGAAACAGCGGCACGCCCAGCGTCTTGGCCAGCACCTTGCCCAGCTCGTCCGAGGGGAACTGCACCGTCTCCTCGCCATTGCGGCGGCGGATATAGGGATGCACCATATCGCCCTGGATCGGCCCGGGGCGGATGATCGCCACCTCGATCACCAGGTCGTAGAAGTTGCGCGGCCGCATCCGGGGCAGGAAGTTCATCTGCGCCCGGCTTTCCACCTGGAAGACCCCGATCGTGTCGGCCCGGCAGAGCATGTCGTAGACCTGCGGATCCTCGGGCGGGATGGTGGCAAGCGAATGGCGCAGCCCTTCGTGCCGCTCCAGCAGGTCCATCGCCTTGCGCAGGCAGGACAGCATGCCAAGCGCCAGCACATCGACCTTGAGGATGCCCAGCGTGTCGATATCGTCCTTGTCCCAGCAGATGACGGTGCGGTCCTCCATCGTGGCATTCTCGATCGGGACCAGCTCGTCCAGCCGGCCCTCGGTGATGACGAAGCCGCCGACATGCTGGCTGAGGTGGCGGGGAAAGCCCTCGATCTCGTGCACCAGATCCATCGTCTGGGCCAGGCGCGGGTCGGTCGGGTCAAGCCCGATCTCGCGCATCCGCTCGTGCTGCATCGCCTCGGAGGAGAAGAAGCCCCAGAGCTGCGAGGAAATCGCCGAAATGGTGTCCTCGGTCAGGCCCATGACCTTGCCGACCTCGCGGATCGCCCGCTTGCCGCGGTAATGGATCACCGTGGCGCAGAGGCCCGCGCGGTGGCGGCCATAGCGTTCGTAGATGTGCTGGATCACCTCCTCGCGCCGCTCGTGTTCGAAATCCACGTCGATGTCGGGGGGCTCGTCGCGCGCCTCGCTGACGAAACGTTCAAAGACCATGGTGCCGATCTCGGGCGAGACCTCGGTCACGCCCAGGCAGTAGCAGACCACCGAATTGGCCGCCGATCCGCGCCCCTGGCACAGGATCTCGCGCGAGCGGGCATATTGCACGATGTCATGCACGGTCAGGAAATAGGGTTCGTATTTCAGCTTGGCGATCAGGGCCAGCTCATGCTCCATCAGCGCCTTCACCCGGTCGGGCGCGCCATGCGGATAGCGCCATTTCAGCCCCGCCCGGGCGAGACGCGTCAACCGGCCCGAGGGCGTCTCGCCCCCCGCGATCTCGGAGGGATATTCATAGCGCAGCTCGTCGAGCGAGAATCCCAGCCGGGCGGCCAGCGCGCCGGCGCGCTCCACCGCGTCTTCGTGGCGGACAAAGATGCGGCGCATCTCGGCCTCCGAGCGCAGGCGCTGTTCGGCATTGGCCAGCGCCGCGCGGCCCAGCACGTCGACCCGCGTGCCGGTGCGGATCGCGGTCAGCACATCGGCCATCCGGCGGCGGCGGGCATGGTGCATCAGCGGCCGGGCCGAGGCGAGCGTGGGCAGGCCCATCTCCTCGGCCAGCCGGGCCAGCGCGGCAAAGCGCGCGGCGTCGCGCCCGTCATAGGCCGGGGCCATCAGCAGATGCACCCGGCCGGGCATGGCGCGGGTGACGCGGGCCGCGGCGCGGCGCCAGTCGCGGGCCGCCTCGCCGCGCCGGGCCGGATGCAGCAGGGCCTGCAACCCTTCGGTCCCGGTTTCGATCAGGTCGCCCAGCGTCAGATCGCAGCGCCCCTTTCCGGCCCTGAGCCGCCCGCGCGAGATCAGCCGGCAGAGCCGCCCCCAGCCGGCCCGCGTCTCGGGCAGCAGGGTCAGGTCGGGCCCGTCGGCAAAGGTCATCCGCGCGGCGGGGATCAGCCGGGGCGTGGCCAGCGGCGGCGGCGGCGGGGTGCCGGGCGGCGCGGGGGGGCCGATGAGGCCATGTGCCGCGTCGAAATCCAGCCGTTCCCTGACCTTGCGGGCGACCTCGCGCGCGGCGGCATGGGCCCGCACGATGCCCGCGACCGAATTCTCGTCGGCCACGGCCAGGGCGGGCATGCCCAGCTCGGCGGCGCGCAGGATGTACTCCTCGGGGTGGGAGGCCCCGGTGAGGAAGGAAAAGTTCGAGGTGGCGCAGAGTTCGGCGAACATGACGGAGAGTATATTCATGTTTTGTTCTCATTGGGAGTCCGTTGCTGCGGCCCCGACCTCCGCCCCTGCGCTCACAGAGGCCCACATCCCCGCCAGAGTGCGGGGTGGCTGGCGGGCAGGACCCTGTCCCCCGGACAGGAGTCGCGGCCCGGACGGGGAGACGGCAAGGCCGGACATCGAGACGACAGCACGGGCCTTGCGCAACTGACGAGGGCGGAGGGGGCCCAGGCCAACCGTTATTCGCAGTGCCCCCGACGCGAGACGCGGCGGCCGGGTGAGACATCGCCCCCGTTGTCCGGGGACAGCGCAATTGACGAAGGCGGCAGGGGGCGCTGCCCCCGCCCGCGCTGCGCGCGGACTCCCCCGGGATATTTCGGGCCAGAGGAAGCCGGGGAACCGGCACCAGGCTTCATCTCGTCCAAAATACTCCCGCCGGAGGCGGACCCGCGTGACGCCTCGATCCGCGCCCGGCCCCCGCGGGGGACCCGCGGCGACAGGACCGGCTGCCCCCTGCTGCCGGGGGCGCGGGCGCGGCGGTTGGCCGGTTGCCAGAAAAGGTCCACAACCTGCCGGGTGCCTGTCACGCTTATGCCGCGATAGCAGGCGAGAGTTCCGGCAAGAGCCGCGCGGACGGGGCCTCCCGCTTGCGCTGTCCGACGTGGCCGTGCAAGAGAGAGGCGAGATGGCGAGCTTTGAATACCGGGTTGTCCCGGCACCGACGCGTGGGTTGAAGGGACAGGGCATCAAGGGCCCCGATGGACGCTTTGCCAATGCGCTCGAGGACGTCATGAACGAGATGGCCGCCGAGGGCTGGGAATACCAGCGAGCCGAGACGCTGCCCTCGGAAGAGCGCAGCGGGCTGACCTCGACCACCACGACATTCCGCAACGTTCTGGTGTTCCGCCGCCCCCGCGCCAGCGATCCCGCGCCCTACCAGCCGCGCCTGCTGGAACAGCCCGCCGAGGCCCGCCCCCTGGCCCTGCCCGAACCGCGCCGGGTCGACAACGGGGTCGAGGATACCGACCTGCTGGACGACAGCTTTGCCGAGACCCTGCGCCGCCGTGCCGCACAGCTGCTGGGGCGCAAACCCGCCGATGCCACCCTCCCCGACACCGCCCCTGCCGCGGACACCGGCACAGACACCAGCACTGGCACTGGCACTGGCACTGGCACTGGCACTGGCACGGACGGCACATCCGATGGCGCAGCGACCACGCCGGAGGCACCGCAGAACGGCCCTGCCCCCCGCGTCAACGGATCGGCCGCGCCTGGCCCCGCCACCGAAGGCTGACACGGACCGCGCGGGGCGCAGCCAGGCGCCCTGCCCCGGTTTCAGGCGTCGAGGTCCAGCGCCAGCGCGTGGATTCGGCCGATGATCTCGGGGCCAAGCGCCGCATGCACCGAACGGTGCCGCGCGATGCGGCTTTGCCCGGCCAGCGCGGGCGCGCGCATGCGGACGCGGAAATGGCTCTCTCCGCCCTCCTGGAACCCGGCATGGCCGCGGTGGCTTTCGCTCTCGTCCAGCACATCCAGTTCGCGGGGCGCAAAGGCCTGCTCCAGCCGGGCGCGGATCTCTGCCGTAACACTCATCTTTTTTCTCCGGGCCTCTTCAATCTCGACGCAGACAGTCTAAACTGCATCCCCTGACTCGGAAAGGATTGCGTATGGCCAAGACTGATCCATTCGGATTCGACATGTCCGTCTCCTCGGCCAAGAAGAAGTCGACCAAGGGGCGGCGCGGCATGACCGGTGCGTCCGAGACCTCGACCCGTGTCTGCGAACACCCGGGCTGCGAGGAAGCGGGAAAATACCGTGCGCCCAAGGCGCCAGACGTGCTGGACGACTATTTCTGGTTCTGCCGCGACCATGTGCGCGAGTACAATCTGAAATGGAACTTCTTTGACGGAACGACCGAGGCCGAGCTGAACGCCCAGGCCTCGAAGGACAGGGTATGGGAACGCCAGACCCGGCCGATGGGCGATCCCGAGGCCAGGGCCTGGGCACGCCTGGGCATCGAGGACCCGCACCAGGTGCTGGGCGACAATGCGACCCGCAACCCCGGGCGCAACACGGCCGCCGCGCAGACCCGCCGCCTGCCGCCGACCGAACGGCGCGCGATCGAGGTGCTGGAGGCCAAGGACCACTGGTCCAAGGCCGAGGTGCGCAAGGCCTACAAGTCGCTGATCAAGGTGCTGCACCCCGACATGAACGGCGGCGACCGCAGCCAGGAGGAGCAGCTGCAGCTTGTCGTCTGGGCCTGGGACCAGATCAAGGACAGCCGCAACTTCAAGTGAGCAACCGGCGCCCCGCTGGACGGGGCGCCCCGTTGCCGCCCCCTAAAGGCCCAGGGCGGCCCGGATCGCCATCGCGACAAGGGTGACGGCCCCGACGCCCGCCAGCCACAGCAGCAGGAACCACAGTGCGCGGCGGCCCCACATCAGTGGTACCCCTTCTCCGGGTCCAGCTTGCCCCGGAACACCCAATAGGCATAGGCGGTGTAGCCCAGGATCATCGGCAGCAGCACCACGGCGCCCGCCAGCATGAAGGCCTGGCTCTTCTCGGGCGCGGCGGCGTCGTAGAGCGTCACGTCGGGCGGCACGATATGGGGCCACATCGACAGGCCCAGCCCGACAAAACACATGCCGAAAAGCGCCAGCCCCAGCACGAAGGGCAGCCAGTCGCGCCCCCTGTGCTGCAGCGATCGCGCAAGCAGCACCACGATCGCCGCGACCCCCACGGGCACCGGGGCGGCGATCAGCATCGACGGCCAGGTGAACCAGCGCAGGTAGTATTCGGCCTCAAGGAACGGCGTGGCGATCGAGATCGCGATGACGAAGCCCACCGTCGCCAGCCCGATGCCGCGCGCCAGGTGGCGGAAGGGGCGCTGGTCCTCGCCCTCCAGCTTCAGCACCAGCCAGCAGGCGCCCAGGAAGGCATAGCCGGTGACCACCGCCGCCCCGCAGAGCAGGGTGAAGGGCGTCAGCCAGTCCCACCAGCCGCCGGCATAGGCGCGGCCCTCGACCTCGATCCCCTGCACCAGGGCGCCCAGCATGATGCCCTGGGACAGGGCCGCCACGAAGGACCCGCCAAAGAAGGCCCTGTCCCAGAGGGTGCGGCCCCGCAGGGTTTCGGCCCGCCAGCGGAATTCGAAGGCGACGCCGCGAAAGATCAGCGCCAGCAGCATCGCGATCACCGGCGGGTAGAGCGCGGGCATCAGGATCGCATAGGCCATCGGAAAGGCCGCCATCAGCCCGCCGCCGCCCAGGACCAGCCAGGTTTCGTTCCCGTCCCAGACCGGCGCGACCGAGTTCATCATCAGGTCGCGCGACCGCTTTTCCGGGAAAAACGGGTAAAGGATGCCGATGCCCAGGTCGAACCCGTCGAGCACCACGTAGATATAGACCGACATGGCCAGCAGAACGGCCCAGACAAGCGTCAGGTCGAGGTTTACCGCAAGGCTCATGTCGCGTCCTCCTGCATGGCGTGGCGTCCGGCGGCGTGGGTCGGGCCCTCATCCTGCTTGGGGCCGTCCTCGCCCCGCTGCGGGGCCTTGGCCATCAGGCGCAGCAGGTAGATGACCCCTGCCCCGAAGACCGCGAAATAGACCACGATAAAGGCGATCAGCGAGGTGCCCACGGCCAGCGCATCCAGCGGCGAGGCGCTGTCTTCCGTGCGCATCAGCCCGTAGACCGTCCAGGGCTGGCGCCCGACCTCGGTGGTGATCCAGCCCGCCGTCACGGCGATCAGACCCGACGGCCCCATCAGCACCGCCGCCCGGTGCAGCCAGGGCGAATAGAACAGCCGCCCGCGCGCCCGGGCCCAGAGCGACCAGAGCCCCAACCCCAGCATGGCAAAGCCCAGAGCCACCATCACGCGGAAGGACCAGAAGACGATGGCCACCGGCGGCTCGTCCTCGTCCGGCACGGTGTCGAGCCCGTCCAGCGGCGCGTTCAGGTCGTGTTTCAGGATCAGCGACGACAGTTTGGGGATCTCGATCGCATGGCGCATCTCGCCCGCGTCCTGATCCGGGATGCCGAACAGGATCAGCGGGGCGCCGTCGGGGTAGCTTTCGAAATGCCCCTCCATCGCCATGACCTTGACCGGCTGGTGTTCCAGCGTGTTCAGCCCGTGCGCATCGCCGATGACGATCTGCAGCGGGGCGACGATGGCCGCCATCCACATCGCCATCGAGAACATGCGCCGCACGCCCCGGTTGTCATGCTCGCCGCGCAGCAGGTGCCAGGCCCCGACCCCGCCCACGATCAGCGCGGTGGTCAGATAGGCCCCCGTCAGCGCATGGGCCAGCCGGTAGGGAAAGCTGGGGGTAAAGACGATGGCCATCCAGTCGGCGGGCAGGAACTGGCCGTTCTCGCCGATCAGGTGGCCCTGCGGCGTGTGCATCCAGGAATTGACCGAGATGATCCAGGTGGCCGAGATCGCGGTGCCCACGGCCACCAGCGCGGTCGCCGCCATATGCAGCCCGTCGCCGACCTTGTCGCGCCCGAAGAGCATGATGCCCAGGAACCCCGCTTCCAGGAAGAAGGCGGTGAGCACCTCATAGGCCATCAGCGGCCCGATCACCGGCCCCGCCCTGTCCGAGAAGACCGACCAGTTGGTGCCGAACTGGTAGGACATCACGATGCCCGAGACGACGCCCATGGCAAAGGTCACGGCGAAGATCTTGATCCAGTAGTTGAAGAGGCGCAGATAGGTTTCCTGCCGCGTCCTCAGCCACATGGCGTTCAGCACCGCCAGGAACGAGGCCAGCCCGATCGAGAAGGCGGGAAAGATGAAATGGAAGGCAACGGTAAAGCCGAACTGGATTCGCGCCAGCGTGACCGCATCAAACCCCAGGAATGTGTCCATCTCGCGCCCCGCTGTCCGTGTTCCCTATCCCTGACATAGTCACACGGGCGGCTGGATCACGGCTCTGCGACAATCCGCTCGCCCCTGGGCCGGAGATGGCCGGGAGGCGCCGAAACGCAGGGGAAAAACACAGGGGAAACGGGTGTTCGGCGGATCGCGCGCGCCATTGCGACAGATCAACGCAGACGGTGGGCAGAGCCGCGACTTTCGGCGTCACCGGGTGGCGGCAGCCGGTCCCTGCCGGAGGCGGGGACCGGAGCATCGAGCAAGGCCGCATCGCGGCCTTTCCTCTGGATCGGGCCAATGGAACTGGCCACAGGGTCGGGCCCGGCGCTCAGGCCAGGGTGGCGTTCATCGTGATCTCGGCGGTCAGCAGTTTCGAGACGGGGCAGCCCGCCTTGGCCTTGCCTGCCGCCTCGGCAAAGGTCTCGGCGGTGGCCCCGGGGATCCTGGCGGTGACCTCCAGGTGAACCTTGGTGATGGTGAACCCGCCGTCCTTCTGCTCCAGCGAGACGGTGGCCTTGGTCGCGATCTCGTCGGCAACCAGGTCGTACTCGCCCAGGATATTGGACAGGGCCATCGAGAAGCAGCCCGCATGGGCCGCGCCGATCAGCTCTTCAGGATTGGTGCCGGGGCCGTCCTCGAACCGGGTGTTGAAGCCGTATTGCGCCTTGTCGAGAATGCCCGACTGCGCCGAAACCGTGCCCTTGCCGGTCTTGAGGTCGCCGGACCAGACGGCGGAACCGCTGCGTTTCATGAAAGACTCCTGTCGTTCGGAAAAAGTGAAGGGCGGCCCATGTGACCGCCCTGTGCGCAACGCGCATCCCTGCCTTCGGGTTCCGCCTCAGGCGGCGGCAAATTTCAGCGAGACGCCGTTGATGCAGTGCCGCTTGCCCGTGGGCTGCGGCCCGTCGTTGAAGATATGTCCCAGGTGCGAGCCGCAGCGGCGGCAGTGGCATTCGGTGCGCACCATGCCCAGCGAGCGGTCCTCGCGCGTGGCGACGGCGTTTGGCAGGGCCTGCCAGAACGACGGCCAGCCGGTGCCGCTGTCGTATTTGGTCTTGCTGGAATAGAGCGGCAGATCGCAGCCCCGGCAGAGGTAGGTGCCGGCGGCCTTGTTATGCGTCAGATCCGAGGTTCCGGCGCGTTCCGTCCCCTCCTGGCGCATCACCTTGTACTGCGCGGGGGTCAGCATCGCTTTCCATTCGGCCGTGGTGCGGGTGACTTCGAAACGGTCCGCCGCGCGGGCCGCAAACGGGGCAAGGCCCGCGAACAGCGTGGCGGCGGCGACAAAATGGCGGCGGTTCATGGCATGTCCTCCCGTTCGGGGGTGGTCCGCAGGGCTCCCCTGCGCCAAGTGTGTCGCACCGCCCGGGTGCGGGGCAATCCCGGGCGGCACAACTTGGCGTGAGGCCGATTACATGTCGGACTTCGGCAGCAGCACGTGGTCGATCACATGCACGACGCCGTTCGACTGTTTCACGTCGGCGACGATGACGGTGGCCTTGTTGCCCATCTCGTCCTGCAGAACGATGTTGTCGCCGTCCATCATGGCCTTCAGCGTGCAGCCGCCAACGGTCGGCACGTCATGCTCGCCGCCGTCATCCGCGATCATCTTGCCGATGGCATCCGACATCGCGTCGGCGGCCACAACGTGGCAGGTCAGGATCTTCGTCAGCTGGTCCTTGTTCTCGGGCTTCAGCAGCTCGGCGACGGTGCCGTCGGGCAGCATGTCAAAGGCTTCGTTGGTGGGCGCGAAGACGGTGAACGGACCTGCACCCATCAGGGTGTCGACCAGGCCGGCGGCCTTCACGGCGGCAACCAGCGTGGTCAGGTTCGGAGCGTTCGAGGCGTTTTCGGCGATGGTCATCTCGGGCGACATCTCGGCGCCGCCAACGGTCGGGTTCATCGAGTGGCTCGCAGCAAAGGCTGCGGAGGCGAGTGCGATGGATGCCGCGCCGGCGGTGAGGAAGGTCTTGAAGGACATTTGATTGCTCCAGTGTCAAAATTTGTGCCCAGGCTTTGCTGCCCGGGTTACTGGTAGCTACGGGGCGCCCCGGCGAATGGTTTCAAAACAATCCGGACCCGGTAAACACTTAAATGTGAAAATAAAATTTGATCCGAACGCACGGAGGCGGACCCGCCCCGCGGGGGGCGATCCGGCTGCCATTCGTTGCGCCGTGCGGCCCGTCAGGCGCGCAGCAGGACCTCGGCCAGTATCGCCAGGGCGATGACGATCACGATAAAAATCCAGACCCAGATTCGGCGGCTGCGCGGCATGTTCACTCCTGTTCGGTCCGGCGCGCCACGGGAACAGGCGCGACCGGCATCCGCACATACGGCGTCCGGCGCTGTTCTGTTTCAGAAAACCGAAAATACCCGGCGCGGCTGACCCGCTGCCGGGATCGGCCGCGCCCGGTTCAGGCGGGCGAGACCTGGCCCACGGCCAGCACATCGCCGGTCGGCGCGCCGGTGGGCGAACCGCCCTCGGGCTCGTCCGAGATGGCGAGCGTTCCGCCCGGCAGTCCGGCGGCGATCGGCGCGGGTAGGACGATGCGTTCGTCATCCGCGCCCGTCGGCCAGACCATGACGGACACCGGCGCGTTCGACCCGGCGATCAGCCAGAATTCCAGCGAGCGCCCGGGCGCGGCCTGCCCCGCCAGCCGCACCAGATGCAGGCTGCCGGTATCGGCGTCATAGGCCGCGCGGAAGCGCAGCGAACTGTCCTGCGCCTCGACCCGTGCCACGAATTCCGGCTGGTTCGCCGGACCCAGCAGGCCCGAGGAAATGACGACAAAGGCCAGCCCTGCGGCGGCGACGGCCCCCACGAACATCCGCACGATCCCCAGGCGCTGCAACAGCGAGGGTGCCCGTTCGGTGCCGAACAGCACCTCCGAGATCGACACGAAGACACCGGGCGGGGGCAGTTCCTCGGGGATGCCGTCGGTCATCACGGCGAAGTCGTCGGCCCACACGGCGACACTGTCGCGAAGCGCGGGCTCCACGTTCATCCGCGCCTCAAGCGCGCGCGACGTCTCGTCATCCAGCAGCCCCAGAATGTATTCTGCGGCGAGGATGCGATCGTCTTCAGTGTCAGCCGGGATGCTCATCGCTCCAGGCACTCCCTCAATTTCAACAGGCTGCGGCGCAGCCATGTTCGCATCGTGTTCAACGGCACGCCGAAGCGGTCCGCAAGATCCGCATAGGTTTCCCCATGCAGGTAAGCCAGCCTGACCGCGGATGCGCGGTCTTCGGGCAGTTCGTCGAGGCAGCCGACAAGCCGGCCCCTCTCGGAAGAGGCAATCGCCATCGCCTCGGGTCCAGGAGCGCCATCCGGCAGCTCCTCGGCCTTGTCCAGCCCCTCTCCCTTGGCTCGGCGCGCCCTCAGCCGGTCGATGGCATGATTGCGTGCGATGGTGATCAGCCACGTCATCGGACTGAATCCACCTGCCTTGTACCTATCCGCGTTGCGCCAGACCTTGACGAAGACCTCTTGCAACGCATCTTCTGCTTCTGGCCTCGAATTCAATATACGCAGGCAGATTCCGAAAAGTTTCGCGGATGTCAGTTCATAGAGCCGGGAAAATGCGGCACGGTCGCGTAGCGCCGTCCGGGCAATGAGCTCTTCGATGTCCGCCCGCGTGGCCATTCCGGCTTCTGCCCTCTCTCTGGAGCCAGTGCGCTACACTGGTGCCCAACCCCGTTGTTCCTCTTGTGTCCGACCCCGATATGAGGCACGACGGTCCGTGCAATTCGAGGCCCTACCAGAAGGACATGTCGACCATGGCGGACGGATCGACCGATATCAACGCTAAACCGACCGAAGAAATTTCGGTCCGCGAAGTCTTCGGTATCGACACCGACATGATCGTGAAGGGCTTCGAGAACATCACCGACCGGGTGCCCGAGACCGACAGCACCTACAAGTTCGACCCGGACACCACGCTGGCCATCCTCGCGGGGTTCAGCCACAACCGCCGGGTGATGATCCAGGGCTACCACGGCACCGGCAAGTCGACCCATATCGAACAGGTCGCCGCCCGGCTGAAATGGCCCTGCGTGCGGGTGAACCTCGACAGCCACATCAGCCGGATCGACCTGATCGGCAAGGATGCGATCAAGCTGCGCGACGGCAAGCAGGTGACGGAATTCCACGAAGGGATCCTGCCCTGGGCCCTGCGCAACCCGACCGCCATCGTCTTTGACGAATATGACGCGGGCCGCGCCGACGTGATGTTCGTGATCCAGCGCGTGCTGGAACATGACGGCAAGCTGACCCTGCTGGACCAGAACGAAGTCATCACGCCCAACAAGTATTTCCGCCTGTTCGCGACCTCGAACACCGTGGGTCTGGGCGACACGACCGGCCTTTATCACGGCACCCAGCAGATCAACCAGGCCCAGATGGACCGCTGGTCCCTGGTGGCGACGCTGAACTACCTGTCGATCGACGCGGAAACCGCGATCGTGCTGGCCAAGGCGCCGCATTACAACAACGAGAAGGGCCGCAAGACGGTCAAGCAGATGGTCACCGTGGCCGATCTGACCCGGACCGCCTTTATGAACGGCGACCTCTCGACCGTGATGTCGCCCCGGACGGTGATCACCTGGGCGCAGAACGCCGAGATCTTCCGCTCCATCGGCTATGCCTTCCGCCTGACCTTCCTGAACAAATGCGACGAGCTGGAGCGCCAGACCGTGGCCGAGTTCTATCAGCGCTGTTTCGACGAGGAACTGCCCGAAAGCGCGGCGTCGATGGCCAGCTGAGGCGCCGGACGCCCTGCCATGCCAAAGGATCGAAGGGGTCGTGGAAACACGGCCCCTTTTTCCATTCCCGCCCCCGCGCATTTGCCCGGCCCCCGGGGGGCGCCGAGTCGGGCGGTCAACTTTTCGGGAGTGTCGGAACCGCCCCTGCCGGGCGACGTTTAGCATCATGACGTCATGGCATCATCCAAAAGCCACAGGCGAAAAGTTTTCATTCCGCTTAATTGATCGGCAATCGCGATGAATTACTATTCACCACATGGCAAAGCTTCGCCTGACACTGGCCGTCACGGCTGCATGGCTCCCCCTCGCCGCGGGGGCGGTGGACAGCACGGGCCAGCAGGATGCCCTGACCCTGTTCGCGACATGCACCGGCCGGCTGTCGGCCCTGATGGAACACCAATGGCTCACCGACGGCCCGCAATCCGAAGAAACCGCCAGGACCCGCGCCCGCATGATCGGCTTGCTGGAAACGGTGATGCCCCCCGGCGCGGGGGCCGAGGTGCTGCATCGCCGGATCGAGGCCAAGATGGCGCAGGCCGCGTTGCTGGGTCAGGCGACATTCGCGACCGACCCGCGGCGCGCCGCCACGGCGCGGCGCTTGGCCGCGCTGCAACTGGCGCAATGCGAACGGCTCTTGCTCTGATGCTGCTGGCGGCTCCGGCCGCCGCGGCCACGGCGGACGATTATGCCCGCTGCGCCGCGCTCTGGTACGGGATGGTCGACGCGGCCGAGGACCTGCCCGGCTTCATCCAGGACACTTCGGATGCAAAGGCCCTCGCCCGCAGGTTCGGGGATGCGGCGGGCGCGGGCTCCCGGGCGCTCATCGCTGAGGAACGCCCGGGGATGGAGCTGCTGTTCCGCGCCTATGTCGGCGGCGACGAGCAGAGCATCCGGCTGTTTGACCGGCTCGCCGCGCGCTGCGACGAGATCCAGCCGAAGTGACGGGTCAGGCCGCCTTGCGCTCTTCCGCGGCACGCGCGCCCTTGAGCAGGTCGGCCCACCAGTAGAGTTCGTCCAGCATCGCGGCGGCCGAGGGGGCCAGCACGGCGTCGATCTCGGCGATCGAGGCATCGGCATTGCCGCCCATCGGATGCACCTTCATCAACTCGCCGCCGCCGATATGCACGGCCGAGGCCACGTTCACCATGCGCAGTTCCACCGCGATGGCGCGCAGATGCTCCACCGCACGGGCCGCGCCGACACCGCCATAGCCGACCACGGCCGCGGGCTTGCGGGCCCATTCGTTGAACGCCTGATCCAGCGCGTTTTTCAGCGCGCCCGAAATGGAATGGTTGTACTCGGCGGTGACGAACACATATCCGTCATACTGCGCCAGGGTCTCCTGCCATTTGACCGCCTTCGGATCCTTCGACGGCATCCATTTGTTCGAGGCCATCTCATCGAACATCGGCAGGTCGAAGTCGGCCAGATCGAGGATATCGGCGGTCATCCGGCCATCGGCGATGATCTTGTCCTTGATCCATTCAGCGGGCTTGTGACCCCAGCGGGTCGGGCGCGTCGTGCCGAGGATCACGGCGATGTTAGGATTTGAATGGGTATTGGTCATGGCACACTCCGTCCGGGATATGGTTTCTTTTGGTAACTACAGATAGAAGAGACACCGCCACGAGTCGCAAGGAGGCACCTTCATGAAACCTGAGGATCTGGGGGTCAATGCACGCACAGCCATTGTGCAGAACCACACTGATTGTGTTCAAGCCACTGAGAAGTGGAAGGAATTTCACGGAGCCGACAAAAGCTGCATGGCCGTGTCCGGTATGCTGCAGCGCATCGGGGACAAGTGGACGGTGCTTGTGGTGAGCTATCTCGGCGAGGGTCCGATGCGTTTCAACGAGCTGCGCAAGGGGATCGGCAACATCAGTCAGAAGATGCTGACCACCACCCTGCGCAATCTGGAACGCGACGGCATGGTGACCCGGACGGTGACACCCACGCGTCCGCCCGCGGTGGAATACGAGCTGACGGAAATCGGCCACTGCCTGCTGGTCCCGGTCAGCGGCCTGGCCCGATGGGCGCTGGAGAACCTCGAACGGATCGAGGCCGCCCGGGCCGAATACGACGCCCGCAGCGGGACCGCCGCAAGCGAATGAGCGGCCTCGGTCAGCCCTTCACGCGCGCGGATCCACTTGCCGGGGACGCGGCGGAGTGCTTTACCGGGACCATGAGCAAGCCGACCGACAACCCAGCAGATCCGTTCAAGAAGGCCCTGGCCGAGGCCACCAAGGTCATGGCCCACGACCCGGACCTGAACGTCACCTATTCCGTCGACCCTTCGGGCAAGTCGGGCGACAGCCTGCGCCTGCCGCAGGTCAGCCGCCGGATGACCAAGGACGAGGTCCTGCTGGCCCGCGGCACCGCCGATGCGCTGGCGCTGCACCACCGCTATCACGACGCCCAGACCCACGCCAAATACGTGCCGCCGGGCGAGATGGCCCGCGATCTCTACGAGGCGATGGAGACGGCGCGCTGCGAAGCCATGGGCGCGCGCGACATGCCCGGCACGGCCAAGAACATCGACGCCAAGATCGGCGCCGAGGCGCGGCGCATGGGGTACGACCAGATCACCCAGGCCGCCGACGCCCCCCTGCCCGTGGCGGCCGGATACCTCGTGCGCCATCTGGCGACGGGCCGCGAGATGCCCCAGGGCGCGCAGAACGTGATGGAGCTGTGGCGCGGGTTCATCGAGGATCAGGCCGGCGGCACGCTGGAGAACCTGAACGACAAGCTGGCGGACCAGACCGAATTCGCCCGATTCGCCCGCAAGATCATCGACGACCTGGGCTATGGCGACCAGCTGGGCGAGGATCCGGACGGCACCGACGACGACAGCCCCGATGACGCCCAGGAGGGCGACGAGGAAGAGGAACAGCCCGACAGCACCGGCAGCGACGACCAACAGGACGACGAGGCCGAGGCCAACCCCGAACAGAGCCAGGACGAACAGCAGGATCCCTCCGAGGCGCAGGTCTCGATGGACGAGATGGCCGACCAGGAGATGGGCGAGGAAGCCGAGATGCCCGAAGGCGAGGCCCCGCTGGAGCCGCCCGCCCCCGCGCCCGCCTCTGAGGCCGATCCGAATTACATCGTCTACAACAACGAGAATGACGAGGAGGTGTCCGCCGAGGACCTCGCCGATCCGGTGGAGCTGGAACGCCTGCGCGCCTATCTCGACCAGCAGCTCGAACCGCTGAAGGGCGCCGTCTCGCGTCTGGCCAACAAGCTGCAGCGGCGGTTGCAGGCGCAGCAGAACCGCTCGTGGGAATTCGACCGCGAGGAAGGCATCCTCGACGCTGGCCGGCTGGCCCGCGTGGTGGCCAACCCGACGACGCCGCTGTCCTTCAAGGTCGAAAAGGACACCGAGTTCCGCGACACCATCGTGACCCTGCTGCTGGACAACTCGGGCTCGATGCGGGGCCGGCCGATTTCCATCGCCGCGATCTGTGCCGACGTGCTGGCCCGCACGCTGGAGCGTTGCAACGTCAAGGTCGAGATCCTGGGGTTCACCACCCGCGCCTGGAAGGGCGGGCAGGCGCGCGAGAAATGGCTGGCCGACGGCCGCCCGCAGCAGCCCGGCCGCCTGAACGACCTGCGCCACATCGTCTACAAGAGCGCCGATGCCCCGCTCCGCCGGGCCCGTGCGAACCTGGGCCTGATGATGAAAGAGGGCCTGCTGAAGGAAAACATCGACGGCGAGGCGCTGGAATGGGCGCACCGGCGCATGGCCGGACGGCGCGAGGCGCGCAAGATCCTGATGGTGATTTCCGACGGCGCGCCGGTCGACGATTCGACCCTGTCGGTGAACCCGGCGAATTTCCTGGAAAAGCACCTGCGCGACGTGATCGCCATGGTCGAGAAAAGGAAGATGGTCGAACTGATCGCCATCGGCATCGGCCATGACGTGACGCGCTATTACGATCGGGCGGTGACGATCACCGACGTGGATCAGCTGGCCGGCGCGATGACCGAACAGCTTGCCTCGCTCTTCGACAACGACCCGCGCGCAAGGGCACGCATTTTCGGGATCAAGAAAGCCGGTTGAGGGCCGGGGCACGGTGGTGCCCCTGGCCAGGGGCGGGTCATTCCGGCCGGGCACGTTGGCCTTTGTGACGTGCCCACAGACGCTGCCCCCCGCGCAGAATCTCCGCATTCTTGCCCGCTCGGGTTCCAGGCCACGCCGCGGCGCGATCCGCCGCCATTGCCGCGCCATCGTCCGGGAAACCGGCCGCGCCGTGCCCGAGGTGTCGCGCTGTGTCCGGGCGAGCTCAGCCCCCCGAGACAGACGTGTGACGGCATCGCATCACGCACCCGCCCGGGCGTCGCGGCGCCGCCTTTCGGGCCGTGTTTCGCGTGGCTTGCGGTGCGGTGTCGGGACCGGCGACTTGCGCCTGTTCGCCCGCTCAGGTCGGGTGGCCGGGGTGTCAGACATCCGACTCTCGCCCCAGGTGGCGGGACGAACGGTCTGCGGATAGTGGCCACCAAACGGTGGAACTTCGGAATGTAACGATCTGACAAATAAATAAAATCATGCAGACGGACCCCGATCCGCGCCGCCCCGTACCCCTCCAACATTCCGCGCCGCAGCATCAATCCGCTTGCGTTCTACCGCGCGGTAAGGTTCCCTGCGCACCTGACATGACGCGGAGACCCCGATGTTCCAGACCTTCGACAGCCCGACCACGCCCCAGGCCGGTCCGCCGCGCCTCAAGGCGCTGCGCAAGGAGATGGCGAAGGACGGGCTTGCAGGTTTCATGGTGCCCCGTGCCGATGCGCATCAGGGCGAATACGTGGCCCCGCATGACGACCGCCTCGCCTGGCTCACCGGCTTTACCGGATCGGCCGGGTTCTGCATCGTCCTGCCCGAGATCGCGGGCGTCTTTGTCGACGGGCGCTACACCGTGCAGGTCAAGGCGCAGGTCGCCCAGCCCGACTACACGCCGGTCGACTGGCCCGCCACGCGCCCCGGGCCGTGGCTGCGCGAGAACCTGTCCAGCGGCGCCGTGGGCTATGACCCCTGGCTGCACGCGGTGGCCGAGATCGAGGCGCTGGAACAGGCGCTCGACGGGTCGTCCGTCGGGCTGGTGCCGCACCGCAACCTGGTGGACCGGATCTGGGCCGACCAGCCCGCCCCGCCCAAGGGCGCGATCAAGCCCTACCCCATCGAATTCGCGGGCGAGCCCCATGACAGCAAGCGCAAGCGCCTGGCGGCCGAGCTGAAGAAGGCCGGCCACCGCGCCGCCGTCATCACCCTGCCCGACAGCATCGCATGGCTGCTGAACGTGCGCGGGTCGGACATTCCCAAGAACCCGGTGCCGCATTGCTTTGCCATCCTGCACGACACCGGCATGGTCGATCTGCTGGCCCTGCCGGACAAGGTCGACGACGGGTTGAAGGCGCATCTGGGCAAGGATGTGCACCTGAACGGGCCCAAGGCCTTTCCCACCGTGCTGCAATCGCTCGACGGCCCGGTCCGGATCGACCCGGCCTCCTGCCCCGTCTGGGTCAAGCTGCAGCTTGAAGAGGACGGGATCGCCATCGCGCGCGGCTCCGATCCCTGCATCATGCCCAAGGCCTCGAAATCCGAGGCCGAGCTGAACGGCACGCGCGAGGCGCATCTGCGCGACGCCGCCGCCATGTGCCGGTTCCTGCATTGGTTCGACAGCGCCGACAAGACAGCCCTGACCGAGATCGACCTGGTCACTGCGCTGGAGGGATTCCGGCGCGAGACGAATTCGCTGCTCGACATCTCGTTCGACACCATCGCGGGGGCCGGACCGAACGGCGCCCTGCCCCATTACCGGGTGACGACCGAAACCAACCGCACCCTGGCGGATGGCGCGCTGATCGTGGTGGACAGCGGCGGGCAGTATTACGACGGCACCACCGACATCACCCGCACGCTGGTGGTCGGCCAGCCGGGCGCCGCGGAAAAGGCCGCCTATACCCGTGTCCTGCAGGGGATGATCGCGATCTCGCGTCTGCGCTTTCCGCAGGGCGTGGCGGGCATGCATCTGGATGCCATCGCGCGCCAGAACCTGTGGATGGCGGGTATGGATTACGACCACGGCACAGGCCACGGCGTGGGCACCTACCTTTGCGTGCACGAGGGGCCACAGCGCCTGGCCCGCAGCGGCGACGTGCCCTTCCGCGCCGGCATGATCCTGTCGAACGAACCGGGTTATTACCGCGAGGGCGCCTTTGGCATCCGGATCGAGAACCTGATCGTGGTGCAGGAGGCCCGCGCCATCGCCGGGGGCGATGCGCATCGACAGATGTATGAATTCGAAACCATCACCTGGGTCCCGATAGAAACCCGTCTGATAGACACCGAACTGCTGACAACAGCGGAACGGGACTGGATCAATGCCTACCACCGCTCCGTGCGCGCGCGTATCGCACCGCGTCTGGACGGAGAGGTTGCGATATGGTTGCATCATGCGACCGAACCGATCTGAGCCCGCCACACAGCCAGCACAATCGTCCGCATCCGCGGAGCACGGCCATCACGACACTTTCCTGTCACATTGACAGGTCACGACAGAACCAGCCTAGGGGAGGGCAGGACATGACCGATATCACCATCAGGCCGGCAGAGGGCACCTGGACGGTGCGCGCCGGCGGCGCCGTTCTGGGCGAGAGCCGCAATGCGCTCGAACTTTCCGAGAACGGGTATCCGCCGATCATCTATTTCCCGCGCGGCGACATCGCCATGGCGTTCCTCGACAAGACCGAGAAGACGTCCTGGTGCCCCAAGAAGGGCGACGCGAGCTATTACTCGATCGAAACCAAGAACTCGACCATCGACAACGCCGCGTGGAGCTATGAGGCTCCGTTGGAGGGGATGGAGCAGATTGCCGGCCACCTCGCCTTTTACGCGACCGAGTTCGTGACCGTCGAGAGGGTCTGAACCGGAGCCCACGCCATGCGCGTCGCCATTGTCGGGTCCGGGATTGTCGGCGCGTGGATTGCTTTTGAGCTGTCCGCCCGGCACCGGATCACCATCGTTGATGCGGCGCCGCAGGCCGGGGCCGGCGCGTCCGGCCGGTCGTTCGGCTGGATCAATCACATCCATTGCGACCCCGAAGGCGAGAGCGCGGAATTCGACCGCCGCCTGGCGGCCCGCGACCGTTTCGACCGGATGAACGACCGGCTGGGCGGGGCGCTCTTCGCCGCCGGATCGGGCTCGCTTGTCTGGGGCGTCACGGATGGCGCGACCGAGGCGATGGCCAACCCGCACCTGGCCCGGGGCGCCCCCTCGCGCCTGATCGGGCGGGACGAGATCGAGCGCATCGCCCCGCATGTCGCCGGGCCCCCTGCCCTGGCCCTGCATTCCCCGCGCGACGTTGCGCTCTCGGCCGGTTTCGCCGCCGGGCTGATGGCCCAGGCCGCGGCCGAGAACGGCGCGCGGATGCTGATGGGCCACACGGTGCTGGGCGTCGAAGTCGCGCAGGGCCGTGCCACCGGGCTGCGGCTGGCCGAAACCGTGATCGCCGCCGATGTCGTGGTGCTGGCCGCGGGCACGAACATTCCCCGCCTGCTGCCCGATCCGGGCGCGCTGCGGATCGGCAGTTCCCCCGCCGGGCTGGTGCGCCTGGCCGCAACCGGGCCCGCGCCCGCCGTCATCCTCGACACGCCCAAGGTCGAGATCCGGCCCGCAGGCCCCGGCTACTGGTTGTCGGCTGTGGATCTGGACGGCAGCGGCCCGCAGATGTCGCTGGACGATATCGCGGCCCGTGTCCGTGCCGATGCGATTGCGCTGATGCCGGGGCTCAGGGACCTGCGGGTCACGGCCACCGCAGCCGCCGCCCGCCCGATGCCCCAAGGCGGGCTGATCGCCGGGCCGGTTCCGGGGGTCGAGGGGCTGTTTGCCGCCGTCTCGCACCCGGGCGTGATCAACGCGCCCTTCCTGTCGGATCGTATCGCGGCCCTGCTGGACAGCTGACGCCCGCGCCCCGCGCGGCGGGCCTGTCCAGTGCGGGCCTGTCCGGGGCTGGCCTGTCCGGGGCGGGATTGTCCGGGGCGGAATCGTCACCCAGGTCCTGAATGCAAAAGGCCGGGCGCTGGCAGCGCCCGGCCGCTGGTTCGGCAGTGCCGCAGCGGGCTAGTCCTCGGCCGCGCCGCCCTGGGCCTTCTTGCGCTGGTTCATCGGGCGCAGGTTGCCCGCGCGCTTGCCCAGCAGGCGGCGTACCTCGACCTTGCGCATGTCGGGCCAGCCCGCGGTGCCCGAGACGAAACCGCCCTCGGCCAGCAGCTTTTCGACCGCGGGGAAATCCAGCTCCCCCAGCCCCATCCGTTTGGCCTTGGTGCCTTCGGGCATCCAGATGCGGCGCAGGGCCTGAACCGGCAAAGGCTCGGACCCGCCGAAAGAGGCCAGGTGCTGTTCGATATAGTTGGAAGCCGAGGACTGCCGCCGCAGCACCACCGCAACCTTCTGATCCGGCCGGGCCACCATAGCAAAGAGATGCAGGGCCGAGCCTTCGGCGGCGATCACATGGGTCGCGGCCTTGTACCGGGCCACCTGCTCGGCCATCGAGAATTTCTGCGGGTGGTAGATCTCGTAACCCTCGGCGGTCAGCAGTTCCTCCAGCCGTTCCTCTCCCACCAGGCCGCCGCGCTGGACGCCCAGAAGCGAGCGCGAGATATAGATCTTGGGCCCGCCTTCCGCCGGAATGTCGCTGCCGTAGCGCGCATGGATCGCGTCGCGATAGCTTTGCGTGCCGGCGATGATCTCGCCCAGGCCGAAACCGGGGCCGGGCACCACCAGATGTTCGACGCGCATCGGCTCGCTCGCCACCTTGACGGGCAGGTCGGTGCCCATCTGGCGGATGAAATCCAGCTGAAAGCCGCGCACCTCTTCGCCCACGGCGGGACGTTTGGGGATGTAGAGGATGCCTTCGGCCTCTCCCAGCTTGTCCAGCGCCCAGAGCCGCGTGGTGCTTTCGGCCAGGAAGTGCCCGAAATGCGCCCAGAGCACCCCGCCCCAGAGCCATTTGCCCTTGAGCACCGGCAGTTCGCCCTCGGGCATCGCCGGTTCGGTTGTGAGCGGCCGCCACTTGCGCCAGAGCGCGCCCTGCGGGCAATAGCTGCCATCGCCGGCCAGCAGGCCGGCGGCTTGGACAAAGCTGCTTTCAACCGGGGGCACCACATAGGCGTCGCGCAGTTCGGTGATGCTTTCCGACCAGCCCCCGCCCGGCATGGGCCGGCCCAAAGGGTTGTCGGGTTCACTCAGGTGCAGGTCTGACCCGCCGGAGTCTTCGTCCTGGTCTTCGGCTTCTGCCGGGGAATGGGTGTTCATCTCTCCGCCCTCAACCGGTCCGCTCGCAGGTCCAGACAAGGCGACTGGAATGGCCTTCGATCCGTTCGAACCCCGCTTCCTTCACCATGTCCTTGCAGCGGCGCATCCCCTCGACCCCATAGGCGGCGGGGTGGAATTCCAGCACCAGCGCGCGGAACCCGCCAAGATCGGCATGGGTGAGGATGTCCAGTTCCCCGCCCTCGATATCCATCAGCAGGACATTGGGCCTGAGAACGGCCACCGTGTCGGCAAAGCTGCTGGTGGGCACGCTGACCTTGCGGGTGGCGCGGTCGGCGCGGTCGATCAGCGAAGAGCCGAGGTAGGAATTCGCGATGTAGAAGCTGACCGTCTCGGGCCGGTCGGGCTGGGCCATCAGCACGCGGTTGGTGACGCCGATCCGGTCGTCCAGCCCGTTGAGGCGATAGAGCGCCTCGACATGTTCGATCAGGTCGGGATTGGCCTCGAAACTCGCCACCACGGCGGGTTCGGCAGTCTTGGCCACCACGGCCCCGACAGCGCCGATCCCGGCGCCGAGTTCCAGCACCCGGTCGCCCTTGCGGACGACGTGGAGCGCGCCGCGGATCTCCTGCCCCTCGTAGGTGCCGGCGTTCAGCCGTTCGATCCGTTTGTCATGCAGCATCGGCGACATGGGAAACCGCACCCCGTAGCAGGTCGCCGCCACCTCGGGTTCGGACAGGGAGGTCGGTGACCACCCGGTGTCCAACGCGTTAAACTGAGGACTCATCTTGATTGCCAGATTACCTGTCATGTGTACTGCCCCTTTTTCAGGTTATTGCAGACAGGCTAAGATCTGGTTGCCAATCGCGCCAGCACGGGTTCGGCGCGGCCCGGGATTGTCCACAGGCTGCGGCATTCCGGCACCTTTTTGCCGGTTGCCTATTAACTGTGCTCTTCCGCTGCGGTTGCAGCGAGGGCCCGATTGTACACCTTGAGCGCGTCAACATGAAACAATGCGCCCAGCAGTTCCGGCGGTCTGTCGGCCCCGGCCGACAATGTGACGACGGGCAGAAAGGGTTCGCCGGTGCGTTCCAGCAAGGGCAGCGCGACCTCCAGCGTGGCTGAGGCATCGACATAGCTGCCCGCCTCGATCAGCGCCCAGCACCGGTCCTCGGGGGCGGCGCCCTCGGTTCCGGCGCGGCGCATCAGGGTGTCGGCGCGAAAGACGCCCAGCAGATAGGCCTGCGGCCCGGCGGCCAGGTGGATGTTGCGCCGCTCCAGCTGGGTCAGGAAGAACGAGCGGTCGACCAGCCGCGTGCCGATGGCGGTGGAGGTCGAGACGGTGACCATCACCGCCAGCGCGGTCTCCCAGTCGCCGGTCAGTTCGAACACGATCAGCGTGGTGGAAATCGGCGCCCCCAGCACCGCGGCCGACACCGCGCCCATGCCGGCCAGAGCATACAGCGTGATCGAGCCCGAGACATCGGGAAAGAACCCGGTGGCGATCTGCCCGTAGGCCAGCCCGATCAGCGCGCCCACCATCAGCGAGGGCGAAAAGACCCCGCCCCCCATCCGCCCGCCGAAGGTGACCGAAACGGCCACCGTCTTGACCACCGCGAACAGGATCGCATGGCCCAGAACCAGCTGGCCGGTCAGCGCGGCCGAGGTGGTTTCGTAGCCCACGCCGATGATATGCGGAAACGGGATCGCCAGGGCGCCCAGCACCGCCCCCGCCGCCACCGGGCGCAGCCAGCGCGGCAGGCCGGTGCGCGCCTGCACGGCGGTGGCAAAATCCTCGGCCGCAAAGATCGCCAGCATCAGCAGCCCGGCGGCGATGCCGCAGACCACCCCCAGGATCAGAAAGGCCGGCAGTTCCTGGTAGAATTCCAGGAAGGATTGCGCGGGCAGGACAAATTCCGGGACCCCGCCATATTCCAGCCGGTTGATCACGGTGCCCGCCACGCTGGCGATGACGATGGGGGCAAAGGCGTGGATCGCGAAATGCCGCAGCACCACCTCCAGCGCAAAGAGCGCCCCGGCAATCGGCGCGTTGAAACTGGCCGAGACGGCGGCGGCCACGGCACAGCCCAACAGGTCGCGCCCGGTGACGCCATCGGCCCGGATCCGCGTCAGCACCCAGGTCGACAGAACCGAGGCCAGGTGGACCACCGGCCCCTCGCGCCCGGTGGAGCCCCCGGTGCTCAGCGTGATCATCGAGGCGGCGGCCGAGGCCAGCCCGGCCCTGCCCTCCACCCGGCCCTCGTGCAGGGCGGCGCCCTCGATCACATCGGCAACCGAGCGGACCCGCGCATCGGGGGTGAAACGGTGCAGGATCTGCCCGACGATGAACCCGCCGGCAATCGGGATCGTGAGGATCAGATACCACGGCAGGGTCTGGGCGTGGCTGTGCAGCAGGTGCACGTCCTCCAGCCGATAGACCGTGCTCTGGAGCCAGTTGATGCCAAGGCGGAACCCGAGGGCCGCGCCGCCCGCCGCGATGCCCACCAGCAGCGCGATCACCCAGAACTGGAACTGGCTGGGCCCGCGCAGCAGCAGCAGCGCCCATGCCCGGCTGACGTGTCGCCATGCATGGTCCAGCGTCCGGCGCCACAGCCCGTCCCGCATCCGTTCCTTCCGCCCCGTTCCTGTCGCGCCGGTGCCCTTTCGCGCCCGTCGCGCATGTCTTATGACAGCCCGTAGATGTCCAGCACCGAGGCCAAGATGACCATTGCAGCCGCACTCGACGAACTCTCCGCCGTCTTAGGCGATGCACTGACGCGGTCCAAGTCCGATCTCGACCTGCATGGCCGTTCGGAAAGCTATCTGCCCGATCTGCCACCCGACGCGGTGGCCTATCCCGACTCCACCGAACAGGTGGCGCAGATCGTGCAGATCTGCGCGCGCCACGGCTGCCCGGTCACCGCCTGGGGCACCGGCACCTCGCTGGAGGGGCAGAGCCAGGCGCTGCACGGCGGGCTGTGTGTCGATTTCACCCGGATGAACCGTGTGCTGCAGGTCAACCAGGCCGATATGGACGTGCGCGTGCAGCCCGGCGTCACCCGCGAGGCGCTGAACGAGGAGCTGCGGGCCACCGGCCTGTTCTTCCCGGTCGATCCCGGGGCCAATGCCTCGCTCGGCGGCATGGCCTCGACCCGGGCCAGCGGGACCACGGCGGTGCGCTACGGCACGATGCGCGACAATGTGCTGGGGCTGGAGGTCGTGCTGGCCGACGGCCGGGTCATCCGCACCGGCACCCGCGCGCGCAAAAGTTCGGCCGGCTACGACCTGACCGGCCTGTTCGTCGGGGCCGAGGGCACGCTGGGCCTGATCACCGAGCTGACGCTGCGCCTGCACGGCCAGCCCGAGGCGGTGACCTCGGCGGTCTGCGGCTTTGCCACCATACATGACGCCGTTGCCACGGTGATCGACACGATCCAGATCGGGATTCCCATGGCCCGGATTGAATTTGTCGACACGGAAACCGTCTGCGCCGTTAACACTTTTTCGCATACCAATCTGCCGGAAATGCCCCACCTGCTGATCGAATTCCACGGGTCCGACAGCGCCGTGGCCGAACAGGCCGAAAGCTTTGGCGCGGTGGTGGCCGAGCATGGCGGAGAGGGCTTTCAATGGGCCGCCCGGGCCGAGGACCGCAAGGCGCTCTGGACCATGCGGCACAATGCCTATTACGCCATCCTCGCCTCGCGCCCGGGCTGCCGGTCGATTGTCACCGATGTCTGCGTGCCGATTTCCAACCTGGCCCGCGCGGTCGAGGAAACCATTGAAGACCTTAAGGAAAACAACGTGTCCGGCCCGATTCTGGGCCATGTGGGCGACGGCAACTTCCATGCCATCCTGATGTTCGACCCCGCCGATCAGGCCGAGGCCGCCCGCGCCAAGGCCGCTGCAGAACGTATGGTGAGCCGGGCGCTCGACCTGGGCGGCACGGCCACCGGCGAACATGGAATCGGTATCGGCAAGCTGGACTACATGGAGCGCGAACATGGCGAATCCTGGCAGATCATGGGGGATATCAAGTCCGCGCTGGATCCGCAGGGCCTGCTGAACCCGGGAAAGACCGTCCCGGCACGCCGCTAGAACGATCAAAACGCTTTCAACTTGTGCACAGACTGGTTAATGTATGACAAATTATTACCTTCAGCTGATGCTGAATGGCGCCAGTTACTTTGAATTTCGTTTAGATATCGCAAGTACAGAGCAACCTCCTGGGTCAAGAGGCAAACTGAATGCAGAAGGTTCGAACGTCGGCGTCCGATTTCGCTGAGACGGGAATCGAGGACGAGTTCCTTGAGCGTCTTTACGATGTTGCGCTCGACCCCGCCCATTACGGCGACCTTCTGGATACATGGGAGCGGATGACCGGCCCGCGCCGCCGCAACGCCCCCGAAGTCGCGCCGATCGACCTGGGCCGGCGCGATTTCCAGGCCCATTTCCGCCGCCTCGCCGAATTGCTGGACCGCAGCAGCCTTGGCCCGTCCCTGCGCCCCGAAGAGATCGAACTCTCGGCCTTTCGCCGCGCAGCCGCCTTTTGCATCGACAGCGAATTGCGCCTGCTGGCGGTGAACGACGCGGCGCATCAGCTGTTCGGGCTGGCGACGGGTGGCAGGCTCGACCGGGTGCCGCTGATGCCCGAGGACATCCCCCTGCTGCAGGACGGGGTGCTGGCCCTGTTCCGCGCGCCCGGGCGCCGCTCGGGCCTGCTGCGGATGCGGGGGGCGCAGGATTCCCCGGCCGCCGGGCGGCTGATCCTGTTCCAATTGCGCCTGGTGGAACCGCCCTTCGCCGCGCCCTTCGTGATCGCGGTGAGCTCCGAGCTCAAATGGCCCGACCGGCTGAACGAGACCCTGCGCCGGGGCTTCGGGCTGACCGAGGCCGAGATCGAGGTGCTGCGCAGCCTGACCGAAAGCCGCAGCCCGCGCGAGATCGCCGATCTGCGCGACCGTTCGATCCAGACCGTGCGGGCACAGATCAAGTCCTTGCAGCAGAAGACCGAGACCCGCAGCCAGGGCGACCTGCTGCGCTTTGCGCTTTCGGCGATGGACCTGTCGGATGCCGGCCTCACCGCTCCTGCCGGCCCGGGGCCGAAGGGCGGGCGCTACAATGGCGGCGGGCCCGACAGCGGGCTGATCCCCATTCCCGTGCAGTCGATCCAGCGGCCCGATGGCCGCATAGTGGAATTCCTGGTTCTGGGGGATACCGAGGGCCGCGCGGTCATGTACCTGCCCGGTCTGTTCGGCCTCACCCGCTGGATGGCCGAAGCCGAGGCCCTGGCCGAACGCGAGGGGCTGCGGGTGATCGTGCCGATCCGCCCGGGCTATGGCTGTTCCACACCGCTGCGCGGATCCGAAAGCCGGGTCGAAACCGTGGTCGGCGACATGGCCGCGCTGCTCGATCACCTGGGCGTGCGCCGCGTGCCAATGATCACCCAGGACGACGACCTGCGCTATGCGGTCATCTTTGCCCTGCGCCATCCCGGCCGTCTGATGGGCGTGCTCGCCGCCAGCGCCATGGCCCCGATGAACCGCCATGTGCAGTTCGACCGGATGGGGAAATGGCACCGCTTCATCTATACCGGCGCCCGCTACACCCCGTCGCTGATGCCCTTCATGGTGCGCGCCGGCTTTGCCATGGCACGGCGTCTGGGAAAGCCGGGATTCATCGAGACGATCTATCACGGCTCGCCCTCCGATTACGCGCTTGCCCGCAATCCGGAGGCGATGGATGCGCTGTCGTCCGGGTCCGAGATCACCCTGTCCGACACGGTCAACGCCGCCGACGCCTTTGCGGCCGAGCTGCTGCCGGACCGGAAATGGGACTGGACGAACGAGCTGAAGGCGATGCAAGGCAAGGTGCCCATCATCGCCATGCACGGGCAACAGGATCTGCGCGTGCCCGCCGTCACTCAGGCCGAGATGCGCCGCGATTATCCCTGGATCATCTTTAACCAGTACGAGAATGCCGGCCAGCTGGTGCTGTTCCACCGCTGGCGCGAAATGATCCTCCTGGTCCGCCAGTTGCAGAAGGCGGCGCAGGCGACGGTCTGACCCTGCGCAGGCCCCCGCGATCATCCCGGCATTGCGGCAAAATCGACCCCTGCGCGACTGACTTGCACTGCATGCGGGCTACCCTATCGGGGGTATGACCGGGCGATGGCGTATTGTTAATTTTCAGCGTGTAAGCGGTAAATATGTGTGCCGCCGCGGACCCGCCGGACCCAGGGCTACCCCCCCTATTGGGTCCGCGGCGAGCGTCCCCCCCCAACCAGACGCACAACACAGACCTGCCGCCTTCGGTCGCCGGCCCCAGCCGGCGACCGAGAACCGGCCGCATCCGTCACATGGAAAAAGCACGCCGTCCGAAAAGCGCGCCGTCCCGGCCTCAGCCGATCAGGCTCGTGGCGGCGGCGCGGGCTTCGGCGGTGATGCTGTCGCCCGAGAGCATGCGCGCGATCTCGTCCACCCGGGCCTCGGCATCCAGCGCCACGACGGTGGACAGGGTCTGCCCGCCCGTCACGCGCTTTTCCACCCGCCAGTGATGCGCGCCCAGGGCCGCGACCTGCGGCGAATGGGTCACCACCAGCACCTGCCCGCCCTCGGCCAGCGCCACCAGCCTGCGGCCCACGGCATCGGCGGTTGCCCCGCCGACCCCCCGGTCGATCTCGTCAAAGATCATCGTCACACCCTGCTGGTCGCGCGACAGGCAGACCTTCAGCGCCAGCAGGAAGCGCGACAGTTCCCCGCCCGAGGCGATGCGCCCCAGCGGCCCTGCCGGGGCGCCCGGGTTCGTGGCGACCTGGAACTGCACCTCGTCCACGCCCGTGGGGCCGGGTTCGCCGGGGGTGACCCGGGTCTCGAACTTCGCCCGCTCCATCCGCAGCGGCGCCAGCTCGGCCTCGACAGCCGCGTCGAGCGCGGCGGCGGACCGGCTGCGCGCGGCGCTCAGCCC
>NZ_WNXQ01000013.1 GCF_009789075.1 Pseudooceanicola pacificus
CGGCGTGCTGTCGGCAGCGCGCCCCGCCGATGCGGGCGAGCGCCCGGACCTGACCGAAACCGCGCCCGATCCGTTCGAGACCGGCACGAAATACGCCGTGGCCAGCTCACGCCGCCCGGCCACCCGGCCCAGTGGCTTTGACAAGGTCGTCGCCGCCGCGATGGCCGCGCCGGTCCGCCCCGCGGCCGTGGTCGCCCCGCGCCAGAGCATTGCGCCGACCGCGCCTTCCAGCGCCTCGGTCACGCGGCAGGCGACGGTGCGCAACGCGATCAACCTGAACCGGATCAACCTGATCGGCGTCTATGGCCAGCCCTCCAGCCGCCGCGCGCTGATCCGCCTGTCCGATGGCCGCTACAAGAAGGTCAAGGTCGGCGACAGTATCGACGGCGGGCGCATCTCCTCCATCGGCGATGGCGAGCTGCAATATGTGAAGGGCGGTCGCAGCGTCCGCCTGACCATGCCCAAGGGCTGAGGGCCCGGCCCGCGCGCCCTTTCTGACGCAAAGCCGCAGCCGCGGGTCGCGAACAGAGCGGCCAGTCCCCCCGGTTTCCGGCGAGAAGGATCCCGCCCCTCACCGCAACCCGGGACCGCCATGCACCTGCCGCTGGACCTGCCGCTCGACCGTACCGCCCTGCTGCTGATCGACCTGCAGGAGGAACACCGCCAGGATCCCCGCTACCTGGTCGACGGCTATGACGCGGTCCTCGCGCGTTCGGCCCGGCTGCTCGCCGCCGCCCGCACCGCGGGGCTGCGGGTGCTGCACGCCGCCTATCTGCGCGATTTCGCCAAGGTCCCGCCCCGCCCGTTCGAACCGGTGGATGCCGATGGCGCGCCCGCCTTCTCGGCCCCCGGCACCGCGCTGACGGATATCTGCCCCGAGGTCGCCCCGCGGCCGGGCGAGGAGCAGATCCTCAAGAACGACCTGTCCTGTTTCACCGACAGCGATTTCGTGGCAATGATGCAGCAGCCGCCGGAATGGATGATCGTCTGCGGCGTCTGGTCCGAGGCCTGCGTCGCCGCCACGATCCGCGATTGCGTCGCGCGCGGCATCCGCGTGCTGATGGTCAAGGACGCCTGCGGCAGCGGCACCCGGACCATGCATCAGGTCGCCATGCTGAACCTGGCCAACCGCCTCTACGGCGGCGCGGTGACCGATACCGCCGGGGCCGAGGCGCTGATCGCGGGCGACACGCAGACCGTCTGGCGCCTGCAGGGCGCCGCCCCCCTGCGCTTTGACGCCGATACGATCGCGGCGGAATTCGCCCGGCTCTGAATGCGGATCACTGCAGCGGCGCGATGCCCAGCCAGCGCATCAGCGCGCCCAGCATCCGCCCCTGTTCCGCCGCCGCGCCGTGCTGCACCTCGACGTTGTAATACGGCGTGCGGCGGGTCAGGGCGACGTGGTTGGACAGGGAACAGTCGTTGCGCCCGGGGGTGACCCATTCGTGGATCACGTTGATGCCGTGACGGTGGAAATAGGCGACCGCCCCCTGCGCGGCGCGGTCCTGGTCATAGGGCACCCGGCCCGGGATCAGGATCGCATTGTCCGGATCCGCCAGCCCCCTCGCCGGGCCCGGGGCCGCGAGGCCCCGCCGCCCCGGCGCATTCACCGCAACTGAGAAATCGCCCGCCCCGCCGGTGGCCGCATGACCGTCATGATTGTTGTGCAGCGACAGCACCGGCGCGTCGGGGCCGAAATGCCGCAGGATCTCGGCGGTGAACTCGGGCGAGGGGCCGTCGCGCATCCGGCGGCAGGGGGCGACCAGCGACGCCGCGCCGCCGAAGTTGTGGTTGGGATCCTGCCCTTCGTTGGTGCGCTGCCCGCCGGTGTCCAGCGCCACCAGCGTGCCGCCATAGACCTGCACCGCCTCCAGCCCTGTGTCAAAGGCGGTGTCCTCGTCGTCATGCAGCACCACCAGCGCCAGCCGGTCCGGCGCCAGCAGATTGCGCACGATGCTGAAGCGCCAGGTACGCCCGCCCTCGTAAATCGCGACAAGCGAGACGCAGAGCGCGCGGTCCCCGTCGATGCGCCCGGCATTGCGGCGCAGGTCCTCGTCGCGCAGCCTGATCGCGCGATAGCAGCGCGGCGTGGCGCGGCGCTGGCCGGCGGGGGCCGCGCCTTCGGGCGCGCGGGGGCTGGGCGGGGGCTGCTGCGCCGGGGCCGCCAGCGGCAGCGCCAGGGCCAGCAGGATCAGGGCGGCCCGCACCCTCACCCGGTCAGCCCCGCATCGCGCCCGGCCGCACAGGCAACAATCCGCCGTTCGCGCGGGCCGCGTGCCGCCTTTGGCGGACACAACTGCGTGATGGATCGGCAGGAGGCAGGCCGATGACCCGGGCGGAACCCGCCAAATATATGTACAAAAGGGGAAAATCCGGCCCGCACGGCGCAGTCAACCCGCTGAAGCGCTGCCGCGACAGGTGGTCGCCGGGCCGGTCACCGGGAAATTGGCTTGGTTGGAAATCTGGTATCCTCCGCGTCACATGTTATCCTAACCTGACATGCATACAGCACGGATGACAGGCAGCCAGACCCTATGAACCTCAGCACCAGGGCCACGCTTCTCGCAAGCCTGCTCATGACCCCTATTCCCGTCACGGCGCTTGCCGCCGAGGTGACCGTCGACGCCCCCGCGGCAGACCTCGAACTGCGCGAGGCGCTGCGGGCCGCGTCGCTCTCGGCCACCTCGGTCGACGAGGGCGTGACCGACGGGCAGGAACTGCTGGCCGCGGCCAAGGCCGATTACCGCCGCATGCTGGCCGCGCTTTACGAGGCGGGGCATTTCGGTGGCCAGGTGTCGATCCGGCTGGACGGGCGCGAGGCCTCGGGGATGTCGATCCTGCGCGAGGTTCCGACCATCAACTCCATCGTCCTGTCGGTGGTTCCCGGGCCCGAATTCACCTTTTCCGAGGCCCGCGTGGCCCCCCTGCCCGCCGGGAGCGAACCGCCCGAGGACTTTGCCCCGGGCAAGCCCGCCAGCACCCCGGTGATGCGCGACGCGGCCCAGGGCGGCGTCGAGGCCTGGCGCGAAGACGGCCATGCCCGGGCCGAGATTGCCGGTCAGCAGATCACCGCCAACCACGCCAGCAACACCATCGCCGCGCGCATCGAACTGGCCCCCGGGCCCAAGCTCAGGTTCGGCCGCACGCTGCTGACGCCGGGATCGCGCGAAAGCGGGGTGCGCCCGGAACGCATCACCGCCATTGCCGGCCTGCCGGAGGGAGAGACCTTTTCCCCCAGCGAGGTCAACAAGGCCGAACGCCGCCTGCGCCGCACCGGCGCCTTCCGCTCGGCGGTGATCGAAGAGGCCAAGGATATCGGCCCCGGCGACACGCTGGACATGATCGTCGATGTCGACGACGCGCGCCGCCACCGCTTTGGCGTGGGGGCCGAGGTCAGCTCGACCGAGGGGGTCGGGCTCAGCGCCTACTGGATGCACCGCAACCTGCTGGGCGGGGCCGAGCGGCTGCGTATCGACGGCGAGGTCAACGGCATCGGCGGCAACAGCGGCGGCATCGACTACAAGCTGGGCGCCTCGCTCATCCGCCCGGCGTTCAAGCATCCCGACATGGACCTGCGCTTTGGCGTGAACATCGAAAGCAAGGACGAGCCGTCCTTTACCTCGGACATTGCCGAGGCCACGGTCGGCCTGCGCCGCTTCGTGACCGAGGACCTGACCGCGAGCTTCGACCTGGGGTTCCGCGCCTCCAAGAGCACCGATGCCTTCGGCACCCGCGATTTCCGCCATGTGACGATGGAATTCGGCGTCGAATGGGACAAGCGCAACAACGAGCTGAACCCCAGCAAGGGCTTTTATATCGAGGCCTCGGCCCTGCCCTTCATCGGTGTGTCCGGGTCCGAAAGCGGCGTGCTGCTCAAGGCCGACCTGCGCGGCTATACCGAACTCGGCAGCGACAAGTTCATCCTGGCCGGGCGGGCGCAGCTCGGCTCCGTTCCCGGGGCGTCGCTGGCGGGCACCCCGCCCGACTACCTGTTCTTTTCGGGCGGCGGCGGCACCGTGCGCGGCCAGGAATACCAGTCCCTGGGCGGCGGCACCGTGAACGGCCGCGAGGTCGGCGGGGAAAGCTTTGTCGGCCTGACGACCGAGCTGCGCACCATGGTCACCAAGACCATCGGCGTGGTCGGCTTTGTCGATTACGGCATGGTCAGCCCCGAACCGACCTTCGAGGGCGGCAACTGGCATGCCGGCGCGGGCTTGGGCGCGCGCTACTTCACCCCCATCGGGCCGATCCGGCTGGACGTCGCCGTTCCGGTGTCCGGCGAAAGCGGATTTGGCCTGTACGTCGGAATTGGACAATCGTTTTGAAACGTCTCGCCCTGTGCCTGATCCTCTCGCTGCTTGCCGCCCTGCCGCTCCGGGCGCAGGACGACGACCAGGGCTTCCTGACCCGGCTGATCCAGGACCAGCTGTCCGACACCGGCCGGGCGGTGAACATCACCGGCTTTCGCGGCGCGCTGTCGTCCAATGCCACGATGGACCGGATGACCATCGCGGATGACGATGGCGTCTGGCTGGAACTGACGGGCGCCGTGCTCGACTGGAACCGCACCGCCCTGCTGCGCGGGCGGCTGGTGATCAACGCGCTGACGGCCGAGAGCATCACCCTCTCGCGCCTGCCGGTGTCCGACGCGCCCCCCTCGCCCGAGGCCTCGGGCTTCAAGATCCCCGAACTGCCGGTGTCGGTGCAGATCGGCGAGATCCGGGCCGACAAGGTGACCCTGGGCCAGCCGATCCTTGGCGAAGAGGTCACCCTGCGCCTGACCGGCAGCGCCGCCCTGGCCGATGGCGGCATGGACGTGGCGCTTGACGTCAACCGCACCGACAAGGCCGGGCAGTTCATCGTCGACCTGTCCTACGATCCGTCTGCCGAAACGCTGGCGGTGAACCTCGACCTGACCGAACCCGAGGGCGGGATCGCGGCGCGGCTGATGAACCTGCCGGGCCGCCCCTCGGTCGCGCTCAAGGTCGCGGGCACCGGCCCGCTGGACGACTACCGCGCCGATATCGACCTCAAGACCGATGGCGAGGACCGGCTGAACGGCAATGTCACGCTTGCGGGCATCGAGTCCGGCGGGCGCAGCTTTGCCGCCGAGCTGAGCGGCGATGTCACCGCGCTGATCGCGCCCGATTACCGCGAATTCTTTGGCCCCGACGTGGGGCTGTCGGCCGCCGGGCAGCGGGGCGATGACGGGGCCATCGTGCTGGACCGGTTCAGCCTGGCCAGCGCCGCGATGCAGTTGCAGGGCAAGGCCGACATCGGCCCGGACGGCATGCCGCGCAGCTTTGCCGTGACCGGTGTCGTCAGCCACGAGGACGGATCGCCCGTCACCCTGCCCTTCGGCAATGACATCGCCGTGGCCCGCACCGACCTTGACGTGACTTATGATGCCGCGCAGGGGAACGATGTGACCGGCGCCTTCACCATCGCCGATTTCTCGATGCCCGGCTATGCGGCGGGATCGGTGCAGCTGATCCTGGATGGCACGATCACCCCGACAAGCCCGGTTGCGGTGGGCAATGACATTACCTTTTCGGCCTATGGGCTCAGCGCCGAGGACCCGGCGGTGGCCCGCGCCATCGGCGAAGAGATCACCGGCGCGGCCCGGATCGACTGGACCCAGGGCCAGCCCCTGATGATCCGCGATCTGCGGCTCGACGGCGCGAGCTATGGCGCCACGCTTGACGCCGACCTCTCGACCCAGGAGGGCACCAGCGTGCTGCGCGCCGAAGGCCGGGCCGAGGCACGCGACCTGGCCGCATTTGCCCCGCTGGCAGGGGTCGAGCTGCGCGGCGCGGCGGATATGGCGATCGACGTGAATGCCGACCTGCTGGGCGGCACGTTCAAGCTGGTCGCCGAGGGCGGGACCGACGGGCTGGCGCTTGGCATCGCCCAGGTCGATCCGCTGCTCTCGCCGCCCGCGACGCTGAAGCTGGACGTCGAACGCGGCACCGGCGGGCTGACGCTGAACACCTTCGATCTGACCAATGCCGAGCTTGCGGCCAATGCCTCGGGCACCCTGGCCAGCGACAGCGGCACCATCAGCTATTCGGCCCGGCTGGCCAATGCCGGCATCTTCACCGGTACCGAAAGCGGCCCGCTGGCCATTGCCGGCGCGCTGGAACAGCGGCCCGACGGTCTACATGTCACCGCCATCGGCGGCGGCGAGGACCTGCGCCTGGGGATCGACCCGGTGGACCGGCTGCTGGCCGGGGGCGCCTCGCTGGATGTGTCGCTGACAGCGGGCGACCGCATCCTGCTGGACAAGGCCAACATCATCACAGACCAGGCCGAGATCCGCGCCGAGGGCGAGCTGACCGAAGGCGCGCGCGGCGTGAACGTCGCCTTGCTGCTGAAGAACTCGGCCCTGTTCACCGGGGGCGAGGCCGGGCCGGTCTCGGTCGACATGCGGGCCGAGGAACAGGGCGATTACTGGCAGGTCACGGCCAAGGGCGGCGGGCGCGATATCGGCATCGGCAACGCCTTGGTCGATCCGCTCTTTGCCGGGGCGACCGAACTGGACATCGCGGTGCTGGTGGGCGAACGCCTGCTGGTGCAAAAGGCCGATATCTCCAACCCGCAGCTGAACGTCTCGGCCAAGGGCGAGGTGACGGACGGCGTGCCGGATATCGAGGTGACGGGCCGGCTGGACAACACCGCCATCTTCACCGGCGGGCGGGCCGGGCCGCTGGACCTGGATGCCCAGGTGACGCAGGAGGGCGGCGATTACGTGGTCAACCTGACCGGCACCGGGCAGGATATCGGCATCGGCAATGACATGGTCGACCCGCTGTTCCGGGGCGTCACCCAGCTGCGCCTGGCCCTGTCGGCGGGGGAACGCATCCTGCTGCGCGAGGCGCGGATCACCAATGACCAGGCCGATCTGGGCGTCAGCGGCGAGCTGACCGAGGGCGCGCGCAAGCTGGACGCCACCGGGCGGCTGAACAACAGCGCCATCTTCACCGGCGGCCGCGCCGGGCCGCTGGAGCTGACCGCCAGCGCAACCCAGCAGGGCAATGGCTATGTCATCGCGCTGGATGGCACCGGCACCAATCTGGGGATCGGCACTCCGGCGGTGGACGATCTGCTGGGCGGGCGCACGGCGATCCTGCTGCGCGCCACCGTCGACGGCCCAAAGATCGCCATCGCGCAATTCGCCATCGACGGGGTGGCGCTGGATGCCTCAGGCTCGGGGCTGATCGCGCCCGAGGCGACCTCGCTGCTGCTGTCGGCCCGGCTGGACGACGTGGCCCGGCTGACCGGCAGCCTGTCCGGCCAGTTGAGCGCCGAGGCCAAGATCAACCAGACCGCCAGTGCCACCGACCTGGATGTCAGCCTTGTCGGCCCGGGCAATGCGACCGTGCAGGCCAAGGGCCAGGTCGGTCTGCCCGGCGGCCGGGTCGCGCTGAAGATCGACGGCCAGGCGCCGCTGGCTCTGGCCAATGCCTTCATCACGCCGCAGTCGGCCAGCGGCATGGCGGCATTCGACCTGTCGATGAACGGCCAGCCCGGGCTGGGCGCCCTGACCGGCAGGCTCGACCTCGTCGGCGGGCGCATCGTCCTGCCCGAGCTGCAGCAGATCGTCGAGGACATCAACGGCTCGATCAACCTGTCCGGCGGGCGGGGCGAGGTGAACGTCAGCGCCGGGCTGGGCGAGGGCACGATCCGCGTCACCGGCCCGGTGCAGCTGTCCGCCCCCTTTGACGCCAACCTGCGCGCCGCCATCGCCAATGTGCGCGTGGAACGTTCGGGCCTGGCCTCGACCGTGCTGAACGGCGAGGCGGTGGCCTCGGGCCCGCTGCTTGGCAACGGCCGGATCACCGCCGATATCGGCCTGTCAAAGACCGAGATCCGGATCCCCTCGGGCTCGCTCGGCGGGCTGGAACCGATCCCCGAGATCACCCATATCGCCGAACCCGCCGCCAGCCGCCTCACCCGCGAACGCGCCGGGCTGATTTCCGACGGAACAGAGGCCAGCGGCCCCTCGCCCGCCAGCAATCTCGGGCTGGACGTGGTGGTGCGCTCGGACGATCCGATCTTCGTCCGGGGCCGCGGGCTGGATGCCGAGCTGCGCGGCTTCATCCGTATCCGGGGCACGGTTGGCGATCCGCAGCCCACCGGAACCTTCGACCTGGTGCGCGGGCGGCTGAACCTGCTGACCAAGCGGCTGGACCTGACCGAGGGGCGGATCAGCCTGGCGGGCTCCTTCGAGCCGACGATCCGGTTGGTGGCCCAGAACCGGGGGGACCAGTACACCGTGCAGGTGGTGATCGAGGGCCCCGCCTCGGAACCCCAGGTCACCTTCGAATCGCAACCCGAACTGCCCGAAGACGAAGTCCTGTCGCAGCTCTTCTTCTCGCGCGACCTTGCGTCGCTGTCGGTTCTGCAAGCGGCCAAGCTGGCCGCCGCCGTGGCCGAGCTGACGGGCCGCAGCAGCGGCGGTGTGCTGGGCAAGCTGCGCGAGAACACGGGACTCGACGATCTGGACATCAGCCAGACCGAGGATGGCGACACCTCGCTGCGCGCGGGCAAGTACCTGTCGGAAAACGTCTATACCGATGTCGAGGTGCAGAGCACTGGCGAAACCAACCTGTCGATCAACCTGGACCTGACCGAACACCTGACCGGCAAGGGAAAGGTGTCGAATTCGGGCGAAACCAGCCTGGGGCTGTTTTACGAAAAGGATTATTAGTCTCTTCATGACAGGAGCCGCAGTCACCATGCGGAACGGTATGCGCCTGAGGGTCGAAATAGGAGATTCTTTGCCGACCCTCCATCCACCAAGGGTTGTGTTCTTGGGAAATTGACCCGATACTTAACGCAGGGTCAGATCGTCCAAAAGTTAATGAGTTTAGGGGTCACGAGCGGATCTTACCCGGGGTTCCTTGGGGTTGCTGCGCATGGCCCGTGCACTCGGCTCATGTGATCACGCAAGCATTTGCTCCCATCAGTGGCGCCGGGGAACCCCTCCCTCGTCAGGCGGGCCGGGCGGCCAGTCCGGCGTAGAGATGCCAGGTGGCGTGACCCAGCCAGGGCAGCACCACGAAAAGGCCCAGGAACGCGGGCAGCATCGCCACCGCCGTCACCGCCGCAACAAAGACACCCCATGCCAGCATCGCCACCGGGCTGCCCGTGACCGTCCCGAAAGAGGCGATCATGGCGGTCACGAAATCGACCTCGCGGTCCAGCAGCAGCGGCAGGGCGATCACCGTGATCATGTAAAGGAGCAAGGCAAAGCCCGCGCCGACCAGCCCGCCGACCGCCAGCATGGCCAGCCCCTCGGGCGAGACGAAGACCTCCATCGAGGTCGAGACATTGGTCATCGCCGACAGCCCCAGGAACAGGGCGAATATCATGTGGCCGAGGAAGAACCAGAACAGGAACAGGATCAGGATCACCGCGCAGAGCGAGGGCAATTGCCGCCTGCCCTGCCGCACGATCACCAGCAGCACCGGGCCCAGATCCAGATGCAGCCCCCGGTGCAACCGGCGCGACACCTCGTATAGCCCGACCGCCGCGAAGGGGCCGATCAGCGGAAAGGAAATCGCGGCGAAGATCAGCCAGTAGACCTGCCCGCTGAGCCAGGTGACAGCCACCATCCCCCATCCGGCCAGCACATAGGGCAGGCTGAAGAGGAAACCGTATCCCGGCGCCGCGATCATGTCGCGCAGGCCAAGGCGCAGCGCCCGCGACAGGTCGGCAAAGCTGGCCCGCGCCAGCGGCGGCACCCCGGGCAGCGGATCGGTCATCGGGGCCTCCTGTCCCTGTCTTCGCGGCAAGAGAGCCGCTCGCCCCCGCGAAATCAAATGCATTCGCCGGGCACCTTTGGGGGCCGGGCGCGCCGCGCTCAGGCCAGCGGCGGGCGCTTGTCCGGCCAGCCCGTGGCCTCGTGCCAGGCCTGACCCAGTTGCAGCACCTCCAGATCGCCGCCGCGCGGGCCGACGATCTGCAACCCGATGGGCAGCCCGCCCGGCCCGAACCCGGCCGGCACGCCAAAGGCCGGGAGGCCCAGCAGGCTGGCCGGGATCACGACCTCCATCCAGCGATGATAGGTGTCCATCGCCTGCCCGCCCAGCTCGGTCGGGTGCGGCCAGTCCACCGGGAAGGGAAAGCATTGCGCCGTCGGCAGCACCAGGGCGTCATAGCGATCGAAGACCCGCACCGCCTGTGCGAACCAGTCTGACCGGATGGCGCTGGCGCGCTGCACCTCCATCGCGCTCATCGCCAGCCCGCGCTCGATCTCCCAGACCGAGGAGGCCTTGAGTTTCGCGCGCTTCAGCGGATCGGCATAGAGAACCTCCTGGCGCGCCGCGACCGAGAAGCTGCGCAGCGTGGTCCAGCTGTCCCACAGCTTGTCGGCCGGAAACGGCGGATCCACCGCCTCGACCTCGCAGCCCATGTCGGCAAAGGCCGACAACGCGGCCTCGCAGGTCTCCAGTACGCCCGGTTCCATCGGGTAGGCGCCGCCCCAGTTGCCCGCCCAGGCGATGCGGCGCCCCTTGACCGGCGCCTCGATCCGCGCGGCAAAGGAGGGCTGCTGCGGCAGGGCCAGCGGCAGGCGCGGGTCGGGCCCCGCCATGATGTCGAGCAGATGCGCCACGTCCTTTGGCGCGCGGCCCATCGGCCCCAGGGTCGACAGCAGGTGCAGGTAGACGTCGCCCCCCGGCTCCTGCGGGACCAGCCCCCAGCTGGGGCGGAAGCCGTAGACATTGTTCCAGCCCGCCGGGTTGCGCAGGCTGCCCATCGCATCGGACCCGTCGCAGACCCATTGCATGCCCAGCGACAGGGCCGCCCCCGCCCCGCCCGAAGACCCGCCCGCGGTGCGGCTGTCGTCATAGGGGTTGCGGGTGGGCCCGAAGACCGGGTTCGTGGTATGCGAGCCCAGGCCGAATTCCGGCACGTTGGTCTTGCCGATGAAGATCGCCCCCGCCGCCCGCATCCGTCCGATGGACAGGTCGTCCGCCGCCGGCATGGTCCCGGCAAAGAGCGGCGATCCCATCGAGGTCGGCAGCCCCCTGGCATTGGCCAGGTCCTTGACCGCGACGGGGATGCCATGCAGCCAGCCCCGGGGGGCCTCGGCGTCGGCGGCGCGGGCCTCTGCCAGCAACGCGTCCCGGTCACGCAGGGCCACGATGGCGTTGAAGCGCGGATTGACCGCCTCGAACCGCTCCAGCGCGGCCTCCATCACCTCGACCGCCGACACCTCGCGCGTGGCGATCCGGTGCGACAGGTCATCCGCGGTCATCCGGGTCAGTTCCATGCGCCTTGCCTTTCTGCTTCGTCCCTGGGCCGAGCGTAATCCCGTCACCGGCAGGGTCCATCCCCATTCAGACCGCCTTTTGCCGATTTCGCTATGCAGCGGGCCGGACCACTGGTCGCAAGGCCCTCTGTGCACTACTCTTTCAGGCAGCCATTTCGATCCGGGGAAATTTCCAATGATCAAGACGCTTCGCCTGTCCGCCCTGTCGCTCTGCCTGTCGGGCGCGCTCGCCGCGCCGGGCCTTGCCGCGCAATGCGGCAACACCTCGGCCGGGTTCAACAGCTGGAAGGCCGCCTTTGCACAAGAGGCCCAGGCCGCCGGGATCGGCGCGCGCGGGCTGCAGGCCCTGGCCGCGACCAGCTATTCACAAGGCACGATCAACGCCGACCGCAAACAGACCGGCGTGCGCTATTCGCTGAAGGATTTCATGCGCATCCGCGGCACGGCGGCCATCGCCAGCGGCGGAAAGCAACGCAAGGCGCGCAACCCTGACTTCTACGCCTCGCTGGAACGGACCTACGGCGTGCCAGCCGGCGTGCTGCTGGCGATCCACGGGATGGAAACCGGGTTCGGGCGGAACTTCGGCAAGTACTCGGTGCTCTCGTCTGTGGCCACGGTGGCCTATGACTGCCGCCGGACGGAGTTCTTCTCGCGCCACCTGATGGCCGCGCTGGAACTGGTGGACCGGGGGTGGCTCGCCGCCAATGCCATCGGCGCCGCCCACGGCGAGATCGGGCATACCCAGTTCCTGGCCGGCAATGTGCTGGGCTATGGGCAGGATGCCAATGGCGACGGGCGTATCGATCTGTTCAACGAGGCCGACGCCATGGCCTCCACCGCCAATTTCCTGGCCGCGAAGGGCTGGAAACGCGGCCAGCCCTATGCCGAAGGCACGGCGAATTTCCGGGTGCTGAACGAATGGAACGCGGCCACGGTCTATCAGCAGGCCATCGCGATCACCGGGGCGCAGATTGACGGATGAACCCGCGCCGGGCGCCCGCTGGCGGGCGCTCGCGCTGATCTGCCTGGGCGTGGTGGGCGTGCTCACCACCTGGTTCTCGGCCACTGCCGTGGGGCCCGATCTGATCGCGGCCTGGGCGCTGTCTCCGGCGCAGTCGGGCTGGCTGACCAATGCGGTGCAGATCGGATTCGTGCTGGGCGCGGTCGGGTCGAGCCTGGTGAACCTGCCCGATATCGTGCGGATGCACCGGCTGATCACCGCCTCGGCCCTGCTGGCCGCCGCGTCCAACGCCTGGCTGCTGACCGGACCCTCGCCCGGGGTGGCGGTGCTGGCCCGGATCGTGACCGGCGTGGCGCTGGCCGGGGTCTATCCCCCGGCGCTCAAGCTGATGGCGACCTGGTTCCTGCGCGGGCGCGGGCTGGCGCTCGGTTGCCTGATCGGGGCGCTGACGCTGGGCTCGTCGATGCCGCATCTCTTCCGCGCCGTGGCGGGCGGGCTGGCCTGGCAGCAGGTGGTGACCGCGGCCTCGGTCGCCGCGCTGCTCTCGGCCGCGATCTTTGCCTTCGCGGTGCGCGAGGGGCCGCACGGCTTCGGCCGGGCCACCTTCGATCCGGGGCAGAGCCTGCGGGTCCTGACCTCCCGCCCGCTGATGCTCGCCAATATCGGCTACTTCGGCCACATGTGGGAGCTCTATGCCATGTGGGCCTGGCTGCTGGCCTTTGCCACGGCGGCCCAGGCCGGCGGGCTTGCGCCCTTTCCGTTCGGGTCGCCCTCGATGCTGGTGTTCATCGTCGTGGCCTCGGGCGTGGCGGGCAGCATCGCGGGCGGGCTGCTGTCGGACCGGATCGGGCGCTGCCTGACGACGGCGGGGATGATGGTCCTGTCGGGGGCGGCGGCGCTGGCGATCGGCTTTGCCTTCGCCGGCCCGCCCTGGCTGCTGGCGGCTGTCGCGCTGATCTGGGGGATCACGGTGATCGGCGACAGTGCCCAGTTTTCGGCGGCGGTCACCGAACTGGCCGAGCCGCGCTTCGTCGGCACCGCGGTCGCCTTGCAGCTTGGCCTGGGTTTTGCCCTCACCGTCCTGGCCGTCTGGCTGATGCCGCATATCGCGGGCCTGCTTGGCGGCTGGCAATGGGCCTTCCTGGTGCTGGTCCCCGGCCCCGCTGTCGGCACCTGGGCCATGCTTGCCCTGCGCCGCCACCCCGAGGCCGCCAGGCTGGCCAACGGCCGCCGCTAGCGGCCCTGTCCAAAAGGAGCGCCTGCGGCGCACACGACGTTTTGCACCGCGCATCCGCGCGGTGCGTTTGTCGCCTCCGGCGGGCATATTTGGAGCAAGAGGAAGCAGGAGAAGGTCCAGCCCCCCGACCCTGTCGAGGGGCCTTCCCCTTGCACGGTCATCGGCGTGCCCGCCTGTACCGTGACTCCGTTGTGCCGGAGTCCGGTTAAGAGTCCGTTACTTCCTCTTGCTGAAAATATGCCCGCCGGAGGCTTCGGTCGCGCAGGCCCCCCCGGAGGGGTGGAATGCGCGGACGAACCCCCGCGCGACGCCGCAGGCGGCGCAACACCCTGGGGGTGTGATCACGCCTCGGCGTTGGCCTCTGCCCGGCTCTTGCCATGGGCGTCCATGGCGAGGGTCGCGGCCATCAGCCCGTCGAGATCGCCGTCCAGCACGCCGCCGGTGTCCGAGGTCTCGAAGCCGGTGCGCAGGTCCTTCACCATCTGGTAGGGCTGCAGCACATAGGACCGGATCTGGTTGCCCCAGCCCGCATCGCCCTTGGCCTCGTGTGCCTCGTTGATCGCCTGGTTCCGCTTGTCGAGTTCCAGCTGGTAGAGCCGGGACTTCAGCGCCTTCATGGCGATGTCGCGGTTCTGGTGCTGCGATTTCTCGGACGATGTCACCACGATCCCGGTCGGGAAGTGGGTGATCCGCACCGCCGAGTCCGTCTTGTTGACGTGCTGGCCGCCCGCGCCGGACGAGCGGTAGGTGTCGATGCGGATGTCGTTCGGCAGAACCTCGACCTCGATATTGTCATCCACCACCGGGTAGACCCAGACCGAGCTGAACGAGGTATGCCGCCGCGCCGCGCTGTCATAGGGGCTGATCCGCACCAGCCGGTGCACGCCGCTTTCCGATTTCAGCCAGCCATAGGCGTTGTGGCCGGAAATCTTGTAGGTCGCTGACTTGATCCCGGCCTCTTCGCCCGGGCTTTCGGACTGCAGTTCGACCTTGTAGCCCTTCTTCTCGGCCCAGCGGACATACATCCGCGCCAGCATCGAGGCCCAGTCGCAGCTTTCCGTGCCGCCGGCGCCGGAATGCACTTCGAGGAAGGTGTCGTTGCTGTCGGCCTCGCCGTCCAGCAGCGCCTCCAGCTCCTTCTCGGCGGCCTTCACCTTGAGCGCCCTGAGCGCATTTTCGGCCTCGGCCACGACATCGTCGTCGCCCTCTTCCTCGCCCATACCGATCAGTTCGACATTGTCGGTCATGTCCTGCGAGATCGACTCGTAGGTCTCCATCGCGTCCATCAGCATCTGGCGTTCGCGCATCAGGGCCTGCGCCTTGGTCGGGTCGTCCCAGAGGTTCGGGTCCTCGATCCGGGCGTTGAACTCTTCCAGCCGATAGGGCGCGGTCTCACGATCCATCCGCTGCGCCAGCAGCTTCAGGGTCTTTTCGATCTCGGCAACGATGTTCTGTGCTTCCGCGCGCATGGCCCGTGTCCGTCCTTCGGTTGAGTGCCGCGTGATACCGTGAAGCCCGCCGACGGGCAAGCCGGTGGCGCCCGGCGGCTGGCAGGCGGGGCGGCGCGAGGCCCCCCGCGCCGCATCCGGTGTCAGTAGAGCCCGCCCGACGACAGTGCACCAAAGCTGGCCTTGGGCCCGACCACGGCCTTCTTGCCGGTGGAGGTGGTGACCTCCTTGGCCTGGCTCTGGCGCACCTCGTCGAACAGCGGCAGGTTCGAGCCCATGGCAAAGCCCCCGTCGAAGGAGATGCCGAACACGGGCTCTTCCCCATCGCGGAAGTATTCCGCCACCACGTTCGGGCCCGAGGCATCGTCGCTCAGACGCGCGCCGGTGAAGCGGTCGATCTTGATGAAATGCCCCCCCGGGGGGATCTTGAACTTGCCGCCACCGTATTTCTTGACCGCTTGGGTCATGAAGCGCTGGAATACCGGCCCGCACATGCCCCCGCCCGAGGCGCCCCGGCCCAGCGGGCGCGGGTCGTCGTAGCCGATGTAGCAGCCCGCCACCACATTCGAGGTGAAGCCGATGAACCACACGTCCTTGGCGTCGTTGGTGGTGCCCGTCTTGCCCGCCGTGGGCACCGGCAGGTTGACCGAGCCGCTGGCCGTGCCGCGCTGCACCACGCCTTCGAGCATCGAGGTCAGCTGGTAGGCGGTGATCGCATCCATTACACGCTGCCGGTCCGACACGATGCGCGGCCCCTTGGCGGGCGGGATCGCCTCGGTGCCGCAATCCTCGCAGACGCGCTGGTCGTGGCGGTAGATGGTCTTGCCGTAGCGGTCCTGCACCCGGTCGACCAGCGTGGGTTCCACCCGCTCGCCGCCATTGGCGAACATGGCGTAGGCGGCAACCATGTTGAACAGCGTGGTTTCCTCGGATCCCAGGGCGTTGGCAAGATACTGGCCCATGTTCTCGTAGACGCCGAAGCGCTCGGCATAGGCGGCGACCACGTCCATGCCGACCTCCTGCGCCAGGCGCACGGTCATCAGGTTCCGCGAGCGTTCGATGCCGGTCCGCAGCGGCGTGGGGCCGTAATACTGGTTCGACGCGTTCTTGGGCCGCCACAGGCCCTGCGGCGTGTTGATCTCGATCGGGGCGTCGATGACGATGGTCGCGGGCGTATAGCCACTGTCCAGCGCCGAGGCATAGACGAAGGGCTTGAAGGAGGAGCCGGGCTGGCGCAGCGCCTGGGTCGCGCGGTTGAACACCGAGTGCTGGTAGCTGAAACCGCCCTGCATCGCGATCACCCGGCCGGTGTTCACATCCATTGCCATGAAGCCGCCTTCGACATCGGGCACCTGGCGCAAGGTCCAGCGGATGAAGCTGCCATCGGCATCGGCGGTCATCTTGCGCACCAGAACCACATCGCCCAGCTCAAGCAGGTCGTCCGCCGTATTGGCGCGGCTGGCCAGCTTGCCGTTGTCCAGCAGTTTGCGGGCCCATTGCACGTCCTTGGGCACGATCCAGTCGCCTTCGGGATCCGCGTCCACGCCCTCGATTCCGATGCGGGCCGCGCCGTTTTCGAACCCGAGGACAACCGCCGGGTGCCAGGGGTTTTCCAGCGTGATGTCGCGCGGGGCCTCGGTCGACGCCAGGGCGGCGCGCCAGGCGTCCTCGGTTCCCAGCTGATCCTCGGGGATGCGGGCGATGCGGCCGTGCCAGATGCCCCGGCCCCGGTCGTAATCCTCTAGCTGGGTGCGCAGGGCCTCGGCGGCCTCGACCTGCATTTCCGGGTCGATGGTGGCGCGCACGGCAAAGCCGCCGGTAAAGAATTCGCCTTCGCCAAAATCCTTGGACAGCTGGCGGCGGATCTCGTCGGTGAAATAGTCGCGCGGCGGCAGGTTGTCCTTGAAGCTTTCGAAATCGCCGTTCTGGACCGAGCGGAGGGGTTCGGCGACCTCCTTCTCATAGGCGGCCTTGGAGATGTAGCCGTTCTCTTCCATCTCGCGCAGCACGAAGTTGCGCCGCGCCAACAGCCGGTCCTTGTTGCGCACCGGGTGGAAATCCGACGGCGCCTTGGGCAGCGAGGCGAGGAAGGCGGCCTCGTGTGGGGCGAGGTCCGACAGCGCCTTGTTGAAATAGGTCTGGGCGGCCGCCGCCACGCCATAGGAGTTCTGGCCCAGGAAAATCTCGTTCAGGTACAGTTCAAGGATTTTTTCCTTGGGAAGCGTCTCTTCCAGCCGGGCGGCGAGGATGATTTCCTTGATCTTCCGCTCGATCCGCCGGTCGCCGGAAAGGAGGAAGTTCTTCATCACCTGCTGGGTGATGGTCGAGGCGCCGCGCACGTTCTTGCCGCGCGATTTCACCGCGTCGACGGCGGCGGCCAGCATGCCGCGCGTGTCATACCCGTGGTGGGTATAGAAATTCTTGTCCTCGGCCGAGATGAAGGCATGTTTCACCAGGTCGGGGATTTCTTCCGCCGGGGCGAACAGGCGGCGTTCGACCGCGAATTCGTCGATGATCCGGCCCTCGCCGGAATAGATCCGGCTGATCGTCTTGGGCTGGTACTGGGCCAGGCTTTCGTGACTGGGCAGATCGCGTCCATAGACCCAGAACACCGCGCCGATCGACAGCGCGATGACCATGGCCCCCAGCGTCACCATCGTGAAGATGGCGCCGAAGATGGAAAGAATGAATCGGATCAAACCCAGAGTCCCCCGTCAGGTGAGGGCATTATATACTAGGCCCCCGGGACAGGGTCAAAACACAAGAACCTGACCCTACGGCGTGTTTCTGCCCGTGCCGCCTATTGTCTGACCAGATGCGAGGCAGCGGTGTCGGCCACGACCCAGGCCTGTATCCCGTCGCGGATCGCCTCGGCCAGCCGGGTGCGGAACGCGGGGTCGGCCAGGTTCTTGCGATCGCGCGGGTTCGACAGGAATCCCAGCTCGATCAGGACCGAGGGGATATCGGGCGCCTTGAGCACCGAAAACCCCGCCGCCCGCACGGGGTGAGAGTTCACCGGCACCTCGGCCTTGCGCATCGCGTCCACCAGGGCATTGGCCACGCGGGTGCTGCGGGGCTGGGTTTCCAGCCGGGCGAGGTCCATCAACACGTCGGCCACCACGTCGTCCTTGCCGGTCAGGTCGACGCCCGACAGCAGGTCGTCGCGGTCGTGCCGCTCGGCCAGCTTGGCCGAGGCCTCGTCGGTCGCGGTCTCGGCCAGCAGGTGCACCACGGCGCCCTTGGCCCCGCCCTCGGGCAGCACATCGGCATGCAGCGACACGAACAGGTCGGCGCCACGTTCGTGCGCGATGGCGACCCGGCGTTCCAGCGACACGAAGCTGTCGTCGTTGCGGGTCAGCACCACGTCGATCCCGGTAGCGCGGATCAGCGCCTCGCGCAGCTCGCGGGCAAAGGTCAGCATCAGGTCCTTTTCGACCAGCCCCTCGCGTTCGGCGCCGGGGTCGATGCCGCCGTGGCCCGGGTCGATCACCACCACCAGCGGCCCGTCGGTGCGCGCCCGGGGCCGGGGCAGCATGTCGCCTTCGGGCAGGGCCCAGAGCGGATCGTCGGGCGGCATGCCCGACACGGCGGCAAAACGTTCGGGCGAGGCCGGGACAAACCGGGCCGACAGCTGCGCCGCACCGCTGCCATCGTCCACCTTCAGCCCCGCGCGGTCCAGCGCCATCGGGCGGGCCAGGTCGATCACCAGCCGCGACCAGCCGGGGCGGAAGGTGCCGTAGCGCAGGTCGGTCACCCCGTCCGAGTTCATCAGCGCCACCTTGTCGACGCCCTGCCAGTCGACCTCGCGGAAATCGAGCACGGCGCGCGGCGGACCGTCGAGGGTGAAGATGCGCCAGGGCACGCCCTGGGTCAGCCCCAGTTCCACCGACAGGGCATCGCCCCTGTCGCGAATCTGGCTGCTGGCCATGTCGACCCGGGCCAGGGCCGAAAACCCCTGCCCCGGCGGTGTCTGCGCCGCCCCCGCCACGGCAATCGCCGCGACCAGGGCCAGCGCCCCGAATGCCCGTGTGATTGTTCCGATCATGCCGCCTGCCTGCCCGGACGCCTTGCCGGCATCCTGTCCCGGCGCAGACTAGCCCAACCGGCGGCGGGTGCGAAGACCCCTCCGCTCACACCGTCGCGACCGGCGTGACCGGGGATCCCACGGCACCCGGCAGGCGCAGCGGCGGGGCGGTCAGCAGGAACCGGGTGCGGCCCTGCTCGCGCAGCCACGCGGCCAGCGGCGTCAGGTGCCACAGCTCTCCCAGCGGCAGGCCCAGCTTGAACAGGCAGTGTTCGTGCAGCGGCAGGGACGAGCAGCAGCCGTCACCCGGGACGGCGGGCAGGGATTCGACCGCGTAATTGTCGGCGATCAGCGCCGCGATGCCGCTGTCGGTGATCCAGTGCCTGAGCTTTGCATCGCGCCCGTTCAGCGAGGCGCAGCTGCCGTGCAGGCGCGCCGGATCGGGCGTGCCGCCCATCGACAGGATCACCTGCGCGAATCCGGTGTGCAGGCAGAGCATGTCGCCCTGTTCCACCTCGGCGCGCTCGGCCTCCATCACCCGCATCAGATCGTCATAGCCGACCAGTGTCTGGGCGTCGCCGAAATGGGCATGCAGGTCGACCATCACCGCCCGGCCCTGCACCGCGCTGGCGGCCATGTTCTCGATCCCCAAGGCCCCGGCGCGCGAGGTGCTTTCGGCCTTCATCGAAGGCTGGACCCCGGCATCCGCGACGTCCTGCGGGCCGACGATATGTTCGCCCCCGCGATACCCGTTGTAAAAGACATGTTCCGCCACGCCATCGCCATCGGCATCGAAGAGCGAGCCGACATGGCTGAGCGCGTCCCACTGGGTGGAATATTGCAGATGCAGAATCGCCAGGTCGTCGCACAGGACGTCGGAGTGATCGCCGCCAAGCTCGACATCGAAATTGATCCCGTCGCTGCGCAGGGTCGGGCGCAGCACCGGCGGCTTGCGGCGCGGGTTCAGATCGGAACCGCCGGGATAATCCAGCGGCAGCGACAGACAGAAGGCCAGGCCCTCGCGCGCCTCGGCCAGGCCCTCAAGCCGTTTGTCCCGCGTGATCAGGTTCAGCCGGCCTAGCTGGTCGTCCTCGCCGAAATCGCCCCAGTTCGATCCCTCGGGGCGGTTCACCCATCGTTTTGCCATGACCTCTCCTCCACTGTCCGGACGCCGGCACTCTGTGCGAGGGCGGCGTCCGGCGCAAGCGGAGCGGGATCAGGCGATCTCGACCAGCTCGATGGCAAAGGTCAGGTCGCGGCCGGCCAGCGGGTGGTTGGCATCAAGGACAACCTCGCTCTCGCTCACCTCGGTCACGACCACGGGCACGGTCTGGCCCTGCGGGGTCTGGACCTGCAGCTGCAGGCCCGGCTTGACCTCGATATTCTCGGGGATCTGGGCGCGGTCGACGCTCTGCACCGCCTCGGGCTGATGCTCGCCATAGGCCTCGCCGCAGGGAATTTCGACGGTCTTGTTCTCACCGACCGCCATGCCCGGCAGCGCCTTGTCCAGCCCGGGGATGATCTGGCCCGAACCGACGGTGAATTCCAGCGGATCGCGCCCTTCGGAACTGTCGAACGTGGTGCCGTCCGAAAGGGTGCCAGTGTAATGAATGCGAACCGTATCGCCCGGTTTCACCTGCGTCATATGTTGTCCTGTCTGTCTTGGATGGGTTTGGCGGGGCCGTCCGAAACGGGTGCCCGAAGCTCTCCCCCAACTTAGTCCGACCCGGCCGGCATTGCAAATTTTGAACCTTTCCCCCGCCTGCTGGGCGTGGCACGCTGCCACGGCAACGTTGGAAAAGAGGACATTCCATGCCCGTGACGACATGCATCTTCGATGCCTACGGAACCCTCTTCGACGTCAGCGCGGCCGCCCGAAACGCGGCGGCGGAACCCGGGGCGGGCAAGCTGGCCGACACCTGGCAGGCCCTGGCGGAATCGTGGCGGATCAAGCAGTTGTCCTATTCCTGGCTGCGTGCCGTCACGGGGCAGCACGCGGATTTCTGGCAGCTGACACAGGATGCGCTCGACTGGTCGCTCGAGGCGCACGGGCTGGATGGCGACGCGGCGCTGCGCGCCCGGCTGCTGGCGCTCTACCATGAACTGCAGGCCTATCCCGAGGTGCCCACGATGCTGGCCGCGCTCAAGGCGCGCGGGCTGGCGACGGCGATCCTGTCCAACGGCTCGCCCGGGATGCTGGAGGGCGCTGTGTCCTCTGCCGGGCTGGGTGCGGTGCTGGATGACTGCCTGTCGGTGGAAAGCGTCGGCATCTTCAAACCCGCCCGCGCGGTCTATGACCTGGTGGGCCAGCGCTTCGGCTGCGCGCCGTGCGAGGTGCTGTTTGTCTCGTCCAACGGCTGGGACGCGGCGGCGGCGGCCAGCTACGGGTTCACCACCGCCTGGGTGAACCGCAAGGGCGAACCGGTCGACCGCCTGCCCGGCCAGCCGCACCATGTGCTGACCGACCTGGCCCGCATCCCCGAACTGGAGGTCTTTTGATGCCGCATTTCGATGCCCCCGACGGGCTGTCGCTCTATTACGAGGTGGCCGGCGAGGGCCTGCCGCTGCTTTGCCTCTCGGGGCTGACCCGCAATGCGCGGGATTTCGATTTCGTCGCGCCGCATCTGCCGGGCGTGCGGATGATCCGGATGGATTATCGCGGGCGCGGGCAGTCCGGCTGGGCCGATCCGGCGACCTACACGGTCCCGACCGAGGCCGGGGACGCGCTGGCGCTGCTTGACCACCTGGGGATCGCAAAGGCCGCGGTGCTGGGCACCTCGCGCGGGGGGGTCATCGCCATGCTGCTGGCCGCCATCGCCAAGGACCGTCTGCTGGGCGTCTGTCTGAACGACATCGGCCCGGCGGTCGCCCCCGACGGGCTGCACGCGATCATGACCTATCTCGGCCGCAACCCGCCGCAGGCGACCTTTGACGAGGCTGCCGCCTTTCGCCAGGAGGCGCTGGCGGCCAGCTTCCCCGGTGTCCCGCTGGACCGCTGGCGGGTCGAGGTGACCCACACCAACGTGGAAACCCCCGAGGGGCTGAAGATCAACTACGACCCGAAGCTGCGCGATGCCGTCGCCGCCGGGTTCGAGGACGCGCTGAATGCCGATGCCTGGCCGCTGTTCGATGCCATCGCCCCCCTGCCCTGCGCGGTGATCCACGGCGAGAATTCCGACCTGCTGTCCCGCGACACGGTCGAGCAGATGGCCCGCCGCAATCCCGACCTGATCGTTGCCCATGTGCCCGGCCGGGCGCATATCCCGTTTCTTGACGAACCCGAATCCCTGGCCGCCCTGACGGCCTGGCTGGAGCGCCTGCAATGAACGTTCACGACACCCCGCCCGCCGCGTCCATCGCCGATGTCGAGGCCGCCGCGGCCCGGCTGGGCACACATATCCGCCGCACCCCGCTGCTGAGCTCGCCCTTCTTGGACGAGATCGCGGGCCGGCGTGTGCTGATCAAGGCGGAATGCCTGCAGCATACCGGCAGCTTCAAGGCGCGCGGCGCATGGTCCGCCATTTCGGCCCTGGATCCCGGCGTGCGCCAGAAGGGCGTGATCGCGTTTTCCTCGGGCAATCACGCGCAGGGCGTGGCCTGGGCGGCGGCGCAACATGGCGTGCCCTCGGTCATCATCATGCCCTCGGACGCGCCCGCGCTGAAGATCGCCAATACCCGTGCCCTGGGGGCCGAGGTGGTGCTCTACGACCGCGCGAACGAGGACCGCGATGCCATCGGCGATGCGATGGCCGCCGAACGCGGGCTGACGCTGGTCAAACCCTTCGATGACGCCCGGGTGATCGCCGGACAGGGCACCACGGGGCTGGAGATCGCCGAACAGGCCGCCGCACTGGGCGTGACCGAGGCCGAAGTGCTGGTCTGCTGCGGTGGCGGCGGGCTGACCTCGGGCATTGCCGTGGCGCTGGCGGACCGCGCGCCCGGCATGCGCGTGCGCCCGGTGGAGCCGATGGGATTTGACGACGTGGCACGCTCGCTCGCCTCGGGCGGGATCGAGCGCAACGCCAGCCTTACCGGGTCGATCTGCGATGCGATCATCACGCCCCAGCCGGGCAACCTGACCTATCCGCTGCTCTCCCGCCTCTGCGGCCCCGGGCTGACTGTGACGGACGACGAGGCGCTGCAGGCGATGGCGCAGGCCTTCCTGCGGCTCAAGGTAGTGGCCGAACCGGGTGGCGCGGTCGCGCTGGCCGCCGCGCTCTACCGGGCCGAGGCGCTGGAAGGCGACACCGTGATCGCCCTGATCTCGGGCGGGAACGTCGACCCGGCCATGTTCGCAAGGGCGCTGGCGATGCTGTAACCGCCACGCCGATCACATATCTGCGACGTGACCCGGCGGCGCACGGATATAGTTGACGTCGACAACTATATCCGTGTAAGGTTCTTCCATAACACCAAGGGAGGACCGTCTTGCGTACTCAGATCGCCATCATCGGCGGCGGGCCGTCTGGTCTGCTCCTGTCCCAGTTGCTGCACCGTGCGGGTATCGACACGGTTGTCATCGAACGCCGCAGCCGCGACTATGTGCTGTCGCGGATCCGCGCCGGGGTGCTGGAATCCGGCAGCCTCGACATGCTGCGCCAGGCCGGTGTGGCCGAGCGCGCCCTGGCCGAGGGCTATCCCCACGACGGCACCTATCTGGCCTGCCGGAACGAGGGGTTCCGCATCGACTTCGTCAAGAAGACCGGCAAGCAGGTGATGATCTACGGCCAGACCGAGATGACCCGCGACCTCTACGCCGCGCGCGACGCCATGGGCGGTGCGGTGATCGAGGAAGCCGAGGGCGTGACCATCCACGATGCCGACAGCGAAGCGCCCTATGTCACCTGGGTCAAGGACGGAACGGAACACCGGCTGGACTGCGATTTCGTCGCGGGCTGCGACGGGTTCCACGGCGTGTCCCGCAAGACCATCCCCGACAGCGTGCTGCGCGAATACGAACGGGTCTATCCCTTTGGCTGGCTGGGAATCCTCTCGGAAACGCCGCCGGTCAGCGAAGAGCTGATCTATGCACAGCACGCCCGGGGCTTTGCGCTCTGCTCGATGCGCAATGCCAACCTGTCGCGCTATTACGTGCAGGTCCCGCTGACCGACACTGTGGAGCAATGGGACGACGCGACCTTCTGGGACGAGCTGAAACGCCGCATTCCCGAGGACGCCGCCGACAGCATCGTCACCGGCCCCAGCATCGAAAAGAGCATCGCGCCGCTGCGTTCCTTCGTCGCCGAACCGATGCGATGGGGCCGCCTGTTCCTGGTCGGCGACGCCGCGCATATCGTGCCCCCGACCGGCGCGAAGGGGTTGAACCTTGCGGTGTCGGACGTGCACTACTTGTACGAAGGGCTGGTGCAGCACTACGCCGGCGACGACGAAGGGATCGACCGCTATTCCGAAAAGGCCCTGGCGCGGGTCTGGAAGGCGGAACGCTTCTCCTGGACGCTGACCCGGATGACGCATCTGTTCCCGAGCCTCTCGGCCTTTGACCAGCGGATGCAGGAGGCCGAGCTGGACTATCTGAAGACCTCGGACGCGGCGCGCTACAGCTTCGCCGAGAACTACGTAGGATTGCCGTTCTGATGCTGGTTGCCGACCTCGGAGACGTGAAGCTGCACTATACCGACGAGGGGGACCCCTCGGGCCCGCCGATCGTCTTTTCCAACTCGCTCGGCACCGATCTGCGGCTGTGGGACAAGATCGTCCCCGCCTTGCCCGCCGGGCTGCGCATCATCCGGTACGACAAGCGCGGGCACGGCCTGTCGAGCTGCCCGCCCGCGCCCTATTCGATGGGCGCACTGGTCAACGATGTCGAACGGCTGATGGACCACCTCGGGGTCAGGGACGCGCTCTTTGTCGGGCTGTCGATTGGCGGGATGATCGCGCAGGGCCTGTCGGTCAAGCGGCCCGACCTGGTGCGGGCGGTCGTGATCTCGAACTCCGGCGCCAAGATCGGCACCAAGGAGATGTGGGACGAACGCATCGCGGCGGTCAAGGCCGGCGGGATCGAGTCGCTGGCCGATGCGGTGATGACCCGCTGGTTCGCCCCGGCCTTTCACCGGACCGACGAATTCACCGCCTGGCGCAACATGCTGACCCGCACCCCCGACGAAGGCTATGCCGGCTGTTCCGCCGCGATCTCGGGCACGGATTTCTACACCCCGACCGCCAGCCTGCGGATCCCCGCGCTTGGCATCGCGGGCAGCGAGGACGGGTCCACCCCGCCCGACCTGGTGCGCGAGACCATCGACCTGATCCCCGGCTCGCGCTTCGCGCTGATCCGCAAGGCGGGCCACCTGCCCTGCGTCGAACAGCCCGAGGAATACGCCAGGATCCTCAACGACTTCATCAAGGGAACGGGCCATGTCTGACACCCCCGACCGCCGCGCCATCGGCGAAAAGACCCGCCGTTCGGTTCTGGGCGACGCCCATGTCGACCGCTCGATGGTCGCGCGCAGCGATTTCGACGGCGCCTTTGTCGATCTGATCACCGAAAGCGCATGGGGCACGGTCTGGCCCTCGGACGCGATCAGCAAGCGCGAACGCTCGATGATCACCCTCGCCCTGCTGGCGGGCCTGGGCAATTTCGAGGAATTCCAGCTGCACCTGCGCGCCACGGTGAACACCGGCGCCACCCAGGACGACATCCGCGAGGTCCTGCACCACGTGGCGATCTATGCCGGGGTGCCGCGCGCCAATCACGCCTTCAAGCTGGCCAAGCAGATCTATGCCGAACTGGAGAGCGAATGACCGACCTCGGCCCCCTCGTCCCGCGCAACCGCGCCGCGCATCCGCCGGCCTATGACCCCGATTACAAGACCAGCGTCACCCGGTCGCCGAACCTGCCGCTGCTGTCGATGGAATCCACCCCCTCCGAGGAACACGGCCCCCGCTTCGGCCACGGGCTGATCGGCGCGCTCGACAACAACCTGATCCTGAACTGGACCAAGGGCGCCGCGCCCGCCGTGGGCGAACGCATCCTGGTGCATGGCCGCGTGCTGGACGAATTCGCCCGCCCGGTGCCCCATACCCTGGTCGAGATCTGGCAGGCCAATGCGGGCGGGCGTTACCGCCATGTCAAGGACAGCTACTTTGCCCCGCTCGATGCCAATTTCGGCGGCTGCGGGCGCACCCTGACGGATGAGGCCGGGTATTACGAATTCCTGACCATCCGCCCCGGCGCCTATCCCTGGCCCAACCGGGCGAACGACTGGCGGCCGATGCATATCCACTTCTCGATCTTCGGGCATTCCTTCGGGCAGCGCCTGATCTCGCAGATGTATTTCGAGGGCGATCCCCTGATCGCCCGCTGCCCGATCGCGGCCACGATCCGCGACCGCAGCCAGCTGGACCGCCTCGTCGCGCCGCTGGACATGGCGAAATCGCGGCCGATGGACTTCCTGGCCTACAAGTTCGACATCGTGCTGCGCGGCCGCCGCCAGACGATGTTCGAGAACAAGCCCGAGGGGATGTGACATGGTGCAACCGCTGGACACCCTGACAGAAACCGCGTCGCAGACCGCCGGGCCCTATGTGCATATCGGCTGCATCCCCTCCTTCGCGGGGCTGGGCGGCATCTACCCCGAGGACCTTGGCCTGTCGCCTGTTTCGGACGGGGCCAAAGGCGAGGCGATCACCATCACCGGGCAGGTCATCGACGGCACCGGCTGGGCGCTGCGCGACGCGATGATCGAAAGCTGGCAGCCGGATGCGGCGGGCCTGTTCCCCGGGCAGGCGGGCGCGGATCCGGCGGTCTCGGGCTTTGCCCGCTTCGCGGCGGATGGCGACAGCGGGTTCTGGACGCTGAAGACCGTGAAACCCGGCGCCGTACCCGCACGGGGCGACGCGATGCAGGCGCCGCATGTCTCGCTCTGGATCACCGCGCGGGGGATCAACATCGGGTTGCAGACGCGGATCTACTTCGAGGACGAGGACAATACCGCCGACCCGCTGCTGAAGCGGATCGAGCAGCGCCCCCGCGTCGACACGCTGATCGCAAAGCGGACCGGACCCGGGGAATACCGTTTCGACATCGTGCTGCAGGGCACGGGCGAAACGGTCTTTCTGGACATCTGATGGCCCGCATCCTGCTGATCCACGGCGCCTGCCACGGGGCCTGGTGCTGGCGCGACGTGATCCCCGCGCTGGAGGCCCTGGGGCACGAGGCCCTGGCGCTCGACATGCCCGGGCGCGCGGGCGACACCCGCGACGCCGCCACGCTGACGCTGGGCGATCACGCGGCGGCGATCCTGAACGCGGCGGGCGACGGGGCGCTGCTGGTGGGCCATTCCGCCGGGGGGTTTTCGATCTCCGCCGCCGCCGAGGCCGCGCCGGACAAGGTGCGGGGACTGGTCTATGTCGCAGCCCTGCTGCCGCAGGACGGCGACACGCTGGTGGGCAAGATGCGCGGGCTGGAACCGACGGACGCGCCCGCGCGCTTTGCCCGCGCGCTGGACGGCAACGGCTATATCTTCGACACCGCGGGCGCGGCGGATCTGCTCTACAATGGCGTGGCACCCGCGGATGCCGACTGGGCGCTGAGCATGGTCTGCCCGGAACCCAACGCCCCCCACCGCGAGGCGATCCGCCTCGGGACAGCCTTTGCCGCTGTGCCCAAGACCTATGTCCGCTGCACCGAAGACCGGATCATCCCCGCCAATGACCAGGCCCGCATGGCGCGGGCGGGTTGCGCGGCGCTGCACGACATCGCAACCGGGCATTCGCCCTTCCTTTCGACACCCGCGCGGCTGGCCGGGCTGATCGCGGCGGCGGCGGCCTGATGGCGGGCTCGGTCTTTGACAGCGGGCTTTACGGCAAGCTCTTCGGCGCGGGCGAGGCCGGGCGGCTGTTCACCGACAGCGCCGAGGTCAGGGCGATGCTGCTGGTCGAGGGCACGCTGGCCAAGGTGCAGGGCCGGATGGGGCTGATCCCCGAGATCTCGGCCGCAGCCATCCACCGCGCAACGCTGGAAATCACGCTCGACCCCAGCGGGCTGGCCACGGCCACCGCGCAGAACGGCGTGCCGGTGCCCGGGCTGGTCGCAGCCTTCCGCAAGGAGATGCAGGCGCCGGAACATGCACAATATCTGCACTGGGGCGCGACCTCGCAGGATATCCACGACACCGGCCTGATGCTGCGCCTGCGGCAGCTTCTGGTGCTGCTGGAGCGCGACCTGCGCGCGCTGCTGTCCGACCTGGCCGCCCTGGCCGAGACCCATGCCGAACTGCCGATGCCGGGCCGGACCTATGGCCAGCACGCCACGGCGGTCAGCTTCGGCTCGGTCGTGGCGCATTGGGGCTGGCCCCTGGTCGAGCTGGTCGCCGAGCTGGAGGCGCTGCGGCGCAGCGCGCTCTGGGTCTCGCTCTCGGGGGCGGCGGGGACCGGGGCGGCCTTCGGGCCGCAGGCCGGGGCGCTGCGCGCGGCGCTGGCCGAAGGGCTTGGCCTTGGCGATCCGGGGCGCAGCTGGCACGCGGATCGCGGGCCGGTGCTGCGCATCGCCGGCTGGCTGGCCCGCGTCGCCACGGCGCTGGCCAAGATGGGCGAGGATCTGGTGCTGCTGACCCAGTCGGGCATCGGCGAGCTGCGCCTTGGCACCTCTGGCGGCTCCTCGACCATGCCGCAGAAACAGAACCCGGTGGCCCCCTCGGTGCTGATCGCGCTGGCGCGTCAGGCGGTTGCGCTGAACGGGGCGCTGCTGTCGGCGGGCGCCCCCCGGCAGGAGCGCGACGGCGGGGCCTGGTTCACCGAATGGCTGAGCCTGCCGCAGCTGTGCCTCTGCGCGGCCTCGGCGGTGGAGACGGCCCGGGGCCTGCGGGTCGAGCCGGTGCCCGGGGCGATGGCGGAGGCGCTGGAGCTCAATGGCGGGGTGATCCACGCCGAGGCGCTGAGTTTCCGCCTGGCCGAGCACATGGGCCGCCCCGAAGCGCAGGCCGCGGTCAAGGAGATCTGCAAACGGGTGGCCAAGGAAGGCCGGCCGCTGGCCGCGCTGGCGGGCGAGACCTGGCCGGAGGTGGAGCTGGGCGGTGTCTTCGACGCGCGCCAACAGCTGGGCGAGGCACCGGGCGAGGCGCGCGGATTCGCGCGGGCGGTCCGGGCGCTCTGATCGCCGGGCGGGGTCGCCCGCTGTCCTTTACGTGGGGCAGGCGACATCGGCGAGGTCCGGCGCATTGGTCTGGCCCTGGCGCGGGGTGCGGGTGCGGACGCCTCCGGCGGGAGTATTTTTGACGAGATGAAGCCGGGGGGTGCCCTGCGGGCCGAAGGTCGGCGGCGGTCGAGTGTCCCGGGGGCGGGGCGTGAAGCCGGCAGCGGGCGCTTCGGGGCGCCGCGCCTTGCGGGAGCCGGAGCCGTGGCGCGCCGCTCTGCATGCCGGGCGGGCCCTTTGCCCTGTCGATCCCGCTGGCCGCGCCCGGGATTGCGGTCGTTCTGCGCGCCCGGCCCCGGGGCGCGGGGATGTGACGCAAGGTCACCGCCCATTGCGGAATTGAATTTCGCACTTGCATCATGTGATCAGGGACGGACAGATGTGCCAGGCAATGGGAGGAACAGCCATGCAGACGATCAAGGCGGCCGTGTGCCACGAATTCGGGGCCCCGCTCGTCATCGAAGAGGTGACGCTTGAGGCGCCGAAGATGGGCGAGGTCGAGGTCGAGATCGAGGCCGTCGCGATTTGCCATTCCGACATCAGCTACCAGCAGGGCGGCTTTGGCGGTCAGCTGCCGGCGGTCTACGGGCACGAGGCGGCGGGCATCGTCACCGCCGTGGGCGAGGCGGTGCATGGCATCAAGATTGGCGACAGCGTCTGCGTCACGCTGATCCACGCCTGCGGCCATTGCACCACCTGCCAGAGCGGCAGACCCACGATCTGCGAGACCCCGGTCGACAATTTCGAAGGCGGCCCGATCAAGCAGGACGGCAAGCCCGTGATGCGCGCGATGGCCGCCGGGGCCTTTGCCGAAAAGGTCGTGGTGGATCAGAGCCAGCTCTGCGTCATCCCCGCCGATATCGGCAAGGACGTGGCCGCGTTGATTTCATGCGGTGTGGTCACCGGCGTGGGCGCGGCGGTCTTTGCCGCCGATATCCAGGTCGGCCAGGACGTGGTGGTGATCGGCGCCGGCGGTGTCGGCCTGAACGCGATCCAGGGCGCCGTCATCGCGGGCGCGCGCCGCGTGGTCGCCGTGGACATGCTGCCCGAGAAGCTGGAGATCGCCCGGGAATTCGGCGCGACGGATGTGGTGCTGGCCGAGGGCAAACCCTGGGCCGAGGTCAAGAAGATCCTCGGCCGTGGCGCCGATGCCGTGCTGGTGACCGTGGGGGTCGCGCAGGTCTATGACCAGGCGCCGCGCTACCTGGGCTGGGGCGGCAAGGTGGTGATGGTCGGCATGCCGCATGGCGACAAGGTCTCGACCTACTCGCCGCTGATCATGGCGAACCAGGGCCAGGCCATCGTCGGTTCCAAGATGGGGGACATGGTGATCAAGCGCGACATCCCGTGGATCGTCGACATGTACAAGCAGGGCCGGCTGAAGCTGGATGAGCTGATCTCGGGCCGCTACAGGCTGGACGAGATAAACGACGCCATCGAAAGCACCAAGTCCGGGACCGCGCGGCGCAACGTCGTCATCCTGAAGTGAAGCTCGACACGCTCGATATCATCGTGACCGCCCCGCCCGCTCCGGGCTGGGGCGGGCGCTACTGGATCCTTGTGAAGGTCACCACCGACACCGGACTCCACGGCTGGGGCGAATGCTACGCCGCCTCGGTCGGGCCCGAGGCGATGACCGGCGTCATCACCGACGTCTTCACCCGGCACATGGCGGGCGAGAACCCCGAGAATGTCGAGCTGATGTTCCGCCGGGCCTATTCCGCCGGCTTCACCCAACGGCCCGACCTGACGGTGATGGGCGCGTTCTCGGGGCTGGAAATGGCCTGCTGGGACATCCTCGGCAAGCATCGCGAACGGCCGGTGCATGCGCTGATCGGCGGGGCGATGCAGGACCGTCTGCGGGCCTATTCCTACCTCTACCCCCTGCCCCATCATCCGGTGGCCGATTTCTGGAACGACCCGGACATGGCCGCCGAAAGCGCCCAGGACCTGCTGGCGCGCGGCTATACGGCGGTGAAATTCGACCCGGCCGGGCCCTATACGATCCGGGGCGGGCATATGCCCGCGATGTCGGACATCACCCGCTCGGTCAATTTCTGCCACGCGATCCGCCAGGCCGTGGGCGACCGGGCCGACCTGCTGTTCGGCACGCATGGGCAGTTCTCGACCGCGGGCGCGATCCGCATGGCCCGGGCGCTGGAACCCTATGCGCCGCTCTGGTTCGAGGAACCCGTGCCGCCGGACGACCTGCCCTCGATGGCCGAGGTGGCGCGGCATACCTCGATCCCCGTGGCGACCGGCGAGCGGCTGACGACCAAGGCGGAATTCGCCGCCGTCCTGCGATCCGGCGCGGCCGGCATCCTGCAACCGGCCCTGGGCCGCGCGGGCGGGATCTGGGAGGCCAAGAAGATTGCCGCGATGGCCGAGGCGTTCAACGTCCAGGTTGCCCCGCATTTCTACTGCGGCCCGGTGGAATGGGCGGCGAACATCCAGTTCGCGGCCGCCATTCCGAACCTGCTGATGGTGGAAACCATCGAAACGCCGTTCCACGCGGCGCTGTCCAGGAACTCCATCACCGTCGACGCGGGCCATGTGGTGGTGCCGCAGACCGCCGGCCTGGGGATCGAGATCGACGAGGATCTCGCCCGCGCCCATCCCTATACCGGCGACCAGCTGCATCTGCAGATGCAGGAAGCGCCCTGCGATTACGCGCGCGAGAACCGGTTCCAGGGCGGGGCGCCGTCTGACGCGCCATGACAACCTCGCCAAGCTGCGCGGAGCGTGATAAACCCTCCAGCAACTGGAACAAGGAACCTGCCGACGTGCCAGACACCACGGTTTCCCCTGCGCCGCCGGGCGAGATGGCCCGGAACGCCGCGGCGGCGGCCAGCTACCTCAAGACGCTGGCGCATGAGGGGCGGCTGATGATCCTGTGCCACCTCGGCGAGGGCGAGAAATCAGTGAGCGAGCTGGAAGCCCTGCTCGATATCCGCCAGGCCGCCGTCAGCCAGATGCTCGCCCGCCTGCGCGAGGAAGGCTTTGTCGCGACCCGGCGCGATGGCAAGACGGTCTATTACCGGCTGGCCGACGCCAATACTTCCGAAGTGATCGAGCTGCTGTACCGGATGTTCTGCCAGCCGAAGTGAGGGGCGCGGCGGCGGGGCGTGCCCCGTTCAAAACCCGCGCAAGTGGCGGGGGCAATCGACCTGGAGACGCGCAAACGAAAACAGGCGGCCGAAGCCGCCTGCGCAAGATACCGTCACGGCGATATCAGTGGGTCCAGACCGCGCGGCGGTTGGTGGCGAAGTTCTCGCCATAGCCGCCGGGGCGGACGTTGGGCTTGCGGCTGTGCGGATCGGTCACCACGGCATCGATGCCGTTGTCGCGGGCATAGTCCAGCGCCGCCTCCTTGGTGTCGAACCGCAGGCGCACCTGGGCCTGGGTGTCGGTCGACGAGGTCCAGCCCATCAGCGGATCGACCTCGCGCGCGCTGTCCGCGACATAGTCCAGGATCCACTGCTTGGTCCGGCCGGTGCCGGATTGCATGGCGGTCTTTGCGGGGCGGTAGATGCGAGCGGGCATGGCGTTCTCCTCTGGCCTGACGGTTATCTGAAAAAACGCGTCCAGCGGCAAGGTGGAAATCGGTGGCAAATGCGCCCTGGTCGCCCTCCGACTCGCGGGGAGCGAGGGGTGGGTAACGCAAGCTGAAAGGCGACCAGAGACTGCTGCTTGCCCGTGAATGCTGCGGCAGCAAAATGCACTTCGCAAGTACATTTTTTTCAGCGAATGAAACGTGCGGATGAAATCCCCATGATTTCATGGACTTGGAATGGTTGACGCAGATGCATATTCACGTCAACCGGGGTCATTGTGCGGGCGCAGAGCTCCCGGCTGACGCCAATTCGCGTCCCCATGCGCCGGCGTGGGGAATCAGCGGCCCCCCGGAACGCGAATCCTGCGGGTGATGCATCGCCTGTCAGTGCCGGGGTTGAAGCGGAACAAAAACAGACCAAACTATAGCCGCGAAAGGAATCACCGATGTCCGAGACCGCCCTGCACGCCCCCGCCGAAGATGTCCGCACGCGCCTGAAGCTGGAAGGCGGGCGGCGGCTGGTGATGAAGACCGAATTCAGCGCCGCGGGCGACCAGCCCACCGCCATCGCCGAGCTGACGCAGGGGATCGAGGCGGGCGAGCGCGACCAGGTCCTGCTGGGCGCGACCGGCACCGGCAAGACCTTCACCATGGCCAAGGTCATCGAGGAGACGCAGCGCCCCGCGATCATCCTTGCCCCGAACAAGACCCTGGCCGCCCAGCTGTATGGCGAGTTCAAGGGCTTCTTTCCCGATAACGCGGTGGAGTATTTCGTCAGCTTCTACGATTACTACCAGCCCGAGGCCTATGTGCCGCGCTCGGACACCTATATCGAGAAGGAATCCCAGATCAACGAACAGATCGACCGGATGCGCCACTCGGCCACCCGGGCGCTGCTGGAGCGTGACGACGTGATCATCGTCGCCTCGGTGTCCTGCATCTACGGCATCGGCTCGGTCGAAACCTATGGTGCGATGATCCAGGACCTCAAGGTCGGGTCGACCTACGATCAGCGGCAGGTCATCGCCGATCTCGTGGCCCAGCAGTACAAACGCAACGACCAGGCGTTCCAGCGCGGGTCCTTCCGGGTGCGGGGCGACAGTCTCGAAATTTTTCCGGCGCACCTGGAAGATCGCGCCTGGCGGCTGTCGTTCTTTGGCGAAGAACTTGAATCTATTGTCGAATTCGACGCCCTGACCGGCCAGAAGACGGACACGTTCCAGCAGGTCCGCGTCTATGCCAACAGCCATTACGTGACGCCCAAGCCGACGATGCAGCAGGCGATCATCAGCATCCGCAAAGAGCTGCGCCAGCGGCTCGACCAGCTGGTCGGCGAGGGCAAGCTGCTGGAGGCGCAGCGGCTGGAACAGCGGACCAATTTCGACATCGAGATGCTGGAGGCGACCGGCGTCTGCAACGGGATCGAGAACTATTCGCGCTACCTGACCGGCCGCGCGCCCGGCGAACCGCCGCCCACCCTGTTCGAATTCATCCCCGACAACGCCATCGTCTTTGCCGACGAAAGCCACGTCTCGGTGCCCCAGATCGGCGGCATGTACCGGGGCGACTACCGGCGCAAGTTCACCCTGGCCGAACACGGGTTCCGCCTGCCCTCCTGCATGGACAACCGCCCGCTGAAATTCGAGGAATGGGACGCGATGCGCCCGCAATCGGTCTATGTCAGCGCCACCCCCGGCAGCTGGGAGATGGAGCAGACCGGCGGCGTCTTCACCGAACAGGTCATCCGCCCCACCGGCCTGCTGGATCCTCAGGTCGAGATCCGGCCGGTGCAGATGCAGGTCGACGACCTGCTGGACGAGGTGCGCAAGGTCGCCGCCGACGGCTATCGCACGCTCTGCACCACCCTGACCAAGCGCATGGCCGAGGATCTGACGGAATACATGCACGAACAGGGCATCCGCGTGCGCTACATGCATTCCGACATCGACACGCTGGAGCGGATCGAAATCCTGCGCGACCTGCGGCTTGGCGCCTTCGACGTGCTGATCGGGATCAACCTGCTGCGCGAGGGGCTCGACATCCCGGAATGCGGGCTGGTGGCCATTCTGGACGCCGACAAGGAGGGCTTCCTGCGCTCTGAAACCTCGCTGATCCAGACCATCGGGCGGGCCGCGCGGAACGCCGACGGGCGGGTGATCATGTATGCCGACCGCATCACCGGGTCGATGGAGCGCGCGCTGGCCGAAACCGACCGCCGCCGCGAAAAGCAGGTGGCCTACAACATCGAACACGGCATCACCCCGGCCACCGTGCGCAAGAACGTCGAGGATATCCTCGCCGGGCTCTATCGCGGCGATGTCGACATGAACCGCGTGACGGCCCAGGTCGAAAAGCCGCTTTACGGCGGCAACCTGCAGGCCCATCTGGACGGGCTGCGCGCCGACATGCGCAAGGCGGCCGAGAACCTGGAGTTCGAGGAAGCCGCCCGCCTGCGGGACGAGGTCAAGCGCCTGGAGGCGGTCGACCTCGCGGTGGCCGACGACCCCCTGGCGCGCCAGCAGGCCGTCGAGAAGGCGGCGGAAGAGGCCGTGGGCAAACGCGGCCGCTCGACAGCCGGTCGGCCGGGCCAGCATGGCGGCAACGTCAAGCGGCGGAAGCGGTAGCAGCGTTGGGGCGGCGACGCGCCCTGGCGGCGGTCGCCGGAAATTCCCGCGCCCTGGGCGCAGACCCGGCATGCTCGATTGCGGCAGCCAGATCATTGGGCTAAACCAACGGCATGCGCGTCTGACCCGCTAGCTCAACTGGATAGAGCAAGTGCCTTCTAAGCACTAGGTTCGGGGTTCAAGTCCTCGGCGGGTCGCGCCGCGCAGGGTTTTTGCCAACTCTGCCGCACAGGTCCCTAGAGGGACTCACCCCGTGGCCCCGTGATGGCCGCCGGACTGCATGGGCGGGAAACGGCCCTTCGCCGTGCGGATCGGGACAGACGGTTGCGCGAAAAACATGCACGCGCGCTCCGGGCCGCCGAAACAGTCCCCGGGCACCGCATGCTTCACGCAGGGCAAGGCTGCTGACCGCGAACATGGGGCCCTCCACAAGGGGACGTCACTCCGCCGCAGCCGCCGCGCGTTCACCGGGGGCGCGCCATCCGCCCCGCGCGTCGAAAGCAGAAGACTCCCGCCGCCTACATGTTATGATTGTGGAGATATTTATCTCACCACTGGCTTTTTCATGCTCACCTATGCCGCAAAGTTCTGGGAAGACAGCCTCGGCGCGCGGACGCGGTTTCTGGCCGGGGCGGGCCCCTCCGTGACGGCGATCGCGCTGGACTGCGGGTTTTCCCGTCTCTGCCGTTTCCATCTCGGCCGTTTCGCGCAAGCCTATCGCGCCGCCCATCATGAACCGCCATCCGTGACGCTGAGACGCGCAAGACCCGAATCCCGGCAGACCGGCCGGCGGACACAGGGTCACGCAAACCGGATAACCCGCGCAGATCGGATAGATCAGCCGTAGCGCGCGCCGTAGACTGCAACAGCACGGCACCCGCGCCGTGCCCGACATGATCGAGGTTGTGCCAATGCCCGCGAACGGAGCCGTTTCACCGCCTCCTGCCTTCTTCCGGTTCGAGCGGACGCAGTGCGACCTGCCCTATTACCGGGGCGGCCCGGGCGGTTTCGGCCCGCTGGGCGCGCTTATCGTGCTCTGTGCCGCGGGCGCGGCCTTTGCCGTTCTGCTGAACACGCAGCAGATGTATCACAGCGGCCTGGCCGGGTTCATCCCGCCGCTGCTGTTCGTGCTCATCCCGCTGGCCGCCGTTGCAGCGGTTGCCGGGCCAAGGGCGCCCCTGGCCATGTTCCGGCGGCTCTCCCTCAAGGATATCGGGATCATCCTGCTGTTCTTCGTGCTGAACGCGATTGTGACCGTGGCCGTGGGGCTGCTGATCACCGGCCTGTTTCACACCGTGTCGAACCCGGCCGGGGACATGGTGGCCTCGGCATCGCGTGCTGACAGGGTCCTGTTCTTCGGCTGGACCGGTGTCCAACTGCTGGGCGAAGAGCTCTTCACCATCCTGATCTTTCTGGGTGTCATGGCGCTGCTGAGCCGGGTCATGCCGCGCAAACCCGCGCTGTGCATCGCGGCGCTGGTGGCGGCGGTGATCTTCGGGATGGTGCACCTGCCGACATATCAGTGGAACGTGGCACAGGCGGTCGGGCTGATGCCGATCCGGATCATTCTGCTGATGCCGTTCATCATCACCCGCAACATCTGGACCTCGACCGGGGTTCACATCCTCAACGACTGGGCGATCTTCGGCTCCACGGCAATCGCCGCGATGGATCCGGGCTGAGACCCACGCAATGAAAGGGATCCCAATGACACTGCGCTCCATGTCACTCCTCGCGTCGGTGGCCCTGTGCCCCGTCGCGGCCCTGGCGCAGGACGGCCCGGCCTTTGACTGCGCCAAGGCCCAGAGTTCGGCCGAGACACTGATCTGCCAGGACCCCGGCCTTGCCGCGCTGGACCGGCGCCTGGCCGACCGGTTCGCCGCCGCCGTCGCGGTGGCCGAGGGGCTGGATACCGGGGCCGAAGAGACGACCAGGACCCTGCGCGCCATGCAGCGCGGCTGGATCTCGGGGCGCGACGAATGCTGGAAAGAGCCGGACCTGCGCGTCTGCGTCGAAACCGAATACCTGCGCCGCGAGGCGGAACTGGTGGCCGAATTCCTGCTGGAGCCTCCGTCGCAGACGCTCCGGCTGACCTGCGGCCCGCGCGCGTTGGGTGTCGAACTGTTCGCGACCGAACTGCCCGGCATCCGGGTGGAAGAGGGCGACAAGGTTGCCATCGGCGCGCAATACGGGCCGGACACGCCCGGCAGCTATTACCTGCGGCAGTGGGGCGGGCTGGAGATGGGCGACGCGCCCCGCATCAGCGATGTCCAGGGAGTTGAGACCACCTGCCAGACGCAGGGTTGAGCGCGGATTTTCTGAACAGGCCCTTTCGGGAGGAACGAATATGCGACCCACGACGATCTTGGCAGCAGCAGTCCGCCGCGCCACCGGGGGCGCCGCCCTCGCCCTGCTCATGGCCCTTGTCGCGGTGCCCGGCACCGCGCGGGCGCAGATGGGGCCGGATTACTGGAAGGTGACGGGGGTCGCCGCGGACGACCATCTGAACATCCGCACCGGGCCGGGCACCGCCAACCCTGTCATCGCGCTGGCGCCCAACGGCGCCGTTTTCCGCAACCTCGGCTGCCGGGGCGAAGGCAGCGGGCGCTGGTGCCATGTCGAAACGCCGGATGGCAGCTCTTCGGGCTGGGTCGCGGGGCGGTTCCTGCAGGAATCCGGCGCGCCCACCGAGGGCAGCGTATCGGGTGAGCCGGATGTGCCCGAACTCCACGCCCGCCAGACCGGCGAGGTCGAGGTGCGTTTCGCAAGCGGCTGCACCGTGCTCTACAACCCGGCGGGGCGTGCCATCGCGGCTGGCAGCTCCTGTTCGGGGACGCAGCGCAACCTGGCGCATGACGCGATCGAGGCCCACCGGCGCGAACAGGGCATCGCGATCGGTCAGGGCGATGCCAGCATCGCGATGCAGTCCGACGTGAACCTCTCGGGCAATGGCACGATCTACGGCGGCGGCGGGCTGACCGGGCGGATCTTCGGCCACAAGGAAGGCGCCTATGCCCTGGCCCTGGCCGGGGGCGGTCTGACCTGCACCGGCCTTGTCCGCCATGCGCCGGGCACGGTGCGCAGCGAAACCCTGCCGGTCCATTGCATCAACGGGGCCAGCGGCAGCGCCGTGCTGGTGCGCAACCGCAGCGGCAAGGGCTACACGCTGTCCGTCACCCTGACCAACGGGACCGGCGGCTACGTGATCTTCTGAACGGCGCGGGACCACCTCGCGCATCCTGACACGTCGGGGCTGCGTCCCGCTCGAACGGCCCGGCATCCTCTCCCTTGCGCTGCCGGGCGATCTTGCCCTGAAAAGCGCCTTGCAAAGGATCAGTCCCATGTCGCCCGACCAGATCATCGCAACCCTCATCGCCCTGATGAGCGCGGCCACCGAGCCTGCCTTTGACGCGCTGAAGGACGGCGGGCACGACGCACGCTATCCGCTGACGATCGAAGCCTGTCCGCGCCCGCTCGGCCCGCTGGAGGTCGAGGGCAAGACCGTGATCTGCGGACGGATCGCCGTGCCGGCGGATCATGACACGGCAGAGGGCGGCACCATCCCTCTGGCCTTCGCGGTGCTGAAGTCACGCTCCACCGCGCCAGCGCCCGACCCGGTGATCTACCTGCATGGCGGCCCCGGCGGCTTTGCCGTCCAGAAGATCCCGATGAATGCCAGCCTCTTCGACTTCCTGCGCGACCGGCGGGACATCGTCCTGTTCGATCAGCGCGGCGCGGGCATCTCGGACCGGACCGTCGCCTGCTATGGCGAGCTGGCCGGGAACTTCGTCCAGTTCGCAAGACCGGACGAGCACAGGATGCTGGATACAGACGGCCCGCTGGGCAAGTGCCTGGCCGAGACCGTTGCCACGGGCATCGACCTGTCGCTCTACAATACCACGCAAAGCGCGCGCGACGTGCGCGCCATCATGGATGCCTTGGGCTATCCCGCCTACAACGCCTTCGGCATTTCCTATGGCACCAAGCTGGGGCAGGAACTGCTGCGCACAGCGCCCGAGGGGCTGCGCAGCCTGGTGATCGACAGCATCAGCCGCGTGGACAGCCCGGCCTATGACACCAATGGCGTGCCGGGCGATCAGGCGCTTGGCTGGGTGGTGGATTACTGCATGGCCGACACGGCCTGCGCCGCCGCCTATCCCGACCTCGAAGAGACGATCCACGCCGCCGGCCGCAGGCTGGCAGAGGAACCGAAGCTGACGCTGTCGGGGCAGGAGATCGACCAGACGATGGTGTCCGACCTGATGGATGCCAGCAACGGACGCGCCATGCCCTTTACGGCCTACCTGCCGCAGGTCTTCACCGAACTGGCGGCGGGGCGGACAGAGACGCTGGCCAGGCTGCTGTCAGGCGCGTTCAACCCGAGCCCGACACCCGAGGCGATCCTGGCGGCCCATGGCGCGGGGCTGGGCGATCTCGACCGGACCATCGCCGAGGTCGCGCTGATGCAGGCCGGACAGATGCGCGGCGCCGAGGCCGCCGCCGCCCGGCTGCTGGCCACGCTCTCCGACGACCTGGCGGCATCCGGCGCGCTGACGTCCGAGGCGCTGCTGGATGCGGCCCTGTCCGGGGTCGCACGGACCCTGGACACCGAGGCGCTGCTGGCCCTTCTGCATGACTACGCCCTGTTCGTCGGGCAGGCACCGGACCGCGCGGCCATCGAAACCCTTGTCGCCACCCACGTGCCGGATGTCGAGAAACCGCGCCTTCTGGGGCTTGTGGCCTCCATGTCCGACGACGACGTCGCGGCCTTTTACCGGCGGGCCCGGATCGACGCGGCCAACCTGACGGCGCAGTCCCGCATGGGGTTCACGCTCAGCATCATCGCCTGCCAGGAGGATTTTCCGTTCAACACCCGCGCGGGCTATGACGCCATCGCCGCCGGCTACCGGTTCCCCTCCATCGACGCGGGCGTGCGCAAATCGACGATGCCGCTCTACGGGTTCTGCGAGCTGTTCGAGAAACACCCCCGTCCCGGCTTCCACGGGGCGGTGACCAGCGACATTCCCGTGCTCGCCATGTCGGGCACCAAGGACACCCAGACCAACCCCGACGCCGCCGAACTGGTCGTGCGCGGCCTGCCGAACGGTCAGGCCGTGCTGTTCCCCGAGGCCGGTCACGCGGTGATCCAGTTCTCGCAATGTGCCAAGGACATCGCCGAAGGGTTCCTCGAAACGCCCGACGCGCCGGTGAACGCCGCCTGTACGGCCGCGCTCAAGCCCAGTTTCTACGTGCCGCCCCAGGCACAGTGATCCGACCCGAAAGGACGACCTCATGACGCCCGAGCAGATATTTGCCCTCATCGCCGCGCTGACAGCCGAGCCTGACCCCGATGCCTTTGCCATGCTCAAGGCGGGCGGCGCGAACCCGGACTACCCGGTGACCCTTGCCCCCTGCACCCGCCCCGTCGCGCCGGACGAGATCGACGGCCAGACGGTGATCTGCGGCACCGTCTCTGTGCCCATCGACCACCGCCAGCCGGACAGCAACCGGATCACCATCGCCTTCAACCTCTACAAGGCGCATTCCCTGACGCCCGAACCCGATCCGGTGATCTATCTGCATGGCGGCCCCGGCAGCGGCACGGTCAGCCATGTGGCCAAGACCATCGGCTATTTCGAACACCTGCGCGGGCGGCGCGACATCATCGCCATCGACGAACGCGGCGTGGATTCCAGCGCGCCGGAAATGGATTGCTACACGACCCTTGGCGCGCAGCTGGCCCCCGTGATCGACCAGAGGATCAGCGGGATCGCCGCGCCGACGCTGGAAGCGGATTTCATCAAGGGGTGCCTTGCGGAACTGGACGCCAAGGGCATCGACTATTCCCTGATCAACACCGAACAGAACGCGATGGATGTGCCCGCCGTGCTGTCGGCGCTCGGCTATGACAGCTACAATCTCTACGGCGTCTCCTACGGCACCAAGCTGACGATGGAGATCCTGCGGCAGGACCCGCCGGGCATCCGCTCGGCCATCATCGACGGCAACGCGCCGCCCTGGCTGCCGCTCTATTCGATGTTCTGGCAATCCCATTCCGCGCCGATCGAGCTGAGCCTGGCGCCCTGCGAACGCGATCCCGTCTGCGCCGAGGCCTACCCCGACATCACCGCGCGTACCTTTGCGCTGATCGACAAGATCGGCGAGACGCCGGTCGAGGGCCCGAACGGGCCGGTCGATGGCGGGATGCTCTACGAAATGATCGACGGCCGGGTGAACATGGCGGGCGATTACCACGCGCTGACCCCCTACATTCCCCTGATGATCACGCAGCTGGAACGGGGCGAGACCACGATCTTCGATCAGATCACCGCCGGCGCGCTTCCCCCGAAACCTGCCACGGCGGATGCCGACACGCTCCGCGCCGCCGCGCTGGCCCGGGGGTTGGGCGAGGCCGAGATGGCGCAGGTGGACGCGATGCTGGCGGCCGCCGAACATATCCGCATCGCCGAGGACACGGTCAACCGGGCCGCGCGCCTGCTGGAAAGCGATCTGGACCGGCAGGCACGCGGCACCGAGCTGGCCGAGATCTTCGACGACCGTCTTGCCGCCGCGATCCGGGCCATGCCCGATGCAGCCGCGCGGCTGGCCGTGGGGCGCGACTACCTCGACCTGCGCTTCGCGGAGCCCTCCGTCGACGGGCTGCTGGCCCTGATCCGGACCCATCTCGAAGGGCCCGCCGCCACGGACCTCACGGCGCTCGCCCGCCAGTTGGACACCGCAGAGCTGGCCCGCGTCTACGAGCTGATCCGGATCGACAACGAGGCCACGGTTAAGGATGTCGAAGGCAGCTTTCAGACCTACCTCTACGCCTGTCAGGAGGATTTTTCCGACGGCTGGAACTCGGTGCAGAAATTCCGCGACCTGATGGCAGCGGACGGCGCCTGGGGGCCAATCATGCAGGGCGCGATAGCGGACTACTACGACCGGGCGTTCATTTCCGTCTGCGCGCTGTTCGACAAGCACCCGCGCGAGAACTGGACCAGCGTCGGCTCCACCGACCGGCCGGTCCTGGCGATGAACGGCGAGCTGGACACCCAGACCGCGGGCATCTGGGGCGCGCTGGCCGTGCAGGGCTACAGCGACGCCACGCTTGTCATGGTCCCGGAGACCGGCCACGGCACGATCCGGTTCAGCCAATGCGCCAGGGACATCACGGCGGCCTTCATCGAAGATCCGCAAGGCGCGCTCGACACCTCCTGCATCGAGGACCTGCGCCTCCCTGTGATGCTGCCGGACGGCACGATGCACCCGCTTCCCTATTGAGGCGACCGGAGGGCCAGGGGCTTGCCTCTGGTGCCGTGGCCGCTGGTGGCTGCCGGGATGGACTCGGCCAAAGGCGGCGGTGCCCAAGGCAGAAGAGATCCGATCGAACCCAATTCGCGTGACCTTGTGATAGCCTGCCTTGCCCGCAAAGCCGATGTCCACGCCGCGACCATGCCGCACGATGGGCGAATGGCCGGTCTGGCGAAGCCGCTCTTCGGCACAGGGGCCACGTATCAGCGGCGGCTTTTGGTCGAAAGCCGATGCTATCCCTGCGCGGTGGGCACCGGGCGCACGGGTTGCATGCGTCGGACCTTGGGCGCGTTTGACCGAGAGACGGGTAGCGTGCGACCGTCTGCAAGATGCGCCACCAGGTTCCCGTTTTCGCGGCTGGTGCCTGTAAAGGCGTGACCGGATATCCAGTGTGACCTGTGGATCTGAAGGCCGGGATAATCGGCCAGTTCCTCGATGGCGTCCGACAGACGCATGTGGATCAGATCTCGTCCCTTGGCCGTGGTGACCTCGACATAGTGATCCTGCGCCGTGAGCGAGATCAGCGCAGTCCCGAGGTGTGGAGGAAGGCGATCAAGAAACGCATTGCGCGCAGGCACCGGCGCGGGCGGAGCGAGGCGCGGTCGGATCCGCGCCATCATTATGCCGGTCACCACTGCAAAGATCGTCCCCACGTTCAACAGCATGGCCCAGATCGGCGCGTTCCCGGCCTCGGGCTGAAACAGGGCGTCGACCTGCATGGCGATGAAGACGATCGGAACGAAGGCCAGTGCAAAGGCCGTCAAGGGACGCAGGACCGGCGGGCGATCTTCGAAGACCTTCAGCCGCCGCGTTATCAGAATCAATCCGAGGATCAGCACCCACCCGGGCCCGATGCTGAGGGCCCAATAGGCTGCTCGGGTGGCCGGGGGCAGCAGCGAGGTCGAAAAGGGACCCAACACCGTGAGGACGGCAACCGTCAGCACATAGCCCGCGGCCTGTTCCGGCAGATGCAGCGTTGGCCGTTCGCGCAGCATGGCATGTCGGTTGGTGTCACTCACGAAGAGAAGCCTGCATTTCACGTAAAGCGCGTTGTATCTCAAGCAATTGCCGCCCCATTTCTTAGCCCAGCTGAACGCAAGCGGAAAGGAAAACACGAAATGAAAACGTCGATTGAAACAGTTCAGAAAAGCATCGACCAACTGGCGCGGCGGGTGATGGGCAGAGACGCGGGGCCCAGGGTGCTGCGCAAATTCCGCCTGTTCCTGGGCGTTGTCGGCATCATCGCGGCGAATGTCTGGCTCGGCGCCGTGATCGGGCATGGCATCGCCGCCATTCTGGGTGTCGGCATATTCTTCGTCGTGGCGCTCGGGGGCGACGATGCCCTGAAGGACGGTGAAAAATGATCAGTGGGATTCTAACCGGCGCACCGGCCTGGGTTTGGCCGCTTCTCGGGTTGCTGGTGATGCTGGGCCTCTTGTCCATGCGCTCGCGTGTCAGCCGTGTCTGGCCGTTCTATCTGATGCCATTGCTCGCCATTCTGGCGGTCAGGGCAGTCGGGGGTCTGCACGTATCGCCCGAGCTTTGGGGCCTGTTCGCAGCAGCCTACGGCATGGGGGCCGTCCTTGGATGGCGGGTTCAACCACACTGGATCAACGGGCGCGACGAAACCCGCGTGGCGTTGAAAGGCGAGGCGCTGACCCTCGTGATGGTCCTGACCGTGTTTGTCGCAAACTTCACTGCTGGCACGATGAAGGCCGTCGCGCCGCAAGTGGCCGAAGGCACGGGGTTTCAGTTCGGGTTCGTGCTGATCGTCGGTCTTGTATCCGGCCTCTTTCTCGGGCGGTCGCTGGCCATCCTGAGAGCGCCGCGTGCCGGGATGTCCCTGCAAGGGCGAGATACGACCCGGCTCAATGACGCCAACCGGCATCATGCCTAAGACGTCACACCTGCCGCTGCCCTGGCCGAAACATCGGCTGGGGCTGCGGGACATCGCGATCATCGCCGTGCGGGTGCCCGTGCCTCACCCGCTGCCGGCCGCCCGACCGGCTTCGGCCGTCAGAGCGGTCAGCCTGTAGAAGCCATGCGCCATCTTGGTGAACGGCGTCAGCAGGAAAAAGGCCAGAACCGCCCCGAGATGGATCGCCAGAAGGCCCGGCATGACCGCCGTCTGACCAAGCGCGTAGAGCGCCAGCCCGCTGAAGCCGGTGAACCCCAGCAACCCGACAAAGGCGATCTCGCCGCCAAAGGCGCCAGTGGCCCCCAGTGCCCGGTCGGAGCGCAGCTTCAGCCGGATCATCTCGACACAGCCGACAACCAGCAGCAGGCCGCCCGAGATGCCCAGCAGTTTCGGCAGCGACACCAGCCCATAGGGCGCGGGGCTGTCGAACAGGTAATGCATCACGGTTGCGACGCTGGTGGAGGCAAAGCAGAGCAGGAACCCGTACATCACCGCCTGATGCACCGCGCGCCGGGCGTGGGTGAACCGGTCCTCGTCCTCGAAATTGCAGCCGTCGCCATGCCCGCCCTTGAGGTTCTTCATGTTGGCGGCCTGGCGGAGCGCCTCGCCCAGATGGGCAAACCGGAACGGACCGGCGCCGATGTGCCGCCAGTAGCGGCGCAGGCTGATGGCGATGCTGACCAGCGGGAACAGGAAGGCGGGCAGGAAGATCGCCACCATCGCGTTGTGCGACAGCACGGCATAGAACCCCTCGCCCGAGGCCGGGGCCAGGGCGCGCGCGGCCCAGAACAGCAGGGCAAAACCGATGACGGTGGCGATGGCAATCAGCACGCCGTTCTGCTGAAAGGCCTTTCCGGCGGCGCGGGGAAAGGCGAGCTCCTCCCAGCTGTCCTGCCGGACATTTGCCAGCGCCTGCGGCAGGTTCAGGTCGAACTCATGCGGGGCGGTGTACTGGCAGGCGTAATAGCAGCCCCGGCAGTTGTGGCAGAGGTTCGCCAGCTGCGTCAGGTTGCCATCGCTGAAGGCGCGTTCGGCATGCAGGGCGGGGAAGACCGAACAATAGCCCTCGCAATACCGGCAGGCATTGCAGATCTCGGCCTGGCGGCGGGCCTCTTGCAGCAGATCAGGTTGCATTTGCATGGGCGGCGGCCTCCTTGCCTGCGATGCGTCCGAAAACGGTTCCGATGGTCATGCCGAACCCGGCAAGGTAGCCCTGCCCCAGGATCGACCCGGCCATTGTTTCGCCCGCCGCCCAGAGGTTCGCGATCGGGCGGTTGCCGATGGCGCATTGCGCGGTCTCGTCCACCTTCAGGCCCAGATAGGTGAAGGTCACGCCGGTGCGCAGCGAATAGCCATAGAACGGCGGCTCGGTGATCGGGCGGGCCCAGTTGGTCTTGGGCGGGGTCAGGCCGGTGGTCGTGACGCCGTCCAGCTCCGTCGGGTGAAAGCCCGAGGTATCGCCGCAGGCCGCGTTGAACGTGTGCACGGTCTGCACCAGCGCGGCGGCGGGCAGGCCCATCTTGTCGGCCAGATCCTCCAGCGTATCCGCCATGATCGGCGGAAAGACCGACGGCATGTACAGGTCCGACGCCTTGGCGTCGATGATCGCGTACCCGACCTGATCGGGCTGCGCGGCCACCAGCCGCCCCCAGATGGCATAGCGCTTGGGCCAGACGTCCTCGCCCTCGTCATAGAACCGCTGGGCGTCCTTGTTCACCACGATGGAAAACGGCACGCAGTCCAGCCGCGTGACGATGCCGCCGTCGAATTTCGGCGCGCGCCCGTCGATGGCGACGGCGTGGCATTGCGTCGGGTCGCCCACCTGTTCGACCCCCTGCCCCAGCAGATCGGCCAGCACGACGCCGCGATTGTGGGGCGTGCCGCGGATCAGGAAATTCTTCGCCGCCGGCCCCCAGGCGCGGGCAAGCCAGTCGGTATCGGCCTGAAACCCGCCCGAGGCGACAACCACGGCTTTGGGCGCGATGCTGTGCGTCTCGCCGTTCCGGGTGTAGTCGATGCGGGTCACGCGCTCGCCGTCCAGTTCCAGATGGGTAACGGCAGCCTCGTATTCCACCTGAACGCCCAGGCTTTCGGCGGTGCGGTAATAGGCATTCACCAGCCCCTTGCCGCCGCCGAGGAAGAAGGCATTCGTGCGCGCCAGCGACAGCGTGCCCGACAGCGACGGCTGAAACCGCACGCCGTGATCCTGCATCCAGGGCAGGCAGTCCTCGGACGTCCGGATGGCCAGGCGCGCCAGCCCCTCGTCGGTCTTGCCGCCGGTGACCTTCATCAGATCGGCGAGGTATTCATCCTCGCTGTAGCTGTCGACCAGGGGGCCAAGCGGGCCGTGATGCATGCAGCGGAAATTGCGCGTGTGGCGGGAATTGCCGCCGCGATAGGGCTTTGGCGCGGTTTCCAGGATCAGGACGCGCGCCCCGGCCTCGGCCGCCGTGATGGCCGCGCAGAGCGCCGCGTTGCCGCCGCCGATGATGGCGATGTCGGGAGAGGTCACAGCAGGTCTCCGTCATAGCTGGGGGTCTTGTGGCTGCTGGCGCGCAGGTCGCGCACGCGCACCCGCTGGGCGGCCTCGATATGCGCGCGCATCGCGGCTTCGGCAAAGGCCCCGTCCCGCGACTTGATCGCGTCGAGAATGCCGAAATGTTCCTCGACAGCCTTTGTGGCGCGGTCCGGTTCGGTCAGCGTGGTCGGGCCAAGGATCATCAATGCCTTTTGCAGCGCGTGGATGGAGCGGGCAAGAAACCGGTTCTTGGCTGCGTCCAGCAGCGCCGCGTGGAACTGGCGGTTCAGGATGAAGGCCTCGGTCGAATTGCCAAGTGTCGCCATCTGCTGGTTCATGTCGATCAATTCCTCGATTTCGATGTCCGATGCAGCGCGCGCGGCCAGCCGCGCGGCGGTCCCTTCCAGCACGGCGCGCATCTCGTAAAGCTCCATCACCTCGGCATAGTCGAGCCTGCGGATCGTGGCGCCTTGACGCGGGACATGGGTGACGACGCCGTCGGCCTCCAACTGGCGGATGGCCTCGCGCACGGGGGTGCGAGAGACGCCAAGCCGGTCCGCCAATTCGGTTTCGCGCAGGCGATCACCGGGATTCAGCCGGCCTTCGCGCAGCTCGGTCAGCAGCTGCAGATAGGCGCCGTTGCCCTGCGGGGCACTGTCATCGTCCAGGATCATCGGGCCTCCGGTTCAGTATTGTATCCACGTGGATACAATCGTACACAGTACTCGTCAAGACAGTCAGGAGGCCGGTTTGCGCAAACATCTTTCCCACCCGCAGGCACAGCGGGCCCTGACCTTCGGGCTGGCCGCGGCGGGCACCGCGCTGTTCTGGTCGCTGGATCTGCCGCTGCCGTTCCTGTTCGGTCCGATGGCCTTCTGCCTTGCGGGGGCGCTGGCGCATCTGCCGCTCAAGGGGTTCGGGCAGGTCTCGGTCGCGGCGCGCACCATCCTGGGGGTCGCCGTGGGGGCCTCGATCACGCCGGCGGTGGTGGCGCAACTGCCGCGCATGGCGCAGTCGGTGGCGCTGGTCCCGGTCTTCATCGCTGCAATCGCGATCGTCGGCGTGCCGTTCTTTCGCAGGCTCTGGGGCTTTGACGGGCCGACGGCCTATTACGCGGCGATGCCCGGCGGGCTGCAAGACATGGTGATCTTTGGCACCGAGGCGGGCGGCGATCCGCGCGCCCTGTCGCTGATCCATGCGACGCGGGTGCTGATCATCGTGACGCTTGCGCCCTTCATCCTGTTGCATTTCTACGGCACCGCGCTGACCAACCCCATCGGCGCGCCGGTGGCCGATCTGCCGTGGTCCGAATTGCTGATCATGATCGCCGCCGCCTGGATCGGCTGGAAGGGCGGCGAACGGCTGGGCCTGTTCGGCGCGTCGATCCTGGGGCCGATGATCGTGACCGCGGCCCTGTCGCTGGCCGGTGTCGTGCATTTCCGCCCGCCCGCCGAGGCGATCCTGCTGGCGCAGTTCTTCATCGGCTGCGGCATCGGCGTGCATTTCATCGGCGTCACCTGGGGAGAGCTGACGCGCGTGGTCGCGGCGGGCGTGGCCTATGTGCTGGTGCTGGCAGTGCTGGCCGCGGCGTTTTCCGGGCTGGTGACGGCACTGGGGCTGGGCGATCCGGTGCCCGCCTTCCTGGCCTTTGCCCCCGGCGGACAGGCGGAAATGACGGTTCTGGCCATCGTCACCGGCGCGGATCTGGGCTTTGTCATCACCCACCACCTGACGCGCATCGTGATCGTGATCGTCGGCGCGCCGGTGGTGGCCGGGCTTATCGCCCGTCGGCGGAGGGCGCGAAGACCGAGGGATTGACCATGTGGATCGGCGCGCCCGCGGCATAGGCGTTGACCTGGGCAAAGATGTCGGCGAACTGCCTGTCGAACTCGTCTTCGGTGACAAATCCGATATGCGGCGTGGCGATCAGGTTCGGATGCGCCAATAGCGGATCGGCGGGGTCCAGCAGCGGCTCGGTGTCAAAGACGTCCACGGCAGCCATGCCGGGGCGGCCCATGTTCAACCCTTCGAGCAGCGCGCCAGGGGCGATCAGACCCGCGCGCGAGGTGTTCACCAGCACGGCATTCGGCCCCATGCCGGCGAGGTCCTCGGCGGTGACGATCCCCCGCGTCTGAGGCGTCAGCCGCAGATGCAGGGACACCACGTCGCTGTCAGCAAAGAATGCCGCGCGGCTGGGGGCAACGGTTTCGCCCTCGGCCAGCGCCCGGGCGCGGCCGGCCTCTGACGCCCACCAGGTGACCTCCATCCCGAAGGCGCGGGCATAATCGGCAACGACGCGCCCGATGCGGCCACGGCCATAAAGGCCCAGCCGACGGCCGCGCAGGCTCCGGCCCACGCCCATCTGCCACTGACCGGCCTTGGCACTGGCCATCTGCTGCGGCAACTGTCGCATGGCGGCCAGGATCAGCGCAAAGGTCAGCTCGGCCGCGGCGTAATTCGCGCCATCGCCCCCCGTGTCGGAACAGAGCAGCACGCCCGCCCCGGTGCAGGCCGCCACATCCACATGCGGCCAGGCCCCGCGCTGCGAGATCAGCCGCAGGTTCGGCAACCGATCCAGCAGGGCGCGGGTGACGCGGGTGCGTTCCCGGAACAACACGACACACTCCGCATCCACAAGCCGCGCGGCCAGCGCCGCGGGGTCGGGTTCATGATCGGTCCAGACGGTGACGTCATGACCTGCCAGCAGCCCGAAACAGGGCAACCCGCGCAGGGTGTCGAACCAGTCGTCGAGGATATGGACCTTCATGCGCGGGCCTTTCAGGAGATGCCCGACAGCGCCTTGATCGCGCGGCTGACCCGGTCATGCAGGCGCAACAGCTCCGCCTTGTCCGGCGCATCTTCGGATATGCGTCGCGACAGATCGTTGCGCGTCTCTTCAAGATCGCGGCGGGCACGGGCGAGTTTTTCGTAATCGCTCAAGACAGGGTCCTCAATGAGACAACAGAACAGGGATCTTGGTGCGCGACAGGATGTCGGTGGTCACGCCGCCAAGGAAATCCTCGCGGAATTTCGAATGTTCGAAGGCGCCGAGCACCAGCAGCGAGGGGGCGTGCTTGTTGCACCAGGTCAGCACCGTATCGGCCACGGGATGTGTCGTCGGCCAGTTCTCGTGGATCGCCTCGACACCGTGACGCGACAGATGCAACATCAGGTCCTCGATCGGCCAGGCGGTGCGCGGCCCGACGGTCAGCACGCTGACGCGGCCCTCGTCCTCGACCAGACGCAGACTGTCGGACAGGGCGCGCGCGGCGGCGCGGCCGCCGTCCCAGGCCAGGGCGATATGGCTGTTCGCCGCGCCGGCATCGTAACCGGCGGGCACCACGATGACCGGGCGGCCCGAGAGCAGCGCAATGCGGTCCGGGTGCAGCGTGACATGTCCGTCGTCATCGTCGGACCGGGTGCCCACGATCAGCGTGTCATAGTGGCGCGCGGCCTCGGACAGCACCGTATCGACGCGGCCCGTGACCTCTGTCAGCTGCAGGGCATTGGCCAGACCCAGGCGCGTGCGCTCTGCCTCGAACCGCTCTTCGATCTCGCGCAGGATGTCGGTGTTGACCGCGTCGAGCAGGGCGCGGGCCTCTTTCGGGATCCAGCGCGACCGCTTGTCGATCACCTCATGGCCGCTGTGGGCCAGCATGGCGGTGACATGGGCGCCGAAGCGTTCGGCCAGCGACGCCGCATAGCGCAGGGCCGCCACCGATCCGTCAGAGCCGTTGAAGGCCACCAGAAGGTTTTTCATCGGCATGTCAGTGTCCCTTCCAGACAGAGGCAGGCACATAGACCCGCCCGTCCGCCAGCTTGCGCGCCGTGCGCAGCAGCCCGGCGGAGTTCAGGGTGAAGTGGTTGTTCATCTCGAAATCCACCAGCACCTCGATGATGCCCGAGGCATGTTCCAGCACCACATTCGCGGGGCTTTGGGTGGGTCGCTCCAGCAGCCCGTCCGCCACGGTGCCCGGCGTCAGCGCGCAGGAGGCAAGACATTGCGACCCCGTGACCGCCATCGACGGATGCGTCGTCCAGGGCATGAAATAGCGCGCCGCGATGGTGCCGCCGTCGCGGGCCGGGGCAAGCAGGCCGAATTTCGGCGTCACGGATTGCGACACGTCGCCCATGCCCATGGCCGCCCCGGCCTGCAGGCGGATGGCCTCCATCCGGGCAAAGAAACCGCGGTTCTCGTCCAGCTCTTGCACGGTCTCGTATCCGGTCAGGCCGAAATCGGCGGCGCGGGCGATGACCATGGGCATCGCCACGTCCATGCAGGTGACCTCGATCCCGTCGAAGCTGTCGCGCAGGTTGCCGGTGGGCAGGAAGGCCCCGGTCGAAGAGCCGACCACGCCCATGAAGTTCAACGCGATGGGGGCCGCCGTCCCCGGCACCCCGGCAATCGCCGCCTCGCCGTCATAGCGCATGGCGCCGCCCGGCGTCTGGACCCGGGCCAGCACCCGCGCGCCGGTGTTGACGGCGCGGATCTTCACCTCGGTCTCGTCGCCCCTGGGCGTGACCAGACCCATTTCCACCGCCGCCGGGCCGACGCCCGACAGGATGTTGCCGCAGGTCGGCTTGAAATCCACCAGCCGGTCCTCGACCGAGACCTGGGCAAAGAAATAGTCCACATCCGCCCAGTCATCGTCCGAGGCCGAGAGCATCGCGACCTTGGTGGTCACGGCCACCCCGCCGCCGATGCCGTCGATATTGATCGCATGGCCCGAACCGAGCGCCGCGAGCAGCACCTCGGCCAGCGTCTCGCGGTCCTCGGGCAGGTCAGCGCGATTGAAATACGGCCCGCGCGAGGTGCCGCCGCGCATGAAGACGAAAGGAATGCCTGTCTGTGTCATGTCATTCACTCCGTTGGATTATTTCAGCGGCCAGGGCAGATCGACAAAGCCCTGCAGCAGCCCCGGCGGGAAATCCCGGTTCAGCGCGCCGGCCATGACGCACATCAGCGCGATGCCCGAAGCGGTCAGGATCAGCGTCTTGGGCCACGAGGCCTGCGCGCGGACCCGAAGGAAGGCCACGAGGAAGCCCAGCAATGCGAGGATGAAGCCCAGGAAATAGGTCGCGACGATCAGCCCCCCGAACCACGCCAGCGTCGGCCATAGGCCATAGGGCGCGTCGGCATCCTCTCCGGCCAGTTCCTTGTCGGCAAAGAGGGCGTCTGTCTCGGGGCGCAGGATCATCTGCACCAGCAGGATCAGCAGCGCCAGCAGTGTGACCCCGCCGATCACCAGCGGTATGATCTTGTCCGTCATGTTGTAGTCGGGGATCATGTTCGCGTTGATCAGCGCGGCCACGACATAGGCCATGATGACCAGAAGGAAGACCACCGGCGCGCGCTTGGAGCCGGATTTCACGTCGCCCTCGGCCATGATGGATTTCGCCTGACGCAGGCCCAGCACGACAGAGATCACGGTGACGATCAGCAGCACGATCACGATGGGCGAGAAGATGTAGTCGATCCCCTCCTCAAAGGATTTGCGGAACCGGAACGACGCGATCTGGAACGCCTGGTTCGAGAATTTCTCGACCGGGTTGGACAGGACGAAACCGATCAGGAAGGCCGGGCGCGACCAGTCGAAACGGCGCAGGAAGATGCCGATCAGGCCGATGGTGAACAGGGCGAGGATGTCCTCGAAGTTCTGGCCCGACTGGAATGCCGCAAAAGAGATCAGCATGAACAGGAACGGCGCGAGGTAGGTGAAGCGGATCGTGGTCAGCCGGGCGATGCCGCCCGAGGCCGCGATGCACATGATGGTGCCCACGACGTTCGCCAGCGCCAGCAGCCAGACGATGGAATAGGTGATGTCGAGATTGTCGCGCAGCATGGAGGGGCCGACCTCGATGTCGCCCGAGCCCAGCAGGGCGATGGCCCCGATGAAGATCGCCATCGAGCCGGAGCCGGGGATGCCGAAAAGCAGGGTGGGAACCAGCCCGCCGCCCTCCTTGGCGTTGTTCGAGCTTTCCGGCCCGATCACGCCGCGGATTTCGCCCTTGCCGAAGTTGGACTTGTCCTTGGTGGTCTGCACCGCGTGGCCATAGGCGATCCAGTCCACGACCGACCCGCCAAGGCCCGGGATCACGCCGACCAAGACGCCGATCAGCGAGCAGCGGACCGAGAGCCACTTGTTGGCAACCCAGTCGCGCACGCCCTCGCCCCAGCCCGCGCCCAGCTTGGCGTCCTTGGCGATGGAGCGGTCCTGGCGCAGCAGCGAGATAATTTCTGGCACGGCAAAGATGCCGAGGCCGACAATCACCAGCTTCAGCCCGTCCGTGAGATAGGGAATGTCATAGGTGGCCATGCGCAGCGACCCGCCCGCATCGGCCTCGCCGATCGTGCCGATCAGCATGCCCAGGCCCGCCGCCGCCAGCCCCTTGAGCGCGACGCGCCCCGCCAGCACGGCCACCATCGACAGGCCGAGGACCGAGATCATCAACATTTCCGGCAGCCCGAAGGCCAGGACCAGCGGGCGCGCCACGATGATGAACAGGGTCAGGAAGGCCGCGCCCACCAGCCCGCCGAACAGCGACGAGGTGAAGGCCGCCGAGAGCGCCCGCGCCGCCTGCCCCTTCTTGGCCAGCGGAAAGCCGTCGAGCACGGTGGCCTGTGACGCCGAGGATCCGGGTATGCCCATCAGCACCGAGGCGAAGGTGTCCGAAGTCGGCACCACCGCGACCATGCCGACCATCAGCGCAAGGCCCAGCACCGGGTCCATGCCGAACATGAAGGGCAGCAGCAGCGAAAGCCCGGCGATGCCGCCCAGGCCCGGGAATACCCCGACGGCCAGTCCCATCACCACGCCGAGGACGAGATATCCCAGGACTTCGGGTTGCAGAATCAGGGCCCATGCCTGGCCAAGCGCAGGGAGGGCGGTGGCGAATACATCCATCGCACCGGCTTTCGATTTTGAGTTGTGGAATAGGTCGGTCAGGCGGCCCCGCGCCGGATCGGCGGGGGCCGCAGGGCGTCGCTTAGTTCAGCGAAACGCCATAGGCTTCCTGCAGCCAGTTGATCACGAAGGCCTTGGCCTCGGGGGACACGGTGGTGCCCTCCTTGGTTGCCCTGGCTGCGCCTGCACCGACAAAGACTTCGTATTTGCCAACGTGCTTGGCTGCGATGGCCGGGAAGTCCGGGCTTTTGCGCACGGCATCGAAGGCGTCGGTATACGCCTGCGCCACGTCATCCGGGGTGCCGTTGGGCAGGAAGGCGATCTTTTGCACCGGGAAGCCGGCCACGAAGAAGGCTTTCCATGCATCCCATGCCTCGCCCGAGGTCTCGCAGCCATCGGTCGCTTCGCAGACTTCCTTGAAGGTCGGCATGTCCGGGAAGGTCGGATCGCGCACGATGTTTCCTTCGTCGTCCAGCGCGCCCCAGGACATCATCGGCACGGCCTTGCCCTGCGCAACCAGATCGGCAGAGGCGCCGAGGTAGCTGGACGAGGTCTGGTAGTCGATGGTGGCCTCGCCACGTTCGAACATCAGGCGGCCGTCACCGCGCCCCTTGATGCCAAAGACCGGCTCGACGTTCATGCCCAGCATTTCCCAGGCCAGCAGCGGCACGAGGTCAAGGCGCGTCGCCCCCTGCGAGCCGTAGATGAAGTCGATGTCCTTGAGGTTGTTGGCCGAGCCGTCGAATTTCGCGCCGTCCTCGGGGTTGAGGTAGGCGACACCGCCCGTGCCCGAGGCCATGACCGGCACCCAGTCGGAATATTCGTAGCGCACGCGCGGGTCGTCCAGCAGGAAGGGGAACTGGGTCGACCCGGAGGTGCCGAAGATCAGCGTGCCGTCATCGTATTCCTGTTCCTGGAACCAGTTGGCGCCCTTGGTGGAGCCCGCACCCGGCATGAATTTCACCACGACGGTGGGATTGCCCGGCAGCTCTTTGGACAGGAGCGGGGCAAAGAAGTTGGCCCATTTGGCCGAACCGCCGGTTTCCGAGAACGGGATGACCCATTCGATCGTCTTGCCGGAAAAGTCGACTTCGGCAAGCGCCGGGGATGCCAGAAATGCGGCCGCGGCAACCGAGGTTGCGAGTTGCTTGATGGTCATTGGTGTCCTCCCGTAGACCTGTCGCACCGGGACAAGGCCCCGGCGTTCCATGTACTTTCGTTTCAAGGGAATGATTCCCTCCTCCAACGCCGGCAACATGCCGTCCCAACCTTGCGCGAAACTTGCGCATCATGACAAATAACTGAGCATGCGCATTGCCGTGATCGAAGACAATCAAGCCCTGGCCCAGGGAATCGCATTTCGCCTGCGGGACAGGGGGCATGCCGTCGACCTGTTGCACGATGGCCGCGAGGCGGACAGTTTCCTGTCGCAAGAGGGCGCGGACCTGGTGGTGCTGGACCTGAACCTGCCCGGTATGGACGGGCTCGACGTGCTGCGCGCCTTGCGGCGGCGGGGCGATGGCACGCCGGTGATCCTGCTGACTGCCCGCTCCGAAACGGCGGAACGCGTCGCGGGGCTGGATGCGGGGGCGGACGACTACCTGACAAAACCCTTCGAAATGGACGAGCTGGAAGCGCGGCTGCGCGCCATGGCCCGGCGCAAGAATCTGGAATTTGCCGCGCGGGACACGCTGGGGCCGCTGGTCTTCGACCGGACCGCGCGCCAGGTGCTGAAGGACGAACAGCCGCTCGACATCCCGCGCAAGGAGATCGCGACGCTGGAATGCCTGTTCGAGCGGCGCGGGCGGATCGTGTCCAAGGCGCAGCTGATCACCCATGTCTACGGCACCGGCTCGGACGCCGAAGACAGCGCCATCGAGCCGCATGTCTCGCGCCTGCGCAAGCGGCTGGAACGGTTCGGGATCAGGATCAAGACCGCCCGCGGCCTGGGCTACATGCTCGAGATCGAAACCCCGTGAGGGCACGATCTCTGCGCCTGCGGCTGTTCCTGCTGATCCTGCCGCCGCTCCTGGTCGTTTCGGTCCTGCTGGGATGGTGGCGGTTCGAGGTGGCGCAGCGCACCTCGGAGGACCTGTTCGACCGCTCCCTCCTTTCCGCAGCCCTGGCGATTTCACGCGATGTGGCGATTTCGGAAGGGGACGCGCTGTCGCCCAGCACTCGGCGGGTCATCTCGGACGCGGGGGGCGGCGAAGTTTTCTATCACGTCACCGGCCCGGGCGGCGTCTACGTGACGGGCTATGCCTATCCGCCGCGCCCCGAAACGCCGGTCGTCCGGGAACTGCCGTTCTACTATTTCGCGACCTATCGCGGCGAGGACATGCGCGTCATGCGCATGATCGAAAACCGCGTCATCGGGAACCTGACCGGCGATACGGTCGTGACGGTCTGGCAGCGCGTCAGCGACCGCCGCGCCTTTGCGCGAGAGCTGGCCCTGCGGGCGGCGGCGCTGATTGCCGGCCTGATGGCGACGCTGGCCCTGGTCGTCTGGTTCGGCGTGCAGATCGGCCTGCGCCCCCTGAACGATCTGGAGGCCGCGATCCGGCGGCGCTCTCCGGACGATCTCGGCCCGATCCGCCGCGCGGTGCCGCATGAGGTGTCCGGCATCGTCTCGACCCTCAACCGCCTTTTGCGCCAGGTGCAAGACAGCTTCGAGGCGCATCAGGCCTTCATCTCGGACGCGGCGCACCAGCTGCGCAATCCGGCGGCGGCGATCCTGACCCTGGCCGAAACGCTTCCGCAGATGCAGGACACGGCAGAACGCGCCAAATGCGAAGAGCAGCTGATAGAAGCCGCCCGCAAATCCGCACGGCTGGCCGAGCAGTTGCTGTCCCTTGAGCGCCTCCGCTACGACGAGAGCACGGCGATGGCGCCGTTCGACCTGAACACGGTTGTCGAGGATGTCTGCCGCGCCTTTGCCGCCAAGGCGCTGTCCCGCGACCTGGGCTTTGCGCTTGCCCCTCACCCGGACCCGCTTGTTGTGCTTGGCAATCCCGTTCTGATTGGCGAGGCCTTGATCAACATCCTCGAAAATGCGCTGAAGCATGGCGGGGCGGAGATGACCGCGTTCAACGTGCGCACATATGCAGACGGCAGGGATGTCTTGATCGAGGTCGCGGATGACGGCGTCGGCATCCCGCCCGACAAGGTCAGCACCGCCTTTCGCCGTTTCTCGCAGTTGCAATATGGCGAGGGGACCGGGCTGGGGCTCGCCATCGTGGAACAGGTGATGGTCAGGCACGCGGGGCGGGTCGATATCGTGCCGACCGAACGGGGGACCAGGTTCCGCCTTCGGTTCCCGCGCCACGCAGAGGGCTGAGGGACAGGCACCGCTTCGCCAGTATGTGCCCAGGCCGGGCGCGACACCTGAACCCCGGATCGGCTGGGCGTTTGGCCAGCCAATCCGCCGGATGGTCCGGCTGGCCCCCTGCCCCTTCCCGCGCGGCGCGGTGGGTGCAGCCAGAGGTGAAACCGGCATTGGCGCCACGGCCCCCGACGTTTTCGATCGCCGGGGTGGCGGTGCAAACCCTCGCGCATGCGCGCGATCCCTGGCGCGTGGCTGTGGCAGGACGCGACCGGGCTAAGCTCTGTCGAACCGCGCCCTATGCCGGGGCGAGCTGTCCGCCGCCGGGTGTCCGGTCTTGGGAAAACGGCGCAAAATCTTGCACCTGGCACGAATATGCTGGAAGGGCTGCCCCCAGTCGCCGCCGCGCCGGGTGCGACCGGCGGCCACGGGCTGGAATGTCCTTTGCAGACGTCCTAGATACGTCTGGATTTAACAGGAACCGAACCAAAGATGCGTCAGCACCTTTCCGATTTTCTCGACCACCCGTCGACGCGCTACGCGATCATGGGGGTGATCCTGTTCAACGCGGTCATTCTTGGGCTCGAAACCTCCAAACCGGTCATGAATTCAGCCGGTTGGCTCATCGTGACGCTGGACACTGCCTGCCTTGCGATCTTCGTGGCAGAGCTTCTGGCCAAGCTCTATGCGCGCGGCCTGCGGTTCTTTCGAAATGCGTGGAACGTCTTCGACTTCCTCGTGGTCGGCATCGCGCTGGTGCCGGCCGCCGGGGGGCTGTCCGTCCTTCGGGCGCTCCGCATTCTGCGTCTGTTGCGCGTGGTTTCGGTGGCACCGACCCTGCGCCGCGTGGTCGAAGGCTTCATCTCGGCCCTGCCGGGGATGGCCTCGGTCTTTCTGCTCATGGCGGTGATCTTCTACATTGCCGCCGTGATCGCGACCAAACTCTTCGCCGCGACCTTTCCCGACTGGTTCGGCTCACTGGGCGCGTCTCTCTACACGTTGTTCCAGGTGATGACCTTGGAAAGCTGGTCGATGGGCATTGTCCGCCCGGTGATGGAGGTCCATCCCGAAGCGTGGATATTCTTCGTGCCCTTCATCATGATCACGACATTTGCGGTCGTTAACCTCCTCGTGGGTCTGATCGTCAACTCCATGCAGGACGCACATTCCCAGGAAACCAACGCTGCAACGGACAGCTACCGCGACGATGTGATGCGGCGTCTTGTGGCGATCGAGGACCTGTTGAAAGAGAAACGATGACTCCCGCCTGTTGATGGCCTGCCCGCCAGGTCCGGAACAGCATCAACAGCGCGCGGACGGTCCGACCCAAGCCGTCACCCAACTCTACGGACAGATCTCTAGCGGCGGTGGTGCAGCATCGTGAACGCCCGCCGATGGGCGAGAAAGGGCGGGCGCTCGGGCGGCTCTGTCGGGGCTGTCGCGGCCTGATCCATTACGCGCTTGGCAAGCCAGAGGGCCACCAGGGCCATCAGCGCCCCCCCTGCCATCTGGCCGATCAGGACACCCGCCGCCCCCCAGAGGGCGGCGCCGACAGCGACGAAGGGAACCACCCCCAGCGTGTTGCGTCCCCAGTTGACCCAGGTCGAATAGAACGGATGGCCCAGATTGTTGTAGGATGCGTTGGCAATGAAGATGACGCCGTTGAACACCCAGGCCAGCGAGAGCGGCCCGCAAAAGAGATAGATCAGGTCGCGGGTCGTGCCCTGCGCACCGAACAGGTCGGCAATCGGTGCGCGCAAGAGAAACAGCAGCGCCACCACGGGGACAACGTAGGCGATGCACAGCGCGATGGCCCGGCGAAATGCGTCGCGCACTCGGTCAAGCTGACCGGCGCCGAAATTCTGACCGATGATCGGGCCGATGGCGCCTGACATGGCAAAGATCAGGGCAAAGGCGATAGGCGTCAGGCGCCCGACAACGGCCATGCCCGCCACGGCCTCTTCGCCAAAGGACGACGCGGCGCGTGTCACATAGGCGCTGCCCACCGGGGTTGCGATATTGGCCAGCATCGCCGGGACCGCAAACGCGGCAATGGTTCGCGTATCCTTGAAGATGGCTGTCGGCGACCGTCCGGCCAGCCCGCCAAAGCGGTGGGTGATGTACCACAGCGCCGAACCTGCGATGGACAGACGCGCCGCGACCGACGCCCAGGCCGCGCCCTCCAGCTCCATGTGCAGAACAAAGATAAGGATCGGATCCAGCACCGCGTTGACCACACCGCCAATGACCGTGACCAACATCGACAGGTTTGCCGCGCCATGACTGCGCAGGGCGGCCGAGGCGATCATGCCGACCATCAGGATCGGCATGGTCGGGATCAGAATGCGCAGATAGGCAATCGACAGGGTCTGCGTCTCTCCTGTCGCGCCGACAAGCGCGGTCAGACCCGGCAGGTTGAGAAAGATCACCGCCGCGAATCCAATCGCAAAGATGACCCCCAGGGCCAGCACATGGGTCAAGACCTCGCGCGCGCGGTCCGGGTTGCCTTCGCCCAGTGCACGGGCCACCAGGGCGCCCCCCGCGATGGCAAAACCGATGCTGACCGAGGTGGTCATGAACAGGATGGACCCGGCAAAGCCCACGGCGGCGGCCAGTTCCGCCACACCCAGCATCGAGATGAACACCATGTCCACCAGATCCACGACAAAAAGCGCCAGAAGACCCACCGCCGCCGTAAGCGACATGGTGGCGATGTGGCGCGAAAGGCTGCCGGTCAGGAACCGGGCCTGCCCCTCGCTCACACCTGTGTCTCGGACAGGATGGCGCTCATACGTCTGAAAAGGTCGGCCTCCATGCTCTCACGCTCCTGATTGAAGCGGGCCATATAGGCTTGGTTCTGGTGCAACGGGATCGCCGGGTCGTGATGCTCGGCCGCGATCAACATGGACGTACGGTCGAAATCGGCGAAGGTCTCGACCAGCCGCTCGGCCTGGCTCCGGCTGTAGCCAAGCGCCTCGACAGCCGACCGGCCCATGCGCAAGGAACTGTCGTAGGTTTCGCGAATGATATCCCGGCATCCGGCAAACCACAGGTCATAGACGTGCCCACGGTCCACCGCCCGCGCGATGATATGCACATCGGGGTGATGATGCTTGACGTATTTGACCAGCTCGGTGATCTGGTCTTTCCCGTCGATTGCGATGACGAGCAGCTTCGCCTGATCTATGCCGGCGGCATGCAGCAGATCCGGGCGCGTTGCATCGCCGTAATAGGCCTGAACGCTGAACGCCTTGAGCATTTCCAGCTGTTTGGAACTGAAATCGATGACGGTTGGCGTCAGCCCCGCGCCGCGCAGCAACCGCGCGACGATCCCGCCCACGCGACCATGCCCGGCGATGATCACATTGCTGGTTTCCTCGATCCGATCCATTTCACGCTCTTCCCTGCCGTCGAACCGGGGGGCGATGAGCCTGTCATAGAGGATGAAGAGCGCCGGGGTCAGCAACATGGACAGGGCCACGACAAGCAACAACCGATCCGCAATGGCGGCTGGCAGAACTGCGTTGGCGACCGTGAAGGACAGCAAGACAAAGCCGAATTCGCCCGCCTGCGCGAGGCCGAGCGCAAACAGGTAGCGGTCCGCGCTGCCAACCCTGAAGATGACGGCAAGGGCGAACAACACCGCCGCCTTGAGGATCATCATCCCCAGCGTCAGGGCCAGGATGGTGGCGAAGTTGTCGAAGAGCAGGCCAAAATTGATCCCGGCCCCGACCGTCATGAAGAACAGCCCGAGAAGCAGGCCCTTGAACGGGTCAATGTCGCTTTCCAGCTCGTGACGGTATTCGCTGTTGGCCAGCACAACCCCGGCAAGGAACGTGCCAAGCGCCGGGGACAGCCCGACAAGGGACATCAGCAGGGCAATGCCGATCACGATCATCAGGGCGGCGGCAACGAAAAGCTCGCGCAGATTGGCGGCGGCGATGAAGCGGAAAATCGGCCCGGTCAGAAAGGACCCGATCCCGACGACGGCCGCAATGGCCCCCAATGTGACAAGGGCGACGCCCCAGCCCGGCAACCCCTCGACAAGGCTGAGCGATCCGCCGTGATCGCCGCCGCCGCCATGATCCGCATGGGCCATCGCCTCGACCAGCTCGGGCATGGCCAGCAGCGGGATCAGGGCAAGCATCGGGATGACGGCGATGTCCTGAAACAGCAGAACGGAAAAGCTTGACTGCCCGCCGTCGCTTTTCATCAGGCCCTTTTCGCTCAAGGTCTGCAGAACGATCGCGGTCGAGGACAGCGCCAGGACGAGGCCGATCGTCAGGGCGACAGTCCAGACCTGCCCGAACACCATCGCAACGGCCATCACCGCAAGCGCGGTCAGCGCGACCTGACCACCACCCAGCCCCAGCAGGCGCCCCCGCATCGACCAGAGCAGCTTTGGCTCAAGTTCCAGCCCCACAAGGAACAGCATCATCACGACGCCGAACTCTGCAAAATGCTGAAGCGACACCACGTCGACATGCAGCAAAGCCAGGATCGGGCTGATGACGATCCCGGCAATCAGGTAGCCCAGCACCGACCCCAGCCCGAGCCGGGTGGCGATTGGCACCGAACACACGCCGGCGATCAGGAAGATAAAGGCCAAGAGCAGAAAATCAGTCACCGGAACCCCTCGCTTGCTCGGTCCGGCATCCTAGCATTGCCGTGAAGGAGGGGGGCAAGCCCATTTTGCGACCGGAGCCTTGCTCCCTTCCCGCGCGACCAAACCAGTTGCGGTTCCGCCCGTTCCCAGGCCTCGCGGTTCGTCGGCGACAGGGTCGCCGCGTGCACCGGAGCGTTGCGGCATGTCTGGGAACCTGGGCGAACTGTCGTTTATCTATGGCACAGGCGCATCATGGGTCATCAGCACGCTCGACACGCCTTTGAACTCCGCCGGGACACCTCCGAAGGTGCCGTAACGGCCCAGGCCTTGCCGACCCTTCCGGAACGGTCATTTATCCATTGGAAATCAGCCGGATGAATTGGCTGCGGGCCCAGCCCGTCAGGCAGGCCCGCCGCTTTGCCACCGGCCTCATCAGCGCCCGGGATTGGCCGATGGGCGGTCCATGCGGCGATGCCGCGGGCCGGTCCTCGGGTGCCAGCCAACCTGCGTCGCTTTCAGCCCGAAGCGGACAATCAGCGGCCGCCGAGGCTCTTGAGAACTTCCGCCACCAGACACTCCGGGCAATCCTCCTGCACCAGATGCCCGGCGTCCGGAACCGGGATCAGCGGTCGATCCGAGATCAGCCCGGCAAGTTCATGGCCCTTTGAATACGGTATCCAATCGTCCTCTTGCCCCCACAGAACGGTAACGGGACAGTCCATCCGGCTATACTGCGCCTCAACTTCATCCGTATAGCGTTGGTCCATCTGGGCAATCTGCCTGTAGAACGCTGGCTGACCGACCGGCCCAAGCCACGGCGCGCTGTAGATGGCAAGGGCCTCGTCCGATAGAGGTTTGTGTGCCGCCGTCTGCAGATAGGCCCGCAACAGCGCAGTGTGCATATAGTCGGGCATCCCGCTGAACGCCTCTTCATGCCGGCGCACGTGCTGCACGAACGGCGACCCCCAGGGCGCAAGGGCAACCGCATCGAAGATCGTCAGCGAGGCATAGCGCAGCCCGTTCAGATAGTATGCGCGCAACGCGGTCGCCCCGCCAAAGTCATGCGCCAGAACGTCAGGGCGTTCGAGCCCCCATTCCGCAAACAGGGCGGCAAGAAGCTCGTTCTGAACGGCGAGCGAAACATCCTGTCCCTCGCGCTTTTCGGAGAGCCCGTAGCCAATCAAATCAAAGTAGTAAACCGTGCGGCGGTCGGCAAAATGCGGCACGATCCGTCGCCAGACCTGTGACGAGAAAGGCGTCCCGTGGATGGCGACGAGCGGCGGCCCGCTGCCTATTCTGCCCCAACGGACGGCATTTTCCTTGATGATCGCCGTATTCGGAAGATCGAGCATCACACAACTCACATTGTCATATAGCTGAACAGCTATATGAATGCATATATGGACAAATCAACGCAAATCAAAGCAATGGCCAGCGCGCAGCGGCTGAGAATTCTTCAGCTGCTGGCGGACCCTCAAAAGCACTTCGGCCAGCAGCGGTCAGCCGACCCGGTGAAATTCGGCGTGTGCATGACTTTGATTGCCGAGGCGCTTGCCGTCGCCCAACCCACCGCCAGCCGGCATCTGGACATTCTTAGGCAGGCGGGTTTCATAACCGTGCAAAGGCACCTGAAATGGTCCTACTGCAAAAGGGACGAGGCGGCGATCAGCGGCTATCTGACTTGGCTGGGGCGTGAAATTTCCGTGACCTTGACCGATGGCTGAGGGGTCAGAGCGGATCTTTGTTGCGTCGGCAAGCAAGATCGGCCCCGAACCTGACGGCCGACAGCTGCCATGCGGACAAAGCCGACGTTTCGGTGCCTGGCCTTGCCTGTATGCGTCGGCGCAGAAGGTGCAGGTCGAGAGCGAATGACACTCCCGATCCGTCGGGCGCAAAGAGCCGATGCCGAGTTGGCGGTGGCGGTTTTGCGCAGATCCGTCATCGACCTATGCCGCGCAGATCATCGCGACGATCTGGATGAACTCTCTACCTGGCTGGAGAACAGGACAGCCGAGACCTGGTGTCTCCGGGTCGACCATCCCGGTGCTTCGGTCCTTGTCGCCGAGGGTGGGCGTGGTGGATCGGAGGATCCATCATGCAAACACCATACCCGCCCGCCATTCGCACGCTGCGCCCAGCTTGGAACAAAGGCAGGATCGTCGGGCAGAAAAGGCATGGGCCGTCTTCACTGACGGGGCTGAGCGGATGTTGGCAACCTACGCAGCGAACGGCGGCTTCGAGTCCAAAGTGTCGAATGCTGCGCAGTTCATGAATGTCGGGTTTCCAGACATGGCATCGGTTCTCAGACTACTCTGACCGGACGCGACTAACCTCTGGAACTGCGAATTCACCGATAATGCGAACCGGCAGCTGCCATGAATCAAAGTCATTGTACCGACCTGCATAGGTGGCGACGACGAATTCGACCGAAGACTGTACGGTCAATCGCTGCCCGCCATTGCCAGATGCAATGATGAGTTGATCACCGCTGGGACCCGAGGCGAGATACCAAAGGAACCCGTAGTTGAAGCCCTCCATGATCGACGCCCGCGTCTGAAATGAGGCATCAAGCCAAGATGCGGGCACGATCTGACGACCGTCATACATTCCATTTCGGGCGACCATAGCGCCGATTCTCGCAAGATCTCGCGCTGTGAGACGCAAACCCGACGCCGCCGAAGGCACACCGTCAGCACCCGCCAACCATTCAAATTCTGAAATGCCCAAGGGATCGAAAAGACGGGTCTGTGCATAGGTGTCGATCCCCATGTCCGCGCCTTCGGATATCAGATGGCCCAGAAGCGCGACAGCGCCGCCGTTGTACGTCCAGATCGTCCCGGGTTCTGCCACCATCGGCCGGTCGAGGACAAAGCGATAGCGATCGTCGGCCAACTCCATCGCGATCTCGCTATTGCGCGAGTCCGAATAAGGAAAGCTTTCATCCCACTCGGTTCCCATTTGCATCGTCAGCACATCTGCAATTGTGATGGTTTCACGCGCAGACCCATCGCGGAGATCAGAGTATTCTGGAAAAACATCTAGCAGTGGCGTTCCGAGGTCCGGGACTACGCCTTCATCAAGAGCGATCCCGTACAGCAGGCCAATGATGGACTTGGTGATCGAGCGAGTGTCATGCAGTGTGTCCGGGCCATGTTCGACGATCCCGATTGGCGCGCCCCAACGTTCATCTTTACCGGTGAAATAGGCTTCGGCGATCTGTTCGCCGCCGAACATGACAACGGTCGCATGCAACCCTGACAGCTCGCCTGCATCCATAGCAGTGCTCATGCGTTCCTGCATCGTTTGTCCCATGACCATTGAAGCGAATGCGCCTGTAGTGATCGCAAACCATGTGAAGAAGCTAGGAATTTTCCATCGTAACATTGTTCGGGTCACTCATTTCTGAACGTCAAGATTTTTTCGATATGCGTGTCCGGCACTCTCACCAATTTCGGTGGATGGTAACCGCAAGCATCATATCCACAATGCAGACTTTCCCAGAAATAGGCCAACGGCCCGCTCCGTCCCGCATCGGGGGCTTTGGCCCAGAGCGCCGCGAACGCCCGCTTCCCGCCCAACCGGGCTTCTGCCGTCAAAGCCTTTGCGACGACAGAGCAGATCGGCAAATCGGTGTGGTGATCGTCGGCACAGAGGCCGTCAGGAGCGTGCGGGGCGGTCCACGCCATAGTCTCCGCAGAGTTCGGCGAGGACCGCGTGTAGCCGTGCGATTATTTCGGCACGCGGCGCGGCGATTCTTTCGACGATGCCGATCTGGCGGGTCACCTGCGGGGTGCCGAAGGGCCGGCGTATGATGTTCAGATCCTCGGGCTCCTGAAGCGCAACATGGGTGACCACGGAGATGCCGAGGCCCTGCCGCACGCAGGTGACGATCGACCCGATGGTGTCGATTTCGGCCACGTCGTTGGTCACGACCCCAAGGCGGGACAGTTCGGTATCGATCAGGTTGGCCAGCGGCACCGCGCTTCGAAAGCGGATGTAGGGCCGGGTGTTCAACAGCTCGATCGGATCATCTGCCCCCATTCCTTTCGGCGCGATCAGCCAAAGCGGTTCGCGCAGGAAGGGGCTCCACCGCAGGGCACTGGGAAACCCGACGTGTTCCGCGACGATGGCGGCATCGAGCCGGCCCGCAGCCACGTCGGCGATGAGCGTGGTGGAGAGCGAAACCCGCAGGCTCGGCTTGAGGTCCGGGTAGCGTTGGCGCATCTCCACCATGGCGCGTGGCAGCAGGTTCAGCGCGCTCGAGCGCACCGAGCCCAGCATCAAGGTGCCGGCGATCTGGTCACCGCGCAGGCTGGCCCGCGTATCCTCTTCGCGGCGCAGGATATCCCGCGCCATTTCAACAACCTGAAGCCCTTCCGGCGTGATCCGGGGCGGTCGGCTGCTGCGATCGAAGATGGTCACCCTCAGTTCATCTTCCAGCGCGTGGACCTGTTGGCTGACAGCCGAGGGCGTCAGCCCGACAATGTCCGCTGCCTGGGCGAAGGTGCCATGGGATTGAATGGCGAGAAGGGTCTTTAGCTGCCGGGTGTCCATCATCAAATCCAGTTTGTCTAAATCTAATAACCAGAATTCCGCGCTTTGGTGAAGACATTCTTGGCATTAAGGTGCCAACCCAAGGAGGAGACCCGCAGCCCGGTTTGGGAGACCGGTGCGGATCAATCGACAGATCAAGAAACGAAATGGCGCGCCTCGACGCTTCGGGACGCTATGGAGACACGCGCAATGAGCAAGACAATCCTCGTTACGGGGCCTGACCTCGATCCGGCGGCGGTCCGGGTTGTGGAGGAGCACGGCTATCGCACGGTGCACACCCCGCCCTATGCCGACAGCCCGGTGATTTCCGAGTTTCTTCAGAAGACCGGCGCCGAGGGGATCGTCTCGCGGATGGGCCGTCTGGATGCCGCGGTGATGGACGCGGCGCCGCAACTCAAGGTGATTTCCAAGCATGGCGTCGGGGTCGACAACATCGACATCGAGGCCGCCGCCGCGCGGGGTATCCCGGTGCTGGTGGCGACGGGCGCAAATGCGGTGTCGGTGGCCGAGCACGCCATCGCGCTGCTGCTGGCAACGGTAAAGCGCGTGCTGCCGCTGGATGCGGGGCTGCGGGCCGGTCGCTGGGAAAAGCCGGGCTTTTCGGGGCACGAGATCGCCGGGTCGACCCTGGGCCTGATGGGCATGGGCGCGATTGCCCAGGCCACGGGCCGCATGGCCAAGGGGCTGGGGCTCGACCTGCTGGGCTATGACCCCTACGCGCCCGACAGTGCCTTCCAGGCGCTGGACGTCACCCGCTGTGCCAGCGTCGAGGAGCTGCTGGCGCGCTCCGACATTCTCTCGCTGCATTGCCCGCTGACCGAGCAGACGCGCGGTTTGCTGAACGCCAAGACCCTCGCGCAGATGCCCCGGGGCGCCTACATCATCAACACCGCGCGCGGCGGGCTGATCGACGAGGCGGCGCTGGTTGCCGCAATCCAGAGCGGGCATCTCGCGGGCGCCGGGCTGGATACCTTTGCCGTCGAGCCGCCCGCCGCCGACCACCCGTTCTTTGCCGTGCCGGAAATCGTGCTCACCCCGCATATCGGTGGCGTGACCCGTCAGGCGGGCGCCCGGGTGGGTGTCGATGCGGTGCGCGGGATCTTTCAGATCCTGGACGGCGCGCCCGTCGCCCCCGAACGCATCATCAATCGCAAATTGCTGGCCGCCGCACAGGCGGAGCCGGCCAAGTTGGAGAAATAACCATGACCACCGGGTTCCGTATCCTCAAACGCGACCGTGTCGCGCCCCCCGAGATCGTCGCCGCATTCGCCAAGCTGCCCGTCGCCAATGTCTCCGACAGCATGTCGCGCATGACCGCGGGTGGGCCGACGCTGCGCCCGATGCACACCTCGGGCGGCATGGCGGGCGTCGCCCTGACCGTCAAGGCGCGGCCCGGCGACAACCTGATGCTGCATGCAGCCATCGACCGCGCCGTGCCCGGTGACGTGATCGTCGTCGACGCGGGCGGGGCGCTGGACAACGCGCTGATGGGCGAACTGATGCTGGCCTATGCGATCAAGAAAGGTGTCGTCGGGCTCGTCATCAACGGCGCGATCCGCGATCTGGACAATTTCCGCGAAACCAACCTGCCGACATGGGCCGCGGGCGTCACGCATCGCGGCCCGTGGAAGGACGGCCCCGGTGAACTCAACGTGCCCGTCGCCATCGACGGCATGGTGATCCACCCCGGCGACATCGTCATCGGCGACAGCGACGGCGTGCTGGCCGTGCCGATTGACGAAGCCGAGACGATCCTGAAGGCCACGCAGGCGAAATCCGCCGCCGAGATCAAGCAGATGGCCGACATCGAAGCAGGCACCAACGACCGGACCTGGGTTGACCGCGCGCTCAAGGAGCGTGGCTGCACCCTGCCCAACGACTGAAACCACACGCATGAAGCGGAGGAGTATCATGTTTAATATCTTCAAGACGACGGCCCTTGCCGGTGCCCTGGCCCTGTCCGCAGGCGCCGCCCTGGCCGACTATCCGGAAAAGCCGATCGAAGTGATCGTCGGCTATTCCGCAGGTGGCGGCACCGATGTCATGGCGCGCACCGCCGCGCCCTTCATCGAAAAGTACCTCGGCGACGGCGCAAGCCTCGTCGTCAAGAACATGCCCGGCGCGTCGGGCCAGATCGGCGTGACCGAGGCCGCCAATGCCGACCCGGACGGCTATACTCTGGGCACGTTCAACCTGCCGGGCATGATGGCGCGTACCATCGACCGCGAGGCCGGTTATGACCGCGACAGCTTCACCTACCTCGCCAACGTGGTGAACGATCCCAACGTCATCGTGACCTCCAAGAACAGCGGGCTCGACACGCTCGACAAGCTGCTGGCCGAGGCCAAGGCCAATCCCGGGGCGATCACCGTCGGCATGTCGAGCCTTGGCGGCGACGACCATTTCGCGCTGATCAAGCTGCAGAACGCCACCGAGACGGAATTCACCATCGTGCCGTTCAAGGGCTCCGCCCCCGCACGGACGGCGCTTCTGGGCGGCCATGTCGCGATGGGGATCCTGAACATCTCGGAAGTGGCCGAATTCCAGGACCAGCTGAACGTGCTGGGCGTCGCCACCAACGAACGCTCGACCTTTGCGCCGGACCTGCCCACCTTCAAGGAACAGGGACTCGACCTCGTGAACGGCTCCATGCGCGGCTTCATCGCGCCGGCCGGTCTGCCCGAGGACGTGCAGGCCAAGCTGCTGAATGCCTTCTCGCAGCTGGCGAGCGACCAGGAATTCCTCGCCGCCATGGCCGCGACCGCCAACCCGGTCGAAGTCGTGACGGGCGATGACTTCAAACAGCTGACCTCGGACCTCTACGACCTCGCCAAGGGCGTGTGGGAAACCACCCCCTGGAACTGAGGCCGCAAGCGTGAGGGGCCCTCCCCCCCTCACGCACCCTTTCTCTCATATCAAGAGCTGACCCATGCCCGAGAGCCGCACTTCCCGCCTGAAAAGGCCCGAGACCCTGACCGCGCTCGGCATCATCGTGGTCGCCGCCGCCTTCCTGATCCCGACCTATGATCTGCGGGCGATCTCGGCGCTGCTGCCGGCCGTCATGCTGATCGGGCTTATTGTCCTGTCGGTCCTGCTGCTGCTGGCGGATCAGCGCAAGGCCCGCGCGGGCGAGGATGCACAGCCCATGACCAAGTCGCCCAAACGGGTGATCGGGGCCTTCCTGCTGATCGTCGCCTATGCGCTCGCCACCGATTTCATCGGCTTTTACGTCAGCACCGCCGCAACGATCCCGCTGGTCGCCTGGGTCTTCGGCTACCGCAGCCCCCTGGGCCTTCTGATCGCAACCGTGATCGTGGTCGGCACCATCTGGGCAATCTTCGATTTCGGGATGAGCCAGGATTTCCCCACTGGCCGCTTTTGGGGGCGCTGAGCCATGTATTCCGATCTTCTTCACGCCCTGCCGAACGTCTTTGCCCTGACGAATTTTGCCGCCGTTGTGATCGGCGTCATCGCCGGCATCGTCGTGGGCGCCATGCCGGGCCTCTCGGCCACCATGGCGATCTCGGTCCTCGTGCCCTTCACCTTCGGGCTGGAACCGCTTGTCGCGCTCGGCCTGATGGCGGGCATCTACAACGGCGCGATGTACGGCGGTGCTATTCCCGCCGTGCTGCTGCGCATCCCAGGCACCCCCGCCGCCGTCGCCACCACCTTTGACGGCTATCCGATGGCTCAGAAAGGTCAGGGCGGCTTTGCGCTTCAGGTCGCGGTCGTCTCGTCCTCCATCGGCGGCATCGCCTCGGCCTTTGCGCTGATGCTGCTGGCGCCGCCGCTGTCCAAGGTGACGCTGCTCTTCGGCCCGTCCGAGGTCTTCTGGGTCGCCGTCTTCGGCCTCGCCTCGATCATCTTCCTGCTGGGCGGCAACCCGGTGAAGGGCCTGATCTCGGCCTGTTTCGGGGTCTTCGTCTCGGTCATCGGGTCGGACCCGATCTACGGCAACGACCGCTTTACCTTTGGCCAGCTGGAAATGCTCGACGGCATCAACATCGTGATCCTGCTGGTCGGCCTCTACGCGCTGCCGCCGGTGATCGACCTGCTGGAAACGCCGCTCAAGACCGATGGCGTCAACTCTTCCAATCTGGGGACAGAGCCGATCTGGAAGGCCCTGCCGCGGATGAAATACTGGAAAACCTGGATCCGCGGCTCCCTCATCGGGATCTGGATCGGCATCCTGCCCGGCGCGGGCGGTTCGATGGCGGCCTTCATGTCCTATAACGAGGCGCGCCGCACCTCCAAGCACCCCGAGACCTGGGGCGAAGGCGAACCCGAGGGCGTCGCCGCCGCCGAGGTCGCCAACAATGCCGACACCGCCTCGGCGCTGATCCCCGCACTGACGCTGGGCATCCCGGGCACCGCCGTTGCGGCGGTCATGCTGGGGGGACTGCTGGTGCATGGGCTGCAACCCGGCCCGATGCTGTTCCGGGACAACCCCGACATCGTCTTCGGCTTCATGTGGCAGTTCCTGTTCGGGGCGATCCTGCTGGTCCTGCTGGGCGGTTCGCTCGCGACCAACTCCTTCGCGCGCCTGCTGAACCTGCCGCGCCCGCTGCTCGGCTCGGTCATCATCGTGCTGATGCTGATCGGCGTCTATTCGATCCACGGGCGGATGTTCGACGTCTACCTGATGCTCGGCTTCGGCGCGATCGGCTGGGTGATGGACCGGCTCAAATTCCCGCTGCCGCCGGTGGTGCTGGGCCTGATCCTGGGCGGTTTCGCCGAGGAGAACCTGCGCCTGGCCCTGCGGATCGGACGCGGTGACCCGATGATCCTGTTCCAGAACACCACCAGCCTGATCCTCGTCGCGCTCACCATCGCCGTGGTTGTCGGCCCGACGCTGAAGAAGCGCTTCATCGACGGTCGCAAAGAGGTATGACCGCAAGCCCGCACCATAAGGTTCGCGAGGACTGGCTCGCTCTGGTGCGGGAGGATGTCCTTGCGCCGGGGCAGCCGATCTTCGACTGCCATCACCACCTCTGGGACCGGCCCGAGGGGCGGTATCGGGCAGAGGAGCTGATGGCGGATATGGGCGCGGGCCACGACGTACGGGCAAGCCTCTTTGTCCAGTGCCGGACGGGTTATCGCACGACGGGCCCCGAGGCGCTGCGCCCCGTGGGCGAGGTCGAAACCGTGCTGGACTGGACGCGCGGGCGGGATCGCTTCCCGGCGGGCCTCGTCGCGATGGCGGACCTGCAATTGGGGGACAGGGTGCGCCCGGTGCTCGACGCGCTGACCGAGGCCGGGCAAGGCCAGGTCAAGGGCATCCGCAACACAACCGCATGGCATGCCGATCCGGCGGTCCGTTCCAACCCCACCCCGCCGCCCCAGGGTCTGATGCGCACCGACGCTTTCCTTGACGGCGCGCGGGCGGTGGCCGCCCACGGCCTGACGCTCGACGTCTGGGCTTACCAGACCCAACTGGACGAGGTCCGCGCCCTGGCGGAGGCCGTGCCGGAGCTGGCCGTCATCGTCGATCATTGCGGCGGCCCGCTGGGCGTCGGTCCGCATGACCGCTTTGACCCCGACAATTTCCGCGCCTGGCGCGAGTCGCTGGCCCAGGTGGCTGCGCTGCCCAACACCCGGATCAAGATCGGCGGCTTCGGCCTGGGCGTCTTTGGCTGGCGCTATGCCGACGACGCCCTGCCGCCGCATTCGGACACGCTGGCCAATGACTGGGCACCCTGGGTCGAGACCTGCCTAGACCTCTTCGGCCCGGACCGCGCGATGTTCGAAAGCAACTTCCCCGTGGACAAGGGGCAGGTCAGCTACCGGACGCTGTGGAACGCCTTCAAACGCCTTGCCGCGCCGCTCAGCCGCGATGAGCAGGACGCCCTGTTCTGGCGCAGCGCCGCGCGGACCTACGGCATCGACGAACAGATTTTTTCAGATGACATTGGGAGGATACCGTCATGAAGAAAACCCTCACCGCGCTTGCGCTGGCCCTCGCGGCCACGACCGCACTGGCCGATTACCCGGAAAAGCCCGTCGAGATCATCGTCGGCTATTCCGCCGGCGGCGGAACGGATGTGATGGCGCGCACCGTGGCGCAGTTTCTTGAGAAAGAGCTGGGCGATGGCGCATCCGTCGTGGTCAAGAACATGCCCGGCGCCGGGGGGCAGATCGGCTTTACCGAAACCTCCCAGGCCGCGCCCGATGGCTACACGCTTGGCACCTTCAACCTGCCGGCCGCGCTGGCGCTGACCTATGACCGCGACGCCGATTACGACGTGTCGAGCTTTACCTATCTGGCCAATTTCGTCGAGGATCCGAACACGATCACCGTCGCGGCCTCGTCCAAATTCCAGACCCTGGACGAGCTGATCGAGGCAGCCAAGGCCGATCCGGGTGCAATCACGCTCGGGCTGTCGAGCCTGGGCGGCAACGACCATTTCGGCGCCAACATGATGGCCGCCGCCTCGGGCGCGGAATTCACGCTGGTGCCTTTCAAGGGCGCCTCCAACGCGCGCACCGCGATCATGGGGGGCCATGTGGCCGCCGGGACCATGACGCTGGGCCAGACCACGTCCTTCCCCGACGAGTTGCGCGTGCTGGCGGTGCTGGCCGAGGACCGCTCGCCCTTCCGCCCCGATGTGCCGACCGCGAAGGAGCTCGGCTATGACGTGCAGATGTCGTCGCTGCGCGGCATCGTCGCCCCGGCGGGCCTGGACGCGGCGGTGGCCGACAAGCTGCGTGCCGCGCTGAGTGCGGTGAACGCGAACCCCGAGTTCCAGGCGATGATGGCTGAACAGGGCAACCCGATTGCCTTTGTGGTTGGGGACGATTTCGCCGCCACCGCTGCCAAGCAGAACGACGTCGCCGCCCAGATCTGGGCCGAGACCCCCTGGAAATGACCCTAGCGCCGGGCCGCGTGGCCCGCCCTAACGCTTTGAAACTGGAGGAAAACCATGACATTTAAAACCCTTGGCGCTGCCGCGCTGATCACTGCATCCGCCGCCGTCGCCCATGCTGACGACTGGACTGCCTACACCTATTCGTCGGTCTCCACGACCGCGGCGGTCAAGGGCATGCAGCGCATCGTGGACCGCGTCGCGGCTGAAACCGATGGCGACCTGACCATCGACCTGCACCTCGGCAAGACGCTTCAGATCGCCTCGGCCGACATCACCCAGGCCGTGGGCGATGGCATCATCGACATGGCGGCGGACTTCTTCTTTTCGGGCAGCGTGCCGCTCGCCCGCGTGCTGAACCTGCCGATGCTGATCGAGAATGACGAGGAATGGGCCCAGGCCTATGCCGCGATGGAGCCGACGCTGGTGGAAGCCTTTGCCGATCAGGGCGTCGTGCTGCTGGGAAGCTACCGCTACCCCGAACAGACGATCTTCACCACCTTCGAGATCAACAGCCTCGCCGACCTGAACGGCCACAAGATCCGCGTGACCTCGCCCGAGCAGGGCAAGTTCATCGAGACGTTCGGCGGCGCGCCGATCACCCTCTCGGGTTCCGAAGTGCCGACCTCGCTGGAACGTGGCGTGATCGAGGGCGTGCTGACGGCCTCGGCGGGCGGGGCCAAGAACTGGCACGAATTCCTGCCCTACAACTATCGCTTCGCGGTGAACTACGGCAACTCGATGATCATCGCCAATACCGACAGCTTCAACGCGCTTTCCGAGGACACCCAGGCCAAGCTGCGCACCATCGTCGCCGAAGAGGGGCCCGCAACCACCGCGGCCTTCCTTGAGGACGAGGACGTGCAGAAGAAATCGCAGGCCGAAGCCGGCATGCAGCTCGTTGACGCGGCGGACGGCGATGTGGCCATGGCGACGGAAAAGCTGGCGCCCTTCTGGGAATCCTGGGCCGAGGAAAACGGGCCGGAATACGTTGAAGCTCTCGCCACCGTGCGCCAGGCCATCGGCAAGTAACATGCAGCTCGAACGCACACAGGGGCCGGCTTCGGCCGGCCCCTTCTTCGACATCGCCGCGCGGATCACCGGCGCGGCAACCGGCACGATGCTGGTGGCGCTGGTCTCGCTGGTCTGCCTGGAGGCGCTGCTGCGCGGCGGCTTCAACTATTCGCTTGGCTTCGCCGAAGAGCTGACCGGCTATGGCGTGGTCTTCATGACCTTCTTCGGCGCGGCGCTCAGCCTGCGCAGCGAGTCGATGTTCCAGGTGCATTTCCTGCTGGACCAATGGCCCGAGGGCACGCGCCGCTGGCTGGTCCGCGCCTTTGTGCTGGTCGCGCTGCTGATCTGCGTGATCCTGGCGTGGAAGACCAAGGACCTGACGCTGTCGTCCTTTTCGCGCGGCAAATTCGCCCCGACCGTGTTGCGTACGCCGCTGTGGATCCCGCAGCTTATCCTGCCGCTCGGCTTTTCCGTTCTGGCGCTTTTTCTGGTCGAGCAGATGCTGCTGACCTTTCGCAAATCCGGGGACAAGTAAATGGAAGCGATCCTCGCCTTTGGCCTGCTGATCGGCCTGATCCTTGGCGGCATGTGGGTGCAATTTGCCGTCGCCGGGGCGGGGCTGACCTATATCTGGCTGCTCAAGGGCTTTGGCGGCTGGAAGGCGCTTGGCCTCGTCAGCTGGGGCGCCGCGAACAGTTTCACCCTCGCCGCCATTCCGCTGTTCGTCCTGATGGCCGAGATCCTGCTGGGTTCGGGCCTGTCGACGCGGCTTTACAACGGGGTCGCGCCCTTCATGCGGCGGCTGCCCGGTGGTCTGCTGCATACCAATATCGCGGGCAGCGGCATCTTCGCGGCGATCTCGGGCGGGTCGGCCCCGACCGCTGCCGCCATGTCCACCGTCGCCCTGCCGGAACTGTCGGCACGCGGCTACAACAAGCGCCTCGTCGCGGGGTCACTGGCCGCGGGCGGCACGCTGGGCATCCTGATCCCGCCGTCGATCACCATGATCATCTACGCCACCTTCACCGAAACCTCCATTGCGCGCCTCTTTGCCGCTGGCCTGGTGCCCGGCATCCTGCTGGCGCTCTGCTACATGGGGTTCATCATGGCGCGGGTGCTGATGAACCCGTCGCTGGCCCCTAAGTCCACGACGCGGGCAACGCCGGGCGATCTGGGCCGCGCGCTGCTGGATATCGTGCCCTTCCTGATGCTGATCGTCATCGTCCTGGGCAGCATTTACGGCGGTTTCGCCACCCCGACCGAGGCCGGGGCCGTGGGCACCGTCGGCGCGATCCTGATCGCCGGGCTTTATGGCAAACTCAACCTGTCGCTGCTGAAGGGCGCGCTGTCCCGCACGGCCTCGATGAGCGGCAATATCCTGTTCATTGTCTTCACCTCGATGATCTTTGCCTACGCCACGGCGCTGTCGGGCATTGGCGAAGACCTGGTCGGGATGCTGGAAGAGGCCAATGTCTCGCGGCTGACCTTCCTGCTGATCATCATGGTGGTCTTCGCCATCCTTGGCTGCTTCATGGAAGGGCTGGGCATGATCGCGATCATCGTGCCGGTGATCTTCCCGGCGTTGCTTGCGATGGACGTGAACCCGATCTGGTTCGGCGTCTTCGTGGTAATCCTCGTGGAACTGGGCCAACTGACGCCGCCGCTTGGCGTGATCCTGTTTGTCGTGGCAAGTTCCTCGGACGAGGTGAAGGTCGAAGACGTGATCATGGGCACCCTGCCCTTCTTCCTTATCATCGTCGCCTTCATGCTGCTTCTCATCGGCGTGCCCGACATCGCCCTGTTCCTGCCGGAGTTCACGTTCGGATGACCCCGACCTATCCCTTCCCCGAGCCCGCGATCATCGACGCCGAGGTCTTCACCGAGCTGCCCGCCACGCTGCGCCGCACCGGCCAGCCGTCCTACTGGGCAGAAAAGAACCGGCGCGGCGCGCCTGCGGACAGTTTCCTGGAGGGGCCCTCGTTCGACCGCGACGGCAACCTCTGGTTCGTCGACATCCCCTTTGGGCGGGTGTTTCGCGCTGCGCCGGACGGCCAGATCACCCAGATCGCCGAATATGACGGCCAGCCGAACGGGCTGAAGATCCATCGCGACGGACGGATCTTTCTGGCCGACTACCAGAACGGCATCATGCTGCTGGACCCTGAGACCGGCGCCGTCAGCAAGGCGCTCGGCGATGCGGATACCGAAAGCTTCAAGGGCTGCAACGATCTGCATTTCGGCCGTGACGGGGCGCTTTATTTCACCGATCAGGGCCAGACCGGGCTGCAGGACCCCACGGGCCGGGTCTGGACGTGGCAGCCCGAAACCGGCGCGCTGACCTGCCTGATCGACACGGTGCCCAGCCCCAACGGTCTGGTGCTGGACCTGGCCGAACACGTGCTGTTCCTGGCCGTGACACGGGCGAATGCGGTCTGGCGCTTGCCGATGTCGCCCTCGGGGCGGGTCAACAAGGCCGGGCTGTTCATCCAGTTTTCGGGCGGGCGCGCCGGGCCGGACGGTCTGGCGCTGACGTCGGATGGCGGCGTGGTGGTGTGTCAGACCGGCATGGGCCTCGTCTGGGTGCATGACGGGCTGGGTCGTCCGATTGCCGTGGTCCGCTCGCCGCGCGGCCTCGGCACCACCAACTGCGCCTTTGGCGGGCCGGAGGGGCGGACGCTCTATATCACCGAGAGCGACAGCGGCAGCATCCTGAAGGCCGAGTTTCCGGAGGAGCTGGGCATCAAGGGCGCGCCGATGTTCTCTGGCGCTCTCTGATGCGTCAGCGGATCAGAACCCGTACAGCCGTTCGGGATTGTCCCACATGCAGCGGTCGAAGGCCGCCCGGCTCAGCGCGTTGCGACACAGCTCCAGCATCGGCGGGATCTGCGGCACCGGCTCAGGCGTCATCACATGCGGCCAGTCGCTGCCCCAGAGGATCCGCTCGGGAAAACCCTTGCCGATGCGTGTCACCAGCGCGGTAAGGTCGGTGTAGCGCCCGATATCAGTGCTGATGCGGGTGGGCGAGAGCTTCACCCAGATCAGGCCGGTGTCCAGAAGCCGGAACAGCGCGTCCGGCTCAGCCGGGTCCACATGGCCGATGTGGTCGAGGACCAGACGCGTGCCCTTGGGCAGATCGGGCAGCAGCGCGGCAATCCGGGCGAAGCTGGTCGGCTCGGTGTTCAGCTCGATATGCCAGCCGACCTCGGCCACCCTGCGGGCCATGTCAAGCAACGTGTCCAGGGCGCTGTCACCCAGCCTTGCGCGGTCTTGAACGCGGGTTGCACGGATGCCGGCGTCGTGCAGCGCGGGCAGATCGGCATCCGGGGCGATCGTGGCCACACCGCGCAATTCGAAAGAGTCCTGCGCGCGCAGGACCTCGACCAACCGAGAGTTGTCCGTGCCATCGACCGAGGCCTGCACCACCACGGCGCGGCGCACGCCCAGACGTGCGGCCTCTGCCATGTAGTCGTGGATATCGCGGGCGGGCGGTACATAGGCGCCGGTCAGAGCGGCCGCGTCCTTGGCAAAGGAATGCAGGTGGCAATCGGTGATCATGTCCGCGGCTTTCGCAGGCTCAGGGTCAGGCTGATCGCCAGTGACAGCCCGATAAGCGCCACCAGCCCGATGGTGATGGGCGATCCGACAAAGATGCCATACCCGCCGCCCGAGGTCAGCAGCGCCTGGCGCAGGCTCTGTTCGAACGGCGCGCCGAGGATCAGGCCGATCAGCAGCGGCGGCAGCGGGAAGCCCGCGCGGCGGAAGAGGAACCCGAGGACCCCCGCGCCCAGCATCACCCAGACATCGAACAGGCTGTTGTTCACCGAAAACGCGCCAAAGATGGCAAGGATCGTGATCGCGGGCAGCAGGTGGCGCGGCTGGATGCGGGTGACGTGGATCGCCACGCGGAAGAACAGCAAGCCCAGGATCACCGTCGGGATCGACGACAGCAAGAGCGCTTCGAAGATGGCGTAGACCTCCAGCCCGTGGTCGCGGAACAGGAACGGCCCCGGCGCCAGCCCGTGCAGCATGAAGGCACCCAGGATCACCGCCGTGACCGCGTCGCCCGGAATGCCGAGCGCCAGCGTCGGCACCAGCGCGCCACCGGTGACCGCGTTGTTGGCGGCCTCGGGCGCGGCGACGCCCTCGGGCGCGCCCTTGCCGAATTGCGCGGCGTCGGCAGAGCGCGAGCGGGCGAGGTTGTAGCTCATGAAGGCGGGCACGGTGGAGCCGATCCCCGGCAGGATGCCGACAAAGGTGCCGATGAGTGAGGACAGCAGCAGCGTCACCCGCATCCGCCACAGCTCGACAAACCGCACGACCGAGGATTTGAGCGGCGGCACCTCTGCGTCACCCACAAGCGGTTCCCGGTCGAAGGCCTGCAGCAGCACCTCGGACATGGCGAAGAGGCCGATCAGCACGGGGATCAACTGGAACCCGTTTTCAAAGGCGAAGGAGCCGAAGGTGAAACGCGGCGTGCCGCTGATCGGGTCGAGGCCCACGATGCCCGCGCAGGCCCCCACAAGCACCATGATCAGCGCGTCGAGCCGCGATCCCCCGCCGAAGAGCACGATGACCAGCAGCGCGAAGAGCATCAGCATCGCCATCTCCGCCGGGCCGAAATCCAGCGCGAAGCGGGCCAGCGGCTCGGCCAGCGCCATCAGCACGAGGCAGCTGAAAATATTGCCGAAGACGCTGGCATAAAGGGCAAAGCGCAGCGCCCGCCCGCCTTCGCCCCGGCGTGCCATGGCGAAGCCGTCGATGGCGGTCGCGGCCGAGGAGGGCGTGCCCGGCACGTTCAGCAGAACCGCCGAGATCGAGCCGCCGAAGATCGCGCCCTGATAGACGCCCAAAAGCAGGATGATCGCCGGGATCGGCTCCATCGAGAAGGTGACCGGGATCAGCAGCGCAATGGCCATGGTGGGCCCGAGGCCCGGGATCGCACCGATGATGATCCCCGCGACGATCCCGACCAGCGCCGCGACCAGCACCCAGAGGTTCAACAGTTCAAGAAAGGCATCGACGAGCACGGATCGCAGTCCTTGTCAGGGCAGAGGGATGTTGAGCCCGTGCCGCCCGCCATAGGCGACAATGGCCGCGATGAAAAAGGGCAGGATCAACGCCGGGAGGCGTTTTTCGCCCAGAACCAGCGCCACGACGATCCCGGCCCCGGCGGCCCCGACGAAGAAGCCCGCCCGCGGCATCAGCCAGAGCGCAAGCGCCGTGGCGGCCGCGACGGCCAGCACCCGGCCCAGCCGCACGGGCCTGCCCAGTGGCGCATCGGCCTGGCGCAGCCCAAGGATCAGCCGCAGCGCCAGCACCGCCGCCAGCAGCCAGAGCGCCATACGGGGAAAGCTGCGCGCATCCGGCCCGCTGTCGCCAAAACCGAAAATCTCGATCTGCTGGTCCAGCACGGCAATCGCGCCAAGCGCAGCCGCCAGCATCAGGCCGGTCGTCAGCAGGCGAAAGCCGGGGCGGGCGAACCCGCCCCCCGTCCTGCTGCTCAATTGCCGAGGTCCTTGGCGATCGCGCGGTAGGCGGTCAGGTTCTCGGCGATGGTCTTGCCCAGCTCTGCGCCCGACATGATCCGCACCGGCTGGCTGAGATCGGTCATGAAGGTCTTGAACTCGTCCGACGAGGCGACCTGGGTGAACGCAGCTTCAAGCTTGGCGATGATCGCAGGATCGGTTCCGGCGGGCGCCATGATGCCCACGATCGAGGGGAATTCCGCCGCCAGCCCGGCCTCTTTCAGCGTGGGCGCATCGGGGAAATCCGGGTCGTTGGTGCCGTCGAGCACACCCAGCAGGCGCAGCTGGCCATCCTGCACCAGATCGCGATAGGCCGGGACCAGCGCCGCATTCACATGCCCGCCCAGAACCGCCGCCGTCGCCTTGGACGCGCCATCGAAGGGCACGTGCTGCAGCTTGGCGCCGGTGTCCTTGGCGACCGAGGCAAAGGCCAGGTGCGCGCCGCCCATGGCGCCCGCGGTGCCATAGGTGACGACCCCGGATTTGGCGCCTTCGATCAGTGCTTCGAGCGTTGCATACGGGCTGTCCGCCGGAACCACGACCCCGTGGAACGGGCCGGAATAGTTCAGGATCGGGATGAAATCCGTCAGCGTGTCATAGCCCACGTCGCGCAGCGCGGGGGTGACGAAGGACGGGGACGAGGTTGTCGCGATCAGGGTGTAGCCATCCGGATCGGCGGCCGCGACGGCGCGCATGGCATTGGTGCCACTCGCGCCGGGCTGGTTCTCCACCACTATGGGCTGGCCCAGAACCTTTTCAGCCATGGTCGCCATCTGGCGGGCGGAAATGTCGGTGGTGCCGCCTGCCCCATAGGGCACGACGATGGTGATCGGGCGGCTCGGGTAATCCTCCTGCGCAAAGGCGGCAACAGGCGTGATCGCGATGCTGGCCAACAGGGCCAGGCTCGTACGGCGTGTGAATGTCATGGTATCCTCCCAAGTGTAAGAAACGTGCAGGCCGATGGCCGCAGCGGGCTGCTGAAACACGTTGGCCGTAAGCGCAACAGCGAGCGGCCAAAAATCCGGCCTCCTACCGGGTGCGCCGAACATGACATTTATCTTTTCTTAATTAAAACGCAAAAAATTCAAGCTAAAAGATAGAAATTCTTCATTAATTGGCCACTGCACGCCGGGTGCCAGCCGGGTCACACATTCCGACGTCACCTTACCACCCTCAGGTGTGTGTTCTTTCAAGAGGCGGCCAGAGTGACGCTGCCTTGCAAGGCAGGCAGTGTCATCCGTGGCCGTCGTTTGCCCCAGGTTCTTCCAAGTTCAAACCGGGAACAAAATCTCACCGGCACAGCGCGGCTCAAGACAATCGGGTATGCGTCGGTCGTCAAGGTTGGCAATAAGGTCAAGCAACGCTCGGAAACAAGCGCGGGTGTCGAAAGCCTTGCGAAATCCGTGACCTGCGGAAAGCTGCGATCCGACTTGCCCGCAGCGAATGCCCGCACCCCGCCCTTCCGGACATCGGTATTGACTGCACCGCCTGGCAGCTTCCGGCCCGGGGAGCAGCTCTGTTCGCGGCAGTATCGAAATTCCGGTTTCCGCCCACTGTGTCGCCTCTCTCCAGCCCGTCGACGCAGCCCCATGATCCACCCACAACACAAACGGCCTCCGAGGGTCCCCCCGAGGCCGTTTCGGCATCTTCTCAGCCAAAATGACCTTGTGAGGCGGTTAGGTCATGTCGTGTGGCACGCCACATCAAGGCTGTGACGACAAGCTAATTTTGGCCATCGCAAAACCGTAACCCATTGTTTTTGTTTGAATCAAACTCATCTCCAGCGGCAAAAACGGCCATTTGACAAGCTAACTTTGGCTACTGGATTTCTTGCGCTGCAGCCTTGCGGACAAAAAAATCGGCCGCCCCAAGGGACGACCGATCAATCATGTTGCATGTTGTCAGGTATGTCTACACGCGGAAGCGCTCCGGCAGATCGCTACGTCGGAAAATCCGCACACCGATGTCCGACTTCCGCAACATCGGCCTCGCGCCTGCCGCTTTCATCTCCGGCTTCAGGTCTTTCTCGCCCATGCCGAAGGCATCTCCGATGTGCACCTCCGTCGTGAATTCTGAGAGGAACCCATCGACATCTTCGGGCTGAAAACGATGGATGACATGGTCTCCGTCATCAGACCGGATTTCACGCGACGGCAGAAGCCGCTTCCGAACCAGTTCCCATCCAGCTGCGACGGGAACACGCAGCAGGACAAACGCTTCCGCTGGGGACAAGCCCGCCAAGATCTCGGAAACGGCCGCCTTGGTTTCAACCGGGTCCACGTAGATCGCATTGAACCCATCTATACCGGCCACTCGCACTACATTCTGAAGGTAGCCACCCAAGATGAGATGCGCGATTTCCGCCGCAGGAGCGTTCGACTTCATCGCCGCTTTCGCGAGATCGACCATTCCTGCAGGAACTTTTTCGACTGGGTTTGCGCACGCGCGAAGTCGGCGAAGCAGTCCCTCGACCTCCTTTGCATCAATGCCTTTCTTGTGGCGACCAGGCGAATCCGAGATCTCGTCGACGATCGGTGTCAGGATCCGCTCGGCAACGAGTTGTTGTGCGAGGGGGCGTTTGCAGCCAAGCAACTTCGGCAGCCGCGAAATCGGAACGATCCGGAGGACACTTCGCGCAATCTCGCGACCGAGGGTGGCGTCGAAAACGTGATTGCTGTCGAGGGTCGCAGTGTCCGGAATGAGTCGCTTGGCGATGAGCATGTGCCGGAGCGTGCGCGGGTCCAGGCCGCTCTCGCTGGCGAGAGTGGCGTAAGTATGAAGGCGACGCTCAGCGAGTTTCTCACCGAGCACAGGTGCGCCTGCGGGCATTTCCATGTTTTCGATTATGTAGTCACGGAGGATCCGCTTGATGTCTCCGGGCTCTTTCTTGGCTCGGGACCGCGAAAGCCACTGATACAGGCGCCCGAACACTGCCTGGGGACCAAGCTTGCCCCCCTTCCGGCTTGCGCGCGCGTGGATGTCTGCGAGGACGCAAAGGATACCTTCGTCGCCTTGGGCGGTGATGGCGAAACCCGCGGCGCCGGCGCGATCCCAATCGTCTTCGGTGAACTTGTCGAGGTTGGGCTTCGCGCCGAACAGGACAAGTACGCCGAGCATTTCACTGGCACGCACTGCTTGCTCGAGACCTTCGCTGTCGAGCCAGGCAGGGCCCTGCTTCCCTTCCAGCCGCTCTACGACGTAGTCTTGAAGCGGGGAAGCGGAACGCGGCTGAAGCCCATCGATTAGACTCTCGAGACTGTCGCCGGTTTCAGGAACCATGATCGCAAGCTCGTGGAAGCGGTCCCCCGAGAAACTCGCCTTGCGACGCATCAGGGGAAGACCGTGGCGTGAGCAGGTCCGAACGACAGTCAGCTGCCAAATCCAATGGTGACGCCGCTCACCAATCCGGCCACCGGACGCCTGATCATCCGCCAGCAGGCACGCCGGACAGAATACGGTATATGGTGACGACAAGAATTCCGCCGACACGTGCTCGCCGCGCAAGTTGTAGTATCGCCGGTCCAGGCCTTGAGGGACGTTGGCGAAGAGTTGGGCCGGCGAGACGCCGGCCCAATCCGCCAGTCGATGAACGGCATCAGGTTCGCCGCGCGCAAGCTTCGGAAGCTTGATCCCTTTGTCCCCCAGAAAAAACCCGGTCCGACCGCCTGTGTGGCGGGCTGCGAGACCGGCGGCGAACCCTATCAGGGACTCGGCCGGATCATGGGCGGTGTGAGGTAAAAGCATTGCCATGGACATCAACTGAGCTACCCCCCGAAATTCGGACACTGACATAAGCTATGATTTGCAGTCTGCTGATCTTCGACGAGAAGGAGATCAGAGATGTCGAAACGGAAGCAGCATGCGCCTGAGTTCAAGGCG
>NZ_WNXQ01000014.1 GCF_009789075.1 Pseudooceanicola pacificus
TCGCCTTGAACTCAGGCGCATGCTGCTTCCGTTTCGACATCTCTGATCTCCTTCTCGTCGAAGATCAGCAGACTGCAAATCATAGCTTATGTCAGTGTCCGAATTTCGGGGGGTAGCTCAGCCCCCGCGCACCGCGTCCTCGGCCGCTCCCCGCGCGGCAAGCTGGTTTAGTGCGGCGGCATCTGGAAGAAGCAGAACAAGGAGACCAGCGCCGACTACTTCACGCTGACCATCCGCGACCACGGCTTCAACGCCAACCTCGGCAAGGCCGCGAACCAGGACGATCTGTCCCTGCAGGCCGTCATCCCCTGGGGTCCCAAAGACGCAGCGTGAAGCATAGAATCGGCTGGGGCTACCCAGCCGATTCCCGCTGTTTATCTTCCCTCTGGTAAGACTTGCTTATGTTTTAGAGTACCCTGGTCGATACGCTTGGCCGAAGTAAATGATTGCAGATCGGATCCAAGTTCGTGCTGACACATACTGCTTCCTTGTCTTGGTTTTCCGGGCTTGCACAGGCGCGTCTATGCCTCGAGTTGGTTCCGTTTTGACAGCCGTGCAAAGATAGAAAAGGCAATAAAAGCAAATAATTGCGACGGGAGAGACGCGAAGTTTAGGTCAACTTCTGATCTGCTGATGTCGAAGAAGTTCCCATATATTGGGCGGCCATCTTCCGCGATCACTACAATTTGTCGGAACATCTAAGCCAGCAGGTGTCTCGGTGGAGTTCGAGCCATCGGGTGAAAATCGTTGTTAAGACTCATTTTTCTGTGTAGATGACAGTTTAAAGAGCGAAATCGCCGAAAAAGCGATATTTAGAGGGCAGGCAGATGCGAGAACGGTCTTTTACGGCTGATACGAAGGATCAATCCTTCGACGAGATCATCCTACAGCAAGGAGAGTTGATTTCCGACCGCCTCAATATGTTGCGTCAGGAACAGTATCCTCCCGACGCTCAAAAAGGTCTACGTCAGTTTTCATTGGCCGAGGTTGCCTACTATCTCGGCGTGACGCAGTCGACCATTAAGAAGCTTCATCTCGAAGGCAAAGGTCCTGAACCTGAAACATCGTCGTCCGGGAGGCGCAGCTACTCGGCCGAGCAGATGCTGGAACTGAGAGCTTATCTCGACAAGCATGGCCGCCCCGGAAAACGCCGTTATGTCCCCTATCGGCAACCTGGCGAAGAACTGCACGTCGTGTCTGTCGTGAACTTCAAAGGGGGCTCGGGAAAGACCACTACCGCCGCTCACCTCGCGCAGCACTTGGCGTTGAAAGGGCATCGAGTTCTTGCGATCGACTTGGACCCTCAAGCGTCGCTCACAGCTTTGCACGGCATTCAGCCTGAACTCGACAACGTGCCTTCGCTCTACGAGACACTTCGGTATGATGACGAGCGCAAGCCGATCACAGAGGTGATCCGGCCAACAAATTTTCCCAACCTAGATATCGTTCCGGCAAGTCTCGAGCTTCAAGAGTACGAATACGATACCCCTGTTGCTTTGACGAGTAGCGATCCCCATGAGGGCCGTACCTTCTTCACTCGTATATCGAAGGCGCTTAGCGAGGTTGATGACCGCTATGACGTGGTTGTGATCGATTGCCCTCCTCAGCTGGGCTACCTCACACTCACTGCTCTCACGGCTTCTTCCTCGGTCATTGTGACGGTCCATCCTCAGATGCTGGACGTCATGTCGATGAGCCAATTTCTCCTGATGCTGGGCGGGATCATGAAGACGATCCGTGACGCTGGAGCGAACATGCGCCTGAAGTGGTTCCGTTACCTTGTAACGCGATTTGAACCAACGGACGGCCCCCAGAAGCAGATGGTTGGGTTCCTCCAGGCGATGTTTCCAAATCAGATGCTGTCGGCTCCTGTGCTAAAATCTACGGCGATCTCCGACGCTGGGATCACCAAACAGACGCTTTACGAAATTGAGCGGTCTCAGTTCGTGCGGACTACTTACGACCGCGCAGTGACTTCTTTGAATGATGTGAACGACGCGATCGCCGAACTGATCCACAAGGCTTGGGGGCGTGAATGAATGAGGTTTTGACAGCCGTGCAGAGAGCCAGTTTTGACAGCCGTGCAACTGTCGAAATGCGCGCAGCGCGTAGGTTGGATTCTGACGAAAAGGAGATGGCTTGATGGCGCGCAAAGACCTCCTGAAGAGCGTCATGGCCGGCTCGCCGGAGCAGCCCAAGGATTCCGGTCGCTCTGGATACGCAATGCGCGGTGCATCGAAATCGATGAAGGTTTCGATTGATAGCCTTGCGGAGAACTCGAAGCGTCTTCTTGAAGGCGAGACCATTGTCGAGATCGATCCGCAATTGATCGATGTGTCATTCGTCTCGGATCGGCTTAGTGATGACGATATTGCGTTCAACGAACTGAAAGCATCGATCGCGGCCGGTCGCCAGGACACACCGGTATTGCTTCGACCGCATCCAGAAGCAGATGGTCGCTACATGATCGTCTTCGGGCATCGCCGTGTGCGAGTTGCATCGGCGCTCGGCCGTAAGGTTCGCGCAGTTGTAAAGCCGATGGACGACGTGGCCCACATTCTTGCTCAAGGGCAGGAGAACACTGCGCGCGCAGATCTCTCATTTATTGAGAAGGCCCTATTTGCGAAGAGCCTTTTGGATATGGGGCAAGCAAAGGACGTGATCCAGTCCGCCCTGACCATTGACGGTACTTTGCTTTCGCGCATGCTTTCAGTGGCGCAGAACGTCCCGCGGAACGTCATCGAACAGATTGGCCCAGCCAAGCAGATCGGGCGTGATCGTTGGGAGGATTTCAAGAAGTTGGCCTCGGAGCCCAAGAATGAGAAGATCCTCAAAGGAGCTTTGGAGTTCGACGGTTTTCAGGGTCTCGATAGCGATGCACGCTTCGAGTTCCTGCACAGCAAGCTAGCAGAAGCGGGCAGGGCGCCGAAAAGCCGAAAAACGCGTGCCACGCCCAAGAAACGTACTTGGACCGCCGGCAAAGGCCGCATCAAAGGCGTCATCGGCCGATCCGGAAAGGCATTCAGCATTTCACTCACGGCGCAAGACTCGACCGAGTTCGGGGACTTTCTCTCGGGCCGACTCGATCAGCTGTACAGTGAATTCCTCGCGACGAAAGAGGAGCAGTCAGAACAATGATCTAGGCAAAAGAAAAGCCCCCAAGCAGCGTGGCCTGAGAGCTAATCTGAAAAGTTTGGTCGCTTAGAAGATATCTCTCCCGCGAATCACTGTCAACAAGAACGCCACTTCGGCGAACGGCTTTCTTTTGCCTCCACATAACTGGAGGTGAGAAACAGGCATGAAACATACAGGTTGGCGCAAGCCGACACCGGGTCTTGGCATCGCAGAGCAGCTTGCCCAAGCCGGTGAACAGGTAGCCATTCCCAAAACGCAGGCCTTCGTGGCCGTGAAGCGGGTAGGGGCCTACATCGGCCTCAAGGCCGGAGACATGATGCTCCTCGACACGCTCGGGGCATTCACCCAGGCCCAGGACTGGGAAAAGGGGCAGCGCCCGATCGTCTGGGCGTCGAACGCCTATCTGATGGAGCAGACCGGGTTTTCGCTCTCTGCTCTCAAGCGCCATGCGCGGCGACTGGCCGAGCTCGGTGTGATTTCCTTCCAGGACAGCCCCAATGGCAAGCGGTGGGGCCGCAGAGACGCCAATGGCCGCATCGTCGAGGCCTATGGCTTCGATCTGTCGCCGCTTTCGGCTCGCGCCCTTGAGTTCGAGGAGCTTCATGCCGAGTTGCAGGCCGAACGCGAGCTCTGCCAGCGTCTGAAGCGTCAAATCACGGTCGCCCGCCGGATGATCCGCGCACGAATCGAAGCCGCAGTCAGCAGCGCGTTGCGCGGGCCCTGGACACAGTTCACGGGCCTCTTTGATGAGCTTCTGGATCGGCTTCCGCGCCGCCATGAAGCCTCAGATCAACTGGCACGGCTGCTGACCTGGTTCAAGGAGCTTCAGGAGCGTGTTGAAGCCGCCTATCTCAAGGCAATTCAGGCGGTTGAGCCTGTGGAAAATATGCAGCAAACTAAGGAACAAGTTTCTGAGAAAACTCAAGAAATGAACCCCAGGGAGGTCATTTCCGACCCCCATATACTAATTACAAACCAACTTAATCCTGTAATACGTAATTCCTCAGAAAAAGAGGAAGCGGCGGCCGTGGTGCCCAATGCCCAGCCCGAAGATCAAGTTGATAGGGAGCTGGAAGACTGGGTTGTCGAGGTGCGCAAGAAGCGCACGGCGCTGGATCTGCCAACCATCATGCAAGCCTGTCCGGAGTTTGCATCTTGGGCCCGCAATATGGGCGGGTTCCTGAAGGATTGGGGCGATTTGCACCGGGTTGCGGGGCAACTCAGGCCAATGATCGGGATCTCGGAACATGCCTGGAACGTGGCGCAAGACCGAATGGGCACTCAGGTGGCAACGGCAGCGTTTGCCCTTGTCTTCGAGAAGCACAGCGCGGGAGAAGTTTCCTCGCCGGGCGGATATCTGCGCGGCATGGTCGAGAAAGCAGGGGCAGGGGAGTTGCACCTCGAGCGTAGCTTCTATGGCAGGCTCAGCGGGCAGGCCGCGTGATGGGGCTGGGGGTCAGAGGCCGGCGGCTTTGGTAAGGTTCACCCGGAACCGGTCGCGGCGGCGTTGGTAGCGGCGGGTCATTTCGGCGGAGGCGTGACCGAGCTGTTTCTGGACATAGCGTTCATCCACTTCGGCTGAACTGGCGAGGCCGGCGCGCAGCGAGTGACCTGAGAACAGCGCCAGGCGCTCTTTCTCGGGCCGCTCGGATCTTATGCTGGAATCCAGGACCGTGCGCTTGATCAGGCGGGCCACATGTTTGTCGTTCAGCCGCGTTTCCGAAGCACGTTTGCCATCGCGAGATGTGCCGACGAAGACAGGGCCGAAGTCGATCTTTGCGAAGTGCAACCACTGTTCCAGAGCATGCACGGGGCAAGTCTGATCCCTCGAGCCGCGGCCGATCTCGACCTCGCGCCAACCGGTCTTGGCATTGAGGGTCAGGAGGGCGCCCATGTCGAAGAGCTCAATCCAACCGCCAGAATCTGGTGTGTCGTCTTTGTGGACGTCGAGGCTGACGATTTCCGAGCGGCGCAGACCTCCGGCATAGCCCAGAAGCAGGATTGCCCGATCCCGCAAGCCTCGCAAATCGAAGGGCAGGGTGGCCACCATCGCGAGGATGTCCTCGGCCAGGATCGCCTCCTTTTGCACCGGTGGGCGCGCATGCTTGCGCTTGATCCCCGCCAGAACGGTGGCGATGTGGCGGTTCTTGCGATCGAGGGTGAGGTCTCGCTGCGCGTAGTTCCAGGCGAGACCCGACAGGCGCCGGTCGATGGTCGAGACCGATAGGGCAGGGGAGGGGCCCGACCCGGACGCCAGATCCGCGAGATACAGTCCGATCATCTCGGGGGAGGGCGGCAGCGGCTCGGTGCCCTTCATCCGGCACCAGCGCGCGAAATGTTCCCAATCCTTCGCATAGGCCTTGAGTGTGTTCTCCGAGGCCGCGGAGCGCGCATAGTCGCGGGCCGTGTCGACGAGGCGGTCAAGTGTGCCGGAACTGGCCACAGAGGCGGGGAGTGTGATCCGGTCGCTCTTGTCTTGATCGGGACTTGCACCTGACTTATACTCCTCATCCATACGCATTCTCCGGGAGGTCTCTGTGGGCCGCGTGAAAGTCAATCTGACCCTCGACGCCGATGTCGCGGAATCGGCGCGGGCGCTTGGCCTCAACATGTCGCGGCTGGCCGAGGCGGCGATCATCAAAGCCGCCAAGGTGGAACGCAACCGCCTTTGGCGAGAGGCGAACCAACCCGCAATCGACACCTATGCCGAAGAGATCGCCAAGGAAGGTTTGCCCCTCGCGGCCTTCCGCAGTTTCTGAGGACCACTTGGTATGGCACAGTTCGATCTGTATCGCCTCAAGGGTGGCCAACTTGTCGTTGATTTGCAAACCGATCTGATCGGCATTGACGCCTCTCGTATCGTGGCGCCATTGCGCGAGGCAAGCCGGTATGTGGCCTTTCCGGGTCTCACGCCCGCTGTCGCTTTTGAAGGGACGACGTTGATCGTGCGGGTTCAGGAACTGGCCGCGGTGCCGGGCGCGGAGCTTCGGGACCAAGTTGGATCTCTGGCCGATCACCGCGACGCTTTGAAGCGCGCCATGGACATCCTGATCGACGGGGTGTGAACCGATCCCAAAGTGGAGGCGGGTCAAATCCTCGACGTCAGAGCAATCTCTCTCGTTGTCCTCGCTGGACGAAGACCCGATTGGTGCTTCTGAGCTCGATTTCTCGTGATCTTCTGACATGTCGCGGAGCATATCTTTTCATGTCCGATAATTAACTTATTGGACATAATGGGGCGCTGCAGGGTGGGGCGGTTTGATCGCAATTTTCTGGCGGAAAGCGCCGTGCTGATGTAGGCTTCAGGCATGACTTTTGCCCGGCCGGATCACATCAGCGACCCAAACATGCTACCTCAGATGCCCTCTTGGGTCACCTCTGCAGGCGCTGAAACCCTTGAAGATGTTGCGTTTTTGTCGGGCGCCGCGCTGAACCACCTGCATCTTGTGCTGGGACACGCGGAGGTGCCCCAAGCCTTGTTGCGGGATCGTCTCGCGCTGCGCGCGGCCGAGGCTTATGTCGCGTTCTCTGGCCGACCAGAGAGGGCAGGGGAGCTGCGCGACGCGGTGCACCTACTGCGTCCCGGCGATCTACCCGGACCGGCCGGTGAGACCTGCCTGGCCTGGCGTCGCGCGGTGCAGCGGCCGCTGTCGATCAAGGCTCTGGGCCGAGCCTTGCCAGCCTTCGAGCCGGGCCAGATCGCGACGTGGCTCGATGCGGGGAAAGTGGCGCCCGTGACCCGTGCCGCGATGGCGCTGGAAGCCGTTATGCGTGAGGAGCCACGCGCAGAGGAAGCAGCGCTGATCCTCGCGGACGCGGCTCTCGCCCAAGGCCTCGGTTGGGATCATGTCGTGCCGCTGCTGGCGGCTGGCCTGAAGCGCGCGGACCTGCGCAAGCAGGGTGACGACCTCGGCCTGACCTGTCATCGCGCACTCATCTCGTCGGCGATCGAGGCCGTGCGGCAGGCCGCCGACCTAGCGCGCCGGGCGGCGCATCTGCGGGCAGTCGCCCCGAGGCTTCGCGCCAAAGGGGCAGGGAATGCTGTCGAGATGTTCCTGACCCGCGATGCCGTGGCGCCATCGGCCTTGCCTTTGCCGGATCGCGCCGCGCGGCGGCTCTGCGACCGGCTGGTCGACCTCGGCGCGGTGCGCGAGCTGACCGGCCGTGATACGTTCCGGCTCTACGGGGTGTAGCGATGGCAAAGGATCGTTCAGAACCGGACCTAGATCGCGAGTTGACTGACCTGCCGCCGGAGCTGCGCTGGCGGGAATGGATGCGCCGGATCGAGGCGGTGCTCTTTGCCTCTGCCTCTCCGGTCCCGCGCGAAGACCTCGCGCGGGTCGTGGGGCAGGGGGCGTCGGTCGACCTGCTGGTCGAGGACCTCACCGCCGATCTGGAGGGGCGGGCCTTCGAGATCGCCCAGGTCGCTGGCGGCTGGATGTTCCGGACGCGGGCTATCTACGCGCCCGCGATCCGGGCGGCGGCAGATGTCGGCGTCCAACTGCTGGACTTGAGTGAATTCGACGTCGCGGTCCTGGCGGCCATCGCCTATCACCAGCCGATCACGCGTGACGGTCTCAAAGACATCTTCGGCAAGGAGATCAGCCGTGATGTGATCGGACGGCTGCATGCGCGCGACCTGATCGGGACTGGGCCACGGTCGCCCCGGCAAGGGTCGCCCTATACCTACGTTACGACACAACAGTTCCTAGTGGCGTTCGGGTTGGAGAGCCTGCTCGATCTTCCGGATCGGGAGCAGCTGGAGGATGCGGGGCTGAGTGCTGAACCTTAATCGGTATCGACCGGCTTCAGCAACGCGTGGGTCAATGCCGCGGCCCGAAGTATCCTGACCAACAGCTGCTCGAGTTCCAGTTGGTTTTCGATTTGAACTGCGTGGTGGACAGAGCCACGGACACGCGTCGCAAGAATGAGGTCCGCCGCTTTTTCAATTTCTCCGCCGTTACCCCTGAGTGCGTCTATCTCTTCAAGCAGGTCTTCAAATGGCAGGCCGCGCTCCAGTAAGGTTTTCTTTTTCCGCAAGATCCGCCCGACCTCGGTTCCATCCCATAGGTCATGGGTCAATCCTGTGGGCGGGCCGGCCGAGAGCCTCTCTCTCGACCTCCAAACCCGTCACGGCGAAAGCTGCCGAACTCTCACTCTCTCTCTTGCACCGGCGAGAACACAGAATCTCAGTGTTGCGACACCGCCCCAACAAGAAGGTCGTTGGCAATATGTTGGCGTCCAGACGGCGCATTTGCATCGATATTCGGCGCATAATTCTCCAAATTATTGCAGAATATGGTATGAAATTCATAGAATTCATTGACTCAATGCGGTGTAGAAACTACCTGAATTTCAGCGCAGGATACAGAAGGCGGTGATGGATTGATGTCTGAAGACAGCGAGAAACGGGAAAAGTTTGTTCGGCTGGCCGAGGGGCGGACTCAGTCTGCACTCGACGCCATTCGGAAACTTGGCAACCTCTCGAACCGCCGGGCTTACGAATACAACGATGCTGACGTGAAGAAGATCATCAAAGCGCTCCGAGATGCGACAGGCGAGATAGAGCGAAAGTTCGGATCGACTTCGGGCGATGGCGCAGACAAGTTCAAGCTGTAGGGGGCGCAATCCATGAAGGCTGAACCACTTAACATTCGCGATAAGCGATTTCTCATAAACCGGCTGATCGAACAGGCGCCCGTGAGCACGCTGGTTCGCGAGTTCTTCAAGAATGCCGACGAAAGCGCTGTTCTGGCGGAAACGGGGAATCGTCGTATCGAAATCTACCCCACGACGATTGATGGCGTACGCAAGCTGACCTTCTGGAACACGGGCGTGGGCATGGACGATAGAGAGTTGAAGCAAGCGACCGATCTATCGTCTTCGATCAACAAAGAGATGGCGCTTGATGGCAATTTCGGGATTGGGGCGAAGGTCTCAGGTCTCACCATGTCGCGCGAAGGGATACGCTATCGGTCGTGCAAGAGTGGCGTCGTCAACGAAGTCACCATCGGCTTCGATGCCGACGAAGGCACCTATGTCCGCTTTCCTGTCGAATTGCCTGACGGCAGCTCCGACACTGTCTATGACGTTACCGATGTGGCCCGTGAAGCGGGACAGGACACCGCGTTCGACTGGACGGAAGTCGTCCTGCTCGGTCAAAGCGAAGATCACGACACCGTAGCCGAGCCGCTGGGTAAAGGGAAAAGTCTGGACCGAAGCTTCATTCCGTCGGCGATCTTCCGGCGTTTTGCGCGTTTTGGAGAGGGAGTCGAAGTTCGCGTCGATGTCGCCATGACCAAAGGCGGCGGCAAAGGCGAGACAGGTCGTACGCGTCGATTGAAAACGCTGGAAGATGTGGTCGACGAGTTGCCGAACCATGAAAGGGTCGAAGCGCCCGGCGGGGAGGTCACTGTACACTATATCCACGACCCCAAGCATGAGCGGCACAGCCATTCGCTAAGTGCGCTCGCCAATCCGGCAACGAGTTCCACGACATTTTCCGCGCTAGTGCATAAAGGTGAGCGCTATGACATCAAGTCGAAGAAGGCTTGGTCGGCGGCAGCCCCGAACTTCGGTATTCCCTTCGGCTCGAAGGTCCTCACCATCGAAATCGAGCTTGCTGACAATGTCGCCATGCCAAATCAGTATCGTGATGGACTGACCTGGCCCGATGACCGGTCGCCGATGGTCGCTGAGGACTTCGACGCCTATGTGCGCGAGCTCATGCCCGAATGGGTCAGGGAGGTCATTCGTTCCGAGTCACCATCCTCCGACGATAATCTGGATGATCTCCAAACCGACCTTCAGAAACTCCTCGACGAGTTCCGTGTCCCCACGGCGACCCTTAGTCCCTCTCGTCGCCCGATGGCATCCCCGACTGAGGATACTGCTGAGGGCACCGATACGTCCGATCCCGTCGACCTCGATACGGATTTCCCGGAAACGGGCGACGAGCTCGATGAGAACGGGGACAAGCGCGACCCGAGCAAGAGCCAACGCGCCAAGCATAAGAAGGTGCGTAAGGCGCCGGAGGGGGCAAAACTTTCCCGTTCCGCCCAGTCGTTGGAGCGCGTGCCGGAGATCAAGATCCTCACCGATCCCGAAGAAATCGCGGAGAAGAATCTGAAAGGCCGCGCAGGGCGCTTTTACAAGGATGCCCAAACGCTGTTCGTGAACGGTTTGTACTCTGTCGTGGAACGTATGGCTGTCGAACTCGATGCTGAGCTAAGGACCTCCGGCGAGCCGGAAATTGTGCGCACTGCGATACTTAGGGCTTCTCGCAAATTCATGGCCTTCCGAGTTGGGAAGGCCACCTGCTACGCCATCAGCAAACGACTTTCTGACGACTGGTCGAGCGACGATCTCGACCGTGCCACCTCGCCCGAATCTCTTTCGCTAGCTGCAGATGACTACAAGCAGAGTATATCTCAGGCCAAGCGCTATGCGAAGGAACTGATCAAGACAGCGGACGTCCCGGAAGAAAGCGTTGCCTGAGCAACCATCTTGCGCAGGATAGCGCTTGGGTGAGACGACGCCCCCCTCTAGCTCGGTGGCCCCGGAATCCGCTCTACGCCGACGCGACCGATCAAATCGTCAATGTAAGTGAGCTTCGTACCGCGGCCGCTACAGGACGTGAAGAACACTCGTTGCATTGCACGCGTGAAGGCTACAAAGAAGGCGCGCATTTCCTCACTATCATCGGGCTCGAAGTTCCACCACGACCGTTCGTCCAGCCCAAAAAATATGACAGTATGAAACTCCAGGCCCTTGCTTTTGTGAATACTCATGAGCGGGACCTGATCGATACCGTCGAAGCTATTCACAACCTCCACCCAATCATCTCGGTCTTCCGCCGACTCCTGAAGCAATAGGAGAAAGCCATCAAGCGCACGAAGATAGTCTTTATCCCGATGATAGGATGGCACCGTGGCGCGCAATTCGGTTTCGCCGATAAAGTCCAGGATCGATTGAGTCAGTTCCGCACAAGATGCGCCGGAGGGTGAATTCCCGGCCAAATAAGACCTGACCTCAGCGACTTTCGTGCCCAGGTCGTCCTGCAAGGCATCCTGTTCGGCTTCATCGTTCGGATCGATGCCCCACATAGTGGAAAGACGATCGACAAGAACGTGCCAGTCATCGGGGGCTTTGGGGAATGCGCTGACACGGATCATGGCCATAAGACAGACGGTCAGATCCTCTGTGAGGATATCCTGAATCGCAATCTTGGCACCTTTAGGCATACGAGCAATGTTGCGCAGTCGCAAACCAACTGAAGCTAGTGCGGGGCCTAACTCCGTCTCAAGCTTGTCGGGCCTGAAGCGGATAAGGATAGCACAATCCTCAGGAGCCATCTCTCCAGCGCTCACGGCGTCTGCGATCCACTGCGCGACTCCTTCGCATTCCGAGGCCCGATCTGCATAATCCCAGATCGCGCATACATCACCGTCGACGTCTTTAATTCGTTTGGCGTCGGGTTTTGCAGAGCTCCGCTCGAGCGTTAGCGCGATCGCATGCTGAATCTCCACAAGTTCGGGATGGGAGCGCCAATTAGAAAGCAGCGTTTCCCGTTTTGCGTGGAAATCTGACGCGAACGTGGTGAAGGCATCCGGCATGGCCCCAGCCCAGACCATGATACGTTGTTTGCTGTCTCCAACAGCGGTGACACGCGATTCGCTGTCGAGGAATAGCTGCTTGAGCAGATCATATTGTCCATAAGTTGTGTCCTGAAACTCGTCGAGAAACACGAAGGGATAGGTTGCTCGCAACCCGGCAATCAGCCGTGGGTCGCTCGAAAGCACGTAATTGGTGAGCCTGTTGATCATGGGAAATGTGAGCTGCGTAGCGGTCTCATCCCTATAATATTCGCGCCAGAAGCGCTCCAAAACATCTTTCCACTCAGGGTTTTTCAGCTTGAGTTCGGCGATAGGCAGCCTGCACCGAGCGACTGCTTTTTCAAGAATCTTGCCTGATAGATGGCGATAGCCGTGGCGTGCGAGAAAATCGTCCCAGTCACGAAACGCGGGGAAAACAATCTCATAGTTGGGCGATGGCGTGTAGGGCGGCGGGACGAGCGGCCCGAACCGGTCTATCAGGCCTTTGGAGAAGGCGTCGAAAGTCAGAGAGTCAAAACGACTCGACAAAGCGGGATCACAACGCGCTCTAACGCGATCCTTGAGATTTTTCGCGGCATCACTCTTAAAACTAATGGCGAGAATTCTCTGCGGTGCTCGGCAGAGCCCTGTCGATAGGAGATAGTCCGCTTTCTGTGCAAGAAACTCGGTTTTGCCTGCGCCAGCACTCGCGACCACACAAAGGTTGTGACCGTTCTCGTCGATCGCACGGAGCGCAGCTGGTTCCAGCGACGCGACACCCTTTGGCATCCATTGATCAGGTCGACGGATTACCATGGTTCACCCTAGGTATCGCTTGATCCGTTTGAGCAACGCGTCGAGCTCTTCGGGCGGCGATTTGAGATCCTTTCTCTTGATGCGATTCATCGCTGTGAGGTGTGCGGCAGGCTTGCTCTTCGAAAGAAACAAATAGGGGTACCATCGAAAGAACTTATCCCAGCCGTCATCGTAATACTCCGGCTTCCCGGTCTTTTTCAGCGTCGTCTTTTTCCGCTTTGCGACGGATTCGACCTTATCGCTCGGTCCATGGCCTCCAGGTGATGCCTGCATGTAAGCTTCTTCGAAGATGCAGAGCATCGAGAAGTCGATGTCGATCGGTTCTGAGAAGAAGACGTCGAGTTCACGGAGCGTCTCAAGCCAGTAGGTGCCAAGCGTTTTGGCGGCCTTTGGGTCGTATTCAATGTCGATATCGTCATCGGTAAGGGAATCAATGTCGTTCAAGGCTATTTTCCCCGCGGCGATATGTTTGCAATCGTCAAAGGCGACTCCAAACGCCTCCAACTTCTTGACGATGTTACGAATGGACGCAGCACCACCGTGCTGACGCCCGTAGTCCAGATCGAGAAGCGTAACGTGCGGAATAGAAAGCTCTCTGAGCAATTTCCACAGATGCTCAACATGACGCCCTCCGAGCGGAACGACCGGGCAGAAGGCTTTATCGAGATGAAGGCCTTGGGCTGCTGCAAGGCGCGGCAGTACGATCTGTTCGGAGTCGCCTTCGCCGAGCACGACGAGCTTTGCAAAATAGAGTTCAGGATAGGCCTGCACTGCTTGGCGAACATATTTCCCCGCCTCATCAGTCGCGGACGGAAGGGCGAGCGCTTTGATTGTGCTGCTGTCGATCTTGGGGTCGAGGCGACAGTATCGCAGATTTTCCGGCCTTATGCGCGACAGGATCGACGCACTATGACTCGAGAGCATGACTTGCGCGGTGTCCATCTCCGCGACGTCCTCACAAAGATCCATGATGCGAGACAGGAAGAACGGCGAAAGGGAGTTTTCCGGCTCCTCGATCAACAACAGCGTCAGGGGCACATGTTTGAGTTGAGTGGGTTCGAACGGAGATTTCTTGTCGGGCAGCGCGAGCGCATCCTGTTCAATCTCTAGCGTGGCCGCAGTGAGAGCGATTTGAAACAATGACTTTTGACCGTCACTCAACCGATCAAGGCTGCGGTCCGCCCCTGCCGCATCTGGTGAGAACTTGACGTCCGTATTGCGCATGATCGCGTCGAAGCGATCTTCCGTGAGCTTGAGAATTGGCGTGGACTGGGTTCCCGCTTCATTGACCTGATGCCAACGCTCGACGAGGCGTTCGCTAATGAAATCTACGGGCGCTTCCTTCTGGAATGCATCCTGAAGGGTATCTGCGTGATCTTCGGCCGTCTCTTTCAGCTCGTCGGACCACCGGGCGGCGCGCCAAAGACGCCCCCGCAGTAGCGCCTTGACCTGAGTGATTGAGCCTCGATTGGCGGGTACATAGACGACTTGAATGGCTGAGCGCTGCGCAGCAGTTACCGGCTTGCAGGATTCCCAAGTATAGTCGTCATCCATACGTGGCACCCAACGAAGACTGGATTCCACCACACCATCCGGAGTCCCATCGTCAATCCAAACTGCCTTCAGGAGAATACGTGCCTTGAGGGGCTCGTCAGGGTCACTTGCCGACATCTGGGTCCAAAATTCTGCGACTGCGGCCCCTGCATCGTCTTCGTCCAGCTCTGGGAAGGAAAAGATCGCCTCTATCTGTAGCTCGGTCTCGCTTTCCAGATCGTCAGCTTCTGAAGGGAGATGAAAGTCCGTCTTCTCAAGCGTCCGATTCCCACTGCCGATGCCGAACATTCGGCTGAGAGCTTGGAAGACGGCGGTTTTCCCGGACCCGTTAGCGCCGATCAATGCGGTGACGGGGTCTGCCAGTTCAATGGAGACGCCATCAGGTCCGAAACAATGGAAATTCTTTATGGCAATTGTATCGAGCTGCATTGGTTGGCTCCTCCCCTTCAGAGCTTGAGGGCCTTGTTTTGATCATCATGTTCAAAAGCGCTAGCCATCCGATTGATCTCGGCAGGGCGCGCGCCGAGTTCTTTTGCCGTTTCCCGCCAAGTAGAAGTCGCTGCAGCTACTTCCTTGATAATCAGGCGTGCAGCTTTAATCCCGAGGCCAAAATATTCTGAAGCACCTTCGAGCAGCTCGACCGAACACGTACCTTCATCGAGGTCGATATTGGTCGTCAGGACGCGGGCCTTGAGATCGACTGGCGTTGGATTCAAGTCGTAAGCTGGCGAGAGTGTCCAGCCCTCCCTTCCCGCCCATAGGAACCCATGATTACGGAGATGGTCGTCCACGTTCGAGATCAGAACACTGAAAGCAACGCGCCTGTAGAGCTCAGCGGCATCCGTCTTTGCCTGCGCGCCTTGCCCTCCCAAAGCGTCGACGATCTCAGGGTAACTACCGCGTTCCCCATCTCTCGAACCGGTCATAGACATGGCGGAAAGGAACGGAATTCGTTTGTTGCCCTCCCTGTCAAAACGCCTCGAAAGGAGCACGGCCTTACCGGCGACCTCGACGAGTTCGTGACTGGGGGTGTTGATCCCGGCACGTTCGGCAAGCCGAAGCGCGATCTCCTCCCAGGTCTCCATGCTGTATTCATCCGTTTCTTTCGGAAACTTCGCGATGGACAGATGACCATGTTGGTCGATGATCGACGCCTTAGGGCGCGCGCCTCCGAGTGAAGATCCTGGCGCAAAGATTAGTTGCAGGTCCTCATCGGTCTCCTCGTCTCGTAGGATGCGTTCGGTGACCTGTAGCAAGCGGCCGAGTTCGATGACGGCTGGAACGCCCGCCCGAATGGGAGCTTGGAACTCTTCTGCGCCCACGCGTCGAAAGCGCAGTGCACCTAGGCGGGTCTCATCAGCTACGCCGAGCAAGTAATTGGTTTCCGTAAGTGTGTGGACCTGTCTGCCTTCGCGGTCAGCGAGTCGACGCTCCGCACGCTGCATCAAGCGACGCCCCCAGGTATCCGGGGCTGAGTCACCGAGTGATCCGAAAATGGCTTGGCCTTGCGGTGGTGCAAAGCCGCCGCGTGTCAATGCGAGGGCGGGCTCGATTGAGAAGCGCTCAGGGTCATTGAGCCAGCCCTCGATATATTCGAACACAACGGATTCGCTCCCGCGAACTAGGTTGGCGTGGGCGATCCCGATCGGTCGGGTTTGTCCATGAAGATCGATATGAACTTCTATATCACTCACGGGAGGACCGCCCTGACTTGTTTTTGAGGTGAACCCGTCGGGGTAGGTTTGCGCTTGCGAGAGACTGACCTATTTCATCACGGCTGATGTCAGCGATGCCGCCAAGGCCATCCAGCAGGCCGAGAGCTTGCAGAACAGAGGCGTAAATCCCGATTCCGACGTTCGAGTCGCCCGCCTCGATCTTCTGAAGGGTCGAGCGGGACGTGAAGGCGCGTTCTGCCACGACCGCCATGGGCAGTTTGCGTCGACGTCGTGCGTCGCGGATGTCTGACCCCAACTTGCGGAGCGTGCGTCGCACGGCAACAGAGGGATGGTGTGGAGTCGGCATAATTTGAAGCCTTCGCGCTACAGATTTACTGATTATGTAGCACGAAGCCTACAAAATGTCCATTACCGCCGGCCCGCTCCTCATCCTCGGTCCCTTGTTGTTATACTTTTGGACCTTTCGGCTTTTTCGTCGTCGTCGGATACCCGAACGGCAGAAAGAAATGGGCAACACGTATGTGGCCGTGAGAGGGCGCCAAGGTGGGGTCTCTCTCATGCTCTGTGTCGAAGTCGGCGGCGCTAAACAAAGCGGATGGTTGGATAACGGCTAAGCCGTCCGCAGCAGGCCGGAGCTTGAGTTCGGCGACCATTTCTTCCTGACTCAGCATTTCCCGAATGGGGGGAACTACATCCGGCTCGGGATCAAGAAGAACACCAACCATGGCAGCAACTGCTTGACGCCGACTATAAATTCCAGTGACAAAACGAGCCAAGCCATTTTCGCGTAGATAGTGGTCTCGGTGTCGTTTCTGCCTTCCTAGGCGCTTAAACTCGAAGACGAACTTTAGATCCTGGGTGGAGTCGTTCCAGCCATAGACAATATCGGTTCGGCGTTCTTCGATCATTGCGCCCGTCGCAGGATCTATCTCGCCAATGATATCCTCAGCTGCCCACATGCCGAGTAGGCCACGCTCGCGTGCTGTGTAATTTTCTATGTAGACCTTAAGTCGCTTCGTTAGCGCTGCTTCATTAGTTTTGGGGTTGAAGTCAGGCCGTGGCCGTTCAGCCAACTCGGTCCATGCTTGGCAAAGCGCTTCAACGGCTTCGGTCGCTGGCTGAATGGGGAATGCCGCAAACCAATCGTCGGCTGCTGTCACGCGGACACTCCCCGTTTTCCGGATGCAGCGCGGGCTTGTACCGTTCTTACAATTTGTTCAGCATCACGGAGTGCTTGCCGTATGGTCCAGTTGCGTTTGGTAAGCGGTCGCACGAGGTAAAGCGATTGATCGATCCAGATATGGGCATCCGGGACCAGCGTCAGGGAATCTCCTAGAGGAATGGCTTTCAGACCTGAAATGCGCAATTGCTCGAGTGTTTGCAGGACAAGCGCATCGCTTACTTGCGTCTCCACGACGGGCGCCGAGGTAGGCTTCTCCTTGTATGATATGCGAACGATTCCAGATGGACCAGCTCGCCTAGGATCGCTGGTTACCACATCGACGTGGAAGCGTCCCTTGCCATGCGTTTTGGCTCGCCAATCCGTAAGTGATGTTGCAAGTGCACGAGCGTAAGTCTTGAAGTCACTGCGCTGAGCAGTGTGCTGTGCTGGTGTGTCGAGGCTCTTGAAACCACGTGGCCGGATGGACGGCATGAAAACATCGACTGTTTCACGGACAAGCTTCTGCTCCTCGGAGCCAAGGCCAAAATAGGAAAACACTGCCCGATCCAGCTTTGGCCTCAATTCTTCATAGCGCGCGCTTTGTTCAAGTTCAGGGAGTTCGGTGATTTCGGACACATGGCGAGAGACGCTCGACAGCGCTTCGGCTGCAACTGCCCCGTCGGGAGCATTCTCCGGCATAAAGAACGGAAACGTCTCGACGTCCTTGAGGTGAACACCATTGCGTTCGCACAGCATCTTCCAGCCACGCATCATCAGGAAGTAGCGCGCAAGACTTGAGCGTAGATATACGGCAACGAAGCTGAGAAGTTCAGCGTCCTCCTTCGGTCCGGAGATCACGCCGATGCTGTGGGTAAAAGCTGCGGGTCCATCATAGTAGACCGCTCGGACATTTAACTGCTCCCTAGAAAACCCATCCGGGAACAAGACGCGCGGGCCATCGAATACACTCAGCACCGACTCGTTTAGACCGACAACAGTGTCCTGGCCCTTTGGCCACGATGTAAGTAAGTCTGAGTGCAAGACAGGTGAACCAGCGCTCAGCGCAGCTATCGGTATAAACGGCTTGTCGCGGAGCGGTCCGGCGTTGACCGGCTCGCGACTCCTGTCGTTTAGATGGATCCCCTTTCGGTATATCCAGCGACGATATTCGTGAGGTCCGCGCCAGAAATCAGAAAATGTGCCGTGTGCGGACAGACGCGCCCAAATTGAAAGGTCGTTTGCATCGCCCCACATCATAGTCACGAGGAGTTGGGGGTCTTCCGCCACTGAGCGCGTTTGAAGATGATGTTTGTCGGCGGACTGCATTGTCAGCCGACCAAGAGCAAGACTCATATCTGCTTTAGGCACGCAGTATTCGAAATTCTCATCGAAGGGGATTCTGCTCGGAAGCCGTTCTGGCCGTACAATGCCAAGGAAGACATGACAGGTATTCTCTGCAGTGGGGAAAAGAAGTCCCTGGAGATCACCAAAATTGATCAATCGTGACGGCTGATACTGTTCTAGCAGATGCGAAACGAACCCCGTACTGGACGGTCCGAGAAACTGCCCAATTGGCAAGATGAGACAGATTTGCCCCCCCGCCTGCAGAAAGTCTATCGCGCGCAACGCATACGCGCCGGCTATCTGGCGGCGCACAAATGGAGCTTCGGCACGTTCTGCCCAAGCGTCTGCGCTCGTCTTAGAGGAGCCTTCAGGTTCGGCCCATGGCGGATTCGAGATAATGAGCGAGAAGCGCTTACCGCTGAAAGCATGATCATCGCGGAAAAAGTCTGCTGCGTCCTCACCATAGGTAAGGTTTGAGCCGTTCAATGACGGCAGTTTCGTCCCCTCTCGTTCCTGCGCTTCCATGATGTCGGCAGGATTTAGGCCTTCCAGGAGCGACAAATAGAGACTGAACGCTGTGACACGGCAGGCCATAAAATTGATGTCGCCGCCAAAAATACGGCCTCGGAGCAGGTCTGCGCGTTCGCGGAAACTCAGTTGACGCCCTTCGCGTGCTTCTGACAGCGCGATCAGCCGACGATAGGCCGTGGTCAGGAGTATGCCGGAGCCGCATGCACCGTCAAAAATCGTTTCAGAGAGTGGGTCGGATGAATTCGTGAACGCCTGGTCGACCGCGAGCATAGCAAGGTGACGTGGCGTGTAATACGCGCCGTCCTTAGCCTGCTGTTCATCCGATAAGAAAGACTCGTAGAGACCAGAAAGTAACTCGACCGGAATATAGCTGAAATCGTAGTTCCAAAAATCACCTTGGCCGGTTCGCATATCAGTGCGCTGTAGAAAGCGATTGATCAGGTTAAAGCCGTCATCCGTAAGTTTGGTCCAGGGATCGTGGCGATCATCTCCCATGAAGTCGCCATTGAAATCCGATCGAAGCGCGTCAATCAGTGTTCTGAGTCCAGCCCGATCTTTCTCGGCGATCAGATGATGGAGTTGAGAGACTTGGCGGCGATCGCGGTAAGTGGCGCCGACTATCTCGCGATGTTCCAAATAGGAGACGAACAGAATCTGGCCCATAAGCAGCTCGGCCAGATGACGGCGATCGTGATCCTTCGATGCTCCCGAGAGGCCCTGATCGGCAAGCTGTGAGACGACAACGGAGAGGTTCGCGAGCAACTTTCGGTCGACTCGCGCCTTTACATCAAACCAGTTGGGAACGCGCCGGGAGACATTGGCAGAGGCTATGTCGAGCGCAGAGAAAGGACCGTCCGGTCGGGCGTCATCAAGGATAAGCTGTTGGCCTGCGTTACGCAGCTTTCGGGCAGGCACAGCTAGGGCTGTGTCGCCTTTGATTTCAATGACTATAGTAGCAAGATTTTGATTCCAAACACGTTTGCGGATTTCGTCGAGCGCTTGAGACGAAAGAGGATCTCCATCTTCTCCTACGAACACGACGGTAGGCACCCCCTCCACGTCAAAGACCGCGTGAGCACGTATTGGACCTTCCGGTCTCAGGAGGGTCTTGAGTTCAAGTGCATATGGATGAGTTTCGGGAACGTCATCGCCGCGACGATGCAAGACGGCAGGTTCAGCATTGTAGCCGAGCCTCTCCAGCCAATTCTGCATCGATTCCGCGCTCATAGCTATTGCTCATCTAAAGTCTCGCCAAGCGAGAACATAACAGGAACAAACAAGTTTAACAAAGGGGTTTGCCAAATCGACTTTGGCAGATTTCCGCCAGCCCTCATGCAGAACGCCTCTGGTCAGACTCAGCTGCTTTGGCTGGTGCTTTCGAGCCTTCAGCGCGGTGCAGGTTCGGCAGAGAAAAGAGGTCGAGTTGTCCGCGGCCTGCGGCGACATCAGGGAGCGCAAACCCAGTTCGCAGTACGCGCAAGTGTGGGTCAAGGCGGATCAGTAGCGCATCATCTTGTGCTATCAGGGCTTCCTCATCAAGGATCGTCCATTGGTCCGGGGTCATAGCCACCCGATGTCCCCACAATGTAATGAAGGATCGCTTTCGCAGATCGGACCGCAAATTGATGAAAAATGTTCTGTGCGCTTGCAGTTCAAGATGGAATCTCTCACGCAGAAGCACCGCAATTCTCAACACTAGAATCGTCTGCCAAGTGAATTTGGCAGGGGAACCCTTCTTCTTTGGTCGGACATCGGCTGGTATCAGTGCACGCCTACTGGTCCACTCGCGAAGTTTATCCGTCGAAAGGCCAGTTAGTTCGGACGCCACTTGTGTCGGGACGTATCGCAGTGGGACCCTCCCCGAGAATGGGCACCATACCCGATCTTGACTAGAGAACGGGTATCATGCCCGTTCTTCTCAGTAAAGACTCCGGTTCCTCTCTCAAGCAGGCTCTCATCTAGAGTCCTTTGCCCTGCTGAGCACGCTATCTGTCAATCGGCACACAATCTTGACCCCTTATCGGCGTCCAAAAATGACCCCCTTGGAGCGTGAGTGTCGGTCATTCTCGGGTCTTGAAGCGCCAGCTCTCGTTGCCGGTTTCGACGATGTCGCAGTGATGGGTCAGGCGGTCGAGCAGCGCAGTGGTCATCTTCGCGTCGCCGAAGACCGAAGGCCATTCCCCGAAGTCGAGATTGGTCGTCACGATGATCGAGGTGCGCTCGTAGAGCCGGCTGATGAGATGGAACAGCAGCTGGCCGCCAGTTTGCGCGAAGGGGAGATAGCCGAGCTCGTCGAGTATCAGGAAGTCGAGGCGGCAGAGCAGGTCTGCTGTGCGCCCCTGTCGGTCGGCACGGGCTTCGGCATCGAGCTTGTTCACCAGGTCCACGACATTGAAGAAGCGCCCCCGTTCCTGGGCATAGGCCCGCAGCGCGTGGTGGCCGAGGCTGCGCTGACGGCGGCGCGAATTGACGATGGCGGTATGATCGAAGCGGGACATGCTGAACTCCTTTGGTTGAGTTCAGCCAGTTCAGCACAGATGGATCGCCCCGCCGAAATCATCCGCTGGAGCGGTAACGATAATGGCCCGTCTTATCATGCGTTGACATTTGCGCGCGCCCAGAACAGCCTGCGGGCACTCACCCGGGGGGTCTCGACAAGAGGCTGAGATACTGCTGGCACCCGTGCAGCGCAGTGACCCGATGAACCTGATCCAGTTCACACTGGCGTAGGGATGGTGCACTGGCCGCGCGGGCCCCGACCACTTTCGTGGAGGGCTATTCCCACACCGGCAATCCCATTCGACGCGGAACTGGGTCTCCAACGCTTTGAGCTATGGAGGCTCCGACCGATGAAAGATCTCAACCCAACCGTCACCACGGGCCCGCTGCCCGCCTCGCGCCGCGTCTGGCATGCGGGCACCCGTCACCCCGATATCCGCGTGCCCATGCGCGAGATCGACCTGCACCCCACGGCCGGGGAACCGCCCGTCACCGTCTATGACAGCTCGGGCCCCTATACGGACCCTGAGGCGACGATCGTCATCGACCGGGGCCTGCCGCGCCTGCGCGAGGGCTGGATTGCGGCCCGTGGCGATACCGAAACCTACGCAGGCCGGCATGTCACCCCTGCCGACAACGGCTTTGCCGAAGGCGCGCGGCTGACGCCCGAATTCCCCGTCCGCAACGCGCCGCGTCGCGCCACGCAAGGTCGGGCGGTGACCCAGATGGCCTATGCCCGCGCCGGCATCGTCACGCCCGAGATGGAATTCGTCGCGATCCGCGAAAACCTCGGGCGCAAGGCGCAGGCAGAGGCCCATGCACAGACATTGGCGCGCGACGGCGAAAGTTTTGGTGCGGAAATTCCGGATTTCATCACGCCGGAATTCGTGCGTGACGAGATCGCCAAGGGCCGCGCGATCATCCCCGCGAACATCAACCATCCCGAGGCCGAGCCGATGGCGATCGGGCGGAACTTCCTCGTCAAGATCAACGCCAATATCGGCAACTCGGCGGTGACTTCCTCGATGGCCGAGGAAGTGGAAAAGATGGTCTGGGCGACCAGATGGGGCGCCGACACGGTCATGGACCTGTCGACGGGGCGCAACATCCACAACATCCGCGACTGGATCCTGCGAAACTCGCCGGTCCCGATCGGCACGGTGCCACTGTACCAGGCGCTGGAAAAGGTCGGCGGCATCGCCGAGGACCTGAGCTGGGAGGTCTTCCGCGACACTCTGATCGAACAGGCCGAGCAGGGGGTGGATTACTTCACCATCCATGCAGGTGTGCGGCTGCACATGATCCCGATGACGGTGAACCGGGTGACGGGGATCGTGTCGCGCGGGGGCTCGATCATGGCGAAGTGGTGCCTGCACCATCACCGCGAAAGCTTCCTGTACGAGCATTTCGACGAGATCTGCGAGATCGCGCGCGCCTATGACGTGTCGTTCAGCTTGGGTGACGGGCTGCGCCCCGGTTCCATCGCGGATGCCAATGACGAGGCGCAATTTGCCGAGCTTGAGACCCTCGGAGAGCTGACGCAGATCGCCTGGGCGCGGGATTGCCAGGTGATGATCGAGGGGCCGGGCCATGTGCCCATGCACAAGATCAAGGCCAACATGGACAAGCAGTTGCAGGTCTGCGGCGAGGCGCCGTTCTACACGCTCGGGCCGCTCACAACGGACATTGCGCCGGGATACGATCATATCACCAGCGGCATTGGCGCGGCGATGATCGGCTGGTTCGGCACCGCGATGCTGTGTTACGTGACGCCCAAGGAACACCTCGGGCTGCCCGACCGCGACGACGTGAAGGTCGGTGTCATCACATACAAGATCGCGGCCCATGCGGCGGACCTCGCTAAGGGCCATCCGGCGGCGCAGATCCGCGACGATGCGCTCAGCCGCGCGCGGTTCGAGTTCAGGTGGGAAGACCAGTTCAACCTCTCGCTCGATCCCGAAACCGCTCGCTCTATGCATGACGAGACCTTGCCCAAGGAAGCCCACAAGGTCGCGCATTTCTGTTCGATGTGCGGGCCCAAGTTCTGTTCGATGCGCATCAGCCACGACATCCGCGCCGAAGCGCAGAAGGACGGCATGGCCCGCATGGCCGAGAAGTTCCGCGAAGGCGGAGACCTGTATATCCCGCTGGAGGACAAGGCATGAGCCAGAGCCCCGAAACCCTTCTGACCGCGCTGCGGGCCACGCCGCCGCTGGTGCAGTGCATCACCAACTACGTCGCCATGAACATCGCCGCAAACGTGCTGCTCGCGGCTGGCGCCAGCCCCGCCATGGTTTCCGACGTCGAGGAAGCCGAGGAATTTGCCGGGATCGCGGGGGCAGTGACGGTGAATATCGGCACCCTGTCGCCGCCCTTCGTCGCCGGAATGCGCGCTGCAATCCGGGGGGCGCAGGTCGCGGGGCGGCCCTGAGTGCTGGACCCGGTGGCCTGTCAGGCGACGTCCTATCGGCGCGAGGTTGTGCAGGCGCTGGTTGCCGAACGGCCGACGATCATCCGGGGCAATGCCTCGGAAATCCTGTCGCTCGCCGGGGAAGCCAGCCGGGGGCAGGGAGTCGACGGGCGTGATCCGGTCGCGGCGGCGGAAGAGGGGGCGCGTCGGCTGGCGCGCTCCAGCGGCGCGGTCGTCGCGGTGACGGGCGAGGTGGATTACGTGATCGACGGAGAGCGGGTCGTGCGGATCGAGGGAGGCTCGCCCTTCATGCCGATGAACACCGCGCTTGGCTGTTCGCTCACCTGTCTCTGCGGGGCCTATGCTGCGGTTGCGGAAGACGCCTTCGACGCCGCCGTCGCTGCGCTGGCGCATTTCGCCGTTGCGGGGGCGAAGGCGGATGAGGGCGCCTCGGGGCCGGGAAGTTTTGCGCCACGGTTCCTCGATGCGCTGGCGGCGGTTGCGCCCGAGGCGCTGTCGCGGGCGGCGATCCACGACGCGGCGGTGCCCGCGTGAGGCGCTGCCCTGACCTCTCGATTTACCTCGTGCTCGATCCCGGCCTGTGCGCCGGGGTCGGCATGGTCGAAACCGCCCGCGCTGCCGTCGCGGGCGGGGCGACGGTTGTGCAACTGCGCGACAAGGCGGCAGGCACCGCGCGGATGATCGAGACGGGCCGGGCACTGAAGGCGGCGCTGGCCGGAACCGGCGCGGTGCTGATCGTGAACGACGACGTGGAGGCCGCCGTTGCGATTGGTGCGGACGGTCTGCACATCGGGCAGGGCGACATGGCCGTGACCGAGGCCCGCGCCCGGATCGGTGCGGCGATGGTGCTGGGCCTGTCGGTCGAGACGCCCGCGCTGGCCGCCGCCGTCGATAAGGCGCTGGTCGAATACATCGGTGCGGGGCCGGTCTTTGCCACGCCCTCCAAGCTGGATCACAAGGCGCCTGTGGGTTTCGAGGGGCTGGCGGCGCAGGTTGCGGCCAGCCCGGTGCCCGCCGTGGCGATCGGCGGGCTGAAGACCGAGCACGTGGCGCAGGTCCTGAAGGCCGGGGCGCAGGGCGTCGCCGTGGTTTCCGCCATCTGCGGCCAGCCCGACCCCAAGGCCGCCGCCCGCGCCCTCAGGGACAGGATCGACGCGCTAACCGTCTGACGCCCAGAGCGCGTGGAAATGATGCACCGGCCCGTGCCCTTGCCCTACGTCCAGCGCATCGCTTTGGGCCAGCGCGGCGTGCAGATAGGCCTTGGCGCGGGCCACGGCCTCGGGCATCGGGTGATGCGGCAGCAGCGCCGCAATGGCCGAGGACAGGGTGCAGCCCGTGCCGTGATCGCTGGTCGTGGTGATGCGCGGCGCGCGGAAGGCCTGGGTGCCCTCGGGCCCGGCCAGAAGATCGGTGCTGTCCTCGCCCTCCAGGTGCCCGCCCTTGAGCAGCACGTGGTCCGACCCGAGCGCCATCAGCGCGGGCAGGGCGGCGCGCATGGCGGGGACGCTCCAGTCGTCGGGGCGGTCCAGCAGGACGGCGGCCTCGGGCAGGTTGGGCGTGATGACCGAAGCCAGCGGGACAAGCCGTTCGCGCACCGCCGAGACGGCCTCGGGGTCCAGCAGCGCATGGCCGCTTTTCGCCACCATCACCGGGTCGAGCACGATGTTGCGCGCCCGGTGATGCGTCAGCCGGTCGGCCACGGCCCCGGCGATGCCCGCGTTGGCGATCATCCCGATCTTGACCGCGTCGATGCGCACGTCCTCGAGCACCGCGTCGATCTGTGCGGCGACGAAATCGGGCGACAGCGCCTGAAAAGACCGAACGCCGCAGGTGTTTTGCGCCACCACGGCCGTGACGACCGAACAGGAATAAGCGCCGAGCGCCGACATGGTCTTGATGTCGGCCTGGATGCCGGCGCCGCCGGACGGGTCCGTGCCCGCAATGGTCAGGACGTTGGCGATCATGTCGGTGCCCCCGCCATCAGGGCTACGGCCTGGTCCGCAACTGCGCCGACATCGCGGCTGAGCGCGAGGCTGCCATCCGTCAGCGCGGCAAGGTCGATCCAGCGCGCCTCGAGCGCGTCATCTGCGGCAACCGGAACCCCGGCGATCCAGCGGAACAGAACGGCGATCAGGATGAAATGGCGGCGCAAGGTGCCGGTGCCGTCGTGATCAAAGGCGTCGAGCGCCGTGATCACCCGTAGCGGGTCTGCGGAAACGCCGGTCTCCTCGGCCAGTTCGCGGATGGCTGCGTCGAACAGGGGTTCGCCCTGGTCAATCTTGCCGCCGGGAAATCCCCAAAGGCCCGCATCGGGCGGATTGGCGCGACGCACGAGAAGCACCTGGGTGTCGCGCACGACTACGGCGATGGTCGCCGGGATCGGGCGTGGGTCTGTCGATTGATATGGCAAAGCGGCCTCGTCATGCTGAGGCCGGCAAGGGCAAGAGGTCTGCGCGATCCTGTCCCTTCGCCGGCATGATCCGGATCAGGTTCAAAGGGTCACCGCGCTGCAATCGCCAGCGATATCTCAGCCCCTTGTCGGGACACCCCTAGGTGAGAGGCAGCTTATCAGGCTGAGCGCCCGGTTCAATGCCGGGCGGATGTGCTTGCGCCTGCTGTCGGTTGCTGAAACTTTGGGCAAAACAGACGAGGAAGCAGTCATGGAATCCCTGTTCCGTTCGCTTGGCCCGGTCATCGGCCGTCCCTCGCCAGTCGAGGCCCTTCGTGCGGGGCTCGGCGCTCTGATCGGCCTTGGGGTGACGGGTGTATTCCTGTTGTCGCCCGTGGTCGACCTGACACTTGGGCTTTACCTGATTGCTCCGTTCGGTGCGACGTCGGTCCTGCTGTTCGCAGTGCCCAACAGCCCGTTGGCGCAGCCGTGGTCGGCGGTGGTGGGCAACACCCTCGCGGCACTGGTCGGTGTGGCGGTCTGTTCCGTGATCGCGGACCCTGTCCTGCGGATCGCCCTTGCGGTCGGGCTGACGATTACGGTCGGCATCCTGTGTCGCGCGATCCATCCCCCGGCGGGTGCGGTCGCCATGACAGCGGCGATGAGCCCGGAGGCGGTCGAGCGACTTGGGTTCTGGTTCGCGATCGCGCCCGTCGCCACGGGCACCCTCGCGCTGGTCGTCTGTGCTGCGATCTACGCCCGGCTCACGGGGCGCAGGTACCCATTCCGCCAGTTCGATGAGCCAAATCGCCACCGCACCGAAGATCCCGATCCCGCCAAGCGCATCGGGCTGTCCCGAGAAGAACTGACAGAGCTGCTGGACCAGTATCGCCAGTCGTTCAATCTGGGTGTCGAAGACCTAGCGCGGTTGATCGGCGCGGCCGAGTTGCAGGCCGCCGCGCACCGGACAGGTCCGCTTCTGGCGACCGACGTCATGTCGCGTGATCTGGTGACCATTGGCCCGGACACTCCGCTGTCAAAGATTGCGGACCTGTTCAGACATCATCGCTTCACATCGCTTCCGGTGACCGGGGTCGAGGGGCGTTATCTTGGCGTGATCTTCCAGATGCACCTGATCGACCGAGCGCGCGAGGATGCGCTTCGGCTCGACCGTGGCTATCTCGCGGCGTTTCGGCGCCTGATCGACCAGGATCGTACGCAGCCGGTTCGAGCCAAGGACATCATGAGCGTCGCCGGGCCTCGGGCGGTACCGGCGACTCCGGTCGGGGTGCTCCTGCCGATGATGGCCGATGGTGATGTCGATGCGGTGCCGATCCTTGAAAAGGGCCGGATCGTCGGCATCGTCACCAGGACGGATCTGATCGCCGCCCTCGCGCGGTCCGGGCTGCGGGCACAGGGCTGAGAGGCGGCGGCCCGGTCAGGCCGGTTCGAGCGGGTGATCTTTGCGAGTCGGGACGCTTGCGAGACCCGCGACAGGGACATTGTCGATCAGGCGCACGCCATCGAGCCAGGCGGCGAGGAAAAGGCGACCGGGGCGGTCTGCCCTGGTCATCAGCTTGAGGTCGGGATCGCTGCGCAACTCCAGGTAGTCGATCGTGTCGAACCCTGCAGAGAGCAGCGCCGCCCTGGCATTATCGAGGGCCTGCGCAACTTGTCCGCCGCGGGAGATGACACGCGCGGCGTCGTCCAGGACCTGGGCGATCACCGGCGCAATTTCGCGTGGCCCTTTGGCGAGCCGGAGGTTGCGCGAGGACATGGCGAGGCCGTCTTCCTCGCGAATGGTCGGACAGCCGACAATCTCGGTCTTCAGGTCCAGATCCTCGGCCAGGCGGGTCACCACCTGCAGCTGCTGGTAATCCTTTTCCCCGAAATATGCCCGGTCGGCGTCGGTTTGCAGGAACAGCTTGGTCACCACCGTGGCCACCCCGTCGAAATGCCCCGGCCGCGCCCCGCCACACAGGCCTTCGCTGACGCCGGTCACCGACACGGTCGTGGCGAAGCCTTCGGGGTACATCTGCGCGCCATCGGGCACATAGAGGATATCCGCGCCATAGGGCGTCAGCTTTTCTGCATCGCTGTCCTCGGTCCTGGGGTATTTCGCCAGATCCTCGGGGTTGTTGAACTGCTTGGGGTTCACGAACAGCGTCACGATCACCCGGTCGTTTTCGGCGCAGGCGCGGTCGACAAGGCTGAGGTGACCGGCGTGCAGCGCGCCCATGGTCGGCACGACGCCGATGCTCTCTCCGGCGCGGCGCCAGTCTTGGGTCATGGCGCGCAGCTCGGCCTTGGTGCGGATGATCAACATGTGCCTGGTTCCTCCTGCGAAAAGACATGTTCGGGGGCCGGGAAGCTGCGGGCGCGGACCTCCTGGGCGTAGGTGCGGATGGCGGTGCGGGCGTCGCTGGCAAGATCGCCATAGCGCTTGACGAACTTCGGCTTGAAGGCATCGAAAAGGCCCAGCATGTCGTCGATCACCAGGATCTGTCCGTCACAGCCTGAAGAGGCCCCGATGCCGACCGTGGGAATGTCGATACCCGCGGTGATCTGATCCGCCAGAGCGGCGGGCACCTTTTCCAGCACGACCGAGAACGCCCCGGCGCGGGTCACCGCATGGGCGTCTTCCAGGATCCGGTCCGCATCCGCGCCGCGTCCCTGCACCTTATAGCCGCCTAGCGCGTTTACCGCCTGTGGCGTCAAGCCGATATGGGCCATGACGGGGATGCCGCGACCCACGATAAAGCGGACCGTCTCTTCCATATTCGCGCCGCCTTCCAGCTTGACAGCGCCGGCCCCGGTTTCCGCCATCAGTTTGGCGGCATTGCGAAAGGCCTGGGCCGGGCTTTCCTCATAGCTGCCGAAGGGCATGTCGACGACCATCAGCGCGCGGCTGAGGCCACGGGCGACGGCGCGGCCGTGCAGCTCCATCATCTCCATCGTCACGCCGAGGGTCGAGGGCAGCCCGTGCAGCACCATGCCGACACTGTCACCGACCAGAACCAGATCGCAGTCCGCGTCCGCCAGCCGTGCCACGGGGGTCGTATAGGCGGTCAGGCAGACCAGCGGATCGGCCCCCTTGCGCGCACGGATGTCGGAGGCGGTGAGGCTGCGTTGTGGGGCGGATTGGCTCATGTAGGTCCTCCTCAGACAGGCTTCCGTGGGGTTACCCGGTTCGACGTTATTTCGCAAGCGCAGCGTAATATTATTGCGTTTGAATATGAGAAAACGTCATACATGTGCGTGGTGGGTTGTGGGCTCAGAAGTCCAGTCCCAAGTCCAGCACCCGCGCCGAATGGGTCAGCGCCCCGGACGAAATATAGTCCACGCCTGTCGCCGCGACCTCGGCGATGCGGTCCAGCTTCATGTTGCCCGAGGCCTCCAGCACCACCTGGCGGGCGGTCATTTCCACCGCCTTCGAAAGCTTTTCCGTGTCCATGTTGTCCAGCAGAACAACGTCTGCGCCGCCCTCGTCCAGCACCTCGGCCAGTTGGTCCAGCCGGTCGACCTCGATCTCGCAGCGGATCATGTGGGACGCCTGTGCCTTGACCGACTGCAGCACCGGGCGGACGCCGCCGGCGGCGGCGATGTGGTTGTCCTTGATCAGGATCGCGTCGGACAGGCTGAAGCGGTGGTTCAACCCGCCGCCATGCAGCACGGCCTGCTTTTCCACGATGCGCAACCCCGGCGTGGTCTTGCGGGTGCAGGTCACGCGGGTGTCGGTGCCGCGCGTTTCCGCCACGAAGGCCGCGGTCAGCGTTGCGATCCCCGACATGCGTCCGGCAAAGTTCAGCGCGACCCTCTCGCCCGACAGGATCGAGGCCGCATCGCCTTTGATCTCCATCAGCAGGTCGCCCGGCGCGATCACGTCGCCATCGGCCTTGTGCGCGGTGATTTTCAGCGCCGGATCGACCAGCCGAAACGCCAGCGCGGCGATTTGCAGGCCCGAGACGATCCCGGGTTCACGGGCGTTCAGCTGTGCGGAATAGGTGGTGCCGGCAGGGATGACCGTGCGGGTGGTGATGTCGCCATAGGTGCCCAGATCCTCCATCAGCGCGGCGCGGACGAGCGGTTCAAGGATCAGGTCGGGCAGTGGGGTCGATTTTGCACGGGGGCTCATGCCGGTTCCTTTCGGGTCGTGGTGTCGCGGATCGCCAGCGCGTCGTTCAGAGTCATCAGTGACCGGGTGCCGGATGCGCCGTCGGGCTGGGGAAAGTCCGACCGGAAATGCGCGCCCCGGCTTTCGCGGCGCATCAGCGCGGCGGCGGCGATCAGGGTGGCGGTGGCGGTCATGTTCTTTAGCGTCTCGCAGCCGGGTTGCGCGGCTTCGATCGCGGCGATCTGTGCCAGCGTCCGGTTCAGGCCATCTGCGGTACGGATCACGCCCGCGCCATCGGTCATCGCCTGCCGCAGCCGTGCGACCAGCGCAGGGTCAGGCGTTTCCGCCGGCAGAAGGTCGGGCAGGGTGACGGGCGCGACATCCGTGGGCGAAGGGAGCGTGGCATCAATCGCCAGCGCGCAGCGGCGGCCATAGACCAGCGCTTCAAGCAGCCCGTTCGAGGCCAGACGGTTCGCCCCGTGCAACCCGGTCGAGGCGACCTCTCCACAGGCCCAGAGGCCGGGCAGGGTGCTGGCCCCTTCCGCATCCGTCGCCACGCCGCCCATGTGGTAATGCGCGGCGGCGGCCACGGGGATGACCTGTGTCACCGGGTCCAGACCTGCCTGCTGGCAGGCGGCGGCGACGGCGGGGAAATCTGTCAGGATCTTTGCGCCAAGGGCGGTGCGGGTGTCTAGCGCGGGGGCCAGCCCTGCCTGCGTCTGGGCATAGACGGCGCGGGCGACGATGTCGCGCGGGGCCAGTTCCGCGTCGGGGTGGGCGTCCAGCATGAAGCGCTCGCCCTGTCGGTTGATCAGCGTGGCCCCTTCGCCGCGCAATGCCTCGGTCGCCAGCGGGGCAGGGTCCAGCCCGCAGGCCATGGCGGTCGGGTGGAACTGGACGAATTCGGCGTCGGCGATCTGGGCACCGGCGCGGGCGGCCATGCCGATCACCTGCCCCCGGATGCGCGGCGGATTGGTCGTGAGGGCATAAAGCCCGCCAGATCCGCCCCCGGCCAGCAACACGGCGGTGCCGCGCAGGGTGACGCAGGCGCTTTGGCCGGTATCGCAGCGGGCGACGGCCACGCCGGTGACACGGCCCTGAGCAACTTCAAGCCCCGTGGCCATCACGCCTTCGAGCACCTGGATGTGGTCGGCCTCGCGCACCTGTACGGTCAGGGCGCGCATGATCTCGGCCCCTGCCTGATCGCCCTGAACCCGCACCACGCGGGCGAAACTATGCGCCGCCTCGCGCGACAGAACATATGATCCGTCGGCTGTGCGGTCGAAGGGCGTGCCCAGCCGGGTCAGGTCAAGGATGTGAGCGCGCGCCTCGGCGGTGATGGACGTGGCGACAGTCGGATCGACGGTACCGGCCCCGGCGGTGACGGTATCGCGGGCATGAGCCTCGGCGCTGTCCGCCGGGTCCATCGCCGCCGCCACGCCGCCCTGCGCCCAGGCCGAGGACGCGCCCGTTCCCAAAGCCTCGGGAGAGATCATCAACACCGGACGCGGGGCCAGTTTCAGCGCCGCATATTGCGCCGCCAGTCCCGCGCCGACGATGATCACGCGGCCCGTTTCGATCGGCGTTTCGATCGGGGTCATCGCCCTAGCCGGCCATTTTTGCGGACAGATCGATCATGCGCTGAACGGCAACGCGGGCCTTGTCGGCGATCTCCGGGTCGACCTCGACCGCGCCTTCCATCGTGTGCAGCGACCACAGCACCTTTTCCAGCGTGATCTTCTTCATGTAGGGGCACATGTTGCAGGGGCCCACGAAATCCACATCCGGCAGCGCGTCCGAGATGTTCGAGGCCATCGAACATTCGGTCACGAGCATCGCCTTTTCCGGCCGCTGCTGCGTCACGTAGTCGATGATGCCGCTGGTCGAACCGGAAAAATCGGCCTCGACCACCACATCGGGCGGGCATTCGGGATGCGCGATGATCCTTGTGCCGGGGTTCCATTCGCGGAAATCCCGCAGATCCTGCGCGGTGTACTGTTCGTGCACGATGCAGGCACCGTCCCACCACACGATGTTTTTCTCGGGCACGAGATTGGCGATGTTCTGCGCCAGATATTTGTCCGGCGTCATGATGACCGTGTCGCTGTCCATCCCGCGCACGATCTGCACCGCGTTGGAGGAGGTGCAGCAGATGTCGGATGCGGCCTTCACCTCGGCGGTGGTGTTCACATAGGTGACGACCGGCGCGCCCGGATATTTAGCGCGCATTTCCGCGATGCCCTCCGCGGTGATGCTTTCGGCCAGCGAACAGCCGGCCTCCATGTCGGGGATCAGCACCGTCTTCGCGGGGTTTAGGATCTTGGACGTCTCGGCCATGAAATGCACACCGCATTGCACGATCACGTCGGCCTTCACCTTCGTCGCCTCGATCGCCAGCTGAAGGCTGTCGCCGACCACGTCCGCGATGCCGTGATAGATTTCGGGCGTCATGTAGTTATGCGCCAGGATGACCGCGTTGCGATCCTTCTTGAGCTGATTGATCGCCGCGACATAGGGCGCATAGATCGCCCAGTCGGGGGGCGTCACGACACGGTCCATCCGGGCGTAGATGTCAGCATGTGCCGTGGCGATGTCGGTGGACGGAGAGAGATCGTAGTGATCGGCGAGTTCGGCGCGCAGCGCGATCTGGTCGAGCAAGAGCGGAGTTCCTGAGGTTATTTCGGGTCGACGCGGAGGGCGCGACCGCACGCGGGTGGTGTCGGCTGGGAGGTGTTTACGGGCCGGCTTACCTAAGGGCAAGTGTGCGGGTCGTCATATTTCAATGACGCACGCTAACATGTACCGAAAGCCACCGTCATACGATTATGGGCTCAGATGTCGGTGCGCGGGCAAGTCTTTGAATCCGGTCCAGAGGCGAAGCGGGCTTTCAGCAGGCATTCGTCGTATTCCGAGCGAACCTCGGAATCGAACACGATGCCGCCGCCTACGTTGAAGACGGCCTCTCCGCCTGCGTGCAGTGTGAGGGTGCGAATGGCAACATTGAAGCGCATCTCGCCGGACGGAGCGATGAACCCAATGGCCCCACAATAGATGTCACGCGGACGACTTTCCAGCGCACGCAGGATCTGCATCGCACGGATCTTCGGAGCTCCGGTGATCGAGCCGCAGGGAAAGAGCGCAGTGAAAGTATCGGAGACGGTCGTCCCCAGTGCCAGCCGCGCCCGAACGCGGCTGACCATCTGATGCACTGTGGGATAACTTTCGATCCGGAACAGCTCGGGTACATGCAGCGTGCCCAATTGGCAGATGCGCGAGATATCGTTGCGCAACAGGTCGACGATCATCAGGTTCTCGGCTTGGTTTTTCCCGTCCTGTCGCAAGGTCTCGGCCAGGGCGGCGTCTGCCTCGGGCGTCGATCCGCGCCGGATAGTGCCTTTCATCGGATGTGTCTCGATCCAGTCTTCCGCGTCTACCTGGAAGAACAGTTCAGGCGACCGTGAGAGGATGATGGGCCCACCCAAGTCGACCAGGGCAGCATAGCGGACCGGCTGCCTGGCGGTCATTTCTTCGAACAGCGCTATCGGATCTCCCGACCATCGCGCGGAGAACGGGAAAGTCAGGTTCGCCTGGTAGCAATCGCCTGTGCGAAGGTGTCGGTGAACCCTTTCGAAGCGCGACCTGTAATTCTCGAAGGCCCATTCTGGCCGGACATCCGTCAAAGTCGCCTTGCCTGTTGCCCGTGTCCCGACCGATCCAGTCTCGGGCGCGTTGAAGACCCCAATGAGCACGAGCGGCAGGCGGCGGCCTCCGGGCATGATGTCACGCAATTTCGGCTCGAGAGCGTAACCGGCCTCGTAGCTCACGTAACCGGCACACCATTTCCCTGCCGCACGTGTGCGTTCCATTCGGTCGAGCGCGGCCTGGACTTCGTCCAGATGGTCGGCGCGGATCACCTCGCGTGGTGTGGCGAACCGCATCTCGGTACCGGCGAGGTCATCGCGCAGCAGAATGCTTGGCCCGTCCGCGCGATAGGCTGCTTCAGGCCTGTCCATCGGGAGCCGTGAAGGCCTGGGCCTGATCGTAGTCCACCGCGAAGCGCAGTTCGCGCAGGGGTTTCACCCGGCGGATCGATTCCGCGTAGGTTTCGTGCGCCTTGTAGGCAGCCAGAGCCGCATCATTGGCGAATTCGCCATAGACGACGACGTCGATTTCCTTGCTGTTCGGATCTGACTTCCGATTGAGCGAGATTTCGAGGTGCTGGGCATAAGGGATGCCGGTGAGCATCTGGAGCCCTTTTCTGATGGATTCGATATTGTCGTTGTTGATGGCGGTGAAGAAGACGATGTGGCGGATCATGGCAATCCCGGTTGGTTTCTGAGAACATGCGGATGCTCCCGACGCGTGGCCCGGAGTCGTCCGCAGACCGAGTTGTAGGGTCTGCCTCGCGTCGTTCAACCGGATAGTGCTGGGTCATAAAGGTGTGTGTCACCTGACCCTAGCCTGCCTTCTGGTCCTTCTCTGACCGGCGTCGCGCCATTCAAGAAGACTGTTGCCGACTACGATACGGCACCCAAACGCGACCACGGCTTCAACGTCGACCTCGGCAAGGATGCATATGAGGACGATCCGTCCCTGCAGGCCACAATTTGTGGTCCCAAAGGCGCTGGCCTGCTCCCCTTGGTGTCCGCGTACTTCAGCTCGTTCTGTTTAGGTTTTGTCGTCGGATCGGTCCGGGTCTGCCCTAGATGCGGGAAAATTCTATCGGCAAGTTCGGTCCGCCAGACAAGAAATCGCCACTGATCTGAAGAGTTCGTGGGTCCCACTGGAGAGAACCCCATGCCAATATACCAATCTTCATTCGTCCTCGACTTTGGATATGGGTTCTCCTTTGTCTTCTAGCGCGGTTATTCACTTGTCTATGGGTGCATGTGTCCACCACTCGACTTGCAAGGAACCAAACCGGCTTCCAGTCGCTGAAGGCGTTAGGCCTATGAAATGGTGCGGACAGCGGGACTCGAACTCGCACGCTGAACTGGCCCCCGTTTCGCCCGGACACTTGGGCATAACCATGGAGGCTTAGGCATATGCCTAAGCACGTGCTTATGTCTGACTACGAGATCATCACCGATGGCGGCCGTCGGCGCCGCTGGTCCGCTGCCGAGAAGATGCGGATCGTCGAGGAGACCCTGGAGGACGGCGCCAGCATCTCGGTCGTGGCGCGCCGCAATGGCGTTGCTCCGAACCTGCTGTATCGTTGGCGTCGCCTGATGCTGGATGGGGGAGCCGTTGCCGTGTCCGAAGATGATGACGTGACCAGCAATCGGGCCGTTCGCCAGATGGAGGATCGCATCCGCGAGCTGGAGCGGCAGCTCGGGCGCAAGACGCTCGAGGTCGAGATCCTCAAGGAGGCTCTGGACAAAACGCGCTCAAAAAAACGGATGTGGCTTGCGAAGTCGCAGCCGAAGGACGGTTTCCGGTGAAGGTGGTGGCAGAGACTTTGGGCGTCTCCCGTTCCAACCTCCATGCCCGGATGACCGGGAGCACGAAGCCGCGTCGGCGCTACCATAAAGCGCAAGACGCGGCGGTTCTGCCGCTGGTCACCGCGCTGGTCGCGGCGCGCCCAACCTACGGCTACCGCCGCATCACGGCGCTCCTGAACCGGCAGCTCCGGGCGAACGGCGCCCCGCCCATCAACCATAAGCGAGTCTACCGCATCATGCAGGCGCACAATCTCCTGCTGGCTCGCAGATACACAGAGCGGCCGGACCTGACCCACGAGGGCAAGGTGGTCACGATGCGCTCGAACATCCGCTGGTGCTCGGACGGCTTCGAGTTCACCTGCTGGAACGGCGACGTGGTTCGTGGCGCCTTCATCATCGACGCGCACGACCGGGAGATCATCTCCTGGCGAGCCGTGGTGAACGCTGGCATCAGTGGCTCGGACATCCGCGACATGATGCTGGAGGCGGTCGAGCGGCGGTTTGGAACCTACAGGGCACATCATCCGGTCGAAATGCTGAGCGACAATGGCTCGCCATACATCGCGAAGGAGACACGCATCTTCGCTCGTCAGCTCGGCCTGAAGCCTTGCTTCACGCCGGTGAAGAGCCCGCAGAGCAATGGCATCTCGGAAGCCTTCGTGAAGACGCTGAAGCGGGACTACGTCCATGTGACGCCGCTCCCGGATGCCGCTACAGTGCTCGGATTGATCGCCGGGTGGTTCGAGGACTACAACGATAACCACCCGCACTCAGGGCTGAAGATGCGCTCGCCCCGCGAGTTCATCGCAGCTCAAACCGCAACTGCCTGAGTGTCCGGCGAAACGGGGGCAAGACCACACGCTCGATTGAGCAGGAGATTTTAAGTCTCCGGTGTCTACCATTCCACCATGTCCGCGTGGTGCCTCGGGCAGGATTCGAACCTGCGACCTAACCGTTATGAGCGGTCAACTCTAACCGCTGAGCTACCGAGGCACGTGGGGATCACTAAATGAGCGAATTCGGTGTCTTGCTCAAGGATCTTAGGGTCAGCTTGGCGCGATTTCTGGGCTTCCGCTGGACTGATGCCGAAAGGCACTTCGTGTCAGTGATATGAAAAAAGTAAAAGCAAGCTTTGGGTTTTGCCGGATCCAGAGTCACGGAATGGGGGTCTGGCAGGGTTCTGGACGGACCCTGCCGTCCCCTCCAAGGGTGTTTTCCTGACGGTACCTCCGGGTCTGCACACTTACCAGACATCGGAGATCATCATGGCCAAATCCAGCAAGCCAAAGTTCGACGCCGCGGCGTCGATCACCAACGAACTCATTAAGATCATCGACCGGGGCGTGTTGCCCTGGCGCAAGCCCTGGACGGTCGGCGGCAGTTCTGTGCCGCTCCGCCAGAACGGCGAACCCTATCAGGGCGTCAACAACTTCTTGCTGACCATGCGCACCTTGATGGCCGGATTCTCCTCGCCCTACTGGATGACGTTGAGGCAGGCGAATGAGCTCGATGCGAAAGTCATAAAGGGCTCGAAATCGTCGGTGGTCGTCTATTACGGAACGGCCGAGCGCGAACAGGCCGAAGGCGCCCACGGCGGGGAGGCGGAAACCGAAGACCCAAAAACCATCCCCTTCATGAAATCCTATCGCGTCTTTAACGCCGATCAGATCGAGGGGTTGGACCCTCGCTTCCATCCCGCTGCGGCCGAACCGGAAGTTCACCCCGAACGCGCACCGATCCCGCATATGCAGAGCTTCTTCGAGGCAATCGGTGCCAATGTGAGCTTCTCTGGTCGCGAAACATGTTACGTCCCGAACCTCGACAAGATTTACATGCCCCCGATCGAGCTCTTCGAGAACCCGCGGAATTTCTACGCCGTCTGGGGTCATGAGCTGGGTCACTGGACGAAACCCCGGCATCGGTTGAACCGAAGCTATGGCGACGCTCGGTTCGGGAACACGGCATATGCCCGCGAAGAGATTGTGGCCGAGCTCTGTACGGTGTTTTTGGGTCAGAAGCTGGGGTTTTCGGCGCATACGCTGGAGCTGAATGCGGCCTATCTCAGCAACTGGGTCCGGGTGCTCCGCTCAGACAAGCGGGCGATCTTCAAACATGCGGCGGACGCGCAGCGCGCCTGCGACTATCTCGTCGCCGTGTCGGAGGCGGGGCAGGGGGAACAGGCCGCATGACGTCCGAGGCTGTCCGGGCTGGTAGGGCGTGTGAAAGGAAAAGCTGGCTTTGGGTCTGGTGGTTTCAACACATCCCGAAAGGACAGCCCCATGAGCCATGCCGAACCCGCAGAGTATCCCCGACCGAACGCCACCGTCATCGCCGCCCATAACGATGCCTTCCGCAGGTTTGCCTGTCTGGGCATCGCCCCGGATCAGGCGATCCAGGGCCGCCTCGTCGTGACCCAGTCCCTGATCGAGGCCGGCGATGGTTTCGTGACGGAAGCCGTGAAGGCCACCGGTGCGTTCGATACATTCGAGCCCGACAATGACCCTGACGGCTGGCACGATTTCGGGGCGGTGACGATCCGCGGCGAGACTGTGTTCTGGAAAATTGACCTCTACGAGGCCGGTTCCGACTTCCGCTACGGCGCCGAGGCTCCCGACAATCCAGAAACCACCATGCGCGTTCTTACCATCATGATGGCGCGCGACTGGTAGGGCAGGCCGCACCCCAACCTTACATCACCGACAGGCCCGCTGACCCTCCGAAAGGGAAAGTGGGCCTCTTGTCCTGTTGGTTCCCGGATCCGGGGATCGGTCGCACGGAAACTCGCGGCCCTCTCAATCACGTCGAGAAGGACATGCCATGACTCAGTCGTTCAAACCCACCACCGTCGCCATCGGCGATCTTGTCGCCCATCCCGCAAACGTACGGACCAATTCCCCCGAGACCTACGCCTCCGAGAATATCGCGCATCTCAAGGCCAGCATCGCCGTATTGGGCCTCCTGCAACCGCTGCTCGTCCAGAAGATCGACGGCAAGTTCGGGGTGCTCGCCGGTGGCCGTCGACACGCGGCCCTGCTGGAACTTGCTGCGGACAAGGCCGCCAAGGGCTTCACCAACAGCACGAAGATCGATTGCCGACTGGTCTCCGAAGATTGTGATGTGACCACCGCGCTCTCGCTCGCCGAAAACATCACCCAGGCCCCGATGAACGCGATCGACGAGTTCGAGGCCTTCGCCCGGATGATGGAGGTCGATGGTCAGACGCCGGAAACCATCGCCAAGACCTTCGGTACCACGGTCGCCGCTGTCAAAGGCCGTCTGCGCTATGGGCTCATCCATCCCGACATCCGCGCCGCGGCCCGCGCCAAATCGATCACGCTCGATACGATGAAGGCTTTCGCCGATCATCCCAGCCAGGAGGTGCAACGCGAGGTCTTCGAGGCGCTCACCAAGGAGGACAACCATGTCCAGGCCTACACCGTGCGGAACGCGCTGAAGTCCCGCGGTGTCCAGGTCAGCGACGATATCGGGGCCTTCGTGCGTAAAGACTACGAGGCGCGCGGCGGTGCCATCGCGGCCGATCTGCTGGACGAGCATTCCGTGCTCGAGGATTCCGCGCTGGTCGAAACGATCCTGCTGGAAAAACTCGCCGCCGCCGCCGAAGAGGCTCGGGCAGAGATCGGCTTTGCCTGGGCCGACGCGGTCATTCAGTACGACTATGCCGCCATGGCGGATTATGGTCGGGTCTATCCGGGTCCGGTCGAGCCCGACGAGAAGGGTTCGAGGCGCGTCGACGAGATCACCGCCGAGCTTGAGAAACTCGAACACGAGATGGAGAACGAAGAACTCGAGGACGAGGCGTACAATGAACTCTACGAACGCGTGGACGCGCTGGAAGCCGAGGCGCGGGACCTCCGGGAGGCCTATAGCACCGAGGATCTTGCCAGCTCCGGCGTGATCGCGTCCTGGTCGCATGGCAAGATCTCCCTGCATGTCGGGATGGTGCGCCCTGAAGACAAGACAGAGCGGTCTGGCAAAGGCACCGGCGCACCGAGTGACAAGGGCGCCGCAGACGGCGATGAGATCACCTATCCCGCCTCGCTCACCGAGGATCTCAAGACCGAACGGGCAATGGCGCTCGGCGCGGCCATGGCCAAGCACCCGGAGGCGACGCTTGATCTCACGCTCTTCAAGCTGGTTACGGATGTGCTTACCAGCGGTTTGGGCGTCACCCAGGCGATCAAGGTCGACGCGCGACAGGAGTATCGCACCCACGCGAAGATGGACGAGATCGACGGCACATCGCTCGAACAGGTGGCGGCAGCGCATGACGCGCTCAACCTCTCCTGGGCCGATGACGCGAAGTCCCCTGCCGACCAGTTTGCGCTCTTCCGGGCCCTTGACGCGGGCGAGAAGGCGAAACTCGTCGCCTACGCTACGGCCGCGACCACGCAATCCTGTTTCGCACGGGACAGGCAGCGCGACAGCTTGATGCATGACTTCGAAGTCGAGATCATGCCGGACATACGGGCGCATTGGACGCCGAATGCGGCGCTTTTCAACCGCTTCAAGAAGGCCTGGCTTCTGAAGATTCTCGGCGAGGAGCTGGGGCTCGCACAAGAGGCGGTGACATTGGCCTCTTCGACCAAGAAGCAAGTCGTCGAATTCTGCGAAAAGCTCTTTGCGGAGCCTTTCGCCACGCTGACGGAGGCGCAGCGCGCGGCGGTCGCGGCCTGGTGTCCTCCGATGATGCAGACGGCAGGTGTCGAGCCGGTTGATGCTGGCGAGTCCGAGACACCCGTAGACGCAACCGGGGTCGCCAAAGCGGCCTGATCGAGCAGGCGGCCCGCTCGGCATGTCCGGCGCGGGTCGCACCCTTCCCTCCATCTTACAGGTAAATCCCATGTCCCTTCTTAGCTTCACTGCCGCGAGCGTCGCGGCGCAGATCGCGCATGCGCGCGGCTGCTCCACCTTCCTTCCCAACTGGAACGGGCCGGTGGGCAAACCCGCCCTGATCCTGATCGTCGGCACTGGTGTGCATCTGCGCTCCAATGGCATCGACGGTTCGACCACGCGGATCGTCACCACCGAACGCGCCGATCCCACATATGCCTTCGCCAAGGGCATCAACCCGTTCCGCGATCCGGATTGGATGGCGGCGCGGCAGGCGGCGTTTCGCGATTTGACGGGCCAGTTCTACACCGACATTCTCGATGACGTGCAGATGCTGATCGACCGCGGTCACGACACTATCCGGCTGGCAACCGATGGCCACACGATCTGCGTTTTCCTGCGCCGCGCCGCTGACTACCTGATCGGCGGCACCTACGACGTGCCCTCCGGTCTCGGCGGGACGTTCCGGGTGATCCTGAAGGACGCCACCGACACCCACGCCCTCGTGCAGAATAGCGGCAATTGCGAGGATTTCGACGATATGCTGCCTTACCGCGTGCCGCTCGATGCGCTCATCGAAATCGATGACCGGAGGGCGGCATAGTGGGTTGGCTCTTCTACACCGACCGCCGCGTCAAAACCTACGCGGAGGAGAAGGCAGAAATCGCCCGGCTCTGCACCTTCGAGACGGATACCCGCAAGACATTGTTGCTCAAGGCCTGCAAGGTCGGCTCGACCTGGTATGCAGCTTTGAGGCTCACCAACATCGATGGCGGGCCGGTTGAAGACAGAACCTACGTGACCGATGCCGACGGGTCGATCACCTTCGGCGCCGTCTTCCTCACCCGCTATGACGAGGGCTGCTGGGGCTACAAGGACATGGAGGAGAGCGTCGGCCCGGTCGAGTCCCGCGCGCCGCTCAGCCTTCTGGTGTTGCTCTCCGAGTTGAAGGATCCCGACAGCTATGCCCATGCTTGGCGTCAGCGCTGCCGCGATTGGGCGGCAATCCCGGACTACGACGAGGGTGACAAGATCAAACTGGCCTCACCGGTAACGCTGACCGATGGCAGCACCTGCCAGATCGTGACCGCCACCCATTACCGGCGCGGAGGGCAAAAGCGTCGCTGCTACCGCATCGAGGAGACAGGCGACCTCGTGCGTCTGTCGAAAGCCTCGCTCGCCGGGTCCGAACTCCTCAGCTCGGCGAAGAGTGCGGCGAGTCCGGTTCTGGCCGAATTTTTCGCCGGGAAGGGGTCCTGACCGCCGGCAGCGACGTCATCTGTCCGGCCTTGAGCCGCCTCCGCGCGTTTGAAAGCGCAGAGGCGGCTTTCTGTCCTGTCGGACCCACAACCTGACTCAAAGGACAGACGATATGGACAACCGAAGCCTGGCACTCGCACGCGATTTCCCATCGAAACCTCACCTTCTGCAGGCCATTCGCCTGATCGGCAGCGAGATTGAGAAGCAACCGCTCAAGAGCTCATCGCTCGCTCGGATCATGCGCGAGACTTTCGGTGGCAGCGATGCCGGCGGCGCGTGGTCCTGGCGCATGGCCTATGACCTGATGCAGGCCGCCACGGTGACGACGATCATGCAGGACAGCGGTTCGGACGTGCTCGCGACGGCCAGATTGCTCGCCTCACGGCTCCTGACGGAGACCCGGCGCTCCGAGCAGCAAATCCGTCTGCAACAGTTCTCGACGCCGCTGCCCTTTGCGGCACTGGTAATACGCGCAGCCGCCATTCGCCCCGGCGAAACCGTCCTCGAACCTTCCGCCGGGACCGGCGCGCTGGCTGGTTTTGCCGTGCGCGCGGGTGGCAAACCGATGCTGAACGAGATCGATCCCTTCCGCAGGGCGCTTCTCGAGGCGACCATTGACACGCAGGTGACCGGCTTCGACGCGGAACATATTGATGATCTCCTGACGGTGCCCGACCTTCCCGGTGTCATCGTGATGAACCCACCCTTCGCCTCTTCGGTCGATCGCTCGCGGGACAGGCACATCGCGGCGAAACATCTGATCTCCGCGGCTAAGCGCCTCGCGCCGGGCGGGCGTCTCGTGGCAATCATGCCGATGGGATTTTCGCCGGAACGGGACGCGGCCCATTGGTCACGGGCCTCGGCCATCGCAAAGCCGCGCCTAGCGCTCACGATCCCTGGCCACGTTTACCGCAAACTCGGCACCACGGTGGAAACCCAGCTCATGGTCTTCGACAAGGTGCAGGAGGAGATCGAGATCGTCCGTGCCATGGTCGACGATCTGGACGCGGCGCGCCAAATCATCGATGACATCGCCGCAACCCGCACTGCCACTCCCTCGATCCAAACCGGTGCGCAGTTTCGGACTGGGTCGCGCCGGGTCGGTGTCCCTGTTGCACGTCAGCGCCCAATCGCCCAAGCGGCGTCTGCCAAACCCAAATCGCATGCCGCCATCCCGCTGGCCTTCACCTGCCTCGACACACCCCGCGAAAACACCCCGGTCTCGGACATCTACGCTCGCTACCGCCCGCAGCGGATTGAGATCACGGGGGCTCAGGAACATCCCACGCCGCTCGTCGAGAGTATTGCCATGGCCTCGGTCGCGCCCCCGGTTCCGTCGAATGAAGCCGCCTCGGACCTGCGGCTGCCTGGCCATCTGATCGAGGGGGGTCATCTTTCCGAGGCCCAGCTCGAGACCATCCTGATGGCAAACGACGCCCACGGGCGCGACCTGCCGGGCAGGTTCACGATCGACGAAGACCAGTCCCGGATGACCCGCGCCGATGATAATCCAGAGGCGTACGCCTATCGGCTCGGTTACTTCCTCGGCGACGGCACCGGCTGCGGCAAGGGCCGCGAATGCGCCGGGCTCATCCTGGCGAACTGGCTCGCGGGTCGGCGCAAGGCGGTCTGGATCTCCAAATCCGCCACGCTCATCGAGGACGCAGTCCGCGACTGGACCGACCTCGGCGGCTCGCCCGCCGACATCCAGCCGCTCTCCAAATGGAAGCCTGACCAGCCTATCTCCATGGGCGATGGCATCCTTTTTGTGACCTACGCGACACTCCGGTCCGCAGGCAAATGCGGGACGACCCGGTTGAGCCAGGTTCTGGGCTGGATGGGCGAGGGTTTCGACGGCGTGCTGGCTTTTGATGAGGCCCACGCCATGCAGAACGCCGCGGGGTCCGACGCGGGCAGGGGGGTCAAACCCTCCCAGCAGGGTCTCGCCGGGCTGCGTCTGCAGCTCGCCACGCCCCGGGCGCGGGTCTTTTATGTCTCGGCGACCGGGGCCACCAGCGTGCAGAACCTGGCCTATGCCTCCCGCCTCGGACTCTGGGGTCAGGGTCCGGACTATCCCTTCCCGAGCCGGGAGAGCTTTGTCTCGGCAATGGAGGCCGGAGGCGTTGCCGCGATGGAAGTCGTGGCGCGCGACCTCAAAACGCTCGGATTCTACACCGCGCGGGCGCTCAGCTTCGATGGTGTGGAATATGACGTGCTCGAACATGCGCTGACACCGGCGCAGATCGAGATCTATGACGCCTATGCCGGGGCATTCCGGACGATCCACCATAATCTCGAGGCGGCGCTGACCGCGACCGGGGTCAATGATGCCTCCGGTCAGACGAACGCCTCTGCCGCGAAGGCCTCGGCCAAATCCCGCTTCGAGAGCACCAAGCAGCGCTTCTTCAACCACCTTCTGATGGGCATGAAAGCCCCGACCGTCATCCGTGCCATTGAAGATGATTTGGCCGAGGGATTTGCCTGCGTCATCCAGGTGGTCTCGACGGGCGAGAGCCTGTTGAAGCGACGGCTCGAGGCGATGGACCCCGAAGACGAGCTGGTCGAGGGGGCGTTGACGCCTCGGGATTATGTGCTCTCCTACCTCGAACAGGCCTTCCCGATCCATGCCCAGAAGATCGTGGAGATCGACGGGAACATGGTCGCGGAGCCGCTGCGGGATGCGAATGGCGCCCTGGTTGTCTCCCGCGAGGCCGAGGCCTTGCGCGATGAGGCAATGATAGAGCTGATGTCCCTGGCGCCGATCCCTTCGGCGCTGGACCAGATCCTCTGGGCCTTCGGGGATGAGGTCGTGGCCGAGGTGACAGGGCGCTCCATCCGCCCCCTGAAAGCCAGCGAAGGTGCCCTCTTCATCGAGAAGCGGTCCGCCAGCAGTAATTCTTCTGAAACCCGGGCCTTCATGGATGGCGAGAAGGACATCCTGATCTTCTCCGATGCCGGCGGGACGGGCCGGTCCTATCATGCCGCTCAAACGGCCAAGAACCAGAAACGGCGACGGCACTACCTGCTGGAGCCCGGTTGGCGGGCCGATGCCGCGATCCAGGGGCTCGGCCGCACGCATCGTTCGGCTCAGGTCAGCGCGCCTTTCTTCCGGGTCTGCACCTCGGATGTGCACGGCGAGAAACGCTTCACCTCCACGATCGCCCGACGGCTTGATCAGCTGGGCGCCCTCACCAAGGGCCAGCGCGAGACCGGCTCCCAGGGCATGTTCCGCGAGGAGGACAATCTCGAAAGCCCGATCGCAAGGGGTGCGCTGCGAGGCTATTACGCCGATCTCGCCGCCGGGCGCGCGGCGGCCATGAGCTACGAACAGTTCAGCGATTGGACAGCTCTTCGACTGATCGACCAGGACGGCGTGCTCCTGGAAGAGTTGCCGCCGATCCAGCGCTTCCTCAACCGTGTCCTGGCGCTGCCGATCCACATGCAGAATGCACTTTTTGTCGAGTTCATGAGCCGGATTGCCGATCAGACCGAGCGGGCGCGGGCTGCAGGCACACTCGATCTCGGCGTCGAGACATTGCGCGGCGAGAGGATCGAGCAGGTCTCGACCGAGGATCTCTGGACCTGTCCGCGCTCCGGAGCGGTGACACGGATCATCGGACTGGAGGTGACGGACCCCGTCCATATCCTCTCCGCAGAAGAAGCTTTGGACCGGAACCCCGACAAGCTGCCAATGATCAACAGTGCCTCGGGACGTGCGGCGCTGATCTCCTCGCGTCCGATGCAGATGTATGACGAAGAGATCGTCACGCTCATGCGCAAGGTGACCCGGCCAAGCGGGTCCACCTATGTCGAGGAAGGGAAGTTCCAGGCCTCCGCCTGGGAAGAGATCGAAAAGCCCGAGTTCCGCCGCCTCTGGGACGAGGAGGCCAACAGCCTGCCGAAGGTGACCACGACGAAGCTATACCTGCTGACCGGGCTGCTGTTGCCGATCTGGAAGGATATCCCCTCGGGCAACGAACGCATCTACCGCGTCACACCTGAGGCACAGACAGCGATGATCGGCCGGACCGTCAGCGAGGACGGCGCCGCGGCCCTGCGTGCGCGGTTCATGGTCGGCACCCCGAAAACCCCGCGGGACATGCTGACGGCCGCGCTCGGATCCACCGCGCCGGTCGATCTGGGACGCGGCCTCACGCTCACCCGCCGCCGGGTCGCGGGCGCGGCCCGTCTCGAGATCGACGGGGCCGACCGGGGCACGATCGACGGGTTGAAGGCCCTGGGGTGTTTCACCGAGATCATCGCCTTCCAGCTTCGGGTCTTCGTGCCCCACGGGGAGGGCGTCGATACCGCTGCGATCCTCGGCCGGATCGTGGCGGACGGATCAGCCTCCAGGGCTGATCGCGCCGCCTGAAAGGAAAAGCGGGCCTTGGGTCGGGGGAACGCGGAAGGGTGCTTTGCCCCCTCGCGTTCCGCCGCCGTGGCGTGTCTCCAGACCCCTCGGCGCCTTCCCCAATCCCAGACAAGAGGACGAGACCCATGACCAACTCCGAGACCACCTTTGCCGAGACGATGGCAAAGTGGCAGGCCGAGCGCGAAGCCGCCAACAAGGCCACCCGAAACGAGCTGCTCCCGCAATTGCGAGGCCTCGGCATCACCGAGGTCACCGCCGAATACGAAGGCTACGGCGATTCCGGCAATATCGAAGACGTAACGGTGCAGCCCGCAGGCATTGCGCTCCCTGACGAACTCTGCACGAAGGTTGGCGACTTCGCCTGGTCCGTCGCCTATCACCAGCATCCCGGCTTCGAGAACAACGAGGGCGGCTACGGCACGCTGACCTGGGATGTCATCGCCGACAGCATCACCCTCGATCATGCCGACCGCTACGTTGAATGCTCCCACAGTTTCGATGAGGGCCTGTGACATGGCCCATCCCCTCCATCATGCCGAAAGTTCCGCCCGGAAGTATGGCGGAACGCCATCCGACTATCAGGCCGTTCACGACTGGTTCGATGCCTCAAAGGAGCATCTCGCCATCTTCACCCACCGTGCTCTGCGCCATCACACGTTATCCTGACTCTATGGAAGCGTCTTATTCCTGTGCATCGTGCGGGTTATGCGGAGCCTTGGGATTGAGAGATGAGCCAGCCCCGGCCCGCTCTCCATCAAAAGGGCCGTAGGGACGGGGCTGGCGGCGTTTCAGTTTTAGCGCGATTGGAGTCGCGGGCGTCGTTTGCTGGACGCGAACGCCTTTGGAGGACGGATGGTGCAGCTTTATTTCACCGACGGGTCGGCGCTGCGCGCGCCAGTTTCGGTCGAAGGCGTTCGGGTCGATCTTTCCGTGTCCCTGACCGAGGCCGCTGGCAGGATCGGCCTGATGGATGGTATGCCGTTCTTTCTGGATCGGGACGGAAGCTACTTGCATGACGTGAACCAGTTCTTTCGCGCCTGTCCGACCATGGGGTTGCGTTCGCGGCACAGTTTGCGCGCCTACGCCCATGACATCTTCGTCTGGATGCGGTTTCTGGAAGAACGGCGTGGTGGCAAGCAGCTTTGGCGTGCCGATTACAACGATGTCGTCGCGTTTCACCATGCACGGCGTTTGTCGGATGCACCGTTCCAGATTTCGGCATCCAGTTGGAACAGGGCGATCGCGGCGCTCGACAAACTGTATCGGTGGGCACTCGAAGAAGGGCTGATCGCTTCGTCGCCGTTTCGATATGACCTGTCTTTTCGGCATGGTCATGGGCGGGGTGCGCCCAAGGTGGTCGAGGGCAACAGAGCCCGGGAGCGTGCCGTCCGCGCGCATGACATGCAATTCGTCGATATGGGCCGCTACCTCGCCTTCCGGGATATCGGCCTGAGGGGAAGACTGCCGGACGGGTCCGAGGACCCAGCCTGGCGCGGCCGCAATGGCGAGCGGAATGCCGTCTTCGCGGAACTGCTCGTTACCACGGGGATGCGCCTTGGCGAGGCCGGCTGCCTGCTTTTCGACGAACTACCTCGGTTGACCGCCGACAGCCCAAGGATACTTCCTTTCGATCTGCCGAGTGCGATTACCAAGGGCGAGCGCCCTCGTCGTGTTCGTTTGCCGCGCCGGGTGCTTATGCTCATCGGGGATTATTGCGATATCGAGCGCCGGATTGCCATGGCAAAGGCGCCGCCTCGTCCGGCCGTCCCGCTCGTATTGTCATCCGATGGCCGCAACGCCGTCGATGGCAGTGGCCGACGCATCGCGCTGACCAGGCTCCGTCCGCAAGACCGCCAACGGATGCTGCGATCGACGGATGAGATGGCTGAACACGCATCGCTCTGGCTCACGGAAGGCGGTCAGCCCGTGTCGTCCGGAACCTGGGAGGTGGCATTTCGCAGGGCAAGCCAGCGGTGCCAGGCTTTCGGTCTCGATATTACTGTCACGCCGCACAAGCTGAGGCACACCTTTGCGGTCAACATGTTGTCGATGCTGATCCGCGAACAGGTGGGCGCAATCTTTAACCCGACCGACGCGCACGGCGCGGCCTATCGCCAGATGCTCGGCGATCCGCTCCGCCATCTCCAGCACCTCCTCGGCCACGCGAACATCACCAGCACCTACATCTATCTCGACAGCCTTGCCGAGGCGCAGGAACTCGTCGATGCGGCAGCGGATCGCTGGACCGACGAACTCATGGCGGACGATCAATGACCGGCAGAGCCCGCGTCTCACAGCCCCGCCCAGGACGACGCGCGAGCTTTCCTGACAATCTTCCCGATCCCGGCCCCGCCGCCGCCATTGCCATCGCCGCCCGCCGTTTCGAGATTACCTTGGCCGGACGGACTGCGATGATGGACCTGACGCGTTTGCCCGGTCGAGCTTCGCTTGCGCGTTCCTTCACGCAGGCACTCTGGCAGGCGTGTCAGGTCGGTGGCCCCGCCGGCACCGTCCGCACCGCCATGTCATTGGCCGAAGCCATCCATCGGTTCTGGCGCTATCTCGATGCGACAGGCTCATCCGTACAGGCGCTTGCCGAGATTGATGTTGCTACCATCGAAGGCTTCGACGCATGGATGGATGAGCGCGGACAGCATCCCAACCATCGCCGCCACCAGATGGGAGATGTGGTGATGCTGCTGCGGTTGGCGGATGCGGGAGAACAAGGGCGCCTTTCCGAAGAGGCTTCCCGCCGATTGTTCTATGTCAGCACGCGCCCGGGTGTTCCACCGCGCCCGCGCGATGCCTACAGCGACAGTGTCCGGGTGGCCTTAAAGGCGGCCGCGCGTGCCGATGTTGCAGCGATCGTGCAGCGATTCCGTCCGGCGCTTGCTCAAGAGTGCGAGACACGCATCGACCGGTTGGAGATGGACGCCTTCGCCGAGATCGACCGTGTCGGTTTCATTACCGTCAAGAACGACCTTTTTCGTCAACTCTACGGGGCACGGAACTATGCGGGGATTTCGAATGAGGGGCTGAGCGACAGGATGCATGGCACGCGGCATCTGCTCCTCGGCGATCTGATTGCTCTGTTCGTTCTGCTGTCGCTGGAGACCGGTCTCGAGATCGAGGCGATCAAAACCTTGCGCGCAGATTGTCTCAAGAACCCTTCCAGCGGTTATGTCGAGATCGAGTATTGCAAGCGCCGCGCCCGTCATGCCGAGTGGAAGCGGCTGCGGGTTCGGGACGGAGGGTCCGGCACCCCGGGCGGCCTGCTGCGCCTCGCAATTCAGTGGACCGCGACGGCGCGCGGTCATCTCGGGAGCGAACAGCTTTTCACCTATTACTGCCGCGGCCGCCTGACCGATGTCGTTCTGCCGATGCAATCGGCCAGAAAGGTCTGGGTCAAACATCACCGGTTGCAGGATGATAACGGGAAGCCGTTGAAGCTCTGCCTCTCGCGCTTGCGCAAGACGCACAAGGCTGCGTGGTATCGCAAAACGGGCGGTCAGCTGCGCCGGTTCGCGGTTGGGCATACCGTTGAGATTGCTGCAAACCACTATGGGGACATTCCGGCAATGCGGCCGATCCATGAAGCCACCGTCGCCCAGGCGCTGATGGACGCCGTCGAGGATGCGTTGCCGCCCACCGTGTTGACCCCGGAGGCCGAGGCGGAGATTCTGGCCGCTCCGTCTTCGGCGCAGCCAGGTTTACCGGAAGGCATGGCGACCGATGTTCCGGCATTTCTGGCAGGCGAACAGGATGTGTGGCTGGCAAGCTGTTCCGGCTTCTACAACAGCCCGTTCGTCTCCTCGGGCGAGGCCTGCCCGGTGCCGTTCTGGGGCTGCCTCGAATGCCGGAACGGCGTCATCACCACTCGCAAGTTGCCCGCGCTGATGGCGTTTCTGGACTTCGTGATGGACCAGCGTAAGGTGCTGAGCGAGGCCGACTGGCAGGCGAAGTTCGGGCGTGTCCACTACAGGATCTCCGCGCAGATATTGCCACAATTCTCCGAGACCGATCTCGACGCCGCGCGTTCCCTCGCCGCCCGTCAGCCGACACAGATCTACCTTCCCCCGGAGGCGGGCCTGGCATGAGAACAAATCCGGCCATCACGACCGCAAGGCGATCGCTGCCATCGGCAATCCATGCCGACGACACCGACATCCTCGCAGGCAGACCGCTCAGACCGGGATTGGAGCACTCGACGTTGTCCCGCTTCGGCGACGATGTGTGGGATCTCAGTCCAGCTATGTTTCGCGCCAACGCGCGGCCCGCCACGTTTCGTGTGGATTTCGGTGCCATTGCGGACCCCGCGTTTCGGCGGCTCGCGAAGGAATACATGCTCGCCCGACTTCAGGCGCCGCTGCGCAGCTACCGGGGCTCTTGCGGCCCCTCGACCGCCAAAGGCACATTGCTTTTCGTGCGCCATTTCGGAGAGTTCCTGCTTGATCGCACAGGCTCCGTTGCACTGGATCGCGTCGATCAGCGAATGCTGGACGCGTATCTGGCGCATCTGGGGGCAGACGGCGCGCGTTCATCGCAACAGATCCGCCTCTATGTCGATGTCCCCATCGACCTCCATCATTTCGGGCCATGGGTGACCGGGGGCGGCATTCCCTTCCTGCCTTGGGGTGGGCGCACGGCAAGCAATGTCAGCGGCCGGAGCCGGACGAGCGCAGAGAACGCCACGCCGCGGATCCCTGAACCGGTCATCGGCGCGTTGCTCCACTGGTCGATGCGATACGTCGATGTCTTCGCCCCGGATATCCTTGCGGCGCGCGAAGAACTGGATCGCCTTGAAGCCCATGCTGCCCAAGTTATTGCCGAGGATGCGCGCCAGACCCGCCACGAACGGTTTCGCTACCGTCTTCGTACCTGGCTCGAGGCCCGCCGGGCGGAAGGGCGGGGCGTGCCACTCTGGGAGCGCCGTCCAAACACCACCCGCGGTGTCCCCGATACCAAGGAAGGCAAAGCGTATAATTTCAGGCTGATGTGCCTTCAGATTGGCTGTCCTCAAACGGGGAACCTCAGTAGTTCCACCGCGACCGTGAGGATGCTGGACCAGATGGCGGGTGAGATGGGAACCGAGGTCGGCGGCATGGATACCCCGATCAGCCTCGACCCCGATACCGGCCTGCCCTGGCGGGAGCGTTTCGACACGGACAGCTTACCGCATGAAGAGCAGATGCTGCAGGCGGCCTGTTACATCGTTTGTGCCTACCTGACGGGAATGCGCGACAGCGAGTTGCAGGACATGGAGCCGGGCTGCGTTTCGATTGAGCGCAGTGCCGACAACCTGATCGAGCGCTATCGCGTGCGCAGCACCGTCTACAAGCATCGCGAGGCGGCGGGCGTTTCCGCCGACTGGATCACCATCGCTCCGGTCGCCCGTGCAGTCGAGGCCATGGAAGCCTTGTCGTGTCGTGCGCGCGGCGACCGTGATCTTCGATCCCTCTGGGTGTCCTTGAAGCCTTGGGACTGGACGGCGGATTACCTGGCCGCGCAGGCGTCGCCCATCATCAAGATGTTCCGCGACGGTCTGGATGCGAAGGTCGCCACCCCGCCCGCAATTCCACATGTCGATGGGCGCCCCTGGCATTTTTCCACCCGGCAGTTCCGGCGCACCATCGCATGGTACATCGCGAACCGCCCTTTCGGCGTGATTGCCGGAAAGATCCAGTACAAACATGCCTCCGTGGCGATGTTCGAGGGCTATGCCGGCGCGCCGCACGGAGATTTTCGCCGGGCGGTCGAGCAGGAACGGGCGCTTGGCCAATTGGACGATGTGGTCGCCTATTATGAGGCCTACCTGCACGGTGACGAGCCCGGCGGCCCGGCATCGTCCCGTCTCAAGCAGGAGTTCTCCCACATCCGGGATACCCTCGGTGATCTGCCTGGGCGCATCCTCGATCAGAAACGCCTGCGAACGATGCTGGCGCATCTTGGAAAGAAGTTGCATGTCGGATTTCTGAACGATTGCTTCTTCGATCCCACCAACGCCCTCTGCCTGCGACCCGACGACAAGCCGGTGGCCCCGGTGATTTCGCGCTGCAGCCCGGACCGTTGCCCCAATTCCTGTCTGACCACGCGCCATGTTGCGCCTTGGCGGGCTTCGATCAAGGAGGGGGAGCGTCTCCTTCAAGGCAACACCCTGTCGGCGTTTCAGAAGGTCGCAATCACGCAGGACAATGATCGAAAGCGCCGACTGATCGCGCATCTGGTGGACCCGAAGGCATGACACCGCCTGTCAGTCAGGCGACCGAAGGTGCCTTGCGCGCCGCCATGAAGCGGCTGCTCGAGGGGACTTCCGTCCATACCGACGGGCGCCTCACCATCGCCAATCTCGCGCGCGAGGCTGGTGTCAGCCGCGCAACGGCCAACCGTGCCACTGCCGTTCTCGGCGAATTCCGTGCGGCGGAGGCGCGGTTCCGGTCGGGATCGGTCGCGGGACTGAAGGCCCGTATCCGCGAACTCGAAGCCGAACTGCGGGCTGCACGCGGCGGCGAGCTGGCAGAGCTGCGCGCGACCGTCAAAACACTGGCGCAACAAATCCAGATCCTCGCGCTCGAGGGTGAAGAACAACGCCGCCTGATCGCGGTTCTTGAAGAGCAGATCGCGCGGGCTGACCCGAAAGTCCTGCCGTTCAGGCCGCCGTCCTAGGGCGGCACCTGAGCTCGCGATTAGGGAGAGGAAGAGGTGAGCTGGGTGGGGGTGAAACAGGGATGAGAAGAGAGGGAGCCCCCATGAACTGTCGAGATATGCGCAGAAGTTGGTGACGCGTGATCAGGCGGCGGTTTGAAGTTGGCGGAGGCCGTCGCGGAACTCAACCCCTTCGATGATCTGGGGGAGGCGGTTTCGGCCGTCGAGTTTGCGCCATTTGCTCTGCGCCGACATCATCAGCTTGAAAGCCATTGCCAGCCCGGTCTTCCGGCTCAGACACCCCTTGGTCCTCTTGGTGCGGTGCCGGACCGTGGCGAAGGTGCTTTCGATCGGGTTCGACGTCCGGATGTGTTTCCAGTGTTCAGCCGGGTAGTCGTAGAAGGACAGCAGTACATCGCGGTCCTTGACCAGCTTGGCGACCGCCTTGTCCCACTTCACGCCGTAGGTCTCGACGAAGAAATCGAAAGCGGCGTTCGCCTCGGTGCGGGTTTCGGCCTGCCAGATGTCGTGCAGATGCGCCTTGGCCTTTGACTGCAGGGATTTCGGCATCGCGTTCAGCACATTCATGGTCTTGTGGACCCAGCAGCGCTGTTCGCGGGTCGTGGCGAACACCTCCCGCAGCGCCGTCCAGAAGCCCAGGGCGCCATCGCCAACAGCCAGCTTGGGGTCTTGCTTCAGGCCGCGGCGCTTGAGATCGAGCAGCACTTCGCGCCAGCTCTCGGTGCTTTCGCGGAAGCCATCGGTCATCGCCAGCAACTCCTTGCGGCCATATTCGTCAGCCCCGACAATCACCAGAACGCATTGCTTTTACTCAGACATCCTGGGTTTGAAGTAGACCCCGTCGGCCCAGATGTAGAGAAAGCGCCGGGCGCTGAGATCGCGTTTTTCCCAGGCCTGATACTCGGCCCACCAATCCGCCTTGAGGCGGGTGATCGTCTTGGCCGACAAGCCCTTGGCGTTCGGACCGAGCAGAGCGGCAAGGGCTTCGCTGAAATCGCCTGTCGAGACGCCCTTGAGGTAAAGCCACGGCAGCAGTTCCTCGATCGATCTCGCCTTGCGCAAGTAGCGCGGCAGGATGCTGGGCGTGAACGTGATCTTGTCCGTGCCGGTGCTGCGATCTCGAACCCGAGGCACCTTCACCGGCACCGGACCAACACCGGTCAGCACTTCGCGCTCCGGCAGGTGTCCATGCCGGACCAACCTGGCGCGACCATCCTCGAGCTTGTCCTCGGCGAACCCCGCCATCAGCGCGGCCAGTTCCGCCTCGATCGCTTGTTCGATCAGCTTGCGCGCCCCTTCCCGGATGACACCGGTCAAAGGGTCCAGGGAAAATCCGGATGGATCAGGAAGCGTGGCAATGGTAGTCTTCGACATGTGGCATATCCCTTTCTCTGCAGAGAATTGACGGCGTCTGAACACCGCCATGATATGCCGCCCCTCAGGGCATCACCAACTTTCGCGCGTTTCTCTGAACTGTCTCACCGATGCCACTCGGGAAAACCCCAATGACGGCAGGAAGTTTTCAAAAAGAGACAAATTGACTGTCCAGATAACACACGCAAGGCATCTTCGAGGCCGAACGTGTCTTCGGGCTCTCCCTCACCAACGGGGCGGGGCGCGAGATTCCCATCCGCTGGATCGGCGAGCAGCATGTCCGCGAAGACTGTCAGGGCCGCATTCCGAGCCTCGCCGACTGGCTCGGACGGATCCAGCCCGAGCCCTGGATGGCCAACGGGCAGATCGACCGGCAAGCGCATGAGCCCGTCGGCGATCCGCGCACGAAATGGCTGGCCGAGGTGGCTGGGGGCAAGACGATCCTCGGCCTCAAGGACTGGATGGAGGCGAGGGGATCATGATGCGCAACGTTCGCAGGTTCTACGATTGCAGCACCGCACATCTGCCTGAATAAACCGTCCAGGCTATCGAGAACGGGCTCTTTGCCAAATCGCCGAGCATGCAGAATGAGTATGGCTGGCTGTTCTCCGTCCCTGTAACCCTCGCCGACATGCCGGAAGGCGTCGACTGCGACGCCTTCAAGGCGGTCATGGCGTTGGCGATGGATGCCGGGTGTGACTACGTCCTCTTCGATCGAGACGTCCCGCCAGCCCCCTATCTCGAGGTCTTCGACTGGTAGGTCAATCGCGGTTGCACAGAGGCCCGATCCACGGATCGGGCCTCTCTTGTTTCCAACACCAATACTGAAATGGAGATCCGGATGAACGTCGCGGAGATAAAGCTCGCCGTGGATGCCGGCAAATCCGTCCACTGGGCGAATGAGGGGTATCGGGTGCATCGGGACGGCCTTGGCCAATACCTCATAACCTTTGTGCCGAACGGCAGCACGATCGGGTTGACCGACCGGAGCGGCCGTAGGCTGAACGGAGCCGAGGCCGACTTCTTCATATCGGAGCCGGGCCATGATGGCGCGACAGCGCAGGGGAGGGTGGTGCGCGGGGCGACGTCGGACACCTCGTCTACCGCCGGGCCGGGCTGACGGGCAGGAGAGAAAGGAAAGAGGGCTTTGTGGTTTTGCGATCCCATGAGGGGTCGAAAAGCAATCCCGCGTGCTCTGGCCAAGTGCCGGGCAGCGGCAAACCCAAGGAGAAGACCTATGTTCGCAGGAACCCTGACCAAGAATGCCGAAACCGCAGCCACCGCCTATTCCGGCATGATCCATTCGACCCGGTTTGACATCGCCATCCAGCTCGAGACTCGGACGAAGATGTCCGAGCGAAGCCCGGACTATGATGTGACGGCGGTGAACAAGTCGGGCCGCAAGGTGCGCATCGGCACGGCCTGGAACGAGACCGGCAACACCACCGGTAACCATTACATCTCGATGCAGATCGATGTCGGCCTCGGGCCCTTCCGGGTCAACGCCGTGCAGACCAAGGAAGCACGCGAAGCGATGACCGGTGAATTCGAGATCATCCCGCTGGTCTCGAACGGTGCGATGAAGTCCGGTTCGATCTCGGGCGAGTTGACGGCGATGGATGCAGACAACGCCTTTGCCGGTTACATCGCCAACATGATGTTTGACCTCGACTTCATGCTCATCGAGAACGAGTTCAAGACCGAGGAGACCCATCCCGACTACCGGATCGAGGTCAGCTCGCCCAAGGGCCACCCGATCCGCGTCGGCTCGGCCTGGATGGCGAAGAGCAACCGGACCGGCAACGACTATGTCTCGCTCCTCATCAACACGCCCGATGGCGATCTGCGGGTGAACGCCGTGCAGAACGAGGAGCAGCGCGGCGGCCAGACCTTCTCGATCATTCCCTTCGTCGAGAGTGCAGGCCAGGACCGGTCGGACAACGCCGGGCTCGCCCTGGTCGGCTGACAGGCAGCGACTGCTACAGAACTGGCGCCCCGGGCAACCGGGGCGCTTTCGCCCGTGCAGGCCTGATCCTCCTCCCAAAACGGCCTGACGGGGTGGTGCCGGTCCTGTCTCCGACCGGCCCGCGCCTCCTGTCCCCAAGAGGCAGGTCCCGCGAGGGGAGCCGCAGTGACGCGGCTCCCCTCTTTTCGTATCACCTCATCAGTAGGACTAGACGCATGTTCAATCTCACCCATCCCAAGCTGGTCACGCTCGCCGAGGCCGAAGGCTACGCAGAGGTCGTGGACTTCCTGGAGGACTATGCGCAGGGCAGCATCGTGCCCGCGATCTGCATGGCACCCGATTGCGACCACACCGCCGATCTCGAACCCGACCAGCGCGCCGGCTTCTGCGAGGCCTGTGGCCGCCCCACCATGAAATCCGGCCTCGTCATCGCAGGCATGAACTGAGCGGCGCTGGCCGCGATCCTCTCAAAAGATTGGAAACGACATGATACAGCACGATCCCAAAAAGATCGCCGAACGAGGCGCATCCGGTTTCTCCGAAGCCGAGATCGCGACCATCGACGCCGCCCGCATCATCCTGCGCAGGCATGCCCGCTCGACCTCCGCACTGCAGTCCTGGACCATGCTGACCGACTACCTGGCTCTGAACGCCGTTCATGAACGGGTCGAGGTGTTTCGGGTGCTGCTTCTGGACCGGAAGAACAGGCTGATCCGCGACAGGGTCATGACTCGCGGCAGCATCGATCACGTCCCGGTCTATGTCAGCGAGGTGCTCCGCGCCGCCCTCGTTCTCGATGCCTCTGCCCTCATCCTCTGCCACAACCACCCCTCCGGCGATCCGCATCCGAGCCAGACCGACATCGAGCTCACCCGCAAGATCGTGGAGGCCTGCAAGGTGATGGAGATCGTGGTCCACGATCACATCATCGTCGGCTTCGGGCGGGAGAAGAACGCCTTCAGCATGCGGGCGGCAGGGATGTTGTCGGATTAAATTCGCGCACTGAACGTCGCGCAGCTCCCTGGCAGTCGTATCGCTAGCAGTATCTCGCCCGCCTGATCCGCGACCGCGCCGCCGGCGTCTCCAGATGGGCATACCGACCTCCGGAATATCTCCGACAATCGAGCGCGTGACCGGCCGCGATCAGCGCGGCGCCTATGTCCTCACCATCGGCGTAACAAATGCCCACCCATCGGTCATGGGTCCGCTCGCCGTTGAGCTCGCATTCTATCGAACGGCCATCGAGGTAGTTCACCATCCAGCGCCGGGCATCCCGGCCCGCCCGCGTTCGGAGCTCGGGAGCATCGACGCCATTCAGACGCACAGGTGTGCCGGAGACGACGATGGTGTCGGCGTCCCGGATCTGCACCTGCGCGATGGCTGGTGATGTCAGCAGGATCACGACGATCGGGATCAGATATTTCAACTTCCGCCTCCTCTGCAGGTGGGTTCACATTCTTCCGGGCGTAACACTCTCAGACCCTTATCGCATTAATTGGCCCGAAGCGCCCACTGCCTGACGGCCTCCCCCGCTCGGCTTCGCGTGTCGCAGGCGAGAACGGCCCTGCGGTCCGTCGCGCATTCGGCCATGCGGCCTCACCGCGGCGCAGCACTTGGCATCCCGGTTTGCCCGTCTCGCGAGCAGGCCGCGCCCCGGCCGCTCCGCCGGATTGCGCTCCGGTCTGTTTTGCGGGGCAAAACGATCCCGCCGCTCCATCCGTCTCCCGCGTCCGGTCGCGCCCTTTGCCTGCTCGCGTCGGGCAAACCTACCGTCAACAACACACACATGAGTGCGGAAGCATATCCTCCGGATGGCCCCCAAATCAGCCCGCGTCAAGGATCGCAAAACTTTTCGGCGAAGGCGGCGCGGGTCGAAAGGGCGGTCCAGTTTTCGATGACGCGCCCGTGGTGGGCGATGCGCCCGGAAAACTTTTGCGCCCGGCACGCCGGCGGCTTCGCCGTCCCTGACCCGGACAGATTCGGTGAACCAGACGTACGGCCATGCCACCACACTCCCGTGGTGGTTCCCCGAACATCTGGAGACACCAACATGACTTACGAGAACGCGAACGCCTACGAGACCATCGAACTTTTCGGCCTGACGGAGAAAGACGCGGAGCTGCCCATCCCCGAGGATCACATCCTGACCGACAGCGTCGTCCGCGAGACTTTCGAGGCCCTGCTCGGCCAGCTGCGCGGCACCGGTCTCGAGACCGAGATCGAACCGCTCGCGCACGGGCTCGCCACAATCCTGCAGCGCCGCAAGATCGCTCTCGGCAAGGAGCTCGACCGCACCGCCGACAAGATCGGCGCCCTGGCAAAATCCCACGACGGATCGGAGATCGCCGAGACCGCGCTCGAAGAGGCGCAGGCCCGCTTCCTGCAGGTCCGCGAGATTGTCGCGGCCATCGAGGTGATGAGCGAGGCGGCGGCGGAATGCTACGAGGTCGAGACCGGCCATGCCTTCATCCCGGCCGCGGGATCGCGCGCCAGCGCTCGCGCTCAGGAGACCGGAGCGGTCTTCGAGGCCCGGCAGTTGCTGGAACAGCATGATCGCGAAACGGCCGCGAAGTCGAAGGTCGAGGGGGTTCCCCTGATCGTGTCGGGGGCGACCGACTGGACCGATATCGACGTCATCTTCTCGACACTCGACAAGGTTCGCGAACGCATCCGGCAGAACCGCAACCAGGAGATCTTCCTCTGCCATAAGGGTGGCAAGCACGGGGCCGAGATGATCGCCGCCCGGTGGGCTCGGGCGCGCGGCGTCGCGCAGGCGCGCTTCGATCCGCGCTGGTCCGCGCATGGGCGGGCGGCACCCTTCAAATGCAACGATGAGATGCTGGACGACAAGTTTGCTGCGACGGGAGTTGTGCTCTTCGGTGGCAACGGGGTCGCGCTGAACCTCGGGCAGAAGGCCGAGGCGAAGGGGCTCACCGTCATGCGGGTCGCCGATCCGGCGAAGAAGTCGGCAGACGCGTGAATGAGAGAGGGTCGCCTTTGGGCGGCCCTTTTGTCGTTTTCACGTCGGCCTCTAAATGCGACCAAGCGGACGTATCGAACTCACTAGATGCAGCTTTTCGCCGATGACACCGTTTGCAAGATTCCCCTGAGACGCTAGACGGGTAAGCCAGTTGGCAACTGTCACAGGTCCCCAGAGAAATGACTATTTACTACGATCAGTTTGAGACCTGGGAGGGGTCTTTCCGCGAACTGGCAGTTGATCTGGTAGGCAAGGAAGCGATCGAAACCCTCGCTTCATCGAATTTTGAATTCATCGAGGATGCGGGCGACGCCGTGGTTCGGCATACGGACATCGAAACGGCGTCAGACGCGATTTACGATTGGCTGCAAGCACATGAATTCTGCGTCTTCCATGGTACACGTTTGCTGCCGGACGAAATCCTATCTGTGCAGCAACTTGGTCTGCGTCCATTGGTGGCCGCAGACCGCAGGCAAAGACTCACAGAAATTCTCAAGACCCATCCTCAGTGGCATCATCTAGAACACCAACTTGCCGAGGTACTTGAAGATGTCGGCCCGAAAAACAAGCAAGGCCGACGGGAAGGACAAGTTCATTTCAGTCTATCTCGATCGGGTCTCGCGAATGGTTTCGACCACTATTTGAGTCACGGCTCTGAGTTTGATCAGCATGTCGTGCAGCGGTTGTTCGGCGATCAATCGGGCCTTCACCTGCTCCACTCGGAAACCGTTCCCATCATCGTACATGTCCGCATTGGTGGCGAAGAACTCGTGCGAGGTGCTCATCCGCACTTCAGCTATTCTGACATCACCGGCATGGGCGAAATTCCTGGGATTGCACGCGTCTTCCTGAACAGCTGGGCATTCAAGGTAGCGAACCCCAGCTTCGATATTGCCAAGCTGCGAACTGACTGTTGCATGATGCAACGGGTCGCCACTCCGCCCGAACGGATCATCGATTTGGAAAAGTTCGGCGAGTTGGACGCAAAATGAGTGTCGAGCAACAAGTCGATAAGATGATCTCGTCAGCCCCGCCAAACCGAGGCCCGGCTGGACAGCTCGCCCTTCCAACTGGACAAAATACTGCGGTCTGATCACACGATGATCCGTGACTGGTTCGGTCAAGACGGGCCCCTGCCGGCGGGGTTGCCCTCATGCGCGCCTGAAACCCCGCGATCCGGCCGTGCGGGTGCAGATCGCTGGGGCGGGCGCAGCGCATCGACTGCGCCGCCCGATGGCGGCGACCCGTCCGGGCGGGCAACGCTGCTGCCAGGCCCGCGGATGCATCACCTCCCCGGATCGCGAGACTGCGACGGGGAAGTCGAGTTTGAGGCAGACGATCGCGGTCGTGCCGATCGGGCTTGGGCGAACCATCCCGCCGCCGCGTTGGATGAGAGCGGCGCGGACATGGTCATGTCTGACATAACTCGACAGGACCGAAAACGGCTGAGGGGCGGGGTGCACATCCGGGTCTCCCCTCTTTGCTCATAGATGTGGATCGCACGGGGTCGGGCGGTCCGTGCCCTCCGCTCACGCTCCGGCAAACACAAATACGGTTTCCACGCGCGGGGCGCGCGGACCCTCCGCATTTGTGTTTGCGGACCTCCCTTGCCCCCCGTGCCGGGTGATCCCCATCGCAAAAAGGAGAGACCCAAATGACCAACCACTACGTCGCCACCGTTCCCGTCAAGTTCACCGACAACGAAGGTCAGGAGCGCACCCGCTTCCAGCGCGTCGGCGCGATGTTCCGCAACACCCGCAACGGGGACGGCTCGGAGTTCTTCAGCCTCAAGCTCGACTTCCCCGTCGCGGTCCAGGAGCTGGTGATGTTCCCGCCGAGCTCCAAGGAACCGCAGGAGTAATCCTCCCAGGAGGATGGGCCGCCCTAGAGGCGGCCCTTTCCCTGTCTCAGGGAAGGCTGCGCCAAGACCGGGGACCCCTGCTTTCGGCCGGTGTCCCCGATAAGGTGTCAGGACCGTGCACGGTCCTGACGGGGGATTTCAGAGATCGCCTGGAACAGGTCTGCCGGCCAGCCTCAAGGGGGCCATCCGGAATAACAGTCGGGCTGAAGCCCGCCGGTTTTTCCGGCAGAGATTTGGGCCAAGCCAAATCTGGCCGCCCTTGACCCTGTCCGTCAGCCCCGTCGGTGAAGAGATGCGCCGCCCCTCGCTTCCGTCCGAACACGGGTCCGTGTTCGGCCAGACCCTCGGGCGCGGGCATGACAACAGGTGGCCGAGGTGCGGTTGGAGATGGTCGGTGTTGCTGGGCCCTTCGGGCCGGGCCTCGCACCTGCGGTGCTCGGCTTGAAGCGGAATTCAAGGTCGCCTGGGGGCAATCTACAATAATATTGTATTGACCGCAACATGTAGTTTCGTATGATGAGGGCGACCTTGAATGAAGGTGGCAGGAAATAGGGGGGCTTTCTTCGTATGAGCCGGACCAGGAGACTGACACAGACGGAGCGGGCGGAGATTATCCGTGAGGCCGGAGAAGGTGTGGGGACGTCTGAGCTCGCGGAGCGGTTCGGGGTCACGCCGCGGGCCATCCAGTACACGTTGAAGGCGGACGAAGATCGCCAGAAGGATGCGGCCGTGGCCACGGCCGCCGTGACCGTGAAACTGACCCCCGAAGAGCTTAGTGCGCTGGATGAGGTCCTGGCCGCGGCGGGGATCGAGACCCGCACGGAGGGGGTCCGGCGGCTGATCCAGGCGGCGGGGGGAACCTTCGTTCCGGACGCGCAGCTGGCGGCTGAGATGGCACGTTACCGGGCCTCCCTGCACGAGGTCGGTAACGGCGTCGTACAGGTCGCCAAGCAGATGATGAAAGCCAGCCGGGCGGGGCAGGGGGAAGGCTCCGCACCGAACGCAGAGTTGTCCGAATTGCGCCTCGCGCAGATGCGTGGTCTGGCGCGGTTCATCCTTGATTCCGCTGACGAGATCGATCTGCTGCTGCGCCGTCGTCGGGATGCCATGCAGCTCGCCGCCACTGCCGCTCTGAGGGAGTTTGCCCATGCGGCTGAATGATGCCGTCCATGACGTCACCGGTGAAATCTTCCGGGACGGTTGGAGCCGCATTCGGGGCTCGATGCAGGGGCTGCAGGCGTCCCGGCAGAGGCAGCTCGTGCGGGCCGCCGCCGGTCACCGTGCAGCGGTCTTCAAGGCGATCCGGGGCGGGGGCACGCATACCAAATCGCAGCTGATGAACCAGCTCGATTACCTGACGACGAAGTCCTCGCATCTCGTGGACAGCAGCGGCTTCCTGGACGGGAAGACGAAGCTCGAGGCATCCGAGATCAAGGACCTGACGGAGCGGTTCGCCAAGCGCTGGAGCGCGGGGTTCAAGCCCAAGCTCGGGCAGACGACGCATATGCTCATGTCCTACCCGATCGGCACCCGGGGCGAGGACGTGCGCGACATCACCGCCAATGTCGCGGAGCGGTTCTTTCAGTCCGACGAGGGGCATTTCGACTACATCATCGCAGTGCATGAGGATCGCGATCATCCCCACGCGCATATAGTATTGAACCGCCGGTCCCAGGAGGGCGAGTTCTTCTTCCTGGGTCGCGATCACAGGTTCAACTATGACGACTTCCGCCTCGCCATGGTCGAGGAGGCCGAGAAATTCGGCGTGCGTCTGGAGGCCACGCGGCGGCTCGACCGAGGTGTCGTGCACTACCCGCCGCGCACCCGCGAGGTCTATGCGGCCAAGGTTGAGGGGCGGGCCGCGGAACCACGGCCACGGGTCGGGGCAGACTTGGATCGCGCTCTCGAAGAGATCGCCAATACACGGATCATCTATCACTCGCTCGCAGCCGAGGCCTCCGCGGACAACCGCGAAGATATCGCCGATGCCCTGTTCCGGTCCGGAGAACTGCTGGCGAAGGGCGGCAAACTCACATCGGAAGGAGGGGTCTACATGGCTGAGGAGCAATCGTTCGACGACCTGAGGACCCGCTATGCCGATCAGGTCGCGCGCGTGCAGGGCATGATTGATGCGAAGCCGGAGGCCGAACGGCCGAGGCTCGAGCGCAGCCTCAACGAGATCCAGTCGCGGCTCGCGCATATGCAGCCCTTGGGGCTGCGCTCCGTGACACTGACCGAGAAGCCGTCCGACGGCGGGATCTATTCCGAGACCAATATCGATGCGGCCCGGCTCGACCGGTTGCGCGACCCCGAGGTGCGGGCGCATGTCGACACCGCGCTGCGCGGAACCGGGATCAGTTCGTCCGTGGTGGTCGCGCGGATGGAGACGGGCGCGCAGAACGCGGCGCTCGAGCGGCAATGGATCGCTGACGATCTGGCGCGGGTGGCCGAGAGGGACGGTCTCAACCTCGAGCGCCGCGCGGATCTGGAGACGGCGCGCGAGACCCTCAACCGGGCCCATGTCCAGCTCGGCGTCGCGCTGGAGCGGGCAGGGGTCTTGCGTGAGGACGGTGTCGTGGAAGATCGCACCGTGACGGAGAGGGTCCATTATCATCGGGACGCCACTGAGGACATGGAGCGCGCCATCCGCCAGGACATGCGTTCGGAAGGTCTGACCGAAGACCAGATCGAGGCGCGGGAGTCGGAGATCGTCTCCCGCGCGGAGCGGCGTATCGAAGAAGAGCAACGCAGCTACCTCGATGCGCATCCGGAACTCCTCGCGCGCCCCGGTGACGTGATCGACCGGTCCGTACCCTACCGGGAGCACATCACCGACGAGGATCGGGCCCGCGAGATCACCCGCGAAGTCGACCGGATCATGGAGGGTCGCGACGCGCGGACCCCCGTTGCGGAGGCCGTCACGGACGCGTTCCGCGCGCGCTATCCCGACATGCCGTCGCATCTTGCCCGCGGGCTTGGCGCGACCTATGCGGCCGTCACCGAACTGCGTGACACCGAGGCCATCGCCCAGGTTCGCCGCGAAAACGAATTGCAGGAGGTGGCGCTCGACCTGCGCGACGGGCGGCTTTCGGACGTGCGCGAGGGGGACGCTGTCGAGGGCGCGCCGATTGCCGATCCGGACATCCGGCGGGTCGTCGACCATGAACGGGCCGGCAATCTGCATGGGCCGTTCCAGGATGACGGTCAGCGACTGGCCTATCGCGCCGCGGTCGAGCGCGAGCTGGACGCGGCGCAGATCGACCGGCTGCGGGACGGTGATGTCGACGTGCTGAAGACCCAGATCGAAGACCGTCTCGACCGGCTCTACGCCGCCAAGACCTACCTGCAGACGGATCCGGCCACCGCCAACAGCGAGGCGACCCGCGCCGTGGTCGAGGAGATCGCCGACCGCGAGTTCGAAATCCACCGCGCCGATCTTGTCGATGGTGAGACCGAGCGCGGGGAGACCCACTGATGGGAGGGATGGGGAAAGGCCGCCTCGCCCTCGGCGTGGTGCTGGTCACACTCGTCGCCATCGCGATCGGCTACGTCATCGCCTCGGCTGTCGTGACGTTCCGGGACCTGGGTTTCCAGGCCGAGATCGATTTCTTCTACATCGCGCAGAACTACCGGGCGATCGGTGCCGCCCGCCCCGATGATTTTCGCCTGATCAACCTGATCATGGGCGGGGCCGGGCTGGCGGGCCTCATGATGAGCCTGGCGATGTCGGGCTCGGCCCTCACCCGCTTCGGCTACACCCATTGGCAGACCCGCCGCGAGATGAAGCGGAACGGCTTCTTCGGCGCGCCCGGCACAGGTTTCGTGATCGGCAAGTTGGGCAAGCCCGGTTCCCGCGCGCCCTTTCTCTGCTCCCGGACCTTCCCACACGCGCTCATCGTGGCACCGACCGGGCGCGGCAAGACCACCGGCTTCGTCATCCCGAACCTGCTGACCTGGCAGGGATCGGCGGTCGTGCTGGACGTGAAGGGCGAATGCTTCGAGGCCTCGGCCCGCCACCGGGCGGCACAGGGCGACGAGGTGTTCCGGTTCGCGCCCACGGATTGGGAGGACCGGCGCACCCATCGCTACAATCCGCTCCTGCGCATCTACGAGTTCAAAGACCCGGCCCGCCAGCAGATGGAGCTGCAGCTCCTGGCCACGCTCTTCCTTCAGAACGACAACGACCGCGTGCAGGGCCTCCTGAAGGGCGGGATCGATCTCTTCGTCGCGGCCGGGCTACTCGCGTTCCAACGCCGCAGGCCGACGCTCGGGGAGATCTACCGCATCGCCGCCTCGGGCGGGCAGAAGCAGAAGGAGTATCTCGCGCGCGCCCATGAGGTCCAGAACGCCGCGGCGCGGCTGATATTCACGCGGCTGGCCTCGACCAACAACGACACGCTGACCTCCTATGTCTCGCTCCTGATGACCTCGGGCCTCGATCAGTGGCAGAACCCGGCGATCGACGATGCGACGGCGGTATCGGATTTTGACTTCCGGACGATCCGCAAGACACCCTTCAGCGTCTATCTCGTCGTGCAGCCCCTCATGGTGAAACCGCTGGCGCCGTTGATCCGACTGTTCTTCTCTGATCTTCTCTCCGCCCTGCAGGACAAGGAACCGGGCGCCGACGAGCCCTGGCCGGTCATGATCATGCTCGACGAGTTCAACCGGCTCGGAAAGATGCCGATCGTGGCCGAGAGCATCGAAGTGCTGCGCGCCTATCGCGGGCATCTCGCGGTGGTCACCCAGACCATCCCGGCCATCGACGAGATCTACGGCGAGAACACGCGGCGGGCGCTGCAGGGCAATGCAGGCATCAAGCTCTACCTCACGCCCTCGGACGAAAAGACCGTCGAGGAGCTGAGCAAGGCCGTGGGCAAGACCACCAAAACCGTGGTCACACGTTCCCGCGCGGTCGGCAAGAACCCGTTCGAGGGCCGCAGCCAGTCCGAGCGGACGGAGGAGGTCGCGCTCCTGCCGGAAGATGAGGCGCGACGTCTGCCGCTTGATGAGATCGTGGTGGTCGTGGACGCGCAGATGCCGGTCCGGGCGAAGCGGGTCGTTTACTACGAGGATCCGTTTTTCAAAGGCATCCACGTGGCGCAGGAGGGGGATCTGCCGTTTCCGAAGGGGCCGGTCCCTCCGATGGGAGAATTGCCCCTGAGTGTCCGGGCGATGCCTTCGGCTCCGCGTGGGTCAGGTCTCTCGGAACGCGATTTCGAGGCCAGGATGGGGCTTACGGAAACCGGAGGGAATGCACCCATTGAGCCCGGTCCGGCTCAAGCGCCTCGGCGCGGTCGTGCCGCAGTCCTTGCGGACGATCAGCGGCAGTTGGAGATGGAGTTCGGGAGGCAGGCAGATCTGGAGGTGGAGGCTGCGACAGAAGACGATGTCGTCCGGGTACAGGACGCCGTAAGTGATCTCGAGCGGTTGGAGGCGGAGATGTCCGGTTCGGAAGCAAAAGTCAGCGAGGCGGGCGAGAAATTCGGGCTTGGCTAAGCCGCCATGCGGGCGACACGAAAGCATGCCGCGATGGCGCCTTGTGCCCGCGCCCCGGAATCGACCATTGTCACGGGTGAAGAAAACCAGGATCGTCGCGCTCTGGTCGAGGGGCTCGCTCAATCGTCGCAGGGTCGATCTCACGCATCGTCAACTGGGCGTTCACCCTGCGGGCCGCGGGGCCCGCACGAAACCACTTCGCGGCGGAAGCCAGGTTAAAGCGCGGACGACGCTGCCCCTTCGCCGGCTTTGAGGCCTCCATCAGAACCTCGATCATTTCATCGATGCGGTAGAGGCCACCGGCAACGGGGAGGGGCATCTTGCGCTGCTGGAGCGCCTGTCGCTTCACCTCGAGCTTCTCGGCGACATCCGCGAGAGACACCAGGTCGGGACGGACCTCGCGCAGGACAGTGCCCTGCGGCAACGCCTTGATCAGCGCCCGCGCCGCTTCAAGGATCGCGCTCTCGGCCTCATCCCCTTCAAGTTCCAGTTCTACACCCAGGAGACCGGCGTGACCGGTGCCCACGAGCGCATCTTCAAAACCCGCCTCGAAGACCGCGTCAGAGAGCGCAAACGCATCGTGCTCTCCGTCGGGGAGCGCAAAGACCAGTTCGAATTCGAATTCTTCAGCCATCGGCATTACCTTCGTCGTTCTTCTGAAGCTTCACGCAGGCCAGAGCCTTCTGTCGGATCCTTTTCGCGAACTGCTGTGGATTCTTCGGGGTCGACCAGACAGACATCTGACAAAACTCGCCACAGCGGCAATCCTTATCGTTGGCCGGGCATCGGAGGATCCTCCACGCGTGCCCCTTGCCCTCAATAAGGTCCCATCCCAGCTCTTCGAGCTCCTGGATGACGGCCTCGATTTCCTTTGATGTGTGCTTCTTCCTTGGCACCTTAGATACTCCACTCTCTTAAATTGTCAAGTGACAAGTTAAAAATTCAACGAGAACATCGCGGCAATTTACTGCCCGCTACCGGCAATTTCCCAAAGGAAGCTTGCCGTCGAATGCTTTGATGTAAGAAGGGGATACAGGATAGACGTCCCAGACAGCAACACCGGCGCCGATGCCGTTCCACTTCACCCGGACATGGCATGATGGTGCCAAGGTAAATCCGTTCAGGCAGTTTGCCGCGAGCTCTGCTGAAGGCAAAGGTATAGGCTCGCAAAGAACATGTTCCCGCTGGTGAAGCCTTTGACGGTCAATGCTACCTTCGGCCCAGCCTGCTTAGGCGGGCCAACTGTGCCAGCATTCGCGCGCCTGAACTGCCCGAACCAGTGTCAGGGTTCGTCGGAACGGTTTGGCTAACACCCGGCCTCTGCGGCATTGTCTGCACCCCGAAGAACTGCCGCGCACGCAGCGCAGCATATTCAGCGCCAGTCGCTCCTCCAATGAGATACCGATTATAAGCCTGCTGACTGCCGCCAAGCGCCCGACCGAACCCGTATGTACCGCCAAGGCCTGCTGATAGTGCTGGCATCATGATGTTCCCCGAGATCGCGCGGACAATGAACGGCGTCGCGATGATGAACCCCTTGGCCATGAGCACCATCATGAAAAATGGGATGAGGGCCCCGATGTTGGACGCGCCCTCAGGGTCGCCGAGCTCGCCGATCAATGCCGAACTGACGCCGGTGATTGTCGCGAAAACGCCTGCAACGACGATCGGATAGAGCGCGAAGGAGATCAGCGCCGAGAGCCAGCGCGCGAAATAGTCCTTGGTCACCTCGAAGAGGGTGAGGAAGATCATCACCGGCGCGATGCCTATCAGGAGTGCGATCATCAGCCGGGATGCCACGAGAATGAATGCGGCGAGCCCGCCCAGGATCGAGAGCAGGAGTACGCCAAGAACGTCAAGCAACGCCCCGGCCATCCAGTTCAGTTCAGAACCGGCCGCATTCAGGTATTCACCCAGTTCGGCGATCAGCCGGTCGAATTCCTCGGCGAAGGTCCCCGACGGTCCGGGCGTGCCGCCGCCGACCGAGGCGACAAGCGATCCGGCGATGCTGTCGATGCCGTTTAGGACAGCGGAGGAGAAGGCGTTAAATTGCACCCAATTTGTCGCGAAGACCCCTATGAGGCCGACTTTCACCGCGAGCCAGAACGCAGTGCGTCCATCCATGGAGCGGTACTGGTAGATCATGTTGACGCAGACCAGAATGACCACAAGCGTCGTTCCGAGAACCAGCATCGTGCCGACAGTCGCCGCCACCGCGCCGAACTGCGTCTCTGCGGCAGAATCCAGGTAGCCCTGGGAGGTCTCGACGAAGTAGGTGACGACGCTCATAATCTGCTACCAGTTGCCCTCGGCTTCGCAGATTGCCATCGCGTCAGGTCTCAACGCGTTGGCGCGCCGGTTGTAAGTGTCCGAGGCCTCCAGCATTTCCCATCGTTCGGCTGTGTTGAAACGCTCCCGAAACTCCGTTTCCGCCGCTTCCCAGGACGGGAAGCGTGTGTCGCAGGTGCAGGATCCGGTTTCGACGATACGTTCAAGGTTCTGAGCACGGTAAATGTCTTGCACCAGGACACGTCTGTAAGCCTCTCGCACGGTGATGTTCTGCATCCACTCAGGCTCAGCGGGCCGATCGATGCAGACATCCGACGTGCTGTCGAGAGAGGGGACGAAGTCGCGTTCGGCGGCAGCCGGAAACCCCACAACGGTGATCGAGATGCAAAGCAAGGCGTTTCTCATTTCGCGCCAGCTCCTTCGGCAATCTCGCGCTTCAGAAACGCGGTGTGGCCAAGATGCGCGAACTCTGACGAGCTGACCGATACGACTTCCCAGCCTTCTTTCCCACGTGCGTTCAGATCGTCCTGCATCGCGATCAGGCTGGTTTTCTTGTCCATCGGATAGGTGATGATCTGGTATTCAAACCGCTTCATGGGTCATGCCTCCGCTGAGATCGGTTCCGGGGAGATAGAATTCGGTGATGCCGCGTTGGCCGTCCTCGCGGCCCGCCTGGATGATCACGTCGATCGAGCTTTCGATGTATTGGACCATGTCCTGGTAGGTCATCGGGATCTCGGTCTTGAGCGCGGCGATGGCGAGACGCTGGACGGCGAGCTGCGGGGTTTCGGCATGGAGGGTTGTCATCGAACCGCCATGGCCGGTATTGATCGCCTCGAGGAAGGTCATGGCCTCCTTGCCGCGCACCTCTCCGAGGATGATCCGGTCGGGCCTCATGCGCAGCGTCGCGGTTAGAAGCACGTCGGCGGATTGGAACTCCGCATCGCGGTTGGCGATCAGGGTCACCGCGTTCGGCTGAGCGGGGAGAAGCTCTGCGGCTTCCTCGATGGTGACGATCCGTTCCTCATCGGGAACGTAGGAGAGGATTTTTCGAGCCGCGACTGTCTTACCGGTCGAGGTGCCGCCGGAGACGATCATGTTGAGCTTGTTCTCGACGCAGAAGCGGATGGCCGCGTAGATGTCACCGGCGGCAACGACCTCGCGCAGCGCGCGGTTTTTCTCCTGGCGCAGTTCCTCGAGCTTGCGCTCTTCGCCATAGAGGAAACGAAGCTCGATATGGTCCAGCGGTAGGCTCGAGAAGAACCGGAGCGAGATCGACATGCCCGAGAGCACCGCGGGCGGGGTTACGACTTGGGCACGGATGGGGCGGCCCCGATAGGTGATCGAGACCGAGACGATGGGCTTGTCCTTGCTCATAGTCGTGTTGGCTGAGGAGGCGATCTGGTTGCCGAGATCGCGCACCTCCGTGACCGTCAGACGCTGATCCAGTGCCCGCATGAAGTGATCCCCCTGGAACTCACCCCAGCAAGAGCCATCCGGGTTGATGCATATCTCGATCACGTCATCGCGGGCGGCGTCCTTCAGCTTATCGAGCGAGGTCTGGAGGTAGGAGAGCGTCATCTCAGAAAATCTCCAGATCCCGGTCGACCATGACGGTGACGCGTGCGCCCTGGTCGACGTAGATGACGGGACCGATGGAGAGATATTCACCGATCACACTGTCGGTGGCGTTGGCCAGGTCGTCGCCCACATCTTCAAGTACGTCCGCGGTGGTCTCATCCTCGACCTGGGCGGCGGCCACACTCGGGGCGGCGGAGATAATCGAAATCAGTGCGGCAGAGCCGAAACGCTCGTCGAAGCGCGTGTCCACGAAACCGGTGACGCCCGAGCGCCCGAGTTCGTCGCCGCCGAAGGAACTGATCTGAACGGTCTGGTTGTTGGGCAGGATGATCCGGTCCCAGGCGATGGTGACCCGGCGCTGCGCGATCTCGATGCCGGAACGAAAGCGTCCGATGAGGCGCGAGCCGCGCGGGATCAGGAGCCGTGAGCCGTCATAGCTGAAGACGTCTTCTGAGATGATGGCACGGGTCTGCCCAGGGAGCGAGCTGTCGAGTGCGGTCTCCATCACGGCCTGGATCATCGTGCCCTGGATGACGGTGTTCGAGGGATTTGCGATGACTTCGGCTTGTGTGATGGCGCTCGGCAACGCGCCGTTCAGCACGAAGTCTGTCACCTCGCCGAAGGTGCGCTCGGTAAGTTCTGTCTCGCCCGCATTGGCGCCGCCCGTTCCGCCGAAGGCGATGACGGGGGAGGAAATCCGCCGTTCCTGGAAGGCACGCTCCTCCTCGGCCCGGCGTTGCAGTTCGGCCAGCCGTCGCGCCTCTTCCTCGCGCCGCAGCCGCTCTTCTTCGCGGGCGCGCAACTCTTCGTCGGTGGGTCCGAGCGGGGCGGGCGTCGGCTTGTTGGCCTCCAACCGCGCGAGGTCCAGGTCCATACGCAGCTGTTGCAGCTCTCGATCTCGTGCGGCGAGTTCGGCCTGGAATTGTTCCTGAGCATTCTCGGAGGCGTCCTGTAGGTCGGCGATCCGTGCGGTCAGCGCATCGATCGCCTCGGCGGCCGCGCTGTCCGCCCCGGCGTCGGAGTCCGGCGCATCGCGCAGTTCTTCGATCTGGGCCTGGAGCGCGGCGATCTGCGCCAGAAGTTCGGCGTTGGGTTCTGGTTCGACGAGAACGATCTCGGGTTCCGGGGCGGGCGGTGGCACGAAGAGTTCGATCTCTCCGAACCCGTCACCCTCGGTTTGGAACTCGTCCGGGGTGGCCGTCGGCAGGGCGACCTCTTCCCCAGGGCCCGAGAATAGCAAGAGGACCAAGCCGCCCGCAAGGATGAGCCCTGCGAGGAGGAGGGCGAGGAGCGGCGAGCGGCGTTTCGGAGCGGGTCCGAGGCGCGGGTTGCCCTGTTCAAGCGCAGCGAGGCGCTGTTCGAGATCCGGGTTGTTGTCACTCATGAGGCGGCCTCCGCGGGCGGCGTCGCCTCGATACAGACCACGTCCTCGCCCAGACGCAGCACCCATTGGCGCCCCACGCCCGAGACACGGATCACACCGTCTTCGACCGGGCCTGTGTTCACCGTGCGCTCGCGCCCGTTCGTGTACCGGAAGATCGCCGGGACGGGTGCGTTCCGCGGGAAGGCGAAATAGGTGAAGGTGCCGTCGTCCCAGACCCGGGTCGGCGTGAACTCCGTCCGTGCGCTGGCCGCGTAATTGGTGTTCGGTGCGGCGCGCGCGATGGCGTTGGAAGGGCGGCGATTGTCCTCGGGGTAGCGAAACTGCACGACATAGAAGGTCGGGCTCGAGACCTCGTTCACATTAAAATAATAGCTCCGTCTGTTGGTGTAGACGGTCACGTTGGTATGGACGCCGCGGGCAACGGGTTTAATAGCAAAGGCCCGCCCGCCGGGCACACCGTCGATCTCGAAGCCTTCCGTGTCGCCGGCGATGATTGAGCGGATGCTCTCGCCTGTCCCGAACTCGATGGTCGTGACATGGGTCAGGGAAACGTTCAGCCTGTAGACCTGGCCTTCCTGGTAGGATGCGACCCGGACGCGGTGGTCGTTGGGTCCCCCGCGCGGGATCGCCTCGGCTGACGCGTAGGACGCAAACAGTGAGACCATCAAAAAGGTCGCGAGGAACGCCTTGGCGTGTCCGGCGTGTTTCGCATTGCAAAAAGCCTGGCGCCTCTCGCGCTTTTGGGACGCTGGCAAGGCGTTCCCTGATTTCTTGTTCCGGAAGCGCACTTACTGGTTCTCCAATCTGTCCGAGCGGATCGCGTATTCGACGACCGTGAAGCCAAACGGGTTGGTCCAGACCTGGTCGATGGAGCGGCTCTCTTCGGGGCGGAACTCGAAGAGGAGCGTCGCGGTGAAGAGGCCCGCTTGGACCCCCTGGATCGAGGTCAGGCGCTTGCGAAGCCGCACCGTGGCCCGGTTGTTGCCGATCAGGTTGATGCTGAGAATCTCGACATCGAGCCGTGCATTTGGCCCGTAGACTGACGGCGGATACTCTGCATTGGCCGAGTTCCAGATCTGGCGCAGTGAGGCCCCTGCTGCACGGTCCGAACGGCGCAACACGCTGCGGATGCGCACGTCATTGTCGAGCTGGTTGTAGACCTCGCGGTCCGTCACGTAGCGGAAGACCTCCGCCTCGATAATGGCGCGGTTCTCGGTGACGGTGGTGGCCCCGACGGTGGCTTCGGGGAGGGCGAAGCCGGTGGCGGGATCGTAAGGCACAACAACTGGGGGCGGATCGACATCGAGGATGGCCACGGCGGCCGCGCTGAGGCAGCCCAGGATGCCAAAGCCGAGGCCGATGAGCCCCAGGCGCTGCCAGAGCCGTTCCCGTCTCAGTGCGCCGTAGACCAGTTCCTCCTCGATGATGGCGGTTTCTTCGTCCAACAATCAGTCCTCAATCCGCGCTCAGTTCCGGAAGCGTGAACTCCATGAAGCGTTGTTCTTCGGCGATGGTGGCGGCATCGATCACGCCGCCGGTGCCATCTCCTACGGTCTGGATCGCTTCGAGCTGCCACATGGCGACGAGCGCGATGGCGAGCTCTGCCGTCACCCGCGTGTTGAGATCGACGCTCTCCTTGAGCTCATCCATGTCGTCGATGAGCCCGACGAGCCGGTCGACACGTTCGAGCGACTGCCCGGCATCCTCATAGCTGTTCTGGGCCGCGGCCGAGACCAGCGCGCCGGTCGTGGCCTGTGTCGCCACGCGCACGGCCCCGGGATTGCCGCTGCGGGCCATTTCCGAGAGCGTGTCCTCGTCGAAGCCGAGATCGGCCAGCACCCGGTCCATCTGGGTTTCGATCCCGACGGCGCCGGATCCGGTGAGCCCGGAAAAATCCCCCGTCTTGATGGCTTGAATCGTGGCGATGATGTCGCCGAACTCCTGGTCCAGGAGACCGTTTAGTTCGTCTTCCATCTGTGTCCGGATGATCTCGGGCAACTCTGCGAGACGCGTTAACGCCTCATACGTTCGTTGTAGCTCGGCGAGCTGCTCCGTGAGCGTGGCAAGCTGTTCGCGGAGCTGCACGAGTTGCTCGTTTTGCAGGATCTCGTCCTCGATCATCTGCCGGAGCTGCTGGATGTTTTGGGCGATGTTCTGGGTGTCCACGACCGGCACGCCCTGGGCCAGGGCGGGGGCACTGGTCACGAAAGGCGAGCAAAGCGCCAAGACGCTGGCCAGGGTCAACGCGCGAAATGGTGCTGAAATGAACATTCTGCGGGCCATCAATCCAGATCCTCCAATGTGAACTCCATGAATTCGTTCTCGACCATGCGGGCCGCGGCCTGGGCCAATTGGGCCGCACTGAGCGGTTGGGTCCGTGCGGCTTTCAGGCGAATGCGCGCGGCCATCAGCCGGACCAGTTCGGCGCGGGCATAGGTGTTGAGCGCCATGCTCTCCTGGATGTCCTGGGTCGCGCCGATCATGGTGACGATGTCCTGGACGCGCAGGGCGGCCTGCCGGATGGCGGCGGGGGAATTGCTGCCGTAGAAGGCGGCGCCGAACCCGCTGAACGAGAGATTGGCGTTGGTGAGAAGCGCGGGGTCGATCGTGCCGAGCGCTTCGATGCCGCCGATCCGCGCGAGGTAGAGATTGTAGCGTTCGGGGATGACCCTGATGTAGTGCTGGGTCTCCTTGAAGGGCGGTACACCGCCATATTCGAACACACGGCCAGGCCCGGCGTTATAGGCCGCGAGCGCGTTGACGACGTTGCCGTCGAAGGTGGTGAGCTGGGCCGCGAGGTAGCGCGCGCCGCCCTCGACCTGCAGGTAGGGGCTGTCATAATATTCCGGGTTGATCCCGAGATCGCTTGCGGTGCCCGGCATGATTTGGGTGAGGCCGAAAGCGCCCACGGGCGAGCGTGCGCCGATGGAGAAGCGGCTCTCCTGCCAGATGAGCGCCTGCAGGAGGGCGCGCCATTGCACGACGGAAAGACCGGCCCGCCCGACCCCGGGCCGCCCGTGGGTCTCCTGGGCGACCCGGATGATCAGCTGCTCGATGTTTTCTGCCGCATCCCCGAACATACCCGCGCCGCCGGGGTTGGGATCGACATCGCCGGAGCCGTAGACCGCCGCTGCGGATCGGTCCGGATCGCCGCCGCCGCCCTCGAGGTCTGCGACCATACCCGGCAGCCCCTGGCCGCCGAAGCTCGTCTGCGCGTCGAGGATGGCGCGCAGCGTGGCGAGCTGTTCCCGTTCGATCTCGGTCAGCAACTCTTCGACGGTGAGTTTCTCACGCTGGACGGCGAGGTCAGCGTCCCGGTCGCCCGTCTCGACGATATCGCGGGCCGTCAGCCCGGAATCGTTGGTGGGAACGCCCTGGCCGAGCGCGGCTGCCGGCAGGAGAGCCGCAAGGAGGATATGTGCGACCCTAGGCCTCAACGCTGTCGTCCGGGTTTCCGATGGGTGTGAAAATGCAATCCGGCTCGGCGCGGTCGAGCGAGGCGCGGAAAGCGAAACAGTTGGCCTTGGGTTCGCGATATTCGGCGCAGGAAGAGAGAACGCCGAGCGCGGCGAGGAGGATAAGGGGTCGGATCATGAGAGCCTCCAGAAATCAGGACGGTCGCGGTAGTCGGGGCCGACGAGGGCCTCGCCCTTTTCCATGCCGCCGAGGATGGTGAGGAGGGGGCCGAGGGCGGAGAGGTCGGCATCGACCACCACCGAGCCACCGTCGTCACGGATGAGCGCGAGGCGGCTGTCGCTGCCGGTGTTCAGGAGCACGTCGAGTTCCTTCTCGAAGAGGTTCAGCATCGCGTAATCCGAGGCGTGCGCCCGGATGTTGGGGAGCAGGATCTGGGTTGGCACCGCCTCGACGATGGTCTTGCCGGTCCGCGTGCGTTCGAGCTGGCTCGCATATTGCGTCATCATCACCGCGACCGTGTTCTGTTTCCGGGCGGTCACCAGCCAGTTCGAGAGCCGTTCGGCAAAGTATGGGTTGTCGAGCGCCTTCCATGCCTCGTCGATCACGATGATGGTGGGACGCCGGTCCTCGATCTCTCGCTCAATCCGGCGGAAAAGATAGGAGAGCACCGCCATGCGCTCCTTCTCGCTTTCGCTGTCGAGAATGCCGGTCAGGTCGAACCCCACGACGTCGCCATCAAGCGAGAAAGTGTCCTCCAGGCTTTGGCCGAAAATCCAGCCGTATCGCCCATCCTCGGTCCATTCGAGAAGCCGCTGGTGAAGATCGCCATTGTCGTCGGTCGAGACAAAGAGCGAGGCGAAGTCCTTCCAGTTCCGCAAGGCCGGGTTGGTGGCTGTGGAGTTCTGGCGGACCACCTCCTTGATGCGGTTCGTTTGCGCCGGGGTCAGGGGCTTGTCGGAGCGGTAGAGCAAGGAGGCGAGCCAATCCGAAAGCCAGGCCGTGCCGCGCTCATCGATCTCGGTCCAGAGCGGGTTGAGGCCGGTCGCCTGTCCCGCCTTGATCGAGGCGTAGCGCCCGCCATTGGCGCGGACGGCCATTTCCATCCCGAGCCGGTAGTCGAAAACGAAGATGCGCGCGCCGACCCGCCGGGCTTGCGTCATGAGGAAGGCCGAGAGGACGGACTTGCCGGAACCGGGGCGGCCTAGAATGAGGGTGTGGCCGCTGGTGGGCTCCGTCTCGGGGCTGCCCTGCTCGTGGTAGGAGAACCGGTAGGCGCTCTGCTCCGGGGTCGGGAAGAGTGTAATCTCCTGGCCCCAGGGAAGCTGGTGTTTTTCCTTGCCGAGTTGCGTCCGGTGAAGTGCTGCGAAGTCCGCAAAGTTGCGGTTGGTGACGGCACTGGCGCGGACCCGTTTTGGCTGGTTGCCCGGATGCTGGCTGAAGTAGTGAGATTTCGCGGCCATCCGCTCGCCGATCATCTTCACGCCCTCGGCGGCCGCGGCGTTCACGATCTCGGCTCCGAGGGACTGCAACTCGTCAAGACTGTCACTGAAGACCGTCACGACCATGTGGTGCTCACCGAAGCTTTGGCGTTTGGCCTCAAGATCGTCGTGCGCGATGTCGAGCGCCTCGAGGAGCGAAAGAGCGGCATCCTGAGAGGCCTGCATTTGACGCTTCTGGCGTTTGATCCGGCCCGCCATCAGGTTTGAATTGATCGGCGTGAAGGAATGCGTGACGATCATGTCGACCGGCAGGTTCAGCATGTCGAACATCGTGCAGGTCGTTCCTTCGGCATATTCGCCGATGGTGAAGCTCTTGCCGAAGCGATGGCCGACAACGCCATTGGAAAGCTCGAAGTGATCTTCGAGAAACGTCACGCGAGTGTTGGCAATGTTGTAAGCCAGAAACCCGTAGCGGTTGGCGGGGTAAAGCGGCAACTCGCGGCCCGTGTTGAGCGCGCCGAGGAATCCAACCAACTCGCCAGAAGCTGCTGAAAGGATGCGGGGCTTGAGTTCCGCCAGGCCGGAGGTGAAGACCCCGACCGCCTCGTTGAGGCGCCTGATCCGTTTCGCGGTCTCCGCCTTAAAGCGTTCCGGTGCGGAACGGTTCACGAAACCAAGAAAACTACTGGGCGTCGGGCGGTGGATGATTGTGAGTGTGAGGGTCTTGTCCCGGAGACCTGCCGAGGCCAGCTTTGCGCGCCAGGCATCATCCACGGCGTGAGCGAAGCCGTCCCCCTTGACCGGGAGCAGGTCCGGCGTGATCGACTTCGAGACCTTGTGCACGTAGTAGCTGAACTCGGGGCCCAGCTGCGCGATGATCCGGGCAAAGAGCGCCGTCACCTTGTCGAGATAGGCGTCGTCCGTGGTGTAGCTGTTCACCCCGCTCAGGCGGATGCATTGGAAGAGTTCGTTGACCCGGGTGCGGACTGTCTGATCATCGACGAGGCTGACATAGGGCAGCATGTGCGCGAGGCGTTTCTCGCGGGCATACCAGGCCGGCATGAGGGTGCGTTCATCGACGGTCTCGTCCAGGGCTTCACTATGGCGCATAGCTATCGCCCCCGTGGATGGACCGGTTCCGCGTCGGCGGCGTCTCCTGCACCGCCGTCATCATCACGTCGATGAAACGCGGATCCCAGTCAGCCGCTTTCCAGAGAACCGGATAGAGCACCGCCGTGATGCCCAGGACAACCAGGTGCTGCACCCAGACGAAGAGCAGCACAGAGCCGAAGAGCCAGACCATGGCATACATGATCGGCAGGCCGAGGAGCTTGGGCGGGCGTACGAGGCCCAGAAAGAGCGGCGATCGTTCGGCCACGTTCGCCTCCTCTCACGACCCGAAGACGGCGGCAACGATGGTCGGCGCGGCCGCAACACCCGCGATGCCCACCAGCACCCAGAGGGCTTGGCGCAGATCGATGATGTTGAAGAACCAGCTGAGGAACACGCCGAGGACCGCGAGGGTGGCGATGACGACTCCAAGCGGTCCGGTCAGCGCGTCCACGATGCCCTGAAGCAAGCTCTGAATCGGTGAGAGGTCGATGCTCTGGGCCAGGGCCGGTTCTGCCGCAACGATGAGGAGAGCGGCAAGGGTGATCAGGGATTTCGTCAATGGCTTCATGGGGACGCTCCTTCCAGCCGGTTGAAGACGGCCAGCACCCGCTGGACGTGGTTTTGGGTTTCTCGAAACGGTGGAATGCCGGAATGCTCGCGCACGGCGTCGGGTCCGGCATTGTAGGCGGCGAGCGCGAGTCGCGCGTCGCCAAACTCGGCCAACATCAGGGCGAGGTAACGCGCGGAGCCGTCGAGGTTCTGTTTCCAATCATGGGGGTCGACGGCAAGAGCGCGGGCTGTATCGGGCATCAACTGCCCGAGCCCGACCGCCCCGACATGGGAGACGGCGTGCGGATTGTACGCACTCTCGATCTCGATATTGGCGCGATAGAGGTGGAGCCAGTCCGTGACGGTGATATCGGCTGCACGGAGCCCAGGGTGGCTCGCATAGCGCAGTCCGGTCTCCTCGATCGCGGCGAGGATATCCGGGCGTGGTGTGAGCGCGCGAGGGATCATCGCCGCGACGCGCACCCCTTCACGTCGCTCAGTGCGGCGCTCCTCGCCCAAGATGCGCAAACCGTCCGAAGCCGAGCCAACGCCAACCCCGTCATTGTAGTTGCGCGCGAACCGCTCCTGGGCGCGCGACGGCGAAAGAGAACCGTCCCCCGCCATCACCAGGACCATGTCTGCCGATGCCGGGAGGCCCAGGTAGGAAAGGAAAAGGGCGCTAAGCCCGGCTGGCAGCCATCTCTTCGCTGGAGAGTTTGTGAACCGTCCGCTTGCCCTCTTCCAGAGGCACGTCGGCGTGCGAGAAACCGATCCCTTGCAGGAAGGAGATGACCCCGGTGACGGTCTTGATCTCGCGGATCTTGATGTCGTTGCGCGAGGTTCGGGTCCGGGCCGTGACCAGAAGTTTCTCGATCCCATCGTCGCTGACAGCGCGCATGATCCAGACCCCATGCCAGTTGGGGCCTTTCTTGAAGGCGTCTTCCTTGCAGACAACTTCGACGCGATAGCCGCTGGCGACCAGATCGCGGAATCTGGGTTCGGTGACCACATTCGGGGCTTCTTTTTCTAGGTCCATCACCCGGATCACGTTCTCCAATAGGGCGAATGACCAGGCTTCAGGTGTTGAAGTCCAGGCATACGATGATATAGTATTGGCGCACAAGATAAACTTTTGATGCGACAAGCGGATTGTTGCTCAATTGACGAATAGACGGTTCCCATGCATTTGATCAAGAAAATAAGGGGCTTGGACGCCTTCAGGTTGTGCGTGTCGATCATGGCACAAGCTATACTTCTGGTCGCGTGCCTGGCAGGCGAAGTCTCCGCCGCGTCCTGTTTGCCGCCGCCCAGGCCGTTCGTGCCAAGCGATTCTCAAGCCGCGCGGGACTATGTCGATCTCATCCGCAGCGACTTTGAGATCTACATGCGGGACATCCAGAGCTACTTTCGGTGCCTTGAGGTTGAGCGCGCGCGGGCGTTCGAAGAGGCGCGCGAGGTGAGCCAGGACTACGGACGCTTCCTGGAATTGATGGACGAGTGAATTGGCCGCGACCTTTTCGAAGGGCCGCCGTCTTGTGAAATCTGGCCGTATCGGCGGCGTGCAGTTCGGAGTCTCTATCATCATGTAAACGCCCACTATCCACTTTTTAGATAATCTATAAAGTAGATTAGCCCTGTCACAAGAGGTTTGTGACACGTGGCGAAAACGATCAGGAGTTCGGGACATGAGGCACTTCGCGACGCTTTGATTGCGGCGCGGAAGGCGGCTGGCTTAACGCAGGCCGAGCTCGCTTTACGTCTCAGATGCCACCAGTCCTTCGTCGCTCGTCTGGAGAGCGGAGAGCGTAGGGTCGACGTAGTTGAGTTGATCGTACTCGCGCGTGCTCTGCAGATCGATGCGGTTACGCTACTGGCAGCGGCCGAGGCGGCGACGGAACTCGATCACCGGATTTAAGACGAGGCGAAGGGCTGTCGCCTCGGATGGTATGACGAAATCAAGCCTCGGTGGGACCGAAGGGCAATGATAACAGCGGATTGTTATGGGACGCTGCGATCCACGGTCTCTAATGCAGGTTTGGTGCAGAGGACAACGTCTTAGTAGTTCACCTGCTCGAACCCGTAATTGCCCTCATAGTCTCGCCAGTCGACGAACACCGAGCGGTGATAGATGGAGGGGCAATGATCGCCCCAACGTTCCAAGCCGACATGCGCCTCGGGCAACGCGGCGACGGACGAACGAGACCAGTAAAAATCGCCCTGGATTCCATAGGAACCGAGAAGGACTGTTTCGAAACGGCTGCAATCGCTGTCGCGGGATTCGTGTTGGCGCGCATACCGAACATCGAAGACACGGATCGAGCGGATGAAGTTGAACTCCGGTCCACTGATGTCGATGTCGGCTCGGTCCTGGATCAGATGTAACGCAAACCCGTCAGGGTGAGGTAGTGGCTCGACGCCTTTCGACCGCACGACGGCAGGCAAGAGGGCGCCAGCTTTTTCGGGGTCAGATTCCGCGAGGTTCTGGGGCAGGGTAGAAGCGTTGGAGAAGAGGATGTCAATGACACGCCGAGTGCGACCGGGGTCGTCTACAGGTTCGAAGGAGGCCCCCATGGGGCAACGCCAGATCTGGAGGGGAGGCTCGACAGGCCATGGCGTGATCCGTCGTATGAACTCTGCACGTGCCCGCGAACAGGGCTCTGATGCCGGCCAGCCGCCGGAGAGGCAGAGCAGGATGGCGCAATCGATCGGGTAGGTCTGCGCCGACGCGCTGTTTCCACCTCCGCTCAGCGAGGCCGTTCCCGCGACGACAGCGAGAAAAAAATAACGAAGGAAATTGCGCATATCCAAGAGCTCGATTGACTGTGATGCAGAATCTGAGGATTACGATAATATACTATCGTCGAGCGGTCAAATTCGAATTTTTGTAACTGTCTTGGAGCGCCTTGATGCTAAAGCAGATCGGCTGAGCCCCTGAGCGACAGCTCCTCCAAAAGGTCAGTAACCTCATCGGTGGTGACAGTCTTTGCATTCGCAATCGTGTTCCGGCTTAACGGGGGATCGATATGGTGTGCCGTACGTTTGGGATCGAGCCAGAGGATGGACAGTTCTGACGTATTCCAGCGATAGACCCAACCAACGGTTCGATCACTGCGACCGTCAACAAGCCGCGCGACCGGAACCGCTTCTTCCTTTTCGATGCTCACCGGTTCGTGTCCGCCTTTTCTGCTTCGGTTCTTCAGTCCTATTCGGCTGGGACGTTCCCGTGATCTGATCTCGGTTGAACTTATTCCTGGCTCGTTAAAAAGGGGCGACACCGACCGCGTCGGTGCCGCCAGAGGTTCGCCCACAGGGAGGTGGTAGAGGGCGAAACCTATTGAAAATAGGGGAATTTCATTGTTGCAACCAAGTAGAAATGTCACCCGGTCTGCAAAGTAGAAATGTCCCACCTGGGCACAGAGGGGAGCAAAGCCTGACAGGGCGGAGACCTCAGATATCGCAGCCCTGGCCGGCTTTGC
>NZ_WNXQ01000015.1 GCF_009789075.1 Pseudooceanicola pacificus
GTTCAGCTCGCGCTCGCTCATGATCAACATTCCCACGGACACACTCCAATCCTGCTTGATCAACAGGGAAGTGTGACATTTCTACTTTGCAGATGTGGGACATTTTAACTTTGCGCGTACATTCATGTTGCGCATAATCCTTCTTATGTTAATTTCCATACCCCGCCATCTTGTACCACCCGCGACTCAGACAACAGCTTCTCCAGATGCGCCGCAACGTTTCGTCCTGCGGCCATTGCGATATGTGGGTCGGTTTTCTGGTAGACGGAAGCGGCGATATTCTGGACCGAATCCGGGGTGTTTGAGAGGTGGGCGAGGATCTCCGCCTCGCGACGCATGCGGTTGGAAAGCAACCGTTTGACGTAAGGTTGCGGATCCCGGAGTATAGGTCCGTGCCCCGGAAAGTAGATCCTATCGTCGCGCTCAATCAGCCGCTGTAGCTGCGCGCAGTAGTCGTGCATGTTTCCGTCAGGGGGGCTGACGATCGAACTGTTCCAACTCATAACGTGGTCGCCCGTGAAGAGCACTCCGTCAGGTCTCGCGAAACAAAGGTGGTCGCTCGCGTGACCAGGTGTGTGCAGGACGGTAAGACCGGCAATGACCTGTCCGTCCTCCAGAAACCGGTCAGGTCGAAATGCATCGTCAGGGAATGCCCGTGAGGCATAAACAGGTGCGTCTGTCCGTGCTCGCAGGGCTGGGACGACTCCAAAATGATCAGAATGGTGGTGTGTGAGCAGAATCCCGGATGGTTTGGCCCCCAAATTTTCGATGATTGCCCCGAAATGTGTACTGTCTTCTGCTGGGCCGGGGTCGATTATGAACCGACCATCAGGCGTATCAATGATGTAGCTATTTGTCCCGTGGTAGGTCATCTTTCCGGGATTGTTCGCGACGATCCTCAGAATTCCAGGGGCCAATTCGACTCCCTTCGCGCGGCAAGGCTCCGGCTCTGAGAAAAATATGCTGCTTCTTTTCATTGTGTGCGACCAGGTATTGATTGCGAACAATTTGGTTCGCAAAGTTTTGCGCATTGCTCTCGCATGGCGCCGGAAACCTCAGGCTGGCGTCCGGTGCCTGTCAAATCCGGCATCGGACTATTTCAACTTACATTGGACCAGGCCCGTATGAGACTGAAACAGTCTGATACAGTCTTGGGCTGGCAGTCACACAGCGCGGCGATTATGGTAAGCAGTATACAGAACTACAGCAATTGTCGCCTTCGTCAGATCCCCGAGAAGGAACGGGTAAAGACCGGCGTTCAGCAACTTTTCGCCATAGCCGACAAAGCCACCCAACCAGAGCAGCCCTGCGCAATACATGACTATCGAACCCAAAAAGACCGCGACAGATGCTCTGAACGCAGGCCGAAGTCCTTGCAGTGCTTGAACAATCCACCCGGCGGCGGCCGCCGCAAGTGCGAAGCCTACCAAGTATCCGCCTGTGGGACCCGCAATATACGCCGGTCCGGCCAGAGCCGGAGGCGTGCCTGCGAAGACCGGCAGGCCAAGCAGACCTTCAAAAAGGTATGTCACAACAACAAGACTACTGCGCACCGGCCCCAGGAAAAGGCCCAGACCCAAGACAACCAGGGTTTGTGTAGACATGGGAACCGGGTAGAACGGCACCACGATTTTGGCGGATAGTGTCAGAAGAATTGTGCCGACGAGAATTATCGAGATCTCTTGGGTAAGTTTTGCGAGTGTTTGGCTTTGAGTGGTTTCCAGATTCATCTTTTTCGTCCTTGTTTCTGTAGATTGTTAATTTTTTGGATAGTAAGCTCACATGCGCTTGGCGACTTCTTCCAACATGACTTCGCTCGCCCCGCCGCCGATGGCCTGCACACGGGCATCGCGTGACATGCGTTCCACCGGTGTTTCGCGCATATAACCCATACCGCCGTGAAACTGGACGCAGTCATAAAGCACGCTGTTCACCAGTTCGCCGCAATAGGCTTTGACCATCGAGACCTCTTTCACGCAGTCACCGCCCGCGGCATCCAGACCGGCGGCGTGATAGACCAGCTGACGTCCTGCAGCGATCCGCGTCTGACAGTCGGCCAGCCGTTGGCGCACGGCCTGCTTGTCCCACAGAACGCCGCCAAAGGCCCTGCGCTGCTTGACATAATCCACGGTCATGTCCAGCGCGGTTTGCGCTTCGGCACAGGCCATCGCACCCAGCACAATGCGTTCGTTCTGGAAGTTCTTCATTACCGAATAGAAACCGCGGTTGACCTCGCCCAAGACGTTTTCGGCCGGGATACGGACATCTTCGAAGATCAGTTCGGCAGTGTCCGAGCACAGCCAGCCGGTCTTGTTCAACGCCCGTCCGACCGAAAAGCCCGGCGTGCCTTTTTCGACCGCAAATATGGTGATCCCGCGCGACCCCTTGGCATCCGGATCGGTCTTGGCACCGACAAAGTAGAGATCGCCATGCACGCCGTTGGTGATGAACATCTTGGTGCCGTTCAGCACCCAATCCGACCCGTCCCGCACCGCGCGGGAGCGCATGCCCGCCACGTCCGAGCCCGCGCCCGGTTCGGTCACAGCAACGGCGGTGATCATTTCGCCCGAGACGATCGACGGCATCCAGCGCGCCTTCTGTTCGGGCGTGCCGGCGTTTTCCAGATGCGGCGAGGCCATGTCGGTGTGGACCAGAACCGTGGCCGAGAACCCGCCGAAAGTGGATCGCCCGACCTCTTCGGCCAAAACCACGCTGGACATCACGTCCAGCCCCGCGCCGCCATACTGTTCGTCATAGCGCATCCCCAGCACGCCGAGATCACCCATCCGGCGCAGCACGTCGCGGGGTACCTTGCCCTGCTCCTCCCAAGGCTCGGCCTTGGCGGTCACCTCGGCTTCAATGAACCGGCGCAACTGGTTGCGGATCATCTCGAGGTCTTCGTTGAACGGGCCGGTGACCTGAGTAATGCTGTCTTGTCTGGTCATGTGTTTTCCTCTGGATCGAGTTTGATAAGTGGGGCGTGCCCGGCGACCGTATCGCCGGGTGCACAATAGATTTCAGTCACCACGCCCGCGACCGGCGCGGGCAGGCTTTGCAACAGCTTCATGGCCTCAAGCACCACCAGCGTGTCTCCGGCTTTGACGCGATCGCCGAGTGCGACGCGCACCTCGGCCACGGCGCCGGGCATGGGTGCGGACAACAGGTCAGCGACGCCAGACCCGCCGGTGGCACGTTGCAGATGCTGGTCTTCCAGCGTACGCAGGTCTGTCGCGGTCATTCCAGCAGGGGTTTGCAGGTGCACTCGCCAGTGACTCGGCGCGCGCACGACGTAAGCGATGCGCGAAAACGGAACCCCGTCGATGCGTCCGCTCAGACGGCATCCTGTTAAAGCGGCACTCTCGACCGTGATGGTCTGGCCGTCCGGTTGAATGGCAGTCAACCCCGACCCGGAGCCGTACATGCGGATCGGTTCGTCTTTGGTTGTGTCCCAATAGAAGGCCGCGCCGGACTGTCGCGCAGGGGCTGTGAGTCGCCATGACCCTAGGCTTTCCCAGGGCGACGCGCCCGCCGGCACGAGACGCAGATGCAGCGCCATCGCGGCAAAGGCCATGTCCCGGTGATCAGCGGACGATTCAGTCCAGCCGCCTGGAAACATCTCGGGCAGGTACGAGGTATGGTGACGGAACGCCGCAAAATCCGGGTGTGCCAGTAACGCGCGTTGATAGGCCAGGTTCAGGCCGACGCCGCCGACGGCAAAAGCATCGATCGCGGTGATCGCCCGGCGGATCGCCCCGGTCCGATCCGGCGCGTGGACGATCAGCTTGGCAATCATGGAATCGTAGTGGTGGCCGACGACCGAACCGCACTCTACCCCAGTGTCCAGCCGCACATCCGCAGGCGGCGCCCAAAGGGTGATCTCGCCCGTTTCGGGGTGAAAATTCTCGGCCGGGTTTTCGGCGGCGATGCGGATTTCAATGGCGTGCCCGTCAAACTGCACATCGCCTTGCGTCAGCGCCAGCGGCTCGCCCCGCGCGATGCGCAACTGCCATTCGACCAGATCGATGCCGGTGATCGCCTCGGTCACGGGGTGTTCCACCTGCAACCGGGTATTCATTTCCAGAAAGTAGTATTCACCGCGCCCGGGGTCATAGAGGTATTCCACCGTCCCGGCGGAGCGATAGCCGATCGCCTGCGCCAACCGCACCGCTGCCGCACGCATGCGGTCGCGCACAGCCTCGGGAAGATCGGCGGCGGGGGCTTCTTCGATCAGCTTTTGGTGGTTGCGTTGCAGCGAACAATCGCGGTCGCCCAGATGCAGCACGGTGCCGTGAGTGTCGCCCAGAACCTGCACTTCGACGTGGCGGGCACGGGGCGCATAGCGTTCGAGGAACACCGCCGGATCGCCGAAGGCGCTCTGCGCTTCGGCCCGGGCAGATGCAATCGCTTCGGGTGCGTCGCCCAGATCGGAGACAAGCCGCATCCCGCGTCCGCCGCCGCCGGCGCTGGCCTTGACCAGAAAGGGGGTGCCAAGCGCCTCGGCCTCTTGCAGCAGGCGCGCGTCGGACTGATCCTCGCCGCGATAGCCGGGCAGGACGGGCACGCCTGCGGCTTCGGCGGCAGCCTTGGCCTCGATCTTGGAGCCCATCCGCGCGATAGCGTCGGGTTCCGGCCCGATGAACACAAGGCCCGCCGCCTCGACCGCCGCCGCGAAACCGGCATTCTCAGACAGAAAACCATATCCCGGGTGCACCGCACCCGCGCCCGTCGCCCGCGCGGCCTCAAGGATGGCCTCGACGTTCAAATAACTGTCTGACGGGGCGGCCCCACCGATGCAGACGGCATGATCGGCCTCGGCCACGAAGGGCGCGTCGCGGTCCGCGTCCGAAAACACCGCTACGCTTTCCAGCCCCAGTTTGCGGCACCCGCGCTGGATGCGCCGGGCAATCTCGCCCCGGTTGGCGATCAGAACGCGGGTGAAGCTCATTTCACCCGCCATGACGGAACGCCCTTGTTGATGAAGCTGTTGATGCCTTCGATACCTTCCTCCGTCTCCCACGCATCGGCCAGCCGGTCGGCGGTGTAGATCATGTTGGTCTCCAGATCGTGGGACGCGACATAGGCGATCAGCGCCTTGGTATCGGCCACGGCACCCGGCGCGGCCTGAAGGTGATCATGCACCACCCGGTTCACCGTGGCGTCCAAGTCGCCCGGCGCGACAACTTCGGTCAACAGACCGATCCGCTCGGCGCGGGCGGTGTCGAACAACGCCCCCGACAGCATGGTCTCACGCGAATGCACCTTGCCGATGCGGGCCACCACGTAAGGCGATATATTCGCGGGCAGAAGGCCCAGCTTGACCTCGGTCAGACCGAAGCGCGCGCCTTCGGCGCCGATGGTGTAGTCGCAGACGGAAATCATGCCGACACCGCCACCGTAAGCCGGGCCGTTGATCCTCCCGATCAAGGGTTTGGGCAGCGTGTCAAGACGGCGCAACAGCCGCGCCAGCGTGGCGCTTTGTGCGACCCTTTCACTACGGGTTTTCTCGACATTAGAGGCGAACCAGTTGAAGTCGCCGCCCGCGCAGAAGCTCTTGCCCGCGCCGGTCAGGACCACAATACGCACATCGTCATCTGCAGCCAGCTTTTCGGCGGCATCGTATAGCTCTGCGATCAATTCGCCATTCAGCGCATTGTGTTTGTCGGGGCGGTTGAGCGTCAGCGTGGCGACGCCACGCGCATCGGTTTCGATAAGGATCGTGTTGTAGGTATTGGTCAACTTGAAGCCTCACATTCTGAATACAGGCGTATGGCGACCGGCTTCGGGCACCGATGTCACGATGGCCAGACACAGGCCAAGGATATCGCGGGTTTGCGCGGGTTCGATCAGCCCGTCATCCCAAAGCCGCGAGGTGGCATAATAGGGATCGGACTGTTCACCGTACTGGGCCCGAACCTGCTCCTCGATCAGCTTCATGTCGGCCTCCATCTTGCCCGGGTCGCCCCCTTTCTGGCGGCGCAGTTCCAGCATCACATTTGTGGCGATGTCGGCAGACATGGTGGCCAGTTCCGCCGTGGGCCAGGCAAAGAGAAAATTCGGGGCGAAACCACGTCCGCACATGCCGTAGTTGCCTGCCCCGTATGAGCCGCCCAAGAGGACCGACAGGCGCGGCACCTTGGCAACCGACATGGCATAGACCAGCTTGGCGCTGTCTTTGGCAATGCCGCCGCGCTCGGCTTCGGTGCCGACCATGAAGCCCGAGATGTTGTGGAGGAACAAAAGCGGGATGTTGCGTTGATCGCACATCGACACGAATTGCGCGCCCTTGAGCGAACTGTCGGACACAAGCGCCCCATTATTTGCGAGAATGCCCACTCGATAGCCGTGAATCCGCGCGGTGCCGCAGACCAGCGTCTCACCCCATCCGGGCTTGAATTCGCGGAATTCGCCGGCGTCGATCATGCGCAGCAGAACCTCGCGCATGTCATAGGGCTGTTTGCGATCGGCGCTGATGACGCCAAGCAGTTCCTCTGGGTTGCGCGCCGGCGGCGCGCAGGTTGCATCGGGACCCATCGGGCGCGACAGGCCCAGTTCGGATACGATGTCGCGCATCAGAGCAAGCGCATGATACTCGTCCTCGGCCAGATGGTCAGACACACCGGAGACGCGCGAATGCATCTCGGCCCCCCCCAATGTTTCTCCATCAACCTCTTCGTTGATCGCCACCTTGACGATCGAGGGGCCGCCCAGATGGATGCGTGCGTTGCCGCGTACCATGATGACTTCGTCCGACAGGGCCGGGATATAGGCCCCACCGGCCGTGCAGCCTCCAAAGACCGCCGAGATCTGCGGCAGGCCGCTCGCGGACATGTTGGTTTGACGATAAAAGGAATTGCCGAAATGGCGGGCATCGGGGAAAACCCGGTCCTGCTCTGGCAGATAGGCACCGCCGCAATCCACCAGATAGAGGCAGGGCAGCCGGTTCTCGGCTGCGATTTCCTGGGCGCGGATGTGTTTCTGCACGGTTTCGTGATAGAAGGACCCACCCTTCACTGTCGCATCGTTGGCGATCACAACGCAGGGCAGCCCGTGGACGATCCCGATACCGGTCACGATCCCCGCACCGGGCACCTCGCCCCCGTATTGACCGTAGGCGGCAAGCGACGACAGCTCAAGAAACGCAGTGCCCGGATCCACCAGCAGGTCGATCCGTTCGCGGACCAACAGCTTGCCGCGCTTGCGATGCCGCGCGACCATATCGGGGCGGCCGCCAGCCGTTGCTTCGGCGATCCGCGCACGCAGCGTTTCGACGCGCTCGCTTTGTGCGGCGTGGTTGCGGGTGTAGGTCTCTGATGCGGTCAGCACCGCTGTTTCAAGACGTGCCATGAAGTCAGGTATCCTGTCTTTGGAGTATCCCGTTGAGGAACACATCGGCATAGGTGCGTGACAACGCATCGGCGCTACCGCGGTCCGGGTCGAACCAATCGAGCGTGGCGTTCAATGTACCGATCAGCATCAGGCGCAGGCGACGGATATCGACGTCTTGCTTCAGCGTGCCATCTTTCTTAAGCTGGGACAGAAGACTGTCCCACTCTGCCTCATAGGCCCTGCGCGTGGGCAAGTTGGCATCCCGGACGGATTGCGGCACCTGCCCGAAAATACGCACATTCGCCGATGTATAATCGCTCACATCAATAAGCGCGCGCAGATGCGCCCGGATCGCGGCGCGCAGTACCGTTTCGCCGTCGGCATCGGCCCGCAGGTCGGTGACGGCGTCTCTCATGCTCTCGTGAACGACTCGAATCCCTGCATCAAGAACGGCCGCGACGATCTCGTCCTTGGAACCGAAATGATAATATATGCTACCCGCCTTGATCCCGGCGGCCTCGGCAATTTTTCGGAGCGAAACGGACCCGTAGCGTTGTTCGCGGAAAAGCCGCGCGGCAATGTCCAGCACCCCATCCCGTCCAACCGCGCTGCGCGATGTCTCGTTGACTTTGATTGCCGTGTTTTGTGCCATATACTTTCGTATCGCCCCAACGCCTAACTAACGCCTGTTAGGTTAATAACGCAAATGAGTAAATCGTCGTGATCGTGCCAGACTAGAGTTTGCGGAAAATTCCGCATTGGCGACCGCCAAGAGGCCGCCCAGACATTAATGTGCTTGCCCGGACCCCGTCATCGGGTCCGGGCAAATGCCTTAGATCACGAAACCGCCACCGCAGATGACGTGCTGGCCTGAAATGAAGTTCGATTCCGGCGCACAGAACAGATAGACGGCACCGGCAGCTTCTTCCGGAGTGCCGACCCGGCCCAGCGGGATCATGCGCTCCATCTGGGACAGGAGATCGGGATTCACGCCGACCTTGATCTCTTTTTCCTCGACCTTGATCGTGCTGTCGCCATCCGCGCTGCCTTCGGTCAAGCGGGTGCGAATCGGGCCGAAGGCGACGGCGTTGACGTTGACCTTATAGCGGCCCCATTCCTTGGCCATCGTCCGGGTGACCCCTAGGATACCGGCCTTTGCGGCGGAATAGTTGATCTGGCCAGCATTGCCGCCGGTCCCTGCGATGGACGAGATGTTGACCACCTTGCGGAACACCTCTTGCCCGGCGGCGGCCTCTTCCTTGGCCTTGGCGCTGATCACCGGCTGGGCAGCGCGCAGGATCTTGAAAGGTGCCGTCAGGTGGACGTCGATGATCGCCTGCCACTGTTCGTCGGACATCTTCTGAACGACGCTATCCCAAGTGTAGCCTGCGTTGTTCACGATGATGTCTAACCCGCCAAAGCTGTCCACGCCGGTCTTGATGAACCGTTCGGCAAAACCGTCTTCGGTGACGCTGCCGGCACAGACCACGGCCTCAGCTCCCATTGCGCGCACCGCCTCGGCGGTTTCATTGGCCGGATCCGCATCCAGATCGTTGATCACCAGCCGGGCCCCTTCCGAGGCCAGTTTGAGAGCGATTTCGCGGCCAATGCCCCGGCCCGAGCCCGAGACCAGCGCCACGCGCCCGTCGAGTTTTCCAGTCATATTGATTCCTCCCGAAAGGCGCTATCAGGCTTTTTCATAAAGCGTGGTGACGCAGGCCCCGCCGAGGCCCAGATTGTGCTGAAGCGCCAGACGTGCGCCATCAACCTGGCGCGCATCTGCCTGGCCGCGAAGCTGCTGAACGAGCTCGGTACATTGCGCTAGGCCGGTCGCCCCAAGCGGATGGCCTTTGGACAAAAGACCGCCCGACGGGTTGGTCACGTATTTTCCGCCGTAGGTGTTGTCGCCATCATCAACGAATTTCGCCGCTTCGCCGCGACCGCAAAGGCCAAGCGCCTCATAGGTGATAAGCTCGTTGTGGGCGAAACAGTCGTGCAGTTCGACCACATCCACGTCCTCGGGCCCGATGCCCGCGTCCTCGTAAACCTGATCGGCGGCGCGCTTGGCCATCGAAAAGCCGACCACTTCGCGCATGTCATGGGCTTCGAAAGTTTCCGGGCCGTCCGTCGTCATGGCCTGCGCCGCGATCCGAACCGAACTGTCCAGTCCGTGCTTGTCGGCGAATTTCTTGGAACAAATGATCGCGGCGGCCGCGCCACAGGTTGGCGGACAGGCCATGAGCTTGGTCATGACGCCGGGCCAGACGACCTGGGCGGCCATGACGTCTTCCGCCGTCACCTCCTGCCGGAACAGGGCAACCGGATTCTTCGCAGCATGTCGGCTGGCCTTGGCGCGGATTTTTGCGAAGGTTTCCAGGGGGGTGCCGAACTCGTCCATATGCGCCTTGCCCGCACCGCCGAAGTACCGCAGCGCCAGCGGGATCTCGGCACTGCCAACCAGTTCGTCGGTTTCACTGTCGAATGCCGCAAACGGGCTGACCCGGTCATGGAACATCGCACCGATTGCGCCGGGCTGCATCTGTTCGAACCCAAGTGCCAGAGCACATTCGACCGCGCCGCTTTCAACTGCCTGCCTGGCCAGGAACAGGGCGGACGATCCGGTCGAGCAGTTGTTGTTCACATTCAGAACCGGGATGCCTGTCATTCCGACATGGTACAGGGCGCGCTGACCGCAGGTGCTGTCGCCATAGACATAGCCAACATAGGCCTGTTGGACTTTATCATAATCCAACCCCGCGTCTGCCAGAGCGGACCGGGTCGCAGCGGTCGCCATCACATCGTAGCTTTCGGATTTTCCCGGCTTCTGGAACGGGACCATCCCAACGCCTGCAACATAGGCTTTGTCTGTCATTTCTCTCTCTCCCAAGTTCGGTCAGGCCACCCTAATCGGTCCGCCAGCCTATTTTCTACCATTTGTTAGATTTTAAATCCCAACCTTGGGAAGTGTCAATATCGCCAAGCTGTGACGTAGGGAGCTTGCGCTATTTTCTAACTTGTGTTTGTTTTCGGGCCACACGCCCTGATCGGCGGCACAATTGAGGGATTCTGGTCCCGGCGCAACCGCTGACAAGCGTTTAGCACTCAGCTTACGAAAGGTGGTCGGAATGGCATACTGTTATGAGTTCAAGGGTTTTATACCCGTCGTGCCCGAGGATACATATGTCCACCCCCAGGCCGTTCTGATCGGAAATGTCATCTTGGGTCATGGATGCTACATCGGCCCCGGAGCAAGCTTGCGGGGCGATTTCGGCAGGATCGTGATCGGGGATGGAGCCAATGTTCAGGACAATTGCATCATCCATTCCTTTCCCGGCCGCGACGCCGTGGTGGAAAGCGACGGCCACATCGGCCATGGCGCGATCCTGCACGGTTGCACAGTGGGCCGGAACGCTCTGGTCGGAATGAATTCCGTCATTATGGATGGTGTAGAGCTTGGGGCGGAATCGATTGTCGGCGCGCAGGCGTTTGTGCGTGGCGAAACCGTGATTCCGCCGCGTTCGATGGTGGTGGGATCGCCGGCAAAGGTGATCCGCGAGGTCAGCGAGAAAGAAATCGCGTGGAAAACGCGCGGCACCGCGGAATACCAGCAACTTGCGCGCGACTGTCTGGCCGGATTGACGCCGGTCGAGCCGCTGAAGGCGGTCGAGGCAAACCGGCCCGGCATGGCGGCCTCTGACGTCGTCTCCATTCAGGAGGCGCGGCGGACATCGTCCTGACCTGTCCGGGAACCGGACCGGTCAGGACTACTTCAGATTCCGAAAGCGCCAGATGGAAGCGCCTTGACGCGGAACGGCACTCCCCGACCCGGTGTGCCGTCCCTCAAGCCTTTACAGACGGAAGATCCCGTAGTGCGGATCGTCGATCGGTGCATTGAGCGAGGCAGAAATCGACATGCCAAGCGCGTTGCGTGTGTCCGCCGGATCGAGGATGCCGTCGTCCCACAATTCCGAGGTCGAGGTATAAGCCTCGACATCGCGCTTGTATTTTTCCAGCACCGGTTCGCGGATCGCGGCGATTTCTTCTTCGGTCAGCTCTTTGCCTTCGCGCTGAAGCTGCCGAATCTTGACGTCCGCCATGGTATTTGCGGCCTGATCCGCCCCCATCACGCCGATCTCGGCCTGGGGCCACATGAACAGCGTGCGCGCGTCCCAGGCCCGTCCGCACATCCCGTAGTTGCCGGCCCCGTAAGACGCATTGGCGATCACGGTAAACTTCGGCACGACCGAGCCGCCCTGCGCCATCAGCATCTTGGCGCCATCCTTGGCGATGCCTCGTTCTTCGTATTCGCGGCCCACCATATAGCCGGTGATGTTCTGGAAAAAGACCAGAGGCGTGCGGTTCTGGTTGCACAACTGCATGAAATGCGCTGCCTTGAGCGAACTGTCGTTGAACAGCACCCCGTTGTTGGCAAGGATGCCGACCTTGTAACCCCAGATATGGGCAAAGCCGCAAACCATCGTGGTGCCATAGTCGGGCTGGTATTCGTGAAAGCGCGAGCCATCGACGATCCGCGCCAGGACCTCGCGCATATCAAACTGGGTTTTCCGGTCCTTGGGGATGATCCCATAAAGCTCCTTGGGGTCGTAGTATGGCTCTTCAAAAGCGGCGGTTTCGATGATCGTTTTCGGGGTGCGCATCCATTGGCTGACAATCTCGCGCGCCAGTGAAAAGGCGTGTTGTTCGGTCGCGGCGCGATAGTCGCCGGTGCCCGATACCGAGGTGTGCATGACCGCGCCGCCAAGCTCCTGAACACCGACCTCTTCGCCGGTAGCCGCCTTGACCAGCGGGGGACCGCCAAGGAAAATCGCGCCTGTGCCTTCGATGATGATGTTGTAGTCGCTCAGCGTCGGCACATAGGCACCGCCAGCCGTGCAGTGTCCGCCGACCACGGCAATCTGCGGGATATTGGCCTGGCTCAGCTTGACCTGGTTGCGGAACACCCGCCCGCCCAGATACCGGTCGGGAAACACCCCGTGCTGCAGCGGCAGGAAACCGCCCGCGCTGTCGCAGATATGGATGACCGGCAGACGGTTTTCCAGCGCGACATCCAGAAGACGCACGACCTTTTTCACGGTATGCGGATACCAGGCACCGCCCTTGACGCTGGCATCATTGGCATGAATGGCGACCTCGCGGCCTTGCACGATGCCGATCCCCGTAACCACGCCTGCGCCGGGCACCACCCCGTCATATTCACGACAGGCCGCCAGGGTTGAAAATTCCAAAAACGGAGTGCCGGGGTCCAGCAGCAGTTTCAACCGCTCGCGCACGCCCAGTTTGTTCTGGCGGGCGAGGCGGTCGATATCGCGTTGCGGACGTTCGAAACGCGCCGCGTGCTGGCGAGCGTGGAATTCCTTCAGCCGTTCAGACATGGCGGCGAAATTTGCCTTGTAGTCGGCGGCATTGGTGTCGATCTGACTTTCAATTCTGCGCATGGTCACTCCTCCTCCGGAGCCAATTGGGCCAGGATGTCTTTCAGACCAAAACTGTCGCCTTCGGCGAATGGCATTTCGGCAACGACCCCGTCGCGCGGCGCCGTCAGTGTGGTTTCCAACTTCATGCTTTCGATCACCAGAAGTGGCTGGCCTTCTTCAACCGCATCGCCGGGTTTAACCGCAACTGACACCACGACACCCGGCATGGGCGCCACCAATCGGTCGTCGCTCGCGCCACCGTCGCTTCCGGCCAGGCGTTCGGCGGGATCAACCCGCCCGACTTCATAGGTTCGCCCGTCCGTGTGTACAAAAGTTGCTTCCGGCCCCACGGCCAGTCGCAATTCGCGCACAACACCCTTGGCCCGCAGCTTGTAACCGCCCGGCAGACCCGTCGGGTCCAATTGGCAGGCAACAGCGCCAGTGGGGGTGTTGAGCACGAACCGGCTGCCATCATGACCCAGCCAGCAATCAGTCTCTTCTCCGTCGATCTGAAAAATCCGTTGCATCAGTTTCTCCACCCACCCATCTTGCGGTACATTTCCGGTATCTGCATTACGTCACTCACCAGGCGCTCGTCCGATAGGGCCGCCGCCGCCATCAGCAAGTCAGAGACGTCTTCGCCCGGCGCGGTTAGCGTTTCGGATTGTTCAGCCAGGAAGCCAGTTGAAACGTCACCAGAGGCGAAATCCGGATGTGCAAGGATTGCATCCAGGTAACCGGTGTTGGTCGTTACCCCGAGAATCACATAGCTTTGCACCGCGCTCCGGGCACGGGCGATGGCCTGCGCGCGATCCGGGCCATGCACGATCAGCTTGGACAACATCGGGTCGAAGTCGGTCGTTACCTTGCCGCCATCCAGAATGCCGCTGTCTACGCGGATCCCCTCGCCCTGGGGTTCGTCCAGCAGCAGGATATTGCCGATCGCGGGGCGAAAATCGGCGGTCGCATCCTCGGCACAGATGCGCAGTTCGATCGAGTGTCCGGTTTGGGGAATATCCGCCTGCACGGCGCTCAGCCCGTCGCCCGCCGCGACACGCAGCTGCTCGGCAACCAGATCAAAGCCGGTTACCATCTCGGTCACCGGATGTTCGACCTGAAGGCGGGTGTTCATTTCCAGGAAATAAAAGGCCCCATCCTGTGCATAGATGAATTCGACAGTCCCTGCCCCGCGGTATTTGACGGCGCGGGCAATTCCGACAGCGGTCTCGCAGATCTCATCCCGTTGCTCGGGGGTCAGCGCCGGTGACGGCGTTTCCTCGATAATCTTCTGGAACCGGCGCTGGATCGAACATTCACGTTCCCAGAAATGGACCACGTTGCCCTGTCCGTCGCCCATCACCTGCACCTCGATATGGCGCGGGCGTTCGATATAGCGTTCGACGAAAAGCCGCCCGTCGCCGAAATATCGTTCGCCTTCGCGGCGCGCGGTTTCGATTTCGGTCTCCAGCGTGCTGTCCTCGCGTACGACGCGCATGCCCTTGCCGCCACCGCCGGCCGAGGGCTTGATGAGCAGCGGATAGCCAACGGCGCGGGCGCGTTCGACAAAGCTCGCCGGATCATCATCCTCGATGGCCGAGGGGGCGACGGGAAACCCGCGTTCCTCGACGAAGGCGCGGGCGCGGACCTTGTCCCCCATCAGGTCGATGACCTCGGACGTCGGGCCGACAAAGGTCACTCCGGCTTTTTCCAGCGCCGCGACAAAACCGGCATTCTCTGACAGAAAGCCATAGCCGGGATGAACCGCGTCCGCGCCGATCCCTTTGGCGGCTTCGACGATCTGAGGAATATCGAGATAGGCGGCCACGGGCGTCGGGCCGTCGATCATCACGACCTCATCTGCGATCAGATGCGCCGGCCCCTCTTGCTCGGCGACATGACGCAACACGGCAGTCGCAAGCCCGCGGGCCTTAGCGGTGCGCAACACGCGCGCCGCGATCTCGCCCCGATTGGCGACCAGGAGTTTCGAAATGGTCATGGTGTCGTCCTCTTAGTTCCGGGCCGCGGCATTCAGTCCGTCACGTGCGGCCAGATCGGCTGGCACGGGAATTTCGATATCAAGCAGCATCTGCGCGAACCCTTTGCCCTGCGGGTCTATGCGGACCGAAGCGATGCCCCCCCCGCCCAGCGAGTCATGCAGCAGGAAATTCAGCGAATGGCTTCCGGGCAGGTCGAACCGTTCTACCCTGCCGTCGCAGACATGGGCGAAATAGTCCTTCACCACCTCTTCGCTGAGAGCCGAGCGGATATATGGCAGGTAGTCCGGCTTGCGCGCGAGGATGCCGATATTGGCGATGTCCCCCTTGTCGCCCGAGCGGCCCCAGGCCAGATCGACGAGGCGGACCTTGACAACGTCCGGACCGGGCTCGCGGCTATCTGCGGGCGGTGCGGCAGGCGGATCAAGGTGGACTGGCGTGGCGGCCACGCTCACGGGCACATCCTTGCCGTCGACCTCGACCGCGACGGGGGTCTCGGCCTTGCTCTGAAGGAAGGAAAATAGACGGACCACCGGCTGCACCTTTGGCCGTCCGGCGAAGAACCCGGTCAGACCCTGCGCGGTCGAAATCGCCATCGGTGCGATTTCGCCGGCAAAGATGTTCAGCGCGGCGCGATCGTCATGGACCGCGCCGATCTTGAGCACCACCTCGCGGGTCCGGGCGCGCGCATTTGCGCCATAGGCCGCCTCGGCCCCCAGCACCTCGACGCTGACCTGCCGGAAATCTCCCATGTTGCGGTCGCGGAAAATCCGGCGACAGCGGGTCAGGATCGCCTCGGCCACACGTTCGGCCTTGGCGGGTGCGTCAATCGCGGCCAGTGTCAGGGTAGAGACCGCGCGCCAGCCATCGGCATGGGTCGCCGACACCTTGTAGCTGTCGGTGCGCCCAAGCCCCCGGCCGCCCTTGACCAGCACCCGGTCGGGTCCGACCTGTTCCAGGGTGACCCCGGACCAGTCGCAGATCACGTCGGGCAACAGGTAGGCGCGCGGGTCCCCGATTTCATAGAGCATCTGCTCTCCGACTGACCCGGGCACGACCAGCCCGCCGGTGTCAGGCGTCTTGGTCATGATGAAACTGCCGTCTTCGGACACCTCGACGATGGGCATGCCCATATTGTCCCAACCCGGCACGTCCTGCCAGTCGGTGAAGTTGCCGCCGGTTCCCTGGGGGCCGCATTCGATCAGGTGGCCGGCCAGCGATCCCTGGCTGAGCTTGTCCCAGTCATCGTCGCCCCAACCGTATTCATGCATCAGGGGACCAAGCGCGACCGCGCTGTCGGCGCAGCGTCCGGTGATCACGATGTCGGCCCCGGCATCCAGCGCGGCAGCGATGGGGCGGGCACCCAGATAGGCATTCATGCTCCAGATATCATCTGGAAATGCGACACCCGAGAACATTTCCGTCTGACCGTTTTTGCGAATTTCATCGGCCCTGGGCAACAGGTCATCGCCTAGCACGACTCCGATGGACAGATCGATCCCGGCCTGGGCGGCGGCTTTGGCAAGCGCATCGCTGCAGCCACGCGGGTTCACGCCCCCTGCATTGGCAACGACCTTGATCCCTTTTGCCTTGATATCCGACAACCAGGGTGCCAGCGCCTTGACGAAGTCCGGCGCATAGCCCGACTCGGGCGCTTTGGCGCGGGCCCGCGCCATCAGCGACATTGTCACCTCTGCCAGATAGTCAAACACCAGATAGTCGATCTCGCCCTTTGAGACCAGTTGACCGATCGCTTCCGGCGTATCGCCCCAGAAGCCCGACGCGCATCCGATGCGCAGCTTTCGTTCCGACATATTCCTCTCCTCCCCGTTTGATCAGCGGCCCGTCCATTCGGGTTTGCGCTTCTCAATAAAGGCATCAAAGCCTTCGCGCGCGTCTTCGGTCTGCGCCACACGCGGTAACAGTGTTTCTGCAAACCGCATCTGCTGCGGATAGGTCATGTCCTCCATCGCGTGACAGGCGTATTTTCCCAGCCGGATCGCGCTCGGCGACTGCGCGGCGATCTGGGCAACCAGTTCTGCAACCTTGTCGTCCAGCCCCGCGGCATCGGTCACATAGTTGACCAGATTGAACTGCAGGGCTTCCTCGGCCGTCAGAGGAACGCCGGTGATGAACATCTCCATCAGCCTCCGCCGGGGCAGCACGCGCATCATGGGTGGCACGATCGTCATAGGAAACAGACCCACCTTCACTTCCGGCGTTCCGATGCGGGCATGATCCGCCATCACAGCCAGATCGCAGGCACAGATGATGCCCGCTCCTGCCCCCATCGCGACACCATTGATGCGCGCGATCGTTGGCTTTCGGCACGCCTGTATCGTCTCGAACAACCTTCCGGCAAAATGATCCGGGTCCGCCGGATCCTGAACAAACGGGCCGCCATCCGCCCCCGCCTTGATGTCGCCCCCGGCACAGAAGGCGCGCTCGCCCTCGCCGGTCAGAACGATCACGCGGCAATCGCTGTCCCTCTCGGCAGCACATATGGCGGCCATGATCCCGTCTGCGACCTCACGGTTGAGGGCATTTCGATTGTCAGGACGTCGAATCGTGATACGCACTTCTTTGCCGAGCGCCTGCGATTGAACAACGCTCTCAGTCATTTCCGAAGCTCCCCCCCTGTATTCAGGACACCGCGCTTTCTTACGTCAGGTCGTCAAAAGCTTGGCTTGATCTATTTTCTAACATATGTTTGATTTTGGTCAACACGGCGGACGACATTTTTCGGGAGGATGATATGACCACTCAAAGTGAGGCCATCTCGGCTGATCTGGAAGCCATCAGGGCGAACTATTCTTTGACTGATGAGCAACGCCAGATCGTCGATCACGTGGATCGGGTGTCGCGCGAGGTGCTACACCCACTGCAAGCGCGTATGGATGACGAGGAATGGTGGCCCGATGATCTGTTCAAGCAGATGGGCGAGCTGGGCCTGCTGGGGATTACCGCACCCGAAGAGCATGGCGGATCGGGACAGAACGAGTTCACCCAGGCGCTGGTGTCCGAGGTGATTTCGAAGTGGAATCCGGCTGTGGGCCTCTCACACGGGGCGCATGACAACCTGTGCCTGAATAACCTGCTGCGCAATGGATCCGAAGAGCATGTGAAGAAATACGTGCCGGGCCTTTGCTCGGGCGAGCTGGTTGGTGCTTTGGGCCTGACCGAACCGGGTGCGGGATCCGATGCGCTCGGATCCATGGCCACAACTGCCCGCCGCGACGGTGATGATTATGTCATCAACGGCTCGAAGATTTACATCACCAACGGCCCCATTGCCGATGTGATCCTGCTTTATGCCAAAACCGACAAGTCGAAGGGCGCCAAGGGCATTTCTGCTTTCATCATCGAGACGGACAATCCCGGTTTCAAGGTGGCGCAAAAGCTTGACAAGATGGGCTTTCGCGGCTCGCCAACCGGAGAACTGGTGTTTGAGGATTGCCGCGTACCCGCATCCGCCATGGTTGGACCGGAAAACACCGGCGTTTCGGTGGTAATGAGCGGGTTGGATCTGGAGCGTGCTATGGTTGCCTCAGTCTGCGTTGGCATGGCCGAACGCGCCCTGGAACTAGGGCTGGAATACGCCAAGATTCGCGAACAATTCGGCAAACCGATTGCAAGTTTCCAGATGATGCAGTCGAAACTGGCCGAGATCTACACCGAGGTCGAAACCGCGCGCGCATTCGGTTATCGGGCACTGGCCGCCTGTACGGGCCTACCAAAAGGGGCCGGGGGCCGTGGCGAAATCCACAAACTGACCGCGGCGGCCTGTCTTTACGCAGGCGAGGCATTCAACAAGGCGGTGACCGAAGCCTGTCATATTCATGGTGGCTCTGGCTACATGCAGGACACCGAGATCAACCGGCTGTTCCGCGCCAACAAATTGTTGGAGATCGGCGCGGGAACAAGCGAAGTCCGCAAGATCATCATTGCCGAAGAACTTTTGCGCGCCTGAGGGGGACGAGACAATGAACAAGCAACTGCGCAACGACACCGCTCTGCCAACACATTTCATGACGGACGAACAGCAGGCCCTGGCCGATCAGGCCGGCAAGTTCTTCATGTCCGAATTCCACCATCTGAATGCGGAAATGGACGATACTGATGACCTGCCGTCTTCGGTTTTCCCCAAGCTGGGCGAAATGGGCTACCTGGGACTGAACGTGCCGCCGGAATTCGGTGGCGCTGGTTTGGATTTCACCTCGGCCTGCATCATCACCGAACAGCTGTCGCGGGCCTCTGCCGCGATTGGGCTGACTCATGTGGCGCATGACAATTTGTGCGTCAACAACATCTATCGCAACGCCAATGACGATCTGCGCCGAAAATACCTGCCGGGGCTTTGCAACGGCACGCTGATCGGCGCCCTGGGTCTGACCGAACCCGGCGCGGGATCCGATGCGCTTGGCTCGATGCGGACCACGGCCAAAAAGGATGGCGACGACTACATCCTGAACGGCGCCAAGATCTATATCACCAATGGGCCGATTGCCGATCTGGTGCTGGTCTATGCCAAAACATCGCCCGAAAAAGGGGCCAAGGGCATTTCCGCCTTTATCGTGGAAACCGACACGCCCGGTTTCAAGGTGGCGCAGAAGCTCAACAAGATGGGTTTCCGTGGCTCGCCCACCGGCGAACTGGTGTTCGAGGACTGCCGGGTGCCCGCAAAAAACATGGTCGGCAAACTTGATGGCGGCGTTGCCGTGACGATGTCCGGGCTTGATCTGGAACGGGCCATCGTCTGTTTCAACGCCTTGGGTATTGCTCAGCGGGCATTGGATATTTCCATCGACTACGCCAAGACACGCCAGCAATTCGGCAAACCGATCGCCAGTTTTCAGATGGTTCAGGCGATGCTGGCCGACATGTATACGCAGATCGAGGCCGCGCGCAGCCTGTCCTTGCGCACCGCAGCCATGTGTGAGGGCCTCGAAGAGGGCGCAGGCGGGCGCGGCGAAATCCACAAGCTCACCGCTGCGGCGATCTACAAGGCCGCTGAGGCGACATCCTTCGTGCTGGACAAAGCTGTCCAGATTCACGGCGGCTCAGGCTACATGCGTGATACCGAAGTGAACCGGCTGTACCGAACCGGTCGCGTGCTTGAGGTCGGCGCGGGCACCCAGGAGGTTCGCAAACTCATCATCTCCGGCGAATTGCTGAAGAACTAAGGGGGCGGAACATGAGCGAAGCGAAATCAAGGCGTTACGCGTCGGATCTCATGGCGGGCCAGGTTGCCCTGGTCACGGGGTCTGGATCTGGAATGGGCCGGGCGACGGCGATCGAAATGGCCTCTTGCGGGGCCAGGCTTGCGCTGTTCGCGCGCCGGGAAGAGCCGCTGGAGGAGACCGCCGAGATGATCCGGTCGGCGGGGGGCGAGGCCTTTGTCGTGCCCGGAGATACCCGCGACGAGGACAGTATCGAAACCGCGATGGGACGCATCAAGGACCACTACGGGCAGTTGGATGTCTTGGTGAACAATGCCGGCGGCCAGTATATCGCGGCCGCCCGCGATATCACCAACAAGGGCTTCGAAGCCGTGATCCGCAACAACCTGATCGGATCTTGGCAGATGACCCGGGCAGCGGCGGATCACTTCATGTACGACAATGGTGGATCGGTTGTGTTTGTCACCGCCATCTCGGCGCGCACCGCGCTTACCGGCTTTACACACACCGTCGCCGCCCGCGCCGGTGTGACGGGCATGATGAAAACGCTGGCCGCCGAATGGGGCGAGTACGGCATCCGGCTGAACTGTGTCGCGCCGGGCACGATCAAGACCGATGCGCTTGGCCGCTATCCGATTCCGCCGGAACAGTGGAAAAAGCTGAACCGCTCGGTGCTAAACCGGATGGGGGCGGCCGAGGACATCGCAGGCACGATCATTTTCCTGGCCTCGAAACTTGGCGGTTTCATCACCGGAGAAGACATTTATGTAGACGGCGGTGAGACCTTGCATATGGGTCATGACGCGCGGGACATGATCAACCCCGCGATGTTCGAGAAACGCGAACGGGGAGATGGCAAGAATGAATAAACAGCCCGTCCTTCTGGAGATTTCCGACAGGATCGCTACGGTTACGCTGAACGACCCCGAGCGGCGCAACCCGGTCACCGGCAACGACATGATCGCTGCCCTTCTGGAGACCTTCGCCAAGGTGCAGGCCGATCCTCAGGTCAGCGCGATGATCCTGACCGGGGCCGACCCGGCCTTTTGTGCAGGCGGGGACATCAAGGAGATGAACGATCCCGACAGCGTGTTCCGCAAGGAGCCGCTGGCGGCGGCGCAGAGCTATGTTGATGGGGTGCAGCGGCTGCCGCTTGCGCTCTACAACATGGATATTCCGACGATCGCCGCAGTCAACGGCCCGGCGGTGGGCGCGGGGTGCGACCTGACCATGATGTGCGACATGCGCATCGCGTCAGAAAAAGCAAGGTTCGGCGAGGTGTTTCTGAATCTCGGAATCATTCCGGGCGATGCGGGCAGCTGGTTCCTGTTGCGTCGTCTGGGCCACCAGAAGGCCGCCGATCTGACCTTCTCGGGGCGCATGGTCGAGGCCAAGGAAGCGCTGGAGCTTGGTATGGTGCTTGAACTTGTGCCTCATGAAAAATTGATGGAACGGGCCCGTGAACGGGCCGCTGTCATCGCCGCGAAACCGCCGCGCGCGGTGCGGGTCGCCAAGCGTCTGATGCGCAATGCCGAACGGATGGACCTGCCGGATTTCCTGAATTCCGCAGCGGCCTATCAGGCGCTCATGCATCAGACCGAAGACCACCACGAGGCGGTTGCTGCGTTCGTCGAAAAACGAAAACCCAATTTCACGGGGCGTTAAAGGAAAGATCGCATGTCAGACATCACCCAAAAGAAGATGGAGCAAATCGCGCAGATGTGGAATGCGCGCGGCAAGGGTCTGATAACGCATATGGCGCTTGAGATCGAAGAGGTCTCGACGGAAGGTGTTCGGGTTCGGATGCCGTTCAATCCGGACTTTTGCGTCGATGCGGAACAATCGCTGCTCCACGGTGGTATCCTGACGGCACTTCTGGACAGTGTCTTTGGACTGGCGAACTTTGTTGCCATCGAAGGCGTCAGTACCATGGCCACTCTTGACCTCAGAGTTGATTACCTGCGCCCGGCCCGTTCGCGCGCGGATGTCATCGTTCAAGCGCATTGTTTTCGCAAGACCCGCCACATCGCCTTCAATTCCGGTAGCGTCTGGTTCGCGGGCCATGAGGATGCTGAAATAGCCAGGGGAACCGCCTCGTTTGCATTGACGCGCGGCGAAACCAGCCTGTTTGACGCAATGACAAAAGGAAAAACCTCGTGATGGACGTGCAAACTGTCAATGCCAATGTATCCCGGGTGCCGTTCTTCCGATTTCTCAACTTTGAGGTCAGAAGTCTAGACAGTCTCCATGCTGAGGCGGAAATGACCTTTGATGACCGCCATATCGGTAACCCGATCATGGAGTACTACCATGGCGGCATAATCGCGAGTTTTATGGAGGCCACTGCCGCCATCGCGGTACAGCCCGATTTCGCCGACGTTCCGGCCAAGCCGATCAACCTGACCGTCGATTACCTCAGACCCGGTGTGAAGGGACCGCTTTTTGCGCGCGCTAACGTCACGCGCAAAGGCAAGCGGATGGCAAGCGTCAGCGTGCTCAGCTGGCAGACGGATCGGGAAAAGGCGGTTGCCGAAGGGCTGTATCACTTCCTTCTGGTCTGACCGGGGCAACCGCTTTCAGGGCTACCTTGTCCTGTGGACGGGGTCGCTTCCCGGTTACAAATGCCTTCCAATAGCAGATTGATGAGCATGCTGGAGAATTCAGGCAGTGATAGATATCCTTCCACTCCTGCCTTGTTCGGGTCGAACCATTCCACCGTCCAGTTTAAGGCACCCAACATCACTTGGCGCAAGGGGACGATCTTGATATCCGACCGTATGGCACCGTCGTCCTGAGCGTCACGGAGTATCCGATCCCAGAGTTTTCCATACTCATGGCGAATACCCCTGTGCCTCTCCCTGAAATGATTGGGGAGCATTCCATAGCTTCTGATATTCGCCGAGGTGAATTCGCTTGCCTTGAAGAGGAAATCCAGGTGCGCCCAGATTGCAGTCGCTATCCTGGCGTGATGATCGTACGGGGCATCGAATTTCCGAACGGCGGCTTCGACACCTGCTAGCAAGTCCCTCAGTCCGGCGTTTAGAACTTCGTCAACGATCGCTTCCTTGGAGTTGAAATGGTAATAGACGCTTCCCGCTTTCATGTCCGCTTCTTCCGCGATCTTTCTCAGCGTGGTCGCCTTGTAGCCATTGTCCCTCAGAACGCGCGCTGCGGCCTTTAGAATTTCTGCACGGGTCTTAGCCGCCTTGCCGTCGGGATCCGGGGTTTTGGCGGGAGTGGCGGGGCACAGCTTCAAGCCTCCGGTACCCGCCTTGCGATGTGGACACATTCCGTCAAGTATCAGCTTACTCATTCGTTCCGCGAGGATGCGCACCGGATACTTGTCGACATCGTACCATTCTACGGTCCAGTTCATGGCACTCAGGATGAACTGGCGGATCACAGCAGTGGATATGTCGCTTCGAAGGTGGCCGGCGCGTTTGGCGTCATTCAGGAATTTGCCCCAAGCCCCTGCATATGATGCACGCAATTCGCGATGCGGGGCGCGTGTTTCGTCCGACAACATCGGATAGTTCCGAATATTGGCTGACGTGAAGTCGCTGTCGGTCAATAGGTAGGTAAGGTGTGTTTCAATCAGCAGTCTGAAAGTCTTGCGAAAATCCTCCGAACTTATCGGTGCCGACCGAACGATTTCACTGACCGCCTGATATAGTTGACGGACGCCAAGATCGAGAACATCGCTCAGAATCTGGTCCTTGGATTGAAAATGATAATAAATGCTGCCGGCCTCAATGCCAGCTTCCTGCGCGATGTCGCGCATAGTCGTTGCGTGATAGCCTTCATACCGAAAAAGTCGCGCAGCCGCCGAAAGGATACCCTCACGTGTCCTCTCAGACTTGCTCAAGTCTTCGCTCAGTGTCCTGGGTGGGTCAGTCTTGTGTACCATTCCATTTCGATACTTGCGGGACACGAGACTGTCCATTGCATTAAATCTAACAAATGTTAGAATAATGGAAGGAACGTTCCGAATCAAGTTCTTTGCCAAGATGATAGCGGAAGAGGAGGACCTCCATATGCGAGGGTTGAGTGGAAAACGCGTGATCGTGACCGGCGGCGGCAGCGGCATCGGGCGCGCGGTGTGCGAACGGTTCGGCGAAGAAGGTGCCGAGATTGCGATCTTTGACATGAGCGAAGACGGGGCGAAGGAAACGGTTCGCCTGATCACCGAGGCCGGCGGCAAGGCGCAGGCCTTCAAGGTGGACATCACCGACCGTGCCCAGGTCGACAAGGCTGTAGCCGAGTTCGAGGCCGGGGGTCCGGTCGATGTGCTGGTGAACAATGCCGGCTGGGACGTGATCAAACCGTTCCTCGACACCGATCCCGACCTTTGGAAAAAGGTCATCGACATAAATCTTTACGGTCCGCTGAATATGCATCACGCGGTGCTTCCGGGCATGGTCAAGAACGGCGGCGGCCGTGTGGTCAACATCGCGTCCGACGCCGGACGCGTCGGATCATCCGGCGAAGCCGTGTATTCGGCCTGCAAGGGTGGCATCATCTCGTTCACCAAAACCGTAGCGCGCGAACTGGCGCGTAAAGGTATTCAATTGAATGCGGTCGCCCCCGGCCCGACCGATACGCCGCTGTTCGCTCAGGTTGCCGAGGGCGAGGCCGGTCAAAAGATCGCCGAAGGTCTCAAGCGGGCGATTCCGATGAAGCGTCTTGCGCAGCCGACGGATTACCCTGGCATCATCTGCTTCCTGTCGTCGGACGACGCAGGGTTCATTACCGGCCAGGTGATTTCGGTTTCGGGCGGCCTGTCCATGCACGGTTAAAACGCTGGCAGCAGCGCCGGACTCAAGGCGCTGCTGCCATACCGTGCCAAGAGTTACCTCCCCGACTGGCCGCGCCTTATGTGCGGCCCTTTTTCATTCTAGAAAGGTTGCGAATGTTTCAGCCAGGCTCTGACATCCAGCGGACAAGCACGCTGACCGCATTTCTGAGGGGCTGCGGCATTGACAGTTACGAGGAACTCGTCCGCCGTTCGAATGAAGACCCAGACTGGTTCTGGGGCCAGATCATTGACCATGCCGGGATACGGTTCGCGCGGCCCTACAGCCGGTTGCGAGATATCTCCGAAGGGCCCGAATCGATCCGGTGGGCCGTCGGGAGTACTTTGAATCTGACGGAAACCTGTCTTGACGCCCGAATTGCCGATGGCTTGGGCGACAAGGTCGCAATCGACTGGGTCGGCGAAGACGGAAGCCGCCGCCGCTGGACCTATTCCGACCTTACCGCCGAAGCCTCCCGCGTCGCCTCGGCCCTTGCCACGCGCGGTGTAAGGCCCGGTCAGGCGGTGGGCATCTATATGCCGATGATCCCCGAAATCGAGGCCGCGCTTCTGGGTATTGCCCGGCTGGGCGCGGTTGCGGTGCCGCTGTTTTCCGGTTTTGCGCCCCATGCCATCGTATCGCGCCTGAACGACGCGGATGCCGTGGCGGTGTTGACGGCGGATGCCACACCCCGGCGAGGCAAGCCGGTCTGGATGGAAGCGACCCTTGCCCAGGCTTTGACCGACGTACCATCGGTTCATACCGTGATCAGCCTGCGACGGTTCGGCGATGCGGTGGCCGATCCGGCCCGCGATCTGGACTGGACCGAAACAGTGGGCCGCGCCAGTCCGGAGTTTGCCGCCGTTCCCGTCAGTGCCGATGACACCTTTCTCATCGCCTATACATCGGGCACCACCGGGCGGCCCAAGGGTGTCGTGCATACCCATTTGGGCGTGCAGGCCAAGGCCACGGCCGATTTCCTGCTTTGCCTCGACATGAAACGGGATGACCGGCACCTCTGGATGACCGACATGGGGTGGGTCATGGGACCGCTCACCCTTTTATCGGTGCTCTTGTCCGGTTCGACTCTGGTGCTGGCCGAGGGCGCACCATCAATGCCCGGCGATCCCTTCAGGCTGCTGCGTCTTGCGTCCGAGATGGAGGTCACGCATCTCGGCGTGGCCCCGACCCTGGTACGGCAGTTCATGACGCAGGATACTGAATCTTTGTCGGGCTACGACTTGTCGTCCCTGCGCATCGTCGCCTCGACCGGCGAGCCCTGGACCGAGGATGCCTGGCTCTGGCAGCTCGATCATATCTGTCGCCGCCGCGCCGTGCCGCTGAACATCTCGGGCGGGACCGAGCTTTTTGGCGCGATCCTGACCTCGACCGTGCTGCACGAGCTCAAGCCCGGCGGATTTTCGGCCCAGGCCCTGGGTGTCGGGGCCAAGGTTCTGCGCCAGGACGGCAGCGAAGCCGCACCGGGCGAGGTCGGCGAACTGGTCGTGACCCAGCCGCCTCTGGGTCTGACCCCGGCCATCAGGGGGGACCGCGATCGCTACCTTGACACCTACTGGTCCACCTTCCCCGGCCTCTGGCGGCACGGCGACTGGGTGCGCTGCGATCCGGACGGGACATGGTATATCCTGGGCCGGTCGGACGACACGCTGAACATCGCCGGCAAACGCATCGGCCCGCCCGAGATCGAGGCGGCCCTGACCGAAACCGGAGAGGTGGTGGACGCCGCGGCCATCGCGGCACCTGATGACATCAAGGGCGTGGCTGTCGTCTGCGTCTGCGTGGCGGCACCAAATGTGTCGCCGGGCGCGGAGCTCGTGAACCGGCTCAAGGATCGTGTCGGGGAGATCGTCTCGAAACCCTTCCGCCCGCGCGAGATCCACTTTGTCGAAGCGCTGCCCAAGACCCGCAGCATGAAAACCATGCGCCGTGTCGTGCGCGCCGCCTTTCTCGGTGAAGATCCAGGCGATCTGTCGTCGATCAGCAACCCGGAAACCATTCAGCCCATCGCAGACCTGCAAAAGGAAAAGTCATGATCACTGTTTTCGGAGCCACGGGCACGACTGGTGCGCCCCTCGTCGACACGCTTCTGGCAAAAGGCGCGACCGTGCGCGCTGTCACCAGCGACCTCTCAAAGTTAGACGCGCTAAAGGCCAAAGGATGCGAGGCGGTCGTCGCGGATTTCACCGACCCTGCCGCGCTGGCGCGGGCCTGTGACGGGGCAGAAAAGATATACCTGGTCACGCCTGCCCATCTGAACATGCGCCAGTGGAAGGCGAACGTGATCGAGGCGGCCAAGTCCGCGGGCGTGCGCCATATCGTTTTGGCCACGGGGCTTGGCGCGTCGCCCAAGGCGGGGCTGACCTTTGGCAAATGGCATTCGGAAACCCAGGAACTGCTGAAGCAAAGCGGCCTTGACTGGACCTTTGTCCAGCCGACCTATTTCATGCAGAACCTGCTGTGGCAGGCCGGCAACATTGCAAAGGACGCCGTGTACTATGACGATCTGGGCGGCCCCGTGGCCTGGATCGACGCCCGCGACATCGCGGATGTCGCCGCCGAGGCGCTGACCGCTCCGGGGTACGAAGGCAAGGTTCTTGGCCTGACCGGGCCCGAAGCTCTTGCAGGGGATGACATCGCGGCCCTTCTGTCCGGGGTGACGGGACGAACAGTGTCGTGCGTGTCCCTGTCGGCCGAGGATGCCAGGGCGGGCATGGTGGCCGGCGGAATGCAGGACGAGGTCGCCGGGGCCATGGTCGAACTGGCCTCTATCGCGCCCAGGGGCTACCTAGCCGGCATCGAGACCACGGTCAGCGAGGTGGTGGAGCGCCCGGCCCGCCGGTTTGCCGATTTCATCGCCGAAAACCGGAATGCTTTCGTCAAGTAACCTGATGGCGCCGCCGCTTTATCTCGAACTGGCGCCGCCTGAGGAAGCGGCTAAACAGATCGACCATTTGTTCGTGTTCCGCGATACCGGTGTGCTGAGCGGTGGTGGACGCGGGCGGTTCGCAACCGACCTCTTTACCCTTTCGGTAACGCGCGACGACAGCGGCGGCGGGCGCGTATCGCTGGCAGAACCGCGCCCCTATTGTTCGCCCCGCCCAAGGCCATTCCTGGGTGTCGTGGCCGGGCTGCGACTGTCGTCACGACCGCAGCGATTTCCCGACTCCAAAGGGCTGGACATGCTGGCCTCTGAACTGGCCAGGGTTCAGACCGGGGACGATGACCTGCCTGCGCTCATCGCGGTGCTTGACGGCCTTGCGAGAGACCTGCGCTTTGCCGCACCACCCGGAGCTTACAGCCACCGGACCAAACGTCGAAAGGTGCGGGCGGAAACCGGCGTGTCGCGGCTAGCGACCTTGCGACGCTTTCGCCGGGCTCTCGGGCAGCTTGCGTCAAGACCCTGCCGCTGAGCGATCTAGCGCTGGACGCCGGATATTACGATCAATCTCACTTGTCCGCCGCTTGCCGGATCTTCGCCGGCAAACCGCCCGGCGCGTTGCGCGCTCTGTCTATACCGCGTCGTTTTGACCTTTTGCTACAAGATACGCGCCCCAAAGACCGCCTAAGATTGGTCATTGACGAATGAAATCGAAGAGGAAGACCCGCCATGACACAATTCAAACCGAAAAACCCCGACTATGACGCACGCGTGCGCAACAGTTTCGATCGCCAGGAGGTGATGAACACGTTGGGGATCAGCATTGCCGAGCTATCGCCCGGTCGCATTGTTCTGGAGATGGCACATGAGGATGCCCTGACCCAGCAGCATGGGTTTTTGCATGCCGGAATCGTGTCGACAGCGCTGGACAGCGCCTGCGGATACGCGGCCTTTTCGCTGATGTCAGCGGACGCGGCAGTGTTGACGGCCGAATTCAAGATCAACCTGCTCAACCCGGCGGACGGCGAACGGTTTCGCTTCGTCGCTGACGTGGTGAAACCAGGCAGGACGCTGACCATATGCGAGGCGCGTGCCTATGCCGTGAAGGGCCAGGATGAAAAGCTCGTCGCAACGATGACCGGAACGCTCATGGCGCTGATCGGGCGGGCGGGGGTCGCGGACTGAGCGCAACCCGGCCGCTGCACATCCGATCCGGGCGGCCGGACCGATTATTCAGACAGCTGGATCAGCTGTTCCAGCGGCTCGCGACCTCGGCCAACCGTTTCCCGTAGGCGCGCGCGGTATCCAGATCGCCGCCAGCAGGTTCAGACCTGCCAAGCGGTAATGTTAGCCTTTAGCAGTGCGGTCGCCGATTGTCCGTCGTCAGGGTTTTTCGGAGAGCTGAGACTGTATCGTAACGGAGGATCTGGTTCGGTTTCTGTTCAAGTTTATGCGGCAGCGGCCTGATGCTGCAACCGTAATTGGAACGGATGGACGCCCACGGTGCCGATGGGCTGCCGTCACACCGGAGTTTCCAGTCAGGGCTGAGCTGGCGCACCATTCTGGCCAAGCGCGAGAACTTTCGTGCTGCCTTCGCCGGGTTCGACTTTCGGGGAGTTGCGAACTTTGACGACAACGACATTGAGCGCCTACTTGCCGATGAAGGAATTGTTCGCTATCGAGGCAAGATCGAAGCCGTGATCAACAACGCTCGCCGTACTTTCGAGGTCGTCCAAGAGGAAGGCTCCTTCGCCGCATTCATCTGGCTATATGAACCTGCCAAGGACGACGCACTGCCACAAATGCGGTCCAAATCAACAGCGTCCGAGACCCTTTCCAAAGACCTACGAAAGCTTGGCTTCAAATTCGTGGGACCGACCACCGTATATGCATTCATGCCGGCCATGGGATGTATCAACGATCACGCAGAAGTCTGTTGGATGCGAAAGGACGTCGAAACAGCCCGAAATACCCTTCGCACACCGACATAGGCAACTGTCGGCCAATTAACGTGAAAAAAATCAAGGCCACTTAGCGTGGAAAGTCACAGACAGGTTTCGCGTCAGTCGACCGAGACTTCAGAGCCTTGAGAGTAGCGTGGCCAATTGAGCGGCGTCTTTGGGTTTCAGCTTTGCGCCGATCCTTTCCGACAGAACCCGTTCATAGATCGGCCACATCGCCCTCCTGACAGATTTACCCTTTTCAGAGATAGAAATGTTTTGACCTCGCCCATCTTCCGAGCAGTCCCGTCGGTCCACCAGCCCTGCTTTCACCATGCGGTCCAGCAACCGCGATGTACCGTATTGGGGTAACAATATCCGGTCTTTGAGTTCGAATGGACGGAGTCCGTCCGGGCCTGCCTTCTCGAGTTCGAGAAGCGCGTCATACCATGCAAGTGGCGGGTATCCTGCCGATTTCAGAGACGATTCGACAGCCTCAAGCAAAACGCGGCTTTTAGTCATGAGGGCTGTCCAGGCGGCCTCAGTAGCATGGTCAATCTCGTTCATATCCAGCACCTATCATGTGCATGCAAGTGCATCAACCTTGACGTCGCATGTAACGCGCTATATATAGATGCAAATGCATCGACATATGGGATCATATCATGTCAAAATCGCACCTCACAGAATTTGGGATATTCCTGCTCCGTATAGCACTCGGTATCATGTTCCTGGCGCACAGCCTGTTTCTCAAGCTCTTCATTTTCACACTTCCCGGAACGGCGCAGTTCTTCATTTCGATCGGGCTGCCCGGCTGGTTTGCTTATATGGTCTTTGCAGTCGAGGCGATTGCCGGTGCCTTTTTGGTCCTCGGCATACAGGCGCGGTGGGTCGCGTCGGCGACCGTGCCCATCCTGGCCGGAGCGACCTGGGCTCACTCCGGAAACGGCTGGATGTTCGGATACGAGAACGGCGGGTGGGAATACCCGGCCTATCTGACGCTGCTTGCCATCGTGCAAGGGCTTCTGGGCGACGGCCGTTTCGCCCTCAGCCCTTCCTTCGCGCCCGGTAACGTGCAGATGGAGGGAGAGACAACATGAGCCTCCACCTCATTAGCCATGCGCTCTGCCCATATGTGCAGCGCGCGGCGATCTCGCTCACTGAGAAAGGTGTCACGTTCGAGAGAACTGACATCGATCTTTCGAACAAGCCCGACTGGTTTCTTGCCATATCTCCGCTGGGCAAGACGCCTGTCCTGGTTGTGGACGGGACGCCGATTTTCGAATCTGCGGTTATCCTCGAATATCTTGAGGATACACAACCCCACGCGCTTCATCCGCACGACGCTCTTGATCGCGCCCGCCACCGTGCCTGGATTGAATTTGGATCTGCTGTCTTGAACGACATTGCGGGGTTCTACTCGGCGCCGAACGAGAAAGCGTTGGAAGAAAAAGTGGCGGCGCTCCGCGCAAAGTTCCTTCGGCTGGACGCGGAGCTTGGGGAGGGACCATGGTTCGATGGCCACCGGTTCAGCCTCGTCGATGTCGTATTCGGCCCGGTCTTCCGCTATTTCGACGTTTTTGACACCATCGGAGAGTTTGGCGTCTTCACAGGGCTTGCCCGTGTAAGGGCCTGGCGACATGAACTGGAGCGTCGGGTTTCTGTGAAGAATGCCGTCAGTGAAGATTACCCGACCCTTCTGCGTGACTTCATCAGACGGCGCAATTCTTACCTGTCCCAGATCATGCAGACAGGAGGGCCGAAGAAGACAGTTACACAGGTGCGATCGGCTGACCGCTGATCACTTGATATCGTTTTGTCGGGCCGCAGTACAGAACCGGACGTTTGAGGTCGCTTGGCGAATGTCCGCTTTGTCCCGCACATCGGATAGTCGCCGACTTTCCCTTGAAGGCCCGCAGCAGCCCCAACCGGCAATTGCCGGCAGTCCATGCCCGTCCGTGCGATGCGCAGGGTTACTGCTGCCCCCACAGCGAAACCGGGAACAAACCACCGATCGCATTGATGAATGGCTCAGGGATCTACGAATCCTCCTGAGCTCAAACACCCGGAAAACCCTAGGGTCAGGACCCATTGATTTCCGTGTGGCTGCGTGGTTCACCGCGCGGAAAACGAGCGGTGAACATGTCTGATCTCTTCTGGCTGACGGACGCGCAGATGGCGCGACTTGAACCCTACTTTCCCAAGTCCCACGGCAAACCTCGCGTTGATGATCGGCGCGTACTGAGCGGAATTATCTTCATCAACCGCAATGGCTTGCGCTGGCGTGACGCGCCCATGGAGTACGGTCCACACAAGACCCTGTACAATCGCTGGAAACGATGGAGCGACAAGGGCATCTTCGCTCAGATGATGCTCGGATTGGCCGCTGAACACGGCGAAGAGAAGACCGTGATGATCGACGCGACTTATCTGAAGGCGCACCGAACAGCGACCAGTATGGGCGTGAAAAAGGGGGGCGTGGACGCCTGATCGGGCGAACCAAGGGCGGGATGAACACCAAGCTTCATGCCGTGACCGACAGTCAGGGTCGCCCCATCAACTTCTTCGTCACAGCCGGACAAGTCAGCGATTATGTCGGCGCAAGAGTGCTTGTGGACAAACTTCCGAATGTGAAGTGGCTGCTCGGGGGCCGTGGCTATGACGCAGATTGGTTCAGAGAAGCGTTGCAAGACAAAGGGATACGCGCATGCATTCCTGGCCGCAAAGCACGAAAGAAACCCGTCAAATACGACAAGCGACGCTACCGCCGCCGAAACCGGATCGAGATCATGTTCGGCAGGCTCAAGGACTGGCGACGGGTCGCAACCCGCTACGACAGGTGTCCGAAGGTCTTCCTTTCAGCCATCGCACTCGCGGCAACCGTCATTTTCTGGCTATGAGTCCTGACCCTAGCCGTGTAGTCCGACAGAGGGCTGCGCATCAATCGCGGGTCAATCTATCCCAGATGGTGGATCACTTTCAGGGGGTTACTCCAAAGGGCGGGGATAAGAAGCTCGTGGCAACGAGGATAAGAACGCTTTTATCGCTATTGGGGCGAACTGGCGTGGCTGGCTGACGATCGGGTCAGAGCGAAAATTAATCTGCGAGCCGGGCTTCGAGGATATGCCGCTGGATCTTGCCGCTGGTCGATCTGGGAAAATCCTCGAACGCGATGAAGTGAATTTCGCGTGGTCGCTTATAGCCAGCGAGGCTTTCGCGGCACAAGTTCAGCAGCGCCTCGGCATCCGGCCCGTCATCGTCACAGGCGACAAAGGCCACCGGGCTTTCCCCCCATTTCGCGTCGAAGGCCCTTACCACGGCGGCATCGATCACATCGGGATGAGAAAGAAGCACACGTTCGATTTCCGCCGGATAGACGTTTTCACCTCCGGTCTTGATCAGGTATTTCGCCCGATCCACAAAGTCGACGGTGCCGTCCGCATTGCGCCGGAACAGATCGCCCATGTGGAAAAAGCCGTTGCGAAAGTCACGGGCATTGGTGTCGTCGGCGTTCCAGTACCCGGAAAACAGCGTCGGACCCCGAAGCGCCATTTCGCCCGGCGTTCCATCGGGGACTTCGCGGTCGTCGGGATCGACCAGCCGCACCTCGCAAAAGGCGCTGATGCGCTTGGACAGCCGGTCCGGGGTCACACCCGGCGCGATCAGATCGGCGGTTCCCGGCGGCAGGCCGGTTTCGGTCGCCCCGAAGGAATTCAGATAGGGCGTGTCCAGAAGACCGGTCAGTTCCGCGATCTGATGCGGCGGCACCAGATCAGCCATTGCGCCGCAAACCTTGATCCCCTTCAGCGGCAAAGGGTTGGCGTGCCGTTCGTTAATAAAAGCCTCCAGTGCCCCGGGCATCATCACGAACCAGCCGATCCTGTGGCGTGACAGCGCCTCGTTGATGACGGCGGGCTGCAGCCCGTCCACCATCACCACGGTCCCACCCCGCAGGATCGTTGCCAGCGCATGATCGGTGGAGGCCATGTGGAACATCGGCGCCCAGGCGATGAACCCGTCACCGGGATCCAGCGCCAGCTGGGCCGCAAAGACCATGGATCGGGCGATATGCGCGCGGTGGCTGATATGCGCCCCCTTGGGCAGGCCCGTGGTCCCCGAGGTATAGAGGATCGTCAGACCGGCCTCGGGGTCGTCAACCATGGTTCCGGTGCGCGGGTCCGGCTCGACCCCGGCAATGGCCGTTTCCAGGTCTGGCCCGACGGTTAGACAGGGTGTCGACGCGACGGCGCGGTAAGCTTCTGAAAGTTCCGGTTCGACAACCGCGAGAACCGGCTCGACCAGATCGATGCAGTGCCGCAGTTCATCGGGGGCAAGCCGCCAGTTCAGACAGGCGACGATCGCGCCGATTCCCGCTGCTGCAAGTTCGACCTCCAGGTATTCTGAGCGGTTATGCGACAGGATCGCGATCCTGTCTCCGGGCGCCACGCCTCGTGCCAGAAAGACAGCCGCCAGACGATCGACCCGCTCCAGCAGTTCTGCATAGGTCAGTTTCCTGCTGCCGTCCTCGATGGCGAGGGCGCGGGCGCAGTCATGTGCGCGGGTTCGAAAGATCGAATACAGATCAGCGCGCCCCGCGCGGATGACGCCGGTCAGCATAGTTTCCCCCTTGCCCGAGCCTCGGTTCAGAGATCCTGCGCCAGGCGCACGCCCTCATCAATGGCGCGCAGCGCATCCAGTTCGGCGGCCTCCTTTGCCCCGCCGATCATCGTAACCAGGACGCCGCGCGCTACAACCTCTTTGGCCAGGGCCCGTTCCGGTTCCTGACCGGTGCACAGCACAATTGTATCGGCTGCGATGACCGTCGGGTTTCCGTCCGCGACGATGTGCAGCCCCGCATCGTCGATATGTTCATAGGTCACCCCGCCCATTGCCTCGACCCCATGTTTGCGCAGCGCGTTGCGCAGGATCCACCCTGTCGAAACACCAAGCCCCGCGCCCGGTTTAGCGGTCTTGCGCTGCAGCATGACGACCTTGCGGCGCGACGGCTTCGGTGCCAGAGGGTCACCCGCCAGGGCACCCGAGGAGACAAATTCGGGGTCCACTCCCCAGGTTTCGCAAAAGACGTCGGAATTCGCGGTCTCGGCGGGTTTGGTCACTAGGAACTCGGCCACATCATGACCGATGCCCCCCGCCCCCATCACCACGACACGGTCGCCCGCCTCGCGGTCACCGGACAGAATTTCGGCGTAGGTCGCGACGCTGGGATGGTCGATACCCGGCAGGTCGGGAATGCGCGGCGTGACCCCGGTGGCGATGACCACATGGTCAAATCCCTCAAGATCGCTCGCCTCTGCCCGCTGTCCCAGACGCTGCGTGACCCCGTGTTTCTGCATCTGACCGGCATAATACCGCAGGGTTTCGTCGAATTCGTCCTTGCCTGGTGCGGCGCGGGCCAGATTCAGCTGACCGCCCAATTTGTCCTGCGCTTCGAACAGGGTGACATCGTGGCCCAGCCGTGCCGCCTCGGCGGCTGTGGCCATGCCCGCGGCACCACCGCCAACGACGGCCACTTTCTTTGGCGTGTCGGTTGGCGTATCCCGGAATTCCGTTTCACGCCCGGCCCTTGGATTGACCAGACATCCGACCGGCCGGTCCGAAAAAATGAAATCCAGGCAGGCCTGGTTGCAGGCAATGCAGGTGTTGATCTCGTCTGCGCGGCCCTCGCGCGTCTTTTTCACGAAATGCGGATCGGCCAGAAACGGGCGCGCCATCGAGATCATGTCCGCATCGCCAGAGGCAAGTATGTCTTCTGCAAGCTGGGGTGTGTTGATCCGGTTCGAGGCGACTACCGGGATCGACACCGCCGCTTTGACGTTGGCTGCCGCCTTGCGCCAGGCACCGCGCGGCACCGGGTAGGCGATCGTCGGCACGCGGGCCTCATGCCAGCCGATGCCGGTGTTCAGGATATCCGCACCCGCAGCCTCGATCTTGCGGGCCAGTGCGGCAATTTCATCGGCGGGCGCGCCGCCCTCGACCAGATCGGCCGCCGAAATCCGGTAGATGACCAGAAAGTCGGGGCCGCAACGTTCGCGCACCGCGCGCACGATCTCGACCGGGAATCGGTGGCGGTTCGCGGCGCTGCCGCCCCAGTCGTCTTGGCGCTTGTTGGTGTGGGTGACGGTGAATTCGTTGATCAGGTATCCCTCGGACCCCATGATCTCGACGCCATCAAAGCCTGCGGCCAGCGCATTGGCGGCCGCTACGGCAAAATCCTCGATGGTACGGAGAATGTCGGCTTCGGTCATTTCACGCGGGATGAAACGGTTGATCGGGGCGCGGATCGGCGACGGGGCCACACACCTTTCGATCTTGGCATAGCGCCCGGCGTGGAGGAGTTGCGCGCAGATCAGGCTGCCTTCGGCCTGCACCGCCTCGCAGATCGGGCGCAGGTCAAGCGCTTCTTCCGGGTCATCGATTCTCGGACCTTCTGGATCGAATATGCCCTCGGCATTGGGCGAAAACCCGCCGGTGACCAGAATCGCCGCCTCCCCCCGCGCACGCTCGGCGTAAAACGCGATCTGTTTGGCTATGCCGTCAGGCTCGGTTTCCAACCGCGTGTGCATCGACCCCATGATGACACGATTTCGCAATGTATGCTGGCCTGCGCGGATGGGCGAGAGCATGGTTTCAAAGCTTCCATCTGGTCTATTTTTCACTTTGGTTCTCCTCCTCAAAACTGCACTTGATCTACATTCTAACATTTGTTAGATTTTTGGAAAGAAGATTTTCGCTCATGGGGAGGAGCACCGATGCAATTCCAGCCTACAGACGATCAGAAGGCGTTTCGCGAGACCGCAAAGCGCTTCGCAACTGAAAGGCTTGCGCCCACATATCAAGAACGCGCCAGCGGCCATACATTCGACCGTGCGCTGATCAAGGAGATGGGCGCACTGGGGCTGATCGGGGCCGATCTGCCCGAGGAATTCGGGGGTCTCGGCGAAAGCTCTGTCACGTCAGGGCTGATCGTCGAAGAGATCGCCTATGCCGATTTCAACGCAAGTTACGTGCAGCTTCTGGGCTCTCTCATGGGCGGAATGGTTGCCAAACATGCCTCCAAGGACATCGCGTCGGAATGGGTGCCCAAGGTTGTTTCGGGTGATGCGGTCATTGGCCTGGGCCTGACAGAGCCGCGCGGCGGTTCGGATGCGGCGAACCTGATTCTGAGGGCCGAGAAATCCGGCAACGGCTGGCGGCTGAACGGTGAAAAGACATCCATGAGTTTTGCCAGTCAGGCGGATGCGGCGGTCGTCTTTGCCCGTACCGGCGATCCTGATGGCGGCTCACGCGGGGTCAGCGCCTTTTTCGTCGATCTGAACCAGGAAGGCATCAAGCGCACCCATTTTGACGACATCGGCACCAAGCCTGTCGGGCGCGGCTCGGTTTTCTTTGACGATGTTTTCGTGCCGGCTGAAAACATGATGGCGGAACAGGACCATGCCTTTGGCACGATCATGGCGGGCTTCGACTATTCCCGCGCACTGATCGGGCTGGAGTGCCTGGGGGCCGCGCAAGCGTCGGTGGATGAAACCTGGGCCTACGTTCAGGAGCGCGAGGCATTCGGAGCCCCGATCGTGCAGTATCAGGGTGTCAGCTTTCCCTTGGCCGAGGCCGAGACCCAACTGACCATGATGCGCCAGCTTTGCTATTACACGCTGGACCTGCGCGACCGTGGCCTGCCCCACACCTCTCAGGCCGCCATGTGCAAATGGTACCTGCCCAAAACCGCCTGCGAGATCCTGCACCAGTGCCTGATCCTGCACGGACATTACGGCTACACCACCGACCTGCCCCACCACCAGCGCTACAACGATGTGCTCGGCTTGCAGATCGGTGACGGCACCGCGCAGATCCAGAAGCTGGTGATCGCCCGCGAGAAGGTCGGTCGCATGGCGCTGCAGTATGACAAGAAGGCGAAGGGAGCCTCGAAATGAGCGACCCCATCCTCGTCACTTCCGAGGGCAACACCGGCATCATCGAACTGGCCCGCCCCGAGAAATTCAATTGCCTGTCACTTGAGGTGCATGAGCGTATTTCTGTCGCGCGTGCGGAATTCGAGGCGAACCCCGCTATTCGGGCGATCCTCATCCGGGCGCAGGGCAAGCACTTTTGCACCGGTGCCGATCTGGTGGAAGTGAAAGGTAAGTTGAACGATCCCGCCGCGCTGGACCATTTCATCGCCTTTGGCATGAAAAACCTGCGTGCGCTCGAAACCTCCTCCCTCCCTGTCGTAGTCGCAGTGCAGGGGTTGTGTCTGGCCGGCGGGATCGAACTGATGCTGGCCTGCGACGTGTGCTTTGCGGCCGAAAGCGCCCAGTTTGGCGATCAGCATGCGCAATTCGGGCTGATTCCCGGTTGGGGTGGCTCGCAGCGGCTGACGCGGTTGATGGGGCAGCGCCGGGCGCTCGATCTGATGTTCTCGGCCCGCTGGCTCAAGTCGGACGAGGCCAAAGAGGCCGGCCTGGTCAACTACATCGTGCCGGATGCGGATCTGCACAAGATCTCGCTGGAATACTGCCAGAAGATCGCCACCCGCTCGCGTCCCGGCATCGCCGAGATGAAGCGGTTGGCGCGCGAAGGTGCGGACCTTGGTATCGACCAGCAGATGCGGCTTGAGCGCGATGCCGCGGTGCGTGCACTGCCCAGCGATGACGTGGCCGAGGGCCTCGACGCATTCGAGAACCGGCGCGCCCCCGAATTCAAGGCCTGAGGACGAAACATGGATTTCATTTTGAACGACGAACAACGCCAGATTTACGAGTATGGCGGCCAGCTGGCGCAGAAATACGACAATGCGTATTGGCTGGACCACGCGCGCAGGCATGAGTTCCCGCACGAGATGTTCAAGCAGATTGCCGATGACGGTTTCCTGGGCATCATGGTGCCCGAGGAATTCGGCGGCGCGGGCCTTGGTATGACTGAAATGGCCCTGTTCATGGAGGGCACCGCCAATCACGGCATTCCGCTTTTGATGATGGTGGTCGGGCCGACCATGTCGCTGGCCCATATCGCCAGCCACGGGAGCGAGTTCCACAAGAAAGAACTGCTGCCGGCCGCCTGCCGCGGTGATATCCAGTTCTGTTTCGCGATCACCGAACCGGGGGCCGGGTCGAACACGATGAAGGCCACTACGCTGGCCAAGCGTCGAGGCAACCGGTTCAGCCTGTCGGGCGAAAAGACCTTCATCACCGGGGCCGAAGTGGCCGACTACTGCCTCGTGGTGGCGCGGACCAAACCGCATACCGAGGTCAGCCGCAAGACCGACGGCTTTACCCTGTTCGCCGTGGATCTGAAGAAAAAAGGCGTCCACAAGCAGCGGGTGAAGATCTCGATCCCCCTGCCCGAGGAGCAGTGGACACTGTTCTTCGACGATGTGGATCTCGGCCCCGAGGATGTGGTCGGCGAGGTGGACGAAGGGTTCTCGATCCTGTTCGACAGCCTCAACCCCGAGCGTATTATCCTGGCCGCCTTGTGCTGCGGCATCGGCCGGTTCGCCCTGAACAAGGGCGTGGCCTATGCCTCCGAGCGCAATGTGTTCGGCCAACCCATCGGTGCGCACCAGGGCGTGCAGCATCCGATGGCCAAGGCGCATACGGCAGTCGAAATGGCCAGTCTGATGACCCGGCGCGCGGCATGGGAGTTCGACAACAAGCTGCCTGCCGGTGCGTCGTCGAACATGGCGAAATATGCCGCCGCCGAAGCCGGGATCGAAGCGGTCGACGCGGCGCTTCAGGCGCATGGTGGATCGGGCTTTACCGAAGATACGGGACTTTACGAAATGTACCCGCTGGTCCGCCTGCTGCGCACAGCGCCGGTGAACCGCGAACTGTGCCTGAGCTTTATCGGCGAAAAGGTCATGGGCCTGCCACGATCCTATTGATCGCCACGGCTAGGAACGGAGAACGACATGCAATTTGGAATGCGCTTCCGGCGGGAAGATGCCGCCGACAAGGTAAATGATCGCTTCTGGCACGCGATCGAGGGCACGCCGCTCGACGAGGTGCGCCGTATTCAGGAAGAGCGACTGCGCGATCAGATGGCCTATCTCAAGGCAAACTCGACTTTCTATCAGGAGAAGTTCGCGAAAGCCGGTGTGGAATTCGACGATATCCGCACCATCGAAGACCTGCAGAAACTGCCCTATACCTACAAGACCGAGATCCGCGAAAGCCTGGCCGCCGATCCGCCGTTCGGCAAACACCGCGCCGCGCCCATGTACGAGATCATCCAAATGCAGGCATCGTCGGGCACGACCGGCAGCCCCTCATATGTGGCCCTGACCGAATCCGACGCCGAAATGTGGCACGAGATGACGGCACGCTGTTTCTTTGCCAATGGCGTGCGGCCGGGCGACATGGTGCTGCACGCGTTTTCGCTCGCCAAGGGCTTTGTCGGCGGCATCCCCGTGATGCAGGGATTGCAGTACATGGGCACGATCGATGTCCCGGTGGGCGCCGATGGCGGTGCGGAACGGCTGCTGCGCGCCTGCGCCGACACCCGCCCGCGTTGCGTGGTCGGCGCCCCGAACTTTGTGCTGCACCTGGCCGAAAAGGCTCCCGAGGTACTTGGCTGCAAGGCCAGCGAACTGGGTATCGAGCGCGTGATCGTCGGCGGCGAACCCGGCGGCGGAATTCCCGCAATTCGGGCAAAGATCGAAAAGGCCTGGGGTGCGAAATGCACCGAGATGCTGGGCGGCACCGATCTGGGCGTGACATACTGGGCCGAGTGCGACGCCCAGTCGGGTATGCACATGGTCAACATGGATTATGTCCTGACCGAGCTGCTCGACCCGGAGAGCGGCAGGATCATTCCCTGGAAAAAAGGCGCAGAAGGCGAGATGGTCTATACCGCGCTCGGCCGCCAGGCGAGCCCGCTCGTGCGGTTCCGGTCAGGCGATTATATCGAAGTGATCGATACCGAATGCTCCTGCGGCCGCACCGGACCGAAGATCCGCTGCACCGGCCGCACCGACGACATGCTGATCGTGCGCGGGGCCAATGTCTTCCCGTCGGCGATCAACAGCATCATTACCGAAATGGTGCCGGACACCAACGGCGTCATGCGCATCGTGGCCGATTTCGAGGGCCATACCACGCAGGGCGCGCTGACAGTGATTGTCGAACGGGGCCCCGATCGCGATCCGGCCGATGACGTCACCCTCAAAAAGAAAATTGAGCAGCGGCTTCGCGACTCCTTGGTCTTCAAGGCCGACGTTCACCTGGTTGCGGCCGACACTTTCGAAAAACCTGGCGCCGCTAAGGTCGCCTTCGTTCTCAGGAAATATCCAGACCTGCCATGACTAGAATGAAATCTCTTCTCGACAGCGGGTCGGACGACTTCCGCGCCAACGACGTGTCTTACCGCGAAAAGGTCGATGAACTACATGCCCTCCGGCTCTTACAGCGCGTCGGCGGCCCCGAAATGGCGCGCAAACGTCATGTGGACAAAGGCAAAATCCTGCCGCGCGAACGGATCGAACGGCTGATCGACCCGGGCACACCATTTCTGGAACTCGGCGAGTTGGCCGGACTGAATATGCACAAGGGAGTTCCACCCGGCGCCGGCATCATTACCGGTATTGGCGTGATCGAAGGCCGTCAGTGCATGATCATCGCCAATGATGCCACCGTAAAGGGCGGCACCTATTTCGGGATCACCTGCCGCAAACACGTCCGGGCACAGAAAATTGCCTGGAAAAACCGGCTGCCCGTCATCACCCTCGTGGACTCCGGCGGTGCCTTCCTGCCCGACCAGGCCAACCTTTTCCCCGACGAAGGCCAGTTCGGCTCCATCTTTCACCAACAGATCGGCATGTCTGGCGATGGTGTGCCGCAAATCGCCGTGGTCATGGGGCCCTGCACCGCGGGTGGTGCCTATATCCCCGCGCTCTGTGACGAAGTGGTGATCGTGCGCGGTCAGGGCTTTATGTATCTGGGCGGACCGGAATTGACCTTTGCCGCAACCGGCGAAAAGGTCGAAGCCGAAGAACTGGGTGGCGGCAAGATGCATTCGTCCGTTTCCGGTGTGACCGACCATTTGGCCGAAGATGACGCCCACGCTCTGGCCATCACGCGCGAAATTGTCAGCCATCTTGGCGAAAAACCCCAACCCCGCAAGACGCCCGAAACGCCCCGTGCGCCCGCCTACCCGGTCGAAGAGATTTATGGGCTCATCAGCCGCGATCCCAAGGTGCCGACCGACAACCGCGAAATCGTGGCTCGGTTGGTCGATGAGAGCGATTTTCACGAATTCAAGCCGCTTTATGGCGACACGATCATGACCGGCTGGGGGCGCATCCACGGCCACGAGGTCGGGATCATCGCCAATACAGGCGTGCTTTTCGTCGAAGCCGCGCTGAAGGCGACGCATTTCATCAATCTCTGCGTCCAGCGTGATATTCCGCTGCTGTTCCTGGCCGATGTGAACGGCTTCATGGTGGGCCGCGAGGTCGAGCAGATGGGCATTGCCAAGGCTGGCGCCAAGATGATCACGGCCATGTCTTCGGCCCGGGTGCCGAAATTCACAATCATCACCGGTGGCTCTTACGGGGCCGGATACCTGGCGATGCTGGGCCGCCCGTTCCAGCCGGACGCAATGTTCGCCTGGCCGACGGGACGGTCGGCAATCATGGGGCCGGAACAGGCCGCCAGCGTGCTGGCTCAGGTCCGCGCGCAGATCAACGAACGCGAAGGCAAAAGCTGGACCCCCGAGGAGGAGGAAGCCTTCAAGGCACCGATCCGCAAGGAATACGAAGATTTTCAGGGAGCCTATAATTTTGCTTCCAACCTTTGGATCGACAGCGTGATCGAGCCCTGTGAGACCCGTGACGTCATGGCGCTGATGCTGGATGTGACATCGCGCAGACCCAAGGTCGATACCAACTTCGGCGTGTTCAGGATGTGAGGAGCGAACCGTGAAAATCAAAACGCTTCTGATCGCCAACCGCGGCGAAATTGCCTGCCGGATCGCGCGCACCGCGCGGGCCAGCGGTATCACCCCTGTCGGCGTGCATTCGCAGGCCGATGCCAATGCCCTGCATGTCCGCGAGATCGGCAAATCTGTCTGTATCGGTGCCGGGCCTGCATCCGAGAGCTATCTGAAAATCGACGCGGTGATTGCCGCTGCGCAATCGGTGGGCGCGGATGCGATCCATCCCGGTTACGGCTTTCTGGCCGAAAACCCCGATTTTGCCCGCGCGGTCGAAGCCGCCGGCATGATCTTCATGGGGCCGACGCCGGAAACGCTTGAACGTTTCGGCGACAAGGCCAGCGCCAAAGAGGCCGCCGTGGCGGCCAGCGTCCCGGTGATTTCGGGCGCCGAAGGTGCGCGGTCCGATCCCGAGCAGATTGCCGAGGAGGTGCGCCAAATGGGCCTGCCGGTGCTGCTCAAGGCTGTCGGCGGCGGTGGTGGGCGAGGGCAACGGCTCGTCACCGACGAAACCACGCTGGTCGAGGACATCGAAGGCGCGCTGCGCGAAGCAAAATCCACCTTCGGCTCCGAAGGGCTGCTGTTGGAGCGTTTCCTGCCCGAGGCGCGCCATGTTGAAGTGCAGATCGCAGGTGACGGCAAGGGCCATGTGGTGCATCTGTTCGAACGCGATTGCACGCTTCAGCGCCGCCACCAGAAGGTCATCGAGGAAGCCCCGGCCTGGGGTCTGCCCCGGACGCTTATGGACGACATCGCGCGCGACGCGGTGCGCCTTGGTGAAACGCTGGACTATCGCGGTCTGGGCACGGTCGAATTTCTGGTCGCGGGGGACGAGTATTTCTTCCTTGAGGTGAACCCGCGCATTCAGGTGGAACATCCCGTCACCGAAGCGATCACCGGGCTGGACCTTGTCGCGCTTCACCTGCGGATTGCCGAAGGCGCGGGCCTTGGACTGGTGCAGGACGATCTGACGATCAACGGCCACGCGGTCGAGGCGCGGCTTTACGCCGAAGATCCGGCGATGCAATTCGCCCCGTCGACGGGCACGCTCTCCACGCTCAGCCTGCCATCGGGCCTGCGCATCGACAGCGGCGTCGAGGAAGGCGATGCCGTCACGCCCTATTACGATCCGATGATCGCCAAGCTGATCGTGCACGCGCCCGACCGGGAAACCGCATTGGCACGTCTGGCCACGGCGCTTGATCATGTCGCGGTCGAAGGTGTCGAGACCAATCGCGCCTTTCTAACGGCGCTGGCGCGAAACCATGAATTCGAACGGATGCAGGTGCATACCCGCTGGATCGACGGCAGGCTGGATGAGCTGACACAAGCACCCGGACTGACCCGCCCCGATCTGTGGAAAGCGACCGCTGCCATTCTCTTCGTGACCCAGTCGCGCAGCGACACAAACGCCAATCCCTGGACCAACCGTGATGCCTTTACCGGCTGGCGGCTTGGCCTGGGCGGTGATGCGATTGAAGCGGGGCAGCGCGTGACGCTTACCGATTCTGACGAGGTATCCGAAGAACTGCGCATCGGCCCTGTCAAACCGGGCGCCAAGTACACCGTCCATTCGGAAAACGGCGAGGCGCTGACACTGTCGGCATGTGAACTGACCCCGGGCCGTTGGCGTGTCGGCGAAGGCGACACCGTCCATCTGATCGACGCGCGCCTGCACGCGGGCGTGATCGAACTGGACACGCCCGAAGGTCGCCTGGTCTTCCGCCCCGCCGCGCCCCTTGCTTTTGCCGGCGGCGATGCCGCGGCGGATCGCGCCGTGACCTCTCCGCTGACCGGAATGATTGTCGAAATCAAGGTCTCCGATGGTCAGAGCGTGGCCGAAGGCGAAGTGGTCGCGGTCATGGAATCCATGAAACTCGAAATCTCGATCCGGGCGGCCGCGGCCGGGATCGCCAGCAATATATCCGTCTCGAATGGAGACATGGTCGATCGTGGCCAAGTCATCGCCGAGATTCTGCCATCCGAGGAGTGATGAAATGAGCGACTTTCCCAAATTCGTCGAGTTTCGCGAAGAAGGCCCGCGTGAGGGTTTTCAGATCGAAAAGAAGATTTATCCGATCGAAGAGCGGATCGAACTGATCGACATGCTCAGCGAAACCGGTCTGAAGCGCATTCAGGTTGGCAGTTTCGTCAGCCCGAAATACGTGCCGCAAATGGCCGACACCGGCGAGTTGTTCCAGCGTATCAAGCGCGAACCGGGCGTGAATTACACATCGCTGTGGCTGAACGACAAAGGGTTTCGCAAGGCCCTGACCGCGCATGACGTCGATATCGACCCGCGTCTGCTGTTCTATCCCTCCGAGGCATTCGCCCAATCGAACAACAATTGTTCCTCGGCGGAGATGCGGGAAAAACAACGTGACTGGGTCCGTCTTTACAAGGAAGAAGGATATACGGTCGACGCGGCCTATGTGATGACTGCCTTCGGCTGCAACCTCGAAGGCCCCATCCCCCAAGAACGCATCTTGGACGATTTCCGCTTCATTCTTCAGCTGTGCGAGGAAGAGGACATCCCCGTGCCGATCCTTGTGATCGCCGACACAATGGGCTGGGGAAACCCCGAGGCGGTCAAACGCATGATCGGCGCCCTGCGCGAATTGGCGCCCGAGGCGCGCATCGGTATGCACATCCATGACACACGTGGGCTGGGGATCGCCAACGTTTATGCCGCCCTGTCGATGGGCGTGGACATGTTCGAAAGCTCGGTCGCCGGTCTTGGCGGCTGTCCTTTCGCGGGCCACGGCCACGCCCGCGCCGCCGGCAACGTCTGCACCGAGGATGCAGTGTTCCTATGTCACGAACTGGGCATCGAAACCGGCATTGATCTGGACAAGCTGATCGCGGCGGCGCTCAAGGCCGAAGAAATCATCGGCGTGCCGCTGATGGGCCGGGTCATGCATACCGGCGGGTTGGACAAATACCGCAAGTCACGCTGAGGGAGCAAGAAGATGACAAAAGCACTTGACGGAAAGGTGGTTCTGGTCACCGGGGCCGGCGGTGGGATCGGGCGTGATATCGCCTTGATGGCAGCCGCAGAAGGCGCCGCCGTGGTGGTCAATGATCTGGGCGCATCCCTGAAAGGCACCGGTCAGACAGAAACTGCGGCGCAGAAAGTCGTCGAAGAGATCAAGGCGGCGGGCGGCGATGCGATCGCCGATGGCGGCAACGTCAGCGATCCGGACGCCGCGCGCGCGATGATCGAGGCGGGTGTCAAGGAATTCGGCCGCATCGACGCGGTGGTGAACAACGCCGGCATCCTGCGCGACGGGTTCTTCCACAAAATGACCTACGAGGATTTCGACGCGGTTGTGAAGGTCCATCTCTATGGCGCCTTCAACACCAGCCGTGCAGCGGCCGATTATTTCCGCGGACAAGAGGGCGGTGCTCTGGTGCACATGACCTCGACCTCGGGGCTGATCGGCAATCTGGCGCAGGCGAATTACGCGGCGGCAAAGCTGGGCATTGCGGCCTTCTCGAAATCGGTCGCGCTCGACCTGAAACGCTGGAACGTGCGGTCAAACTGCATCGCGCCCTTCGCCTGGAGCCGGATGATCTCGTCGATCAAGACAGACACCCCGGAACAGGTGGCACGGGTCGAAAAGATCAAGGAGATGACACCGGCCAAGGTTGCACCGATGGCCTGTTTCCTGATGAGCGACCGCGCGGCTGACGTGTCAGGACAAATCTTTGCGGTTCGCAAGAACGAGATCTTCCTGTTCAACCAGCCCCGCCCGGTGCGGTCGGTTCATTCCGATGATGGCTGGACCGCCGATGAAATCGCCGAGCGCGCCATTCCCGCGCTCAAATCACAGTTCACGCCGCTCGAAGTTTCGGCGGATGTCTTTTCGTGGGATCCGGTTTGATGGGAAAACGCAAAGAAAAAATCAGCTCCGACATTGCCTGGAGCACCTCTGACAAGATCAGCGTGCGTGGGCTCGATCTGCCCAACGAGATCCTGGGCCACATGAACCTCGGCGATCTGGCGTTTCTGCAGTTGACGGGTCGCAAGGCCACGCCCGAGGAAAGCCGCGTCTTTAACGCCATCGTCATTACCTTGGTCGAACATGGTATCACGCCCTCGGCCCTGGCGGCGCGGATGACCTATATGGGGGCGCCGGAATCGCTTCAGGCGGCTGTGGCGGCTGGCTTGTGCGGGCTGGGCACCGTCTTTGTCGGTTCTATGGAGGGTGCCTCGAAGATGCTTTACGAGGCACTGCCACAGGACAAGTTGGGCACCGGTGTCGATCTGGATGCGCTGGCCGTCGAGACGGTGGAAAAATTCCGCGCCCGCAAGATGATCGTGCCGGGGCTGGGCCATCCGGTGCACAAGCCGGTCGATCCGCGCGCACCTCGCCTGTTCCAGATCGCTGCCGAGAACGGCAAGTCCGGTGAATACATCGAGTTGATCCAGAAAATTCAGGCCGTTGCCGAAGAAAAATCGGGTAAGATGCTGCCGATCAACGCCACCGGGGCGATCGGAGCGATCTGCTGTGAATTTGGCTTCCCCTGGAAGATCGTGCGGGGCTTTGGCGTCATGGCACGCGCCATCGGTCTGGTCGGTCATATCCTCGAAGAGAGCGAAAACCCGATTTCCTATGAGCTTTGGCAGCGTGCCGAGCAGGAAATTCTTGAAACGTCGGGTCCGGGAGCGAAGTAACCGATGCAGACGTCAGCCCCAGACACTCACACCGATCTGCGCGACGCCTTGCGCGCACTTTGCGCGCAGTTTCCGCCAGAGTATCATCGCAAGTTCGGCGAAGACGAAACCTACCCCGAGGAATTCGTCGATGCGCTGACCCGCGAGGGCTGGCTTGCCGCGATGATCCCAGAGGAATACGGTGGCTCGGGTCTGGGGTTGACCGAAGCCTCGATCATCATGGAGGAGGTGAACCGCTGCGGCGGAAACGCGGGCCATTGCCACGGGCAGATGTATAACATGGGCACGCTGCTGCGGCATGGTTCGGATGAGCAAAAGCAGACATACCTGCCCGGTATTGCCAGCGGCGCGTTGCGCCTGCAATCCATGGCCGTGACCGAACCGACAACCGGGACCGACACCACCAAACTGAAGACCATCGCAGTCAAGAAGGGTGACCGGTATGAGATCAATGGCCAGAAGGTCTGGATCAGCCGTATCCAGCATTCTGACCTGATGATCTTGCTGGCCCGCACTACGCCGCTGAGCGAGGTCAAGAAAAAGTCGCAGGGCCTGTCGATCTTTATGGTCGATCTGAAAGAGGCAATCGGCAACGGGATGGAGGTCCGCCCCATCGCCAACATGCCCGGCCACGAAACCAATGAAGTGTTTTTCGACAACCTGGAAATCCCCGCCGAGAACCTGATCGGCACCGAGGGGCGCGGGTTTTACCATATTCTTGACGGGCTGAACGCCGAACGGACCCTGATTGCGGCGGAATGCATCGGTGATGGATACTGGTTCGTTGACAAGGCCCGCGCCTATGCCGGCGACCGCGTGGTCTTTGACCGTCCCATCGGCCAGAACCAAGGTGTGCAATTCCCTATCGCCAGGTCCTATGTGAACATCGAGGCCGCCAATCTGATGCGCTTTGAAGCCTGCAGGCGGTTCGATGCCGGACTGGATTGTGGTGCACAGGCGAACATGGCCAAGCTGCTGGCTTCGGAAGCCAGCTGGGAAGCGGCCAATGCCTGCATCCAGACCCACGGCGGCTTCGGTTTCGCACGGGAGTACGATGTTGAGCGCAAGTTTCGCGAGGCGCGCCTCTATCAGGTCGCCCCGATCTCGACCAACCTGATCCTGTCATATGTCGGAGAACATATCCTCGGCATGCCAAGATCGTTCTGAAGGCTAGGATTATGGGTGAGATCGACCTTGACGCGCTGGCGCCCTGGCTGGGACGCACCGAGACCAAGGAAGATGTTCTGACGCACGGGCTGATCGACAAATTCCGCGCCACGCTCGGTCCGCATCTTTGGGACGGAGCGGGCGATGTCCCGCTGGGAATTCATTGGTGCCTTGCCCTTGATACCGTGCCAGCGACCGCCCTGTCAGAAGACGGCCATGCCGCGAGGGGTGGATTTCTGCCCCCTGTTCCGCTGCCCGCCCGCATGTGGGCTGGCGGCGATGTTACGCATATCGCGCCGCTGAAAATCGGCGAAATCATCACCCGACGCTCTTCGATCAGGAATATTGTGGCCAAGCAGGGCCGTAGTGGACCATTGGTCTTTGTGACCGTCGAACATGAGTATCTGAGTGGCAACCGGCTTTTTATCCGGGAGCAGCAAACGATCGTTTATCGTGAGATTTCCACCCCCCGCACGGGCGAGAGCGCAGCTGACGCGGGTGACCCCAACACGCTTAGATCGACGCTGACACCGGATCCTGTTCTTCTGTTTCGCTATTCGGCGCTGACGTTCAATGCCCATCGCATTCACTATGATTACGTCTACGCCACCGAAACCGAAGCCTATTCCGGACTTGTTGTGCATGGCCCATTGCAGGCCACGCTGCTTCTGAATCTGGCGGCGGGTGCGTTGAAAACATCGCCCCACCGGTTTTCGTTCCGTGGCCTCGCGCCACTCACCCTGCCCTGCGAATTGCAACTGCACAATGAAGGGACCGGCACCTCCGGGACAGTCTGGTGTCAGGATCAAAAAGGTCTTCGAAGCTTTTCCGCAGAGTACGCGGCCGTCTGATCGGTCTTCTTCGGTAGCGAATTCAGTTGTTGACCAATTTTTCTAACATCTGTTAGGCTTCGCGGAGAGACTTGGTAAATAAACCAGGCAAACCTCTGAATTTAGAGGTGGGAGGAGGAACAATGCGAGGAAAACTCGTAACCAACGAAAAACCGTGCGGTCAGGCTATGCGCGCCTCCATGAGGTGTGGGGCAAAAGCACGGGCCGCAACATGACCACGAATAACGGGCACGTATCCTCACCGCTTGCGGTGCGTGGTGCAACTTTGAAATTTGGCGGTGTGACCGCGCTCGACGATGTGAGCATTTCTGTGGCCGACGATGAATTGCTTGCAATTATCGGACCGAACGGAGCCGGAAAAACATCACTTCTGAACGTGACTGCGGGCTTCTACCGTCCGCAGAAGGGCCGTGTCGAATTGTCCGGGCAGGACGTGACCGGCCTGCGTGTTGACCAGATCGCCCGGCGCGGTCTGGCGCGGACGTTTCAGGGCACCCATCTTTTTGCCGGGCAGACGGTGGTGGAAAACATTATGATCGGCCGCCACATGCTGATGAAATCGAATGTAGTCCAGGCTTTTTTCCAGTTCGGTCCCGTGATGCGCGAGGAATCGGAACATCGTGAAGCCGCAGAGGAGATCATCGATTTTCTCGAGATCGAGGCAATCCGCAACCGGCCCGTGGGCACGTTGGGGTATGGGTTGCGCAAGCGTGTCGATCTGGGCCGTGCATTGGCGCAGGAACCGTCGATCCTGCTGATGGATGAACCGATGGCCGGCATGAACTCGGAGGAAAAAGAAGACCTGGCGCGCTTCATTCTCGATGTGCGCGAGGCGCGCAAGATTCCGGTAGTTCTGGTGGAGCACGACATGGGCGTCGTGATGGACCTTGCCGACCGGATCGTGGTGCTGGATTTCGGGCGGGTCATCGCCGAAGGCACCCCGGAAGAAATCCAGAAGGACCCGGCTGTCATAAAGGCATATCTGGGGTAGCGGCATGGTCAAACAACGGACAGCAATGGTCTTTTCGGACCCAGCAGTGACACATATCGAAACCCTGCCGCAGGTTTTGCTCGCGCGAGCGACATCCACACCGACCAACCTCGCCGAACGGCACAAGCGCCTGGGCATCTGGCGTGAATTCACCTGGGCCGATGTTCTTGACAGGGTTCGCGCCCTGGCTCTCGGGTTGGAGAACCTGGGCTTGTCGGCTGGCGAATCTGTCATGATGATTGGCGAAAACGAACCCGAACATTTCTGGGCTGAATACGCCGTCCAGTCGTTAGGCGGCAAAGTCCTGTCTGTCTATCCGGATCAAAACGCTGAAGAGATTCTGTATCTGGCCGAAGACTCGCAAACGCGGATTTTTCTGGCGCAGGATCAGGAGCAGGTCGATAAATGCATCGAGATTGCGGGCAAGTACTCGGGCGCCCTGGCGGTCGTTTACTGGGACGATTCCGGTCTGTGGGGCTATGATCATCCCCTGTTGCATTCGTTTGAAAGTGTGAGCGCGGCAGGGCGTCAGATCCACGCCAAGGAACCCGCCAGATTTGAAGAACACGTAAAACGTGGACGGGCAGACGATACCGCCTTGCTGTCCTATACCTCGGGGACCACGGGAAAACCCAAGGGCGTTGTCATCAGCCATCGCTACCTGTTCGACAATTGCTCGCGGGTGATGGGGGCAATCGAAATCGCGCCGGGCACCGAATACCTGACCTACATTTCGCCGGCCTGGGTCACGGAACAGATTTTCGGCCTGTCGATCGGTTTGATCGCGCCCATGGTCGTCAACTTCCCCGAAGGCCCTGAAGATGTACTGACCAACATTCGCGAACTGGCGGTCGACGCACTGGTGTTCAGCCCGCGCCAGTGGGAAAATCTCGCCTCCATCGTTCAGGCCCGGATGCTGGGGGCGGGTAAAATCCGCAATGCGATGTACAACTGGGGTATGAAGGTCGGCCACGACGTTTATGTGGAACGGCTGGAGGGGCGTAGCCCCAGCCTTGCCGCACGCCTGCAGCTTCCCTTTGCCGAAGCTCTGGTGCTGCATCACCTGCGCGACAATCTTGGCCTTGGTAAGGCCAAAAACGCAATGAGCGGCGGCGCCCTGATGGCACCTGACGTCTTTCGTATGTTCCACGCGATGGGGGTTAAGCTGCGCAACGTGTATGGCGCGACCGAAATCGGCCTTCTGACCGCGCATGTCGGCGAAAGCTATCAGCTGGAAACCAGCGGCAGCTGGATGCAAAGCAACACGAACTACGGCGAACCGCTGGAATACAGGGTCTCGGACGAAGGGGAGCTTCAGGTGCGTGGCGGATCGGGCTTCGGTGGCTATCACGGCAAGCCCGAAAAGACCGCAGAGGAATTGACCGAAGACGGTTGGTACAAGACCGGTGACGCGGTGTCGATGACCGACGACGGCGAGCTTTTGTTCTTTGACCGTGTCAAGGATATGCGCCGCCTGGCAAATGGGCACAGCTATCCGCCGCAATTCATCGAAACGCGGTTGCGGTATAGCCCCTTCATCAAGGATCTCATGACCTTGGGCGACGAAACCCGGAGCTTCGTCAGCGCGCTTATCAATATCGATATGGAAGTTCTCGGGCGTTGGGCGGAAGAGAACAAGATCAGCTTTTCGACCTACACCGATCTCTCGCAGAAACCCGAAGTTCTGGACCTTATCAAAGGCGAAGTGGCGCGCATCAATGCGCTCCTGGCCGAAGGCTCGCGCGTGGCACGTTTTGCGAATTTTCCCAAGGAACTCGACCCGGATGAAGGCGAGTTGACCCGCAGCCGAAAGCTTCGCCGGGCCTTTCTGGAGGAACGGTATGCCAAGCTCGTCGAGGCGATCTATGCTGGCGATGACGAGACAGATCTCGAAATCGCTGTGACCTATCAGGACGGCCGTCAAGGCGTTCTCAAGACCACGGTTCGCGTGTCGGATGTTGAAAACGCATCGAAGGCTGCCAAGCGGCAGTCCAAATCTTAAAGGAGGTCGGCGACAATGGTCTATTTCATCAATGACATCATTACCGGGGCTTTGATCGGCCTTCTGTATTCGCTGGTGGCCATGGGCTTTGTTGTGATTTACCGCGCCAGCAAGGTGTTCAACTTCGCGCAGGGCGAGCTTGTGATCATCGGCGGGTTCATCGTCTGGTTCACAACGATGCAAGCGGGGCTTAGCCTTTGGTTGTCGATACCCCTTTCGCTGGTTCTGGCCGGGCTGGTCGGGTACGCAATCGAACGGATTTTCCTGACAAAGCTGATCGGTGAATCGGTTTTCTCGATGGTCATGGTCACCGTCGGCCTTTTGATCCTGCTGCGCGGTTTGGTGCTGCTTGTGTTCGGTCCCGCGGTAAGACCCTTCCCGATCATTTTTCCGCTGAAACCCTTGTTCCTCGGCGATATGTTGATCCCGATGAACCTCCTGATAGGTGGGATCATCACCATTGTCGCGGCCGTCGGCCTGTCGTGGTTCTTCAACCGGACCCGGTCCGGCCTCCGTATGACCGCTGTGGCGGAGGACCACGTCGTAGCTTCCTCGATGGGCATTTCGGTGAAAGGCTCGATTGCCGTTGCCTGGGTTCTCGGGGCAATCCTGTCCACAATTGGTGCGATGATCTTTCTCAGCGGCAAATCGCTGACCTTCCTGGCCTCGGATATCGGGTTCGCGGCCCTGCCGGTGGCGCTCTTTGCCGGGCTGGAATCCATCGGCGGGCTTATCTTGGCAGGAATAATCATCGGCATCGCGCAGAGCTTGACCACCAACTACCTTGATCCGTTGATCGGTGGCTCGCTCGGCAGTGTCGTTCCATATATCATAATGCTTGCCATTCTGCTGATCCGGCCGACCGGCCTGTTCGGCTGGCGCACAATCGAACGGGTGTAATCCATGGATCCTTCTGGCGTATTCCCGACAAGCTATCGCAGTGACAGACGTTTGATCCGAACGCGCTGGCAGTTTCTGGCCCTCGTCGTATTCATGGCTCTACTGCTGTTGGCGCCTTACCTGGTGAGCAGCCGTATCATCGCTATCCTGAATATGATGATGATCAGCGCCGTCATCGCCGTCGGGCTTCAGATCTGCACCGGCTATGCGGGCCAGATCAACCTGGGTCAGGCGGCGTTCATGGGGGTCGGCGCCTATACGGCCTCGATACTGGCCTCGAAGACCGGCCTTACGTTTCTGCTGACCATTCCTCTGGCCGGGCTCTCGGCTGCGCTGTTCGGCTTTCTCTTTGGCTTGACCGCGGCGCGGATCAAGGGGTTCTATCTGGCACTGACCACGATTGCAGCTCAGTTCCTGTTCCACTTTGCCGTATTGAACCTGCCGTCAACCTGGCTGGGTGGATCGAACGGTATCACCGTGCCCCCGGCCGAGCTTTTCGGGCAGCGATTTGTCAGCGAATCTTCGCAGTTCTATCTGAATTTCGCCGTGACCGCGATCATGGTGGCGGGCGCGTTCGGGATCGTTCGGTCACGCTTCGGCCGTGCCTTCGTGGCGGTCAGGGATGATGACGTGGCCGCGGGTATAATGGGGATCAATGTCGCGGCCACAAAGGCAAATGCCTTCCTGATCGGCGCTTTCTATGCGGGCGTCGGCGGGGCGCTTTGGGCCTATCTGATCCGCTTCGTGGGGGTAGACCAGTTCACCCTGTTTCACTCGATCTTCTTCGTCGCGATGATCATCGTCGGCGGGATGGGTTCAATCGTGGGGGCCCTGATAGGCGTCTTCATTATCCGCATCATCCAGGAAATTATCGCGACGGTCGGCCCCAATATCGCCGACTCGGTATCATTCCTTGGCGGTGACATCGTGTTCGCTGGCATGAATGTCGTTCTTGGCGGCGTGATCGCATTGTTTATGATCCTCGAACCCAAGGGGCTGATGCATCGCTGGAACATCCTGAAGTCGTCATACCGTATCTGGCCGTTTCCTTACTGAGAAATAGAGCGGCTCTAAACCTGGGAGGAAGAATATGACTTACCAATCGAATCGAGGTCTTCGCGGCTTACTGGCAGCGGCTGCCTTGGCGGCCGCGGCGACCATGCCTTTGAAGGCGCAGGCCGAAGAGACCTATAATCTGGCCCTGCTGTCGGACTTTTCCGGCCCTTATGCTGACATCATGCCCATCCTGGCAGGCGGACGCGAAGCTGTGTTCACCTGGTGGAATGAAACCCGCGGCAAGGAACTTGGCGTCACGCTGAACTACAAAAACTACGAAACCCGCTATGACGCGGCACAGGTGGCAAGTCTCTGGCCCGGGATCAAATCGGAACTGGACCCGATTGCGGTTGTCGGCCTCGGCGGGCCTGACGTCGCGGCCCTTTCCGAACGCCTGCCGGAAGACAAAATCCCGATGTTCATGGCCACAGCGGCCTACGGTTTTGCCTGGCAACCGGATGCCTGGATTTTCAACCCACGCCCGACCTATTCGCACGAAAGTGTCGGCTTTCTGAACTGGATGCGTGAACAGCGCGGAGGAGACGAACCGCTCAAGGTTGCGATCCTCGCCTCCGAAGCATCGCCTGCCTATGTCGACATGGCAAAGGGCCTTGAACTCTATGCCGAAGAGCACCCCGAGGAGATCGACCTCGTCGAGGTCATCTATACCGAAGTTCAACCCACCGATCTGACGGGGCAAATGCGCCGCGTTGTACGAGCCGGGGCCGAGGCGCTGGTAATCCAAACGAACACCTCTATCGTGGTTGCCGCGAAACGTGGGCTGCAGGCCAACGGGGCGAACATCCCGATCATGGTGAGTTCGCATAACGGGCTTCCAGCCTCGGGTGGCGCGCTTGGCGGGCTTGAGCAAATGGAGGGGGACTTTGAAGCCTACGGCATGGCGATTGCGGCCGATGAGGACACTCCCGCGCGACAATTCTACAAGACATTGGTTGCCGATTACGGACTCGAAGCACCTTGGAACGTCGTGACCGCAATGGGCGTATCTCAGGGTCTCTATACCGTGACCGTGATCGATCACGCGATCGAGGCGAACGGCGCCGAGGGCCTGACCGGAGAGATGGTACGTGAGGCGCTTTTTGCCAAACCGATCACCACCGAAGAAACCCATGGGTTCCTGCCGACCTTGTCCTTTACGCCAGAAGCACCGTTCCCATTGGAAGGCCTCAAAGTGAATGTGGGCACCGTCAAAGATGGGAAAATCACCATCGGGGCAACGGGTGTCGACGTTCCGCAAGTTGAGAAATGGTGAATTAATCCGGGCGCCGCAGTCGCGGCGCCCGTTCTGATCCTTAGCCCCGGGCAATATGACCATGCTGGAACTCAACAACGTAGAGGTGACATATTCCGACGTCATCCTGGCGCTCAAAGGCGTGTCCATGACAGTCCGTGCGGGACAATGTGTTGCTCTGCTCGGTGGCAATGGCGCAGGAAAAAGCACGACGCTTAAAGCCATCTCGGGAACGCTCAAATCCGAGGATGGAACCGTTTCGGCGGGGTCCATCGTTCTGGACGGAACTCCCATTCAGAACATGGAAGCCTCGGAAGTCGTGAAGAACGGTCTCATCCATGTGATGGAAGGGCGGCGCGTTTTGCGGCATCTGACGTCAGAGCAAAACCTGATCGTCGGCGGGCACATGGTGCCCAACTCCGCCGAGCTGAAAAAGCGCCTGGACCATGTTTACACCTTGATGCCCCGGCTTGCGGACCTGCGCAACCGCACCTCTGGCTTCATGTCTGGTGGCGAACAACAACTGCTGCTGATCGGCCGGGCCATGATGGCCAGCCCCAAGATCATCGCGATCGACGAACCGTCGTTGGGATTGGCCCCGATGATGATCCGGGATGTTTATGAAGTGCTCAAGCAGCTCAAGTCAGAAGGCACGACCTTCTTCCTGGTCGAACAAAACAGCGCCGCGGCGCTATCGATCGCCGACTATGCCTATGTGATGGAGAACGGCCGGATCGTGATGGACGGCCCTGCCGACAAGCTCGCTGACAACGAGGACATCAAGGAATTCTATCTCGGCGTCACCGCATCGGGCGAGCGCAAAAGCTATCGAGATATCAAACACTATCGCCGCCGGAAGAGATGGCTGGGATAGAAAGGAACGAAGATGAGTAACCTGCTTTCCATCAAAGGTCGTACCGCATTTGTAACCGGAGCGGGGCAAGGCGTTGGTCGGCAAGCCGCGCTTTATCTGGCGGAACACGGAGCCGGTGCCATCGTTGTCAACGATTTTCACGCCGAACGGGCCGAAAGCGTTGCCGCGGAAGTGGAGGCAGCGGGTGCAAAGGCTCTGCCGCTCGCCTTCGACGTCTCGGATTTCGACGCGGTTGGCGCGGCGTTTGCCGAAACGCAGACCACATTTGGCGGCGTGGATATTCTGGTCAACAATGCGGGCAACGCCGGGCCGACATCGCGGCTCGACGATCTGGTCCCTTTTTGGGAATCCGATCCCGACGAATGGCGCCGCTGGATGGCCACCAATTTCGATGGGGTGCTGAACTGCACCCGTCACGCCATGCCGTTGATGGTTAACAGTGGCTATGGGCGCATTGTGACCGTCATTTCCGACGCCGGCCGTGTCGGTGAACCGCATCTGGCGGTTTATTCCGGGGCCAAGGCCGGTGCGGCCGGCTTCATGCGGGCAATTGCAAAGGCCGGCGGCCGGTTCGGGATCACCGCGAATTGCGTCGCCTTGGGGGGCACAAGAACTCCGGCTGTCGCCGACCTGATCCCGGATGCAGAGACCGAGAAGCGGGCATTGTCGCAATACGTGATCCGCCGTCTGGGCGAGCCGGAAGACCCCGCCGGAATGATCCTGTTCCTCTGCTCGGATGCTGCCAGCTGGATCACCGGTCAAACTTATCCGGTGAATGGCGGGTATTCTTTTGCCTGCTAGAGCCGCCATCGGACGGCTGCCGCCTCTAGTTGGAGCTGTCCGAAAAAACGCTGTCATTATCTGCCCCGAGCTCGGGGGGCAGATCCGGTATCGCGGTTTCGAAACCATCGAATTTCAACGGCTGGACAATAAAAGTCTCGGCCTTGCCGCCGTCATGCGTAATCTTGCGCAGCAGCTGGCGCGCACGCACATGGGGGTCGTCCAACGTTTCGACCAGGGAATTGACCGGACCCCATGGCACCCCCGCCTTATCCAGAAGGTCGCCCCATTCGGCGCGCGTCTTGTTGACCAAAATCGCCGCGATTTCTTCGCGCAGCGCGGCCTTGCGGGCGACACGGTCGCGGCCTGTCAACGGCGCAAGATCCGCCCTGTTGATCACATCGCAGAACGGTTTCCAGAACCAGTCCTCATGCGCGATGGACAAGGTCAAGAGCTTGCCGTCTTTGCAGGTGAACACGCCATAGCCCGGCTCGGCGATAAATTCGCCCAGCGGTGTTCCATTGGCGGCGGGAACGAGGAATGCGGTCAACATCGAAACCACCGCATCCGACATGGACACGTCCACGTAACGCCCCTGCCCTGTGCGCTGGCTCGACACCACCGCCGACAGGATTGCGATCGCCGCGAACAACGCCGCGCCAACATCCGCAAGGGGGATCGGCGGCACAGGGCCGGGCTGCTTTGCATCGGCCTGATCGGCCAGCAAACCGCCAACCCCTTCATAGCTCAGGTCATGGCCAGCCCTGTCACGATAGGGGCCGTCCTGCCCGTAACCCGAAATCGATACATAAACCAGCCGCGAGTTGACACTACGCATGTCCTCGAAACCGGCACCCAAGGCCGCAAGCTTGCCAGGGCGGAACCCTTCGACGATGACATCCGATTCCTTGGCCAGTTCGCGAAACCGTGCCAGCCCCTCGGCCGATTTCAGATCCAACGCAACGCTGCGCTTGCCTCGGTTCAGTGCCCGGAACAAGGGCGGAAATTGCCGGGCCGGATCGCCGACACCCGGTCGTTCGATCATGATCACCTCGGCTCCCATGTCGGACAACAGCATTGTGGCATAGGGACCGGGAAACTGTTCGGCAAGGCTGAGAATTTTCAGGCCGGCCAGGGGTGCAGTGCTCATATCAATCTCCAGCTCTTTTGTTTTCCACGTGCGGGTCCGCCCGAGTGCAGCGCAAATCGCCGCAAAAGACAAGGCGAAAAACCAATAATATGTATAATTATCAGGAGCTTAGCATGAGTGAAGCAAAGCAGACGCTATTCGTTGAGCGGGTCGCAAAAACTGAATGGATTACCTTCCAGCGCACCGAACAGCTCAACGCAATGTCAACGCAGATGCTGCGCGAGATGGCGGCAGCACTGGAATCGGCGCTGGCCGACGATGGGGTGCGTACAATTGTCCTGACCGGCTCTGGCCGGGCATTCTGCGCCGGTGCCGATCTGAAAGAAGTTGCTGGCGCCAAACATGCACCAGGCGAGCCGGATCTTCTGGATCTTGTCGATCACACGTTTGGGCTGATGCGACATGGCCCGAAACCGGTGATCGCCGCAGTGAACGGGCTGGCGATGGCGGGCGGTTTGGAAATGGTGATGGCCTGCGATCTGGTCTTTGCCGCCGAAAGCGCGCAACTGGGCGACGCACATTCCAACTTTGGCGTCTTTCCCGGGGCCGGCGGTGCGGCGATCCTGCCGCGTAGGATTGGCCTGAACCGCGCGAAATACCTGCTGTTCTCGGGCGAGAACGTTTCGGCACGGGACATGATGGACTGGGGACTGGTGAACAAGGTCATCGCGGACGAAGACCTGCGACAAGCGGTGCAGGCCTTTACCGACAGGCTGGCAGAAAAAAGCCCGGCGGTCTTACGCCGCATGAAGACGGTTGCCAATCGGTCGCTGGACGTGGACGAAACCGCCGCGCTTTCCGAAGAGATGCTGAACCTGCGCGCGCACATGCGATCCTGGGACATGCACGAGGGTCTGTCGGCGTTCAATGAAAAACGAAAACCGCAGTTTCGCGGATACTAGGTCAGGAGGACAAACGATGCAGGACATTTACATCGTTGGCGTCGGGATGACGCCGTTCGGAAAGTTCCGGGACAAAACCATCAAGGACATGACCGGCGAGGCCGTCGCCGCCGCGCTTTCCGATGCCCGAGTGACGGCAGATCGTATCGACGGCGCATTCTTCTCGAACGCGGTGCAGGGCCACATGGAGGGCCAGCACATGATCCGCGGCGAAATCGCGCTGCGTGAAATGGGCATTCAGGGCATTCCGGTGGTGAATGTCGAAAACGCCTGCGCCAGCGCCTCGACCGGGTTCAAACTGGCAGTCGATTTCCTCAAGGCCAGCAATGGCGACTGCTGTCTCGCCGTGGGCGCCGAAAAGATGTATTCTGACGACCGTGCGTTGATGTTTTCGGCCTTCGACAGCGGCTGGGACGTCAGCAACAGCGAAGAGGTCGCGCAACGGCTGGCCGATCTGGGTGCAGGGGTCGAGGAACCCGAAGGATCGAAATCGCCCAAGCCCTACAGCGTGTTCATGGATGTCTACGCAGGCTTCGCCCGGCTTCACATGAAGACCTTTGGCACAACTCAGGAACAGTTCGCCGCCGTCGCCGCCAAGAACCATGCGCATTCCGTGCATAATCCACTGGCGCAATACCGAGAAGCCATGAGCGTCGATCAGGTATTGGCCGCGCCGCCGATCACCTATCCGCTGACCCTGCCGATGTGCGCCCCGATCTCGGACGGGGCCGCTGCGGCCGTTTTATGCACCGGCGAGGGGATAAAACGTCTGGGCCTAGATCCCGCGCGCGCGATCAAGGTCAAGGCCGCGATCCTGCGCTCGGGCACCGATCGTCCGCCGGAAGATTACAAGAACCACCTGACCCGGCTTGCCGCGCTTGAGGCCTATGAACAGGCCGGGATCGGCCCCGAGGATATATCGGTGGCCGAAGTGCATGACGCCACGGCCGTGGGCGAAGTGATCCAGATCGAGAACCTCGGATTTGTCGAATTCGGCGAGGGCGGTCCCGCCAGTCTGCGCGGCGAGACAAAGATCGGCGGACGCATTCCGGTGAACCCCTCGGGCGGGTTGGAATCCAAGGGCCACCCGGTCGGTGCCACAGGGATAGGGCAGGTTTTCGAACTGGTCACGCAACTGCGCGGCGAAGCTGGCGCGCGTCAGGTCGAAGGGGCAAAGAATGCCATCGCCGAAAACGGCGGGGGGTTGCACGGGGTAGAAGAAGCGGCCGCCTGCGTCACCATTCTGGGCCGTTGAAACAAGGAGACGAACCATGGAAAACGTGATCGCCGCCGCTCAGGCAATCTATACAGATGAGCAACGCATGTTGCTGGAAAACTTCCGCAAGATGGCCGAGGCAGAGTTCGCGCCGCTGGCCGAGAAATACGAGAACCTCGGCCACCCCCCCGATGCGAAAACCCTGAAGTCCCTGTTCGCCAAGGTCGAGGAATTCGGGCTGATCAGCGGCCTGATCCCCGAAGAGGAAGGCGGTGCCGGAATCGACCGCATGACCTATGGCATCCTATACGAGGAACTGGCCCGGATATGGGCCGATCTGGCAATCGCGGTGCTGATTCAGGGTCATGCCGTGTTCGCGGTCAACCTCTTGGGAAATGTGGCGCAGAAAGAGGCCTATCTGAAGCCGCTCCTGCGCAGCGAACGGATCTGTGCCACCTGTATTTCCGAACCAGAGGTCGGTTCGAACGTACGCGAGGTCAAGACACGTGCGGACCGAGAGGGCGATAAGATTTTCGTCACTGGCCAGAAGCTCTGGATTTCCAATGGGGCCCAGTCGGATTTCGCCATCGTTGTCTGCAATCTGGACGACGGTATTTCCATGGTCATCGTCGACCGCGAGGCCGGCAACTATGAGAGCCGCGAATTGCGCAAGATGGGACTTGTCGGTGCATCGACCTGTGAATTGTTTTTCGACCGGGCGGAAACCACCGCCGAGCATGTTCTGGGTAATGCAGGCGGCGGCCTGTTCCAGACGTTGAAACTGTTTGAGAGCGCGCGTGTGTTTGTTGGCCTGACCAGCATCGGCATTGGTCAGGCGGCATTGGAATGTGCGGTCAAATATGCCCAGGAACGCGAGCAGCATGGCAAGCCGATTGGCGGGCACCAGTTGATTCAAGGCTACCTGGCCGACATGGCCACGCACCTGGATGCCGCGCGCCTGTTGTGCCAGCGCGGGCTGCAACTTCTGGACCTGGGCGTGCGCTGTGACACCCAGACCTCGATGGCGAAATGGTATGCAACCGAAATGGCCGTCGAAATCGCCGGCAAAGCGGTGCAGATCCACGGCGGCAACGGCATCACCAAAGAGTTCGACGTTGAACGGCACTTCCGCAATGCAAAGGTCATGCCGATTCCCGATGGCACCACCGAAATCCAAAAACTGGTCATCGGGCGCAACCTGACCGGGCTTAACGCGTTCTGAAAAGGGCCTTGGCCGCCCCACCGTCGGCGCTCGTCAGCGTCGAGGGTGGGCACGACCCGGAGTGATCGCGATACGGGCGAAGAGTCAGTAGGACTTGGGCATCCCCAATGCCTTCTCGGCCACGTAGGAGAGGATCAACTCCTCGCTGACCGGCGCGATGAAGTTCAGTACGCTTTCGCGAAAGTAACGCTCGACGTGGTATTCCTGCGCGAAGCCAAAGCCGCCGTGGGTGCGCACCGCGCGGAATGCCGCTTCGTAGGCCGCCGAGCCGGCGAGGTTGCGCGCGGTATTGGCCTCCAGCCCGCAGGGCTTGCCCTGATCGTAAAGCGTGGCGGCTTTGTAGGTCATCAGTTCCGCCGCCTGAAGGCGCATCCACACCGAGGCCAGCGGATGCTGGATCGCCTGGTTCTGGCCGATTGGACGGCCGAAGACGACGCGTTCGCGCGCATAGGCGGCCGCCTTTTCCAGTACGTACATCCCAAACCCGACCGCAGCCGCGGCGACAATGATCCGCTCGGCATTCAGCCCGTGGAGCAGGACCTTGAAACCCTCACCTTCCGCGCCGATGCGGTCCTCTTCGGGCACCTCCAGCCCATCAATGAAGATGGCGTTGGAGTCGACCGCCTTGCGGCCCATCTTGGCAATTTCATGCACGTCGATCTTGCTGCGGTCGAAATCGGTGTAGAACACTGACATGCCGTCGGTCGGTCGCTCGCAGTCCTCGATGGGCGTGGTCCGGGTCACCAGCAGGATGTGATCTGCGCGCTGTGCGGTCGAGGTCCAGACCTTGCGCCCGTTGACCACATACCCACCGTCTTCGCGTCGGCGCGCAAAGGTCGAGATATGCGTGGTATCAAGGCCGGCGTCCGGTTCGGTTACGCCGAAGCAGGAGCGGTGCTCTCCGCGGATCAGAGGCGGCAGCATCCGAGCCTTCTGTTCGTCGGTGCCGAAGCCGACCACCGGTTGTGGAGTGCCCCCACTGAAGTGGTCCACCAACTGGGATAGTTTTATCCCGATGTCAGGAGGACTGAGCTACTCCCCATCTCTTGGACAGGATCTGGCGTAAATTAAGCTACTCGTTGCACCTGCTGATCGGGTTGGTTGATATCATTTCTTTGCCAATAGACCAGCGCGGGAGGTTGGCCGCC
>NZ_WNXQ01000016.1 GCF_009789075.1 Pseudooceanicola pacificus
GCGCCCGCGCCACCCCCCGCGGCCGCCGGCGCGCCCGCGCTCGGCTGGTCGACGGCGCCGCTCGACGCCTCGGCCCTGGGGCTGATCGACGGGCAGGTCTCTTTCGCCGCGCAGTCGGTCGACCTGGGCACCACCCTGCTGGGACCGGTGCGTACCTTGATCAGCATCGACCGTTCGCGCGCCGTGGCCGATCTGCAGGAGGTGCACGCCTTTGGCGGCGTGCTGCTGGGGCAGTTCATCGTCAACAACCGCTCGGGCCTGTCGGTCGGCGGGGACATCAAGGCCAACGGCGTCGAACTCGCCCGCCTGCTGTCGGACCTGGGCGGGATCACCCGGTTCACCGGCAAGGGCAATGCGGCGGTGAATTTCCTGGGCGTCGGCCCCTCGGTCGCGGCAATCATGAATTCGCTGTCGGGCAATGGCGCCATAGATTTCGCCAAGGGCACGATCCTGGGCATCGACCTGGACCGGCTGATGCGCTCGGGCGAGGTGGGCGGCGGAACGACCGTCTTCGACCGTCTGGCGGCGGGATTCCGGCTGGAGAACGGCAACCTGCTGAACGATGACCTGGTGCTGGAGGTCGGCTCGATCCGGGCGGGCGGCAAGGGCCGCGTGGGCCTAGGCGCGCGGGATATCGACTATACGGTCACCCCGGTGGCGATGGAGGCCCGCGACGGGCGCGGCATCGCCATCCCCGTCCGGGTGCGCGGCCCCTGGAGCAGCCCGCAGATCACCCCCGACCTGGAGGCCGCGATCCGCCTGAACTTTGCCGAGGAGCGCAAGGCGCTGGAGGACAAGGTGCGCGACGAGGTCGGCCGCAAGGTGGGCGAGGAGCTGGGCGTGACCCCGAACGAGGGGGAAAGCCTGGAAGACGCGGCCCGGCGCAAGCTGGAGGAAGAGGCCCGCAAGGGTCTGCGCAACCTGCTGAAGCAATAGCGGCGGTCGCGCGGTCGCGGCGGCGGGCGGACGTTACAGCGCCATCCCGTTGGGCCGGCGCGCGACAAAGGCCAGGTTGTTGGCGGGCATCTCGACCACGCGGTCGAGCTCCAGCCAGTTGGCGTGCAGCATCTCGATCACGTCGAAATCGTCCTTGTAGCCGGTCCGGGGATCGGCGGCGACAAGCTGGGCATGGAACCGGGCATCGCCCTCCGAGGTCAGCTCTCCGGCGCGTTTGAACGGGCCGTAGAGGACAAAGATGCCGCCGGGGGCCAGGGCATGGGCGACTTCCTCGATCAGGGTGTCGGCCTCGCTGCGCGAGATCAGATGCAGCAGGTTCGACAGGAAGATCAGGTCCTGCAGCCCGTGCCGCGTGGCCCAGCCATGCGTGACCGCGTCGATCTGCGCGGCACGGCGGATATTGCCCAGCCCGGTGTCGGCGGCATAGGCGTCGATCGAACGGCGGCGCGCCGGGTCGATTTCCGAGGGCTGCCAGCTGAGGCCGGGCATCAGCCGCGCCAGCATCGCCACATGCTGCCCGGTGCCCGACGCGAGCTCCAGCGCGCGGCCATGGGTCGGGGCGACGGCCTGCATCAGGTCGCCGATCGGTTCGGAGTTGCGCGCGGCGGCCGGGGCGAAGAGCCTGTCGCCTTCGGCGCCCTGCGCGAAATCGCGGGTCACGGGGTGATCGGGGTGGGCGGGATGATTTTCGGCCATGGGCTAGGTCAGTCTTTTGGGGTCGAGCGCGGTGACGACGTTGGCAGGCAATTCGGACGGGCGGCCGGACAGGAGGTCGGCGGCAAGCTGGCTGGCGGCGGGCGCGGTCTGGAAGCCATAGCCCCCCTGGCCGGCCAGCCAGAAGAATTCGGGACGACCCGGATCGCGGCCGATGACCAGCGTCCGGTCGGGGGCGAAGCTGCGCAGCCCGGCCCAGGAATGTTCGACGCGGGTGACCGGCTCGGTCACCATTTCCTCGTACCGGGCGAGGCCCTCGGCCAGGACCATGTCGTCGGCCCAGGCATCATGCGCCTCGGTCGGGTCCTCTTCGGAGGGCGAGACGATCAGCTTGCCGGCGTCGGGCTTGGCGTACCAGCGTTCGCCCACGGCGTCGATGAAGGGCCAGTCGCGGGTGTCGTGCCCGCCCGGTGCCGGGATCCGCGCCATCGAGCGGCGCCTCGGCACGATGCCCAGCCGGGTCACGCCGGCCAGCTCGGCCACATGGTCGGCCCAGGCACCCGCGGCATTCACCAGCGTCGCGGCCTGGAAATCCTCGTCCCCGCTGCGGACGATCCAGCGCCCGCCCTCGAACCGGATCGCGTCGATACGGGTCTTCAGGCGGATCTCGGCCCCGCCGGCGCGCGCCCGGCGCAGGAAGTTCTGGATCAGCAGGTCGGTGTCCAGGTCATAGGTATCCTCGCGCATCGCCGCGCGGTTGCAGGTCAGCGGGTTCAGGATCGGGACCATCCCGCGCGCCTGACCCATCTCGATCCGGTCCAGCCCGAAATCCGTGGCCTCGGCGGCAAAGGCGTCTTCCTCGCCCGGCCGCCCGACCAGCAGCATCGCCCTTGGCGTCAAAACGCCGCCATCTGAATGTGCATGGTGATCTGCACTCGCCTCGTTCAGCGCCCGCACGGTCGCGTTACCGTATTTCTCAAGGAACATGGCGGCCGAACGTCCCGAGGCGTGATAGGCCAGCGCATCCTCGGCCTCCAGCAGCAGCACCCGGCCCGTACCGGCCAGACGTGCCGCCGCCGAGACACCCGCGATGCCTCCGCCAACGATCAGGAAATCGGCTTCGTTCCTCCCCATATGAGACAATTTGCCACGACTTCCGCCGGACTAGAAGCCTCGTTGACCTGAGGGGAGGTATCCGGAAATTGCATGGCTCTTGCCACATCCGGGGTACGACTCGCGGCCTGCCTTCTTCCGTATCGGAAAAATCGGCTGCGCGGGATCGCCGTCAGGCGCCGGGGGCGCTGTCGTCGCCGGGGGTGTCGGTCTTGCGGGCGGCGGCCTTCAGCCGCTCGACCAGCTCTTCCTTGGACGCGCGCCCGCCCTGCTGCTTGCGGTCGGAACCCCAGGCGTTGTGTTCGCGGTGTTTCGGCGCGCCCTTCGGGCCGCGCTGCCCGCCAGATTTCGAATAGTCCATCGAGGATCTCCATGTCCGTTCGCCGGACGGCCCGCAATGCCCGAAAACCCCGTGCCGGGCAAGAGGCGCCCGCGCGCTTCGCCGGGGGCCGACCGCCGCCATCGCCAACTGCGGGCAGCGGGCGGCGACGTGCGGCAAGGGAAAGACGCCCGCCGGATGCGGCGGGCGTTCCTGTCTCTCAACCCGGCGCGGTTACTGCGGGATGTCCCCGGTCAGCCCTTCGACGTAGAAGTTCATGCCGGCCAGCGTGCGGTCATCGGCGGTCTCGCCCTCGGCCAGCCAGTCGCTGCCGTCCTGCTTCTTCAGCGGGCCGGTGAAGGGGTGGTACGCGCCCGAGGCGATGCTGTCCTTCAGCGCGAGGGCCTCGGCCTTGACCTCGGCGGGCACGGCATCCGTGATCTCGCCGATGCCGACCATGCCGGGGCCGATGCCGTCCCAGGTCATCTCGCTTTTCCAAGTGCCGTCCATGACCGCCTTGACCTGCTTGATGTAGTAGGGCGCCCAGTTGTCGATGATCGACGAGATCCGCGGCTTCGGCGCGAATTCCGCCATGTCCGAGGCCTGACCGAAGGTATAGACGTTGCCCGCCGCTTCCGCAGCCGCCTGGGGCGCGGTCGAATCGGTGTGCTGCAGGATCACGTCGGCGCCCTGCTCGATCAGCGTGCGCGCGGCGTCCGCTTCTTTCGCCGGGTCGAACCAGGTGAAGGCCCAGACGATCTTGAACTCGACGTCCGGGTTCACCTTCTTCGCGTGGATATAGGCCGAGTTGATGCCGCGGATCACCTCGGGGATCGGGTAGGACCCGATGTAGCCGATGATGTTGCTTTCGGTCATGCGGCCCGCGATCGTGCCCTGCACCGCGCGACCTTCATAGAAGCGTGCGGAATAGGTGCCGACGTTCGGCGCGGTCTTGTAGCCGGTGGCGTGCTCGAACTTCACGTCGGGGAATTTCTTCGCGACGTTGATGGTCGGATCCATGTAGCCGAACGAGGTGGTGAAGATCAGCTTGGCGCCGTCCAGCGCCATCTGGGTCATCACCCGTTCCGCATCCGGCCCTTCGGGCACGCTTTCGACGAACACGGTCTCGACCTTGTCGCCGAATTCCGCCTCGACCGCCTGACGGCCCTTGTCGTGTTCGTAGGTCCAGCCGCCGTCGCCGACGGGGCCGACGTAGACGAAGCCGACCTTCACCTTGTCCGAATGGCTGGCCGCGTGGACGCCGCCGGTCAGGGCCAGGGCGAGCGCCATCGCGGCGGTCCCGAGGAACGTTCTTCTGAGCATGTTGATGTCTCCCTTGTTGGTCTCTTGCGTGAGTGTGACGCCCTATTGCGAGGCGTGGAAGATCCGGCCGAGCGAGGCCGGCGCGCGGCTCCGGTCGGCGGACATGACGACGAGCACCAGAATGGTGATCAGATACGGGCTGATCGACAGGTATTCGACGGGAATGGCAATACCCGCCGCCTGCAGGTTCAGCTGCAGCACGGTCACGCCGCCGAACAGCCAGGCGCCCAGCAGGACGCGCCAGGGCTTCCACGAGGCAAAGACCACCAGCGCCAGCGCGATCCAGCCGGCGCCCGCGGTCATGCCCTCTGTCCATTGCGGGACGCGGATCAGGCTGATGTAGGCCCCGCCCAGCCCCGCGCAGGCGCCGCCGAAGGCGATCGCCATCAGCCGGATCAGCTTGACCTTGTACCCCAGGGCATGTGCCGCGTCGTGGTTCTCTCCGACCGCGCGCAGGATCAGGCCGGCGCGGGTGTATTTCAGGAAGGCCCAGACCGCCGCGACCAGCGCGAACGAGAAATAGACCATCACGTCGTGCGAGAAGAGGATGCGCCCCACGACCGGCAGATCGCTCAGCACCGGGATGTCGAGCGTCGCGCTGGCCGGCGGCTTGATCCCGACGTAGCCCCGCCCAAGCTTCGACGACAGGCCCAGCCCGAACAGCGTCAGGGCCAGACCGCTGGCCACCTGGTTGGCCAGCGTGGCGAGCGTCAGGAAGGCATAGAGCAGCGACAGCGCCGCTCCGCCCGCCGCCGCCGCGAGGAACCCTGTCAGCGGCGAGCCGCTCTGGACCGCCGCCGCGAAGCCGCAGATCGCGCCGGTGATCATCATCCCCTCGACGCCGAGGTTCAGCATGCCGGATTTCTCGGCCACCAGCTCGCCGATCGCCGCCAGCAGGAAGGGCACCGCCGCCACGATCAGCGAGGCGACCAGCAGGACGGGATTGATTGCGGACAGGTCCATCAGGCCACCTCGCGCCGGGTCAGCCGCAGCCGGTAGTTGGTTAAGACGTCGAAGGCCAGCAGGAAGAACAGCAGCATCCCCTGGAACATCTGGATGGTCGCCGCCGGCAGCCCCTGCGCCGATTGCGAGATGCCGCCGCCCACATAGGTCAGCGCCATCAGCAGACCCGCCAGCAGGATCCCCACGGGGTGCAGCCGCCCCAGGAAGGCGACGATGATCGCGGTGAAGCCGTAGCCCACGTTGAAGTCGATCGAGATCTGCCCCGAGGGGCCCGCCACCTCGAACATCCCCGCCAGCCCGGCCAGCGCCCCCGAGGCGCCGAGGCAGAAGACGACCAGCCGCGCGGGCACCACGCCCGCGAAGCGCGCGGCGCGCGGGGCCTCGCCGGTCAGCCGGATCTGAAAGCCCAGCAGGTGCCGGTTCAGCAGCACATAGGCGAAGATCACCGCGATCAGCGCCGCCGCGACGCCCCAGTGCATGCCGGTGCCCGCCACGATCTCGGCATTGTGGGCCGAGGGGTACTGCGCCAGGTTGCGGCTGCCCGGAAAGCCGTAGCCCTCGGGGTTCTTCAGCAATCCCAGCGACATGGAGGCGAGGATCTTCTCCGCCACATAGACGAGCATCAGCGAGACGAGGATCTCGTTGGTCCCGAACACCACCTTCAGCGCCGCCGGGATCATCGCCCATAGACATCCGCCGAGCGCCCCGCAGATCACCATCAGCGGAAAGATGAACCAGCCCTCCATCGGGTAGAAGGCCAGCGCGCAGCCGGCCCCGGTCAGGGCGCCGATGATGTACTGCCCCTCGGCGCCGATGTTCCAGATCCCGGCCCGGAAACCCAGGCTCAGGCCGATGGCGATCAGCACCAGCGGCGCCGCCTTCACCAGCAGCTGCGGGCGGTAGAACGACGCATGCTGCCCGAACAGCGGATCCCAGAAGATCGTCCGGATCACGGCCACCGGATCGGTCCCGTCCAGCGCGAACAGCAGCCCGCCTGCGAGGATCGTCGCGATCACCGCCACCACCGGCGCGCCCCAGGCCCAGGCCCGCGACGGCTGCCGCCGTTTCTCCAGCTTCAGCATCGCCCGCCCTCCGCATGCCCGGGTGCCCGGCATTCGCCTTCCCCGGCTCCCGCCCCGTCACCCGCACCCGCGGCGGACCCATGCGCATCCCCCCGCTTCATCTCGTCAGAAATACTCCCGCCGGAGGCATCGCGTCCGAAGGCCACCCCTTGCGGGTGGAATTCGGCCGCGATCCCCCGCGCGACGCCATCGGGCGGCGCAACGTCACACATGCGCCACCTCCATCCCGTGCGCCCCGCCCATCATCAGCCCGATCGCCTCGACCGTCAGCCCCTTCGCCGGCACCACCTCGCTCAGCCGCCCCTCGTTGAGCGCGGCAAAGCGGTCCGAGACCTCCATCAGCTCGTCCAGATCCTGCGAGATCACGATCACGGCGGTCCCGCCCTCGGCCAGGTCCAGCAGCGCCTGCCGGATCACGGCGGCGGCCATGGCATCCACGCCCCAGGTCGGCTGGTTGACCACCAGCACCTCGGGCCGCTGCATCACCTCGCGCCCGATGACGAATTTCTGCAGGTTCCCGCCCGACAGCGAACGCGCCGCATTCTCCGGCCCCGGGGTGCGCACGTCGAAGCGCTCGATGATCGCCTCGGCAAAGCTGCGCGCCTTGCCCCATTTCAGGAACCCGTTCGACACCAGCCCCTCGCGTTCCGCCCCGGTCAGCAGGGCATTTTCCGTCAGGCTCATGTCGGGCGCGGCCGCATGGCCCAGCCGTTCCTCCGGCCCCGTCAGCAGGCCCAGGCGACGCCGCCCGTTCGGCCCCAGGGCGCCGATCTCGCGCCCCTCGAACACCACCATCCCCGGCGCGCTCGTGATCTCGCCGGACAGCGCGGCCAGCAATTCGTCCTGCCCGTTCCCGGCCACCCCGGCCAGCCCCAGCACCTCGCCCGCCCGCACCTGCAGGGTGATCTCCTTCAGCGCGGTTCCGAATTGCGTGGGCGCCGCCGCGCTCAGCCCCTTCAGCTCCAGCTTGACCTTGCCCGGCAGCTTGCCCGCGCGCTCCGGCACATGCAGCTCGGTGCCCACCATCAGCTCGGCCATCTCGCGCGCCGTGGTCTCGCGCGGCACGCAGGTCGCGACCTTCTTGCCAAGCCGCAGGATCGTCGCCCCGTCGCAGAGCGCGCGGATCTCCTCCAGCTTGTGCGAGATATAGAGGATCGAGGTCCCCTCCGCCGACAGCTTGCGCAGCGTCGCAAAGAGGATGTCCACCTCCTGCGGCGTCAGCACCGAGGTCGGCTCGTCCATGATCAGCAGCTTCGGATCCTGCAGCAGGCAGCGCACGATCTCGACCCGCTGCCGCTCGCCCGCCGACAGGTCGCCCACGGTGCGAAACGGGTCCAGCGGCAGGCCATAGGCCTCCGAGACCTCGCGGATGCGTTTGGCCAGGTCCCGCATCTCGGGCGGGTCCGCCATGCCGAGCGCGATGTTCTCGGCCACGTTCAGCGCGTCGAACAGGCTGAAATGCTGGAACACCATCGCCACGCCCGCCGCCCGCGCGGCCTTGGGTTCGGCCGGGGCGAAGGGCTTGCCCATCAGGGTCATCTCGCCCGCATCCGGCTTGACCAGCCCGTAGATCATCTTGACCAGCGTGGATTTGCCCGCGCCGTTCTCGCCCAGCAGGGCATGCACCTCGCCGCGCCGGATGTCGAAGCCGACATCGGCATTGGCCACCACGCCCGGATAGGCCTTGGTCAGCCCCCTGAGCGACAGAAGTATGTCCGTCCCCGTCACGCGATCTTCCCTTGCCGGGCGTCTTGGCGCGCCCCCGATCCCAACCCATGTGCCAGTATGCAGGTGGCCACGCCCACGGCAATCGCCTGCGGGTGCTTGCCCAAAGACGGGTCACCGATGGGGCAGTCGATGCGCGAAATCTGCGCATCCGCATGGCCCATGCCCGACAGCCGCCGCCGGAACCGCGCCCATTTCGTCGCCGACCCGATCAGCCCGCAGCGCCCGAAACCCCGCCGCAGCAGCGCATCGCAGAGCGCCAGATCCAGCGCATGGGAATAGGTCAGCACCAGGTGTTCGGCCTCGACCGGCGCATGGGCCGCCAGCAGGGCCGGATCGGCGGCGGGCACCACGCTCACGCCCTCGGGCGGGGTGTCGGGAAACCGGTCGGCCCCGGTGTCGACCCAGGTGATCGCCAGCCCGGGCAGGGGGGACAGCACCGCCACCAGCGCCCGGCCCACATGGCCCGCGCCCCAGATCCAGATGTTGCGCCGGGGCCGCGCCACCGGCTCGGCCAGCCAGCCCTCCACCAGCCGTGTCGGCGCCTCGACACCCTGCGCCCGGGCCTCGGCCAGCATGCGCCGGATCTCCAGCGGCATCTCCCCGGCCCCGGCCTCCACCGGGCGGGCGACAACCTCGCCCCGGGCGCGCTCCAGCAGGTCCGCATCCACCGCTTCCAGCACCAGCGTCACCGCCCCGCCGCAGCATTGGCCCAGCTCGGGGCCCAGGGCCCGGTGCAGCACGCGCGGCGCCCGCAGCCCGGCGCGGGCCAGGCGGATCGCCTCCAGCTCCAGCGCGCCGCCGCCGATCGTGCCCTCGAACCCCTCGGCCCAGACGGCCATCGCCGCCCCGGCCTCGCGCGGGGTCGAACCGCGCACCCCTGCCACCACGACCCGGACCACCGGCCCGTGGGCAGCGGCCAGCGCGCTCAGCCTGTCCGCGTCAAAGGCCATCGCGCACCCGCATCACCGCGGCCAGCACCTTCTCGGGCGTGGCGGGCGCATCCAGCGCGGGATAGGAGGTCCCGCAAGCGGCCACCGCGTCAGACAGGGCCATCAGGACCGAGATCCCCAGCATGAACGGCGGCTCGCCCACGGCCTTGGAGCGATAGATCGTCTCCTCGCGGTTGTCCCCGTCCCAGAGCGCCACGTTGAAGATGTCCGGCCGGTCGCCGCAGGCCGGGATCTTGTAGGTCGAGGGCGCATGCGTCCGCAGCCGCCCCCTGTCGTCCCAGACCAGCTCCTCGGTTGTCAGCCAGCCCGCGCCCTGGACAAATCCGCCCTCGATCTGGCCGATGTCCAGCGCCGGGTTCAGGCTGCGCCCGGCGTCGTGCAGGATATCGGTGCGCAGGATGCGGTACTCGCCCGTCAGCGTGTCGATCACCACCTCGCTCACCGCCGCGCCATAGGCAAAGTAATAGAACGGCCGGCCCCGCCCGGCGATGCGGTCCCATTCCACCTTGGGCGTGCGGTAATAGCCGGTGGCCGACAGGCTCACCCGGTTCTGATAGGTCAGCGCCGCCGCCTCGGCAAAGCTCATCTCCGCCGCGCCCGCCCTGACACGGCCACCGGCAAAGATCACCTCAGACGGGGCCACCTGATGCAGCCGCCCGATCAGCTCGGCCATGCGCCCGCGGATCGTGTCGCAGGCGGCCTTCACCGCCATGCCGTTCAGATCCGACCCGGAGGAGGCCGCCGTGGCCGAGGTATTCGGCACCTTGCCGGTATCCGTCGCGGTGATCTTCACCGCCCCGGCGTCGATACCGAACCCCTCGGCCGCCACCTGCTGCACCTTGCGGAACAGGCCCTGGCCCATCTCGGTGCCGCCGTGGTTCATGTGGACCGACCCGTCCTGATAGACATGCACCAGCGCGCCGGCCTGGTTCAGATGGGTCAGGGTGAAGGAGATCCCGAATTTCACCGGGGTCAGCGCGATGCCCTTCTTCAGGATCGGCTGGCCCTCGTTCCAGGCGGCCACCTCGGCCCGGCGCTCGCGATACCGGCTTTCCTGCGCCAGGGCATCGGTCATGGCGTTGATGATGCAGTCCTCGACCGGCATGCCGTAGGGCGTCGTCTGCACCCCGCCCGGTGCCGCCTGCACCACATCGGGGCCCACAACCGCCGCCGCCCCGCGCGAGGTCAGCTCCTCTTCCGGTCCGCCCGTCTTCATCTCGTCGGAAATACTCTCGGGGGGAGTCCCGGCCTCGCCGGGACGGGGGGCAGACAGCCCCCCTCCGCGGCCGGGGCCGGCGGCACCGGCTGCCATATCGGCCGCGTCGGTGTAGAAATTCACCCGCTTCACCTCCAGCGGGTCGCGCTCCAGCACATGGGCCACGTGATCCACCACCCGCTCGATCCCCACCATGCCCTGCGGCCCGCCAAAGCCGCGAAAGGCGGTGGCGCTGCACATGTTGGTCTTCAACCGGTGGCTTTCGATCCGGCAGGCGGGCAGCAGATAGGCATTGTCCGCATGCAGCATCGCCCGGTCCGCCACCGGCAGCGACAGGTCCTGCGACCAGCCGCAGCGGGTATAGTGCACGAAGTCGACGCCAAGGATTTTTCCCGTCGCATCGAACCCCACCGTGTAGTCGATGCGGAAATCGTGCCGCTTGCCGGTGATGATCATGTCGTCATCCCGGTCATAGCGCATCCGGCAGGGCCGCCCGGTCAGCCGCGAAACCACGGCACAGGACACCGCCAGCGCATTGCCCTGACTCTCCTTGCCGCCAAAGCCGCCACCCATGCGGCGCATCTCGACCCGGACGGCGTTCATCGGGGTGCCGATCGCCTCGGCCACCTTGTGCTGGATCTCGGTCGGGTGCTGGGTCGAGGAATAGACCAGCATGTCGCCGCCCTCCTGCACCACGGCGGCGGCGGCCTGGCCCTCCAGGTAGAAATGCTCCTGGCCGCCGATCTCGAACCGCCCCCGGGCGGTCAGGGGCGCGGCGGCGATGGCGGCGCGCGCGTCGCCCTTTTCATAGATGCGCGGCCCGTCCTCGAACCGGCTGTTCGCCGCCAGCGCCGCGTCGATGGACAGCAGCGCCTCCATTTCCTCGATCTCGACCTTTGCCAGCGTCGCGGCCTTGCGCGCGGCCAGGTGGCTGTCGGCGGCCACGATGAACAGCGGCTGGCCGACGTAGAACACCTCGGCGACGGCCAGCAGCGGCTCGTCATGGATCGAGGGCGAGACGTCATTGGCAAAGGGCAGGTCATCCGTCGTCAGCACGGCCGAGACGCCGGGCGCGCGCCTCACCGCCGCCAGGTCCAGCGAGACGATGCGCCCCCGGGCGACGGGGCTGGTGCCGAATGCCAGGTGCAGCGCACCGGCGGGCAGGGGGATGTCGTCGACATAGCGGGCGGCGCCGGTGACATGCAGTTCGGCGCTGTCATGGGGCAGGGGGCGGGCGACGCTCATGCCGACACCGCCCGCACACGGGTCTGCGCGCCGAGGTCTTCCAGGTAGTACCGGATCAGCATGTTGCGCGCGGTTTCCAGCCGGTAGGAGGCCGAGGCGCGCATGTCCGACAGCGGCTGGAAATCCTCTTCCCACGCGGTCCAGGCCAAGGCGATGGTGTCGTCGTTCCAGGGCTGGCCGGTCAGCGCCGCCTCGACCGCTCTGGCGCGTTTGGGCACCCCTGCCATGCCGCCGAAGGCGATGCGCGCCCGGGCCACGCGCCCCTCGTTCACATGGATGTTGAAGCAGCCGCAGACGGCCGAGATGTCCTGATCGAACCGCTTGGACAGCTTGTAGCAGGCCAGCCGGTCGGTCTGGCGCGGGATCGAGACGGCCTCGACGAACTCGCCCGGCTGGCGGTCCTGCTTGCCGTAGTCGAGGAAGAAGGACTCCAGCGGCATGCTGCGCCGCTCGGCCCCGCGCCGCAGGTGCAGCGTGGCGCCAAGCGCGATCAGCGCAGGCGGCGCATCCCCGATGGGAGAGCCGTTGGCGATATTGCCGCCGATGGTCGCGGCGTTGCGCACCTGCACGGATCCGAACCGCGACAGCATCGCGGTGAAATCCGGGTGCATCGGGATCAGTGCCCGGGCCATGTCGGTGATCGAGACACCGGCGCCAAAGGTCATCTCGCGCCCCGAGATGCTGATCTGTTTCAGGTCGCGGCAGCGCCCGACAAAGGCCAGCGGGCCAAGGTCCTTCAGCCCCTTGGTGACATGCAGCCCCAGGTCGGTCGCGCCGCCGACGATATGGCCCTCGGGATGGGCCAGGCACCAGTCGGCCAGCGCGTCCGCGCTGTCGATCACGGCGGCGGCGCCTTCGGTCAGGTCGTCCTCGGCCGGGCCGACGGGGGCGGGCGCGATGCGGCCCAGGAAATCGTCGGGCGTCTTTTCGGCGCGGGCGGCCTCGGCGGCGCGCACGATGGGGGCATAGCCGGTGCAGCGGCAGAGGTTGCCCGCCAGCACCGCGTCCACATCCTTTTCGCCCGCGGCATGGGCCACCGCCAGCGACATCACGATGCCGGGCGTGCAGAACCCGCATTGCGAGCCGTGGTGCGTCACCATCGCCTTCTGCACCGGATGCAGGCTGCCGTCGCGGCTGGCCAGCCCTTCGACCGTCACCACGCTGCGCCCGTGCAGCTGCGGCATCAGCAGGATGCAGGCATTCAGCGCCCGCAGCCCGGAGTCGTCGCGGATCATCACCGTGCAGGCGCCGCAATCGCCCTCGTTGCAGCCTTCCTTGGTGCCGGTCAGGGCACGCTCCTCGCGCAGCCAGTCCAGCAGGGTGGTCTGAGGGTCCACCCCGGCCAGATCGACTCGTTCTCCGTTCAGGTGAAAGGAGATCTTCATGTGCTATACCGCCGCCTTACCCTGTTGGGCCGGAAAGTTGCGTCCCCGATGCGGCATAAGGGGCGCGCGGCCTGCTGTTTTTCCAAGGAAACCCGGCAGGTGGCCATATTGCAAGTCTTTCGTCGCCTGCCCGGCGCCGCCATGCCCGCGCTGTGGCTCCGGATGCGCAATCGCTGGACGCTCGGGCCTTGCGCCCGTTTGGTGCAGGGTCCAGAACCGGCGCATGTTGCAGGCGATCCACCATGTCCAGCTGGCCATGCCCGAAGGGGGCGAGGACCTGGCGCGCGGTTTCTACTCCGCCCTGCTGGGCCTGCCCGAGGTCGCCAAGCCGCCCAGGCTGGCGGCGCGGGGCGGCTGCTGGTTCGAGACGGGCGCGTTGCGCGTGCATCTGGGGGTCGAGGGCGATTTCCGCCCCGCCCGCAAGGCGCATCCGGCCTTTGCCGTGACGGATCTGCCCGCCCTGGTGGCGCGGCTGGAGGCGGCGGATGTCGCGGTGCTGCCCGATGACGCCATCCCGGGCGTCGCGCGGGTCTATGTCGCCGATCCCTTCGGCAACCGGATCGAGCTGATCGGCACCTGACCCACTCCCCGGCGGGACCGCCCGGGGGGCGGCGTCCTGCCCGGCCAGTCCAATTCCGCCGGTGGTGCAAATCCCTGGCTTCCCGGTCCCGGCGGCCCAAGATATGGTGTGACCATGACCAGCGAACCGCGATTCATCCACCTGCGCACCCACACCGAATATTCCCTGCTGGAAGGCGCGGTGCGGCTGAAGAAGCTGCCCGCGCTCTGCGACAAGATGCAGATGCCGGCGGTTGCGGTGACCGACACCAATTCGATGTTCTGCGCGCTGGAATTCTCGGTCACCGCCAGCGGGGCCGGGGTGCAGCCGATCCTGGGCTGCCAGGTCGATCTGTCCTACCTGCCTGTGGTGCCGGGCCAGCAGCCCAAGCCCCCCGCGCCCGTCGTCCTGCTGGCGCAGAACGAAGAGGGCTATGAGAACCTGATGCGGCTGAGCACCTGCCTTTACGTCGACAAGGGCGGGCAGGAGCCGCAGGTCACCATCGACGAGTTGCGCGAGTTTTCCGCCGGGCTGATCTGCTTGTCGGGCGGCCCGGACGGCCCGGTGGGCCTGTTGCTGCAGGCCGGCCAGCGCCCCGCCGCGCAAGAGCTGATGGACACGCTGGCCGCGATCTATCCCGACCGGCTCTATGTCGAGCTTCAGCGCCATCCGGGCGAAGGCGGCGCGCCGGACAAGGAGCGGCTGACCGAACGCGGCTTTGTCGAAATGGCCTATGCGATGGATCTGCCGCTGGTGGCCACCAACGACGTCTATTTCCCCGAGACGAAGATGTACGAGGCGCATGACGCCCTGATCTGCATCGCCGAGGGCGCCTATGTCGACCAGCAGCAGCCCCGCCGCCGCCTGACGCCGCAGCATTATTTCAAGTCGCAGCAGGAGATGGTGACGCTGTTCGCCGACCTGCCCGAGGCCATCGAGAACACCGTCGAGATCGCGAAACGCTGCGCCTACAAGGCGCCCAAGCGCGATCCGATCCTGCCCAGGTTCGCCGATGACGAGGTCGAGGAACTGCGCCGCCAGGCCAAGCAGGGGCTGAAGGACCGTCTGGCGGTGATCCCGCCTGCCGCCTCGGTCGAGGATTACGAGAAGCGGCTGGAATTCGAGCTGGGGATCATCGAGGGGATGGGCTTTCCCGGCTACTTCCTGATCGTGGCCGATTTCATCAAATGGGCCAAGGATCACGACATCCCGGTGGGCCCGGGCCGTGGGTCGGGGGCAGGTTCGCTTGTGGCCTATGCGCTGACGATCACCGACCTTGACCCGCTGCGCTATTCGCTGCTGTTCGAACGGTTCCTGAATCCCGAACGGGTCTCGATGCCGGATTTCGACATCGACTTCTGCATGGACCGGCGCGAGGAAGTGATCCGCTACGTTCAGGAGAAATACGGCCGCGACAAGGTGGGCCAGATCATCACCTTCGGTGCGCTTCTGTCCAAGGCCGCGGTGCGCGACATCGGCCGGGTGCTGCAGATGCCCTATGGCCAGGTCGACCGCCTGTCCAAGATGATCCCGGTGGAGGGCGTCAAGCCCGTCAGCATCGAACAGGCGCTGGCCCAGGAGGAACGCCTGCGGGCCGAGGCCAGGAACGAGGAGGTCGTGAACCGCCTGCTGGAATACGGCATGCAGGTGGAGGGGCTGCTGCGCAACGCCTCGACCCATGCCGCCGGGGTGGTGATCGGGGACCGGCCGCTGGACCGGCTGGTGCCGCTCTACCAGGATCCGCGGTCGGACATGCCGGCGACGCAGTTCAACATGAAATGGGTCGAACAGGCCGGGCTGGTGAAATTCGACTTCCTGGGCCTCAAGACCCTGACGGTGATCCAGAACGCCATCGAGCAGATCCACGCGGGCGGTCGCGACCTGCATGTGGCGGCGGACGGCACGCGGCTTTACGAGCCCGCGCCGGGGGCCGAGAACCAGATCAACGCCATCCCGCTGGACGACGAGAAGACCTACGACCTTTACGCCCGGGCCAAGACGGTGGCGGTGTTCCAGGTGGAAAGCTCGGGCATGATGGATGCTCTGAAGCGGATGAAGCCGACCTGCATCGAGGATATCGTCGCGCTGGTGGCGCTCTACCGGCCGGGGCCCATGGAGAACATCCCGGTCTATTGCGAGGTCAAGAACGGGCTCAGGGAACGCGCCTCGGTCCATCCGCTGATCGACCATATCCTGGAGGAGACGCAGGGCATCATCGTCTACCAGGAACAGGTGATGCAGATCGCCCAGGTCATGGCGGGCTATTCGCTGGGCGGCGCCGACCTGCTGCGCCGGGCGATGGGCAAGAAGATCAAGGAGGCGATGGACGCCGAACGCCCCAAGTTCGAGAAGGGCGCGGGCGAGAACGGGGTCGAGAAGAAGAAGGCCTCGGAGGTCTTCGACCTGCTGGAGAAATTCGCCAACTACGGTTTCAACAAGTCCCACGCGGCGGCCTATGCGGTGGTGTCCTACCAGACCGCCTGGCTGAAGGCGAACCACCCGGTGGAGTTCATGGCGGGCGTCATGAACTGCGATATCCACCTGACCGACAAGCTGGGGGTCTATTTCGAGGAGCTGCGCAAGGCCCAGGGCCTGCCCTGGGTGCCGCCCTGCGTGAACCGCTCGGATGCGGCGTTCAAGGTCGTGAACGGGGAACTGGTCTATGCCCTCGGCGCGCTCAAGAACGTCGGGCTGGACGCGATGCGGCTGGTGGTCGAGGGGCGCAGCGGCGTCCCGGCCCCGGGCCGGGACCCCTCGGGTCAGGCGGCAGGTCAGGGCGCGGCCCCGGGTCAGGCCCGGGGCACCACGGGCAAGCCCTTCGTCAACCTCTACGACTTCGCCCGGCGGGTGGAACTCAAGCGCGTCGGCAAGCGGCCGCTGGAGATGCTGGCGCGCTCCGGCGCCTTTGACCAGCTCGACCCGAACCGGCGGCGGGTGTTCGACAGCCTCGATGCGCTGGTCGCCTATTCGGCGGCGGTATGGGAGCAGAAGACCTCCAACCAGGTGTCGCTTTTCGGCGATGCGGGCGACGACCTGCCCGAACCGCGCCTGGCCCCGGTGGACGACTGGCTGCCCGCCGAACGTCTGGCCGAGGAGTTCAAGGCGGTGGGCTTCTATCTCTCGGGCCATCCGCTGGACGATTACATGGGCCCGCTCCGGCGCAAGGACATCAAGACGCTGGACGAGGTGGCGCGCCTGGCCGAGGGCGGGCCGCTGCTGGCCAAGATGGCCGGCGTGGTGGCCGGGCGGCAGGAGCGGAAGTCGGCGCGGGGCAACCGGTTTGCCTTTGCCCAGCTTTCGGACCCGTCCGGCGCCTATGAGGTCACGATCTTCTCGGACACGCTGGAAACCGCACGCGAGCACCTGGACAACGGCTCCAAGGTGGTGCTGACGGTCGAGGCGACGATGGAAAGCGATCAGCTGAAACTGCTGGCCCGCTCGGTGGTGCCCATCGACGGGGTGGTCGCCGATGCCGGCGCCTCGGGGCTGCGGATTTTCGTCGAAAATCCGGGCGCGATCGCCGCCGTCGCCTCGGTGCTGGACGGGGCGGCGCAGACGGTGAAGGCCGGGCGGGGGCCGATCCGCTTCTGCCTGATGGATCCGGCCCTGCCGGGCGAGGTGGATATCGACACCGGTGCCGAATACCCGGTCACGCCGCAGATCAAGGGCGCGATCAAGAGCCTCGGCGGCGTGATGGCGGTCGAGGAATTCTGAGCGGATGACAGCCGGCCCGTGCCCCCTTCCCGGGCCCTCCCGGCCCGCGGCATGGCCCTGCGCCGACGAATGGTGTAGGCCAATGCAATGAATTGCTCCGGGGGGATTCGTCCGTGACGCGTATTGTCATGATCTTCGTGTCGTGCCTGCTGCTGGCGGGCTGCGGCGACCCGCTGGACCGCGTCGACAAGCTGTCCGACCTCGACATGCCCGCCGATGCGCCCAAGGTCGGCGTGCTGGCGCCCGAGGACGCCCCCGGCATCCTGACAGAGGCGCGCGCGGCCGCCGCGGCCGAAGCCGCCACCGAGGGCGAGACTCAGCTTGCCTCGGCGGCCGCGACGGACACGCGCGGGGGCCTTTTCGGCATCTTCAGGCGTTCCGGCCAACAGCCGCCCGCCAGCGACGGGGCCGAAACCCTGGCCGGTGGCGCGACCGGCGCAGGTGACGACGCGGCCCCCGTGGTCCAGGCCGCCATGCCCGCCGGCGAGTCCCCGGCCGCCACCGCTGCCCCGCAGCGCGCGGGCGGCGGCGGTTTCCTCGGCGGCCTGTTCGCCGGCGGCGGCGCAACCGGCAGCGGCAGCGGCAGCGGTCTCGACACGATGGAGGTTCAGCCCGGCACGATGCTGCCCTTTGGCCAGGTCGCCAAGGTCTGCGGCCTGTCGCGCCGCGAGCTGGGCAAGGAAATCGCGCGCCAGGCGCAGTTCCGCCTGCACGACAGCGTGCCCGGGTCGACCCAGCCGCATACCTTCTTCATCACCGGGTTCGACGACCGCTGTGCCCGCCAGGTCACCGGCGCGCTTGGCCTGTTCGGCGATGTGGCGATGCACGAGACCCTGCGCTACGGCCCCTCGGGCACGGCGCTGCCCTGGGGCGACACCGACCGGGCCTATGAGAAGGTCAAGCGCCAGGTCTGCGGCGTGGGCAAGAACAAGCCCTGCGGCGCACGGATCGGGCGAATGCAGAAGGATACGGTGTTCCTGACCGTTTATGAGCGGTTCGGCGACGGCTCGCGCTGGTCGAACCTGCTGCTGCATGACGGCGAGGTCCTGGCGCAGGAAATCGAGGGCTGAGACATCGCCCCGGTCGCGCCGGCCTTGCGGGCCGCGCGCTCACCAGTGCGGCGGCTTCTCGTCGCCCATGTGGACGCCCATCCCGGCCTGGCTCTCGCGTTCGGCCTCGCGTTCCATCAGCAGCTGCACCCGCCGCGTGAGCATCGCGATTTCCGTCTGCTGACGGGTCACGATGTCCGAGAGTTCGTCGACGTTTCGTTGCAGATGCGCGACTTGTTCTTCCAGTGCCAGCATGTCCCCCACTCCGCGTTTCGCGGCCCAATACTACCTCACTGACCCCAAGGGAAGCTTATCCGGAAAAACCGGATAAGCCACCTCTGTCACCCGGTTGACTTAGCGGAAGCCTGCGGACCGGGGCCGCTTGCCTGCACCGTGCCCTTCGGCTAGACCCCGCCGCGACAGCTAGCGAGGGCGCGAGATGGCCAAGGACAAGAAGACCCCGCGGCCCCGGGCGGAGACGCCCAAGGGGTTTCGCGACTACTTCGGCACCGAGGTGACCGAACGGGCGGAGATGCTTGCGAAAATTGCCGCCGTCTACCATCGCTACGGGTTCGAGGCGCTGGAATCCTCGGCTGTCGAGACGGTCGAGGCGCTTGGCAAGTTCCTGCCCGACGTCGACCGCCCGAACGAGGGTGTCTTTGCCTGGCAGGAGGCCGATGACGACGGCAAGGGCGACTGGCTGGCGCTGCGCTATGACCTGACGGCCCCGCTGGCCCGGGTCTATGCCCAGCACCGCAACGACCTGCCGACGCCCTACCGCCGCTACGCCATGGGCCCGGTCTGGCGCAACGAGAAGCCGGGGCCGGGGCGGTTCCGCCAGTTCTACCAGTGCGACGCCGATACCGTGGGCACCGCCTCTCCCGCGGCGGATGCCGAGATCTGCGCGATGCTGTCGGATTGCCTGGAAGAGGTCGGCATCCCGCGCGGCGACTATGTGGTGCGGGTGAACAACCGCAAGGTCCTGAACGGCGTGCTGGAGGCCATGGGCGTCACCGACGCGGGCCAGGCCGCTGACGTGCTCCGCACCATCGACAAGTTCGACAAGGTGGGCGAGGCCGGGGTGCGCGAGCTTCTGGGCAAGGGGCGGCTGGATGCCTCGGGCGCCTATATCGACGGCGTGGGGCTGAGCGCGGCCCAGGCCGAGCCGGTGCTGGCCTTCCTGACTTCCAAGGGCGCGGATGTCGCGGCGACGCTCGCCAACCTGCGCGCGGCCATCGGTGGATCACCCATCGGGGCCGAGGGCGTGGACGAGCTGGAACAGATCGCCGCCCTGCTGGACGCGCAGGGTTATGGCGCCGACCGGATCGACGTGGATCCTTCGGTCGTGCGGGGCCTCGGCTACTATACCGGCCCGGTGTTCGAGGCCGAACTGACCTTCGAGATCCTCGACGACAAGGGCCGCAAGCGCCAGTTCGGCAGTGTCTCGGGCGGGGGGCGCTATGACGACCTGGTGAAGCGCTTCACCGGCCAGTCCGTGCCCGCGACGGGCGTCTCCATCGGCGTCGACCGCCTGCTTGCCGCGCTGCGCGAAAAGGGGCGGATCGGCGGCGCGGCGCAGGGGCCGGTGGTGGTGACCGTGATGGACCGCGACCGGATGGCCGATTACATGCAGATGGTTGCCGATATCCGCAATGCCGGGATCCGGGCCGAGGTTTACCTGGGCAACCCCAAGAACTTCGGCAACCAGCTCAAATATGCCGACCGGCGCGGGTCTCCCGCCGCGGTGATCGAGGGCGCGGACGAAAAGGCGCGCGGCGTGGTGCAGGTCAAGGATCTGATCCTGGGCGCGAAGATCGCCGAAAACGCCACGCTGGAGGAATGGAAGGAACGCCCCTCGCAGTTCGAGGTGCCGCGCGGCGAGCTTGTCGCCAAGCTGCGCGAGATCCTGGCCGGAGAAGGACAGGGCTGATGCCGGTCACGACACCCTATCGCGCCGCCGCCCGGGCCGAGGCGGCCCGCCTGCGCGCGCTGTTCGAGGCCGAGGGGGCGCTGCCGGTCGAGGCGGCGATCCTGCAGCCCGCCGACCTGCTGCTGGATCTTTACGGAGAGGACATCCGCGCCCGCGCTTATGTCACCTCGGACGCGATGCGGGGCGAACAGATGCTGCGCCCGGATTTCACCGTTCCGGTGGTGCAGATGCATATGGACGGCGGGGCCGAGCCCGCGCGCTACTGCTATTGCGGAGAGGTCTTCCGCCGGCAGGAGGACGACCCCGAGCGGGCCAACGAATACCTGCAGGCGGGGTTCGAGCTGTTCGACCGCGACAATCCCCCGGCGGCGGATGCCGAGGTCTTTGCCCTGTTCCAACGCATCCTCGCGCCGCTGTCGCTGAGGGCCGCGACCGGGGATATCGGCATCCTGACGGCGGCTGTGGGCGGGCTGGCCACGACCGAGCGGCGCAAGCATGCGCTGATGCGCCATGTCTGGCGGCCCCGGCGCTTTCGGGCATTGCTCGACCGGTTTTCGGGCCGGGTGGCGCCGCCTGCGGCGCGCCTGGCCATGCTGGCCGCCGCCGATCCGTTCGAAACCGCCGGCCCCGACATCGGCCTGCGCCGCCGCGCCGAGATCGAGGACCGGATCGAGGCCCTGCGCGAAGACGCCGCCGCCGCCCCGATGTCCGACCACGAGGTCGCGATGATCGACGCGGTGCTCGCCGTGCGCGAGACCATGCCCTATGCGCTGGAGCATCTGCGCGACATCGCCGTGGACCTGCCCGCGATCCTGCCCGCCGTCGATCGCCTGGCCGCCCGGGCCGATGCGCTGGCCGCGCGTGGCATCGACGTCGAGCATCTGGATTTCGAGGCCGCCTATGGCCGCACCCATATGGAATATTACGACGGCTTCGTCTTCGGCTTTTACGCCGAGGCGCGACCGGACCTGCCGCCGGTGGCCACGGGCGGGCGCTATGACGCGCTGACCCGGGTGCTGGGGCAGGGGCGCGAGATCCCGGCCGTGGGCGGTGTGATCCGCCCCGGGCTGGTGCTGGACCTCGGGGGGCTGGGATGAGCCTGAAGCTGGGTGTGCCGTCCAAGGGGCGGCTGATGGACAAGACATTCGACTGGTTCGGCGCGCGCGGCGTGACGCTGGGCCGCGCCGGGTCGGAGCGCGAATATGCGGGCCGGGTCGAGGGGATCGCGGGGGTGGAACTCGTGCTGCTGTCGGCCGGGGAGATCCCGCGCGAGCTGTCGGCGGGCCGCATCCATCTGGGCGTGACCGGCACCGATCTGGTGCGCGAAAAGCTGGGCCAGTGGGACATGCAGGTCGAAGAGCTGGCCGAACTGGGGTTCGGCCATGCCGATCTGGTGCTGTCGGTGCCGAACTGCTGGGTGGATGTCGATACGCTCGACGATCTCGACGCGGCGGCGGCGGCCTTTCGCCGGGTGCACGGCTTCCGGCTGCGGATCGCGACGAAGTACCACCGGCTGGTGCGGGACTTCCTGCGCGACAACGGGGTGGCGGATTACCAGCTGGTCGACAGCCAGGGCGCGACCGAGGGCACGGTGAAGAACGAGACCGCCGAGGCCATCGCCGACATCACCTCGACCGGCGAGACGATGCGGGCGAACCACCTGAAGCTGCTCGACGACGGGCTGATCCTGCGCAGCCAGGCGACGCTCTTCCGCTCGCGCACCGCGCCGATGGAGGCCGCCGACCGCGATGCCCTGCAGGACCTGACCGCGCTGCTGAACGTCGGCTGAGCGCGACCCCGGGGCAGGCGACGCCCCAAGGTCGGAACGATTGGCGGGAATGACCTTCTTTCCGCCAGATTTCGGTAAGGGACTGTAGACCTCGCCCAACTAGCGATCGCTCCACCAAGGTGGAGTGGATCGTGGTGCAAGCATTGGACGCGGGGGAAGCCCCGACCGGGACCGACCTGTCGTCGGTCATGGAACTGTTGGCCTATCTGACAGCCGGCTACTGGCAGGATCACGGCGGCGATGCCCGGGCCTGGGCGCAGCCGGTCGTGACCTACACGCTGGAGGGCGGCTGGAGCGTCGCGCAGCAAGACGCCATCGTCCGCGCCCTCGCGGCCTGGTCGGATGTCGCGGCGATCCGCTTCGAACAGGTCGCCTCGGGGGCGCCGCTGACCCTGCGCGAGGGCAGCAACGGGCGGGCGTCGACGGCCGTCTTCGTCTACCCCGAGCCGGACATATACTTTGCCCGCGTCAGCATCGACGCGGATGTCCCGGGCTGGTCGGATCTGTCTACCCCGGGCGGCTATGGCTGGATGACCCTGCTGCACGAGATCGGCCATGCCATCGGGCTGGGCCACGGCGGCAATTACGACGGCACGGCCAGTGTCGAACGGGACCGGCATCTTGACGCGGACAGCCGCCAGTATTCCCTGATGTCCTATTTCGACGCCCAGGTGACCGGGGCCGATCACGTGGGCGAGGGCGGACGGGTCCATGCCTCGACCCCGCTGCTGGCCGACATCCTGGCCATCCAGTCGATCTATGGCGTCAACCCGGGCGCGCGCGGGGGCGACACGGTCTACGGCTTTGGCAGCACATTGCCCGGCACCGTCTACGATTTCGAGACGACCGGCGCGCCCGTCCTGTCGGTCTGGGACGGCGGCGGGCACGACATGTTCGATTTCTCCGGGTTCGCGGCGGATCAGCGGATCGACCTGCGGGAGGGGCAGGTCTCGGACGTGGGCGGGCTGAGTGGGAATGTCTCCATCGCCCCCGGCGCGGTGATCGAGGACGCAAGGGGCGGATCGGGTGACGATATCCTGATCGGCAATGCCGCCGCCAACCGGCTGTGGGGCGGTGGGGGCGCGGACGTGATCCTGGGCGGGGCCGGGCAGGACATGGCCGTGATCGGGATCGCGCCGGGCGAGACACCGGATTTGACCGGGCTGGAGGTGACGGGGGGCAGCGCAAACGGCCTCCTGCTCCATGCCGGGGGGACCGTGACGCTGGAAAGTGTCGAGGTCCTGTGCCTTTACGACGGAACGCGATCCACCTGGGTGGTGCTGCCCGGCATGGACCTTGCGGCGGCGGTTGCGGCCGCCGGGCCGGGCGACCGGCTGCTGCTGGCGGAGGGGGGGCATGCGGGTGCGCTGACCCTCGACCGACCGCTGGAGGTGCTGGGGGCCGGGGTCGGGCGCACGGTCCTGGACGGCGGCGGCGGGCCCGCGCTGGTGCTGGACGCAGGGGCCGGGGCGGTTTCGGTCAGCGGGCTGTCGCTGCTGACGCAGGGCGAGGGTGCCATTGCATGGGCGCAGGGGGACGGTGATCTCTTGCTCGACGGCTGCGAGGTCTCGGGCGCTGCCTCCGACCTCGTGGGCGCCTGCCCGGACGGGGGCAGCCTGCTGGCGCGCAACACGCTGTTCGCGGATGGCACCGTGGCGGATATCCCGACAGGCGAGGACACCACGACGCAGCCTGACGCGCCAGGGGCTGAACCGGACCTCCCGGTCATCATGGAATGGGGCCAGGCAGAGGTCGGCGCCGAGGAGGTGCAGGTGAGGTTCGATCACGCCTTCACCCGCCCGGTGGTTCTGACCATGCTCGACGGGGCCTTTGCCGACCCGGTTGCCGTGCGCCTGTCGGATGTGGGCCCGGACGGCGCCACCATGCGGCTGCAAGAGCCGCGCTACGCCGATGGAGAGATTGCCCCAGGCACCGTTCACTGGGTGGTGGTCGAGGCAGGGCGCTGGCAGCTGGAAGACGGCCGGATCCTGGAGGCAGGGATCGAGGAGACGGGGCGTCTGTCGAGCCGCGGGGGGGTCGAGGTCGCGACGGATTTGGCAGAGGACGCGGCCATCCTTGGCCAGGTTCAGACCTCCGAGGGCCGGGACTGGGTGATCGCGCGCGTGGCGGGGCGGACGGACGGAGGCTTTGCCCTCACGCTGCAGGAGGAAGAGGCGCGCAATAACAGCGGCCACGTGACCGAGCAGGTCGGCTGGCTGGCTGTCGAGGGCGGGGCGACCGGGGTCCTTGGTGCCGGGATGGTGGAGCGCGGCGTGACCCACAGGGGCGTTCTGGGCGACGGTCCCGCGGTGCCGCTGGCCGGTACGGTCCTGGCGGGCCTTTCCTCGATGCGCGGCAGGGACAGCGCCTATCTGGAACGGGATGCGTCCGGGACCGGCGGCTTTGCCATTCGCGAGGACCAGTCGCGGGATGCGGAAACCCGCCATGTGGCCGAGGATTTTGCCGTCCTGACCCTGGAGGGCGAGCAGGGCAGCCTGACCGGCAGCCCCGCGGGCACCCGGATGGGCGAAGCGGGGCACGCCACCCTGGGCGGCCCCCATTCCGAGGTCACGCTGGCGCATGCCTATACCGCCCCCGTTGTCGTCGCGGTCGAGGCCGGGGACACGCTGGGCCGTATGCTGGATGTCCAATGGACGTCAGAGAGCAGCTTCGTTCTGGCCGGTGCCGAGGCCAATGCCCCGGGCCCGGTGGACATGATGTACCTGGTGCTGGAGGCCGGGCGATGGAGTTTGCCGGATGGCACCTTGCTGGACGTCGGGCTGTTGCCGGGCGGCCAGGGCGACCTGTCCGGGCTGGCGGAGCCTTTCGGCGCGGGGCCTGCGATCTTCACGGCCGTGCAGACGGCCGCGCCCGCTGTCGGGTGGCATGCTGCCGGCACGCGCGGCCGGGACGAGGTGGACAGCATCGGCAGAATCGCGATCGCGGCCGGCGGGGGACAGGAGGAGGATGCCGGTTTTGTCTTTCGGACCGGCTGGTTGGAGGACGGGCAGGCCGAGTTGCCGGTGGGGTACGAGGTAACCCCCGCCGCTCTGCCGGAGGGGGAGGTGCGGCCCCCATCCCTGTTCGCCGTGGACGCCCATGCCGGTGATCCCGCGCTGTTGCCCCAGGACGACCTGACCGGCGAGCTGCATCATTCGGGCTACCTCTCGCTGTCGGGTATCGGCGTCCTTTACGCGACAGAGGCATTCTGATCCGTAATGGCCCCGATGCAAGAGGGGTGACGGCCGCCGCGGTGGCCAATCCCGGCACCGGCGGGGCCGGTCAATGCCGTTTGTCCTTATGAATCAGTGCGAGGCCGTATTGAATTTCCACCGGTCCAACGCGCGTTAAACGCTTCTCCAATAACGAATGTTTGACGTCGGCAATGCCGAGAAACAACCCAAGATTGTCGTGCGGCTTGCCTGATCAATTTTAATGACCATTGTTTGGATGGGCAAATCGCATTGCAATGTCTGTCAAGGTATTTTTTGCCGGCTTGCGTATTTCAGCAAAATGCGGCAACGCAGAAATTTTGGATGCGGCGAAAATCCGCTTGTTTTTCAGAGGTATACAAGCATGCCTTCGCGAGAGGTTCCTGGCGCGGTCCATCTTGCCAGAGGGAAATATTCCTTGCCGCTGAAGCATTTCGATTGCGCGGCTGAGGTGATGCAAATCCCTTGTTTTTAAGGGCTTAGTTAGAGTCTTGGCGCAGCACACGGATAAAGTGTATTGCGCCATGATTCTATATCAATAAGTCGAAATGTCATAAAAAATATAGTAAATACAATCAGTTGAGTTGGATTCAATGTTTCGGACTTCCTGATTCCATGCCTTCGATTTCTTCTGCATACCAATTGGTTAAATTTTCCTTGATCGACGACAATCATTGAATTCTATTCAGTGGCGGACAGGGGGGCTGCCGTATTTCGACCGGGAAATATCCCAGGATCGATGAGGGTATCCCGACAAATGACTTCGGCATGATTCCGCGCGTGTTTCGCGTGGGCCGGTATCTTATTGGGGAAATTTCCATGATCGAGCTTTTCAATTCCGCCAACGTTTCGCAGGGTACCTTCACCACGATCCAGGACGCAGTTGACGCCGCGAGCAGCGGGTGGCGGCTGGAAATCGGCGCCGGCACATATTCGGAGTCGGTGACAATCGACAAGGCTCTGGAGATCAACGGGGCGGGTGTCGGGAACACCATCATTGCACCAGCCAGCGGCGACGCATTCTCGATCACCGGCGATATCGATCAGGGCGGCAGCGAAACGGTTTCCATCTCGGGCATTCAGATCAACGGCTCCACCGGGACCGGCGTCAGGGTGGCAAGCACCACGGTCCTGTCCAATCTCGACCTGCAGGACATGCTGATTCAGGACAACCGGGTTCATGGTCTCGGCAGCCTGTCCAAGACCCTCGGGTCGGTCACCGTCACCAATGTCGATTTCGCCGACAACGGCCACAACGGCCCGAACGGCAATGGCGATATCGTCCTGTTCGAATTCCTCGGCGCGGCGACCCTGACCAACGTGGACATCACCTCGTCCAGCCTGGTCGGCGATGCGACCGCCACCAAGGGTGACACGGCGATCCAGGTGTCGGGCTTTGACAGCGCGACCTATGACGTCACCAATGCGCTGGCCGGGCTGACGCTCGACAACGTCACGGTCAACGGGGCCTACCACAAGGCCCAGGTGATGATTCAGGGGTATACCGATCTCGACGCGCTGAACGTCACGAATTCCAGCCTCACCGGCCATGCCGAATGGGGCAATCTGGTGTTTGTCGATCCGATCGGCAGCTCGGGCCAGGATGCGGCGGCCAATGCGGGCTATCCGGGCAACTACCCCGGTGCCTCGCTGCCGCAGAACGATATTGATTTCAGCGGTTTCACCATCACGCCCGACAGCGGCGTCAATGGCGTGACCATGCGCGGCACCGGCGCCAGCGACAGCATCACCGGCACCAATGCGGCCGATACGCTGAACGCACCGGCCGAAGGTGACACCGATTACGGCGGGGACGAAACCATCAATGGCCTTGGTGGCGATGACACGCTGATCGGCGGCGCGGGCAATGACGCGCTGGATGGCGGCACCGGCACCGACACAGCGCTCTATTCCGGGGCGCGCGAGGATTACGTGATCGCGCAGACCGCGACCGGCTACACCATCACCGACTCCGTGGGCGGCGACGGCACCGACAGCCTGACCGGCATCGAGTCCCTGGAATTTGCCGGCACCCCCGGCATCACCTTCGAACTGGATGCCAACAGCGACGACATCTCGGCCTATCAGAGCCGGTTCGACGCGGATTTCGACTCCGGCTTTGCCGGGCTGCTTGAGGAAAACAGCGGCTGGTCGGGTTCGATCACCGTGATGAACGACGGTGACGGCGGGCTGAACACGCCCGACGGCGGCAATTACGCCGTGATCGCCCAGACCGATGCGGATGGCGGCCTGACCGGGCCCTTCACCCGGTTCGACAGCTATCGCAGCGATTTCGCCGATGGCTATTCGGCCAGCACGACGATCTACCTCGACATGGGCATGGCCGTGGGCGAAGGCTTTGACTGGTCGGTCGCGGCGAGCACCCAGTCGGGCGGCCACCTGCGCGACTTCGTCTTCCATGTGACCAAGGATGGCGACACCGGCACGATCCTGGTCGGCGCATCGAACAACACGAATTTCGACCCGATCCTGAACCTGGAAACCGGCAACCACGCCTCGATCTCGTCCAGCGGCTGGTTCACCTTCGAACATCGCTTCTACGAGAACGACAGCGGCGACCTCGAAGTGGCGATGAACGTCTATGACGCCGCCGGCGACTGGGTCTTCACCGAGATCCGGACCGATCCGGCCGACGATATCGACACCGTCGCAGGCGGCAACCGCTATGGCTGGTTCACCAATATCGACGTGGCGGGCGGCATCGCGGTGGAGTCCATCTCGCTGTCCACGGCGGCGACGGGCGACATCTCGCTCTACGGGGCCGGCGGGCTCAAGCGCCAGTACGACACCGTGGCCGAAGCGGCCGCGGCAGCCGGTGCGGGCGACTACATCCTTGATGCGGCTGGCGAATTCCAGGTTGTTGAAGGCATGTCGATCCAGGCGGCCGTGGATGCGGCCGAAGCGGGCGATGTGATCAACCTCGAATCCGGGGCCACCTTCTCGGAACAGGTGCTGATCGACGGCAAGGACGATCTGACGATCAATGGCAACGGCGCGACGGTCGAGATGCCCGCGATCATCGAGTTCACCCATACCACTGCCGATGGCGGGTCCAAGAACCGCGCGGCGATCTTCGTCGTGCGCGACAGCACCGACGTGACGCTGGACAACCTGATGCTCGACGGGCTGGGCCAGGCGAACCTGATGCCCTCCGGCGGCTCCACGGATTACGAAGGCGTGCTGTTCTACAATGCCTCGGGCGCTCTGACCGACAGCACCGTGACCGGCGTGCGCGATCCGCTGAACGGCGGCTATCCCAGCGGGAACCAGCGCGGCAACGGCGTGGTCGTGATCAGCGACGACAGCGCCACGCGCCAGGTCAGCGTGACCGGCAACACGATCGAGGATTACCAGAAGACCGGCATTGTCGCCGCGGGCGAGGGGCTGACCGTCCTGGTCGACAACAACGTGGTGAACGGGTCCGGCTTCCTGCCGAATTCGAATGCCATCGCGCAGAACGGCATCCAGATCTCGGGTGGCGCATTCGGCAATGTGACCGGCAACATCATTTCGGAAATCGGCTACCAGCGCGATGACTACATCACGACCCATGTCCTGCTCTTCTCGGCGGCGGCGGGGACCATCGTGTCGGGCAACACCCTGACCGGCACGTCGAACGACAGCTTCAGCGCGGGGATCTATTCCTACACCACCGACGGCGCGGTCATCACCAACAACGAAATCGACCACATCCTGTCGGGCGTTGTGTCCTACAGCGAGGGCAACCCGACGATTTCGGGCAATATCTTCTCCAACCCGATCACCGGGCTGCAGACGGTCCAGGGCGGGTCGAATCCCGTTGTCCTCAGCGGCCTCTATGACGGCAACAACGTGGAATTCTACGGCGATCTGGCCGTTTCGCCTGCCACGCAGGACGGCTCGGACGGGACGGATTATTTCACCGGCACCGCCTTTGGCGATACGTTCAACATGCTGGGCGGCGACGATTTCGTGTATGCCGGGGACGGCAACGACACGGTTGACGGCGGGGCAGGGGCGGACTCCGTCTCGGGCGACGCGGATGACGACAGCCTGACCGGCGGCGCGGGCGATGACACCGTCGATGGCGGCGCGGGCAATGACGTCGTGGACGGCGGCGCCGACAACGACATGGTCTTGGGCGGCGACGGCGACGACACCGTGCTGGGCGGCACCGGCAACGACACGCTGGACGGCGGCGCAGGCGCCGACGTGATGGACGGGGGCGAGGGCGACGACCTCTACCTGGCTGGCGCGGGCGACACCCTGGCCGAAAGCATCGGCGGCGCGGCGGGCGGCGACGACACCGTCCAGTCGAGCGAAAGCGTGACCCTGGGTGCCAATATCGAGACCCTGACCCTGGTCGACCCGGTTTCGGAGACCGAGGATTTCGAAGACTTCGACCTGGGTCCGATCACCGATGGCGAAAACGGCTGGGCGGTTGCGGGCAGCAAGGATCAGTCCGTCATCACCGACCCGAACGATCCCGGCAATCAGGTCTTCGCGATGAGCTCGGATCCGACCAGCGGCGACTTCGGCGGGCCGATCTCGCCTGCGCTTGGCGCGACGGCGGGTGAGCCGCAGACCACGGCGGATTATGACAGCCAGCAGGTGAGCTTTACCTTCGGCGCCATCGACACCGTCAATGCCGACAACTCGCGGCTTGAGGTCGACCTGGGCACCGATGACGGCAGCGACCGCAACAACTTCATGGTGATCGAGAAAACCGCAGACGGACTCCGTATCGCGGTGGCCGATCCCAAGCTCGACGGCAACTGGGACACCGGCGAGACCGACAACGATTTCACCTCCTTCACCGGCAACCGGACGCTGATCGAGGGGGTCGACGCCACCATCGCGCATGAGCTGACCGTGGCGGTGACCTATATCGACGGTCCCGACAATGACGTGGTGAAATTCTACCTCGACGGCGAATTCATCGGGGAATCGACGACATTCGAGAACTATCGCGACGCGCTTGGCGGCCTCCATGCCGACAATGCCGAGGACAACCAGACCAGCCGCCTGCTGTTCCGGGCCTCGGGGTCGGGCACCGCGCAGGACGGCCCGGGCGGCGACAACGAGGGCTTCTGGTTCGATAACATCACGACCTCGGTCTACAACTCGACCGGGCCTTCGGGCACCGGCAACGATCTGGCCAACACCATCACCGGCAACAGCGGCGGCAACATGCTGGCCGGCATGGACGGTGACGACACCATCGACGGCGGCCTGGGCGATGACACCATCATCGGTGGCGCGGGCGCGGACAGCATCGTCGGCGGCGGCGGCATCGACACCGCGGTGATCGAGGACAGCAACGCCAGCTATTCGTTCAACTCTTCCTCCGTCACCGATGACGGCACGGGCGAGACTGACAGCATGTCGGGGATCGAGATCCTGGAATTCACCAATGCGCGCTACCTCTTCGTGGGCGGCGACAGCGAGTTCCAGACGATTTCGGCAGCCGTTGCGGCGGCCAATGCGGGCGACACCGTCCTGGTGGCCGCCGGCACCTATGCCGAGGACGTCGTGATCGACAAGTCGATCGAACTGCTGGCCACCGGCGCCGTCACCATCGACGGCCAGAACGGCCAGCTGGGTGCAATCACCCTGACCTCGGGTGTCAATGACGTGCGCATCGACGGCTTCACCGTGCTGGGCAACAACGGCAACGGCGCAATCGAGAACGCGGCGATCTACCTGCAGGGCGCGCATACCGGCATCACGATCCAGAACAACGTGATCGAGGCGCGCGGCGATGCGGGCCTGCTGTCGGAATACGGCGCTGCCGTCAGCCATGTGCTGATCGACGGCAACGAGTTCACCGGCCAGACCTTCACCGGCGCAGAGCCCGAAGGCTTCGGCTTTGCGACCCAGTTCAACGTCGGCAACAACGTGCCGCGCCAGCTGGTGACGATTGGCGGGAACGGTCAGAACACCTCGGACATCACCTTTACCAACAACGTCGTGTCGGGCACGGCAGGCGGCATCAACGCCGCGCTGCAAGAGCAGGGCAACACCCTGGTCACCATCGACGCGGCCAATTCGACCATCTCGGACAACGAGTTCACCGGCTACACCAACCGCTATGCCACCGCGCTGCGCGCCCGTGAGGCCAATACCGAGATCAGCGGCAACACCTTCGACGCCACCGCGAACGGCGCCGACTGGCTCGCCGCTGTCTATGCCGAGGAAACCACCGGCTCGACCCTTGATCCGAACACGTTCATCGGCGTCGACCTGGCGTTCAACATCAACGGCAGCGCGGCAGGCGACACGATCACCGGCTCGGCCAATGACGACTACATCACCGGCGGCGCGGGCGGGGATTCCATCGACGGCGGTGCGGGTGACGACACCATCGACGGCGGCGCGGACAGCGACGTGATCGACGGCGGCGCGGGCACCGACTTCGTGGTTGGCGGCGCGCGCGGTTCGGCGGTTGTCTCGACCAGCTCCACCGGTACGGTGCAGGTGAACGGCGACATCATCACCAATATCGAAGGCGTCCTGTTCAACGACACCACGACCGCGGGCTTCCTGACCAAGGTGCCCGACGCGACGCTGGACGAGAACGAGTTCACCTCGATCGACACCGCCGCCCTGCTGGGCGTCGATGCCTCGCTCTTCGACTTCTCGGCCAGCAACCTGCCCACGGGCATGACGCTGGACCTCGCCACCGGGGTCATCAGCGGGACTCCGACCAACGGGCAGGGGATCTTCACCACCATCGTGGCGGTCGAGAAGGCCACCGGCCTGACCTATCAGGACACCTTCCTGGTCACGGTCACCAACATCAACGACGCCCCCACCTCGACCCCGATCGCGCCGCAGTCGGTGGATGAGGACACGGTGCTGACCCTCGACATTTCGGGCAACTTCGCCGACGAGGATATCGGCGACACGCTGACCTACACGGCGACGCTGGCCAATGGCGATCCGCTGCCGGCCTGGCTCGGGTTCGACGGGATCAACGCGGTCTTCAGCGGCACGCCGGACAACGACGACGTCGCCGTGCTGTCGATCAAGGTCACGGCCGAGGATACCGGCGGCCTGACGACGTCGCGCACCTTCTCGCTGACCGTGAACAATGTGAACGACGCGCCGACCTCGGATCCGATTGCCGATCAGACCACACAGGAGGAATCCCCCTTCAGCTTTGATGCGGCCACCGCCGGCAACTTTGCCGATGTGGACCTGGGCGACAGCCTGACCTACTCGGCCACCGGCCTGCCGACGGGCCTGACGATCAACGCCTCCACCGGCGTGATCTCGGGCACCCCGGACGATCCGGCGGTCGGCACCGCCTCGGTGACCGTGACCGCCACGGACGGGGGCGGGCTGACCAGCAGCCAGACCTTCGACCTGACCGTCACCAACGTGAACGACGCGCCGACCACCTCGGGCATCGCCGACCAGAGCGCGACGGAGGACGCCGCGTTCAGCTACGACGCCTCGGCCGCCTTTGCCGATGTGGATGTGGGCGACACGCTGACCTATACGGCCACCGGCCTGCCGGGGAACCTGAGCATCGACACCGGCACCGGCATCATTTCCGGCACGCCCCAAGATGCCGACACCGGCACCTTCGTCGTGACGGTCACCGCAAGCGACGGCTCGGACTCCGTCTCGACCAGCTTCTCGCTGACCGTGGACAATGTGAACGACGCACCGGAAGTTGTGGCAATTGCCGACGTTTCGACGGCGGAAGACTCGGCCTTTACCTACAGCGTGGCCGGTAACTTCTCGGATGCGGATGGCGACAACCTGACGTTGAGCGCAACCCTGGCCGACGACAACCCGCTGCCCAGCTGGTTGAGCTTCAACGCCACCACCGGCACCTTCACCGGCACGCCGCTCAATGCGAACGTGGGCACCATTTCGGTCAAGGTCACCGCGTCGGACGGCACCAGTTCGACCTCGGACATCTTCGAGCTTGAGGTCACGAACACCAACGACGCGCCCGTGGCCGTCGGCGCCGCCATCGGCCCGAAAACCGCCACCGAGGACGAGGCCTTTGCCGATCTCGATGTCTCGGGCAAATTTGCCGATCCGGATGTCGGCGATACGCTGACCTACACGCTGACCGGTGCGCCGGCGGGGATCTCGATCAATGAGACGACCGGCGTGATCTCGGGCACTCCGACGGAAAGCGGCAGCTTCACGGTCGGGGTGCAGGCCAGCGACGGCAATGGCGGCACGCTGACCCGCAGCTTTGCGCTGAATGTGACCTCGGCCAACGCCGCGCCGACCGCCTCGCCGATCCCGGCGACCACGGTGGGTGTCAAGTTCAACAGCGAGGCGAACAACACCACGCTCAATGTCTTCGACTACTTCGAGGATGACCAGGACGCCGATGACGAGCTGACCTACAGCGTCACCGACCTGGGCGGGTTCGATGCCAACGACATCAGCATCGACGGCGCGACCGGGGTGATCACCCTGTCGCCCGACTACACCTATACGCCGAGCTTCACGATCGATGACGACGACCGTGGGTCCTACACGATCGAGATCACGGCCACCGACACCGGCGGCCAGTCGGTTTCGACGGACTTGGATGTCAGCGTTGTGCTGTCCTTCTCCTCCTCGGATCCCGATGGCATCGGCTACATCTCTGGCGGTCAGGTCTACTTCGACTCCAACAACAACAGCATGCTTGACGCGGGCGAGGCCGTTGTGTCGCTGGACGGTGACGGCGACTTCAGCTTCACGGGCAACGCCGATTTCAACGCGCAGACGTCGGATCCGGCTTTCAATCCCTTCCTGGCCGCTGTCCGTGCCGTTCCGGGCAACACCGGGACCAACCTCGCAACCGGCGCGGTCGTCGTGGGCGAATTCTCGGCGCCGTTTGTGAACATCGTGTCGGGCAATTTCGTGACCTCGAACCAGGTGTCGCCGCTGACCTCGCTGCTGGGGCCGCTTGCCGCGGGGGGACTCGGCCATGACACGCTCAAGGCCAACCTCGGTCCGTTGATCAACGTGTCCGCCGCCACCGATGTGGTGACGACAGACTATATCCTGGGCGTGGCGAACGGCACGATTGGCCAGCAGACATTCAATGACGCCGTCTACGTCGCGCTCACGGCAGCGACCGTGCGCAACGCGGTGCAGGTCATGGCCTCTGCCTTCGATGTCTTGGACGACCTGGGCTCCGACAACTTCACCACCGCGGAACTGGCCAATGCGGCCTACGCGGCGTTCAGCACCGTCATCGCGGCAGGGTCTTTCCAGCTGAATAACTCCGCCCATTGGGACAGCGTGATCGACGAGCTGGAATCGGACACCTCGATCACTCTCACCGCCACCCAGCAGACCAACCTGAGCGAAGGCCTGAGGTGGATGGGGCAGGCGAACATGACCGCTGGCACCACGACGAACGGGGGAAATACTCCGTTCTCAACGGAGCCTTCGTCGGGTGACGTCAGGGCGGACCTGCTGCAGTTCCTGGCCGCCGGCCAGATCGCATCGGATACTGTGGCTGCCAGCGCAACAGGCGACTTCTCGGGGCTTGATTATGGCTCCCCCACAGCGTTCCAATCATTGGCCGAAGGCGAACTGGCCAATGTCCTGACCGTCACGGGCGCCAAGGGTACGGCCGGCAATGACGATCTGACCGGGCTCGACAACATTGGCGACGGGTCCGAGGCCATCTCGGGCCTGGCCGGCGACGACACCATCACCGGTGGTGCAGGGTCCGACACCATGGACGGCGGCGCGGGTCTCGACACGCTGGATTACGGCGACGAGGCCGGCGGCGGCGGTATCACCGTGAACCTCGTGACCGGGGCCGCGACGGATACCTACGGCAACACAGAATCCGCCGTGAACTTCGAGAACGTGTACGCTACGACCTCGGACGATGTAATAACCGGCACGACGGGCAACAACACCTTTACCCTGCCGGGTGCGGCAAATGACTCCGTCGACGGCGGTGCAGGGTTCGACACCGTCATCCTGCCGGACGTGGCCCTGGCGGATGTGACGGTCCACCAGCTGAGCACGGGTGAGATCACCTTTGGCGGAACCATCCTGAAGAACGTCGAACGGGTGGAGTTCAACGATGCCACCATCCAGAAGCCGACCGATATTGCCTTTGCCGGCACGGCCTTCGACGAGAACACCACCGATCTTGGCGCCGTCACCACGACGGATGGCCTGGACAGCGACGGCTCTGTCGACATCACCTACACGGTGACCGACACTTATGCGGGGGCCGATTTCGCGGTCACCGGGGGCAACCTGGTCGTCGACTCCGGTACGCTCGACTACGAGTCGACCGGCGGGGCCAGCCCGATCTCGGTGACCATCACGGCCACGGATGGCGACGGCCTGTCGCGGACCGAGACCTTCGCCTTCTCGCTCAACGACGTGAACGAGGCACCCGAGGGCACGATCGCCAATCAGACGGTGGACGAGGACACGGCCTTCTCGCTGAGCCTCGCGTCGCTGATCAGCGATCCCGAAGGCGGCGCGCTGACCTTCTCGATCGACTCGGCCCCGGCCTGGTTGAGCATCGAGGCCGGAACCGGCAACCTGATCGGCACGCCGACCAACGATGACGTGACCACGGGCGCCAGCGTGACGATCCTGGCCTCGGATGGCGTCAACGCTGTGCCCTTCACCTTCGACATCGAAGTCACCAATGTGAACGATGCGCCGGTGGCCAAGGATATCAGTCTGGGTTCCCTCGCGGAGGACACCTCAAGCAACTGGACCTTCGCAGGTCCGTCCGTCGGCGTCTTGGCCACGGATGTCGACAACGTGCTGGACTCCTCGTCCTTCAGCTTCGACTCGGTGACCATCGGCGGGCAGTCCGTCTCGCTGACCGATGCCGGTCTGACCTACAACTCCACCACCGGCGTGCTGCAGATCGACGCCTCGCAGGATGCCTACCAGTCCCTGGCCTCGGGCAGCTCGACCGACGTGGTGGCGACCTTCACGGTCTCCGACGGGGCGCTCAGCGAAACCGGCACCGTCACGATTGAAGTGCAGGGCGCGAACGATGGCCCGACCTCGTCCAGCATCCCGGGCCAGACCTTTGCCGAAGAGGCGGCTGTCAGCTTCGACGCGGCCACCGCAGGGGCCTTTGCGGATGTGGATGCCGGCGACACGCTGACCTACAGCGCAACCGCTCTGCCGGCCGGGCTCAGCATCAACACCGCAACCGGCGTGATCAGCGGCACGGCGGACGACGCGGCGGTTGGCGTGCATTCGGTCACCGTGACGGCGACCGACGGCGGCAGCCTGACGACCTCGCAGACCTTCGATATCGAAATCACCCGCGTCGATGACGCGCCGGTGGTGGACAGCCCGGTCCCCGACATGACGGTGGCCGAGAACGATGTCGTCTCGATCGACCTGTCGGCCTACTTCGTCGACGCGGACGTGAACGAACCCGGCTCGACCGAGTCGCTGAGCTATGCGATCTCGGGTCTGCCGGACGGCCTGTCGTTCAACACCGCAACCGGCGAGATCACCGGCACCCCGGATGATCCCGACGTGGGCCTGCATGTGATCACCGTCACCGCGACGGACAGCACCAACCTGAGCGTGTCGGACACGTTCAACCTGACCGTCACCAATGTGAACGACGCGCCGGAAACCACCGGCATCGCGGACCAGACGGGCCAGACCACCGTGCCCTTCTCCCTGGATGCCAGCGCGTTCTTCAGCGACGTGGACAGCCCGACGCTGACCTTCAGCGCCACCGGCCTGCCGGATGGCCTGACGATCAACACGGCCACGGGGGTCATCTCGGGCACGCCGATCCTGTCGGGCGTGGGCGAGAACTCGGTCACCGTGACCGCCTCGGACGGTGCGCTTTCGGTTCAGGCCAGCTTCAACTTCGACATTGCGGCGCTGATCGTGGGCACCAGTGCGGGCGATCTGCTCAACGGCACCGTCAACCCCGACGAGATCCGTGGCCTGGAAGGCGACGATACGATCCTGGCGGGCGATGGCGCAGACGAGATCTTTGCCGCCACGGGTGACGACGTCATCGCTGGCCAGGCCGGGAACGACACCGTGCATGGCGGGGCGGGCATCGACACGCTCGACTACAGCCAGGACGGCGGTGCCGGCGCGGTGGTGGTCGGCATGTCGAACGGCACGGCAACCGACAGCCACGGCGACACCGACAGCTTTGACGGGATCGAGAACGTGATCGGCACCGCCGGCAACGACATGATCACCGGCGATGCGGGTGACAACCTGCTGGAGGACGGCGCCGGCGACGACACTGTGCTGGGCGGCGACGGCGACGATACCTTCGTGGCCTCGGCAGGCACCGACGAACTGGTCGGCGGTGCTGGCATCGACCTGCTGGACCTGTCGAACGCCACCACCTCGGTCATTGTTCAGCTGGGCAGCAACCCCTTCCCGTCGATCGTCACGGGGGCGGGCTATGCCTTTGGTCCCGATGTCGACTTCCTGGGCCTGACCGGGATCGAGAACATCCTGGGCGGCTCGGCCGGGGATGACCTGTCCGGCGATGCGGGCGACAACACCTTCTTCGCCAGCCTCGGGGCCGACACCATCACCGGCGGCGCGGGCTCCGATACCTACGATGCCTCGGCGACCTCGGCGTCGCAGTCGGTCAACCTGGCGTCGGGCGCGGTCTCGGGTGCCTTCGGCGCGGATGTGCTGAGCGGCATCGAGAATGCGGTGCTGGGCGGCGGCAATGACACGATCACCGGCTCCTCCGACGACAACGCGGTAGACGGCGGCGAAGGGGTCAACACCTTCATCGTCGACGACGACAGCACCAATGCCACCTTCGCCTATCTCGGCGGTGTCCTCACGGTCACCTCGGGGCAGGGGACCGACCTGCTGACCAATATCGACGCGGTGCAGTTCAACGACGCCACCGTCTCGGTTGTCGCGAATGCGGACAGCGTGGCCACCAGCGAAGACGACACCATCGCCGGTTCGGCGCTGGACAACGACTTCGACGTGGCGGACGGGTCGAGTGCCCTGACGGTCACGGGCGTGAACGGTGGGACCGGCAACACCGGTGTGTCGGTGACGCTGGCCTCGGGTGCGATGGTGACGATGCAGACCGACGGGTCCTTCGTCTACGACCCGAACGGCCAGTTCGAAGACCTGGTCGAAGGCGAGACGACGACCGACAGCTTCACCTACACGATGGAGGACGCTGACGGGAATTCGGCCAGCCAGACCGTCACGGTGAACCTGACCGGGGTGAACGACGCGCCGCAACCCGCGCCCAGCTACGACCTGACCGGCACGCTGATCGAGGAAAACGGCAGCTTCTCGCTGGCCTTCTCGGATGCCGGCTTTGTCGGGGCGGGGATCGACCTGGACGAGGCGACGGATGACCTGACCTTCGCAATCGACGCTCAGGGCGCATTCGGCACCGCCTCCATCGACACTTCGGGCGGCGTGCCAAGCTGGTCTATGTGCCCAGCGATCTGGATGCGCTCGACCTGAACGACGTGCAGCCGATCACGATCACCGTCTCGGTGACCGATGACGAGAACGCCACGACGACCTTCGACGTGGAATTGCAGGTCACCGGCACCAATGATGCGCCCATGCTGGACGACGCGGCCTATACCGTGTCGGAAGACGCGGGGGCCTCTGTCCTGGTCGATCTGCAGACCCTGGTGTCGGATGTCGACGCGGATGACCTGCCCTCCACCATCGACTTCGATGTGACGACGCCGGCCGGGACCGGGGTGACGACGCTCGTCGGCAGCACCCTGTCCTACAACCCGATGGGGCAGTTCGAATACCTGGCCGACGGGGAAACCGCCGAAGTCACCATCGAGGTGCTTGCGACGGACACCCAGAACGCCAGCGACCCGGCCACCATCACGGTGACCATCGAGGGCGAGAACGACGCGGTCCAGGCGGGTGCGGCGGTGACGGTCACCACGGACGAGGACGCGGGCACGGTTGCGGTCGCACTTTCGGAACTGCTGTCCAATGCCTCGGACGTTGACACCAGCGATACCATCACCCTGTCGGGCCTGACCCGCACGGATGGCGGGCGGACCCTGACCTCGCTGGTCGTGAACGATGCAACCGGCATCAGCTTCGACGCGAACGAGTTCAACGACCTGGCGGAAGGTGAAAGCGAGGTTCTGACCTTCACCTACGCCGTGTCGGACGGCCCGACTTCGGCCGCGACCTCGGTCTCGATCACGGTGGAGGGGCGCAACGATGCCCCGGTGATCAGCGCGGCCTTCCTGACGGCGGCCCAACCGGCAACGGTCAACGAGGCCGCGGGCCAGTCCGGCAGCTCCGATCCCCAGCCCTCCAGCGCCGCCTTCGGCCTGCTGACCTTCTCGGACGCCGATCTGACGGACGGGGCGACGGTTTCGGTCTCGGCGCTTTCGGCGGTCAGCAACCGCGGGATCATCCACACCGGTGCCAACCTGGCGGCCCTGCAATCGGCGCTGGCGGTCCTGACCACCAGCTTCCCGGGCGCGGCCACCGGCAACCAGACCACGCAGCTGACCTTTGGCCTGCAGGACATGGACCTCGACTTCCTCGACGGAGGCGAGACCCTGTCCGTGACCTACGAGCTGGCGGTCACCGATGACAGCGGCACCCCCTCGGCGACGGATACGACCACCCTGGTCGTGGACTTTGTCGGCGCCGACGATCCGCTGATCACCGGAGACGACAGCATCACGGCCCATGAGGATGACGCTGCCATCGACCTGACCGCGACGCTGCTGGCCAATGACAGCGACCTCGACGCGATCGACGAGTTCCAGATCGTGTCCATCGACACGACCGGAACCGTCGGAGACGTGACGCTGAGCGGCGGTTCGGTCACCTACAAGCCGACGGATGCAGGGCGCGACGGCGACACGGTGACGGATACCTTCACCTATACCGTCCGCACGTTGGATGGCGAGGAATCCACCGCCACCGTCACCGTCGAGGTGTCCGGCGAGACCGATCTTCCGGTTGTCACCGGCATCAGCCCGTTCCTGCTGGCCGAGGAGAACACCGCACGGACCCTGGGCGAGAATGTGACGCTCACGGATGCGGACGGCGCCGGCTTTGGCGGCGGTTCGGCGGTCTTCTCGCTGGCCGGTGCAACGGCGGACGACAGGCTGTTCATCAAGACCGATCCCGGCAACATCCTGCAGGCGGCCTCTGGCAACATCTTCTACGATGGCCAGATCGTCGGCAGCTACACCGGCGGAGAGAGCGGCGCGGCACTGAACGTGGCCTTCGGCGCGGGCATCACCGACACGATGGTCAACGCCATCATGAGCGCGGTGCAGTTCGTGAACACCTCGGACACGCCTCCGGCGGAAACCCGGACCCTGTCGATCACGGCCACGGATGCCAGCGGCGATACCTCGGTGACGACCACCGGTCTCAACGTGCTGGATGAGCCGAACGCGCCGTCCCCGGCGATCCTGCAGTACGGCAGCATGTCGGTCGGCACGAGCTTTGTCTCGGTCACCTTCGACAAGTCCTACGTCGACCCGGTCGTGTTCGCCACGATCATCGGTGCCACCGGCGATCCGGTCACCGTGCGTGTCCGCAATGTCGACGCCAACGGGTTCGAGATGCGCCTGCAGGAGCCGAACCATTCGGACAAGGTTCACAACCCCGAGATCGTCAACTGGATGGTTGTCGAGAAGGGCCGCTGGACCCTGGACGACGGGACGGTGATCGAGGCCGGAACCGTCGACACCGGCAAGATGACCAACCAGGGCTTCGAGTCGATTGCCTTCGGTGACGACTTCGGCACCACGCCGACGATCATCAGCCAGACGCAGACCGTGAACGGCGCCGACTTCGTCTACTCGCGCCAGGACGATCCCACCTCGGGTGGCTTCAGCCTGTCGCTGGAAGAGGAAGAGATCAACAATATCAACGGCTACCACAAGCCCGAGACTGTTGGTTGGCTTGCGGTCGAAAGCGGGCAGGGTGACGGCTTCATCGCCGGTGCAACGGGCGACGCGGTGGGTCACAACTCTGTCGATGTCGGCTTCGGCACCACCTTCGATGCGGCACCGACCGTGTTTGCGGTGCTGGGCAACCGGAACGGGGGCAACCCGGCCGAGCTCAACGTTGCCGCGGTGGACGAAGACAGCTTTGTCGCCTTCGCCCAGGAGGACCAGACGTTCGACGCGGAGGTCGTGCACAACAAGGAACGTGTCGACTTCCTGGCCTTCGAAGGCACGTCGGGCAGCCTTGGCGGTACGGCGCAACAGACCGTCATCGCCGAGTTCGGCACCACGATGGTCAACTCGACCCCGATGACGATCGAGCTGGATCACGACTTCATCAACCCGGTGGTCTTCGTTCTGGGGCTCGAGAATTCGGAACCCGGTGCGGCTGTGGCCCGTATCCGCCACCTCGACTCCGACAGCTTCACGATCTGGCTGCAGGAGCCGAGCAACGAGGATGGCGTGCACGGCTACGAGACGCTGACCTACGCGGTGATGGAGGCCGGAAGCTGGGATCTGGGCGACGGCACCAAGCTGGAAGTCGGCAAACTGAACAGCAAGCTGCTGACCCACGAGGGTTTCAACGACGTGACCTTCGACTCGGCCTTTGCAGAAGGTCCGGCGGTGTTCAGTCAGGTTCAGAGCTACTTTGGCCCGGACCTGGTCTCGACACGTCAGACTTCGGTCTCGAACACCGGCTTCTCGGTCGCGATGGAAGAGGAAGAGGCGCTGAACGGCGGCACGCACACCTTCGAGGACATCGGCTGGTTCGCCATCGACAGCGGCGCAGGCCAGTGGAACGGCCAGACCTTCGAGGCCGGAACCTTGGAGGATGCCCTGTCGTCGGACACGGATACCTTCCTGTTCAACGAGACCTTCGACGCGTCGCCGCTGGTGCTGGCACAGCTTGCCAGCTTCAACGACAGCGAGACGGCGATCCTGCGCGCCAGCGGCCTGAACGCCAACGGCATCGACCTGCGGATCGCCGAGGACACGACGCTGGATGTCGAAACCACGCACCCGGACGAGGATGTGAACTTCTTCGCCCTGGCGCAGGCGGGTCTCTATACCGGGACCGAATGGGGCTGACGCCCCGCTGCGGACCGGGCGTCAGGGCGCCCGGTTCCGTCCCCCGGGCCGATGCCGGGTGGCCTATTTGACGCCGATTTCGGCGAGGGCTGCCGAAAGGGCAGGGGGCAGATCGTCGTCCAGCGATGCGCCGCGGGAGAGATCCCGCGGCGCATCCGCGTCCGCGAGGTAGCGCCAGCCCTGGAACGGGCGCCGCTGTGCCGGGGTCACCCGGACCAGTTCGGGGTCAAGGACAAGGGCGCAGCGGCGGATGCCGTCCTCGCGGATGACCTCGTCGAACCGGAGGATGCGCTGGCGGCATTGCACCAGCCCCTTCACGATCCAGTAGATCGAGCCTCCGTCCAGCACCTCGGCTTCGCGCTTGGGCCACATGCGGGTGACATGCCGGGGCAGCCCGTCGGCGGTCCGCGCCTGTGGAAGGCACTGCCATGCGGCGAGGTCCTCGACCGACTCCGTTCCAACCGATAGCTTTATGATGTGGGTTTTCGCCACGTGACCCCCATATCTTGTGGCAATCTGAGTCCGTTTACCTTATATCTACCTTTCCCGATCGTCCATAAGGTCAAGGGTGCCGCGCCTGTGTCGCAGCACGCATATCTGATGGAGACCCGGGGCCCGCCCTGCTAACCTGAGACACCACCTTGCCCGAGGACAGACCCATGAGCCGTTTTGCCGCCCCCATTGCCGAACAGGTCTGGGACATGAAATACCGCTTCAAAGAGGCCGATGGCACGCCCATCGACCGCTCTGTCGAGGATTCCTGGCGGCGAATCGCACGGGCGCTGGCCTCGGTCGAGGAAACGCCCGAGGCCTGGGAACAGCCGTTCTACGAGGCGCTCGAAGATTTCAAATTCCTGCCCGCCGGGCGGATCACCGCCGGGGCCGGGACGGGGCGGCGGGTGACGCTGTTCAACTGCTTCGTCATGGGCACGATCCCCGACAGCCTGGCCGGCATTTTCGACATGCTGAAGGAAGCGGCCGTCACCATGCAGCAGGGCGGCGGGATCGGCTACGACTTCAGCACCATCCGGCCCAAGGGCGCGGATGTGAAGGGCGTGGCCGCCGATGCCTCGGGCCCGCTGTCCTTCATGGATGTCTGGGACGCGATGTGCCGTACGATCATGTCCGCCGGGTCGCGCCGGGGGGCGATGATGGCGACGATGCGCTGCGATCACCCGGATATCGAGGATTTCATCACCGCCAAATCCGATGCCGCGCGGCTGCGGATGTTCAACGTCTCGGTCCTGGTCACCGATGCCTTCATGGAGGCGGTCAAGGCGGATGGCTCCTGGGACCTGATCTTTGACGGCAAGGTCTACCACACCGTGCAGGCGCGCGATCTGTGGAACCGGATCATGAAGGCGACCTACGATTACGCCGAACCGGGGGTGATCTTCATCGACCGGATCAACGCCGCCAACAACCTGAATTATGCCGAAACCATCGCCGCCACCAACCCCTGTGGCGAGCAGCCCCTGCCGCCCTATGGCGCCTGCCTGCTGGGGTCGGTCAACCTGGCGCGGCTGGTCGAGGCGCCCTTTAGCGATACCGCCCGGCTGGATGCCGCGGCACTGGGCACCCTGGTGCGCACCGCCATCCGGATGATGGACAACACGGTCGACGCCTCGAAATTCCCGCTGCCCGAGCAGGAGGCCGAAGCCCATGCCAAGCGCCGCATCGGGCTGGGCGTCACCGGGCTGGCCGATGCGCTGCTGATGCTGGGCCTGCGCTATGGCTCGGACGAGGCGGCGGCGCAGACCGAGGCCTGGCTGAAGCTGATCGCCCGCGAAAGCTACCTCGCCTCGGTCGGGCTGGCGCGGGAAAAGGGGGCCTTTCCGCTGTTTGAGGCCGATCCCTACCTCGCCTCGGGCAATATGATGACCATGGATGACGATGTGCGCGACGCAGTGCGCGAACATGGCATCCGCAACGCGCTGCTGACGTCGATCGCGCCGACCGGGACGATCAGCCTTTACGCCGGGAATGTCTCCTCGGGGATCGAGCCGGTCTTTGCCTATTCCTACACCCGCAAGGTGCTGCAGAAGGACGGATCGCGCACCGAGGAGAAGGTGGTGGATTACGCCGTGCAGATGTGGCGCGACGTGAAGGGCGACGCGCCCCTGCCGGATTATTTCGTCAACGCCCAGACGTTGAGCCCCTCGGAGCATGTCAAGATGCAGGCGGCGGCGCAGAAATGGGTCGACTCGTCGATCTCCAAGACGATCAACTGCCCCGAGGACATCGGCTTCGAGGCCTTCAAGGACGTCTATATGCAGGCCTGGGATTCGGGCTGCAAGGGCTGCACGACCTACCGGCCGAACGATGTGACGGGGTCGGTGCTGACGGTGTCGGAAACCACCGAAGAGGCCCCGGGCGAGGCCCAGGCCAGTATTCCGCAGCCCGTCGAGGGCGGCGAGGTCGTCTACATGCAGGATCCGCTCGACCGGCCCACTGCCCTGGAAGGCAACACCTACAAGCTGAAGTGGCCCGACAGCGAGCATGCGATCTACATCACGATCAACGACATCGTCATCGGCGGGCACCGGCGGCCGTTCGAAGTCTTCATCAACTCCAAGAACATGGAGCATTTCGCCTGGACGGTGGCGCTGACCCGGATGATCAGCGCGGTGTTCCGGCGCGGCGGGGACGTGAGTTTCGTCGTCGAGGAACTGAAGGCCGTCTTCGACCCGCGCGGCGGGGCCTGGATCAAGGGCAAATACATCCCCTCGATCCTCGCGGCCATCGGCGGGGTGATCGAGACGCACCTGGTTTCCATCGGCTTCATCGCGGGCGAGGGGCTTGGCCTGAAATCCGACCCGCAGGCCAAGGTCGTCGGGCTGGACAGCGGCACCCGCGGCAAGGCCTGCCCCTCCTGCGGGCAGTACACGATGCAGATGATCGAAGGCTGCATGACCTGCTCGTCCTGCGGGCATTCCAAATGCGGGTGAGGGGGCGATGTGTGCCTTTATGATGTCTGAACTGACCCATAGTTTGCCCATTTGGTGCGGTTTGGTGCCCACTGTCACCGCATAGATTGCCCACGGGCCGATGTCGGGCGCTGTGGATGTCAGTAAAAAAGCAACGGGCCTACCTGCAGAGGGTAGGCCCGTTTTCTGTTTATCTATTTGTTTTTAAGAAGATAAATTTCTAATCGAGGTGTATCAGTAGGGTATGAGCCTCGACGCCCAGCCCCTTCGCGACACGGTAGAGGTTGTCGATCGAGATATTCTGCTCAGACCGCTCTACAGCACTCAAATAGGTCCTGTTGAGGCCCGCCTCCTCGGCAAGGCGTTCCTGAGACCACCCTTTCTCAGCACGAAGCAGCCGCATATTGCGGGCAAGTACGTCTCTCAGGGGGCTCTTGGGTGTCCGTTTCACCCCCGATGCTATTGGCGAATGTCGGTTTTAACTCTACCGGTTTTAAGAGACATTCCGGCGCCCGATCTGGACGTCGAAGCAAAGGAGAGGCTGCAATGATCATCGACTTGGTAAAACTGGAGAAACTTGCGGAGGAGATGGAGGGCTACCCGGGACTTCATTTTGAGTACTGGTTGTCAGAAGCGGGTGGCAGCGGGTGGATACAGTTGCTCCCAGGAAAGACGCTGGGGATCGAGGCCACAGATCTTCCGGAAGTCGTGTCGAACGTCATGAAATTTGCAGCCGAGCGGCTCGAAATGCCTGAAGATGTGCTGCGGGCTTGGGCGGAGCTGCAGATGGGCGGCGAGCTCCCGTGCGAGGCTTTGACAAAAGCGGGAAGACCCTGTCGGAACTATGCTTCGCCGAAAGACGTCGCGCCAGACCCGAGAGAATTCGACCCTGCAGCAAAGGTCTACTGCAATGTTCACCGGCGACTGCAAATCTAAAGGGCGAAGCGTGCGCAGGCTGGTCTGCATATAAGGAGAGATCGTGTGCTTTGGAGCCTGCCAAGTTGGGCAGGATGCAACATCGAAAGGAGGGTTATGGCGATTTGGTACACGGCCGACACGCACTTCGGTCACGAGAACATTATCCGCTTCTGTAAACGGCCGTTCCGATCAGCCGGGCACATGGACGACATGCTGATCGCAAACCTCTGGGAGAGTGTCGGGCCCGAGGATGACCTATGGATCCTGGGTGACTTTGCCTTCGGTGAACGAGCGAAGGATAGCGCTTATGTCGAGCGCATTTTCCTTCAATTGCCAGGGGCGCGCCAGCACCTTGTCGTCGGTAATCACGATCTTGCCGCGACGCTGGAGCTGCCTTGGGATACAGTCCGGCACATGGTCGAGATCGAGGATGGGCGCGGGGTGCCCAACACACTTTGCCACTATCCGATGATCACATGGAACCATGCCCGCCGCGGGGCGCTTCAGCTCTTCGGCCACGTCCATAATCAATGGCAGGGTTCGCGCAACGCCGTGAACGTTGGCGTGGATCAGTGGAATTTCTGCCCCGTTCGAATAACCGAAATCGAACGCCGAGCCCGAAAACTTGCGCCTAACAAACATTGGGGTGATGTGGAACATGGGTCGGAACCGGAGGGCTAATCGTCTCGTAAGTTCACGTTCACAAGAAGCCCTCGCAGTACGCTTTATGCTGACGTTATAAAGACGAGACATTGGCTCCATGCAGATGCATTCGCCTGTGGGTGGCGGCTCAATGGGCGGGTCATTCGCCGCGGTCGCGAAGCCACCCCTGCCGCACCGCCGAAGCGGACATTCAGGCGAGGACCAAGGTCGAAGCCCCCTCGATCGACACTGGGGGCGGAGAGCTGCCGTTCTCTGCGGATGTGCAACCCTTGGTTCGGAATACGAAAAGCAGCCATTCACGGCCCATATTACCGGTTGGGCCGCTGCTGTAGGCAAACGAGAATTTTTATGACGTCAACGGACAGAAACCAGCCCTCTGAACGCGCCGAAAGAGGAACCTCTTGTATAAGGTCTGGCTCGTTCAATATGTGTCGAGTATCGTTAGGGTTGCGGCATGGTTTTCGCAAATTGTGAGTGAGGCGCAGTTGTCAGACGAAGAGGAACTCTTTCAAGCGATTTCAGACTTCATCAAGGGAAAAGGTGGTCCACCTGATGCCGATTCCGCAATTGTCTCATTGGGCGAAGACTTTGATCCTGAGGCCTTTTCTCCGCCGGAGCCTAGCCATAGCTTCAAAGAATTTGGAACAGAATACTCTGTCGTACGCAATGCATTGAGAAAAAGCCGTTTTCACGATTGCCTCGCGATACTAGGAGGGATGTCAACTCTACCTGAATTGCAATCCAATGCCTATCGCTTGGATGTATTGATCCATCTGGCCTTTATCTACGCCAAGGGTAAGAACAGGCCCCAACCTGCACAATTTGTTGCATGGTTCAATCAATTGGATAAAGGAACCTGCGGGCGGCAGGAAGATGCGGCGGAAGATGTCTTCGTGGCAAATGTCACCTTTGAAGGCGTTACTTATCGAGTGTTTGAAGGAACGGGTGAAGGCAACCGCTTCTACACACAACTCTTCTTGTCGATTGTTGAGCATATGCCTTCCAGTGGGCAATACCTGTTTTTAAAAAACGCCATCCGCGCTGTCTTGCGCCTGTCCGAAGTGATTGCCGAGCGCTCAGGTCTTCCAGCTTATTGCGTTGGAGAGACTGTCCCGCGTGCCCATATCGGAAAACCTGATCAAAATTTTCTGCCGGAGATGCGCCGAAGAGCGGCCTACTCTCACGACGACCTAGCTTCCTTGGGCATTTCCATTGACGATCTTGCGCCCTTTATTATTCAGCAAGACTCCATCCCAAATCTTGCCGACTTCTCGATGGGACACACGCCGTTAGAAGCCATGCCGATCACACCAAGCAAGGACGGTGTCATCGTTTTCTTGCCTGCGTGTATCGGGCTTGCAGTTCGACATTTTACAATTTCCTATTGCCTGCGGACAGGCATGAAGAAGGAGATCGAGGAAGCGCTGATCCGTGCGTACATCGCTCACTTTGAGAATGAAGGAATTCTCAAGACTTCCCCGCCGCTTTTGCAGACGCAGCGGATCGGAAACCAGACCATTGCGCAGCTTGTGAAGGAAATTGATGCAGGCCGCTATCTTCATCTTCTCTTCATCTTCGACAACTTTGATCATTTCGAAGATGGCACCTTCATGACATCGAATGATGCTGACGCTGACTCTGAGCTTATCGGGAAATGCATCAATCATGCTTATCAAGGATGTTCGATTAAGGACGGATTCCGTGAGGGCCTGACCATAATCGTGCCATGCGGCTGGGGCCGGTTCTTCGGTGCAGGCCTTCAAGAAAACCCAGAACATTGGCGCTCTGAAATGTTGCCGCCGCCTGATTTGTTGACCCTGCACCATACTCCGACGTTCGGCGTGCTTGATCTCCTCAAGATTCTGGATGCGCGAGATCGGTTCGAGGCGCTTGGTTTCGGTTTCTTCAATAACAATGGGCTGTTGAATCTCTATGGCTGGATGGTGGGCAACGATGGCCACATCATCGAACATCACAAGATCCGGAACGAAGAAGGCGGAAAACCCTTTGGCGGGATAACTATCCCCCTGACGTGCGTACTCGGACCTCGCATTAAGGCCTATATGGGGGCAGATATTAAAGCGATCCGAAGGCCGGAAGGGGATATCGCCAACTTGCGCAGAGTGCATGGTTCACCGCGCTACGGTTCGGAAACCCTTTCGCCGTTTTACGCCGATATTGACGCTTTCAAGACTCACAAATTCCGGTCGGTTTATACCGGGCAACGCAATGTCTACTGGATCGAAGCGACAGTCGAAAGAACCCTCGACCCTAAAATTCAATACCAAATTCTTAACATGGCAACCCATTGGGCAGAGTTCGTGTTCAAGCACCTGGACGAACGTGCTGATACGCCACTGGGAAATACCATTCTTTGCAAGCTCCATTTTGCCGACACGACGATGCCTGACGGGCAAGACGACGTGCTGACAAACGAAGAAATCAAGGCACTTTTCGTGCAGAGCGGCGCCACTGACGGTTCGAGTCACCGAGAATGCGTTATCACCGTCAATGAAGGCTTTTTGTCTGCGGAAAGGCGCGTCGACAATATTGCAGAGCGCGGGCTTGCGCGCGCTTTGCTCAAGGCATCTATCGAGCTGTTACAAGTAGAAGCAGACGATCAGCTCCTCGTGGAGATGACTCAAGCCGTTGTGAAATCAGATAGGGCGCGCCACTTCCATGCCTTCGCGATCCCAGAAACCCGCGACTTCATACGCGAAGACCTTACAGAAGATGCATTTGTTATTTCGCGGTTCGATGATGCAACTATGCGCCTAGGTCTAGGGTGGATGGCACAAGACCGCTCTGCCCCCTACAAAATTGAAGGTGTGGAATCCTGTACGGCTTACTTGCGGAAGTTGGTGCGGGCGCTGATTGCCAAATTCAAGTCTGATCTTGCGCTCTACGAAAGAGGCGCGTTGGTTGAACTCTGTCTGCGCAACCATGAACGAGCTTCAACAGAAATAGATACGTGGAAACGGACCTTCGGCGCGGTCGAAGCACTCAGTGACGAGGCGGCCCTGGCTTCGAAGAAGGCCATTGAGGAGTTGGGGCAACTCAACGCAACCTGTTTAACGTCCAGAATAATCATTGAGGCCGCATTGTGTGAATGCCCAATCGGCGAAGGTATTGTCCCTGGCATACATGATGTCGGGCCATTGATGGCGATGGCCTCACAAATGCATCACCTCGGTGGTTATTCTGACGCAATCAAGTCACGCGCGATGCCTGCCAAGATAGAGATTTCAGCCGCCGGGGAAGTCATGATGGATCATGGCTTCTCTGACAAGATCGTCAATCCTTTCGGCGAAATGTATCAAGGTCGGGGATTGGCTAATGCAAGTGCTAATTACGGCAGGCACTACGGGGAGACACGGACGAAAGACGAAGAGGCTTCTGACCCCGAAGAAAGTGGACGTGAGGAAGCAGCAAAACAAGCAAGACGCAACGAAGAGTTCGCGAAGGTTTGGCAGCAGGAGTATGGTTTTCCTTTCGAAATCATGCAGGCAGTATGGAATGGTTTCTACAATATTTTGGAAGCCAACAGAGAGGCTGTTGCCAAATGGTTGCGCTCTGAGCTGATTTCCCGATTGGTCAAAGAAACGGAACTGCCACCAGATGTTGTCCTTTCTTGCCTTGTGCCGTTCACCTACACCCTACGCGACACATGGAGCAGTTCACCCAAAGGCATGGGGGATTGGGCCTGGGCGCCTTGGCGTTTTCAGAGGCCGCTGTCCATCGTAACGCGTCCGATCATCCAGTTTGATAATGGCGATGATCCGATGCTCTTTGTTGCACCGGCTATGATCGCAACCCATTTAGACAAATTCATAATCGGGGCGCGAACAGGTGATTTGGAGCGGCGGTTGTTCCGAGAGAATGGTCCGATGTTCAAGTGGATTGACCGGATAAATGCCGAAACGGGCGAGGCTTTCAACGAAAAGGTGGCCGCGTGCTTCCGAGAGATAGGGTGGCAAGCTCAAGCCAACCTCTCCGATGGGCAGTTGTTCAATCGCAAGAAAACCCAGGACTTTGGCGATGTAGATGTCTTGGCGTGGAATGAAGCTGAGGGGCGTGTCCTTGTTATTGAGTGCAAGGATTTGTCAATGGATAAGACCATAGGCGAGATTGCAAAACGACTGGAGAAGTATCAAGGCACGACAAATGAAAAAGGCAAAAAGGATGATCTAAAGAAGCACCTTGACCGATGCGAAGCAATTGAAACTGAAATGGATTTGGTGGGAGCATTCGTCAAATTGAAGATCAGCCAGATTGAGCGCGTTCTGCTATTCAGCGAACCGACGCCTTTGCAGTATTCGGAGATCACGGACATGCACAGTGTTGCTTTGGTTACGTTCGCTGAGATCGCAGAGCGCTTCGCCAAGTAGACTACCGATGTCACCCAAGGTTATTAACGGTGGCAAGAAGGCTCAAAGATCAACCCTCACTGAAAGCGTTTGATACTACGGTTCTTTTGCTTTTTTAGGGCAGTTTCAGACCACCGAAAACTTCGATGAGACGTTATTGCTGCTACTGTAGGAGAGCAATTTCTGGCCAGTGTTGCGGTATGACTGTGACCCCTGTATCTTGGCATCCCTGCAAGGCGAACCACCATGAGCGACCCGGTCGATCATCACTATTTGGCAGTCTTCTACCTCAACCGCTGGGCGGGCGGGGATGATAAAGTGTGCCGGTTTAACCGCCCCCATGGTGACAGGGTGGTTTCAAAGCGCGTTTCGCCTAAAGGGACCGCATATGAAGAGCATCTGTATTCGATGCGGACGCCCGATGGCCCGCCTATTGCCGATATGGAACGAGATTTCATGTCCCGATTGGATTCGGAAGCCGCCGAGGCGCTGGGCCTGCTTGAGCAAGGTCTGCCGGAATCCAAATGGGAGCAACGGTTAAGAAGTGCTTGGTCGCGTTTCGTATGGGCGCAGTCGATCAGGACACCGTCTGAAATCGCACAACTCAAGTCATCGGTCAAAGAGGCGTGGAGCGAAGCGACTCCCGGCTTGCAAGCGGCATACGAGGCGGAACGCCCGGAAGGTGCGCCCGAAAGCGTTGACGACTGGCTTGCCACGCTTGATCCACACACCGAAGACCGCTTTGCGCTGACGATCGCCCGACGATCCATGGATCATTCGGGCATAGGCCAGATTATTAACAACATGCGCTGGATGGTGCTCGACTTCGAGGGCTGTGGCATACCATTGCTGACTTCGGATCGACCCGTGTGGATGACAATGACACTCTCGGAACCTAATGCGTTCATCTTGATGCCCATCGGCCCGACCCGTCTCTTCGTCGCGTCTCGCGAAACCGAAACCATGTTACGAATCGCGGCACAGAACCGACGCCAACAGGCGAAGAGCGTGAACAAAACCACTGTCCAACACGCGGTTAAATTCGTCTTTGGGGTGGATCACAATATGAAGTCCTTCGTCCAGAAGCACTTCGCGGCGCGGCGGCATTCTACCCACATGGAACGCTTCGCCGCGATGCGGGGACATGAGATAGTAGCTGAGGAAAGCCCGCTCGGGTAGAGCCATCGTTGCGATGCGTCGGCAGCTGCCCTGTAAATGCCCGCTTCAGATTGGTACTCCGTCTGCGAATTCTCAATTCAAACTCGTCCAGATTTGGCTCATTCAGCGAACGGCGGCTTTGAAGGGCCGCTTCGCAACGATGAAGACCATCAGCAAACGACAACTTTGGGCCGTGAGTGACGTCGCGCGTGGCGCGACCAGCGGCTGGCCCTTGCCGCACCGCCGCATGTCGGCTTCGAGCCCTAAGTGCCGAATGCTGCGAGTCGCGCCGATGTCCGCACCTTACCACTCAGGACCAACATGATGGACAATCCTGACGATAAACTGAATATGTGAGCGACCATAAAAAGCAGGGAACCCTAAATGTTTTTCACTCCAACGTGGGAGCTGCTGCGATCATTTGGCAGCTCAAAATTTGCGAAACTGAGCGTCTTTGTTCCAGTCTTTGGGTACTTTATTATTTTCAACGACGCGTTTGTTGCGCTGGTCGGCTCGTCTATGGAATGGGCGTGTGTTGCATTTGAAAGTGCGGCTTGTGGTGATGGCGGTTTCGCTAGGCTCGACGATGACTTCATGCTTCGCAAGGTGGTGAATATCTACATAGCTCTTTCCGCGCTCGGTCTATCTACTGTAATATTCCAAGGCCTATGCCCCCATGAAATAAAGAAATTTTGGCACGTTGAGGACTACGTTTCTGAGAACACCAAGGTGTTTCACCACGAGTTCAACCGTCGAATTCGTACTGTTCTGGACAAGAAATTGCCCAAGGATACCTCGCGTATCCAAGATACCTTCAATCACTACAAAGAACACGACCGGCCCAAAGCCAGCGAGATGTATGACAGAGACATTCTTGCATTGTGGTTCTCTTTTCAAAACACTCGTTTTGAGGCCGCACGGTGGACGTGTTTTGTTTTGTTCGCTGCCGGTGTGACACTTCTGACTTACCCAACAGTGGCAGTGTTTTTCAAAGTTTGCGCAATATTGGTGGGGCGGTAGGACTCACCACGCTCAACGCAAAGCGGTCGTTGGCGCAAGCGATGTCAACGGCAGAAAAGTCCGCACTGCGGACCTCGGTGCCCTGGACGATGCTGCGCGGTGCCATGAAGGTCCGGCATGGGGAAGCGGCGCTGCGGCAACGGTGATCCTGGCCAAGGTCGGCTCTGGGCCGCTCTTTCCTGAGGGTCGTAGCAGCCGCAGTGTAAATCAAGCACTCGCGGCGAACGGCTGGAAGAGTTCCGCACTGCGGTCCTCGGTCACTTGGGCGATGCCGCGCGGTGTCATAAATGTCCGGTGTGGGAAGTCGGACTGCTGCAGTGGTGGCCCTTGCGAACGGCGGGATTGGCCGAGTGACGGCAAGGCAATGCTGGAGAACGTGGTACGCCGCACGGCATCCGACCCGGCACTTATCGGACGGCAAAAGCGTGCGCAGCCCACAAGAGGCGCACAATTTTGAGCTCACACAATTTATGGCGGCATCTCAGAGAGCAACCTGATTTGGTGTGCTTAAGAACCCCGACCTCTTTTCTCCAAATATCATGCGACAAAGTGTCACACAGTTGTCGACTTACTGACGGGGCTTAGATTGGCTGTGCGTTGGCGGGAGACTGACGTTCTTCGCCAAGTTGTTGTTTCACTTGGGACGAGCACTTCTTTTATGTAAGAATTTGAATTAATTATTTACATTGCAATAGGTTAGGCCTTCGAGCTGGTGTAGTTAGGCGGCGCAGCTAAGTCGCATGAAATAGCTTGCTGATAAATCTCCTGATTCGTATCGCTAGGTTAAATATTCAACCTATGCGTCTGGACTTGGCTTTGAGCGACAAGATCGACACTGCTCTCCGAGAGCGTCTCAAATACGAGCTTCGCCTTCGCGGGCACAACTTCAGCAGCATTGCTGTGGAACTCGGCGTTTCGTTTGGCGCCATTTCCAGTTGCGTTTCTGGAGCCATGAAAAGTCAGAAAATTCAGGCAGCTGTCGCTCGGAAGCTTGGCAAGGACCCTGCAGAAATCTGGCCTGACAGATACCGTCGGCCCGACGATAAGAATTCTACGAAATCAAAGAAGGAGGGAACCGAGCCAGAAACCTGATCGGGTTCCCGGAAACGGCAAAGGCCAGAACGCTGGAACGTCCTGACCTTTGAAAGATGTCGTGAAATTGGAAGCTTCACTGCGTCTTTGATCCCCTCTGTCGTGCCGAGAGTCAAGCCTGACGTGCCCTTGCTGGAGCGCGAACGGCCTCCCTTGGCCTTTTCTCTGACACTCTAGGGGAGGCAAAATGTCTTCGATACATTCAGAACGCCCTGTTCTGCAGCCGGTGATCTTGCAAGGTGCACGTAAGATCAACCGCCGCGCCCGTGGGCACGGAACCAGCCTTATCACCTTGCCAGGGCGACATGGCGCACCGAACACGGCGATCATCACGGAAGCGATCCTGGAGCGGAAAGCGGCCCAACATTACTTAGCGCAACCCGATGTCGTTTCGGTTCGCGCTCAAGTCGGTCCGGTTCCTTATCGCGGGCTGGATAACGCCCAGCATACCCATGTATTCGACTTGCTGGTCGAGCGTGGCGATGGGCGCCGTATTGCCGTTGCAGTAAAGCCATACGCGCTTGCGGTGAAAGAGCGCCTGGACCTCAAGCTCGGGTGCATCGCTCAGTCGATCTCGCCCAAATTTGCAGATGAGGTAACGCTCTTCACCGACCGCACGATTTCGCGTGCGACGGAGGCGAATAATGCGCGCTTTCACGCACTCCGCAAGGTTGAGGACACCGAAGCTGACGCTGCAGTTCGTCGGTTCATCGGCACACTGACTGGACAGATCACCTTGGGGCGGCTGGTTGAGGTTGTTGGGCTAGGAGGCCGCGCCTTCCGTGCTGCGTTCGTTGCGGTCTTTTCGGGCCTGTTGGTGCAAGTCAGTAGCGGCGTGATCGACTACTCTACTGTGGTTCGCGCGGGGAGACTGGCATGAACATGGTGCGCCCAAACCTCTGGCAATACTGCGGCGGTGATTTGTTCACGATAGATCAGACGGAGTATATTTTCGTGGATCAGGATCGGAACGGTATTAGCCTCGAGACCGTGTGTGAGCCGCGCGTCACAGAGTATTTTTCACATGACCAGCTGGATGAGTTGGGCAGGTTAGAGAGATTGAAGTACGTCCGTGACGGCGCGGCGCTGAAAACGAATCCCGCAATACGCAACAGGCTAGAGGTAGAGGTTCCGGATGACCCCGTGCAGCAAAAGGTTCTTTGGAAGAAGCTTTACTGCGACGAGCTGAACAGACTGCTGGTTGGCGGTCATGCTCTTCGGACTGATCGTTCGATTGCAGCCGTCCTCACGGAAGTGTCAATTGACGTTTCACGAAAATGGGTGCGATGCAGAAGGAGGGCAAGAAAAAGCGTGCTGGGACTGATCTGAATTTCAAAGAGGAGCCGTCCCCTCGAACGCTATTGCGCTGGTTCTGGAGTTACGAGCGCAGCGGATATCGCGCGATCGGATTGCAAGAAAATTATTCAAATTCTGGAAATCGGACTCCCAGGTTCCCACCGGAGGCGATGGCGCTGCTCACGCGTTGCGTCCAAGGCTACGCAACGCGTCGCCGGAAGACGAAAAAGAGAATTATCGAGGATACCCAAGCCGCCTTTGAAGAAATGAATTCTCGCCGCCTCGCCGAGGGGATGAGGCCGTGGCCAGTTCCGGGCGCAAGCACAGTGCGGCGAGCCATAGGCAAGCTCGACAAGTTTTACGTAGCCTGCCAGCGGTATGGTCTCGACGCCACACGCAAGAAGTTCGCTGTCTTCGAGAATGGGGTGTCATCTCTGTATCCAGCCGAGAGGATCGAGATCGACGAATGCGAAATCGATGTTATGACCCTCGCGACCAATTCCTTTATTTGGCATCTGCTTTCAGAGGAGGAACGAAAGCGGGTGCCGCGGGGACGGCGTTGGATGTACGTCGCTATATGCGCCACTACTCGCTGTATCTTGGCGCTCCATATCTGCAAGGCTACGTCAGCCGCCGAAGCGGTTAAGTGTTTGGCATTGGTGACACGTGACAAAAGTGATTTGGCTCGAGCGGCAGGGGCGCAGTGCAGCTGGCACCAACACGCCGGACTCTCGGCAGTTGTGACCGACCAGGGAAGCGCGTTCATTGCCTTCATTTTCGCCCAAACTGTGGCCGCTCTTGGAGGCGATCACGACGCCCCCGCTGCTGCGACACCTTGGTTGCGAGCCTTTATCGAACGGGTTTTTGGTACCTTTAATACTGACCTGTTTCAGGAGGCCAATGGACGCACTTTTTCGAATCCGTTTGAACGAGGGGACTTTGACTCGAAAGGCAGCGCCACACTGACGGATGATCAGTTGGCAAAAATGCTCATCCGCTACGTGGTCGATGTATACCATAACCGTCCTCATGAAGGGTTGCAGGGGGAAGCACCTTCTGACGCGTGGGAGCGCCTAGGGACTAAATATCCGATCGTCCCTCCTCCATTGCCCGCCGAGCGGCGGGCAATCTTCGGTTTGCGAACGAGGCGGAACGTGCGCGGAAACGGCGTGGTGGTCTGCGGCGTCAGTTACAACAGCCCACAACTGCAGAACCACTTCATCCATGGCCCTGACAACGAGCAGCATGTGCAAGTCCGTGTGAATCCAGAGGACATGGGGGCCATCGACGTCCTTTTGGGGCAGGAGTGGGTTCGATGTTTGCCAAATGGGGGTGGATTCGAGGGAATTCGCTTGGAGCTTTGGATCAACAAAGTACGTGAAATCCGCCAACGCAACCACGACCTCGCACAGATGAAGCGGCACATTGTTCGCGCAGCTCTCGAAGACATCCGGGCGATGAACGAAGAGCCATGGCGTCTGTTAAGCGTTACTCCCTTTGCGCTCAGCGCTAAGCAGATAAATCAGGTCGAGCGATCAGTCTTCATGGGCCTGGAACTTGAACCGCTGGCGGACGATCCGGCGCGAAGCGAGCTGACTGCAACCACCTTTCAGGTCACTGGTCGCTCTGAATCTGGGGAATTGGAAAACGGAACGGACGCAACTGTCGGCCTGACAGCTGTGACGGTCTGTGACGATGAGATCATTCCTGAAAATGACCTGGTGTTTCGGGGGCGCGGCGATGGTTGATTATGAAGCGCAGATGAGGGTCGCGAAAGCTTTGCGGGAGCTCGACGACATTTTCGTGGAGAATGATATTTTTCACAGGGTTTCCCAGGAGTTTGGCTTGAAGCTCGCAACCTTGCTACTCGATATAGAAGAGGGAAGGCCCCGGCGGGGCAAGGCTTCTGGCTTGGTCGTTCTGGGCCCGTCTGGATCCGGGAAGACCACGGCAGTAGAGCGCTGCATCTTTTCTCACCCTATGCTGCGACCACCGAGCACGCAACGACGAGGGGTCGAGCGTATACGGCAGGTGGACGTTTGCGCACTGAAGACGCCATCTCCAGCTACGCTAAAGTCGCTTGGGCACGAAATCCTCGTCAAGCTGGGGTACGTCGACAAGAGTGACGCGCTGAGCCTGAGGGGAAAGCCTGCCCATGAAATTTGGCATCAGGTTCGAAACCTCCTTCAGAAATGCAGGGTGAAGGTTTTGTTCATCGACGAGATGCAGGACCTTGCCAGCACCGGGGCACGTGGTGCGACCCAAGAGGTCATCAACACGCTAAAATCGTTGCTTCAAGACCCTGATTGGCCAGTGTGTGTTGTTCTCGCTGGCACTCCTGAACTGAGACATCTCGTGGATCAGGATTTGCAGTTGAAGAACCGGGTGACGACGCTCTCTTGCAGGCCGCTTACGACGGAGGTCGACAAAGGAACTGTAGTGGCCATCGTGTCTAGATACGCTGAGGAGGTGGGGCTCGAGGTTCATCCTGACCTTCGAAAAATTTCGTTCATCCGGCGGCTACTTCATGCGTCTGCCGGACACTTTGGGAAGACCGTGCAAGAAATCAGCGGAGCTCAATCAGAAGCCCTGCAGCGGGGTGTCGACGAGGTGAAGATCGAGCATTTCGCTGCCGCGTTCCGTAACAAATACGATCGCGTGGATGCCGCGAACCCCTATCTTGCAGAAGACTTCCGACAAATTCGGAAGCTGGGAGAGAGTGCCGAAACGGATGAAACAGAATGACGCTCCCCGTCTTGGTTGATCTGCAGGCGTGCGAGACGCAGACGTCATTCCTGTCGCGCCTGGCTGCGGCGAACATGAGCAAGTCCGCAACGCGCTTCAGTACGGACATGTCGCTGTCATTCTTGGACCTGGTGCGGGGAAAACCACGCGATCTATCACGCCTTGCAGAACTGGGAGAAGTGGACTGTGAAGCATTGTTGCGACATGCGATCCGGTCAGTCGAAGGCGGTGGTCATGTCCTCGCGGATCAGGCCTTCGAAAAGAAAACACTGCTACGCTCGAACCTCCGTGTCTGCCCGGCGTGCATCTTGGCAGATTATGATTCAGGAGGCGAATTCGCCCCCTTCGATCGTAGCTATTGGCACGTCGGCGGCCTTCGCACTTGTACGAGGCACCATTGCACGCTGCTCAGCACCAGTGAGTTAGCCAAAGATCGGAGCCCACATGACTTCTTCGGTCGACTGATGGAGGTGGCACCACGGGATAGGCTGGCGGGGGGTAGCTCCACCGCGGCCGAGCCGACAGGTCTAGAGCACTACATTGTGGCCCGGATCCATGGCGGCGCTACCCACACTTGGCTCAACAAGTTTGGACTGCAGGTCGTCATCAAGACGAGTGAGATGTTGGGAGCAGTCCTGCGCAGTGGTGCGAATGTCGATTTACTAGCCTTGGATGAACGAGAATGGGCGGCCTCGGGAGTAGCGGGATTCTCGGTCCTCTCAGCGGGTGATGCGGCTTTTCGTGAAAGCCTTCGCGATCTCCAGCGTAGACATGGTGGGTCGACAGGCGGTCCCCAGGCGCATTTCGGGCGGTTCTACCAGTGGCTCTATTCAGGTGCGAAGGCGAAGCAATATGATCGTGTTAGGGACATCGTGCACGACCACATCACCTCTTCATATCCGATTGCTACCGGCACTGTGGTGCTTGGCAAACCTTGTGTTCGACGCCGTGTGCATTCAGTGGCATCCGCCGCGAAAGAAGCCGGTCTTCATCCCAAGAGACTGCGCAGTATCCTTGAAGCAGAAGGCTATTTGCAGAGTCCGTCCGGAGCAAGCCGAAACGACGGTGAGTATCTGTTCGACGCCGAGCTGGTTAGGCCGCTCCTGATAAACACATCAATGTCGGTTTGTCAGGGAAGAGCTCAGCGGGAACTTGGAATTTCCAGAAGCCAGTTCGACGTCATGCGCAAATGGGGATTTGTCGCGCCTGTCAGCCAGACTGCGAAGGCAAAGCCACGCTACTCAGTCCTGGCGATCCGTGAGTTCCGGAAAAAGATATTGAGACACGCGGAAACTGTTGCGGTTCCTGAGGCCAGGCAGTCCGATCTTCAAACTGAGCTACCCCCCGAAATTCGGACACTGACATAAGCTATGATTTGCAGTCTGCTGATCTTCGACGAGAAGGAGATCAGAGATGTCGAAACGGAAGCAGCATGCGCCTGAGTTCAAGGC
>NZ_WNXQ01000017.1 GCF_009789075.1 Pseudooceanicola pacificus
AAGTTCGAAGTCGAGCTGATCGCCCCGATCGCGATGGAAGAGAAGCTGCGCTTCGCCATCCGTGAAGGCGGCCGGACCGTCGGCTCGGGCGTGGTCTCCAAGATCCTGAAGTAAGACGCGGTTCGCACGGCGAACCCGTCAGGCGGGCGACTGGCGAACTGGCATGGCCGGATCGCCGACAGCGCACACCGCACAGAACAGGGCGCCCCGCGCGCCCATCCCGAAGGGCCCCCGCCGAGGGGCCCTTTTTTGTCCGCGCAGGCGGCCGGACACCCTGGCCCGGGCGTGGTCGTCAAGACCCTTTGGCCCGGGCGTGGTCGCCTAGACTCTGGTGTGATCCCCGGGCTTTGAGCGGCAGGCGCATTGCCAGCCCCGGATCGCCGAAAGCGCACACCGCGCAGAACTGGCCCCCCGCGCGCCCGCCCCGAAGGGACCCCGCCGGGGGCCCTTTCCCCTGTCCCGCCCGGTCTCCCTCTCCCCGCCGCGCTTGCATCCGCCGCGGGCCTGCCCCATCTCTCCCCCCAACCGGGGAGACAGAGCCATGACCGCCACCACCCAGTCCGTCCTCGTCACCGGGGCCTCGGGCTTCATCGCCCGCCATGTCCTGCTGCAGCTGCTGGAACGGGGCTACCGCGTGCGCGGCTCACTGCGCACCCCGGCCAAGGCCGAGGCGATCCGCAAGGACCTGCGCGCGCATCTGGGCGATCCCGCGCTGGCCGACACGGCGCTGGACTTTGTCACCCTCGACCTGACCGCCGATGCCGGATGGCCCGAGGCGCTTGCCGGCATGGACGCGCTGATCCACACCGCCTCGCCCTTTCCGTTGAGCCAGCCGCGCGATCCGCAGGTGCTGATCCGCCCTGCGGTGGAGGGCACGCGCCGCGCGCTGGAGGCGGCCCTCGCCGCCGGGGTCGACCGGGTGGTCCTGACCTCCTCGGTTGCCGCGGTGCTGACCTCGGCCCCGCTGGATCGCGCCGCCCCCCGGACAGAGGCCGACTGGACCGACCCGGATCACCCCGCCACGACACCCTACGGCGCCTCAAAGACCCTGGCCGAACGGGCGGCCTGGGCGATTGCGGCGGCCCATCCCGCGCTCAAGCTCACGACCGTCAACCCCGGCATGGTGATGGGCGCGCCCCTGGGCACGGAATTCGGATCGTCGGTCGGCCTGGTCAGGCGGATGATGCGGGGCGGCGATCCGGCCCTGCCGCGCATGGTCTTCGACGTGGTCGACGTGACGGATGTGGCCCGGATGCATGTCGCGGCGCTGGAAACCCCCGCGACCATCGGCGAACGGCTGATCTGTTCCGCCGGTCCGATGTGGATGCCCGAGATGGGCGCGGCGCTGAAAAAGGCCTATCCCGACCGGCGCATCCCGACCCGGGTGGCGCCTTACTGGCTGCTCTGGCTGATCGCGCGGTTCGATCCGGCCCTGCGCTCGGTGCTGCCGATTTGCGGCCAACACATGGTCTCGGACGCGGGCCATGCCCGGCGCCTGCTCGATTTCCGCTTTGTCCCGCCTGAGCGGGCACTGCTGAACACGGCTGCCCATCTGGTCGCCACCGGGGCCGTCTAGGCCGGGCCTGTTTCTGCTGGCATGCTTGCGGGCGAGTTGGCAAAAAGGGGTCATGAACCACTGTGTGAACTTCGCCTATGCGCTGAACGGACCGATGGAGGGCCAACGGCTCGACCCCGCGACGGCGGTCGAGGTGCTGCGCGAACAGAACCTGGGCTGGGTGCACCTCGCGGCCGATCATCCCGACACGCAGGCCTGGGTCGCGGGCAACCTCGACTACCTGCACGAAACCATCATCGAGGCGCTGCTGGCCCCGGCCACCCGTCCGCGCGCCATCCCGATCGAGGACGGGCTGCTGGTGATCCTGCGCGGCGTGAACATGAACGAGGGGCGCGACCCCGAGGACATGGTCTCGATCCGGGTCTGGGCGGATGCCGAACGGATCGTCACCCTGACACGTCAGCGGGTGCGCGCGCTGGAGGATATCTCGCAGGCCATCGAGGCCGGGCACGGCCCCGAGACGGCCGGAGAGTTCCTTGCCATGCTGGCGCAGCGGCTGAACGCCCGGCTGGAGCCGCTGGTGCATGACCTCGACCAGGAGACCGACGCGCTGGAGGAGGACGTGATCGGCTCTCCCGGTCAGACGCTGCGCAAGCGCATCGTGGAGATGCGCCTGCAGGTGATCGAGCTGCGCCGCCATGCCTCGCCGCAGCGCCTGGCGCTGGCCGCGCTGGAAGACACCGGCAGCCCGCTGCTGGACGGCGACGACCTGCGCCACATCCAGGAGACGCGGGACCGGCTGACGCGGCAGGTGGAAAACCTCGACGAGATGCGCGACAGCCTGGCCGTCCTGCGCGAGGAACTGTCGAGCCAGCTTTCGGACCGGCTGAACCGCAACATGTACATCCTGTCGATCCTGTCGGCGATCTTCCTGCCGCTCGGCTTTCTGACCGGGCTGCTGGGGATCAATGTCGGCGGGATGCCCGGGGCGCAGGATCCCGATGCCTTCTGGTATGTCAGCGGCGGCCTGCTGGCGGTTGGTCTTCTTCAGGTCCTGTTCCTGCGCCGCGCCCGCTGGCTGTAGCGGCGGGGCCTGTCCGTCCGGTCCGGTGCTGCCGCCGGGGGGCTGTCCCTCGTGTGGTCCCGTCCGCTGGGCCGGGACCCGGTTTCGCAGCGCGCCGGGGTGCCGGATCCGGCCTGGCCCCTAGCGGTTCGGCGGGGGAGGGCCGCGCGGAGCGGTCCGGGCCGGAGCCTCTGGCGCCGCGATCCCCGGGGTGGCGCGACGGCGCCGCGCAATTCCGGGGCAAAGGTGCGAGATCCCGCTTGATCTTGGCCCTGTGCTGCCCTATCCCACGGCACGGCCTAGGGGTATAGCTCAGTTGGTAGAGCATCGGTCTCCAAAACCGAGGGTCGCGGGTTCGAGTCCTGCTGCCCCTGCCAGCCGCCCTCCCGACATTTCTGCCAGCCCGGACCGGCCGTTCCAAGCGCCCGCGTCGACAGGTTGATCCCGCGCGTCGTGTCGCCGGACCACCTCAGGGGACATCGGGGCGGCAGGACGCGGCAGCGCCCCGCGCCCCGTCTCAGCCCAGCCGTGCCAGCAATTCGCGTGAGGGCTCTCCGGTCACGGCCATGCCGTTGCGCTGCTGATAGGCGCTGATCGCCGCCTCGGTCTTCTTGCCCAGCACGCCGTCGGGCGTCCCGGCGTCAAAGCCGGCGCGGTTCAGCCCGGCCTGCAGGCGCTTGCGGTCGTCGATGGTCAGGCCATAGCGATCCGGCCCGAAGGCAGCCCGAATCGGGCCGCCGCCCGCGATGCGGTCCGACAGATGCCCGACCCCGATCGCGTATTTCTCGGCATTGTTGTAGCGCAGGATCACGCGGAAGTTCGGATAGGCCAGGAAGGCCGGGCCGCCGGGCCGCAGCAGGGTCGCGGTGCCGCCGGGCAGGGCGCCGCCATGCGCCGCCCGCACGCCAAGCGCGGCCCAGTCGCCGCTGCTGCGGGTGCCGCCGGGCGTGCCGGACGGGGCGGTGACCTCCAGCCCCCAGGGCACGCCGCGCTGCCAGCCCGATTTCGCCAGATAGGCCGCGGCCGAGGCCAGCCCGTCGGTGGGATCGTCCGACCAGATGTCGCGCCGCCCGTCGCCGCGGAAATCCACACCATAGGCCTCGAAGGTGGTGGGGATGAACTGGGTGTGCCCCATGGCCCCGGCCCAACTGCCGGTCATCGCCGAAGGGCCGATGTCGCCGCGCTGCAGGATCCGCAGGGCCGCCATCAGCTGCCTTTCGAAGAATTCGCCGCGCCGTCCGTCATAGGCGAGCGTGGAGGTGGCCGAGATCACCGGGATCTCGCCCCGCCGCGTGCCGTAATTGCTTTCCATCCCCCAGACGGCGGCGACCACCTCGGCGGGCACGCCGTAACGGCCTTCGATCTCGGACAGCAGGGCGCCGCGCTGGCGCAGGGCGGCACGGCCATCGGCCACCTTGCCCTCGTTGGCGACAATGGCGAGGTAATCCTCAAGCGTGCGGCTGGTTTCGGTCTGGTTGCGGTCCCGTTCCACCACGCCGGGCAGGTAGCCCGCGTCGCGAAAGGCCGCCGCCAGGGTTGCAGGCGCGATGCCGCGGGCCTGGGCCCGGCTGCGGAACCCGGCCACCCAGGAGTCATATCCCGGGTTGCGCTGCGGGCGCAGGTCGGCAGGCAGGCCGCCCGAGGCCACGCCGCCGCCGCCCGGTGCGCCGCCGCAACCGGCCAGCAGCGCCGCCATGCCCGTCATCGTCACCCATCTGCGTGAAACCTGCATTCTCCTGCTCCCTCTTCCGTGCGTGTCCAACGGTTCTGCCTCGGCCCGAGTGTCAGGGCAGGCTGCGGTCTTTGCAAGCCTCGGCGCAAGGCCGGGCGGGGCCGAGAGGCGGGGCTGGCGGCGGGGCGCCTGGCGCAGCAGGCGCAGGGGGTGCGGCCACACGGTCGCGCAGCGCGCCGGACCGCCGCCCGCCTGTCCGCCCGCCTGTCCGCCTGCCTGTCCGGATGACACCACAGGCGCACAAGGCCGCGCGGTGCTCGGGTCAGCGCGGATTGCGCGGTCTTGAATTCGCCACGCCAGCCGCGTATGTCGACGCGAACCGGTTCCGGGCCGTCCCATGCGGCCCCGGAGACGTGACCAGATTTGCCGACATGGGGGAGATGCCCTTGGCCAACCCGATCCAGTTCATCAACCAGACCCGTGCCGAAATCGGCAAGGTCCACTGGCCCTCGCGCCGCGAAGTGCTGCTGACCACCGTCATGGTGTTCATCATGGCGACGCTGACGGCGATTTTCTTTGCGCTGGTCGACCTGCTGATCCGCTCGGGTCTGCAGGGCCTGCTGGGCTTCTTCGGCTGATCCGGCGCGGCGCGGCACTTTTGCCGCGCTCAGGCTTGAATTTCCGGGCACTTGGCGGTAGGTGACGCCCTACTTCAACCGGATGGCGTGCGGCGAGTCGAGCGGCACGCCGTTTGCTGTTGCAGGCAGGGCAGGCGAACTGCCCGGATTTACACGGAATTTTCGGCCGCACGGCCGGCCAGGCAAGGAACGGCTGCGACATGGCGAAACGATGGTATTCGGTGAGCGTCCTCTCGAACTTCGAGAAGAAGATTGCCGAGCAGATCAGGACATCGGTTGCCGAGAAAGGTCTCGAGGACGAGATCGACGAGGTTCTCGTCCCCACTGAAGAGGTGATCGAGATCCGGCGCGGCAAGAAGGTCACGACCGAACGGCGCTTCATGCCCGGCTATGTGCTGGTGCATATGGAGATGTCCGACCAGGGCTATCACCTGATCAACTCGATCAACCGCGTCACCGGGTTCCTGGGTCCGCAGGGCCGCCCGATGCCGATGCGCGATGCCGAGGTGAACCAGATCCTGAACCGCGTTCAGGAAGGCGAGGAAACCCCGCGCACGCTCATCCATTTCGAAGTGGGCGAGCGGGTCAAGGTCAGCGACGGCCCGTTCGAGGATTTCGACGGCATGGTCGAGGAAGTGGACGAGGACAACCAGCGCCTGAAGGTGACGGTGTCGATCTTCGGCCGCGAAACCCCGGTCGAGCTGGAATTCACCCAGGTCTCCAAACAGGGCTGATCGCCGGTCAGCCCCGGCTGGCCCCCCTGCGCCGCAGCGGGGTCAGCACCCGCAGTCGAAACAGGGTGATCCCCGTCGCGCCGAGCACGGCGAGGCACAGGGTCCATTTCGAGCGCAGCTCCATCGCCCCCGTGATCTGCACCGCATGCGCCACCGTCGCCGCCACGACGACGAGGGCCAGCGCGTTATGCGCCAGCCGCCATATGCGGGGCGCGATCTGCCGGCGCAGCAGGGCAAGCCCCCCGGTCAGCAGAATGCCCCACATCGCCAGGACGCCGTAGACCGAGAAGGGCGTCGGCGCGGCCAGCAGCAGCGCATCCAGCGTATCGGGCGGGCTGGTGAGGTAGAGGCCCCCCACATGCACCGCCGTGCAGGCGATCAGCGCGCCCCCCAGACGCCGGTGCCACAGGCGCGCCCGGGCCAGCGACAGGCCGGGCAGGGCGCCCGCGGCCAGCAGCGGCTGGATCAGCATCAGCGACAGGGCGATGATCCCGGCAAAGCCCCCGGCGATGTATTCCGGCCCGCGGTAGGCAAGGAACGGGCTGGATGCGGCCAGCACCACAGGCCCCGTCGCAAGGATCAGCAGGCAGAGCCAGATCATCGCGGGCCGCATCGGCAAGGCCGTCGGTCAGGCCCGGGCGAGCACGAAATCGGCATTGACCGAGGTATCCCGCGCGCTTGGCATCACCGGCCGCAGGAAGACGGTGCGAAAGGCGCCGTCGTCATAGGCCAGATGGGCATGGGGCTGGCCGAAGTTCGGCACGATCTGTTCGGTCTCCAGCCGGAAGCTCCCGTCGGCGGCGGTCAGCACGCTGCCGTGATTGCGCGGCTCGCGTTCGCCGCCCAGCGTGGTGGCGGCCCAGATCTGGATCCGCACGCCCTCCAGCGGGGCGCCGGAGGCGGCGTCGCGCACCGTGCCCGTGACCCAGAAGCCCGAGCCGAGCCTGTCGACCAGCGGCGCGCCGGGGCGGTAGTTGTTGGACCCGCCGCGCATGGATTGCGTGGGCGCCAGCGTGGCGGCGCGGGCGGCGCCGGCCAGGCCGCCCTGGGCCAGTGCGGCGGCGGCAAGGCCCGAAGTGACCAGAAATGAACGGCGGGTGTAGAAGGGGGTAAGCATGGTGACGGCTCCGCGTGTCGGACAGGTCGTTGCCGACAGGCTAACGCAAAAACGCTGCCGGGCAGGGCGGATTGCGCTGACGGGGCGACACGATCTCGTGACCTGTCCGCCGCCCGGGCGCGGGCGGGGTGGCGCGTGGGGGCTTGCCAAGCCGGGGCGCAGGTTATATGCCGCGCGCCTGTCGCCCCCCGTGGGCGACTCCCATCGTGGGAGGCGAGCGCATCGCGATGCGCGGACCGGACCACGCCACATCACCGCCGGACGACGCGTCGACCGGAGATGGAAAAGGAGAGGCCACATGGCCAAGAAACTGATTGGGCAGCTCAAGCTGCAAGTGAAGGCCGGGCAGGCGAACCCGTCCCCGCCCGTTGGTCCCGCGCTCGGTCAGCGCGGCATCAACATCATGGAATTCTGCAAGGCGTTCAACGCCAAGACGCAGGAGATGGAGCCCGGCGCGCCGTGCCCGACCGTGATTTCCTACTACCAGGACAAGTCCTTCACGATGGAAATCAAGACGCCGCCCGCGTCTTACTACCTGAAGAAGGCCGCCAAGCTGAAGTCGGGCTCGCAGACCCCCGGCCGCTCGACCGCAGGGTCGGTGACCGCCGCGCAGGTCAAGGAGATCGCCGAGGCGAAGATGAAGGATCTGAACGCGAACTCCGTCGAGGCCGCGATGCAGATCATCCTGGGCTCCGCCCGCTCCATGGGCATCGAGGTGAAGTAAGATGGCAAAGATCGGAAAACGCACCCGCGCCGCCCGTGAGGCCTTCGAGGGCAAGGAAAACCTGACCGTCGAGGAAGCCGTCGCGCTGATCAAGGCGAATGCCTCGGCCAAGTTCGACGAGACCGTCGAGATCTCGATGAACCTGGGCGTCGACCCGCGCCACGCCGACCAGATGGTCCGCGGCGTCGTCGGCCTGCCCAACGGCACCGGCAAGACCGTCCGCGTCGCCGTCTTCGCCCGTGGCGCCAAGGCTGACGAAGCCCAGGCCGCAGGCGCGGATATCGTCGGCGCTGAGGACCTGATGGAAACCATCCAGGGCGGCAAGATCGAGTTCGATCGCTGCATCGCCACCCCGGACATGATGCCCGTCGTCGGCCGCCTGGGCAAAATCCTGGGCCCGCGCAACCTGATGCCGAACCCCAAGGTCGGCACGGTGACGATGGACGTCAAACAGGCCGTCGAAGACGCCAAGGGCGGCCAGGTCCAGTTCAAGGCCGAGAAGGCGGGCGTGGTTCACGCCGGCGTCGGCAAGGCCTCGTTCGATGCCGAGAAGCTGGCCCAGAACATCCGCGCCTTTGTCGACGCGGTGTCCAAGGCCAAGCCGGCCGGCGCCAAGGGGACCTATATGCACAAGGTCTCGCTGTCCTCGACCATGGGCCCCGGTGTCTCGGTCGACGTGTCCAGCGCCACCGGCAACTGAGCCTGACAAGACTGACATTGGAAAAGGCGGGCTGAGGCCCGCCTTTTTTCTTTGCGGCGGTGCGGGGCGGCGATGACCGGGGGTCAACCGTTTCGATTTTCGCGACAGTCGCCCAACATTTGCCGCATTTGCCTGCCAACAAGAGGCAATGGCAGGTCGAGAGCAGTCCGAAATGCCGCGGCGGTGCACCGGGAAGACCCGGGCGCCGCCGCTTCTCGTTCCGGGGCAGGGCGGCCGGGCGGGGCGGGGCGGGTGGGACCTCAAATCTTTCAATGGATTCCGGTCGGCTTCTGCTGTATGGTCTGTCCGGTGAAAGACAGTCATGGCGCGATTGCGCCGAAGGGTGCCATTTTTTCGGCGCCCCCTCTTCACATCCTTTCCAAAAGGGCTTAATAGCCGCCTTTGTCTGGGCGCTTGCTGCGTGCAATCGTCCTGACGATTCGTCCGAGACGGTGGGTCGCCCGCGCCAGAAGCAACGGCCATAATTCCTGCCCGAGACGGGAAAAGACCAGATTTCTTCGGGCTGCCAAGCAGTTGGCGCCCCGGGGTGAGATTGGACGGACCCGTAAGGACCCGCAATGCCGGGGCTCTACGTCCCGGCAGAACTGAGCCGGAGGGTTAGTCCCCTCCCTGATTGGAGTGAAACTGTGGATAGAGCCCAGAAAGAGAAAGTGGTCGAAGAACTCGGCCAGATCTTCGAAAGCTCTGGCGTTGTGGTGGTTGCCCACTACACCGGTATCACGGTTGCAGAGATGCAGTCGCTGCGTGCAATGGCCCGTGAGGCCGGAGGCAGCGTCCGTATCGCCAAGAACAGGCTCGCCAAGATCGCCCTGGAAGGCAAGCCCTGCGCAAGCATGGCGCCCCTCCTGACGGGCATGACCGTGCTCACCTATTCCGAAGACCCCGTGGCGGCAGCCAAGGTGGCCGAGGACTTTGCCAAGGCGAACAAGAAGTTCGAAATCCTTGGCGGGGCAATGGGTGAGACGGCCCTGGACCGGGCCGGTGTCGAGGCCGTGTCGAAAATGCCGTCGCGCGAGGAGCTCATCGCTTCCATCGTCGGCTGCATCGGCGCACCCGCTTCGAACATCGCCGGCGCGATTGGCGCACCTGCTTCGAACATCGCTTCCATCCTGTCCACCATCGAGGACAAGGCGGCGGCGTAAGCAACCCTTGATACGGCGTGGGGTTGCAAGCCCCGACGTTGGAACACATCTAGATACGGAAAGAGTCTACAATGGCTGATCTGAAGAAACTGGCAGAAGAGATCGTCAACCTGACGCTGCTCGAAGCACAAGAACTGAAAACCATCCTGAAAGACGAGTACGGCATCGAGCCCGCCGCTGGCGGCGCCGTCATGATGGCTGGCCCGGCAGGCGGCGGCGAAGCTGCTGCAGCCGAAGAAGAAAAGACCGAATTCGACGTCATCCTGAAGTCGGCCGGCGCCTCCAAGATCAACGTGATCAAGGAAGTCCGCGGCATCACCGGTCTGGGCCTGAAAGAAGCCAAGGACCTGGTCGAAGCCGGTGGCAAGGCTGTCAAAGAAGGCGTGTCGAAAGACGAAGCCGAAGACATCAAGAAAAAGCTGGAAGCCGCAGGCGCGGAAGTCGAGCTCAAGTAATCGGTGCGTGCGCTGCACGCATTCGGAATCGAGGCTGGTCCGGGAAAAACCCGGTCCAGCCGAACCTGTCTCAGAGAGGCCCTGACCTGACGGGGCTTTTCTAAGGCGAGGTTCGTGGATCGGGAGGCGGCCCTTGGGAAGGCCGCCGGGAATGGATCCGGACCCCCCTGTCTCGATAGGCGCGCTGCCGAGGCCCGGCGGCAGCGGCGCCCGATGAGAAACGAAAGGTGACATCCGTCATGGCTCAGACCTTCCTCGGTCAGAAACGTCTTCGCAAATATTACGGCAAGATTCGCGAAGTCCTCGAAATGCCGAACCTCATCGAGGTTCAGAAGTCCTCCTACGACCTTTTCCTGAAATCCGGTGACAAGCCCGAACCGTCCGACGGCGAAGGCATCATGGGCGTGTTCCAGTCCGTGTTCCCGATCAAGGATTTCAACGAGACCTCCGTCCTGGAGTTCGTGAAATACGAGCTCGAGAAGCCCAAGTACGACGTCGAGGAATGCCAGCAGCGCGACATGACCTACAGCGCGCCGCTGAAGGTCACCCTGCGCCTGATCGTGTTCGATATCGACGAGGACACCGGCGCCAAGTCCGTCAAGGACATCAAGGAACAGGACGTCTTCATGGGCGACATGCCCCTGATGACCCCGAACGGCACGTTCATCGTGAACGGCACCGAGCGCGTGATCGTGTCCCAGATGCACCGCTCCCCCGGCGTGTTCTTCGACCACGACAAGGGCAAGACCCATTCCTCGGGCAAACTGCTGTTCGCCTGCCGCATCATTCCCTACCGCGGCTCGTGGCTCGACTTCGAATTCGACGCCAAGGACATCGTCTTTGCCCGGATTGACCGCCGCCGGAAACTGCCGGTGACGACCCTGCTCTATGCCCTGGGCATGGATCAGGAAGCGATCATGGACGCCTATTACACCACGGTCGACTACAAGCTCCGCAAGGGCCAGGGCTGGGTCACCAAATTCTTCCCCGAGCGTGTGCGCGGCACCCGTCCGACCTATGACCTGGTCGATGCCGACAGCGGCGAGATCATTGCCGAGGCCGGCAAGAAGATCACCCCACGCGCGGTGAAGAAACTGATCGACGAAGGCACCGTGAAAAGCCTGCTGGTCCCCTTTGACCGGATCGTCGGCAAGTATGTCGCCAAGGACATCATCAACGAGGACACCGGCGCGATCTATGTCGAGGCCGGTGACGAGCTGACGCTGGAATTCGACCGCGACGGCGAGATCACGGGCGGCAGCCTGCAGGACCTGCTGGACGCCGGCATCACCGAGATCCCGGTGCTGGACATCGACAACGTCACCGTCGGCCCGTACATGCGCAACACCATGGCGATGGACAAGAACATGAACCGCGACACCGCGCTCATGGACATCTATCGCGTGATGCGCCCGGGCGAGCCGCCGACCGTCGAGGCCGCCTCGGCCCTGTTCGGCACGCTGTTCTTCGACAGCGAGCGCTATGACCTTTCGGCCGTGGGCCGGGTCAAGATGAACATGCGCCTGGACCTGGACGCCGAGGACACGATGCGCACCCTGCGCAACGAGGACATCGTCGGCTGCATCAAGGCCCTGGTCGAACTGCGTGACGGCAAGGGCGAGATCGACGACATCGACCACCTCGGCAACCGCCGGGTGCGCTCGGTCGGCGAGCTGATGGAGAACCAGTACCGCGTCGGCCTGCTGCGCATGGAGCGCGCGATCAAGGAACGCATGTCCAGCGTCGAGATCGACACTGTCATGCCGCAGGACCTGATCAATGCGAAACCGGCCGCGGCCGCGGTGCGCGAATTCTTCGGCTCCTCGCAGCTGTCGCAGTTCATGGACCAGACCAACCCGCTGTCCGAAGTGACGCACAAGCGGCGCCTCTCGGCTCTCGGGCCGGGCGGTCTGACCCGCGAGCGCGCAGGCTTCGAGGTGCGCGACGTCCACGCCACCCACTACGGCCGGATGTGCCCGATCGAAACGCCGGAAGGCCCGAACATCGGCCTGATCAACTCGCTGGCGACATTCGCCCGGGTGAACAAGTACGGCTTCATCGAGACCCCGTACCGGGTGGTCAAGGAAGGGCAGGTGACCGACGAGGTTCACTACATGTCCGCCACCGAGGAAATGCGTCACACCGTGGCGCAGGCCAACGCCAACCTCGACGAGACCGGCAAGTTCGTGAACGACCTGGTCAACACCCGCCGGTCGGGGGAATACACGCTCTCGCCCAACGAGTTCGTGGACCTGATCGACGTGTCGCCGAAACAGCTGGTGTCGGTTGCGGCCTCGCTGATCCCGTTCCTGGAAAACGACGACGCCAACCGCGCTCTCATGGGCTCGAACATGCAGCGTCAGGCGGTTCCGCTCCTGCGGGCCGAGGCGCCGCTGGTCGGCACCGGCATCGAGGGCATCGTCGCCCGTGACTCGGGCGCGGCCATCATGGCGCGGCGCGCGGGCATCATCGACCAGGTCGACGCGCAGCGGATCGTGATCCGTGCGACCGAAGACATGGAAATCGGGGACGCGGGCGTCGACATCTACCGGATGCGCAAGTTCCAGCGCTCGAACCAGAACACCTGTATCAACCAGCGTCCGCTGGTGAAGGTGGGCGACACGGTCGGCAAGGGCGAAGTCATCGCCGACGGCCCGTCCACCGACATGGGCGAACTGGCTCTCGGCAAGAACGTGATCGTCGCGTTCATGCCCTGGAACGGCTACAACTACGAGGACTCGATCCTGATCTCCGAGCGCATCTCGCGTGACGACGTCTTCACCTCGATCCATATCGAGGAATTCGAAGTCGCCGCCCGTGACACCAAGCTCGGGCCGGAAGAGATCACCCGCGACATTCCCAACGTCGGCGAGGAAGCCCTGCGCAACCTCGACGAGGCGGGCATCGTCTACATCGGCGCCGATGTGGAACCGGGCGACATCCTGGTCGGCAAGATCACTCCCAAGGGCGAAAGCCCGATGACGCCGGAGGAGAAACTGCTCCGCGCCATCTTCGGGGAAAAGGCCAGCGACGTGCGCGACACCTCGCTGCGGGTCAAGCCGGGCGACTTCGGGACCGTCGTGGAAGTGCGGGTCTTCAACCGCCACGGCGTCGACAAGGACGAGCGTGCGCTGCAGATCGAGCGCGAGGAAGTCGAACGCCTGTCGCGTGACCGCGACGACGAGCTGGCGATCCTCGACCGCAACATCTATGCGCGCCTCAAGACGATGCTGATGGGCAAGACCGCGGTGAAGGGGCCGAAGGGCATCAAGCCGAATTCGGAGGTCACCGAGGAACTGCTGGGCACGCTGAGCCGTGGCCAGTGGTGGCAGCTTGCCCTGGGCGACGACAGCGAAGCGCAGCACATGGAAGCCCTCAACCAGCAGTACGAGGCGCAGAAACGCGCCCTCGACGCCCGGTTCGAGGACAAGGTCGAGAAGGTCCGCCGCGGCGACGACCTGCCCCCGGGCGTGATGAAGATGGTCAAGGTCTTCGTCGCGGTGAAGCGCAAGCTGCAGCCGGGCGACAAGATGGCCGGCCGTCACGGCAACAAGGGCGTCATCTCGCGCGTGGTTCCGATGGAGGACATGCCGTTCCTCGCGGATGGCACGCCGGTCGACTTCTGCCTCAACCCGCTGGGCGTGCCCTCGCGGATGAACGTCGGGCAGATCCTCGAAACCCACATGGGCTGGGCCGCGCGCGGCCTGGGCATCCAGGTGGACGACGCGCTGGACGCCTATCGCCGCTCGGGCGACCTGACCCCGGTGCGCGAGGCGATGCGGATCGCCTATGGCGAGGATGTCTATGACGAAGGCATCGAGGGCATGGAAGAGGACCGGCTGGTCGAGGCGGCGGGCAACGTCACCCGCGGCGTGCCGATCGCGACTCCGGTCTTTGACGGCGCCAAGGAGCATGACGTCAACGACTCGCTCAAGCGGGCCGGCTTCGACACTTCGGGCCAGTCGGTCCTGTTCGACGGCCGCACCGGCGAGCAGTTCAGCCGCAAGGTGACCGTGGGCGTGAAGTACCTGCTCAAGCTGCACCACCTGGTCGACGACAAGATCCACGCCCGCTCCACCGGCCCGTACTCGCTGGTCACCCAGCAGCCGCTCGGCGGCAAGGCGCAGTTCGGCGGTCAGCGCTTCGGGGAGATGGAGGTCTGGGCTCTGGAAGCCTATGGCGCCGCCTACACCCTGCAGGAGATGCTGACGGTGAAGTCGGACGACGTGGCCGGCCGGACCAAGGTCTACGAAAGCATCGTCAAGGGCGAGGACAACTTCGAGGCGGGCGTTCCCGAGAGCTTCAACGTGCTCGTGAAGGAAGTCCGCGGCCTCGGCCTGAACATGGAACTCCTGGACGAGGAGGGGGAGGAATAACGGTCACCGACCCGCGGGGCGCGCGATTTTTCGACGAAAAATCGTGGCCCCATCCTCCCCTCTCCGCCCTGACATAAAGGTTTAGACATGAACCAGGAACTGACCAACAACCCGTTCAACCCGTTGACCCCGCCCAAGGTGTTCGACGAGATCAAGGTCTCGCTCGCCTCGCCGGAACGGATCCTGTCGTGGTCCTATGGCGAGATCAAGAAGCCCGAGACGATCAACTACCGGACCTACAAGCCCGAGCGCGACGGCCTGTTCTGCGCCCGTATCTTCGGGCCGATCAAGGATTACGAATGCCTCTGCGGCAAGTACAAGCGGATGAAGTATCGCGGCGTCGTCTGCGAGAAATGCGGCGTGGAAGTCACGCTGCAGAAGGTCCGCCGCGAGCGCATGGGCCATATCGAACTGGCGGCCCCCGTTGCCCATATCTGGTTCCTGAAATCGCTGCCCTCCCGCATCGGCCTGATGCTGGACATGACGCTGCGTGATCTGGAACGCGTTCTCTACTTCGAGAACTACGTGGTCATCGAACCCGGCCTGACCGATCTGCAATACGGCCAGATGCTGACGGAAGAAGAGTTCATGGATGCGCAGGACGCGTATGGCATGGACGCCTTCACCGCCAATATCGGCGCCGAGGCCATCCGCGAGATGCTGGCGGCGATCGACCTCGAATCCGAGGCCGAGACCCTGCGCGCCGACCTGGCCGAGGCCACCGGCGAGCTGAAGCCCAAGAAGATCATCAAGCGGCTGAAGGTCGTGGAATCCTTCCTCGAGTCCGGCAACCGGCCCGAATGGATGGTCCTGACGGTGATCCCCGTGATCCCGCCGGAACTGCGCCCGCTGGTCCCGCTGGACGGCGGCCGCTTCGCGACTTCGGATCTGAACGACCTGTATCGCCGCGTGATCAACCGGAACAACCGCCTGAAGCGGCTGATCGAACTGCGCGCGCCGGACATCATCGTGCGCAACGAAAAGCGGATGCTGCAGGAATCGGTCGACGCGCTGTTCGACAACGGCCGCCGCGGCCGGGTCATCACCGGCGCCAACAAGCGCCCGCTGAAATCGCTGTCGGACATGCTCAAGGGCAAGCACGGCCGCTTCCGCCAGAACCTTCTGGGCAAGCGCGTCGACTTCTCGGGCCGGTCGGTCATCGTGACGGGTCCCGAGCTCAAGCTGCACCAGTGCGGCCTGCCCAAGAAGATGGCTCTCGAACTCTTCAAGCCCTTCATCTACTCGCGGCTGGAGGCCAAGGGCCTGTCCAGCACCGTGAAACAGGCGAAGAAGCTGGTCGAAAAAGAGCGTCCCGAGGTCTGGGACATCCTCGACGAGGTCATCCGCGAGCACCCGGTCCTGCTGAACCGCGCGCCCACGCTGCACCGTCTGGGCATCCAGGCCTTCGAACCCACGCTGATCGAAGGCAAGGCCATCCAGCTGCACCCGCTGGTCTGCTCGGCCTTCAACGCCGACTTCGACGGCGACCAGATGGCCGTGCACGTCCCGCTGAGCCTTGAGGCCCAGCTGGAAGCGCGCGTGCTGATGATGTCGACCAACAACGTGCTCTCGCCCGCCAACGGCGCGCCGATCATCGTGCCGTCGCAGGACATGATCCTGGGTCTTTACTACACGACCATCGAACGCGAGGGCATGAAGGGCGAAGGCATGGTCTTCTCCTCGATCGAAGAGGTGCAATACGCGCTGGACAGCGGCTCGGTGCACCTGCACGCCCGCATCACCGCGCGCGTGCCGCAGATCGACGAGGAAGGCAACGAGGTCGTCAAACGCTACGAGACCACGCCGGGCCGTGTCCGGCTGGGCGCTCTGCTGCCGATGAACGCCAAGGCGCCCTTCGATCTGGTCAACCGTCTGCTGCGCAAACGCGAAGTGCAGCAGATCATCGACACCGTCTACCGCTACTGCGGTCAGAAGGAATCGGTCATCTTCTGCGACCAGATCATGTCGATGGGCTTCAAGGAGGCGTTCAAGGCCGGCATCAGCTTCGGCAAGGACGACATGGTCATCCCCGACAGCAAGTGGTCGATCGTCGAAGAGACCCGCGAGCAGGTCAAGGATTTCGAACAGCAGTACATGGACGGCCTGATCACCCAGGGTGAGAAGTACAACAAGGTCGTCGATGCCTGGTCGAAGTGCAACGACAAGGTCACCGAGGCGATGATGACGACCATCTCGGCCAACCGCCGGGACGAGAACGGCGCCGAGGCGGAGCCGAACTCGGTCTACATGATGGCCCACTCCGGTGCCCGTGGCTCGGTCACGCAGATGAAACAGCTGGGCGGGATGCGCGGCCTGATGGCGAAGCCGAACGGCGACATCATCGAGACGCCGATCATCTCGAACTTCAAGGAAGGCCTGACCGTGCTGGAGTACTTCAACTCCACCCACGGCGCCCGTAAGGGTCTGTCGGATACCGCGCTCAAGACCGCGAACTCCGGCTACCTGACCCGCCGGCTTGTCGACGTGGCCCAGGACTGCATCGTGCGCGAGCCCGATTGCGGCACCGAAAAGGGCATCACCACGGAACCGGCCGTCAATGACGGCGAGGTCGTGGCGACCATCGGCGAGCGCGTGCTGGGCCGTGTGGCGGCCGACGATGTCCTGCGTCCGGGTACGGACGAGGTGATCGTCGCCAAGGGCCAGCTGATCGACGAGCGCATGGCCGATGCGATCCAGGAGGCGAACCTGCAGACGGTGCGCATCCGCTCGCCCCTGACCTGCGAGGCCGAGGACGGCGTCTGCGCCGCCTGCTACGGTCGCGATCTGGCGCGGGGCACGCAGGTGAACATCGGCGAGGCCGTGGGCATCATCGCGGCCCAGTCGATCGGTGAACCCGGCACCCAGCTGACGATGCGGACCTTCCACATCGGCGGCGTGGCGCAGGGTGGCCAGCAGTCGTTCCTGGAGGCATCGCAGGAGGGCAAGATCTCGTTCGAGAACGCGCAGCTTCTGGAAAACGCCAATGGCGAGATGCTGATCATGGGCCGGAACATGAAGCTCCGGATCATGGACGAGAACGGCGAGGAACGGGCCAGCCACAAGCTGGGATACGGCACCAAGCTGTTCGTCAAGGATGGCGAGACGATCACCCGCGGCACCAAGCTGTTCGAATGGGATCCCTATACCCTGCCGATCATCGCCGAGAAGTCCGGCCAGGTGCGCTATGTCGACCTGGTCACCGGCATCGCGGTCCGCGAGGATACCGACGATGCCACCGGCATGACCCAGAAGATCGTGTCCGACTGGCGCGCGGCCCCCAAGGGCAACGAGCTGAAGCCGGAGCTGCTGATCGTGGGCGAGGATGGCGAGCCGGTCCGCAACGAGGCGGGCAACCCGGTGACCTATCCGATGTCGGTGGACGCGATCCTGTCGGTCGAGGACGGGCAGGACATCAAGGCCGGCGACGTGGTGGCACGTATCCCGCGCGAGGGCGCGAAGACCAAGGACATCACCGGCGGTCTGCCGCGTGTGGCCGAACTCTTCGAGGCACGCCGTCCCAAGGATCACGCCATCATCGCCGAGATCGACGGCTATGTCCGGTTCGGGCGCGACTACAAGAACAAGCGCCGGATCACCATCGAACCCGCCGACGACAGCCTGGAGCCGGTGGAATACATGGTGCCCAAGGGCAAGCACATCCCGGTGCAGGAAGGCGACTTCGTGCAGAAGGGCGACTACATCATGGACGGCAATCCCGCGCCGCATGACATCCTGTCGATCATGGGTGTCGAGGCGCTGGCCGATTACATGGTGGCCGAGGTGCAGGACGTCTACCGGCTGCAGGGCGTGAAGATCAACGACAAGCACATCGAGGTGATCGTTCGCCAGATGCTGCAGAAGTGGGAGATCACCGACAGCGGCCAGACCACGCTGCTGAAGGGCGAGCATGTCGACAAGGTCGAGTTCGACGAGGCCAATGCCAAGGCCGAGAAGGACGGTCGCCGCCCCGCGTCGGGCGAGCCGATCCTGCTGGGCATCACCAAGGCGTCGCTGCAGACCCGCAGCTTCATCTCGGCGGCCTCGTTCCAGGAGACCACCCGCGTGCTGACCGAGGCCTCGGTCCAGGGCAAGCGCGACAAGCTGGTCGGCCTGAAGGAGAACGTGATCGTCGGGCGCCTGATCCCGGCCGGGACGGGCGGCGCCACCCAGCGGGTGCGCCGGATCGCCACCGAGCGGGACAATGTGGTGCTGGAGGCCCGCCGCGAGGAGGCCGAAGCCGCCGCGGCCTTGGCCGCGCCGGTGCAGGATGTGAGCGAGGCCGACACCTTCGACAACCTGGTCGAGACGCCGGAAAGCCGCGACTGACCCTGACCGGACAGAGTGACAGTGGGGCCCCCGCAAAAGCGGGGGCCTCTTTCGTCGGGCCGTGACCTGGCGGAGCGCCTGCGGCGCACATGACGTTTGGCGCGCTGGCGCGCGCGACGGGGGGCTCTGCCCCCATCGGCCTGCGGCCGATTCCCCCGGCATATTTCCGGCAAGAGGAAGGTGAGGGGTTTGGGTGCAGACGGGCACTCCGGTGCATGCGCGGGGTTTCCTTTTCCCGGTCCCCGTGCGATGCGGAGGCCGCTCGCGGCGGTGCGGGCGCGGGCGGACTGGCTGAGATGACCGACAATATGCGCGGCGCGTTCCTGATGATGGGTTCGATGGCGCTGTTCACGCTGAACTACGCCGTGGTCAAGTCGCTGGCCGCCGAGCTGCCGGTGACCCAGATCGTGGTGCTGCGCGGCCTGGTGACCAGCCTGGCCGCCGGGCTGCTGGCCTGGCGCATGGGGGCCTTCGGCGCCCGGCTGGGACGGCGGAACCGCCGGCTGATCCTGCTGCGCACCGCGGCCGAGATCGTGTCGGCCTATTTCTTCCTGCAGGCCCTGGTCAACCTGCCGCTGGCCAATGTCTCGGCGGTGATGCAGAGCGCGCCGCTGTCGGTCACCCTGGCCGCGGCGCTGTTCCTGGCGGAGCCGGTGGGCTGGAAGCGGCTGTCGGCGATCCTGGCGGGCTTTGTCGGCGTGCTGCTGATCCTCAGGCCCGGGGGCGAGGGGTTCAATATCTTCGCGCTCTACAGCCTGGCGGCCGTGGCTTTCGTGACGTTGCGTGACCTGACCACCCGGCGGCTGTCGCGCGACGTGCCGTCGATGGTTGTTACCCTGGCCACGGCCGTGGGGGTCACGCTGGCCTTCAGCGCCGCGAGCCTGGCCACCGACTGGGGCCCGGTCGGCACGGGGCAGGGCGTGTTGATCGGCTTGGCGGCGCTGCTGCTGACCGCGGCCTATCTGTGTTCGATCTCGGCGATGCGGGTCGGGGATGTCTCTTTCGTGGCGCCGTTCCGCTATACCTCGATGCTCTGGGCGCTGGTGCTGGGCTTCGCGGTCTTCGGCCAGTGGCCGGACTGGATCACCCTGGCGGGGGCGGCGCTGGTGGTGGGGTCGGGGCTCTTCACGCTCTACCGCGAGCGGCAGCTGGGCCGGGCCCCGAGGGTGCCGGTTCCGCCGCGCTGAGGCGGGCGGCTTTCCGCGGCCGGGTTGTGTTGACAAGCCTTCCGACTCCCCCTATACGCGCCGCTAATCAGGTGAGGGGGTCGCCCCTCATCCTTTCAGAACCGAAGTGGTCAAGATCCGGGCAACTGCCCCGATCCTCTGGAATACCGCCGCGTCGTTCCCCGTGAACGAGGGGACGCATGCGGTTTTTTACGTTGCGTGGACGCATGCAACGTTCTTGAAACCGCGAGGGCAGGGGCCTTCGCAGCACATGTGTCGGAAAGACGGGGAACAAGAGCCCAATGCCTACGATCCAGCAGCTGATCCGCAAGCCGCGTCAGCCCAAAGTCAAACGGTCCAAGTCGCAACACCTGGAACAGTGCCCGCAGAAACGCGGCGTCTGCACCCGGGTCTACACGACCACGCCGAAGAAACCGAACTCGGCCATGCGGAAAGTCGCCAAGGTGCGCCTGACCAACGGCTATGAAGTCATCTCCTACATCCCGGGCGAAAGCCACAACCTGCAGGAGCACTCTGTCGTGCTCATCCGCGGTGGCCGGGTGAAGGACCTTCCCGGTGTCCGTTACCACATCCTGCGCGGTGTGCTGGACACCCAGGGCGTCAAGAACCGCAAGCAGCGCCGGTCGAAATACGGCGCGAAGCGTCCGAAGTAAGAGGAACCGCAGATGTCCCGTCGTCACGCCGCAGAGAAGCGCGAGATCCTGCCCGACGCCAAATATGGCGACCGGGTTCTGACAAAGTTCATGAACAACCTGATGATCGACGGCAAGAAGTCCGTGGCCGAAACGATCGTCTACAACGCGCTCGACCGCGTGGAGTCCAAGGTGAAGCGTGCTCCGGTGGAAATCTTCCACGAGGCGCTGGACAACATCAAGCCGTCGGTCGAGGTCCGCTCGCGCCGTGTCGGCGGTGCCACCTACCAGGTGCCCGTCGAAGTCCGCCCCGAGCGCCGCGAAGCCCTGGCGATCCGCTGGCTGATCAACGCATCGCGCGCCCGCAACGAGAACACGATGGAAGAGCGCCTGGCGGGCGAGCTTCTGGATGCCGTGAACTCGCGCGGGACCGCCGTGAAAAAGCGTGAAGACACCCACAAGATGGCCGATGCCAACAAGGCATTCAGCCACTATCGCTGGTAATTACGTCGGGTCTTCCCGACCACGAAAGGCAGGCTTTCCATGGCACGCGACTATCCGCTGACGCGCTACCGGAACTTCGGCATCATGGCCCACATCGATGCCGGCAAGACCACCACGACCGAGCGTATCCTCTACTACACCGGCCGGTCCCACAAGATCGGCGAAGTCCACGACGGCGCCGCCACCATGGACTGGATGGAGCAGGAGCAGGAACGCGGCATCACGATCACCTCGGCTGCCACGACGACGTTCTGGCAGTGGCAGGAAGATCCGACCGCCGAAGGCACCTCGGACACCAAGTTCCGCTTCAACATCATCGACACCCCCGGCCACGTTGACTTCACCATCGAAGTCGAGCGTTCGCTGGCCGTTCTCGACGGCGCCGTCTGCCTGCTGGACGGCAACGCCGGTGTCGAGCCGCAGACCGAAACCGTGTGGCGTCAGGCTGACCGCTACAAGGTTCCGCGCATCGTCTTCGTCAACAAGATGGACAAGATCGGCGCCGACTACTTCAACTGCGTGAAGATGATCAAGGACCGCACCGGCGCGACCCCCGTGCCCGTGGCGATGCCGATCGGCGCCGAAGACCTGCTCGAAGGCACCATCGACCTGATCACCATGGAAGAATGGGTCTGGAAGGGCGACGACCTGGGCGCCGGCTGGGTGCGCCAGCCGATCCGTGACGAGCTCAAGGACCTGGCCGAAGAGTGGCGCGGGAACATGATCGAGAACGCCGTCGAGATGGACGACGACGCCATGGAGAAGTACCTGGAAGGCGAAGAGCCCGACGTGCCGACCCTGCGGAAACTGATCCGCAAGGGCACGCTGTCGCTGTCCTTCGTTCCGGTCCTCGGCGGCTCGGCCTTCAAGAACAAGGGCGTGCAGCCCCTGCTGAACGCCGTGATCGACTTCCTGCCCGGCCCCCTCGACGTGCCCGCCTACACCGGCTTTGCGCCGGATGACGAGACCGAGACCCGGAACATCGAGCGTCATGCCGATGATTCTGAGCCCTTCTCGGGCCTGGCATTCAAGATTATGAACGACCCCTTCGTCGGTTCGCTGACCTTCACCCGGATCTACTCCGGGATGATCAAGAAGGGCGACTCGATGATGAACTCGACCAAGGGCAAGCGCGAGCGTGTCGGTCGTATGATGATGATGCACTCGAACAACCGCGAGGAAATCGAGGAAGCCTTTGCAGGCGACATCATCGCGCTGGCCGGTCTGAAGGAAACCACCACCGGCGACACGCTCTGCGATCCGCAGAAGCAGGTCGTTCTGGAAACGATGACCTTCCCCGATCCGGTGATCGAGATCGCGATCGAGCCGAAGACCAAGAACGACCAGGAAAAGATGTCGCAGGGCCTGCAGCGCCTGGCGGCCGAAGACCCCTCCTTCCGCGTCGAGACCGACCTCGAGTCGGGCCAGACCATCATGAAGGGCATGGGCGAACTTCACCTGGACATCCTGGTCGACCGACTGAAGCGCGAGTTCAAGGTCGAGGCCAACATCGGTGCGCCGCAGGTGGCCTACCGTGAGACCATCGGTCACGAGATCGAGCACACCTACACCCACAAGAAACAGTCGGGTGGTTCGGGTCAGTTCGCAGAGGTCAAGCTGATCATCAGCCCCACCGAGCCGGGCGAAGGCTATTCCTTCGAATCCCGTATCGTCGGCGGCGCGGTGCCGAAGGAATACATCCCCGGCGTCGAAAAGGGCATCCAGTCGGTCATGGACTCCGGTCCGCTGGCAGGTTTCCCGGTGATCGACTTCAAGGTCGCGCTGATCGACGGCAAGTTCCACGACGTGGACTCCTCGGTTCTCGCGTTCGAGATCGCCTCGCGGATGGCCATGCGTGAAGGTCTGCGCAAGGCCGGCGCGAAGCTGCTGGAACCGATCATGAAGGTCGAGGTGGTGACGCCCGAGGAATACACCGGTGGCATCATCGGCGACCTGACCTCGCGGCGCGGCATGGTTCAGGGGCAGGACACCCGCGGCAACGCGAATGTCATCAGCGCCTTTGTTCCGCTGGCCAACATGTTCGGCTACATCAACACCCTGCGTTCGATGTCCTCGGGCCGCGCGCAGTTCACGATGCTGTTCGATCACTACGAGGCCGTTCCGCAGAACATCTCGGACGAGATCCAGAAGAAATACGCATAACGGGGCGGCGGGGTTAACCCGCCCTACCCACCACCAGTAGGCCGGGCCTCAGCCCGGCACCCGATAAAGGAGGCCATCATGGCAAAGGCAAAGTTTGAGCGGTCGAAACCGCACTGCAACATCGGCACGATCGGTCACGTCGACCACGGCAAGACCACGCTGACGGCTGCGATCACGAAGCAGTTCGGCGAGTTCAAGG
>NZ_WNXQ01000018.1 GCF_009789075.1 Pseudooceanicola pacificus
GGCGGCCAACCTCCCGCGCTGGTCTATTGGCAAAGAAATGATATCAACCAACCCGATCAGCAGGTGCAACGAGTAGCTTAATTTACGCCAGATCCTGTCCAAGAGATGGGGAGTAGCTCAAACCTCACGCGGCCTCGTGGAGTTTGGTGAGGTCGATTTCGCCCCACCGCGGCGCCAGGAATACGTTCTTGCCTGGCATGACACCCTCCTGCATGGCCCATGAATGCGCGAAATGCTGCGCCGTAAGCTGGCTGTCGCCGTTCAGAAGCGCCACTTCGATCGCGGCGATGATGTTCTCGCTACAGCGCCCGAAGCGGCCGCGGCTCGCGTAGACAAGCCGTGCGATCAGATCCGGCTGCGGCGCCGGGGGCTCAAGAACCGCCTTCATGCAGAACCCGTCCATCAGGCCGCGCAGCATCTTCTCGTGGGTGGAGGCGGAGATCGCAGGAAGTGTGACCTTGGAGTAGCGCCTTTTGACCTGATCGTCGTAGGACGCGATGTTCCACAGGGAGTCGATGCCGGTGAGGATGAGGATGACCGCCCCCTCCCCCTGCATGATCGACTTCAGCATCTTCAGGATATCCTCGATGCCCTTGCCCGCCCTGAACAGATCGTGCGCCTCGTCGATCCAGAGCACGACCGTGCCGAGTTCCTGCATGCGGAAGCGGACAAGCCGCCAGATGTCCCATTCCTTGCGCTTTGGCGAGACCTCCGGGTATCCGGTCTCCTTCAAGATTTCGAGGCCGAGGCTCTTCAGGGTCGCGGGGCTCGGTACCCGAACTCCGACCCATGGCTTGCACGCGGGGTCGTCGCTCTGCAACGCGGGGTGGTTCTTCAGGACATGATGCACCAGCGACGTCTTTCCACCACCCGGACCTTCGACCAGGACGATGCCGTGCGTGTCTCCCGTCGACGTAAACGTCACGGGTTCTGCCAGAGGCTGCCCTTCGGCGTCGTGCCGCAGCAGACGGTCGAGATGTTGCTGAAGAATTTTGTCGCGGGGTGTCGTGATGTAAGTGTCGCGAAGGTCCGCGATCGTGGTGAAAGGATCGGCTACGAGCTTTGCCATGCTGTTGGGCTCCGTGAGATGATGGTTTCCGCCAGCCGACGCGCATCGGTTCGATCACCCGCCGGCCCGTACCCGGGAAGTGCGTTCATCGGGATTTCTGCGGGAATCGAAGTGACGCAACGTCATGCGCCGACGTCAGCGATATCGGTGATGTTGGGACGGCTGGGCCCTCAGTTGACGGTGATTGTCGCGCTTCAGATTTCTCTGCGCGATCGTCTCCAGCTCTTCATGACGGGTCTCCTGTTTCGTCGCGCTCAAGAGGTTGGCCGAGTGCTATGGGGAGGAAGAAGATTTCACATGAAATCCGGAATCGCGGAGATAGGTCCGTTATTCGCGGCACTTGGTTCGCTGTCCGATCAATGCCGATGACCCATCGCGCAGACACATGTTCGGCGCTTCCACACAGCGTCACCTTTCGGAATGACAAGCTATTCGGCACCTCCTACCGTGCCGACATGGAAACAACGGATTGGTCCGATTTCGAAAACGACGCTGTGGTGGCAGCGTATTTCTCGATGCTCAGCGACGAGCTATCGGGGCGGCGCTACAACAAGGCAGCGCAGAACCGCACATTGCAGGACCAGATCGACCGCAGTCGGGGCTCCATCGAGTTCAAGATGTGCAACGTCTCCGCTGCCATGCGCGGCCTCGGGTTGCCCATCATCCAGGGCTATGCGCCCCGGTTCAACTTCCAGATGGCGCTCGCCGAGGCTGCAGCCCGCTGGCTGGCGCAACATCCGGACTGGGAGATCGCGTTGCATCGAAAAGAGCAGCGCCAGATGGCTGAACCCGCACCGATTTTTGTCGGCGTAGCCCCCACCCTCCGGAATGCACCGCCGCCGGACGAGCTGGAACAGATGCAGCGTATCGCCCGCCGCTTTGACGCCGCTGGACGCGATGAGCGCAACCGCGCCCTCGGCTCCGCCGGAGAAGAGCGTGTGTTTCACCACGAGCGCGCGACCTTGAACTCGTATGGCCGAGACGATCTCGCGCGGCGCGTCCGATGGGTATCGAAGGAGGACGGCGACGGTCTGGGCTACGACATCGCCAGCTTCACGCCTGATGGGCAGGATCGTCTGATTGAGGTGAAGACAACCAACGGATGGGAACGCACGCCCTTCCATATCTCGCGCAACGAGTTGGAGGTGGCGGAAGAAAGGCGCGACCATTGGCATCTCTTCCGCCTCCATGACTTCGCCCGGGATCCCAAGGCGTTCGAGTTGCGCCCCCCGCTGGACGCACACGTCTCGCTGACCGCCACAAGTTTTCGGGCGAGCTTCGAATGACGGGCGAAGGTCGCTTGTTTCGCCGGACGATCGGCATCGACTATTCAGGAGCTCAGACGGCTGAATCCAGCTTGAAAGGCCTCAGGGTCTATGAAACCCGAGACGATGGGACACCGGTCGAGGTCCAGCCTCCACCCAACCCAAGGAAATACTGGACGCGCCGAGGCTTGGCCGAGTGGCTGATCGCGGAACTCGAGTCCGGCGTTCCAACCATCGTCGGCATCGATCACGGCTTCTCTTTCCCCATGCGTTATTTCGAAAGGCATGGTCTCGCCCCGGACTGGGATGTCTTCCTGGAGGATTTCTGCACTCATTGGCCCACGGATGCCCCGCACACCTATGTGGATTTCGTCAGAGACGGGAGTGTCGGAAACGGTGCCGCGCGCAGTGGCGAGCGGGAATGGCGCCGACTGACGGAAGAGGCAACCGGCTCGGCGAAATCGGTGTTTCACTTTGACGTTCAGGGCTCTGTCGCGAAATCCACCCATGCTGGGATCCCTTGGCTGAGGCGCATCCGATCCGCGCATCCGGGGCTGCATTTCTGGCCTTTCGATGGTTGGGAGCCCGCCACAGGAAAATCCGTGATCGTCGAGGCTTATCCGCGGCTCTGGAGTGCCAACTACCCGGGGGCGAACCGCACCCAGGACCAGCACGACGCCTACTCCATTGCGCGCTGGTTGCAGGACGCAGACCTGACAGGAGTGCTTAGGGCAGCTCTTCAACCGCCCCAGCCGGAAGCAATCGCTGGATATGCCGCCGTCGAAGGCTGGATCTTGGGCGCAAGCTGGCCGCCACAGCAGGAATCAGCTCGCCGCCGAAGGGCCGTTGGCCGTGATGCAGGGAAGACCACGAAGCCCGGATATGTGAACAGAAACCGGCAGGAGGTTTTGCATGGCACAGGTCTTCCCGGGAACGATCACAACCAGGTCGTCTACCTGTTGCAGTGCCGCGATTGTAGCCACCGCTACGGTGCCAACGGTTCCGATATCTTTCAACGAAAATGTCCTGTTTGCGGAGGTGGTCGACCTGGCTTGTAAGGGCGAACTCCAGAAGTTCGCGGCAGGTGAAAAAACACTATGTGGAGGCAATAAAGCGGTCGTTCAGAGCCAGGCCGAACATTCTGCTTTCTTAGCCAGAGTCATCTTCACGACGCTGGCGTGTCTCATCGGTAGCTTGGGTACATTGCCGAAAGACACCATCCTCGAGCATCCAAATGCTCGTGAACCACCGCTGGCCAAATGCTTCTTTTCGTTCGGAGTATAGCTCCTTGCCGCCGCCGATTACCCAGATCGGGCTCAGTGCCTTTTCGGTAATAAAGCTCAGGAAGACTTCCCTGTCTACGAGTCCGGCACTTCGCCCGGGCATCGAGACCGACGGATCCTTGTAAATCTCTCTACCATTCGGATCTGTATAGATCAGATCGCGCCCATCCTTAAGCCACATATTCAAGCTTCGCATCAGCCAAGGACAAGGTAGTATCACGCTCAAATTCTGCACTAAGCTGAAGTTGTATCCACTCGCTTCTTGCCGAAGGCCAAATGTAAGGCCGCGTCCCCCAACAGGAGCCGTGACCCATGCGGGGGACGGTTTTTCGATCCACTTTCGAGCCCATTCGTAGGTCCACTCGTCGTCAATTTCTGAACGCCATCCGAACTCACCAAGAAAATCATCCGACCACGTTTCCGTAGGAAACCCGAGGTCATGATCTGCTGTCAGCATTTGACCCTCAAGGTGTTTCAAAGCTTTTGGAAAGTTATTCTCTCGAACGACAAAGCACGTTAGCCGTCGCCAAGTCTTTGTATTGATATGGGCAGATTGCGCTGAGGCGCCTGCGCCGCTGAAGCTCTGAAAGTCTTGAAGTGGCAACCATTTTTGACCCGTCACATCGGGTTTTAGATCGAGCAGTTCCTCGCCGTCCAGAAAATCTCGCTCACTCTCGAACCATTCCCACGCCTCTTCGGCAGAGCGTGGTGACAGAATGGGCACCTTAGGCATCCAAAAGGTGGGCTCATTGAACCCTGCCCAGCCCCAGTCGTGACTTTTCGTCATGAGATGGCTCGGATCCATGTCGCGAAGCTTGTGAACAGTGTCACGAAGGGGTTGTGATCGGTCGCCCGCTACGGTTCCGCAGTTATCAGAGATGCGCGCCATCAACTCCCTCAAAGCGATCCATTGATATTTCTTGCCAATCCGTTCCTTCGTATGATTGTTTCTATCGCTTGTGCAGCTGCGGTCGAAGTCGTGATGCAAATCAGGGCTCCAGCCCAAGGCATGCGCTCGACGGCAGATCCAGCGCTGCGCCCAGCCTTGGTTGAAATGGGCAGCACGGTCTGCTCCCCAAGTAGCAGAGCGTCCAGTCGACCAATGTCCAGCGTGGACACGATAGTCTTCGTAGCGCTGATCGCCGAGGAGCTTACTCAGTTGCCTTTCCAGCGTTTTATGGCGTTTTCCTTGCTCGGTACCGGGGTACGCCCAGTCGTTCGATGAAGATCGAAGTGCAATAAGATCATCAACAAGAGCTCGTTCACCCGCGGTAGAGGACGCATCGAACTCAGCTCGCCATGCTTGATACAGTTCCGCTACCGTTGGAAGAGCAGATTGCCGACTGCCGGCAGCCCAGTCCTGTACCGCGTACTCAATGACATACCTTGCAAAATCGCCGTGGTCTCCAGTTGAGTCGATAATATCCCAAGAGGTTGCCGAATTGCTCGGATCGTTGCCGCGTTCCATGTTAGGCGCGTATTCAAGTGGCCAAGGACTGTTGAACGGAGGTTTGAGGCGGGTGTCAGTGGGAACGTTCAGGGTACAACCGCGATGCCTGGCATAGTCGAGAAGCCCAACGAGATGGTCGCACCAGAGAATGTCTACTGGCGGATTGTTCCGAACGAAATATCGTTCTGCGATCGTTTGAGCGATACCAGCAAGCTCGGTATCGTCCCAAGCGGATTGCAAGGCCGCGCCGTACATCGCTGCGGCAAGCCTTTCGCCAATGTAGGGATCATTGATTGTTTCGAAGCGACGAACCAATTCTGGCCCACATTTGGGCGCGGCGACCAGTAAGGAAACCAAGGCCTTAGTCGAGCGATCCCTCGCTCGCCGAAAAGTAGTAGATAGGCACCAGGTCAGGATGACCGCGGCGTTCTTTGCGGCTTCGTCATCCAGGGTCCCAAGTCTCGCATCCATTGCCCAATCCATTAGATCGTGCAGCGGTGTGTCGAGTTCTTGGCCACCCTCCCGGCCATTGTCGGCAGCTTGCCCTACATATATCGACCATGCAGCATCCCGCTCCGGCATCGGTTGAGCCGTAAGTTCGTCGTGAAATGTATCCAGTCCGAACAATCCTTCCCTGCCGAGGGCGAGGTGAATACGTGTATTCCAAATGTCATCGGGATCGGCCCACTTCTCCAGTAGTTCAAGGCTTCGAGCTGTCACGCTCTCGCGTCGACGTAAGGCAATGTTTTCTGTGGAAATGCAATAATGCAGCCGATCCTTTGGTTTTTCGAAGGCGTCCGTCAGCTCTATGCCAGTTCTTTCGGGCAACTGGATGGAAAGGGCATCAAGCACCCCTTGCGGCGTACTCCGGTGGTCGCAAGCGATTGAGAGAGGCGCATCGGGTGAAAGTGGTAATGGAAGAACGCCGTCGGACAGCGTCGCGTCAAGGATGGCTTTCGCAGCCACATGATCGCCGAACCGCTCAAAGCTGAAGCGGACATAATCCTTATCTTCACCATTCTCGCTGATCGGTTCGATTGCGAGTAGCCCTTCGTCGCTGAGTGCTTCGAGTAAATCACTGTCGAGGTTTGGACTGGTTCCGCAGAATGGAGCGAGAAGTTCAGCTGCACGTTCATAATCGATGATAGGATCAGTAGTCTTGGCGATTTCGCCCGCAAGGATTTCGATCGCTTTGGCTGGATATCTTCGGCGAGGAGCAAGCTTCAAACGAGCTTCCACGGCATCGCAGAGTGAATCTCGATACATTTCGAAAACTTCTGTGACGCCCTGAAGCCCTTTAGGGAAGCGCCGCGCGCCTTGGCGATCCAGTGCATCGCAGCAGACTTTCAGGAATAGTGGATTGCGGAGTTCACTTGGTAGGAAAGGCTGGTCTGGCAGCAGGATATTGCGCAAAGAAAGAAATTTGCGGGCGTCACGCATCGAGAAACCGGAGTGATTTAGGCGCGGCAACTTGGTTTTGTCCAGGTTTGGCGGCACGATCTGTTGCAGATAAGTTGAGCGACAGGACAGAACAACAACCACGTTGGGATAGGCTTCAGCGTCTTTTAGGAAAGCGGCTATGCGGTCGGGCCAGATCTCGCGTCCTCTGCGTTCGTTGATCGCGTCGATGCAAAGCAGGGTACGAACGCCGGTCGCCTCGCCGGCAGCGTCGAGAGCACCAAGCAATTGATCTCTGGTGTAGGAGACAGGCAGACCGAGTTGGTTCGAAATCTGAGGCCAGATATCGGCATCGGTCAACTGGCCGCCGAGCAGAAGAACTGCCGGGCGGTCTTTTGTCAGTTGATGGCTACAGGCATCAGCGAGCAAGTGGGATTTGCCAGTGCCCGCTTCTCCGGTGATCAGCAAATGGGGAGTGATCGCCATATCCCACTCACTGGCTCGCAGCGTCACGAGAACTCGTTCCAGTGTTTCGAGTGTACGGCGTGCATGATGAGACTGGTCTTGTTTCTTTTCCGCCTCATCACTGCTTTCGGCGTATACCCGACGGATCTCATCGTGATATTCTTGGTCTACTATTTCCAGCCCTTGAGACACCACGTTGCGCCAGTGGGCGACCGGCCAAGCATCGTGAGGAAGTCGATCGACCTCGTCGAAAAGCGCACCAAGTGAAGTCATCGTATCGATGGCTTCCCTTGAAAGCTCAAATTTCGCAAGGAACTCGTTAGTAGCTTCTTGCAGCTTGCTGCGATGATCGCGGAGTGACGTCAAAAGCTCGGGGTTTTGCGCAGCTCCGAGGAGGGCGCGGCGGATGGGGAGCTCCACACTGGTTTCGGCTGTGTACCGCTGGCCCAAAGCTGCTTTGCTCCGCTCGAACTGATCCTGAAACCAACTGGGAGCGAGAAACTGGGTGTCGAACCAATACAGAATGCGCCCCGCATGATGCCCGCTTGGATTCGTCAGCCTGGATTTTAGTGCGGAAGCGTCCCAAAGATCTATTTCGAGTTGGCGACCCTGAGAGCCAGCAGCAGCGATTTCTTTCGTGCGCCAGTCTTCGAACGCTTCCAGTTGCGTTTCCTTTTTTGAGATTGGATCAGACCGATCAAAAGGGATGCAAACGAAGATCTTCGTTAGATTCGGATGCTTCTGTAGAGCGCTTTGGATGGACGCACTTAGGCTGCGTTCCAAGTTGTTATCAAACGCCCAAGAGTATTTGGCTTGCCAGCCATGTTCGGTGCCATCGGCGAAGCGTATAAAACATTCAAGGCCACCGTCTTTTCCTGGACCTTTACGATGGAACCGGGTGCCTGCGGGTCTCGGCTCCAAGCCAGCGAGTTGGCACACGAGTTCTTCGAATCCGGCAGAAGCTTTGCCATCAATCGTCCTAATCTTTCTAAAGTCAATTTGCACAATAGTTTCCGAGCTACATATTGGTGGCCGCATTTTCGGAGCCGGGTGGGCTACGATACGATGGCCTTTCTGGCCGCCCTGAAGGCGTTTTCACACTACTCTTTCCATTCCTACGAGAGTTTCTCATAATTTCAACCGTCTACGAGGCCTTAACAGAGTGCTGAAAACTCCGGCCTCGACGTCCCTCGCTGAACATGATTCATCGCCACCACGGCATGGACGGAAGTGGCGCTTGGGGTTTCGGAACGCCGCGCCTGGCGAGCCTTGGGGCAGCATCAATCCACGCAGCGCAAGGTTCCCTTCAGCGATCTTTAGCTGCGGCACCATCCTGAGGCAGCCATTCGCGATTCCGCGGCGAAAGCCCGCTCCGTCCGCGCTGCGGTCTACGTGGGACGAAAATGCTGCGCGATGCACGAACGACCGGTCTGGGGAAGCCGCGCTGCACCATCAGAAGGCTGCTTCAATGGCCGGTCAGGGCCGTTCGCATCGTCCCGGCGGAGCGAGCGAAAGCAGAAGTTCGCCACCCGTGCGAGCGCATCCCGTGCCGACTGCAAAAGCCGCCTTCCACCCGAGCGCTAATCCCGATCAAAGCCCCCTACACCGAGGTACGAAGGATGCGAAGATAAACAAGTTGTATCGTGTCGCGCTACACGATACAGTTCCGGTAGCGTAACTTGCTTCGGGAGTGGAACATGTCGAGCAAAATCGCCAAGGCGGATCATCCCGGCCCATACATCAAGAGCAATGTCATCCCGAAGGGGATGAACGTAACCCAAGCCGCCAAGGCGATTGGCGTCGGAAGGCCCGCCCTGTCGAATCTTCTGAACGGTAACGCACGCCTTTCAAGTGAAATGGCCATGAAGCTTGAGAAAGCATTTGGCGTGAGCGCGAGTGAACTGCTTGCGATGCAGAGTGTTTTCGATGCCGGAATGAGTGCATCAACGACAAACATGACCGCCGTAAGGAGCTTCGTGCCGCCTTTTGCTGCCCCGAAGGCAAATGACATCGAGCAGTGGGCTAATAACGTGGATTCACGCGCCAAGTTGGCCGCGTTATTGAGGATACTGCTTCACTCAACCTGTGACGACCTTCAGAAAGTGGACTTCCCCGCTCATGATGACTCCCAGCGTCCTGGCTGGGATGGAAAGGTCGTGACGGTGACAGGAAATCCGTGGATACCTACTGGCGCGTCAGGCTGGGAGTTCGGAACAAACAAAAATATCAAAGAGAAAGCCGACGGTGACTTTTCCAAGAGCGTGAAAGCCACCTCCAAAGCCGAGAGGCTCAAAACGACGTTTGTCTTTGTTACGCCCAGACGTTGGTCAGGAAAGGATGCCTGGCAAACGGCGCAACTGCCCAAGAAGCAATGGAAAGATGTCGTCGTTCTGGACTCCAGCAACCTCGAACAATGGATGGAACAGTCTATTCCTGCTCAGGTTTGGTTCGCCAACGAAAACGGCAAAGATTTTCGTGGCACGAAGTCACTTGAGCGCTGCTGGGTGAAGTGGAATGCGGATTGCGACCCAGCCTTTACGCCGCACATATTTGACGAAGCGTCGATTATTGCTGGCAAGAAGCTCCTTGCACATTTGCGTGGGGAGGATCGAACGCTTCGGATCGCGTCGGACTCCGTGCTGGAAGGTCTTGCGTTTGTTTACGCGATGTTGAGCGGAGACGACCCTGAACTTTTAGCGATACGCGACCGCGTGGCCGTCTTTTCCGAAGCCGGGCCACTAACCGAACTCGCCAACAAGTCGTCCCGCTTCATACCGATTGTTACAAACCGCGAAACCGAGGTTGAACTGGCTGAGACGGGAGCGCGCCTTGGTGGAATATCAATCGTGCCGCGCACAATGGTACAAAGCGAGGCTGATATTGTTCTTGATCCCCTCAGCGGAGAAGCATTCCGCAAAGGCCTCGAAACGATGGGGCTGGACGGCGATCGGATAGAACGCCTCAAGGACGAGTCGGGCCGGTCTCTCACGGTGCTGCGCCGCCGCCTGGCGCGGGATCAGGCTATCAAGTCACCGGCATGGAGCGCTGACAAGGCGCTTGCGCGCTCAGTGTTTCCTTTCATGCTGGCAGGCGCATGGAAGAATGACAACGAAGCGGATCGAATTGTCCTTTGCCATTTGATGGGTGAGGACAGATATGCGGAGGTCGAGAGGGAGCTCGGCAATCTGTTGCCAATCGAGAGTTCGCCCGTCTGGTCGATAGGTTCGTTCCGAGGGATCGTGTCCAAGATTGACGCCCTCTACGCGGTGCATCAATGGGTGACGCCCGAAGACCTTGAACGCTTCTATCAGGCTGCTGACCTCGTGCTTTCGGAGCCCGATCCTTCACTCGAACTTCCAGAAAGTGAACGCTGGGCAGCGAGTATCCACGGCAAGACCCGCGACATATCTTCTGCGTTGCGAGAAGGCATCGCCGATAGCTTGGTTATTCTGGCGATGCACGGCAACGGGCTCTTCAGGAATAAACTGGGGGTGGATACACAATCTCAGGCAACGCTCCTGGTGAGAAAGCTCTTCGCAAGCATGGACGGCGAGACAATAGAGTCTCAATCCGATGAATTTCAGCGGTATGCTGAGGCCGCGCCGGAAGAGTTCCTGGGGATTATCGAGCGGGACTTGGCCAGAAATGATCCGAGCACACAAGTTTTGATGCGCCCGGTCGGTGACCCCCTGTTCTCCAGTAATCCACGAGTTGGCCTACTGTGGGCACTGGATTTGTTGGCATGGTCGCCGGAATACCTCCCTCGTGTCGTGGATGTGCTTGCAAAGCTTTGCGAACTGGAGCCTGAGGATCGTAGCGGCAACAGCGCGATGCAAAGCCTGCTTTCGATCTTCCGTAGCTGGATGCCCCAAACCTCCGCCAACGTAGAGCAGCGGATTGCAGCCCTGGATCAATTGGTGAAGCACTTTCCCGAAGTCGGATGGGCGGTTGCGAAGGACCAGTATGACTTACGGTCGCGGACCGGCCACTACAGCGTAAAGCCGAAATGGAGGGACTATGCCTTTGGTAGCGGAGAAGTGGTGACCAACGGAGAGCGCTGGAAATTCGAAGAACACTGCCTTGAGGTGGCCCTTTCTTGGACACCAATGACAAGAGAGAAACTTGCTGATTTGGTGGATGGTCTGGAGGGTTTTGGAGACGACTATCGCGCTCGCGTGTGGGATCGCGTGGTCGACTGGGCAAAAGCGGCCACCGACGAGGATCGGGCTTGGTTAAGGGAGCAAATTCGCGTGGGTGTTAGCAGGAGTGCCCGCCGCCTGAGCAAGAAGGGAGCGTCGAAGACGGCTACGAAAGCTAAGGTAAACGAGGCGCGCGATATCTATGACGAGTTGGAGCCTGACGATATCGTCTGGAAGCACGCGTGGCTGTTCAAGAATTCATGGGTAGAGAACTCGTGGGAAGATATTCACAACGATGAGCACGACTTCGAGGCACGAGACGTGCGCATCGCCAAACAACGAAAGGCGGGCGTCGAAGCTGTGTTGGCGCAGGAAGGTGTTCCTGGTGCCGTACGCCTTGCTCTTTCTGGGAATGCTTCGCACATAGTGGGTAACAACCTCGCGCAGATCATGAGCTCCGAGGCGGATCAGCTCGCCTTTATCCGGCGCATCGTTGGCGATCCCGACTTCCTGACTTCGACCAAGCTACAGTTCCTGCTGGACGGCTTCTTTTTCTCGTTGGGTGACAAGAACGCGGTTGGCTTTATCAATGGATTGCGCGGCGAACTGACCGATGATCAGCTGGTTCGCCTGTTCTGCCTTTGCCGGTTTGGGCAGACAGTTTGGGACGCTGTGGAAGCTTCAAGCCGCGCAGTGTCCGAAGGGTACTGGAAGACTGTGTCCGCACACTGGGCGAGGCAGACAGAAGATGAGCTACGCTACGCTGTAACAAAACTAATTGAAGCCCGACGCGGTCTAACGGCGCTGCAATTCATCCATCTGGACCTGAAAAACATCGAGTCCGAGCAGCTCTACGAAATCCTGCAGGCTCTTCCCCGAAGCGACGAAGCGGAGCGGGGAGCATCCTCGATGGATCGACACTCCATTGAGGAGGTGTTCAAGATCCTCAATTCGCGCGGCACAATTGACCGCGAGAGGATGGCTGGTCTGGAGTTCCTGTATCTGGAGGTCTTTAGGTTCGATAGAGGGCGTATTCCTAACCTTGAGGCCGAGGTAAACGACAACCCGTCTCTATTCTGCGAGGCCATTCGCATGGCCTACAGGGGAAAGAACGAACCCAAGGATGCGGAAACCACCGATGAGCAGAAGACGGCCGCCAGAAACGCCAACACCTTTATTGACGCACTTTCTTCAGTGCCTGGGGTTGATGAACACGGTGTCATCCACGCAGAGAAACTGAAGGAATGGATTATCGAGGCAAGGCGCATCAGTGAGCTAACGGGTCATCGCGCCATGCTTGATTATCAGATCGGGGAAATCCTCGCACACGCCCCTTTGGGAGAAGATGGATCATGGCCTTGTGAACCTGTACGAGAGGCCGTCAATGACTTGTATAGCGTCGAGATTGAGCGCGGCATCACAATTGGGCGCTACAATGCCCGCGGTGCGACTTGGCGGGGTGAAGGCGGAGCGCAAGAGCGCGAGCTGGCGGATCAATATGAGGGCTGGGCTAAAGCTTGCGAGTTCGAGCACCCACGCATGGCGAGAATCCTGCGCGAGATGGTTCGCAAGTATATCGCTGAGGCCGAGTGGCAGGACAATGAGGCAATGATCCGTAGGCGCATGCGATACTAACATCGTAACCCTTCGGCTGGGGCCGCCTGACGGGGCGTTGGAAGCGATGATAAATCCGACGTTATGGTCGACCTTATTTTCGCACCCCAAGTTGAGATCCTGCCCACCGAGGATACGCTGCGTCGTCGGCACTGGAGCGATGCCAACAAAAAAAGGATAATCGAGGAAAGCTATCGGGGACATCGGCAAGTCTCAGCAACAGCGCGGCGGCATGGCATCTGCCGTTCGCTTCTGACCGTCTGGCGACGGTAACTTGAAGGCGAGCTCGGAGACGCAAGCGTCCCTGCATTCGTCCCAGTGAAGATGGCGCCGGATATTGATGCCCAGTCGATGCGGCGGCCGGGCCCCGACGTCCAGCTCGAGACCCTTCTGCGGAACGGGCGGCACCTGCTCGTGCCGTCGTCGGGGGCGCCGGACGCATTCGCCAGGCTGCTGCCGGTCCTACAGGGAAGCTGAACTGCAGCGCCGCATACGCAGCCCAAGGTCCACTAAAGGCCGCACCCATACGAGCGTTTTCTGAGCTACTCCCCATCTCTTGGACAGGATCTGGCGTAAATTAAGCTACTCGTTGCACCTGCTGATCGGGTTGGTTGATATCATTTCTTTGCCAATAGACCAGCGCGGGAGGTTGGCCGC
>NZ_WNXQ01000019.1 GCF_009789075.1 Pseudooceanicola pacificus
GGGCGGCCAACCTCCCGCGCTGGTCTATTGGCAAAGAAATGATATCAACCAACCCGATCAGCAGGTGCAACGAGTAGCTTAATTTACGCCAGATCCTGTCCAAGAGATGGGGAGTAGCTCACACACCGGCTCGATCGCGACGCCAAGGTGGTCATCACGACGATCCAGCGGCTCTATTCGATGCTGAAGGGAGAGGAACTCGATCCGGAGGACGAGGAGGGGTCTGCCTACGAGACCTGGGCCACGGACGAAGGCGAGATCCCCCCGCTGCCCTACAACCCCAAGATCCCGATCGAGACATTCGATTTCATCGTCACCGATGAGTGCCACCGGTCTATCTATGGGCTCTGGCGGCAGGTCCTCGAATACTTCGATGCGTCGATCATCGGGCTGACGGCGACGCCTTCCAAGCACACCCTGGGCTTTTTCAATCAGAACCTCGTGGCCGAATATCCCTACGAGCGGTCGGTCGCGGACGGTGTGAATGTCGGCTACGAAATCTACTCGATCCGCACGAAGGTGACCGAAGACGGCGGCAAGGTGGAGGTCGAGGACACCACCTTCCAGGTGCCGGTGCGCGACAAGCGCACCCGGGCGGTCAGGTATCGCGATCTGGATGCCGATCTCGATTACACTGCCAAGGAACTCGACCGCTCGGTCGTGAACCCGAACCAGATCCGCACGGTTCTTCAGACCTACCGCGACCGCGTCTTCACTGAGCTTTTCCCGGACCGGTCCGGCGAATGGCTCCCCAAGACGCTGATCTTCGCGAAAGACGACAACCACGCCGAAGAAATCGTCCACGCCGCGCGCGAGGTCTTCGGCGAGGGCAACGATTTCGCCAAGAAGATCACCTACCGCAACACCGGAGAGTCGCCGAAGGAGATGATCAAGTCCTTCCGCCTCCAACCGTTTCCTCGGATCGCGGTGACGGTCGACATGATCGCGACGGGCACCGACATCAAGCCGGTCGAGGTCCTGATCTTCATGCGGGATGTCAAATCCGAGGGCTACTACGAGCAGATGAAGGGCCGGGGCGTGCGCACCATCCCGGACACCGACCTTCAGTCCGTCACGCCCGATGCGAAGACGAAAACGCGTTTCATCCTGATCGACGCGGTCGGTGTGACCGAGACCAAGAAGAACGCCAGCCAACCGCTGGAGCGGAAGCATTCCATGAGCTTCGAAAAGCTCATCGACCAGATCGCCATGGGCCGCCGGGATGAGGATGCGCTCTCGTCCCTGGCCGGGCGACTGGCGGCACTCGACCGCAAGCTCGATGACGAGGACCGCAAGCGCATCGCGGACCTGACCGGCGGCAAGACGCCGCGTGACCTCGCCAACGATCTGCTCGACGCCATCGACCCCGACACGCAGGCCGAGGCCATCAGCAAGCGCCATGGCTCCATGTCGACGCCAGAGCAGGACGCCGAGGTCATCGAGGACCTGACCGACACCGCCTGCGCGCCCTTCGACCGGCCCGATGTCCGAAACCTGCTGAAGGACATCAAGCAGAAGACCGAGATGATCATCGACGAGGTCACGACGGACGAGGTCCGCTCGGCCGGGTTCGACATGAAGCACGCGGAGGAGAAGATCACCTCCTTCCGCACCTTCATGGAGGAGAACAAGGACGAGATCACCGCGCTCCAGATCCTCTACAATCTGCCTGCCTCCCGGAAGCGGCTGACCTATGCCGCGATCAAGGAACTGGTGCAGCGCATGGCCGACGGTCCGCACTACCTGCGCACCGCGGATGTCTGGCAGGCCTTCAAGCGGCTCGATGCGGCCCGGGTGAAGGGGGCGCCTGTGGACCGGCAGCTGACCGAGGTTGTCAGTCTCGTCCGCTTCGCCTTGGGCACGGATGGCGACCTGGTGCCGTTCGGCGACCGCGTCGAACAGCGCTTCAATCTCTGGGTCGGTCGTGAGAAGAGGGCAGGCAGAGACTATACGGCGGAACAGATGGACTGGCTGCGCATGATCGCGACCTTCATCGCCGCCAATGCGGAAATCACGCCGCGCGACTTCATGGAGGTGCCGGGCCTTGCGGACAAGGGTGGCCTGCTGAAGGCAAGGGCGCTCTTCGGGGACGGACTGAACGACATGCTGGATGAGCTGCAAGGGGCGCTGGTGGCGTGACGGACGGATTGCCGGAAGGGTGGGCCGCCGCACGGCTCGGCGACCTTGGAAAATGGAGTAGCGGAGGCACTCCGAACAGGAAGAAGCCCGAGTTCTTCGGTGGCGAAATACCTTGGGTGCTGACCGGAGACTTGAATGACGGGATCATCCACGATGTTGGTGGAAGGTTGACACCTGAGGGCTTGGCTTCTTCATCCGCCAAAGTATTTCCGAAGGAAACATTGCTTGTCGCCATGTATGGAGCGACGATCGGAAAGCTTGGACGGCTCGGGTCGGAAGCTTCGACCAACCAAGCATGTGCGGCTTTGATCCCTTCTGAAGAAAATGCACAGCTCCTCCCGTTCATCTTCTTGTTCTTGTTGTCGCAGAGGCGCGAGCTGAAAAAGCTCGGCAAGGGTGGAGCTCAACCGAACATCAGTCAGACAGTGATTAAAGAGCTCCCTATTCGACTTCCCCCACTGGCCGAGCAACACCGCATCGTCGAGAAGATCGAGACGCTCTTCGCGCAGCTCGACAAGGGCGAGGAGGCGGTGCGGCAGGTGCAGATGCTCCTGAAGCGTTATCGCCAGTCGGTCCTCAAGGCCGCCGTCACCGGTGAACTGACCGCCGACTGGCGCGCCGCTCGCGAAGGCCAGCTCGAACACGGCCGCGACCTCCTCTCCCGCATCCTCATGGCGCGGGAGGAGAACTGGCAGGGCCGCGGCAGATACAAGCCGCCGGTGGAACCGGTCACGACCGGCTTGCCCGACCTGCCCGAGGGGTGGGTGTGGGCATCAGTGGATCAGGTGTTGCGTGCTGGCCTGTCCAATGGCCGTTCGGTTCCTGATGCTCAATCCGGCTTCCCGGTGATGCGGCTTACTGCACTTCGTGACGGTCGCGTTGATACCAGAGAAATGAAGATCGGCGCTTGGAGTGCCGACGACGCGGAACCCTACCTTGTTGAAATCGGAGACATTTTGGTGAGCCGGGGCAACGGCTCGAAGCAGCTTGTTGGCAAGGGTGGCCTCGTATCGACGCTTCCCGAACTTGTGGCGTATCCGGATACGATGATCCGCATTCCGATTTCACTCGGCTTCCTCGATCCAGAGTGGTTCCTTTATCTCTGGAACTCGCCATTCATGCGTCAGAAGATCGAGGCCGCAGCCAAGACCACCGCTGGAATCTACAAGATCAATCAGAATGACATCCGTGCGTTCACTGTCCCACTACCGCCGTTGGCGGAACAGGAAGAGATCAGGGCACAAATCGACGATGTGATGTCCAAGGTCGTGGCTGCGGAGAATCTCGCGGCGACTGAACTCACCCGCTCCGCCGCCCTCCGCCAGTCGATCCTGAAAGACGCCTTCTCCGGCAAGCTCGTCCCCCAGGACCCGGCCGACGAACCGGCCTCGGCCCTCCTCGACCGTATCCGTCAGAAAAGGAGCGCATGACATGGGCGCCCGCGTCTTCATCTCTTACAGCCATAAGGACGAACAACTGCGCAACGAGCTGGAGGTCCATTTGACTATGCTCAAGCGTCAGGGACTGATCGAACCTTGGCACGATCGCCGCCTACTTGCGGGGGACAAGCTGGATCGGTCGATCGACGAAGAGCTAAACCGGGCCGACATTTTCCTTCTGCTGATTAGTCCTGATTTTATTGCCTCGGACTACTGCTACGAGATCGAAAAAGGTCGCGCGCTCGAGCGTCACCAGGAAGGAACAGCCCGGCTGATATCGGTGATACTGCGTCCTTGTGAGTGGCAGGAAACTGCGCTGGGTGAGTTTCTTGTCACACCCACTGATGGTAAGCCGATCTCGAAGTGGCCCGACCGCGACGAGGCATTCCAGGATGTCGTGAAGGCCATCCGCAAAGCGGTCCAGCAAACTGGCGCGGCACCATCGCCGACGGCCGCAAGAACGCCTCCCTCTGCCGTGACGCCGTCGGCAGCGGCTCCGGCACGGGAACGCCCCCGGTCGTCCAATATGCGCCTCCGAAAGGACTTCTCTGACGCGGACCGCGATGCCTTTCTGTTCGAGGCCTTCGAGTTCATGGCAGAGTTCTTCCAGGGATCTCTCGACGAGCTTCAGGCCCGCAATGACGGTATCGAAACCCGGCTGCGCCGCAAGGATGGCGATTGCTTCACCGCCACCGTCTACCGAAATGGCAACAAAGTTGCCGGCGGGACGATCCGGGTCGGAAACACATTCGGCCCAGCCATCACCTGGCTCGGCGATGACAGCGGACGCAAGAACACGCACAACGAAAGCCTGTCCGTCGGACATGACGACCAGAAGCTCTTCCTGTCACCCATGGGTATTCCCTTCGGTGGCCCCGGCCAGGATGCACATCTGACACATGAAGGCGCGGCCGAGTATCTTTGGGACCTTCTGATCAGTGGCCTACAGGGATCGTAGGCGGGAGAGGTTCATGACGCAGAAACACAGACTCGAGAAAGCTTCAGCAACATGAGCGACATCAAGCTTTTCCAGCAGAGCGGCGAGGTTCTTCGGGAGCTGTCCAGTTCAGCGGCACCGTTGGAGAAATCCCTCCAGACCCTGTTCGAACAGAACCTCGAAAGCCTTCTGGGTGTTCGCTTCCTCGAGTCTGAGTATTCCACGACCCATGGCGGCCGCATGGACACCCTGGGCATCGACGAGAACGGGTATCCCGTCATCATCGAATACAAGCGGACGCATTCAGAAAATGTCATCAATCAGGGCCTGTTTTATCTGGACTGGCTGATGGACCACCGCGGCGACTTTGAGCTCCTGGTTCGCGATGCTTTGGGAAAGGACGCTGCGCTCGCCATCGAGTGGAGCGCGCCGCGTCTAATCTGTATCGCTTCCGATTTCACGAAATACGATACGCATGCGGTGAAGCAGATGAGCCGAAACATCGAACTCATACGCTACAGGAAGTTCGGTGACAGCCTTCTCCTGCTGGACCTCTTGACGGCAGTGTCTACCTCTGCGTCGCCGCAGGTTTCAGTGGTGGCGTCCGGAGCACCGACAAAGGCCACCCGATACAAGACGAATGCCGAGAGCCTCGCGGATGCCGACCAGAATCTCGCCAACCTCTACTCGGATGTCGAAACCTTCGTGCTGGGGCTGGGCGACGATGTGATCCAGAAAGAGCTGCGGAACTACTTCGCTTTCAAACGCATCAAGAACTTCGCTTGTGTCGAGGTTAAGCCGCAGATTGGCGTGATCCGTCTCTATCTGAAGATTGATCCCGACACGATTGAAATGATCGAAGGTTTCTCGCGGGATGTGCGAAAGATAGGGCATTTCGGGACTGGCGATCTGGAAGTCACGCTCAAGACCCATGATGATTTCGACGCCGCAAAAGAACTCATCGTAAAATCCTACGAGGCATCCTGATGACCAACGAACAGCTTGTCGCCAAGGTCTGGAACTACGCCCATGTCCTGCGCGATCAGGGCGTCTCCTACGGCGACTATGTCGAACAGATTACCTATCTCCTGTTCCTCAAGATGGACCAGGAGCGCTCTGACCTTCTGGCAGAGCCCTCCGCGCTGCCGAAGGAATGGCGCTGGGTTAACCTCGCCGACAAGACTGGCGACGCGCTGGAGCTGCAATACCGGCACACGCTTGAAAATCTCGCGAAGCAAGACGGGTTGGTCGGGACGATCTTTCGCAAGAGCCAGAACAAGCTCTCTGACCCCGCCAAGCTGACCCGGGTTGTCAGCCTGATTGACAGCGAAGGGCCGTGGATCGGGCATGGCGTCGATGTGAAGGGTCACATCTACGAAGGCCTGCTGGAGAAGAACGCGTCCGAAGTGCGATCCGGTGCCGGCCAGTATTTCACCCCGCGTCCGGTGATCGACGCCATCGTCGAATGCGTCAGCCCAAAGATACGAGAAACCGTCTGCGACCCCGCCTGCGGAACCGGGGGATTTCTTCTGTCGGCATACGACCACATGAAGGATCAGAGCCAGGACCGCGAGGCCTTGAGGGAACTGCGTCACACCTCCTTCACTGGCGTAGATATCGTTGATGAGGTGGTCCGGCTCTGCGCCATGAACCTATACCTGCACGGCATCGGCAACGACAGCAGCCCGGTGTTCCAAGGAGACGCCCTGGCGGGAGACAACGGTAAGCGCTTTGATGTGATCCTGACGAACCCGCCGTTCGGCAAGAAGTCGAGCTATAAGGTGGTCGGCGAAGATGGCCAGGTCAGCACGGAGCGCGAGACCTACGAGCGTGACGACTTCAAGTTCACGACCTCGAACAAGCAGTTCAACTTCCTCCAGCATATCATGACGATTCTGGCCACGAACGGCCGGGCCGGAGTGGTGCTTCCAGACAATGTGCTCTTCGAGGCCGGGAGGGCCGGGGAGGGTATCCGGAAGCGCCTTCTTGAAGACTTCAACTTCCACACCCTTCTGCGGCTTCCTACGGGCATCTGGTATAGCCCAGGGGTCAAGGCGAATGTCTTGTTTTTCGACAAGAAGGCCGCTTCGAAGGACGTGCAGACGAAAGAGCTGTGGGTCTATGACTACCGGACCAATGTTCACAAGACCCTGAAGACCAAGCTGCTGGTCCGTTCCGATCTCGATGACTTCGTTGAGTGCTACCGAACGCGGGTTGAGACGGATCGGTTTCGTCGATTCAGCTACGACGAGCTGACGGCGCGTGACAAGCTAAACCTCGACATCTTCTGGCTGAAGGACGATAGCCTTGAAGACCTCGACAACCTTCCGAAGCCAGATGTGATCGCGGCCGAGATTGTCGAAAATCTGGAAGCCGCACTTGAGCATTTCCGAGGCGTGCAGGAAGAACTATCTGAGCCAGCAGAGTGACGACTCAATCGCCGAGACACAGGCTCTTCGGCAGGGGTGCAGCGTCATCATGGCAGCGATGTCAGCGCCGTATCCGTTTCTGGGGCCCGTCCCAGATATGACGCGATATCCGGGGTTATGACGCGAAAATACCCCCAGTAAACGCCTTTTTTTATGGAATCCGCTCTGCCCCTCTGTCTTCGGGAGGCAGGGGTCGGAGGTTCGAATCCTCTCACTCCGACCAATAGGATCAAGGACCCTGCGGGGTCCTTCTTCGTTTTCGCCCCACAGCGCGCTTGCGAAAATCGACGGCGGCGGGCACATCCTAGGCATGATCTGGATTGTCCTTGGATACCTGGCCGTCGGCCTGTGCCTGCTGCGTGTATTGCTCAGGGCGCATCGCGATCCCGCCGCGCGGGCCGCATGGGTGGCCACGGTGGTCGCGGTGCCTGGCGTCGGCGTCGTGGCCTATCTGCTGTTCGGCGAGACCAACATCGGGCGGCGCCGGCTGGACCGCCTGCGCCGGATCGAGAAGACCCTGCCCTATCCCCCGGTCCCCTCGCCCGATCTGGCGCCCGACCTCGATCCGCTGTTCCGCGTCGGACGTTCGATCAGCGGCTTTGCCCCCTGCACCGGCAATTCGGCCCGGCTGATGGACGACAGCCCCGCCACCATCGACGCGCTGGTGGCCGATATCGACGCCGCGCGCGAACATGTGCACCTGCTGTTCTACATCTGGGTCAAAGATCACAGCGGCCGCAAGGTGGCCGAGGCGTTGATCCGTGCCGCGGCCCGCGGTGTGACCTGCCGGGCCATGGCCGACGACATCGGCTCGCGCCGGATGATCCGCTCGCCCCTCTGGGAACAGATGAGGGCCGCCGGGGTGCAGGTGGCCGCCGCCTACAAGGTCGGCAACCCGCTGCTGCGCATGTTCATCGGCCGCATCGACCTGCGCAATCACCGCAAGATCGTGGTGATCGACGGGCATATCACCTATTGCGGCAGCCAGAACTGCGCCGACCCGGAATTCCTGCAAAAGGCGAAATACGCCCCCTGGGTCGACGTGATGATGCGCTTCGAAGGGCCTGTCGCGCGCCAGAACCAGCGCGTGTTTGCCGCCGACTGGATGGAGAATGTCGACGAGGATCTTTCGGGCCTGGTCACCGACAACCCGCCCCAGGGCGGCACCGGCTTCGCCGCCCAGGTGGTGGCGACGGGGCCCAGTGCCCGTGCCTCGGCCATGCCCGAGATGTTCACCTCGCTGATCTACGCCGCGCGCGACGAACTCTTTGTCACCACGCCCTATTACGTGCCCACCGATGCGATCCAGTCCGCCCTCTGCGCCGCCGCCAACCGGGGCGTGCGGGTGACGATCATCTTTCCCGCGCGCAACGATTCGATCTTTGTCGGCGCCGCCAGCCGCAGTTACTACCCCGAACTGATCGCGGCGGGCGTGCGCGTCCACGAATACGAACCCGGCCTGCTGCACGCCAAGACGCTGACCGCCGACGGGCGCTTCGCCTTCATCGGCTCGGCCAATATGGACCGGCGCAGCTTTGACCTGAATTACGAGAACAACATCCTGCTGACCGACCCCGATGCCATTGCGGCCCTGCGCAAGCGGCAGGACAGCTTCCTGCAGGCAAGCCGCCCGGTGACCTCGGGCCAGGTCGCAGAATGGAGCGCGGCCCGGCGCATCTGGCAGAACGCCGTCTCGATCATCGGGCCGGTGCTCTAGCCGCCCAGTTCGCTCCGCTTCGGCAGCAGGGCCGTCAGCAGGCCAAGCGCGGGCAGGACCGAGGTCATGACAAAGACCCAGGCGATGCCGTTGGCATCCGCCAGCACCCCCAGCACCGCCGCGCCGATGCCGCCCATCCCGAAGGCCAGGCCAAAGAACAGCCCCGCCACCGTGCCCACCCGGCCCGGCAGCAGCTCCTGCCCATAGACCACGATGGCCGGAAAGGCCGAGGCGAGGATCACCCCGATGATCACGCTCAGCACCCCGGTCCAGACCAGCGGGACATGCGGCAGCAGCAGGGTGAAGGGCAGCACCCCCAGGATCGACACCCAGATCACCGCGCGCCGTCCGATGCGGTCGCCCACCGGCCCGCCGATCACCGTTCCAAGGGCCACCGCGCCCAGGAACAGGAACAGCATCTGCTGCGCCGCCTGGGTCGACAGGCCGAAGCGGTCGATCAGGAAGAAGGTGTAATAGCTGCTCATCCCGGCCATGTAGATGTTCTTCGAGAAGATCAGCAGCACCAGCACCGCCAGGGCAATCCGCACCCGGCGGCGCGGCAGTCCATGGCCCGCCGGCGCCGGGCGGCGGCGGGCGGCGGCCTGGG
>NZ_WNXQ01000002.1 GCF_009789075.1 Pseudooceanicola pacificus
GAGGCGGTCACCGCAGCCGTCACCCGCGCGGCGCCCACGGCATCCAGCGCGGGCAGGATCCGCCAGCGCACCAGCGTGCCGGTCACCGGGCCAAGGCCCAGCACCTGGGACAGCGCCACCGCCGCCGCGCCCGCGCGCGAGGCCACGCCCGGGGCGAGGCCCGTACGCAGATGGCGGTGGATCACCGCGTCATAGCGCCCGACGGCCCAGAAGCTGAGCGCCGTCGCCCCGGCCGCCGCCAGCCACTGGCCCGGCGAGACGGCCCGCACCGCGGAGGCGATCTCGGCCATTTCCAGCCCGGCCAGCCGGTCGCGCAGCAGCCAGAGGCAGACCAGCCCCAGCACCACGGGCAGCGCAAATCTGAACGCGCGCCGCCCCGCGACGCGTGCCTTGGATGTCCTGAGCAATTCCGTTCCCTCCACTCACCGGGGGCAAGGGATAGGGCGCGGATCTTGCCCGGTCCTTAACGGATCAGATTGTCGGGACATTCGAGGGCGACGGGGACTGTCCGTCGGGGCCCCGGCCTGCGCCGGGGCGTGTCGGACCCGGCCCCCCGTGTGTCGTTCGACAGGAGGGAGCGGGCGGCGCGGGGTCCGGCGATTGTCGCCCCGAGGGCCGGTGCGCCGGTCGCGGTCCGGGTGAGAGGTACTTGGGGTGTCTCGCTGTGGCAGGATGGCCTTGCGCGACGTCCGAAATGCCCCTGTGCGTCGCTCGCGGTGCAGGAGGCTGTCGCCGGGGATACCCGCGCGTGCTGTGCCGGGTGTGCGTCCAATGGTTCGGAGTGCCGTTTCACGGCCTTCGGGGCGCCATTGCGATGTCTTCGGCCCCCCTTGGCGTTCGGTGTGCCCGTGCGTGATGCCCGGGGCGGCGCGGGGTGTCGTTTCAGGCGGATGAGCCGCTAGAAAGCGGCGAGGCACCTTGCGAAGGGGCGCAAATACCCCCTCCGCAGGGCGCCGGATACGGAAAGGGCCGCGCTGATCGGCGCGGCCCTCGGGACAGTCTCCGCCCGGATCGGCGGCTCAGTTCTCTTCCATCAGCTGCGTCTTGGCGAGGATGGCCATTTCCTCGATCTTGGCGCGGATGGTGTCGTCGTCGGCCTTGTCGCCCAGGTCGGCGGCGACCTTGCGGATCACGTCCTCATAGCCGGCTTCCTCGAAATCGGCCTTCACCACCTCGGCGGCATAGGCATCGGCATCGGCGCCGGATTTGCCCAGCAGGCCGGCGGCCCAGAGGCCAAGCAGCTTGTTGCGGCGGGCTTCGGCCTTGAACTTCATGGCCTCGTCATGGGCGTACTTGTTCTCGAACGCGTTTTCGCGGTCATCGAAGGTGGTCATGGTCGGCTCCCCTCTGGTCACTGGCCCCCGATATGACGTCGCGACCGCCTCCGCGCAAGTCTTGCCTGCGGGGGTGCGGCAAAGGGGGCGCGGCCCGGCTGCCGCCGCAAGGGGCAGCGCGGCCCCGTCCCCTGGCGCAATCGGATGGTGCGGCGGCCCCGCACACCGCTGGCGCTTGCGGCAGATACGGCATTGGCATAAGAGGACGCGAGAGGGGCCGCAGGTTCCACCGACCGGGAGATCTCATGGCACGGCGCAAGAAAATCTACGAAGGCAAGGCGAAGATCCTCTACGAGGGCCCGGAACCGGGTACGATCGTCCAGTACTTCAAGGATGACGCCACCGCGTTCAACGCCCAGAAGAAGGACGTGATCGAGGGCAAGGGCGTGCTGAACAACCGGTTGTCCGAATTCTTCATGACCGGGCTGAACAACATCGGCGTGCCGACCCATTTCATCAAGCGGCTCAACATGCGCGAACAGCTGGTGCGCGCCTGCGAGATCATCCCGCTTGAGGTGATCGTGCGCAACTATGCCGCCGGGTCGCTGTCCAAGCGCCTGGGGATCGAGGAGGGCACCGCCCTGCCGCGCCCCATCGTCGAATACTGCTACAAGGACGACAAGCTGGGCGACCCGATGGTCACCGAGGAACATATCGCCGCCTTTGGCTGGGCCAGCCAGCAGGACATGGACGATGTCCTGGCCCTGGCGCTGCGGGTGAACGATTTCCTGTCGGGCGTCATGATGGCCGTCGGCATCAAGCTGGTGGATTTCAAGATCGAGATCGGCCGCGTCTACGAGGGCGATTTCCAGCGCCTCGTGGTGGCCGACGAGATCAGCCCCGACAGCTGCCGCCTGTGGGACATGGAAACCGGCCAGCACCTGGACAAGGACGTGTTCCGCCGCGACCTGGGCAGCCTGACCGATGCCTATACCGAGGTCGCACGGCGCCTGGGCGTGATGCCCAAGAACGCCACCCAGATTACCAAGCCGACCCTGATCAACTGAAGGACCGCGCGATGAAGGCCCGTGTGAACGTCATGCTCAAGACCGGCGTACTGGACCCGCAGGGCGAGGCCGTGCGCCATGCGCTCGGCTCGCTGGGATTTGCCGGGGTCGAATCCGTGCGCCAGGGCAAGGTGATCGAGCTGGACCTGGCCGAGACCGACCGCGCCGCCGCCCAGGCCGCGGTGACCGAGATGTGCGAGAAGCTGCTCGCCAATACGGTGATCGAAAGCTATTCGGTCGAGCTGGTCTGAACGCCGTCCTGATGCGGGGCCTGCTCTGCTGTGACGGCCCGGCGCAGGGCTGACGGGCCTGTGCGGGTGTGTCGCCCGGGCATTGGCCGGTCCGCCGAAAGCTGCAATTCGTGACAAAACGGAAGGTCTGGCCGCCTGCAAAGGCGGCCGGTCCGCTATTCTGCAGGGGCGTTCCACTTGGCGGCGGCATCGGGGCGCGCGGCGATGCGGAGCGCCACCCGCCGGATGCGCCGGCGGATCATCCGGCCCCATTGCAGGACGGGATAGGCAAGGATCGCAACCGGGTTGATGTCGCTGATCCCGCTTTCCTTCAGCCCCATCGGGGCGTCGATGCTGTCGGGCCGCCGGTAGGTGGCGAAAAGCCAGTCCCACAGCGGCATCACATTGGCCAGGTTCTTGCCATAGGCCTCGGGCGTGTCGGCATGGTGCCAGCGGTGGAACCGGGGCGATGCGATCAGCAGGCGCAGGGGCCCGTGGTCGATATCCAGGTCCAGGTGCACATACATGTTCAGCAGGATCAGCAGCAGCATGATCACCGGGATCGTCTCGGGGATCTGCAGCCAGGTCAGCAGCAGGACGTAGCTGGCCGTCATCAGGATCGACTCGAAGGCATGCACCCGGAAGGCGGTGAAGGCGTTCACATGGGTGTCGGAGTGATGCGCCGCATGGGCGGGCCAGCCCCAGCGGGTGTGCATCAGCCGGTGGTTCCAGTAATCGCAGAAGTCGCGGGTCACGATGCCGACCAGAACGGTCACCGCCAGCGGCACGCCGTCCCAGGTTCCGGCGGGCAGGGTCCACAGGCCGATGGCGTCGAACTGGGCCTGCATCCAGACGCTGATCGCCTCGTAATACCGAAAGACGATCATGATGTTGAAGAAGTAGACCACCAGCGAGGCCACGCTATTGAGGATCGCATTGCGCCCCAGCTCTTCGCGCCGGCCCAGCACGAGGTAAAGACCCACGCTCGACAGCCCGCCCACCAGCACCAGGTGGCGGAAGACGAGGTCCACGGCCCAGTCGATCTGTTCCTGCATCCGTCGGTGTTCCCTGCATTGTCCTGTCTCTCTTGAACACGGGCGGTGCGGCACCAGTCGGACACCAAAGTGGCAGAATATGGCAATATCACCCCCTCAGGACGATGCCGGAGCGCCGCGCAGGGGCGATCCGAATTTCGCGATTGTGTTTACCTGCGGTATGCACCTATTGTGTTATGTACGGATCGGACCCCATGCCGGGGTCCGCCGGAGAGTTTCGCTGGCCACGCGGCGGGGGGATCCCTTGGGATCGGACCGATGCGAGGCCAGGCCGATCTGGCCCTCACGGGGGCCGAAGAAACGCCAGGCGCCGGGAAACCGGCCGTCAGGCACCTGAACGGGTAGCGCGCCCGACAAACGAGGCCGCTGCCGGAGAAGAAACGCGATGAGGCGCGCGAGCGGATCGACAGATAATGCGGGGGCCGGGATGGGCCCTTGTCGCTCTGCGCCACGTATCGCCCTTGACAGTCACGACAGCCAGCGCCCCCGTCCACCGGGCCTTCAACCGCCCGGACGGGATCGCCTTGCTGCGTGCAAACGGACAACATGGCAAAGAAAATGCTTATCGACGCCACCCACGCGGAGGAAACCCGCGTCGTGGTGGTGGACGGAAACAAGGTCGAGGAATTCGATTTTGAATCTGAAAACAAGCGCCAGCTAGCTGGCAACATATATCTGGCCAAGGTCACGCGGGTCGAACCCTCGCTGCAGGCGGCCTTTGTCGATTACGGCGGGAACCGGCACGGCTTCCTCGCCTTCTCGGAAATCCATCCGGATTACTACCAGATCCCCGTCGCCGACCGCGAGGCGTTGATGGAGGAAGAGCGCGCCTATGCCGAGGCACAGCGCGCCCGCGACGAGGAAGACGACAAGAAGAAGAGCCGCCGCTCGTCTTCGTCCCGCTCCCGCGCGGCCCGGGCCGACAGCGACGACGCCGTCGCCACCCAGGACCCCGCCGACGAGATCGAGGGGATGGAAACCATCGACTTCGACGATGGCGGCGACGAGGTGCCCGAGGGCAGCTCGCCCATGGAAACCGTGGCCGAGACCCCGGTCGAGGAGCCGCTGGACGACGACACCTCCGACGTGCAGGACGATGACGACGACGAGGAGGAGGCCAAGGCCCCCGACGCCGCCGCCAAGGACAGCGAGATCGAGAGCGTCGCCGAAGAGGACGACCACGAGGACATCCGCCCGGTCCGCAAGCCGCGCCCGCGCCGCTACAAGATCCAGGAAGTCATCAAGGTCCGCCAGATCCTGCTGGTGCAGGTCGTCAAGGAAGAACGCGGCAACAAGGGCGCCGCGCTGACCACCTATCTTTCGCTGGCCGGCCGGTACTGCGTGCTGATGCCGAACACCGCCCGGGGCGGCGGCATCTCGCGCAAGATCACCAATGCCGTCGACCGCAAGAAGCTCAAGGAAATCGCGAACGAGATCGAGGTGCCGCGAGGCGCCGGGCTGATCGTGCGGACCGCGGGCGCCAAGCGGACGAAATCCGAGATCAAGCGCGACTATGAATACCTGCAGCGCCTGTGGGAACAGATCCGCGAGCTGACGCTGAAATCCATCGCGCCGGCCAAGATCTACGAGGAAGGCGACCTGATCAAACGTTCGATCCGCGACCTCTACAACCGCGATATCGACGAGGTCCATGTCGAGGGCGAGCGCGGCTACCGCATCGCCAAGGACTTCATGAAGATGATCATGCCGTCCCACGCCAAGAACGTGAAACACTACCAGGACAGCATGCCGCTTTTTGCGCGCTACCAGGTGGAAACCTACCTGGGCGGGATGTTCAACCCGACGGTCCAGCTGAAATCCGGTGGCTACATCGTGATCGGCGTGACCGAGGCGCTGGTGGCGATCGACGTGAACTCGGGCCGGGCCACCAAGGAAGGCTCGATCGAGGAGACCGCCACCAAGACCAACCTGGAGGCCGCCGAGGAGGTGGCCCGCCAGCTGCGTCTGCGTGACCTCGCCGGGCTGATCGTGATCGACTTCATCGACATGGACGAGCGCAAGAACAACGCCGCCGTCGAGAAGAAGCTGAAAGACAAGCTCAAGACCGACCGCGCCCGCATCCAGGTCGGCCGCATCTCGGGCTTCGGCCTGCTGGAGATGTCGCGCCAGCGCCTGCGCCCCGGCATGATCGAGGCGACGACCCAGCCCTGCCACATCTGTCACGGCACCGGGCTGATCCGTTCCGACGACAACATGGCGCTGAACATCCTGCGCCAGATCGAGGAAGAGGGCACCCGCAAGCGGTCGCGCGAGGTTCTGGTGAAATGCCCGGTGGGCATCGCCAACTACCTGATGAACCAGAAGCGCGAGCATATCGCCCAGATCGAGGGCCGTTATGGCATGGCCGTGCGCATCGAGGGCGACCCGGTGCTGGTCAGCCCCGATTTCAGCCTTGAAAAGTTCAAGACCGCCACCCGCGTGGTCAAGGAAATCCAGATGGTGGTGTCGGTCGACACCTCGCTGATGGACGAGGTCGACGCCGAGGTCGAGGAGATCGAGGACGATCCCGTCGAAGAGACGACCACCCAGGCGGAGCCGTCCGGCGGGTCCGAAAACGGCGACGGCGGCGATACCCGGCCCAAGAAGAAGCGGCGGCGGCGGCGGCGGAAGAAGTCGTCCGGCGGCGCGCCGCAGGGCGAGGCCCGCGATGGCGACAGCGACAGCGATGGCGACGAGGGTGGCCAGTCCGACGATGCCGACGCGGCTGACACCGCCGGGGACGGCGCGGATGCTCCGGCCGAAACCGCCGGGGCCCCGGTGGCCGAAGCCGCGCCCGCGGCGGTCGAGTCCGCCGATGCCGTGACCGAGGCCGAGGCCCCCGAGGCCGCGGCCGAAGAGGCGCCCAAGCCCAAGCCCAAGCGCACCCGCTCGCGCAGCACCAAGTCCAAGGCGGCCAAAGAGGCCGAAGCGGCAGCCGCCGCCGAAGCCGCCGCTGCCGAAGCCGGCACCGACCCGGTCGCGCCCGAAGCGGTGGCCGAAGCCTCGGCCCCCGAGGCCGCGACCTCCGAGGCGCCGGCGGGCGAACCGGCCCCCGAACCTGCCGCCCCGGCGGCAGAGGCCGCACCCGAGGTGCTGCCCGAGCCGGAACCGGTGGTCGAAGCGGTCGAGGCTCCGGCCGAGCCCGCGCCTGCGCCCGAAGCCGCCGCGCCCGAGGAGATGGCCGAGGCCGACCCCGCCCCGGCAGAGACCCCGGCGGCAGAGGAAACGGCTGACGACAGCGCGACCACCGGCGAAGAAACCGCCGAGGCGCGTGTGCCGGAAACCGTGTCCGAAGACGGCACGGATGACGACAAGCCCAAGCGCCGCGGCTGGTGGTCGCTCGGCCGCTGAGGCCAGACGACAGGGCAGAAATCGGGCCGCGCGTCAGCCAGACGCGCGGCCCTTTTTTCGGTTTTGGGGTCTGCGTGATCTCCACAGGCCACCCTGTTCCGGCTGGCCGGACGGGGCAGCGGCCCCGAGGCGCCGGAGCAGGTCCGGCGCACCGGACGGGACACCAGGGTGTCGAGGCGGGCGGCCTGGCAAACCAGATGTCCGGCCGGACGATCAGGACAACAGCCGACGCCTTGGTCCCCGGCGCAAGGCAGCAAGTGTCAGGATGATCCGGTGAGGCCGGTCGGCTTGGCCGGACAGCTGCCAGAAGACGCCAGCCCACGCGCCAGACCCAAAACCAGCCAGGTCCGACGAGGCGCTTCACGTCCCGGACGTGCTCCGGGACCTCGCGCCGCCAGGCACACCCGCCCGGTCCAGCGAGGCGCTTCACGTCCCGGACCTGCTCCGGGACCTCGCGCCGCCAGGCACCCCCGTCCGGTCCAGCGCGGCGCCTCGCGTCCCGGACCTGCTCCGGGACCTCGCGCCGCCAAACGCCTCCGCCCGGTCCGGCCAGACGTTACGCGTCCCCGCTGCCAGGCACCTTCGCCCTCAGCCTTCGGGCCGTCCGGCCCCGCGCCTTACGGTGAATTCGGCGACCCCGTCGACCTCGCGCATGCCCAGGAACTCATGCCCCGCCTCGTGGCAGAAATGCGGGATGTCGATCACCGCCACCGGGTCGTCCGCCCGGATCCGCAGGATATCGCCTGGGGCGAGCGCCATCAGCCGTTTGCGCAACCGCAGCACGGGCAGGGGGCAGATCAGCCCGACGGCATCGACGATATCTTCCATGCCCGCCTGCCTAATCCGGCCCCCGGGCCAAGTCCAGCCACGGGCTGAAACACCCGGCCACGCGCTTGTGACATCGCGCCGCGTGACGCACACCGGCCCATGCGCTAAGCGGGTGGCATGTTCGGCATCGACATCATCGACGCGGCCCTGCTGCCCGCCATGCTCGTCGCCCTCGCTGCGGGGGTGGTGTCCTTTCTCAGCCCCTGCGTGCTGCCCATCGTGCCGCCCTACCTGGCCTATATGTCCGGTGTCTCGATGGGCGAGCTGGGGCAGGGCGGACAGCGCCGCCGGGCCCTGCTGCCCGCGCTCTTCTTCGTCATGGGGCTTTCGACCGTCTTCCTGCTGCTCGGCTTCGCCGCCTCGGCGGTGGGGACGCTCTTTCTGCAGTACCAGTCGTGGTTCAACACCGTCGCCGGCATCCTGGTGATGATCTTCGGGGCGCATTTCGTCGGCGTCTACCGCATCGGCTTCCTCGACCGCGAGGCGCGGCTGGATGCGGGCGACAGGGGCGGCTCGGCCTTCGGGGCCTATGTGCTGGGCCTCGCCTTCGCCTTTGGCTGGACGCCCTGCATCGGCCCGCAGCTTGGCGCGATCCTGTCGCTCGCCGCGTCAGAGGCCGATGTGTCGCGGGGCACCCTGCTGCTGGCCGTCTATGCGGCGGGCCTTGGCATCCCCTTCCTGCTGGTCGCGGCCTTCCTGCCGCGCCTGACTGGCGTCATGGGCTGGATGAAGCGCCACATGGAACAGATCGAGCGGGTGATGGGCCTGCTGCTCTGGACCATCGGCCTGCTGATGCTGACCGGGGGCTTCTCGGCCTTCTCCTACTGGCTGCTTGAGACATTTCCGGGGCTTGCGCTGATCGGTTGATGCCTCAATATTGCCCGGAACCCCTTGTAGGGTCGGGCAAAAGAGGCATCGAGCATCAAAGCCCATGACGACACCAGTGACCCGCCGCCGGGTGTTCTACATCCCCGGCTACGACCCGATCCATCCGCGCCGCTACCGCGAGCTCTACCGCAAGGAGGGCGCCGCGCAGGCCGGGATCTCGGGCTATGAGCTGTCGCTGCGCCCCAAGACGACCAAGGGCCCCTATGGCTGGCACGTGACCGCCACGATGGAGGGCGCGACCGCCGACGCGGATGTCGAGGTGCTGGTCTGGTCCGATATCGTGCGCGACAGCATGAGCAATTCGATCCCCGCCACCTACCTGCAACTTGTCCGCACCGCCTGGGCCTATATCGGCACCGGCGCGCTCTGGCGGCTGATGCGGCTGCGCAAGGGGCCGGTGATCGCCGCGCTTTACCCCGTGGGGTTCCTGCTGCTGCAGCTGGTGCTGGGTCTGGCCGCGGGCCGGATCGCGGGCGGGGCGCTGAACTGGGCGCTTGGGGTGCTTGGCGCCGGGCTGCTGGCGCCCTGGGCCGGGATCGCGGCGGGGCTGGCGGTGCTGGTCGCCGTGCTGCGCTGGTTCCGCAAGAAGGACGGCAAGTTCTTCGCCTATTACCTGATGCACGACTATTCCTTCTCGGCCCGCTCCCTTGGCGCCAATCCGCCGGCGCTGGAGGCGCGGATGGCCGAATTTGGCGAGGCCATCGCCGCCGCACTGGCCGAGGATGTCGACGAGGTTCTGGTTGTCGGCCATTCCTCGGGCGCGCATCTGGCCGTGTCGATCCTGGCCGACCTGATCCGCGCCCGCCGGGTGCCCGCCGACGGCCCGGCGCTGTCCTTCCTGTCGCTGGGGCAGGTGGTGCCGATGGTCTCCTTCCTGCCCAGGGCCGACCGCCTGCGCACCGATCTGCGCTACCTGTGCCAGCGCGGCGAGCTGACCTGGATCGACGTCACCGCGCCGGGCGACGGCTGTGCCTTCGCGCTCTGCGATCCGGTGGCGGTCTCGGGCGTGGCGCCCGAGGGCAAGCGCTGGCCGCTGGTGGTTTCGGCGGCCTTCACGCAGACCCTGTCGCCCGAAACCTGGAAGGCGCTGCGCTGGCGCTTCTTCCGGCTGCATTTCCAGTATCTCTGCGCCTTCGACCGGGTGGGGGATTACGACTACTTCCGCATCACCGCCGGGCCGTTGACCCTGGGTGCGCGCTACGAAGGCCGTGTGCCGTCGAAAAGCCGGATCGAGGCGGCGGTGTCGAAATACACCAGCGTCACCGCATGACCCCTATGCTGCCTGCCACCCGGGGTGCCGGCCTGACCGATCCTGCCCTCGCGCCCCGCGCGGCAGAATGGGCTGACGGCCGGGGCCAGCCCGGGCGCATCGACCGGACCGCCGCGGTGCCGCATCCCCGCCCGGCCGGGCAGGGGCGCCGCCCGCCCCCGCGGGCCGCCCGATGACCCGTCCGCCGAAACCCCCCGCGCGGCCCGACCGCGTGTCGCTGCGCCGGTATGTCCAGCTCTTCCGGGCCGATATCCTGTCGGCCCAGCCCGCCAAGCTCTACCGCGCCTGGATGGCCGAGTTCCGCACGCCCTTCTTCCGCTCCTACCTCGTCAACCAGCCCGAGCTGGTGAAGACCGTGCTCAAGGACCGCCCCGAGGATTTCCCGAAATCCGACCGGGTGAGCGAGGGGCTGCGCCCCCTGCTTGGGCAGTCGGTCTTTGTCACCAATGGCGAGACCTGGAAGCGCCAGCGCCGCATCATCGACCCGGCCTTCGAGGGCGGGCGGCTCAAGGATACCTTTCCGGCGATGCTGGCCGCCGCCCGCGCCTGCACCGGGCGGCTGGCCGGGCGCACCGGCGCCGATGTCGAAATCGAGGAGGAAACCAGCCACGCCGCCGCCGACGTGATCTTTCGCACGCTCTTTTCGATCCCGATCGAGCACGAGATCGCCGCCGCCGTCTTTCGCGAATTCCGCACCTATCAGCGCACCCAGCCGGTGGTGAACCTGGCCGCCTTTGTCCCGCTGCCGCGCTGGTTCCCGCGCTTCTTCCGGCGCGAGACGCGGCAGGCCGCGCGCACCATTCGCGGCCTGATCACCCGGCTATGCGCCGAACGGGCCGAACAGATCGCGGCCGGCACCGCGCCCGACGATCTGGCCACCAAGATCATGACGACCCGCGATCCCGAAACGGGGGAACTGTTCTCGACCTCCGAGATGGTGGATCAGGTGGCGATCTTCTTCCTGGCCGGGCATGAAACCTCGGCCTCGGCCCTGGCCTGGACGCTCTACCTCATGGCGCTCTACCCCGACTGGCAGGAGAAGGTGGCCGAGGAGGCCCGCGCGCTGGACGATGACGACAGCTTTTCGGCCGTCTCGCGCCTGCGCGTCAGCCGCGACGTGTTCCGCGAGGCGCTGCGCCTGTACCCGCCGGTCCCGATGATGGTTCGCGAGGCCGCATGCCCGGTGCAGTTCCGCGACCGCGAGGTGGCGAAGGGCAGCCAGGTCGTCCTGTCGCCCTGGCACCTGCACCGCCACGAACGGCTGTGGGAGCGGCCCGACGATTTCGACCCGGCCCGCTTTGGCACCGAGAATGGCCGCGCCTGCCTGCGTGACGCCTATATCCCGTTCTCGGCCGGGCCGCGCGTCTGCACCGGGGCGGGCTTCGCGATGGTCGAGGGGGTGCTGATCCTGGCGTCGATCCTGCGCCGGTTCCGCGTCAGCCCCGTACCGGGGCGCGAGCCGGTGCCGGTGGCGCATCTGACGGTCCGCTCGAAGGACGGGATCTGGCTGCGGCTAGAGGCGCGGGACGCTCCGGCAGAGCCGGACTGACCCCGGCGGCAGGGCTTCGGTGGCCGCAGGCCGGGGCATTCTGACAGGGGCCCGGGCCGCGATGTGGCCGGGTGGCCGGGATTCCGACACATCGTCCAGTGGCGAGACAGCGGCGCCCGTCCAGTGGATCCGCCCGCGCCGGTCAAACGATCCCTAAGGTTCCGCAACGGCCCGAGCCGGTGACCCCGGCGCAATGGCTCTACTGGATGGCGGGCACGATCTTCAGATAGGACGCGATGGCGGCGCGGTCCTCGTCGCTCAGATGGGCGGTGTTCTTGACCACATCGGCCATCTCGCCGCCCGCCACGTCGAATTCCGGGGTGAAGCCGCTCTTGAGGTATTCCGCGATATCGCCCTCTGACCAGCTGAGCCCGCCGGGGGTGATGTTGGGAATACTGCCCTGGCCCGAGGGGTTCGGCCCGCCCGCCAGCCAGCGCGACCGCTCGGCCCCGCCAAGCGCGTTGCGCGGCGTGTGGCATTCGGCGCAATGGCCAAGCGCCTCGACCAGGTAGCGCCCGCGCAGCTGCTGCGCGTCCAGATCGCCCGTGACCGCCCAGTCGTCGGTGAAGAACAAAAGCTTCCACCCGCCCAGCGATGCCCGGACCGAAAAGGGAAAGCCCACGTCATGCGGAACCGAGGGCGTGGGATCGGCTGGCAGCGTCGCCATGAAGGCATGCAGATCCGCGATGTCCTGCGGCGTGGCATGTACGTAAGAGGTGTAGGGAAAGACCGGGTAGTAATGCGCGCCCTGCGGCGAGACACCGGCCTGCATCGCATTGCCCAGGTCGGCCACGCTCCAGTCGCCGATACCCGCCTTGGGGTCGGACGAGATGTTGGGGGCGTGGAAGGTGCCGAACTGCGTCTTGAAGGGCATGCCGCCCACCAGGACCAGCCGCGCCTCGCCCTCGGCCCCCGGTGCGGCGTGACACGCGGCGCAGCCGCCCGCCCAGAACACCGTTTCGCCCTGTACGGGATCGCCTGTCAGCCCCTCGTAGGTGCCCGCGGCCATCGGCGCCGGGCGGGTGATCATCCAGAAGGCGCCGCCGCCCAGGACGGCCAGCACGACCGCGATGAAAACGATCCTGAGGAACATGTACATGGGCGGTCTCCGCGTTGCTGCTGGCGCGACTCATAGCACGGGGCGCCGTTTCGGGCGCCCCGCAAATCCGTTTTCCGGCCGGGACCGGTCAATCCGCGGCGCGATAGGCCTTGTGGCAGGCACCGCAGGCGCCGCCGAGGGGGCCCATTGCGCCCTGAAGCGAGGCGAGGTCGGTGCCGGCCACGGCAGCCATGTCCGCTGAGGCTGTCTGCAGCGCGGCAGCGCTCTTGGTGATTCCCTCCATGTCCTCCCAGATCGCGGGCAGGGCGCGGGTGCCCTCGACCGAGGCATTGTCCGATCCCTCGGGCCAGAGCGCCATCTGGTTGGTGCCGCTGATCGCGACCAGGTTGTCGGCGGCGGCCTGCGCGGCGGCGGCGTTGTATTCCATGTCGCCCTTGGCCATGGCCCCCAGCTGCCCGAGGTTGAAGGCATAGAGCTGCATGGTGGCCTTGCGGGCCTTGATCGCGGCTCCCACGGCCGGATCCGCGTGGCTGGCACCGATGGCGGCCCCTGCAATTCCCAGTGCAGCAAGCGCCGCGGCGGCGAGTGTCAGCTTTTTCATCCCTGTTGGTCTCCATCAAATTGGCTGTTCGTAGCGCAACGGTAGCAGGAAAAATTGTTGCGGTTGCTGACTAATTCGTGAATCCGGGCAGGCGCGGGCCGCGCGGGTTCACCTTCATCCAGTCGGGCGTTCCGAAAAAGTGTTCCAGCGTGACGATCAGCAGGCAGATCGCGACCACCGCCAGCACCAGTTTCACACGTCCGGGCGAGGGCGGATTGCGCGCCCAGCGGGACATTCGGACCAGCCACATGCCCCACATCTCAGGTGAACCTCACCTTGCCGATATAGGGCAGGTTGCGGTTGCGCTGCGCGTAGTCGATGCCGTAGCCGACCACAAATTCGTCCGGGATTTCAAAGCCGATCCAGTCGGCCTTGAAATCCACCTCGCGCCGCGAGGGCTTGTCCAGCAGGGCGATGGTGCGCAGCTTCTTGGGGCGGCGGGCGCTCAGCATGTGGATCACGTGGCTGAGCGTGTAGCCGGTATCGACGATATCCTCGACCACCAGCACGTTGCGGCCCGCGATCTCGCCCCGCAGGTCCTTGAGGATGCGCACCTCGCGGCTGGATTCGGTCGAGTCGCCGTAGGACGAGGCCTCCAGGAAATCGACCTCGACATTCATGTCCTGCAACTCGCGCGCGATATCGGCGATGAAGACGAAGGAGCCGCGCAGCAGGCCCACGACAACCAGCTTTTCATCGGCCGGAAACTCGGCGCGGATTTCGCGGCACAGCTGTTCGATCCGCGCGGCAATGGACTTGGCCGAGATCATCTGGTCGATGACATATGGACGCTCTGACATGATCTTCCCTTGATCTTCCCGGCCCAGTCTACGACATCGGCGGGGTGAACTGAACGGCCCAGAGAGCGACATGCCGACCCATTCCGAGACGCGGATTCTGCCCTATACGGCACAGCAGATGTACGACCTTGTGGCGGATGTGGCGCGCTATCCGCAATTCCTGCCCTGGTGTGCCGCCGCCCGAATCCGCACGCGCACCCCCTTCGACGGGCCCGAGGGCGCGGGCGAGGTGATGGAGGCGGATCTGGTGATCTCGTTCAAGGTCTTTCGCGAGCGGTTCGGCTCTCGCGTCACGCTCTGGCCCGGGCGGCGGCGGATCGACACCGAATATATCGACGGGCCGTTCAAATACATGAAATCCTACTGGCAGTTCGCCGAGGCCGACGGCGGCTGCGAGGTCCAGTTCTTTGTCGATTTCGAATTCCGCAACGCAGTGCTGCAGGGCATCATCGGCGTGGTCTTCAACGAGGCGATGCAGCGCATCGTGCGCGCCTTTGAACGGCGCGCCGCCGATCTTTATGGCTGAGCCTCAGGGCGCGGGCGCCTGCAGCAGCATCCGCAGCGCGTGATCGCGGGACGCCTCGCGCACCGCGGCGCGGCCCCGGGCGCCAAATTCGATGGTCTCGGCAATCGTGTCCCGTCCGGTCTGGGCCAGGGCAAAGCAGACCCGCCCCTCGGGCTTGTGTTCCGACCCGCCCGGCCCGGCGATGCCGGTGATCCCCACCGCCAGCGTGGCCCCGGCGCGCGCCAGCGCCCCCTCGGCCATTTCGCGGGCGACCTCCTCGCTGACCGCGCCGTGGGCCTGCAGCGTCTCCGCCGACACGCCCAGCAGGTCGCGTTTCATCCCGTTGGAATAGGTGCAGATCCCGCCCAGAACCGCCTTTGACGATCCGGCGATATCGGTCAGCGCGGCGCTGACCATGCCGCCCGTGCAGCTTTCGGCGGTGACCACCCGGTGGCCGTGGGCGAGGCAGACGTCGAGCACCTGTTGCGCAAGCGAAGGCTGGGTCATGACATGAACACTCCATGCACGATGGCGGCCGAGATGGCGACCACGACGGCCGCGGCCACCCCGGCGAGGATATCGTCGAGCATCACGCCCAGCGGATCGTCGCGCCGGTCGGCCCAGCCGATGGGCCCGGGCTTGAGGATGTCGAAGGCGCGGAAGGCCAGGAAGGCGACGACCCAGCCGGGCCAGAGCGCCAGGACACCCACATCCGCATGCGCCGCCCCGATGGAGACCGGCAGCAGGGCCACCCATTGGCCCGCGACCTCGTCGATCACGATTTCCGACGGGTCGTGATTGTCGGACCCGGCGGTTTCGATCCGCGTGGCCCAGACCCCGGCGACAAAGGTCACGAGGATGCCCAGCATCAGCAGATAGGGGCCGCCGATCCAGTGCAGCACCAGCGCCACGGGCAGGGCCGCCAGCGACCCCCAGGTCCCCGAGGCCGGCCGCATGTACCCCACGCCGCCAAATGTCGCGACGATCTCAGTGACTTTCATGCCTTCACCAGCGTCGCGGTGGCCAGCGCCGCGATCCCTTCTTCTCGTCCGGTGAAGCCCAGCCTCTCGGACGTGGTTGCCTTGATCGAGACGCGCGTCCCGTCGATCCCGCAGATGCGGGCGATTTCCTGTGCCATCCGGATGGCATGCGGCCCGATCTTGGGCCGCTCGCAGACCAGGGTGCAGTCGACATTGCCGATGGCAAAGCCGCGCGCGCGCGCCAGACCGGCCGCATGGGCCAGGAAGATTTCGCTCGCCGCGCCCTTCCATTGCGGGTCGGTCGGCGGGAAATGCCGCCCGATGTCGCCCTCGGCCATCGCGCCGTAGAGCGCATCGGTGATCGCATGCATCCCCACATCGGCATCGGAATGGCCCACCAGCCCGTGCCCGTGATCGACCCGCACACCGCAGAGGATCACGTGATCCCCGGGGCCGAAGGCATGCACGTCATAGCCGTTGCCCAGGCGGATGTCGGGCAGGGGCAGCTGGTCCATCGTCCCTCGCAGGATGCGCTCGGCGCGGGCGAAATCGCCGGGGCCGGTGATCTTGATGTTGTCGGCCTCGCCCTCCACCACGGTGACGGCCAGGCCCGCCGCACGGGCGACCTCCACATCGTCGGCGGCTCCGCCCGGATGGGCGGCATGGGCGGCGCGGATGGCGGCAAAGCGGAACCCCTGCGGCGTCTGCGCGGCCAGCAGGCCGGTGCGGTCCTGGGTGCCGGTCACCGCGCCCCGGTCCCCGTGCCAGAGCGCATCGCTGACCGGCAGGCCCGGGGCCGCGGCCTCGGCGCTCTCCAGCGCGGCGGTGACCCGTGCGATCAGCGCGGGCGTCACGCAGGGGCGGGCGATGTCGTGGATCAGCACCGCGTCGGGCGGATCGCCCGCCAGCGCCTCCAGCCCCGCCCGGACGGAGGCATCGCGCGTGGCCCCGCCGGTGGCGCGCAGCACATGGGCGGGCAGGGGCACCGCGCCGTCATCGGGATGCAGGACCACCACGATGGGCGCTGTCCCGGCGGCGTCGAAGGCCGAAATCGTCCAGTCGGCCACGCGGCGCCCGGCGAGGGGGCGCCATTGCTTGGGCAGCCCGCCCCCGGCGCGTGTGCCGCGCCCGGCTGCGACGATGATTGCGGCTGTCTTCATGGTCCCCTCGTGGTACGTCCCGGTCATAGGACCTTGGCCGGGCAAGCGCAATCGCGGGGTGATTGCGGGAATGTGCCCAACTAATAGGCATCTGCCTGTTTGCGAACAGGTTGCGACGCCCCGATTCATTGTCCATATGCATGCTTTCGGCTAGCCAAAGAGCACTGCACAAGGATTGGGCACATGCTGCTGACCCTGGGCACTATCGCCCTCTCGCCTCCGGTTCTGCTGGCCCCGATGGCCGGAATCACCGATCTGCCTTTCCGCGATCTGGTGACAGGTTTCGGCGCGGGCCTCGTGGTGAGCGAGATGGTGGCCTGCCGCGAGATGCTGACCGGGCGTCCCGGAACCCGCGAAAAGGCCGAGCTGGGCCTGGGCCGCGCCCGCACCTCGGTGCAGCTGGCCGGCCGCGATCCCGAGTGGATGGCCGAGGGCGCGCGCCAGATCGCAGGTCAGGGCGCGCAGATCATCGACATCAACATGGGCTGCCCCGCCAAGAAGGTGACGGGCGGGCTGTCCGGGTCGGCGCTGATGCGCGACCCCGATCACGCGCTGCGGATCGTCGAGGCGGTGACCGGCGCGGTCAGCGTGCCGGTGACGCTCAAGATGCGGCTCGGCTGGGATGGCGACTGCCTGACCGCGCCCGAGATTGCCGCCCGGGCCGAGGCGGCCGGCATCCGGATGATCGTGGTGCACGGGCGCACGCGCTGCCAGTTCTACAAGGGCCGGGCCGACTGGGCCGCCATCGCGGCGGTCAAGCAGGCGGTGTCGATCCCGGTCATCGCCAATGGCGACATCACCGATGCCGCCTCGGCGCGCGAGGCGTTGCGCCTGTCGGGCGCCGATGGCGTGATGATCGGGCGCGGCGCGCAGGGGCGGCCCTGGCTGCCGGCGCAGATCGCGCATGACCTTTACGGCGCCCCGCCGCCCGACGTGCCTGTGGGAGAGGCGCTTTCCAACATGATATCAAATCATTACGACGCGATCCTCGCCTTCTACGGGGTGTCCTTGGGCCTGCGTGTGGCGCGCAAGCACCTGGGCTGGTACATGGATGCCGCCCGGGTGACGCCCGATCTGCGGCAGCGCATCCTGCGCAGTTTCGACCCGAAAGAGGTCCACCGGCTGATCGCCCGCGGCTTTGCCTCCGCTCCGGTCGAGATGGCGGCGGCATGACGATGGAGGACAACGCGATCTGGGCCTCGCTTCCGGTTCCCGCCCTGCTGCTGGACCCCGAGGACAGGATCGAAGAGATCAATCCGGCGGCCGAGGGGTTCCTGAACACCTCCTCCCGCTCGATCCGCGGCCAGCAGGTCTGGGAGCGGGTGATGATCAACTCGCCGCTGGAACTGGCCTTCAACCGGGCGCGGGACACGGCCTCGCCGCTGTTTGTCAACGATGTCGACGTGGGCACGGGCGAACGCGCGCCGCTGCACTGCAACCTGCAGATCGCGCCGGTGCAGGACCGCCCGGGCTATATGCTGTTCCTGATTTCCCCGCGGGAACTGGCGGGGCGGATGACGCAGGACCATTCGGTCAAGAGCGCCGCGAAATCCGCCATCGGCATGGCCGAGATGCTGGCGCATGAGATCAAGAACCCGCTGGCCGGCATCACCGGCGCCGCGCAGCTGCTGTCGATGAGCCTGTCGGCCGAAGACCGCGAGCTGACCGACCTGATCGTGGGCGAGACGCGCCGTATCGTGAAGCTGCTGGAGCAGGTCGAACAGTTCGGCAATCTGACCCTGCCGGACATGAGACCGGTGAACATCCACGACGTCCTGGACCGCGCCCGCCGGTCGGCCCTGCTGGGCTTTGGCGCACATATGAAGATCATCGAGGATTACGACCCCTCGCTGCCGCATGCGATGGCGGATGCCGACCAGCTGCTGCAGGTAGTTCTGAACTTGTTGAAGAACGCCGCACAAGCTGCTGGAAAAGAAGGCGGAACCATCCGTCTGCGATCCTATTTCGAACACTCGTTCCGGCTGCGCCGGGCGGATGGCGGCGGAAAGTCGCTGCCGCTGCAGATCGAGGTGATTGATGACGGCCCGGGCCTGCCGCAGGATATCGCAGAGGATATATTCGACCCCTTCGTGTCGGGCCGCGAGAACGGGACGGGGCTGGGGCTGGCCCTGGTCAGCAAGATCATCTCGGACCACGAGGGCTGGATTTCGGTCACCTCGGTGCCGGGGCGGACGGTGTTCCGCATTTCACTGCCGATGGCACCTCGAGCCAGGAAGAAAAAGGAGACTCTCTGATGGATGGCACCGTCCTCGTCGCGGATGACGACCGCACGATCCGCACCGTGCTCACGCAGGCGCTGACGCGGGCCGGCTGCAAGGTGCATGCCACCTCGTCGCTGACCACCCTGATGAGGTGGGTCGGCGAGGGGAAGGGCGACGTGGTCATCTCGGATGTCATGATGCCTGACGGCAACGGCCTGGAAATGCTGCCGAAAATCGCGACCGACCGGCCCGGATTGCCGGTCATCGTGATCTCGGCCCAGAACACGATCATGACGGCGATCCAGGCGGCCGAGGCCGAGGCCTACGACTACCTGCCCAAGCCCTTCGACCTGCCGGACCTGATGAAACGCACCGCCCGCGCGCTGGAGCAGAAGCGGCGTATGCCCTCGGGCCCCAAGGTCGAAGAGGTCGAACGCCCCGACGAGCTGCCGCTGGTCGGCCGCACCGCAGGGATGCAGGCGCTCTATCGCCTTGTCGCGCGGGTGATGAACACCGACCTGGCGGTGATGATCTCGGGCGAGAGCGGAACCGGCAAGTCGCTGATCGCCAAGGCGATCCACGATTTCAGCGACCGGCGCAACCTGCCGTTTGTCACCGCCTCGTCCTCGGATCTGCAGGATCTCGAAGGCCCGGCGCGGGTCCTGGCGCGGGCCAAGGGCGGCACCGTATTGTTCGATGAAATCAGTGACATAGACATCGAAGTTCAGGCGCGCATCGTGCGCATGATGGACGGGCCCACCGACTCGCTGCCGCGGTTCATGGCGACCTGCCAGACCGACCCGAACCGCGCGATGGAAGAGGGCAAGGTGCGCCAGGACCTCTACTACCGGCTCTGCGGCGCGACGATCCAGGTGCCCGCCCTTCGCGAGCGGGTCGACGACATCCCGCTGCTGGTCGAGCATTTCCTGCAGCGCGCCGAGCGTGAGGGCGCCCCGCGCCGCCACGTGGTGGACGACGCGATCGAGATGATGCGCGCCTATTCCTGGCCGGGCAACGTGCGCCAGCTGGAAAACGCCATCCGCCGGCTGGTGCTGACCGCGCGTACCGACGAGATCACCCGCCCCGAGGTCGAAGCCGTGCTGGGCAACCAGCCCGAGACCGAGCCGGTGCTGGGCGGCGGCGATACCGAGAAGCTTTCGGCCTCGGTCTCGCGCCATCTGCGGCGGTATTTCGACCTGCATGGCAACATGCTGCCGCCCCCGGGCCTCTATGCGCGCATCCTCAAGGAAATGGAGATGCCGCTGATCGAGATCGCGCTGGATGCCACGGGCGGGAATCAGGCGAAATGCGCGGATCTGCTCGGCATAAACCGGAATACTTTGCGCAAGAAGATCACCGACCTTGATATTCGCGTGACACGCCGACGCAAATTGATGTAAAACCGCAACATAACCGTGGCCATTGGGAGTCCTCTCCCGCAACGAGCCACAATATATGGCGGTTGGCCGTTGAGGCTACACATCTAGGCGGGGGATGCCTGTGGCAACCCGGGCACGAAACCTGACATGGAACCGGCTGGCCCGGCTCCGTCGTCAGAAGCGATATCAGAATGCGGCGACGCTCGGGCTGGTGATACTTGGCCCGACGCTGGCGCTGTGCACCTTCCTGGTGCTGGGCCCGCTGGACCAGGGCGCATCGGCCCTGTCCTTGCGGCTGGTGCTGCTGGCCGACCTTGTCTATGTGCTGGTCGTGGCGGCGCTGGTCCTGCAGCGGGTGGCGCAGATGGTGGCCGCGCGGCGCGCGCGGTCGGCCGGGTCGCGGCTGCACCTGCGGCTGACGGGCGTGTTTGCGCTGATGGCGCTGATCCCCACGGTGACGGTTGCGATCTTTGCCATGCTGACCGTGAACATCGGGCTGGAGGGCTGGTTTTCCGACCGGGTGCGCAATGTGGTGGGCACCTCGCTTGCAGCCGCGCGCGCCTATGAGGACGAGCATCGCGGCGATCTGGAAGAAGACGCCCGGGCGCTTGCCAATTTCCTCGACGGGGCGCGGGATGCCGCGTTCTTCATGGGCGATGCCGAGCTGCGGCAGGTGCTGACCTCGGGGCAGGGCCAGATCCAGCGCGGGCTGCGCGAGGCCTATGTCATCGACGGCACGGGCGAGATCCGGGCGCGGGGCGAACGCTCCTACCTGTTCGATTTCGAACGCCCGAGCGCCGAACAGATCACCCAGGCCGAGGAGCAGGGATTCCTGCTGATCGAGGATTGGGACAACAACGAATTCCGCGCCCTGTTGCCGCTGTCGCGTTTCACCGACCGGCTGCTCTATGTCAGCCGCCAGGTCGACGGCGAGATCCTGAACCTGCTGGACGACACGCAGGAAACGGTGCGGCTGTATCAGCAGCTGGAAAGCGAACGCGGCAGGGTGCTGTTCGAGTTCGGGCTGCTCTATGTCGGTTTTGCCGTGATCCTGATCCTGGCGGCGATCTGGCTGGGCCTGTGGTTCGCCGAACGCCTGTCGCGCCCCGTGGGCCGGCTGACCGGCGCGGCGCAGCGGGTCGGCGCGGGCGACCTGGGCGTGCAGGTCCCCGAGGAGGAGGGCGAGGACGAAATCGCCATGCTGGGGCGCTACTTCAACCAGATGACGCGGCAGCTGAAGGGGCAGCGCGACGCCCTGCTGGAGAACACCGCCCAGATCGAGGCGCGGGGCCGGGTCTTCGACAGCGTGCTCTCCTCGGTGACCTCGGGCGTGGTCGGGCTGGATGCCGAGGGGCGCGTGACCTTCGTCAACCGCTCGGCCGAGCGGCTGCTGGCCTGGGACGAGGGGCGGACGGCGACGATGATATCGGTCGCGGTGCCCGAGTTTGGCGCGCTGTTCGAGCAGATCCGCGCGGGCGGCGGGCCCGTGGTGCAGGAGGAAATCCGCGTCTCGCGCAAGGGGCGGAGCGAGAACCTGCTGGTGCGCATGGCCACCCGGCGCAATGCCGACGGGCGGCGCGAGGGCTATGTGGTGGCCTTTGACGATGTGACCGACCTGGTGGCGGCGCAGCGCATGGCGGCCTGGGGCGATGTCGCGCGGCGCATCGCGCATGAGATCAAGAACCCGCTGACGCCGATCCAGCTGTCGGCCGAACGCATCCGGCGCAAGTTTGCCCGCCACCTGGACGAGGCCCAGGCGAGCGACCTGGAGGGGCTGACCGAGGTGATCGTACGTCAGACCAACGACCTGCGCCGGATCGTCGACGAATTTTCGAAATTCGCCCGCATGCCGGAACCGGAGCGGCGCGACGAGGATCTGGCGCGGCTGGTGCGTGACGCGGTGCTGCTGCAGCAGGCGGGCCAGCCCGACGTGGATATCACCAGCGACATTCCGGCGGCGGCGATGCCGGCGCGGCTGGATGCGACGATGATCGGGCAGGCGCTGACCAACCTGATCAAGAATGCCGGCGAGGCGACCGAGACGCTGCGCGAGAAGGGCGCACCGGAGAATTACGGTCCGGCGGTGCGGGTGCGCTGCGGCGTTGCCCCCTCGGACGGCGACCCGGAGCTGGCCCCCTGGGCCGAGGTCCGGATCGAGGACAACGGCATCGGCCTGCCCGAGGACCGGGCCCGGCTGTTCGAACCCTATGTGACGACGCGGGACAAGGGCACCGGACTGGGCCTGCCCATCGTCAAGAAGATCATCGAGGAGCACGGCGGAACGCTGGCCCTTGAAGATGCGCCCCTGTTCGCGGGGTGCAATCACCACGGCGCCGCGGCGGTGATCCGGCTTCCCCTGAAGCCGGTGGAACAGCCGCAGGTCCGCAAGGAAAGAGAGCGAGAGGCACATGAGTGATATTCTGATCGTTGACGACGAGCGTGACATACGTGAGTTGATTTCCGACATCCTCGAAGACGAGGGCTATACCACCCGGCTGGCCGGGAACTCCGACGACTGTATGGGGCAGCTCAACGCCGAGCCGCCCGCGCTGATGATCCTGGACATCTGGCTCAAGGACAGCCGGATGGACGGGATCGACATCCTGAAACACGTCAAGCGCGACAATCCGGATGTGCCGGTGGTGATCATCTCGGGGCATGGCAATATCGAGATCGCCGTCGCCGCGATCAAGCAGGGCGCCTATGACTTCATCGAGAAGCCGTTCAACATCGACCAGCTGCTGGTGGTGATCCGCCGCGCGATGGAGGCCAGCCGCCTGCGCCGCGAGAACAACCAGCTGAAGCGCAAGGACACCCAGTCGGCCGAGATGATCGGGGCATCGGCCGCCTATCGCACGCTGGTCTCGCAGCTGGACAAGGTCACCAAGTCGAACGGCCGCGTGATGCTGAACGGCCCGGCCGGGTCGGGCAAGGAGGTGGCGGCGCGCTTCATCCATGCCCATTCCAACCGGGCCGAGGGGCCGTTTGTCGTGGTCTCCTGCGCCTCGATCGACCCGGACCGGATGGAGCAGGTGCTGTTCGGGCGCGAAAGCCCCGAGCGCGGGGTGGAAAAGGGCCTGCTGGAGGAAGCCCACGGCGGGATGATCTATTTCGACGAGGTCGCGGACATGCCCCTGGGCACCCAGTCCAAGATCCTGCGCGTGCTGGTCGACCAGCAGTTCCTGCGTGTCGGCGGGTCGGACAAGGTGCGGGTGGACCTGCGCGTCGTCTCCTCGACCAGCCGCAACCTGGAGGCCGAGATCAACGGCGGCCGCTTCCGCCAGGAGCTGTTCCACCGGCTGAACGTGGTGCCGATCACCGTGCCCAGCCTGGAGGAGCGCCGCGAGGACATCCCGCTGCTGGCGCAGCATTTCATCGAGGGGCTGAACCGGACGCAGGGCCTGCCGCTGCGCGCCCTGTCCGAAGAGGCGGCGGCGCTGATGCAGACCATGGTCTGGCCCGGCAACGTCCGCCAGCTGCGCAACATGATCGAGCGGGTGCTGATCCTGGGCGACGGACGCGGCGAGATCACCTCGGCCGAACTGCCAAAGGAGGAAAACAAGGCGCAGGGCGAGGACCGCGTGGTGCTCTCGGGTTCGCTGGCGACCCTGCCGCTGCGCGAGGCGCGCGAGGCCTTCGAGCGGGAATACCTGCTGACCCAGATCAACCGCTTCGGCGGAAACATCTCGCGCACGGCGCAGTTTGTCGGCATGGAACGCTCGGCGCTGCACCGCAAGCTGAAGTCGCTGAACGTGGTGACGACCTCCAAGGCCGGGTCGCGGGTGGCCCATGTCGAGGACGAGGAAACCGTCGAGGTGGATTGACCCTCCCCGCCTGGGCTGCGGGAGGGGAGATGACGCCGGGCGCCGCGGGCGCCTCGGCCGGGGAAGGGGGGCTGTCTGCCCCCCTCTTGCACCTGCGGTGCAATTCACCCCCCGAGGATATTTTTGGCCAGAGGAAGCGAGCGGGGCGGTGCGGGGGCCGGGGCGTCCGGACAGGAGCCCCACGTTTTGGTCTGGGCGTGCGACCCGCGTGCAACCGGCATTGGACGGCGAAGCGGGGGCGGCGGAGACAGCCGGGTTTCATGGCTTGGCGTGAGGATGCGCCGCCGCGGGATGTCGCGTAGGATGCAGGCCCGCGCAGCGAATGCAGATGCAGGCTGTCGGGCACGCGGCTCGTGCCGGTGTGACGTGTTTTCGGATCGGCGTTCGGATGATCGTGGCGCGTTTGGTGTCCGGGGTCATGTCCCGCCCGCTGCGGGATCTCGACTCATCCTCCGGAGGGGGCGGCGGGCTGGAGAGGGGAGCAGGAGGTGCCGCCCCGGGGGCGTTGCAGGGCAGGTGGCTGTGCGGCCCGGCCCCTGTGCCCCGGGTTGAGGCGCGCGGGTCAGGCCACCGGTTCGAGGGGGCGGATCTTGAGCCGGGTGATGCGGTTTTCCTTGCGCGCCACCACTTCGAAACGGAAGCCGTGGAACGAGAAGACCTGGCCCACCGTCGGGATTGACTGCGCCTCGTGGATCACCAGGCCGGCGACGGTATTGGCCTCGTCATCGGGCAGGGACCAGTCGGTCGCGCGGTTCAGGTCGCGGATCGTCATCGCGCCGTCGATCAGGTACTGGCCGTCTTCGGATTTGCGGATCGAATGTTCCGCATCGGCGTCGAATTCGTCGGTGATCTCGCCGACGATCTCTTCGAGGATGTCCTCCAGCGTGATCAGCCCCTGAAGCGAGCCGTATTCGTCGACCACCAGCGCGAAATGCGTCCGCATCTTGAGGAACTGGCGCATCTGGTCGTCCAGCGTCGTGGTCTCGGGCACGAAATAGGGCTTCATCGCCACATCGGCGATGCGGAATTCGCGCAGCCCCTCGGCCGCGCTGCCGGCGGTGACCGAGAGCTTGTGCACCGCGCGCAGCAGGTCCTTGGCGTGGATGATGCCGATGATGTTCTCGGGGTCGTCGCGATAGACCGGCAGGCGGGTGTGGCTGCTTTCCAGGCACTGGGCCAGGATGTCCTCGGGCGAGTCTTCGGCATTGATGATCTCGATCCGCGAGCGGTGCAGCATGACCTCTTCGACCGTGCGATCGCCCAGGTCGAGCGCGCCGAGCAGGCGGTCGCGGTCCTCTTTCTCCACCACGCCCTCGGAATGGCCGAGGCTGATGGCGCCGGCGATCTCCTCGCGCACGGCGAGGATCTGGCTGTCGGGATCGGTGCGCACGCCAAAGATGCGCAGCACCAGCCGGACCAGCAGCCGGACGGCCGAGACCAGCGGCGCAAAGACCGTGATCACCACGCTGATCGGGGCCGACACGCCGGCGGCGGCGGCTTCGGCATTGGTGATGGCATAGGTCTTGGGCAGCACCTCGGCGAAGATCAGGACCAGCAGGGTCATCACCAGGGTGGCCAGCGCCACCCCGTTGTCCCCGAAGAGCCCGGTGAAGAGCGCCGTCGCCAGCGAGGTGGCGAGGATGTTGACCAGGTTGTTGCCCAGCAGGACCGAGCCGATCAGCCGCTCGTTATCCTCGGTGATGTCGAGGGCGCGCTGCGCGGAGCGCGAGCCCTTGTCGGCCTGCGAGCGGAGTTTGCCGCGCGAGGCGGCGGTGAGCGCGGTTTCCGAGCCCGAGAAGAAGGCCGAGAGCACCAGCAGGAAGAGGATCGCCGAGGCGGTGATCCAGAAGGCGGCGTCGTACAGGGTGGCTGTGTCGTCCATGGGTCAGGTCAGGCGGCCTATGAGGGGTTCGCATGGTTATGGGGCCGGGCGGCCCGGCATTCAAGCGTGGCACCGAGCCGCGCCGTCAGCCGCGGCGCTTGCGCATCAGGGGGTGGTGATCCTGCACCAGATCCTTCAGCCGCTCGTCCAGCACATGGGTGTAGATCTCGGTGGTGGCGAGGTCGGCATGGCCCAGCAGGGTCTGGATCGCCCTGAGATCCGCCCCGCCGGCCAGCAGGTGGGTGGCAAAGGCATGGCGCAGGGTATGCGGTGTGACCTTGTCGGGCGAGACGCCGCCATAGGCCGCGATTTCCTTGATCAGCAGGTAGAACCGGTTGCGCGTCAGGTGCCCCGAGGCCCCGCGCGAGGGGAAGAGGAATCGCGAACCGGCCGCCCCGCGCGCGCGCGCGGCGACATCGGCCTCGTCCCGCAGGATCAGCCATTCGACCAGCGCCACCCGGGCGGGCCCCGACAGCGGCACCATGCGTTCCTTGCCGCCCTTGCCCAAGATCAGCAGCATGCGCGGATCGCCCCGCGCGGCGGCAACCGGCAGCGAGACCAGTTCGCTGACCCGCATCCCGGTGGCGTAGAGCAGTTCCAGCAGGCAGGTGTTGCGCACCCGGTCGGGGACCGAGCGGCCCTGATGGCGGGCGGCCTCCAGCAGCTTGCCGACCTCTTCGGTGCTCAGCGTCTTGGGCAGGCGCTTGTCGCGCCCGGGACCGCGGATCTGGATCGCGGGATTGTCCGCGCGCCAGCCTTCCTCGAAGGCGAAGCGGTAGAGCTGGCGGATGGCCGAGAGGCGGCGGGCGCGGGTGGCGCGGCTCAGCCCCTGGGCGTCGCAGAAGACGAGGTAGGCCTCGACATCGTCGCGGCTGGCGGTGGCGAAGCCGTTGCCGCGCCGCTCCAGCCAGTCGGCCACGTCCTTCAGGTCGCGGCCATAGGCGAGCAGGGTGTTGCGCGCCGCGCCGAGTTCGGCCGCCTGGGCCTCGAGGAAAGCGGATATCCAGCGCGCGGCGTCCACGGCTCAGCCCCTCCGGTCCAGGATCAGCATCTGCAGGGCGGCCTGGCGGGCGATGTCCTCCAGCCCGACGGAGCGCAGGACGGTCAGCGCCTCGGTCGCGTCCTTCCACTCGCCCGCGGCGGCGCGGGAATAGAGCGTCATGGCCCTGAGGATCGCCTCGCCCAGACGGTGCTCGGCGATCATGCGGCGGGTCTCGTCCGTGGGGCGGGCATCGGGGGCCCAGGCGGCGGCCACCGCGCGGGCGGCGGCGGAATGCGCCTGAGCCTTGCCGGGATCGCCGGTGGCCAGGGCGGCGAGGAACAGTTCCTCGGGGCCGTCGGCCTGCATCTTCATCGCCGCCGCCTCGTACCCGCTCGACAGCATGGCGGTGCGGAAGGCCGTGCGGCGGGCGGGTTTGCCGGGCAGGTCCATCCCGGCCAGCCTGTCGCCGTAAAGGCGGGCAAAGGGCACCTCTAGCCAGACCTCGCGCATGGCGGCCCAGGCGGCGGTCACCGTGTCGGCCACGGCCTGGGGTTCGCCCGAGGTCATGGCGGTGTCGAACTCCTGCACCGCCGCGACCCGGTCCCAGATCCCGCCCGAGGCGGCGGGCTTGCGTTCGGTATAGACGCCCAGCAGGCGGTTTTCCGGCAGGGCGCCGGTGCGGGCCAGGCGTTCGATGGCCTCCAGCTCGGATTTCCAGCCCGACAGGTTGCGCAGGTCCGACATGGCATAGGCGCGCGGCTGCGAGGCCACGGGCAGCGACTGGCCGATCGCCTCGTGCAGGCGGAAGACCAGCGGCGTGATCCGGGCCGGCGGGGCCAGCGGGGGGGCGCCTTCGACCAGTTCGGGATCCAGGAACATTTCCAGCAGCGTGTCGGTCGACGGCGGCAGCACATTCAGCGCCCGCACGGTCGAGAAGGTCAGCGCCGCCGCCCGCCAGTCGCCGCGCCGGGCGAGGCAGTAGATCCGCGCGTCATAGCCCGGCGCAAGGTCGGGGCGCGCATCCATCCGGGCACAGGCGTCATCCTCGGTCCCTGCCAGCAGAGACAGGTCGAAATAGCGGTTGAAAACCTCGGGGTAGCGTTCCGGCCCGGCGCGTTCGATCAGGGCCAGCGCGGGTTCCACGGCGCCCAGTTCGGCCAGCTTGTCGATCCGGGCGACCAGCAGCACCGGGGCGCTGCCGTGATCGGCGGCGGGGTCTGCCTCGGCCAGCAGCAGGGTATAGAGCAGCGACTGCATCGCGGGCAGCCGGTCGACGTCGAGCCGGCCCATCAGCCCGGCCAGAACGCTTTCGCGCGACCCGGCCCAGAGCGTTTCGGGAAAGCCGGTGACCGCCGAGCCCAGCAAGCCGACCGAGGCCGTGTCGACCTGGTTCAGCGGCGTCACCTCGACATCGGGACGGCTGGCGCCCCGGGCGACGGGCGGTTCCACCACCGGCTCGACCGGGCGCATGACGGCCGTGGGCAAGGACTGGCTGAGCCAGTCGATCGCCGAAATCGGCGCCTGTGCGGCGACCGGGCCCGCCAGAATCGGGCCTAGCACAGTCGGGCCCGCCAGGAGGGCCAGCGCAAGCGGGAAAGGGATCAGGCGCCTAGTTGACATCCAGCGTCACGGGCGAGCGGACCTCGGTCAGGGGCGGCGAGAAATCCACGCCGAACCACGGGCCGAGATAGGCATAAACGACAAGGGCGAAGCCCAGCAACAATGCCAAATAGAACAACCACTTGATTACGGTAAACATCCGTTGCTGCCCCGGTGCCTGATTTCATATGCCTGCTTCTTTTGGGACTTTATAACTGGCATTTCCGACAAGATCACGTCATTCAGGCAAGATCGTGAAGAATTGAGCGAGAGACAGCCGAGTCAGGCGCGAAATGGGGTGGAACGTGCGGAAAACCATCGTGCTCGTTGGCATGATGGGAGCAGGCAAGACGGCTGTCGGCAAGGCGCTGGCGGCGTCGCTGGCCGTTCCCTTTCTCGATTCGGATCACGAGATCGAGACCGCCTCGAACCAGTCGGTGGCCGAGATATTCGACCGTTACGGCGAAGCCTTCTTTCGCCGGAAAGAGGCCCAGGTGATCGCGCGCCTTCTGGACGAGGAATGCTGCATTCTGTCGACCGGCGGGGGTGCCTTTCTGCAAGAGACGAACCGCAGCGCGATCAGCGCGCGGGGGGTTTCGGTCTGGCTGGACGTGCCGCTGGACCTGCTGTGGAAAAGGGTGCGCCAGCGCGACACCCGGCCCCTGCTGCGCACCGCCAATCCGCTGGCCACGCTCTCGGGGCTCTACGATGCGCGGGTGCCGATCTATGCGCTGGCCGATCTGAGCGTGAAGGCCGATCCCGCCTTCACCGTGCAACAGATGGCCGAGCGCGTGCTCGACGCGCTGGCCGTACGCCCCGATGTTCTGGAGAAAACATGATCGACACCATCCGCGTCGAACTTGGCGACCGCAGCTATCCCATCCACATCGGCCCCGGCCTGCTGGGCCGCGCGGGGGCGATGATCGCCCCGCTGCTGGCGCGTCCGCGCGTGGCCGTGGTGACGGACGAGACGGTGGCCGCGCTGCACCTGGACACCCTGCGCGCCGGGCTGGCGGGGCAGGGGATCGAGACGGTCGCCCTGGCGCTGCCCCCCGGAGAGGCGACCAAGGGCTGGCCGCAGTTCGAACGCACCGTGGAATGGCTGCTGGCGCAGAAGGTCGAGCGGCGCGACATCGTGCTGGCCCTGGGCGGCGGGGTGATCGGCGATCTGGCCGGATTCGCCGCGGCCGTGCTGCGCCGGGGCGTGCGCTTCGTGCAGGTGCCGACCTCGCTGCTGGCGCAGGTCGACAGCTCGGTCGGGGGCAAGACCGGGATCAACGCGCCGCAGGGCAAGAACCTGATCGGCGCGTTTCACCAGCCCTCGATGGTGCTCTGCGATATCGACGTGCTGGCCTCGCTGCCGCCGCGCGACTTCCTGGCCGGCTATGGCGAGGTGGTGAAATACGGGCTGCTGGGGGATGCGGCGTTCTTTCACTGGCTGGAGGAGAACGGCCCCGCCGCCGCGGCCGGTTCGCCCGAGGCGCGGGCGCGGGCGGTCCGCCGGTCCTGCGAGATGAAGGCCGAGATCGTGGCCCGGGACGAGACCGAGCAGGGCGACCGCGCGCTGCTGAACCTGGGCCATACCTTCTGCCACGCGCTGGAATCGGCCACCGGCTATTCCGACCGGCTGCTGCATGGCGAGGGCGTGGCCATCGGCTGCGCCCTGGCGTTCGAGCTTTCGGCCCGCCTTGGCCTGTGCCCGCAGGAAGAGCCCAGCCGGGTGCGTGCGCATCTCAAGGGCATGGGCATGAAATGCGACCTCTCCGACATTCCGGGGGAGCTGCCCGGCGCGGCGGCCCTGCTGGATCTGATGGGGCAGGACAAGAAGGTCATCGACGGGCAGCTGCGTTTCATCCTCGCACGCGGGATCGGGCAGGCCTTCGTCACGGCCGATGTCCCGCGCGAGGCGGTGCTGGCCCTGCTGGACGAGGCGCTGACGGCGGCCTGAGGGCCAGAGCGCAGCGACGGGGACAGGGTTTCCGGCCAGGGCGTCGTGGGGGGCGCTGTTGCTGCGCGTGCGGCGCCGGGGGGCTGCGCGGGGGGCGGGGCTGCGCATTTCGTCGCGCCGGGGGCGTCTTGGGTCTTGCAAACCGCGTTGATGGCTTGTGAATATCGGGCCGACCAAGGAGAGGTTTCGATGATCAGTCCGGCCTATTGCGTGATGATGGCGCAGTACAATTCCTGGCAGAACCGCTGCATGCGGCAGGCGATGGAGCAGTTGGACGAGGCCGATCTGACGGCGGATCGCGGCGCCTTCTTCAAGTCGATCCTCGGCATTGCGAACCACCTGCTCTGGGCCGACCGGATGTGGATGTCGCGACTGGGGGACACGGTCGAAAAGCCCGATGTCGCCGCGTCGGGCAGCACCGCGATCACGCCCACCTCGGCGGTCTGGAGCGCCGAGCGGTTCCGGCTGGACGGCCAGATGGAGCTCTGGGCCGAGGGGCTGCACGCGATCGACCTGACCGGCAACCTGCGCTGGTATTCCGGCGCGCTCGGGCGGGACACGGCGCGGCCGGTGGCGCTCTGCGTCGCGCATATGTTCAATCACCAGACCCATCACCGCGGCCAGATCCACGCGATGCTGACCGCCGCCGGCGCCAGGACGGCGGACACCGATCTTTTCATCATGCCCGGGCTCGAGTAAGGCCCGGGTCCGGCGCGGGCGATCCGCGGCGGAAGACTTCTCAAGGAGGACACCCATGTTCAACGCCCTGATCGTCGACAAGACCGGGGACGGCCCGGCCACGGCCAGCGTCCGGCAGATCGATACCGACGAGCTGCCCCATGCCGAGGTCACGGTGGCCGTCGAATATTCGACGGTGAACTACAAGGACGGGCTGTGCCTGTCGGCCAGTGGCGGCGGGCTGGTGCGCAAATATCCGCATGTGCCGGGCATCGATTTCGCCGGCACGGTCGAAGAGAGCAGCGACAGCCGCTACAAGCCCGGCGACAAGGTCGTGCTGACCGGCTGGCGCGTGGGCGAGGCGCATTGGGGCGGCTATGCGCAGAAGGCGCGGGTCAAGGCCGACTGGCTGGTGCCGCTGCCCGACGGGCTGACGACGCGCCAGGCGATGGCCGTGGGCACCGCCGGGTTCACCGCGATGCTGGCCGTGATCGCACTGGAGGAGCACGGGCTGACCCCGGGCCACGGGCCGGTGCTGGTGACCGGCGCCGCGGGCGGCGTGGGCTCGGTCGCCACGGCGATCCTGGGCAAGCTGGGCCATGAGGTGGCCGCGGTCACCGGCCGTCCCGAGACGGCGGCGTACCTGAAGGATCTCGGTGCGACCACGATCGTGGCGCGGGAGGAGATCAACGAGACGGTCAAGCGGCCGCTGGAAACCGAGGCCTGGGCCGGCTGTGTCGATGCCGTGGGCGGCGCGATGCTGGCGCGGGTGCTGGGGCAGATGAAATACGGCGGTTCGGTTGCCGCCGTGGGCCTTGCGGGCGGCGCGGCCCTGCCGGCGACGGTGATCCCCTTCCTGCTGCGCGGGGTGAACCTGCTGGGCATCGACAGTGTGATGAAGCCCTATGCCGGGCGGCTGAAGGCCTGGGAGCGCATCGCCACCGATCTGCCGATGGAGAAGCTGGAGGCGATGGTTCATCCCGCCACCCTGTCGGATCTGCCGGGGCTGGGCGCGGATATCCTGGCCGGCAAGGTCAAGGGCCGCGTGGTGGTCGACGTGGCCGGAAGCTGACGGAGGCGCGCCGTCTCTCACGACGGCGCAAGCGGCCCCGTCGGACAGGAGCGCCTTCGGCGCACATGATGTTTTGCACCGCGCATCCGCGCGGTGCGTCTGACTCCTCCGGCGGGCATATTTGAAGCAAGAGGAAGCAGGGGACCGGCCCCCTGCTTCATCTCGTCCAAAATACTCCGGGGGAGACGCACCGCAGGTGCGGCGGGGGCAGAGCCCCCTTTCTTGCACAACATGCAGCCTGTCCATCCGGCGGGTCCGCCGGAATGCGGGGTCAAAGGGCCGTGACCCGGCTGGTTTGGGCGACCCATGTCCCGGATCTGGGACCACCACCTGCCGTACAGGACATCGGCGTGCTGTGCCCGCCGATTTGGCCGCCCGTCCGGGGGCCGGGGTGCGGCTGTCGCGGGCTGAGCCGTGGTGCCGTCACGCTCGGGGGGGGCGAGGGCAGCAAATGCGGCGGTCCGCGGGCTGCCCGATCGTGGGCGCGATGTGTTTTCTGCGACAGGATCGGTCGCTTTTGCATAGAATATGGGCGTTGCCGGTTGAACCCGGACCCATGGTTTGATTAACCTTTCACCTCAAGGATGTGCTGCGCCCTGCCGCGGCACGGATGCCACAGCAGCGCGAGGGAGAGTACCCGGACCGGACGTGGCCGGCCCCTTCGCGTCAAACCGGGAGAGGTGAGATGTTCTCGACAATCATGGTGCCCGTGGACCTGGCCCATGCCGACCGGCTGGGCAAGGCGCTCGATTGCGCGGCCAGGCTGGCGAAGGCCGAGGGTGCAAAAATCGTCTATGTCGGCGTTTCGGCCGCCGCGCCGTCCTCCGTCGCCCGTACGCCCGAGGACTTCGCCGAGAGGCTTGCCGCCTTTGCCGCCGAGCAGGGCCGGGCGACGGGGATCGAGGCGTCCTCTCATGCTGTCACCAGCCACGATCCGGCCACCGATCTGGACCCCGCCCTGTTGCGCGCGGTCGAGGAGACGGGCGCCGATCTGGTGGTGATCGCAAGCCACATTCCCAATGTGGCCGACCATATCTGGCCGTCCAACGGCGGCACGATCGCGGCGCGGGCAAGGACCTCGGTCCTTGTCGTGCGTGACTGAAGGCAAGCGGGCGCCAAGACCCGCGACATGTTGTTTACCATAGCGAACAGGGGGGCCATGAATGGCCGATACGACAAGCAACCAGGGCATACCCGAACCGGAAGGCGCGTCCGATGTGATCCAGACCGAATACGAGATCGGTCAGGACAACATCGATGGCAGCGTCGGCCCGTTCGGCTTTGACATCCACAACCCGGTCTTCGTGATCTCGGGCCTGGCCATCGTGGCCTTCGTCTTCTACACGCTCGCCCTGCCGGAGCAGGCGGGGGCGGTGTTCTCGTGGCTGTTTGCATCCGTGACCAAGGGGTTCGACTGGTTCTTCCTGGCGGCGGCGAACATCTTTGTCATCTTCTGCCTCGTGCTGATCGTGACCCCGGTGGGCAAGGTCCGGCTGGGCGGCGCCGATGCACGGCCTGATTACAGCTATATCGGCTGGTTCGCGATGCTGTTTGCCGCCGGCATGGGCATCGGGCTGATGTTCTTTGGCGTGCTGGAACCGGTCTATCACATGGCCGTTTCGGAACCGCTGGGCGTGCCTTCGCCCTTTACCGAGGACGGGCAGCTGATCCCGGAAAACGTGGAGGCGGCCAAGAAGATGGGCCTGGCCGCCACGATCTTCCACTGGGGGCTGCACCCCTGGGCGATCTATGCGGTGGTGGCGCTGGCGCTGGCGCTCTTCAGCTTCAACAAGGGGCTGCCGCTGACCATCCGCTCGGCCTTTTACCCGATCCTGGGCGACCGGGTCTGGGGCTGGTGGGGCCATGTCATCGACACGCTGGCGGTCTTTGCCACGCTCTTCGGGCTGGCGACCTCGCTCGGCTTTGGCGCGCAGCAGGCGAATGCCGGTCTGAACCACGTCTTCGGCGTGCCGATCGGGCCGACGGCGCAGGTGCTGCTGATCACCGGCATTACCTCGATCGCGCTGATTTCGGTGCTGCGGGGGCTGGATGGCGGGGTCAAGCTGCTGTCCGAGATCAACATGGGGATTGCGGCCCTGCTGCTGCTTTTCGTGCTGTTTGTCGGGCCGACGCTGCTGATCATGACCGATTTCGTCAACGGGCTGGGCGCCTATCTGGTCGACCTGATTCCGCTGTCGAACCCGGTGGGCCGCGAGGATACCGGCTTTGTCCAGGGCTGGACCTCGTTCTACTGGGCCTGGTGGATCAGCTGGTCGCCGTTCGTGGGCATGTTCATCGCCCGCGTCAGCCGCGGCCGCACGGTGCGCGAGTTCATCATCTGCGTGCTGATCATCCCCTCGCTGGTCTGCGTGTTGTGGATGGCCGTCTTTGGCGGCGTGGCCATCGACCAGGTTCTGAGCGATCCGGCCACCAGCGCGGTCAAGGCGCAGGTGATCGACAGCTACAACCCGCCGCTGTCGCTGTTCGCGATGCTGGAGGGGCTGCCGTTTTCGGGGATCACCTCGGTGATCGGGATCGTCCTGGTGATCGTGTTCTTCGTCACCTCGTCGGATTCGGGCTCGCTGGTGATCGACACGATCACGGCCGGCGGCAAGGTCGACGCGCCGGTGCCGCAGCGCGTCTTCTGGTGCGTGTTCGAAGGCGCGGTGGCCATCGTGCTGCTGCTCTCGGCCGGGGGGCTGCAGTCGCTGCAGTCGATGGTGATCTCGACCGGGCTGCCGTTCACGATTGTCCTGCTGCTGATGTGCTGGGCGATCTGGAAGGGGCTGCGGGCCGAACAGGCCTGAGGCCGGCCAGCCGGCTGAGGAAATCCGAACCGGCCGGGGCAACCCGGCCGGTTTTTTCATGCGCGCCCGAGGCCCAGCAGGATCGACAGCAGGTCAAGCTCGCGGTCGCAGGCCAGTGTGCCCCCGGCCCGCCAGGCGATCGAGAGGGCGCATTTCGCAGCCCCCCATTGCAGCAGCCGGTCGGGCGTCTGGCCAAGCGCCGGGGCCCAGACGGATGCGCGGCGCCGCAGGACGGCGGGGTCCCGGATCAGGTCCGGGACACCCGAGGGATTGCGCAGGGCATTGGCCAGCTCATAGCCGATGTCGCCCGCCACGCCCTTGGCGTCGAAGGCGACATATCCGCGGGAACAGAGGCGGATATTGTCGTGATGCAGATCGCCGTGCAGCCCCCGGGCGGGGCCCTGGCTGTCCAGCAGGCGGCGCGCCAGGGCGCGGGCGGCGGCGATGTCGCGCCGGGCGGGGGCCGGGCAGTCAGGCGCAAACTGCAGGGCGAAGAGGGCGGCGAACCAGTCCGCCAGTACCGGCAGGCCGTCGCAGGGCAGGGCGCGGGCATGCAGCCGGGCGGCGGTGGCGGCCAGTTCCGCCGTGGCGGTCACGTCATCGCCCGCGCGCACCATGTCGCCCAGCGACGGGCCGTCGAGCCATTCCATCAGCGCCGTGGTCCGGCCGACCGAGTGGACAAGCGCCGCCCCGTGCCCGTCAAGCGCCTGCATCAGGGCAAATCCCGGCGCCTCGTTTGCCATATCGGAGCCGTGGTAGACCTTGAGCGCGGCGGGGCTGCCATCCCCCCGTGTCACGCGCCAGATCGTGGCCAGGGCGGAGCGTTCGGCGACCTGCGCCGCGCGCAGCCCGTGGGCCTGCAGGATGCTGTCGGGCAGGGTCTCCATGCCGCGCACTCTGGCGCAATCCCCGCGACAGGACAACGACGCCGCGCGATCCCCCTTGCGCCCGGGCCAAAAGCTCTGAAAAGTCCGGCGCATGACATTCGACATCGACTTCGTCCGGGCGCAGTTCCCGGCCTTCGCCACCCCGGCACTGACCGATTGGGCCTTCTTTGAAAACGCCGGCGGCAGCTATGCCTGCCGCCAGGTGATCGACCGGCTGACCCGGTTCTACACCGAACGCAAGATGCAGCCCTATGGCCCCGCCGATCCCACCCGCCTGGGCGGCGAGGAGATGGACGAGGCGCGCAGCCGGCTGGCCGCCATTCTGGGCGTGGCGCAGGACGAGCTGTCCTTTGGCCCCTCGACCACGCAGAACACCTATGTGCTGTCGCAGGCCGTCCGCCAGTGGCTGAAACCGGGCGAGGCCATCGTCGTGACCGACCAGGACCACGAGGCGAATTCCGGTCCCTGGCGCCGTCTGGCCGAGTCCGGCATCGAGGTGCGCGAGTGGAAGCTCGACCCCGACACCGGCCAGCTGGACCCGGAACAGCTGGAGGCGCTGCTGGACGACACCGTGCGGCTGGTCTGTTTCCCGCATTGCTCGAACGTGGTGGGCGAGGTGAACCCGGTGCTGGAGATCACCGCCATCGCCCATGCCGCCGGGGCCTTTGTCTGCGTCGACGGTGTCAGCTATGCGCCGCACGGGCTGCCCGATGTCGGGGCACTGGGGCCGGATGTCTACCTGTTCTCGACCTACAAGACCTACGGGCCGCATCAGGGCGCGATGGTGATCCGCCGCCAGTTCGGGCAGGAGCTGCCCAACCAGGGGCATTTCTTCAACGCCGATACGCTCTACAAGCGGTTCACGCCCGCCGGGCCGGACCATGCGCAGGTGGCGGCCTGCGCGGGGATCGCCGATTACATCGACGCGCTGGATGCCCATCACGGCGGGCAGGGCGGCACCCCGGCCGAACGCGGCGCGCGGGTGCACGACCTGATGCGCGCGCAGGAGATCCGGTTGATGGAGCCGCTGCTGGATTACCTCGGCTCGAAGAACTCCGTCCGCCTGCTGGGACCGCGCGCGGCCGCCAACCGGGCGCCGACCATCGCGGTGCAGCCCGAAGGGCCTGCCGCGCCGCTGGCCGAGGCGCTGGCGCAGCACGGGATCGTCTGCGGCGGCGGGGACTTCTACGCGGTGCGCGCGCTCAAGGCGATGGGGGTCGACCCGGCGCAGGGCGCCTTGCGGCTGAGCTTTGTCCACTACACGAGCGAGGCCGAGGTGGCCAAGCTGATCGGGGCGCTGGACGCGGTTCTTTGATCCGGGCGGGCAGCGGCTTACGTAGCCCCGTTGCATTCCGATCCGACATGGACCCATGACCGAGACCAAGCCCTGCATCCTCTGGTTCCGCCGCGACCTGCGGCTGGACGACCATCCCGCCCTGCGCGCCGCGGCCGAAGGCGGCCGCCCGGTGATCCCGCTCTACATCCGCGACCATGCGGTGGACGATCTGGGCGCGGCCCCGAAATGGCGCCTTGGCCTGGGGCTGGAGGCGTTCGCCGCAACGCTGAAGGGCGCCGGGTCGCGCCTGATCCTGCGGGCGGGGCCGGCGCTGGAGGTTCTGGAAGAGGTGATCGCGCAGACCGGGGCCGGGGCGGTCTACTGGTCGCGCCTTTACGATCCGCAGGCGCAGGAGCGCGACAGCCGGGTCAAGGCGGCGCTGAAGGACCGGGGCGTCGAGGCCAAGAGCTTTGCCGGGCATCTGCTCTACGAACCCTGGACGGTCGAAACCCAGCAGGGCGGGTTCTACAAGGTCTATTCGCCCATGTGGCGCGCGGTGAAGGACCGCGAGATCGCAAAGCCCCTGCCCAGGCCCGCGCTGACGGCGCCCGCCGACTGGCCCGCATCGGACCGGCTGGACGACTGGGCCCTGGGTGGCGCAATGCGCCGGGGCGCGGGCGTGGTGGGCGAGCATGTGAAACCGGGGGCCGAGGCCGCGCACCGCAGGCTGGGTCAGTTCGCGGCCCACCGGCTGCGCAACTACAAGGCCGACCGCGACATGGTGGCCGAAGACGGCACCTCGGGGATGTCGCAATACCTCAGCCTGGGCGAGATCTCTCCGCGCGAATGCTGGCATGCCGCCACCGGATCGGGGCAGGGGGCCGAGACCTTCCGCAAGGAACTGGTCTGGCGCGAGTTCGCCTATCACCTGATGTTCCACACGCCGCGTATCCTGGATGCCAACTGGCGCGAGGACTGGGATGCCTTTCCCTGGAACGAGGACGCGCGCCGCAAGGAGGTCATCGCCTGGAAACAGGGCCGCACCGGCGTGCCCTTCGTCGATGCCGCCATGCGCGAGATGTATGTGACCGGCACCATGCACAACCGCGCCCGGATGATCGTGGCCAGCTACCTGACCAAGCACCTGATGTGCCACTGGCGCATCGGCCAGCAGTGGTTCGAGGACTGCCTGGTCGACTGGGACCCGGCCTCCAACGCCATGGGCTGGCAGTGGACGGCGGGGTCGGGCCCGGATGCCGCGCCCTATTTCCGCATCTTCAACCCCGAGACGCAGGCGGCCAAGTTCGATCCCGACGGCACCTACCGCCGCCGCTGGCTTGCCGAGGGGCAGGCGCGGCCGACCAGGACCGCGCTCAGCTATTTCGACGCGATCCCGCTGCGTTGGGGGCTGAGGCCCTCGGATCCGCCCCCGACGCCGCTGATCGCGCTGGAAGAGGGCCGCAAGCGCGCACTTGAAACCTATCAGGCGCGGGAAACGTAACGGAATGGTGACAAAATCTTGCGGGCCGGGGCCGTTGCCGCCTAGCCTTGCGCAACGGGTATGGGAGCAAGGAACATGATCCTCACCAGCACGAAGGACCAGAAGGACCTGCCACGATATTTCGTGCCGGTCTTCGATATGGCGGCGCGGATGCCCGTCGGGCGGCTGGACCTAGTCCTGCCGGATGGCCGGACCTTCCGGGCCGAGGGCGGCAAGCCCGGCCCTGTGGCCGAGGTGCGCGTGCATCACCCCGACACCTTTGCCCGCCTGATCCGCGAGGGCGATCTGGGGTTCTGCGATGCCTATCTTGAGGAATGGTGGTCGACGCCCGATCTTCAGGCCTTCCTCGACCTGATCCACGCCGGCAATGACGAGATGTTCGACGGCTTCCCGGGCATGGGGCTGGTGCGCGCCTACGAGAAGTTCCGCTTCTGGATGCAGCGCAACACCAAGAAGCAGGCCAAGAAGAACATCAGCGCCCATTACGATCTGGGCAATGAGTTCTACGGGCTGTGGCTGGACGAGACGATGACCTATTCCTCGGCCCTGTTCCAGACCGGGCAGGAAAGCCTGGAGGCGGCACAGACGGCGAAATATGCCTCGATGGTGGATCAGATGCAGGTCAACCCGGGCGACCACGTGCTGGAGATCGGCTGCGGCTGGGGCGGTTTCGCGGAATATGCCGCCAAGGAGCGTGGGCTGCGCGTCACCGGGCTGACCATCAGCCAGGAGCAGTTCAAATACGCCCAGGAGCGGATTGCCCGCGCCGGGCTGTCCGAGCAGGTGAATTTCAAGCTGCAGGATTACCGCGACGAGCGGGGCAGCTACGACGGCATCGCCTCGATCGAGATGTTCGAGGCCGTGGGCGAGAAATTCTGGCCGGTCTATTTCAACACCCTGCGCGACCGGCTGAACCCGGGCCGCAACGCGACGCTGCAGATCATCACCCTGCAGGACAAGCGGTGGGAGACCTACCGCCGCGGCGTCGATTTCATCCAGAAGTACATCTTTCCCGGCGGCATGCTGCCCAGCCCCACGGTGCTGCGGCAGGAAATCGAAAGGGCGGGCCTGTCGGTCGCGCGCTCCGTCGAATTCGGGCAAAGCTATTCGCAGACGCTGCGCCGCTGGCACGATACGTTCAACGAAAAGTGGGACAAGGTGGCCGACCTCGGCTTCGATGAGCGTTTTCGCCGCATGTGGAACTTCTACCTGACATCTTGCGCGGCAACTTTTGCCGGTGGAAACTGCGACGTGACGCAAATTACCGTGACGAGGCCCCTCTGACATGCTGACGATGCCCAAGCTGGTATCGGCCCTGATGATCGCCTTCCTGGCGTGGATCATTTCGGGGCTGGTCAAGGCGGTGATGCCGGAAGAAACCAATTTCGGGCATTTTGTCGAACTTTCGGTGGTGGTGGGCCTGCTCTGCGGCTGGGTCGTGCTGGGGCGCCGGGTGAACGGCTTCCTCGGCTTTGGCATCGCGACGGGCATCGGCCTGACGGCGATGGTGGCGACGGTGTTCTGGACGCTGTTCCTGGTCACCGGCAACGAGGTGCTGCGCCTTGCGGTCGACGAGCGTTTCGACGGCCCCAAGGAGGCGCTGCTGGCCATGTTCCCCCTCGGGGCGGAATACGGGCAGTACCTGCTGTTCCGCGACACGATCCTGACCATCGTGATCGGCGGCATGGTGGCCGGGTTCCTGGCCGATCTGTCGGCCCGGTACTGGAAATAACGCTGCATGCCATCGGTCTTTGTCTATGGCACCCTGCGCCATGCCCCGTTGCTGGCCATTGTCACAGGCGAACTGCCCGCGACAACGCCCGCCCGTCTGGCGGGCCATGCCGTGGTGCAGGCCAGAGGCGAGGATTATCCCCTGCTGGTGCCGCGCCCCGGTGCCGTGGCCACCGGCCTGCTGGTCGAGATGTCGGACGAGGGTTTTGCCCGCGCCGACTGGTACGAGACCGCGTTCGGCTATGCCTGCCGGCCCTGCGAGCTGCAGACCGACGCGGGCGCGCGCACGGCGCTGGTCTGGCTGCCGCAAGAGGCGCCGCAGGCCGATGACGGGCCCTGGAGCCTGGAGCGCTGGCAACCCGGCTGGGCCGCCCTGAGCGAGATCGCGGCGAGCGAGGCGATGAGCTTCTTCGGCCGCCTGACGCCCGCCGAACTGGGCTTCAGCTTCACCATGATGCAGATGCGGGCCGATGCGCATCTGCGCTCGCACGACAAGCCCAGGCCCCGTGTCACCAGCGACATGACCTCGGACAGGGTGGAACTGCTGTCCTCGCGGGCCGATCACATCGGCTATTTCACCACCCGGGTCGACACCCTGCGCCATCCGACCTTTGCCGGCGGGATGAGCGCGGTGCTCAAGCGCGAGACCTTCATCGCGGGCGACGCGGCCATCGTGCTGCCCTACGACCCGGTGCGCGACCGGGTGCTGCTGGTGGAACAGTTCCGCATGGGCCCCTATGCGCGCGGGTCGCGCTATCCCTGGATGCTGGAGCCGGTGGCCGGCCGCGTCGACCCGGGCGAGACGCCCGAGACCTGCGCCCGCCGCGAAGCGGTGGAAGAGGCGGGGCTGGATCTGCGGGATTTGCTCCACGTCGGGGATTTCTATCCCAGCCCCGGCTGCATCACCGAATATTTCCACACCTATGTCGGCCTCTGCGACCTGCCGGATTCCATCCCCGGCACCCACGGCGTGGACGCCGAGGGCGAGGACATCCGGACCCGTCTTCTGCCGTTTGAGGCGGCGATGGACCTCATTCCCGCGGGCGAGGCGGACAACGGACCGCTCTTCCTGCTTCTGACCTGGCTTTCACGCGAGCGTCCCCGTTTGCGCGGCATGGCTTGAGTCCACCCCGGCCCCCGTCTAAATCTAGCGGGCCAAAGGACGAGGAAGGAGCCCCGCCATGCAATTCGCCAAGGACCTGGCCCAGGCGGTCGGGAACACGCCGCTGATCAAGCTGCGCCGTGTGAGCGAGGAGACGGGATGCACGATCCTCGGCAAGGCCGAGTTCCTGAACCCCGGCCAGTCGGTCAAGGATCGCGCCGCGCTGTGGATCATCCGCGACGCCATCGCCAAGGGCGACCTGCTGCCCGGCGGCACCATTGTCGAGGGCACGGCGGGCAACACCGGTATCGGGCTGGCGCTGGTCGGGGCCTCGATGGGGTTCAAGACGGTGATCGTGATCCCCGAGACGCAGAGCCAGGAAAAGAAGGACATGCTGCGTCTGGCCGGGGCGCACCTGGTTCAGGTGCCCGCCGCGCCCTACAAGAATCCGAACAATTACGTGCGATATTCCCAGCGTCTGGCCGAAGAACTTTCCAAAAGCGAACCAAACGGCGCGATCTGGGCCAATCAGTTCGATAACGTGGCCAATCGTCAGGCGCATATCGACGGCACCGGCCCCGAAATCTGGGACCAGACCGATGGCAAGGTCGACGGGGTGGTCGCCTCGGTCGGATCCGGCGGCACGCTGGCCGGTATCGGCATGGCGCTGCAGCCCAAGGGCGTGAAGATGGCGCTGGCCGATCCGATGGGCTCGGGGGTCTATTCGCTCTACCGCGAAGGCGAGGCGAAGCCCGAGGGCAGCTCGATCACCGAGGGGATCGGGCAGGGGCGGATCACCGCCAACCTCGAAGGGTTCACGCCCGATTTCTCGTATCAGATCCCGGATGACGAGGCGCTGCCCTATGTTTTCGACCTGCTGGCCGAAGAGGGGCTGTGCCTTGGCGGGTCCAGCGGCATCAACATCGCCGGGGCGGTAAGACTGGCGCGGGACCTCGGGCCCGGGCATACCATCGTGACGATCCTTTGCGATTACGGTAACCGGTACCAGTCGAAACTGTTCAACCCGGAATTCCTGCGGGAGAAGGGCCTGCCCACGCCGTCCTGGCTGAGCGAAGCCCCCCGCTCGATCCCCGGAGTCTTCAACTAGAGAGGTGGCCGATGCGGCTCTTCCGCCTTCTGACGGTCCTGCTGCTCGGCCTTGCCCTTCTGGGGCCCGTTGCCACGGCGCCGCTGCTGGCGCAGCCGGTGCAGGGCCAGCCGCTGGACTACGAGGCCTGGAACCGTGTGGCCGCCCGCGCGCAGGAGGCCACGGACAGCCGCCGCGCCTCGACCGAGGCGCTGGAACAGCTGCGCACCGAACTGGTGGCCTGGCGCTCCTCCTTCGAGGCGGCGCGATCGACCAATGCCTCGGCCATCGACACGGTGCGCGCGCAGCTTGCCGCCCTTGGCCCGGCGCCCGCCGATGACCAGCCGCCCGAGGCGGCCGACATCGCCACGCAGCGCAGCGAGCTGACGCAGCGCCTGACCGAGCTGGAGGCCCCGGGCCGCGCCGCCGAGGTCGCCCACAGCCAGGCCGACGCCCTGATCCGCGTGATCGACCGCATCGTGCGCAATCGCCAGACCGACGAGCTGCTGGAACTGGGCCCCTCGCCGCTGAACCCGGTGAACTGGCCCGTCGCGCTAGGCGCGGCGATGGATTACCTGACCGCGCTGGTGACCGAGACGCGCAACACCGTCACCAATCCGACCCGCGTCGCCGAGGCCAAGGCCAAGGCGCTGCTGGTGCTGATCCTGCTGGCCATCGCCACCGTGCTGCTTCTGCGCGGGCGCCTGTGGACCGAACGCCTGACCCAGTCGGTCCAGGACCGCAGCCGCACGGCGGAACGCTACCTGCTGGCCTTTCTGATCTCGCTGGGCCAGATCATCCTGCCCGTTGCCGGAACCATCGCGCTGGTCACGGCGGCCTTCGTCACGACGATGGTTTCCGGCAGGTCCGAGGTGGTGCTGACTGCCTTGCCCGGCGCGGCGCTGGCCTTCTTTGTCGCCCGCTGGGTGGGGGGGCGCATCTTCCCCCGCTCCGAGGTCATCGAACCGCCGCTGGATCTGACCGGGCAGCAACGGCTGGAGGGGCGGCTCCACGCGACCTTCCTGGGGCTGGTGCTGTTCCTTTACGGGATGATCAACGCGGTTGGCGAATCCGAGAACTGGCTGCCCGGCACCCGCAATGTGCTGCTGTTCCCGCTGATGGTTCTGGGCGGGCTGATGCTGCTGCGGGTGGCGCGCCTGCTGGCGCTGCATTCCCGCGCCGCCGAGGCCGATGGCGACGAGATGCCCTTCCGCAACCGGATGACCTATCTGCTGTCGCGCGCCATCGCGACGGTGGCCATCCTGGGGCCGGCGATCTCGGCCGTGGGGTATTTCAAGCTGGGCTATTCGATTGTCTTCCCGACGATCTTCAGCCTTCAGACGCTTGGCTTCCTGCTGATCCTGCAGCGCGTGGTGACAGAATTCTACGTGCTGCTCACCCGCAACCGCGAGGGCGCGCGCGATGCGCTGGCCCCGGTGCTGGCGGGGTTTGTGCTGGTCATCGCCTCGGTCCCGATCTTTGCGCTGATCTGGGGCGCGCGGGTCACCGACCTGACCGAGCTCTGGGGCCGGTTCCTCGCCGGGTTCACCGTGGGCGAGACCACCGTCTCACCCACCGATTTCCTGACCGTGGTGGTGGTCTTCGCCTTCGGCTTCGGCGTGACGCGGCTGGTGCAGGGCACGCTGCGCACCACGGTCCTGCCGCGCACCCGGATCGACCCGGGCGGGCAGACGGCGATCATCTCGGGGCTGGGCTATGTCGGTATCTTCCTCGCCGCCATCGTCGCGATCACCTCGGCCGGGATCAACCTCTCGGCGCTTGGATATGTCGCCGGGGCGCTGTCGGTCGGCATCGGCTTCGGCCTGCAGAACATCGTGTCGAACTTCGTCTCGGGGATCATCCTGCTGGTCGAACGTCCGGTGTCCGAGGGCGACTGGATCGAGGTCGGCCCCAACATGGGCTTCGTGCGCGCGATCTCGGTCCGCTCCACACGGATCGAGACCTTCGACCGCCGCGACGTGATCGTGCCCAATGCCGACCTGGTGGCCGGCACGGTGACGAACTGGACCCGGGGCAACCTGACCGGCCGCCTGGTGGTGCCCATCGGCGTCGCCTATTCCACCGACACCCGCCATGCGGCCAAGGTGCTGCAGGCAATCGTCGAGGAACAGCCGATGGTCCTGCTGAACCCGCCGCCGCAGGTGGTCTTTGTCGGCTTTGGCGCGGATTCGCTGGATTTCGAGATCCGGGCGATCCTGCGCGACATCCTGTCCATCGTCTCGGTCCAGAACGAGGTACGCCACCGCATCATCGAACGCTTCCGCGAAGAGGGGATCGAGATCCCCTTCGCGCAGCGCGACCTCTGGTTGCGCAACCCCGAGGCGCTGCGCGGGGCAGGGGGCACGGAGCCCCAGACCGCGCCCGCCGCCACGCCAGCCGCGACAGAGCCCGCCACCCCGCTGGCCCCCGGCGCGGCCTATCTGAAGGACAGCGACGTGGACAGCGACGGCACCGCGGACGGCGGCGACCCGGACGGATCGCGCTGAGCCGACGCGTTGCCGCGCCCCGCCGGGGCCCCTGCGCCGCGGGGCTGCGCCCGCCCGCGTGGCCCGCCCGGAGTACCGAGCGGTCCATTGTGGCGGCCGAGGGCAGTTCCGCCAGGGTCTCGCAGGGGCCTGTCGAAAACCCTGTTTTGGCTCTTGAACGTCTTGGGGATGTTCGGCTAATGAGACCCGACCGGAGAGGTGGCCGAGTGGTCGAAGGCGCACGCCTGGAAAGTGTGTAGGCGGGAAACCGTCTCCAGGGTTCGAATCCCTGTCTCTCCGCCACTTTCAGACACCGAATACGTCCAAGGGCCCCGGTTGGGGCCTTTTTTCTTTTTGTTTCAAATGGCATTGGCAGGGCCATTCGCCCTTCGGAGACTGGGCGCTTGCCGAAGAATGGGTCTCCGAAGGGCCCGTGTCTCTGTTCGAGTGCCCCTCGATGGTTACGGGACGGCGTGAAACATCCTCGCATTTACAATGGGTTGCCGGGTTCATGGGGTCGCCGCGTTCGCGAGATAATCCGGTAACGGAGACCGACACGAAGCTGCAGGGCGGTCGGAAGGATGGCTCCTGGCGGCCTATCACGATGTCAGCACGGCACTGCGTGCGATCCGCAAGAAAGCGCTGATGACGGATCGGCTATAAAACGATAACGATTACAAAAAAGGGAACGGGTGCGGATGAACCACCAAGCCTACTCGAACGGCATTCAGATAGAACAACTCGAAGGTGGCCTCCTGATACAACAAGGTGGCGAGGCCTACATTGCGCGATCCTGGCGTCTCACGCCCTCCGTCGATCATTTGATCAGGACAGCAGCTGCCGGTGGGTTGGACTGGATGATCCGCTCGGATCACCCGCTTCGAAAAGCGCGATGGCCCAATGCGAGAGGGGTTGTCTACTTGGCCTTCTCGGCGTCTCCTGATCTGCAATGGTCCGTCGCGATCGACACATTTCGCCCGGCGCGCGGTGACTTCGGTCATGCTGTCTTTAACGGCAAGTATCACGCGCAGTTTGTTACGCGGGGCATCCCGTTTGTCTTCGAGGGGCGCAACAAAACGTCGGGACATCTGGTCGTTGCCAGAGATTTCGTGATCCCGACCCTTGTTGAATTGGCGGACTTCGATCACAGCGTCTTGACCCTCAACAGGACGCCACATCAAGGGGATGGCTTTACGACCGAATACGTGATCCAGCACAGCATACTTGCGAATTGGGAGCAGACGCCTTGGGCGGGACGTTACGACCTTGTTCAGGACGAATTCCCGGTCGATGGAGGGCTCTCTTCTCGGCGGATCGACATTCTGGGACGTGACCAGTTGACAGGAGATTGGCTCATAATCGAGCTAAAGCGCGCCGAAGCGAGGCCCGAAGCCGTGGAGCAGGTGGCGGATTACTTGCTCGCCCTCGGGAAGCGAGATGACTTTGTATACGGCAAATTGGAAGGAGTCTTAGTCGCCGAACGGATCCCAACCTCTGTCCGTTCATTGGCAAAGGCCGAGGGCATCACGGCTTACGAAATTGGGTGGCCGATGCAGCTTACGCGTGTCGCCTGATCAGTCGAACACCCGCTCCGGCTGTTCGTGCCATGGCAGGGCCGCGACGTCGGTCAGTTTCAACAGGGTTACGGCGGGCACCTCGCGCTTGTAGACCAGTCGCTTGAGGACACCCGGCGCGAAATAGGTGAGCCGCGGCTGGCGGCTGACATGGCGTTCGGCCAGCCCCACGGCTTTTTCCAGATCGGTGACCGTATTGAACTCGTCAGCTTCCATGCTCCGCCGCCGGCCCCACGCCCGGCCGATGGCGCGCGGGATATGCGGATCCTGCGTCCGGTCTTCGCTGGGCAGATAGGCGGCGGGCGGCATGATCTTCGGCCGCCCGTTTTGCTTGCGGACCTTGAGCGGCACGAAGATCTGGATGGACACGTCGGGTTTCATCATTCCGCCGCCGCCTTTTTTCGTGGCGCAATCATGTCGCGCATGACGCCCGAGACGCCGTCGGTCCGGACGTCGATGGCCAGCCCCTCGGACGTGACGGTGACCCAGCGCACCAGCAACTGCACGATCCGGGTCTGCTCTGCAGGGAACAGCTGGCCCCAGGCGCAGGATGCGCGTCATATAGGACGTCGCGATCCCCTCCCGTTCGGCCAGTTCGGCGATGGTGGCGAACTCTCCTGACTCATACATCCGCTTCCAGCGGAAGGCGCGGGCTTCCGCCACCTGCTGAGTGTCGGCATCGCCGTCGCCACGCTGATTCTGATCCTCTCGTTTCTAAGGTAACTTCCAGGCAGATGACCGACCGGGGCCTCCTGGCCCGCGTCCGGCACGAGGGAATCGTATCCGGACCCTATCTCGATGTGAAACAGGTCTGGACCCTCGGAATAGGCCACACGGCCGCCACCGGTCTGCCCGATTCTGCCGCTATGCCGCGCGGCATGGGTGCTCTGGTCGAATGGCGCGTCGCGATGTCGGTGTCGTTCCGTCTGATCTCTCTGATTTCTTTGGATTTTTGGATTGCCTTCCGGCCAGCCACCGTGCTTGGCTTCAGCGGTATATTTGATCGCGTGGATTGTCTGATGTCAGGATCGCTCCAAGCCAGTTTACCGGAGAAATATTTTGTCGATGACTTGCCGGGCGCCGCGCTCGTCGGTGCGCGGTTGAACGGAATTCTGCAGAAGATCGAGGCGGGTGAGACGCTGACCTCCCTGGCGCAGGCGTTTCTGACGTTAGGTGAGCTCAACTCTCTTCTGGCGCTAGCGACCGGTCAGATCGATCGCCCTGCCTTCGAGGAGGCTGCGGCACGCGAGCGGTCAGATCGTATCCAAAGCGCGAAGGACGAAGCCGACAGGGTGGCAGCCGAACAGGCCCGAAAGGCCGAGGCGATGGATGTCGCGGTCAAGGCGCGCTTCGCTGCAATGGAGAATGACCCCGTGCTGCGCCGCAAGCGCGAAGCCCGCGAGTTGCGGGATCGGTTCGGCATCGGCTTCATCGAGACAGAGCACTATCCGCGTGCAATGCGGCTGCTAAAACAGGTAGCGAGCGGCGACCGCCTGGCGCATGTGGACGTCGCATGGTTGTCTACCGAGGCGGTGGACTGCTGGACCGATGCGTTGCAGCAAGCATGGCATCGGATGGAAGCAGAAGCGCTCACCAAGGCATGGGAAGAAAGCCGCGATCCGTGGGACGCCGTAAATGCCAGTGCGCATTGGCGGAAGGCTGCTGAACCCCAGCGGGCGCTGGAGGTGACGGAGGCGGCGCTCGCCAAGGCGGGACGGAGCCCGAAACCGAGATCGGCGCTCTTGACGACGCGCGGAGGCGCGATGCGCGATGGTGGTCGTCTCACCGAAGCCAGGACACTCGGGCTGGAGGCGCACGAACTGACTCCGGCCGATTTCAGGCCGTGCACCTTGCTTGGCGCTGTCTTTATGGGGCTTGGGGACCTCGCAGCCGGTCACGAGTGGTATGCAAAAGCCGAGGCAATGGGCGCCGAGCGCCGCGCCATCGATCAGGATCTGCGGGCGCTGCTGATCCGTTCGGAACCCGATGCGCGAGATCGTATCCGGAACTATCTGCTCGAGCAGGATCCAGAGCGTTTCGCGTGGCTGCGAAAATGGAATCATATGGTCGCTGAGGAGCACCGGCGATAACCTGTGTAGGTGCCAGTTCATCGCTCGACCTATGGTCGAGCGATGAAAGCCACTCGATCAGTCGAAAACCCGCCCTGGCTGCTCTTCCCACGGCAGGGACGCCACGAAGCACAGGTCATAGATGCTGATCGTCGAGGGCTCACGGCGGACGACCAGCCGCTCGACGACGTCCGGTGCCAGCCATGCGAGGCGGATCAGGCGGCTGGCGCAACGGTCGGACAGGCCCTCGTCGGCGGCGAGATCGGCGAGCGTGGCGACGTCGCCGCGTTCCAACCGCTGCCGCCAGCGCCAGGGACCTTCCGAAGCCGCTCATCTCGGCGTGATCCCTGCAGGCGGTCCCGGAGGATCAGCGTCGTGCATTTGCCCCGCCAAAGCGTTCTTCCGATCCCACTGCGGCAGGAAAACCTCGGTGTCACCAAGGGTTAGCCCCGGTGGCATTCGACCCGCACGGTCAAGGCCCGCCAGGTGCGACCGCGTTCGTCTTCGGGCAGGGGGCGGGCGTTGCGAGACTGGTTGATGACCGGCACCTCGTAGCGCTCCAGAAAATCGCGAGCAACCGCGCCGCGGATCATGAAGGCGATGTTCTCGATGTTCTTGCCTAGGCTGACGGTGATGTTCGGCTTTGACACCACCACGCCGATCTGCGCGCCATCCGAGGACAGAACCGGCCCGCCCGAGTTGCCGGGCTGGACCGGCGCGGTCATCTGCATGTGGCGCCGGTCGCCAAAAAATCCGACCGTGCTGGACAACACGCCCGATGTCAGGTTCAGCGACTGCGAGTCCTGAAAGACCGGATAACCAAGCACGTATAGCTCGGCGCCAAGTTCGGGCGAGGTTTGCGAGAACCGCACCGGGTTGCGGCCCGCCAGCGAAGGCACGCGGATCAGCGATAGGTCGACCCGCGGGTCGGACCCGATCAGGATCGCGTCCTGGCCGAACACGGTCAGCCGGGCGCACCCTTCGACGACATGGTGGTTGGACAGAACATGCCCCTGCAGCGACACGATGGAGCCCGACCCGGTGCCGCGCACCGTGTTCATCCAGGCGGCCTGTCCGCGCCCGACGCCTTCGCCGCGGGCGGCGCGGGCCTTGGTCTCGGTCTTGGAAAGGCCGGCGCTGTGGAAGGGCTCGAAACTGCCGAGGATCTCGGCGATCAGCGGGCGCATGGCGGTCACGCTGTCCTCGTCCAAACTGATCTCGACCCCGCGCAGCTGGCCGTTGGCGGTGGAGTATAGCGAATACTTTCGTCGCTCGGGTCCTTCCTCGTCCTTTTTCCGGACGCCGACCATCGCGGTGAAGCCGCCTTCGCTGCTGGTGACGAGAATGCGGTAGTCGTTCTTCTCGGCGGCCTGGCGCAGCATGGTTTCGGCCTGCGAGATCGACAGCGCCAGGTCGTAGCGTTCGATGGTCAACGCCATATTCGAGACATCCTGGCTGCGATAGCGGATGTGGCTGTCATTATCGCCCCAGGTATTGGGGTCGCCAAGGAAGCCTTTGGGCAGGCGCAGGCGGGTGCCCGTCCAATACTGATCCTCCAGCAGAAGGCGGGCGTCGCGGCGGGTGGCCGAGGCGCGCCTGTCCAGCGCGCGCAGCTGCGCGTCGGTCAGGTGGCCAGTGGCCTGCTCGCCGAATCCCTGCTGGAACAGCCGGATCGCCGCATCCAGTTCGCGCGTCGACTGCCCGTTGATCTGTCCGCGGTAAAGCCCGATCCACGAAAGTTTGGTCTGCAGGTCCTCCAGCCGGCCGGCCTGGCCGGTCCGGTTGGCGGGCAGGCCGATCATGGCCATCAGGTTGTCGGGCGCCGTCCGGGCGGCAGCCGGTCCCGCCCCCAGACCGGCCCCCAGACCTGCCAGCAGAACAGCAAGGGCAATGCACAGACGCATTGCCCTGCAAGCGTGCCGTATGCCGATCGTCGGTATCATCCCAGCAGCACCTGCAACGCCTCGATCTCGGCGTTGACCTTGGACTCGCTGCGGGTCGAGACGGTGATCTGCTGGCTGCGCTCGCTCGACAGGCGGGCGACGTTCGGCGTCTTGGCGCGCGCGCCGGCCGAGTTGATGCCCTGCTGCGTGCGCGCGACCGAGCCGGTGACGTCGACAAAGGCGTCCAGACGCTGCCCGACACCGTTGAATGCGGCCGAGATCAGGCGGTTGTCCTGCGCCACCCAGACTTTGATCTGGTTCAGCTCAGAACGTGCGGCGGTCTTGGTGACCTTGCCCGACACAGCCCGGCTGCGCAGCGAGGCAAGCTGGCTGCTGCGGCAGTTGCGCAGGTTCTTCGCCGCCGTTCCGGTGCGCGTCAGCAACGCACGTTCCTTGCCGGCGTCTGCGTTCACATTGCCGAGCAGCGAATTGGCATCGGCCGATCGTTGAGCGACCTGCTTGTAATAGACCTCGCTATACCCGGCCAACCCGCCCAGCGAGGCCCCGATCAGGGCACCCTGCGCGCGGTTGTCGCTGCCGGCAACCGCCGCGCCCAGCACCGCGCCAATCAGCGCGCCGGCGATGGCGGCATTGGCCTGTTTCTGAAGGTCCGAGCGGCGCGATGCCTCGACATCGGCCCGGAACTTCGAACAGGTGTCGGCGGCGTTCACGGCGCCGGGTGCAAGGGTGATCTGTTCATCGCACCCTGCGAGCGACAGGCTGGCGACAAGTGCGATGCAACCCGCCTTGCCGGTGTTGGAAAGAAGTTCGAAATTCATGATATACCTCCAAATGTCATCTGATCATTGCCGTTGTTGATCCGGGAAGCGGCTGCGCCGCAGGTCGCGCACGCTGTCCAGCTGGTTGATCCAGCTGCGGCGCATGGTTTCGGTGACCTGACCCCGCGCGGCGCGGATCTCGGTCTGGTGAGTGGTGAAAAGATCGAGGTAGGGCCCGAAAACCTCGACGCCGAGGCCAGCATAGCCGCGCCTGGTCTCTGCCAGGCGGGCATCCACGAAGGCGGGCTCGAAGCTTGCGATCTTGGTCTGCATCTGCAGGTAGAGGTCAAAGGCAGCGTCGATCCGGGTCTGGTTGACCTCAAGCTGCTTGGCCGCCTCGGCCAGTGCATCGGTGATCTCGCGCGTCTGCGGGCGGCGGTCGCGCAATTCGCTGACGCGCTGCATGCCGGCGAACATGTTGCGCCCGATCCGGTCCATCAGGTTCGCGGTGGCGACGGCCGATCGGGCGGACAGGCGGACCTCTTCGGATTTGCTTTCGCGGAGGCGGACGTTCATCCGGTCGATCTCGACCTGAAGCTGGGCGACGCGGTCCTTCAGCTGGCTCTGCGTCAGCGTCCCGACCGACACTTCGCGGCGCAGGCGGTTCAATTCGGCCTCCAGGTCCTTCGCGTTGGTGTCGTCATTGATGCCCACGCCCTGATCCAGCAGCGTGCCGCGGCCCTGCATCATCGCCTCTTCCAGGGGGGTGTTGGCCAGCCCCTCGACGAAGTCGTTGCCGGCGTCGCGGCGGCCGACGAAAACCGGGGCAGAGACCAGCAGCCGCGTGCCCATGGTGGCCGTGCGGCCTTCGCCGCGCGCGGTAAAAAGGGCCTGCGCCTCGACCCGGCGGCCGACGGTGTTCTGTTCGCGCAGGAAAAGCGAGTTTCCGCCCTTGGTCACCACGCCGCCGACCTGTCCAGCCAGCCCGTCCGGGCGGGTCATGCGGAACAGGTCAAAGACGATCTCCTCGGCGTTGCACAGCGTGTCGAGCAGGCCGAAGGCATTGGGCCGGGTCATGCCGACCGGGGCCAGCCCTGCGGTTTCGCCGCGCGGAGGCTCGGCACATATCTCGGGCAGCAACGGCTGGACGGTCTGGCCGGTGTCCGGGTCCAGCACGCCGGGCAAGCGCAGGCTGCGGCTTTGCGGCGTCACCTGGCTGGCGCCACCGCGCGCTGCGAATTCCCACTCTGCCTCGGTGGGCAGGCGGACATAGCCGGTCGCGCCCTGTTCCCAGGGCAAGTCGGGGTTCTGGCCGGCCGCGATGCGTTCGCTATCGCGGGCGATCAGCCAGTTCGAATAGTCGCGCGAATAGCCGACCGCATCGAACCACGACAGGCCGCCCTGGGGCGGGATGCGGCGCAGCTCCATGTCGCGCAGACCTTGTTCAAGCGGCGCGCAGGCGGGGCCGGCGGGGTCGGCGGTCTCGGCGGCGGGCAGGTCGAAGAGGCCAAGCGCGCGTATCGACCACTGGACGGAGGTCAGCTCGTACTTGGCAAGGTAATAGGCGCGGGCGGTGGTGTCGGCGATGGCACCGCTGGTCAGGGGGCCGCTGGCCTGCGACAGCGAGAAAGCGCCCGAGACCGGCGTCGTCCAGGGCCCGTTTGAGAGCACGATCTGCGCGGATTCAGCGTCGATGTCGACACTGCGCCCGAAACTGCCGTCGACCTGATCCAGCAGATGGTCCACCGGCACGTCAATGCGCTGAAAGATCATCGACCGCCCGCAGGGCATCGGCAGCGCCAGCACGGCTGGCAGGGTGGCGCCGCCGCGCCGCTCGGGGCAGGGGACGTTCGACAGGTCGCGCTGGTTCTTCGCAATCAGCTCTTCGCGCGCGCTGCGCCAGGCGGCCGGGTCGTCTACCAGGCACCAGCTGCCGCCGGTCGGGTCCGGCTGCGCCGCATCCTGTGCCGCTAGCGGCCGCGGTGTCAGGGGCCAGGTCAGCGCCGCAAGGCCGGCCAGCACCGCCAATGTCCCGCGAGCCCGTTCAGTCATGGCGCAGCCCCTTCGTCGGTTCCAGCCGCGCCGCCCGATAGCCGGCAAGGCAACCCGCCGCCGCTCCGGCGGCGGTGGCGGTCAGCGTGGCCACCAGCAGATGATGCGGGGCGATTTCGCTGATCCGGCCGGAAAGCCCGGCCAGCCCCTCGAGCCCGCGATTGATCAGGGGTTGCAGGCCAAGCGCGATCAGCGCCGCGGCGACCGACCCGGTCAGCGCGATCATCATGCCCTGCAGCGATGGCATCAGCGAGATTTCGGCGCTGCTCAGCCCCAGCAGGCGCAACAGCGAAAGTTCGCGGGATTTCTCGACCACGCTGGCGGCCAGATGCAGGCCAAGGGTCAGCAGGAACCCGGCGGAGGCCAGCGAGGAGATGGCGAAGAATATCCAGGTCAGCCCGGTCTCGATCTCGAGCGCGGTTTCCACCGCCGAGGCGCGTGTCTCGACGTCCAGCCCGTCCTGCAACAGGCGGTCGCGCAGGCCCGGCACATCGCGCACGTCGCGCGCGAACAGGCGGAAACTGGCAATGCTGCGCGCGCCGGCGTCCAGCCGGGTTCCGGCGCGGGCGCTTTCCCAGCCGAGTTCGGGCACCGCGAAGCCTTCGCGCCAACGCTCGATCGCGCCTTCAAGCTCGGGCGCGACAAACACATCGTCGGTCTGAAGCAGGTCGCGCGGGATTGTGCCGACCACGGTGACCTCGTGGCGAAGGCTTTCGCGCTGCTCGCCGACGGTGCGCAGGATCACGAAGGTGATCGTGCCGCCGGTCCTGACACCGGTTTCGATGGCGGCGCGTTCGGTCAGCACGGCCTCGGACAGTCCCGCGGGGGCGGGGCCGCCGGCCAGGTAAGGATCGCCGGTGACCGAGGGGATCATCCGGCTGTCCAGCATGGACCGGCTATCCGGGCCACGCAGCCGGACCGATCCGGCCAGATACCGCGCCCGAGGCAGGAGGAAGGCGACCCGGGGGTCGTCTGCGAGGTCGGCGAACCACGCTTCGGTCAGTTCGGTATCGCGCATCAGGCGGATTTCTCTCACGCGTGGGTCATCGCGCAGGCTCGAGATCATGTTGTTAACCACGCCGAACTTCAGCGCGTAGAGCAACAGCAAAGGCAGCAGCGCCACGGTCACCGCGATGCAAAGGCAGCCAGCGGCCTGCCAGCCGTGCAGCAGATCGCGGCGCGCCAGTCGGAACAGCAGGCCAAGGCGCAGACTCATGCGGATTGCACCTGTTGGGGCAGCGGCGCCAATGTCGATGTCTCGCCACCGCTTCCGGTGTGCGTCTCCAGGCGGCGCACGGTGAAACCGTAGCGTGTGGCGAGGTCCTCGTTGTGGCTGACCATGACAAGTGTAGCGCCGGTGGCCTTGGCGGCGTTGACCATGACCTGCATGACCTCGTTCGCCGTCGCGCCGTCAAGCGCGGCGGTCGGTTCGTCCGCCAGCAGGATAACAGGCGCCGAGGCCATGGCGCGCAGCACCGCCGAACGCTGGCGCTGCCCGCCCGAAAGGCCGGCGGGCAGGCGGTCGAGCATGCGTTCGATGCCCATGGCAGCGGCCAACGCTTCGATCCGTTCGCCGATCTCGCGCCCGCGCTGGCCGGCCAGTTCGGCCGCCAGCAGGGCATTGTCCCGCACCGAAAGATAGGGCAGAAGTCCGCCATCCTGCAGGACGAAGCCCATCGTGCGCGACCGGATCGCCGAAAGCACGGTGGCCTGTCCCGCAAGGATCGGTTCCTGCACCGACAGAAGGCGGCCGTCGCCGTAGGGCGACAGGTCGTAGCGGTCCAGCGCGTCCGGGCAGCTGAGCAGGCCGAGAACCTCCAGCAGGGTGGTCTTGCCGCTGCCGCTGCGCCCGACCAGGCAGATGCGTTCGCCGGCGCGGATCGTCAACTCGGGCACGGACAGCCGGAACCAGGCCTGCCGCGAGGCGTCGAAACGCGCCACCTCCAGCCCGCCGAGCGCCATGATAGGGCGGGCCGGACGGCTTTCGCTTGGCACTTCGGTCACGGCGCGCGGTCCTCAGGGCAGGTTGCGCAGTGAGACCGGGGTGGCTTCGAGGCCGGGGTCGTCCGCACCGAAATCGACCCACTTCTTGGTGTCGTTGAACAGCTCTCCGTAGACCCGCCGCTTGCCGTCGATCGATTCAATGAACTCCTGCCGCGCGGCGACGCTGATCGAGGACCAGTATTCGCGGTCGAGCCGCAGCACCTGGCTGCGATAAGGCAGGTTCTTGAGGAAGGTCGGCAGGATCGAGGCGACGATGTCGCGCCCCTCGGGGATGGGCTTGTCGGGGTCGGACGAGGTTTCGGCCGCCAGCACCTGCAGCTTGTCGAAGAAAGCGCCGGGATCGTCGCCGCCAGAGCGGTAGGCCTGCACGATCAAGTCCAGACGCTTGTCGAGCGTGGACAGCTGGTTGCGGGTTAGGAACACGCTGACCTCGAGCGCGCGGCGTTTGGGGTCGCTCAGGTCCTTGTCTGCGGCCCATCCGGCAAGGAAGGTCGGGGCATCGCCCCCATTCGCGGCGGCGAGACTTTCCAGCTGGGCGCGAAAGATCTCGTTGCGCACGGCGGCGGCCAGGCGGCCCGAGCTGCCCTCGGCGGGGATCGGCTCCAGCGCTTCGACCGAATTGATCATCTCGCCGGCCGAGGCGGTAACAACGGCCTGTGCCAGGGTCCGGCTCATCGTGTCCAGTTCGCGGCCGAATTCCTCGTCCGAGGTGGCGTCGATGGCGACGTATTTCTGAACCGCTGCGTCGCCGGTGCTGGAGATCACGCGATATTGCGCCTCGCCGCTGGCGAAATCGGCCGAGTTGGCGGGGGTGCGCAGATGCAGCGTCGCGATGGCGATGTTGCTGCGGTTGGCGCCATCCGCCACCGTGTCCGACGTGACACTGGCCAGGGCGGCCAGCGGGTCGCCGCCCTCGCGCGCCGAGGCGTCGGTCACCAGGATGATGAGGCGGGCGTCGAAGGGTTTCCAGTCCATCTCGCTGATCGCGGCCTGGATGCCGGCAAAGCTGTCTTCGCGGAAACCGACCGTCGGGACCGTGGCCTCGCGGATCTGGCGAGCCTGGGCAAGCACGGTGGCCGGGTCGGCCTCGATGTCCAGCGGCTGGAATATGCGGGTCACATATTCGAGCCCGCTAGGGTTGTTGCCGATATTGTCGCGGAACCCCACGATGCCGAAGCTGACGTTCTGCGTAGTCTCGAACTGCTGGAACGCGTTGTAGAAACTTTCGATGGTCTGATATGTGCGGTCGATGAACGGCCCCATCGAGACGGTGGTGTCGATCACGAAGGTCACGCCGATGCGGAACACCCCGTCGTTGCGCGCGGCCGAGGAATCGGCCGAGACCTCAAAGCTTTTCTCGTCACGCGGCGCGATGGCGCTGGCGTTGGCGGGCACGGCGGCGACCTTGAGCAGAACGGTCTCGTCGGCCCCGTCAAAGGCTTCCTCGCGCCAGTCGAGGATCGGCAGCAGGTAGGGCTGGTTGTCGAAGGTCACGGCTGTTTCAGGTTCGATCGCCACCAGTTCGCGGACCCACACCGGCTGATAGGCCGGATCGGCCTGCACCTTTTCGCGCTCGGCGCGGATCCGGTCATAGAGTTCGGCCGCCTCGCTGGAATAGTATGGGCTGTTCACCATGTCCGACAGGACCGTGGCGTCGTCGAAGAACAACACCTGACCGCGGCTGCCGCGCGGCGCAAAGTTCATCACCAGCATCGAGGACCATTTCAGCGTGTCCGCCGTGCGTATCCAGCCCGAGGTGCCTTCGCGCAGGGACGAGCCGACCTCGAGCCAATTCTCGCCACCCGCGAGAGCTTCGTCGAAGACATAAAGCAGGTCGAAGACGGGCAGTTCGGTTCCGTCGCCCGTGTCGGTGACATCGGCGTGCAGCGAGGCGTTCGGCAGGGTCAGGACGCGGCGGAACAGGTTGTCGTTGTCGGGATCGACCATCGGGCTGCGGCGAGCGGCAGGCGTCGCGTCGGCCGCGGCGGTGCCCTCGCCGGTTGCCCCGTCGGTGGCGGCGCTGCCCTCTGCGGCGGCGGCGGGCTGACCGGTGGGCGGCTGCGGCGTTTCACCGGCGGGCGCGGCATCGACCGAGGTGTCGGGCGTGGTTGGACTGGCGGGCGCAGCGGATGCAGCGGATTCGGCGGCGCTGACAGCGTCGCTCAGCGCCGCGACGGCGGTGGAATAGCTGTCGACCTGCACCCTGGCTGCATCCAGTGCACCCTGGATCTCGGCGGTGACGGCCGGGGCCGTGCCGGTATCGTCGCACGTCACCTCAGGCATGGAATCCTCGCCAAAGAGCGTGTCTGGCAGCTGCGGCTTTGCTGGCAGATCGGGCAGGGCGCCGGCGGCCTCGGCAGTCAACGCTGTGGCGCGCAATTCCAGCCCGTCCGCCCGTGCAACAAGTTTGCGAAGGCTTTTCTGCAGGCTTACATATTGATCGCGCAGGTCCCGGACAATTGCCTGTGTGTCGGAATTGCATTCCGCCAGAACGGGCGATGACATCACGGTCAGAAAAATGGATACAACAAATGCAGACCTAAACTTCAAGGAAATGTCCTCCTTAAATTTGCATGCAATACACAGACTGTTTGCGCATCTGTCAAGAATGAATGGGTCGCAAATGTGACAGGAATTTGGGGCCTGCCAGAAAATGCGCGAAAGGGTCCGGGTCAGGTCACTGATCGCCCCGTCGCCGGGCACCGCAGGGCCCAAGCTGCGATTCGGCGTCAGCCAGATCCGGGAAGCGCCTGATACAGCGACATCTCGGTATGCTATGCGTTGGCCCCGCTCGCGGCAGTCATCGCGACCTTTTCCCAGATCCTGACCAACTGGCTCCGAAAGCTCTTGCACGGAATGCGGCACGGTATGCGGCCGAGGATAATCCTGATCGGTTCCGGCAGTCTCGACGCGGCCATCGTCTCGGTGCTGGCACGCGACCACGGGCTGAGGGTGCCGGGCCCCGACATCCGCAAATCGCAGCGCCATGTGACGGGGGGCTGGGATCAGCCTGGTGATCAGCGGTAACTACGGAATGCACTGTGCTTCCCTCGTCCGGGGACGGGGCATTCATTATGCAATAGGGCCCGCGGGCGATATGACCTGTGCCCCGATTTTCCTGCGAATTGGCGCAGAGTCGGCAGATTGATTTCCGAGGCAGGGCGGCGCGCATTGTCGCCAGTTTCGGGCGCCAACTCCACGGGCGGCAAGTGTCCGACGCCCGGGTGAGGCCGGTGCTGAGTGTCGTCGTGCTGCCATGGAGCCTGTCGAGAGCGCCCTGTCGGAGATCCTAGCGGTCCCTGACGGCCTGGCCCAATGTGGACGCCGCCTCCATCACCATGGGGGCCATGCGGTTGCGGAAGTCCTCTTCGCTCCAGTCCGAAAGCGAGGCGGCCAGGTGAACCGCGGCGATTGGGGCGTCCCGAACTGTCGGTCACGGCGGCGCCGATGGCGATTTCGCCCATCAGGACCTCTTCCAGCACCACGGCATAACCGTCTTCGCGGGCGCGGTCGATACGGCGGGCGACCTCGGCCTTGTCCAGCACCGTCCGCGAGGTGAACGCGAAGTAATCCGCCGTTTCGACGATCTCAAGCATCTCGTCGCGGGGAAGCCGTGAGAGCATGGCGCGCCCGCCCGAGCTTTGCGGACAGGACAGGCGGTGACCGACCAGCGTGGCATAGAATGTCCCGCGCTTGCTTTGCAGGCGCACCGCGTAGATGTGGCTGGCGCCGTCCTCGCTGTTCCGCGCGAGGCGGGCGCGGCGGCTGATGCTGGGGCAGGCGGGACAGATCGACCTCGCCGCCAACCGGGCCGTGACGTCGGACCATCTGTCGGTTCCCTCGTCGATCTGCATGCATCCCGACCCTGCGCTGCCGCCGGACAGGCGTAACATGACCGTCGCTTCTGCCGTGGTCGACCTGACCGCCTGCAGGCTCTGGGTCACCGACGGCCCGCCCTGCGAGGCCGAGTATCACTCCTATGACCGGCAGGCGTAGCCGCAGCTGGCCGAGGCGTCGGGATGAACACCATTCCCCGATCCACGCCGCGCGACCCGCGCACACCGAGCGCCCCGATCCTGCCGCGCGACCGCTGGTGCCTGCCGCCGCATCACCGTTGGACCTTCAGCCACATGCTGGAAATGACCGCGACCGCGACCGCGGCCATTCGGCGCGGGCAGACAGCGGTCTGGACGCTTCCGGCCGCCGCGCGGGACGTCACCGGCATCGGTTTTGAAAGCCACCGCGAGACCCGGACGGTCGGGGCCTGACTGGTGGCGGATCAGACAGACGGGTTCCTGGTGCTGCACCGCGGCCGCATCCTGCACGAAAGCTATTGTGACGCCATGCGCCCGCAGGACCTGCACTTGTCGATGTCGATGTCGATGTCGATGTCGATGTCGATGTCGATGTCGATGGCCAAGTCGATCCTGGGCATCCTCACCGGCATTCTGGCCGACGCGGGACGGATCGACCTGGCGGCCCCGCTGGCCGCGCACCTGCCCGAGCTGGCGGCGACGGGCTACAGGGGGGCAACGGTGCAGCACCTGCTCGCCATGACCTTGGGCGTGGTCGTCGACGAAAGCTACGACGTGCCCGGGTCGCACATGCAGAAATTGGGCGAGGCCGTGGTATGGGCGGATGGCCCGCGCACCGAAGGCTGGCCGCAGACCGTCTGGCAACTGATCCTCGAACTGACCGAGACCGAACGCGTCCACGGCGCTCAGTTCCTGTATCGCTCCATCGAAACCGACCTGCTGGGCTTTGTAGTCGAGCGCGTGACCGGCCAACCGCTGGCCGAGCTGGTGTCCGAGCTGATCTGGCAGAAGATCGGCGCCTAGGAGGACGCGGCCTATACGCTGGATCACGGCGGTTTTGCCTTGGCCGACGGCTGGTTCAACGCGATCCTGCGCGACTATGCCCGCTTTGCTCAAATGGTGCTGCACGGGGCGTGGCGAATGCCAGGCGCGTGGTGCCCGAAGCCTGGATCGAAGAGGTGCGGTTCGGCGCCGGCGGCGCCTTTGGCGGACCGCATGCCGAAGTGCTGCCAAGGGGCGGCTATCACAACAAGTGGTGGCAGACCGATCGCGGGCGCGGCGTGATCATGGCGCAGGGCATCTATGGCCAATGCATCTATCTTGAATTCGAGGCCCGCTTCGCCGCGGTCAAGCTGTCGACCTGGCCGACACCCCTGAGCGTGCCCGGCGCCAGGACGCGGCTGGCGGCACTCCGGGCCATCGGGCGCGAGGTTGCGGCGTCATGATCAGGTTCGTCGGCCTCCGCCTGCTGATGGCGGTCCCCACCCTGGTGCTGGTTACGCTGGCCGTATTCGTGATGATGCGCCTGGTGCCTAGCGATCCGGCGTCGGTCATGCTGGGCGAACAGGTCACCGGGGAAATGGTGGCGCGGGTGCGCCAGAGCATGGGACTCGACCAGCCGCTGCCGCGGCAATACCTGCTCTGGATTGGCGACCTGTTGCAGGGCGACCTCGGGCGGTCGATATCGAACAATCAGCCGGTTCTGCCGACCATCCTCGACCGCTTCAGGATATCTGCGCCGATCGTGATCGTCGCGGTGACGCTGGCGGCGCTGATCGCGGTTCCGCTCGGGCTGCTGACCGCGTGGCGGCAGGGATCGGCATGTGACGTGTCCACGGTCGCGACCTCGACCCTGCTGCCGTCGCTACCCAGCTTCTGGCTGGGTCTGATGATCCTGCTGGTGTTCGGGCTGAAACTGGGGTGGTTCCCGGTGCTCGGCATGGTGGGCGCGATCGGCGGCGGCTGGGCCGTTCTGAGCGCCATCGCCATGCCCGTCCTGACCCTGCTGCTGATCGAGATCGGCGCCATCCTGCAGATGACCCGCCCCAGTGCGGTCGAGGTGCTGCGCCAGGACTACATCACCCATGCGCGGGCCAAGGGGCTGTCCGAAGCGGTGGTGCTGCGCCGCCATGCCTTTCCCGATGCCTTCGCCCCGACCTGGACCCTGATCGACCTGATCCTGGGCGCGCTGCTGGGCGGGATCGCGGTGGTCGAGACGGTGTTCACCATTCCCGGGCTGGGCCGGCTGCCGGTGCAGGCGATCTTCGAGCGTGACTACCCGGTGGTGCAGGGCTGCATCCTGCTGATCGCCCTGACCTAGGTGGTCATCAACCTGGTGGTCGACCTGACCTATCCACTGTTCGACCCGAGGGTGCGGGCATGAGCGCGATTTTCCGGGGATCGGGGCGCATCGGGCTGGCCGGCTGGATCGGCGGCGCACTGGCCTTCGCGGTCATCGCCGTGGCCGCGTTCGGGCCCTGGCTTGCCCCTTATGATCCCATGGCACTGGATCTGCGTGCGCGGCTTTCGGCGCCCTACCTGGATCACCTGCTGGGCACGGGCGAGTTCGGGCGCGACATCCTCAGCCGGCTGATTTTTGGCGCGCGGGTCTCGATCTTTGTCGCCCTGTCTACGGTGGCCGTGGCGCTGGTCATCGGCGTGGGATTCGGCGTGCTGACGGGGTTCGTGCGTGCGTGGACCGACCGGATCATCGGTATCTTCAACGACGCGCTGCTGGCGTTTCCGGGCCTGTTGCTGGCGCTTGGCGTCATGGCGGTGGCGGGTGCATCGGCAGGGGCCATGGTGCTTGCGCTAGGCCTGGCCTTTGCCTCCGCGGTGCTGCGTGTGACGCGGTCCGCTGTGCTGTCTCAGCGCGCGCGCGAATTCGTCGAGGCCAGCCGGGTGATGGGAAATTCCGAGGCGCTCACCATGTGGCGGCACGTGCTGCCCAACGCGCTGGCGCCGCTGATCGTTCTGGCGACCTCGATGTTCGGCTGGGTGATACTGGCCGAAAGCGCGCTGAGCTTCCTTGGCCTGGGCGTCCCGCCGCCCGCGCCGTCCTGGGGCAACATGCTGGCAGCCGCGCGGCCCTATATCCAGGATGCGCCCTGGCTGATTGTTCTGCCGGGTTTGTGCATCCAGGCCACCCTGCTGGGGGTCAACCTGCTGGGCGATGCCCTGCGCGACCTGCTGGATCCGAGGATGCGGACATGAGTCTTCTTGAGGTGGAAGCGCTGCGGGTGCAGGCCGGGCTGACCGGGGCCGAGGTTGTCAGCGACCTGTCCTTCACGCTGGGCGCGGGGCGCATTCTGGCGCTGGTCGGCGAAAGCGGGTCGGGCAAGACCATGGCCGCGCGGTCGGTTCTGGGGCTGCTTCCCCATCCGATGCGGATTGCGGGCGGCGCGATCCGCTTCGTCGGCACCGACCTGACATCGCTCGCCCCCCGGCAGATGGCGGGTTATCGGGGCGCCCGGATCGGGATGATCTTTCAGGAGCCGATGACGTCGCTGAACCCCGCGCTGCACATCGGCCGCGCCCCGAAGCGTCTGCTGGTCTATCGCACGGCCGCACCGTTTCGAGGCATCAAACGCCATCAGCTCGAAGTGCTGTGCCTCGGGCTGCAGTTTCTGGCTTATGCCGACCACCCCGACACCGGCGCGCCCTATGTCTGGCCCGACGAGGGGCTGGCCGATCTCGATATCAGCGATCTTCCGGAAATCACCGAGGCGGCGGCGGCGGCCTTTCTTGACGAGGCCTATGCGATCCTGCCCAAGGCCCTGCGTCAGCGCGGACTGCGCTCGGCAGCACCGGCCACATCCCTGCGAAGCCACAAGCAGATCGGCACCTTGTCGGCTATCCGGTCGGCGCTCGACTGGCTGCCGAATGACGAGCTCGATTACGACAGCTGGATGCGCATCGGCATGGCGCTGAAAGGGGCGCTTGGCGGTGAGGGCGGCGAGGTTTTTGCCAACTGGTCGGCTCAGGCGGCCAAGGATGTGCCTGCGACGACCGTCCGCGCCTGGGCGAGCTTCAAGCCCGACCGGATCGGCGCAGGCACAATCTACCACCTCGCCATGGAGCGCGGCTGGCAGCCGGATGCCGCCTTGCGCCTCGACGGCAGCCTCGATCCGGACGGCCCGCATCCGGCCGCCGATCTACTGGCCCGGCTGGAGGGGAGCGCGCCGACCGTGGCCGCCCCGGAAAAGCCCATCTTCAACCTGACCATTCCCGACGGTCTTGTCGGCGATCTGACCGGCTACATGCTGGCGACCGCGCGCCGCCCGCAACCGCTTCTGTCGCTCGGGGCCAGCCTCTGCGCGATCGGGGCGTTGATGGGGCGGCGGTACCGCACGACCAGCAACCTGCGCTCGAACCTCTATGTCGTGGGGATCGCCGACAGCGGTTCGGGCAAGAACCACGCCCGCGAAATCATCAACGAGGTCTTCTTCGAGGCGGGTCTCGCCCACCATCTCGGCGGCAACAAGATCGCGTCCGGCGCCGGGCTCCTGACCGCGCTTCATCGGCAGCCCGCGATCCTGTTCCAGATCGACGAATTCGGGATGTTCCTCTCGGCCGCCGCCGACCGCAAACGCAGCCCGCGCCATATCACCGAGATCCTCGACAACATGACCGAGCTCTTCACCGCAGCGGGCGGGATCTTCCTCGGGGCGGAATATGCGAACCGCGACGGCACGAACGAGCGGCGCGACATCAACCAGCCCTGCCTTTGCGTCTATGGCACCACGACGCCGCTGCATTTCTGGGGGCGCTGCAGGGCGCGAATGTGGTCGACGGCTCGCTCGCGCGCTTTCTGATCCTGCCGAGCGATGAGGACTATCCGGACGAAAACCTTTCCGTGGGAATCCGGCAAGCCCCGTCCGTGCTGATCCAGGCGCTCCAGCTGGTTGCCAATGGCGGCGGGGCCGTGAAGGTCAACCTGACTGGCAAGACCGCCGACCAGAACACCGCCGTGAACCCGATGACCGTACCGATGTCGGATGCGGCGCGCGCCCGGTTTGCCGACCTCAGCGACGCCCTGACCGAGGAGCTACGGGCAGCGGCCGGCACGGCCTTCACTGCCATCCTCGCCCGCACCGGAGAGAACGCGTTGAAATTGGCGCTGATCGTCGCCGTCGGGCGCGATCCGGTGCGCCCCGAGATCGACATCACTGCGGCGGACTGGGCCATCGGCTTCGTGCGCCATTACGCGCGGCGCACCATGGAGGCGGTCGAACGCCATGTGGCGGACACCGAAACCGAGGCGCATCTGAAGCGGCTGAGGGAGATCGTCCGCTCGGCCGGGCCCAAGGGGATCGCCAAATCCGAGATCACCCGGGCCTCCCAGTGGTTGAAATCGCGAGACCGCGACGAAATCCTGCTGACGCTGATCGAGAGCGGCGACATCACGACGGGCATGCGCGACTCCTCGACCAAGCAGGCCATGGTCTATCGGATGGCGCGGTGGGGCGGGTGACCGGAGATCCTTCAATCCGCCTGAAACGGCCCTTGAAGCCAAGATTCCGCCAAGCATTAGAAACGAAAGGGAAAAACCGCATCCTTCAAATCCTTCAATCTTTCAAGAGGACCCCTTATCCCTATACGTGTACGCGCGCGGTTTAATATTGGGAGAGAAATATCCATTGAAATACTGAATAATTGAAAGATTATATATTACATATACAGGACAACCACTTACGGGCGTAAGTCTTTCAAGATGCCTCTCTGGAGGTTCTGAAGGATTTGCCGGGCGGCCGAGCCGCCCAGCCCATGAACTGACCAGACCACCCTTCGAGGCCTGGCGAGACCGCAGCCTTCACCGGCCAGCCCGCTCGCCTCGGTCACAAACGCGAAGAGGAGGTCTCTCATGACCCAATCCAACAAACATCCGCGCTGCATCCTTGCGCTTGATCTCGGCACCAACACCGGCTGGGCATTGCGCAGCCACGACGGGCTGATCACCAGCGGCACCGCCAGCTTCCGGCCCGGGCGCTATGAAGGTGGCGGCATGCGCTACCTGCGCTTCACCAACTGGCTGACCGAGCTGGACCGCCTGTCGGGGCACACCGCCGCGATCTGGTTCGGGGAGGTCCGCCGCCATGCCGGAACCGACGCGGCCCATGTCTATGGCGGGCTGATGGCCTCGCTCACCAGCTGGGGCGAGCTGCGGGGTGTGCCCTACGAGGGCTTGCCGGTGGGCACGATCAAGCGCCATGCCACCGGCAAAGGCAACGCACCCAAGCAGGCCATGATCGATGCGGCCCGCGCGAAGGGCTTCAGTCCCGAAGACGACAACGAGGCCGATGCTATCGCCATCCTGCTCTGGGCCCTCGACGCCCGGGGAGGTGCGGCATGACGTTCTATCCCAAGGGCTATGGCGGGCAGCGCCGGTCGCCCGATGAGGTGAAGCGTGACGGCTGGCGCGAACAGGGCGTGCTGGCGGTCAGTGTGGATGACCAGCGGCTGACCTGGCCCGAGCGTGAACTCGTCGAGCAGCTGGGCACGCGTCTCTAAGGTCCGCGCCCGGCCGAGGATCTGCACCATGGCTGAGCACATCAGGACCGCCGAGGACGTCGCAGATCATTTCGAGGAGGCGTTCCGCACCCTGCGCAAGCTGCCGCCGGTGAAGGTGCAGGGCTACTTAAACGCCTGGCCGCAGGTCATCCGCACCGAACGCGAGATCCTCGCCATGGAGCCCGAACCGATGCGGGTCTGGCCCTCGGCCGCCGCGATCTCGCGGCTCGAGCAGACCTTCGACTGGGTGGTCTGGCTTGGCGAGAGTGAACGCCGCCTGATCTGGTGGCGCGCCGGCCGGCGGCCGTGGAAGCAGATCACCCATGATCTGGGCGTCGACCGCAGCACCGCATGGCGCCAGCACAAGCTCGCGCTCACAAAGATCTCCGCGCGGCTGAATGTGCGCTGATAAACTTGGCTCGGGCGGTCTCGTAGGATGCCACCCGAACCAACTCATACTGCCTTCCTCAACGCCTCGCTCGGGAAGTACCTGTTTGTCGGAGGAAAATCGACTTGCGAAGCTCGAGAAAGTCTACTGATATCCTTCGGGCAGCGTAACGGATGAATATCATGCAATTGCCAACGGAAGTTGTACAAGCTGAGATTTTGGACTGGTGGGAAGGAGAGCGTGAAAAAATCACTCAAATCCTGCCTGACCGTCTGCCGGCGTTGTTTTATAGCGTGGACAAAGTCATTGATGGCATGTCAGCCGCAGATTTTCTGAAGCGAGGCAAGTTCATCGCTGAGAAGGTGGAACCCCTCGTCGCTGATTGGATAGAGCGAACCTATAAAGAACTGACGCATGATATCGACAAATCTTTTCGGGCGTCGGCTGAGGAGACCGAGGGCGGAGACGCTTATCAGAAATGGTCGTATGGCGAGATGGCGACAGCCGGAGCGGCAATCGCTGTTTCCGCCGCTCCTGTCGCTGGAATACCGTTTTTTGCGGGAGGATTGACGACCGTCGGAACTGCGATACTTGGACTTACTTTAGGCGGTGGAGCATTGATACCGGCTGCCGTTGTCGCATTGGCAGGAAGCGCGGCTCTATTGGCTGCGGGGCCCGGCATCCGCTCGAAGGCAATATCGCAGCTGAAGTCGAAGCTAAAAATATCTTTGCATGACACTATTACCACTCGCGTCGTTGGCGGGGCCGTCGATGCAAAGTTAGTTTCTCTGAAGCATGTACTTTTCAATGAATTGCAGGGCGTCGCGTTAAAGAGGATGGAGATGGCAAAATGAGTATCCCGTTCGATATTCCCTCCCAGTTTCAAGCCGCCCATTTCGCAGGTGATATCATCCGCAGCGGCGCTGTGCTCAGAGACTCTGCAACCGGTCGAATTGTTGCCCACCTTCAAGAGACTGGGGCATTGCAAAAAGCTCTTCAGACTGGGCTTTCATTCGATCCGACAGGTGCCACGGGCTTGATCGGGATAGCGCAGAATGCGGCGATCTCTCACAAGCTAAACGCGATGCAGGCTATGATGGGGACGATGCAGACGCTGCAAATCGCGACTTTGGCATCGTCCGTTGTTGGTATCGGCGTTACAGCTGCAAGTACCGCCATGATCTTGAGGCGACTCGACCAAGTAGATAAGTCGCTTGGTGGCATTGAGGCCTCTGTCGCTGGGTTGCCATCGAAATGGCGCGAAATGAACCTCCGATCCAAGATTGTGACCGTGCGGACGGCGCTGGAACGTCTGCAAGAAGCCGAGGTTAGGCCTGACGCAAAAGACGTCATCGCAGCGGTCGAAGAGAAGATGAGTTACGTCTTCGACGAACTGCACAGTGGTCTCGCAGAGGTTGTAATAGAAGCGCGGGTGGATGCTGGGTTGGTACGAGCCCTTTTGGCGAGTTTAGCCCTATGTGGGGGCGCGCAGATTAAGTCACTGCTTTGGCTCGACATGAAAGAGGCGGCTGAATTTAGGGCGCGGCACCAATGCGTCAAACTTCAGAACCTCGCATTTTTGATGCCACGCGACGTGATGGTCGACCGAGTCGACGGCGATCAGAAAACTGCACTGGGAATATCCCAGGACTTCTCAGAAGTTCGATTGCGTATCGCTTCTCAACCAAGTCTCGCTCGCACATTGATAGCGCACGATATTAACGGCCGAGAATACATCGAGCGCATCGAACAAGAGGAGACCGAGCCGTATCTGCTCTTGGCGCCGAGCTAGGTTTTCTGGGATCGCCTATGAAATCACTAGTCTGCTTTGTGCTTCGGCCTTGCCAATGCTGCGGCTGCATGAAGTGTTGCAACACTTTGGTCTTCGACAGTTTCAACAGATCCATGCTATCTGAAGGATATGATGGGGAGAGTGCGTCGGAAGACGGCTCTCCCCGTTTCCGTTCGTGCGGACCCGCGACAGCAAGGCCGCAGCGGAGAGCATTTCCCTGAAATCGGCGGGTCCTTCCCGGCGTCCATCTTATACGGGCGGGCGAAACGCGAGGGTTTCCCAGTGACGCCCCGAAAAACACCCGTTTCGTTTCGCTTGGGCCCACGCGGCAACGAGCGAAAGGCCTGACGGCCCGACACCCCATGCGTGAACCGAAACGGCCCTGTCGGGTCATTTCGGTTCAGCTCCCCATTTCGCCGCCCGGCACCCAAGGACATTCCCATGGACGTCGTCGACCTGCCGCTCGAGCAGATCATTCCCTATGCGCGCAATCCCCGGCGCAACGAGCAGGCCATCGCCACGGTCGCGGCCTCGATCCAGGAGTTCGGCTAGCGTCAGCCCATCGTGGTGGACGAGGCAATGGTCGTGCTGGCTGGGCACACCCGGCTGGAGGCGGCGTGCAAGCTCGGCTTCAAGACCGCGCCGGTGCATGTTGCCAGTGGTCTGACCGCCTCGCAGGCCCGCGCCTGCCGGATCATGGACAACCGTTCCGGCGAGAATGCCGAATGGGACAAGGACCTCTTGAACCTCGAACTGGCGGACCTGCCGGAGGCGGATTTCGACCTCGGTCTGACCGGCTTCACCGAGGACGAGATGAACGCGCTGATGTCGAGCCTCGATGCGGGCACCGGTCCGCGGGAGAGTGAAGACGAGATCCTGGAAACCCCCGAGGATCCGATCAGCCGTCCTGGCGATCTTTGGCTCCTCGGACACCACCGGCTTCTCTGTGGTGACAGCACGGTTGCCACGGATGTCGAGCGGCTGCTCGGCCCGGTGAAGCCGCTGCTAGTGGTCACCGATCCGCCCTACGGCGTGGAATATGACCCTGGCTGGCGCAACCAGGCGGGGGCGGCCAAGACCAAGCGCACCGGCAAAGTGCTGAACGACGACCGCGCCAACTGGCGTGAGGCCTGGGCACTGTTCCCGGGCGATGTCGCCTATGTCTGGCACGGCGCGCTGCACGCGGCGACCGCGGCGGAAAGCCTTGAGGTCGCGGGCTTCACCATCCGGTCCCAGATCATCTGGGCCAAGGAGCGGCTGGTTCTGAGCCGGGGCGATTATCACTGGCAGCACGAGCCCGCCTGGTATGCCGTGCGCAAATCCGGCAAGGGCCATTGGGCGGGCGACCGCAAGCAGACGACGCTCTGGCACATCTCGGGCAAGGATCAGGACGATAAGACCGTCCACGGCACCCAGAAGCCCGTGGAATGCATGCGCCGGCCGATCCTCAACAATTCGAGCCCGGGTCAGGCCATCTACGAGCCTTTCATGGGTTCGGGCACCACGCTGATCGCGGCCGAGACTACGGGCCGCGTCTGCCTCGGTATCGAGCTGAACCCTGCCTATGTCGATGTGGCCGTCCGGCGCTGGCAGAAATTCACCGGGAAGCAGGCCGTCCTCGACGGGGATGGAACGCCCTACGACGACCTCAAGACCAAAGACCGCTGAGGGATGGATGACCTGGCTTTACCTTCCGCAGGCCTGCCTGACGGAACAGGCGACGCATGCCTCTTCGGCCCCTCGCTCTGCTCCGGCGCGGGCGGGCTCGACCTCGGGCTCGCCATCGCCATCCCCGGATATCGTGCTGTGGGCCATGTCGAACGGGAAACCTACGCCGCAGCCACTCTCGTGGCGCGGATGGAGGACGCGTCCCTGGATAAGGCTGTTGTCTGGGACGACGTTGCCACCTTCGACGGCCGCCCGTGGCGCGGCGCGGTGGACATCGTCACTGCGGGCTATCCGTGCCAGCCGTTCTCTGTCGCGGGCAAACGCCGGGGCGCGGACGACCCGCGCCACCTCTGGCCGCATGTCGCCCGCATCATCGGCGAGGTCGCGCCACCCTTCGTGTTCCTCGAGAATGTCGCCCATCATCTCCGCCTCGGCTTTCCCGAAGTCGCCGGAGGACTGGTCGGCATGGGCTACCGCCTTGCGGCAGGCCTCTTCACGGCGGCGGAAGTCGGCGCGCCCCACAAGCGGGAGCGGCTCTTCATCCTCGCCATCCGCGAGGGCGACGAGCTGGCCGACCCCGCGCGCCTGCTCCGGCACCCGCTCGAGTGGCGGGAACCGGACGGAACTGCTGCGGCTCTGGCCGACGCCGAGGGCCAGTGCGAACGAAAACCGGCAGACGAAACCGACGCCCTCGCAGGCAGCGGGCCAGCACGGGATGAACCTTGCGACCACGGCCGTGATGTGGCCGACACCGCAAAAGCAGCGGAAAATCCTCCTAGAGCAGCGGAAGCAAGTACGAGAAGTCAGGATCAAAAGGATCCTACGGCAAAGGTTACGGAAAGGGCAGCGCCTCCTCAAACGAGCGCAAGTACCAACCCCGAACCGAAGCACAAACTCGCAGAGAAGACAGAAAGTTCAGCTGGTTCAAGTGAACCCGTCGAGTTGAGGCTGTTCGCGGATGTGAAGTTCTTCCTTGCGGACAAGAACTAAGGGTTCCTCCTTAACCCCGCTGGGGGAAAGGACATACTCATCCACCGAAACGGTGTAATCGATGGAACCGTCCCCCAAAAGGGGGCGGTCTACTGGTTTGACCTTGGTGAAGACCACCGGCAACGGCCTTGCGCGGTGAACGCTTCTCTAAAGGTCGGCGCAACGACCGTTCCTATTCCGGTCGTGGATCAAGACACAAAGGAATAGTTCGACTGACGCCGGAGATCGATGTATCGACGACCGTGGCCAGGCATTCCCGGCTGAAGTCGTCGATCACGCACAGCACACGGAACCGCCGCCCGCAGGACAGCGCATCAGACAAGAAGTCGAGGCTCCGGCGCTGTTTCGGGCCCTGCCGAATCGCCATCGGGGCCCGCGTCCCGAGCGCACGCTTCCGGCCGCCGCGCTTGTGTACGGCTAGCCGTTCCTCGCGGTAAATGCGGTAGAGCTCCTTCCAGTTCACCTCCCAGCCCTCCCGGCGGAGCAGGATGTGCAGGCGGCGGTATCCGAAGCGCGGCCGCTCGAACGACAGCTCGCACAGGTGTTGTCGAAGTGGCCCGTCACCGCCCTGTATCGAACGATACCGGTAGACGCGGGGATCGATCCCGACGAGCTGGCATGCGCGCCTCGGCGAGACGGATTCATCACGCCCAAAGGAAAGTCGGCATGGCGCATAGCCTCCAGAATTTATCAGATCTGCGGGAATATCGACCGTCCCGCTGCACCGCTTTTCCTGTGCTCTGCGCCCTGAAAACTGGATCGTTTGAAGCTGGAGTTTCCGGCTGAACTTTCCTCGCTGCGCATCGGCGCGGCCACGAGAAACTGGGTCGACCGGGGCGCTGGCGTGTCGGGCGGGGTGGCGAGCGGGAAGAAGGAGAACGCGCCCCTGGCAGAGGCGACGAGGGCAGAACTGCCGGGCGGCAAGGCCATGCCGTGATCGGTGGACATGTCGGTCATGGGATCACCAGTAATATTTTTGGGGTTTGTGGTTGCCGAGATCCCAGATCAAGACATCGGGATCGGCGCCATGCATAAGCTTGACGATCGTCTTCGCGGTCCGCCTACGGCGCGGGCGGTTGTGGAACCGGATGTTCCAGTGCGACGGCGTTCCGTTCGGAAACGCGCCGATGCTGCGACTCTTGGTTCTGGGTTTCTTGCGCTTGTGGTTCATCGATCTTCCTCCGGAAATTGCAGACATGCGAATGCCTGCGGTCCGGAGGGCCGCGAATGAGGAACCAGCGATAAGGGTCAAAGTCGAGATGGTTTTTGCGGTGACGCGTATATCACGGCTCTGTTCAAACGCAAACCGCCGCCCCGAAAGACGGCGGCGTCCGGTTCGGGGCTTCAGTCTTCAGGCTTCCGGACGTTTTCCCGGGGATCACATCGCGCCGTGGAAACGCGCGGTCAGACATCACTGGCTGGCGACCCGCCGGCCATGTTCACCGGCGTAAGCTGGGTCAATTCGCATTTCCAGTTGTTCCCGACCCGGCGATAGATGTCGCAGACCCATTCATCGGCGCTGATCGGCGCGCCGCGAAACCAGCCGGTATTGGTTCCCCGCCCGACGACGACGGCGACGTCACCCCAGACCCGCATCAGATGGCTGCGCTTGGTCATGGTGTCATGGCCAAGAACGCCCGAGGCAATCACGGACAGGATGTCAGCGGCCGGAACGGGACCACGCTCGGGCGTGATCAGACACCAGTCCTCGGTGATACAGGCCCGGATCCGGTCGACGTCATTGCTGATCATGGCGTCGTTGAACGCCTGCTCGGCGGCGTCCAGCTCTTGTTCCAGGGCGGTCACGCGCCCGTCTCCCGGTTCCAGCGCTCCTGCATCTCGGCGGGCGAGACATGTTCGATCGTCTGGGACAGCATCCAGCGGTGTCCGAAGGGATCGAGCAGCAGCGCCGTGCGCTCGCCGAAGCTCTGATTGGCCGGGGCGCGCAGGGTCAGGGCGCCGGCCTGCGCCGCCCTTGCCGCATCGTCGTCCACGTTGGCGGTTGCCAGATGCAGCGTCACCGGGCTGCCGCCAAGCGTGTCCGGGCTGATTGCGCCAAAGTCGGGGTATTCGTCGGAGAGCATGATCATGCCGTCGCCGATCTTCAGCTCGGCATGGCCGATCCTGCCGTCCGCGGGGTCGGTCATCCGGAACAGCTCTTCCGCCGCGAATGCGGCCCGATAAAACGCGATGGCCTCGGCTGCGGCGCCAACCACCAGATAGGGTGTGAGGGAGGACATGGAGGACTCCTTGATCGATCCGATGAATTACGTTACGTTCAGTAACATAATGAGTCAAGATGACACCCAACCCCCGCGCCGTGGTCGGCCGCCCAGCAAGGCGGCGCGACAAAAGGCGCTCATGGCAGCCAGGGAGATCCTGGCGACGCAGGGCTTCGGACGCCTTTCGATCGAGGCGGTTGCGGCGCGCTCGGGCGTCGGCAAGCCAACCATTTATCGTCACTGGGCCAACGCGGGCGAGTTGGTGATGGAGGCGCTGATGAGCGATCTGCCGGGGCGCGCCCCGGCCTCGGGCGGCGGCCTTGTCGAGGGGTTGCGGGGTCAGCTTCACCTGCTGGTCGCCGCTTTCGCCACGACGCGTGGACGGCAGGTCGCCATGGTGCTGGCTGCCTCCGATCCGGAAAGCGAGATGACAAAGGCGTTCCGCCACCGGGTCATCCTGTCGAGCCGGGAGCATGGCCGCAGCCTGATCGAGGCCGCCGCGCAGGCGGGCGAGATTGACCGGCCGCAGGATATCGAAATCATCCTCGACATGATTTACGCGCCATTGTTCTACCGGCTGCTGGTGGGCCACCTGCCAATCGGGCCGGACTTCGCGGAGGGGCTGGCCGAGCATGCGGGGCGATTGCTGGGCGGCAATGCAGCCGAAGGACCGCGGGCCTGACCGAATTCGGGTGCAACGGGTGGAAAGGGCAGGGCACCGGGCCCGTCCCCTCTGCCACCACCCTGGATTGCGTTGCGGACTTCGCCAGGTCGTCAAAGCCGCTGACGCTGGACCACGCCGTTCAGCCGGTATTAACGCCCGTGCCGGGGGGTCAGAAGTCGAGCGGCGCGGCGTCCTTCACTTCTTTCATGACAAAGAAGGTCCGGGCCTGTCTGACCTCGGGCAGGGCGATCAGGACCCCGCCGTGGAGGCGGCTGAAATCGGCCATGTCGGCCACCCGGATCTTCAGAAGGTAGTCGAAATCCCCGGCGACCAGGTGACAGTCGAGGATCATGGGCAGGGCCAGGATGGCCGTCTCGAACTTGGCGAAGCTCTCGGGCGTCGAGCGGTCCAGAACGACACCCACCATCGCGATCGCGCCCAGACCCACGCTCTGCGGGTTCACGACGGCGCGCACCGTCTGGATATGGCCGTCGTCAAACAGCCTCTGGGTGCGCCGGTGGCAGGTCGCGGGGCTGACGTTCACGCGCGCGGCGAGGTCCGCGTTGCTCATCCTGCCGTCCTCCTGCAGCAGGCGGAGCATCAGCTTGTCGATTCGGTCCAATGCCATTGTGAAAGAGTCTTCCGATCAATGAGGGTTCGATGGAAGCATATCGGATTGGATGGGGTTAGGTACAGCAAACAGCTACGATTTTGGCCCCGTATTTGAAAGCACCCATCACCTGCTCTTTGCTACCCTGCGCCGCAGACAAAGGAGCACGACATGCTGGAAAAATTCGAACGCTACCCCCTGACCTTCGGCAAGACACCGATCGAGTATCTTCCCCGCCTGTCAGACGCCCTTGGCGGCAAGGTCGAGATCTATGCCAAGCGCGAGGACTGCAACTCGGGCCTCGCCCAGGGCGGCAACAAGCTGCGTAAGCTGGAATATATCGTGCCGGACGCGATTGCCTCGGGCGCGGATACGCTGGTGTCCATTGGCGGCGTGCAGTCCAACCACACCCGGATGGTCGCGGCGACGGCGGCCAAGATCGGCATGAAATGCCGCCTGGTGCAGGAGGCCTGGGTGCCGCATGACGATGCCGTCTATGACCGCGTCGGCAATATCCTGATGACCCGCCTGATGGGCGCGGACAGCCGTCTGGTCGAAGAGGGGTTCGATATCGGCATTCGCACCAGCTATGAAGAGGCGATCAAGGATGTCGAACGCGAAGGCGGCAAGCCTTACGGCATCCCCGCCGGTGCATCGGTTCACCCCTTTGGCGGCCTGGGCTACGTCGGTTTCGCCGAGGAAGTGCGCGAGCAGGAGGCTGAGCTGGGATTCAAGTTCGACTATATCGTCGTCTGCGTCGTCACCGGATCGACCCAGGCCGGCATGATCGTCGGCTTCAAGAAGGACGGCCGCGCGGATCGTGTGATCGGCATTGATGCCTCGGCCACCGTCGATCAGACCCGCGCCCAGGTCAAAGAGATCGCCAACAAGACCTGCGAGCTGATCGAATGCGGATATTCCATCGAAGACGAGGATATCCACATCAACCCCGATTACGCCTATCCGGCCTATGGCGTGCCGAGCGCCGAGACCAACGATGCGATCCGCCTGGCCGCCCGGACCGAGGCGATGATCACCGACCCGGTCTATGAAGGCAAATCCATGCAGGGGATGATCGACCTGGTGAAAAAGGGCTTCTTCCCTGAGGGCTCCAAGGTGCTTTACGCGCATCTGGGCGGCCAGCCCGCCCTGAACGGCTACAGCTACACTTACCGGAACGGTTGACCTGACAGGCTGCGCAGCCCCCGGGTTGCGCGGCCCGTCTCTGGGGCCTGGACCGCCTGGACATAGCCCCACCAGTCCCGGCGCGCCCCAAATCCCCGATCTTGCGCGGATTTGGCGCCGACGCGGCTGGATCAAAGGGTCCCGAGCTAGCCCAGAATACCTGCCGCCGTGTCCAGCAGGGACCGCAGGAATTTCTGGACGACCTGGTCCTCGTTGGCATCGATCGCGGAAATCGAAATCTGGACGGCGGCATGGGCGATGCCGTCCGGTCCTTTCACCGGGGCCGCCAGGCTGATTTCGTTCAGCAGCATCTGATCCCGCGTGATGCAATATCCGTCTCGACCGGCAGCCCGCACGCGCCTGGCGATCTCGGCCCGATCCATGACCGTCTTGTGCGTCCACGCCTCCATCGTCCAGCTGGCGCAGGCCGCGTCGATCTCGGCATCGCTTCTGGTCGACAGCATCACGCGTCCGGCGGCGGTATTGAGCACGGGAACGCGACGCCCGACGATGCTGGCCCCGAAATGGATACGCTGGGTCGGCAGGCGCAGCGAATAGATGATGTGTTCGCCCGACATCTGCGCAAGGTTGACCGTCTCGGCATTGGCCTGGCTGAATTCGATCAGCTTGGGCAGGGCGCGGGCGATCAGCGGGTCCGACCAGTAATAGGCATAGGCAAGCTGCAGCCAGGCGTGGCTGGGGCGGAACCGGCGGGTGTTGGCATCGCGTTCCAGCATCCCCTCCACATGCAGCGTGTGCGCCATACGCTGCACCGCGCTTTTTTCCAGCCCGGTGCGTTCCACCAGATCGGTGAGAGAGAGAGCAACATGCGATTCGTCGAAGGCGCGCAGGATTTTCAGGCCCCGGGCGAGCGTGCTGACATACAGGCTGTCCTGCCTCTTTTCCAAACGTTTCCTCCACTTGCAGTCCTGCCGGGCCGCTTCTGGCAAACAGGGCCTTGACGGATGTGCGGATCGTCTTGCTACAGTAGTTAAATAACGATCAGAAGTATCAAATAATGATAACTGTCAAAACACAACAAGGAAAAGCCATGCCCGTCAAGAAAACAACGTCCACCCTCGCAGTTGCGGCCCTGATGGCCAGCGTTGCCATGCCCGCACTGGCCGACAAGGCTTCGGGCACGCTCAACGTCGCTTTCACGAAAGAGCTTGAGAACGTCGACAGCTACTTCAACTCGGCGCGCGAAGGCGTGGTGTTGCAGCGCGCGATCTGGGACGGATTGATCTACCGCGATCCGGAAACCAACGAATACGTCGGCAACCTTGCGACCAGCTGGGAATGGATCGACGACACCACGCTGGAATTCAAACTGCGCGAGGGCGTCACCTTCCACAACGGCGAAGCGTTCAACGCCGACGACGTGGTCTACACCGTCGATTACGTCGCCAAGGAAGAAAATGGCGTGAAGACGCAGCGCAACGTCAACTGGATGAAGTCCGCCGAAAAGATCGACGACTACACCGTGCGCATCCACCTCAAGGAGAAGTTTCCGGCCGCGATCGAGTTCCTCTCGGGTCCGGTTTCCATCTACCCCAACGAATATTATGCCGAGGTCGGCCCGTCGGGCATGGGGCTGAAGCCGGTCGGCACCGGGCCCTACAAGGTGACCGAGGTTGTGCCGGGCCAGCACTTCGTGCTTGAGGCCAACGAGACCTATTACGACAGCCCGAAAGGCCAGCCCGAGATCGCCAAGGTCGACATCCGCACCATTCCGGATGTGAACACCCAGATGGCCGAGCTGTTTTCCGGCTCGCTCGATCTGATCTGGCAGGTGCCCGCCGACCAGGCCAACAAGCTGGCGCAGATGGATCAGTTCACCGTGGCCAACGAATCCACCATGCGCGTGGGCTATCTGCAGATGGATGCCGCGGGCCGGTCCGGTGAGAACCCGTTCACCAACAAGCTGGTGCGCGAGGCGGTGAACTACGCGATCAACCGCCAGGAGCTGGTCGACGCGCTGCTGCAGGGCAAGTCCAAGGTGGTCTACACCCCCTGTTTCCCCAGCCAGTTCGGCTGTGTGCAGGACGTGACGGAATATGAATACGACCCCGAGAAGGCCAAGGCCCTGCTGGCCGAAGCCGGCTATCCCGACGGGTTCACCATCGACTTCTACGCCTACCGCGACCGCCAATATGCCGAGGCGATCACCTCCTACCTCAACGCCGTGGGCATCAAGACCAACTTCAACATGTTGCAATACTCGGCCCTGCGCGAGCTCAACATGAAGGGCGAGGTGCCGCTCGCGTTCCAGACCTGGGGCAGCTATTCGATCAACGACGCCTCGGCCATGGTCAGCCAGTTCTTCAAGCACGGCTCGCTCGACACCACGCGCGACGATCAGGTGCTCGAATGGCTCGACGTCGCCGACAGCTCGACCAACCCGGACGAGCGGATCGAATACTACACCAAGGCGTTGCAGCGTATCGCTGACGAGGCCTTCTGGGCGCCGATGTTCACCTATAACACCAACTACGTGTTCACGACCGAAGTCGCCTATACGCCCACGCCCGACGAGGTGCTGCGCTTCGTCGACATGAGCTGGAACTAGGACAGCGACGGGCGAGGGGCGCCTTGCCCCTCGCCACCCCCTTCTTCACCATAAAACTCCGCCCCGGCATCGCCCGCTCATCGCGTCACGCGAAAGGTCCGCCATGTTTGCATTCATCCTCAAACGCCTCGGCCTGGCACTGCTGGTTGCCTTTACCGTCAGCTTCATCAGTTTTTCGCTGCTGTTCCTGTCCGGCGATCCGGCCGCCGCGCTGGCCGGTGAGACCGCCAGCGGCGAGGATGTCGAGGCGCTGCGCCGTCTCTACGGCTTCGACCGGCCGATGATGGTGCAATATGGCGACTGGTTGTTTTCCGCCCTGCGCGGAGATTTCGGCGAGAGCTATTATTTCAAACTCCCCGTTGCCAGCCTGATCGCCGAACGCTTGCAGGTGACGATGACGCTGGGCGTCTGCGGTATCCTGTTCGCGCTGGCGACGGCGGTGCCGCTTGGCGTCGCCGCGGCGATCCGGCCGAATTCGCTGATCGACCGGGTGGCGCTGTTCCTGTCGGTCGCGGGGCAGGCGATGCCGTCCTTCTGGTTCGGTCTGATCCTGATCGTGGTCTTTGCGATCCAGCTGGGCTGGCTGCCGCCCTCGGGCGCCTCATCCTGGCGGCATTTCATCATGCCGACCATCGTTCTGGGCTATTACGCCATGCCCGCCATCATGCGCCTGACGCGCGCCGGCATGCTCGACGTGCTGAATTCCGATTACATCCGCACCGCGCGGGCCAAAGGGTCGGGCGAAATGCGCGTGCTGTTCAAACATGCGCTGCGCAATGCCATCATCCCCGTCGTCAGCCTTGCCGCGGTGCAGATGGGCTTCATGCTAGGCGGCTCCATCGTGGTGGAAAGCGTCTTTGCCCTGCACGGCGCGGGCTATCTCGCCTGGGAAAGCATCGCGCGCAACGACCTGCCCACGGTGCAGGCGCTGATCCTTGTCTTCTCGATGTTCTACATCGTCTTCACCTTCCTTGCCGACGTGCTGAACGCCTGGCTGGATCCCAGAATGCGGAGCGCCTGAGATGACCGACATCGCCGATCCCCTGTCCGCCGAAATCCAGGGCCCGTCGCCGCGCCAGATGCTGAAATCCCGCGCGCTGTCGCACAAGGGCCTGATCTTCGGGCTGAGCGTGGTGCTGCTGCTGGTGGTGGTCGCGCTTTTCGCGCCGCTGCTCGCGCCGCATGATCCCTATGCGCAAAGCCTGATGAACCGTATGGTCCCCCCGGTGTTCATGGGCGGCACGTGGGAACATCCGCTGGGCACCGATCACCTTGGCCGGGATTACCTGTCGCGGCTGCTTTACGGGGCGCGCGTCTCGCTGATGATCGGCGCCATCGCCGCCTTGATCTCGGGCGTGATCGGCACGGCCATGGGCGTCGCGGCGGGCTATTTCGGCGGAAAGGTCGATGCGGTCGTGACCTTCCTGATCAACGTGCGTCTGGCCATGCCGGTGGTGCTGGTGGCGCTGGCCGTGGTGGCGATCCTGGGCGGGTCGCTGACGGTGGTGATCTGCGTGCTGGGCCTGCTGCTGTGGGACCGCTTCGCGGTTGTGATGCGCGCCTCGACCCTGCAGATCAGCCGGCGCGACTATGTGGCCGCCGCGCAGGTCATCGGCGCCTCGACCCCGCGCATCCTGCTGACCGAGATCATGCCCAATGTCTTCAACAACCTGATCGTCATCGTCACGCTGGAAATGGCCCATGCCATCCTGCTGGAGGCGGCGCTGAGCTTTCTGGGCCTCGGGGTCCAGCCGCCGACGCCGTCCTGGGGGCTGATGGTGTCCGAGGGCAAGAACATGATGCTGTTCGAGCCCTGGCTGGTGCTGATCCCCGGCGCGGTGCTTTTCGTGCTGGTGCTGGCGATCAATCTCATGGGCGATGGTCTGCGCGACGTGACCGCCCCCGAAGGACGGAGCTGACCGATGAGTGACATGTTGCTTTCCGTCAGGAACCTGACGCTCGACATTCCCACGGGCAGCGGCATCCTGCATGCGGTGCGCGGCATCGACTTCGATCTGAGGCGCGGCGAGACCCTGTCCATCGTTGGCGAAAGCGGGTCGGGCAAGTCGTTGACCTCGCTGGCGGTGATGGGACTGCTGGGCAAGTCGATCAAACGTTCGGCGGACGAGATCCGCTTTGGCGATACCGATCTGCTGAAGGCGAACAACCGGGTGATGCGCGATCTGCGCGGCAACCGTATGGCGATGATCTTTCAGGAGCCGATGACCTCGCTCAACCCGGCCTATACCATCGGCGACCAGCTGATGGAGGCCCTGCTGCTGCACCGCAACGTCAGCCGCGACAAGGCGCGCGCCCGCGCGGTGGAGCTGCTGGAAAAGGTCGGCATCACCGCCGCCGCCAGCCGGTTGTCGCAATACCCGCACCAGCTGTCCGGCGGGCTGCGGCAACGGGTGATGATCGCGATGGCGCTGATGTGCGAACCCGACCTGCTGATCGCGGACGAACCGACGACGGCGCTGGATGTCACCATTCAGGCGCAGATCCTGCGGCTGCTGGTGGATCTCACGCGCGAGATGAACATGGCGATGATCCTGATCACCCATGACCTGGGCGTGGTCGCGCGGGTCGCCGACAAGGTCGCGGTGATGTATGCGGGCGAACTGGTGGAAACCGGCCCGGCGAGCGAGGTTTTCGCCACGCCCAGCCACCCTTATACGCGCGGCCTGCTGCGCTGCATTCCGCAACCGGGCAAGACGGCGCGGGGCGCGCGGCTTGGCACCATTGCGGGCATTGTCCCCTCGCTGGTGGGCGAGGTCACGGGCTGCGCCTTCCGCACCCGCTGCCCGCATGCGCAGCCTTCATGCCGCGAGGCGATCCCGATGCGCGGCACCGCTGGCCATGCCTTTCGCTGCGTCTTTGCCGATGGTGCGCTGTCCGAAGAAAAAGGAGTGGTCGCATGAGCGATATCCTGACGCTCGACCGTGTGAAAAAGACCTACAGCGTCAAACAGGGGCTGTTCGGCAAGCGCAAGCCGCTGACGGCGGTCAATGACGTCACCCTGTCGATGCGCAAGGGCGAGGTGCTGGGGCTGGTCGGGGAATCCGGCTGCGGCAAGTCCACCCTGGCCAAGCTGCTGCTTGGGCTGGAAAAGCCCACCGCAGGCGATGTGCTGGTCGAAGGCGACCGGATGCAGGACCTCGACCGGCGGGCGCTCGCCGGGCGGCTTCAGCCGATCTTTCAGGATCCCTATTCCTCGCTCAACCCGCGGAAATCCATCTACGACCTGATCTCGCTGCCGCTGCGCGTGCATCGCATCGGCGATGCGGCCAGCCAGCGCAAGGCGGTGCTGGACATCCTTGATATCGTCGGCCTTCCGGGGCGGGTCATCAACACCTATCCCAGCCAGATGTCGGGCGGTCAGCGCCAGCGTGTGGCCATTGCCCGCGCCCTGGTGATGAAGCCGGAAATCGTGATCTGCGACGAGCCGACCTCGGCGCTGGATGTGTCGGTGCAGAGCCAGATCCTCAACCTGCTGGGGGATCTGCGTCAGGAATTCGGGCTGACCTATCTGTTCATCTCGCATGATCTGGCGGTGGTCGAACATCTGGCGACCCGCGTGGCGGTCATGTACCTTGGCCGGATTGTCGAGGAGGCCCCGGTGGCCGATCTGTTCGAACGGCCGCGCCATCCCTACACCCGGGCGCTGCTGAGCTCGGTCCTGACGCCCGACCCGGGGCAGGGGGTGCCGGAAACCTCGCTTGGCACGGCCTATCCCAACCCGATTGATCCGCCCTCGGGCTGTGCCTTTCACCCCCGCTGCCCCCATGCGACGGAACTGTGCGCGGCCAAGGCTCCGCGCCCCCTGGAAACCGATGCGGGACGGGTGGAATGTCATATGCACGATCCCGACAGCCCGATGTATGAAGAGGCCGCAGCATGAGCGCATTGTCCAGGACCCAGGAGGTCCGCAAGCACGTGATCGAGACGCCCGGCGGCGTGGTCGCATCCCAGCACCGCCTGGCCGCCGAAGCGGGGGCCGAGGTGCTGCGCGCCGGGGGCGATGCGGTGGACGCGGCGGTGGCCACCTCCTTTGTCCTCGGGGTGCTGGAACCCTGGATGAGCGGCCCGGCAGGCGGCGGGGCGGCCGTGCACTGGCGGGCCGATACGGGCGAGGCGGTGGCGATCAATTTCGGCATGCGCTCGCCCAAGGGGCTGAACGTGGCGGACTATCCGCTGTCGGGCGAAGGCAAGGCAAGCGATCTGTTTCCCTGGGAACGGGTGGTCGGGGACCGCAACGTCGAAGGGGCCAAGGCCATTGCCGTTCCGGGCACGGTGGAGGGGATCGGGCAGGCGCATGCCCGCTGGGGCCGTCTGCCCTGGGCCGATCTGCTGGCCCCGGCCATCGCCCACGCCCGCCAGGGGATGCTGGTGGACTGGTACGCCGCTCTGCTGATCGCCTCGGTCGCGCGCAACCTGTCGCAAGACCCGGATGCCGCCGCGCTGTTCCTCGATGACGGGGTCTGGCCCAAAGGGTCGGGCTGGACGGCGATCCCGGACAACCGGCTGGATCAAAGCGCCATGGCCGACATGCTTGAGGTGCTGGCCAGCGGCGGTCCGCGTGCGTTCTACGAAGGCGACATTGCAGCGGCGCTGGCCGGCGACGTGCAGGCCAAGGGCGGCAGCCTGTCGGTCGATGACCTGCGCGGCTATCGCGCCTGGACGGGCGCGGCGCGGCCCGTGCCCTATCGCGACGCCCTGTTCCACGTCATGCCGGGGCTGACGGCCGGGCCGACCTTTGCCCGGGTGATGGAACAGCTGTCCGAGGTGGACATGTCCACCCCCGCACAGGCCTATCCCGCCTATGCCAGCGCCCTCAGCCGCGCCTATGCCGAACGCCTTGGCACGATGGGCGACACCGGCGAGGTGCCCGAGGCGCCCGGCTGCACCACGCATTTCTCGGTCGTCGACCGTGCGGGCAACATGGTCGCGCATACCCAGACCCTGCTGTCGATTTTTGGCAGCCGCGTGGTCTCTCCCACCACCGGTCTGCTGATGAACAACGGCATCATGTGGTTCGACCCGGAACAGGGCAGGCCGAACTCCCTCGGGCCCGACAAGGCCTGCCTGATGAACGTCTGCCCGATTGTCGGCAGCCAGGGCGCGCGCAGCTTTGCGCTTGGGGCCTCGGGCGGGCGCAAGATCGTTTCGGCGGTGGCGCAGCTGGCCTCCTTCGTCACCGACAGGGGCATGGGTATCGGCGCGGCCTTCCACACGCCGCGCATCGACGTGTCGGGCGGGGCAGGGGCGATTGCCGATGAAACCCTGCCGCCCGAGGTTCTAGCGGCCATTGAACGCGTCATGCCGGTTCAGACCACGCGGCGCACCGTGCACCCTTATGCCTTTGCCTGCCCCGCCGGGGTGATGCGCGACGGGGCGGTGAACTCGGGATGCACAGAAATCATGTCGCCCTGGGGTGACGCAGCACTTGAAGAGACAGAATGACCAGAGACACTGCCATTGCCAAAGCGACCGAGTATTTCGAAACCGGCGCCTTCCAGTCCGATCTCGCCCATCTTGTCTCTTACCGCAGCGAAAGCCAGAACCCGGCCCCCGAAGCCCGCGCCGAGGCGCAGCGTTACCTGGTCGAGGCGATGCTGCCCCGGCTTGAGGCGATGGGCTTTGTCTGCGAGATCATCGACAATCCCGATCCGAAAGGGGGCCCCCTGCTGCTGGGGGAACGGCGCGAAGGCGATGATCTGCCCACGATCCTGACCTACGGGCATGGCGACACCGTGCGCGGACAGGAGGGGATGTGGCGCGAGGGCCTGAAACCCTGGGAGATCACCGAGGACGGCGACCGGCTCTATGGCCGCGGCACGGCCGACAACAAGAGCCAGCATCTGATCAATATCGCCGCGCTCGAATCCGTTCTGGCGGCACGCGGCAGCCTTGGCTTCAACACGCGGATCGTTCTGGAGATGAGCGAGGAGGTCGGCTCCGTCGGACTGCCCGAGGTGTTCCGCACCTACAAGGACCGGCTGAGCGCGGATGTTCTGATCGCCTCGGACGGGCCGCGCCTGCAACCTGACGTGCCGAGCATGTTCATGGGTTCGCGCGGCGGGACGACCTTCGACCTGCTGGTCGAGACCCACGAAGGCGCGCATCATTCCGGCAACTGGGGCGGGCTGCTGGCCGATCCGGCGATGATCCTGGCCCATGCCCTGGCCTGCATCACCGATGTGCGCGGTCAGATCAAGGTGCCCGAATGGCGCCCCGACAGCCTGACAAACTCCGTGCGCGACGCGCTGAGCAGGCTGCCGGTGCATGGCGGAGACGGCCCCGCGGTCGATCCCGACTGGGGCGAGGAAAGCCTGACGCCCGCCGAACGCGTCTTTGGCTGGAACAGCTTTGCGGTGCTGGCGATGGTTTCGGGCGTGCCCGAGGCCCCGGTCAACGCGATTTCCGGATGGGCGCGGGCCACCTGCCAACTGCGCTTTGTCGTCGGAACCGACCCCGAAGAGGTCGTGCCCGCGCTGCGCCGCCACCTTGACGCACATGGCTTCGAACGGGTGCAGATCCGCGCGCATGACCGTGGCTTCTTTTCCGCCACCCGGCTGGATCCCGAACATCCCTGGGCCAGGTTTGTCGGTGCGTCGATCCGCGAAACGGCAGGCGATCTGCACGTCCTGCCCAACCTCGCCGGATCGCTGCCCAATGACAGCTTTACCGAAATCCTGGGCCTGCCCACGATCTGGGTGCCGCATTCCTATCGCGGATGTTCCCAACATGCGCCCAACGAGCACGTCCTGAAACCGCTCTGCCGCGATGCGCTGCGTGTCATGGCCGGCGTGTTCTGGGACATCGGGGCAAGCGGGTTTCGCGGCGGCCAGGTGTAACACCCCGCCATCCTGCTGGCCGGATCGGCGGTGAAGCGATCCGGCGCCACATATCACGAGCGGGCCGTTGCCCGTTCTTGCCGACCTGCATGTGCTTGCGGGTGCCCGGCCGGTTCTGTCGCCGCGCCCGCCCTGCCGATGGCGGCGATGACAGGCCGTCCGGCGTCACCGCGCACGACATCACCATATGACAACGCAAGATGGCAGACATCCGCGGCATCCGCCGTGCAGAGGGCCGCTGACGCAGGGCCGCTGTGCGCCAGTCCGCAGTGGTGTGGCACCCCGGGCAGCCCCACCTTTCATCCGAAAGGAGAAATCCAATGCTTGATACCGACACCATTCGCCAGACCGAGATGCCGGAAGAGATGCGGTTTCTCTTCGACCAGTATCCGCGCGACAGCTGGGACGCGCATCCGGGCTTCAAGGAAAAGACCCGGCACTGGCTTGGCGCGCATCAGATGTTCCGCCGGGTGGCTGAGCGTGTCCGCCTGGATACCGAATCCCTGCTGGATCGCGGCATGGAGCTGGAGGACTACGCCGGGCGTCTGTCCCATTACGGCGGCAACCTCGTCGGGAACCTGCATGGCCATCATGGCTGGGAAGATCGCAGTTATTTCCCTGAGCTTTCGGCGGCGGACCCGCGTTTCGATGCCGGGCTTGAGGTGCTGGAACAGGATCACGCCGATCTGGACCAAGTGCTCGATGATTTCACCCGTACCGCCAACCGGCTGATCAAGCTGTCTGATCTGGACGAGGTGCAGGCCCGTGAGGAAGCCGGGCAGGTGCATGCCACGGCCGCAACGATCGAGGCCTTCCTGAAACGGCATCTGAGCGACGAAGAAGAGCTGGCGGTGCCGATCATCTTGCATCACCGCCTCAGAGGGTGACACTGGCGCCATGAGCGACAGATCGACCGAAGAAGACCAGACGGGTATTCGGCAACGCCGCGCACGGGGCGAATTCGTGCGCGGCGTCAGCGGCTTCCGCCATGCCATCGGCGATCCCGATTTCCCGGCGGAACCGGGCCGCTATCATCTTTTCGTGGCGCTCAATTGCCCCTGGTGCCATCGCGTGACCCTGGCCCGGTCGGTGCTGGGGCTGCAGGACGCCATCACGATGGACGTGGCCTTTCCCAATCGCACCGGCGACGACGATCCCGAGGGGGCGAACCTCTGGGAATTCGCACCGGACCGGATTGCCAGCCTGACCGGGGCCCCTTTGCCCGAATGCACGGCCGAGACCGGCACCGGCAAGGGTTTGCGCCTGGCCAAACAGGTCTACCGCGCCGAAGGGTCAGAAGAGCAATCCGTCCCGATCCTTTACGACAGGATCGCGGGCCGCATCGTGAACAACGAAAGCGCCGAGATCATCCGCATGCTGGATGCCCATGCCGAGGCGCTTGGCAGCGGTATCGCGGCGGCAACGCGCGTGCGGCTCTACCCCGAGGACGACAGGCTCCGCCACGACATCGATGAGCTGAACGATCTGATCTACACCACAATCAACAACGGCGCCTACAAGGCCGGGTTTTCCTCGGATCAGGCGATCTACGAAACCGCCTTTGCCGCCTATTTCAAGACGTTCGACAAGCTGGAGGACCGTCTGTCCGATGGCCGCCCCTTTCTGACCGGCGAGGCATTTACCGAGGCCGACCTGCGCCTTTTCCCCACGCTCTACCGCCACGATCCGGTCTATTACCTCCGCATGAAGCTCAACGGTGCGCGGGTGCTCGATTATCCGCATCTGTGGCGATGGCTGTGCCGCGTCCATGCATTGCCCGGTGTCGCGGATGCGGGATCCCTGGTGCATTGCCGTCAGGGCTATTTCGGGCGCAGCTGGAACGGCGTCGTGCCCCTTGGGCCCTTCAGGCCGATGGCCTATCCGGCGGCGTATCTTCACCCCGGACTGGCCGACAGCCAGCGGGACGGTTCCCGCGATCCTGAAACCGGGCGTTGAATTTCCTTTGGCGAAGGGCGGCCAGCCTATTCCAAACGCAGCCTGAACACTGCGTAGGCAAGCAAGAGCGCACATGCGGCCCCGGCGCAGACGAATGTGGCGCGCAAAGCGATTTCCCGGCCCAGATCCTGCTCCAGGACCGAGACGAGCACCCCGCCTGTCATGGCCCCCAGTGGCATCGAGCCCCATCCGAAGAAGCGGTAAATGCTGTTGACCCGCCCAAGCAGCGCAGGCGGAATACGTCTCTGGCGCCAGGACACGGTGATGACATTCCACAGCATGGCTGCGGCCATCACACAGAACAGCGCGGTGGCCATTGCATAGCCGGAATGGCTGAGCCCGATGGATGCATAGCCGATGCCCCAGGTCGCAATTGACAGGTAGAGGCACCTTTGCGTTCCGAAAAACCCGACAAGTTTCGGGGCAAGCAGGCTTCCCGTAACGGCCCCCAGTGCGGCGACGGACAGGACCAGCCCGTAGGCATAGGCGGACATGGCCAGCACATCCTGCGCAAAAAGAACCTGAACCGTGATCGTCGCCATCGCGATGAAGTTGGCGATCCCCAACACAACGGCAAGCCGCAGCAGCAGGGAATCGGCCCGCATGAAGGCGATCCCTTCCAACAGGGCTTGGCGAAAACGCGTCTTGGTCTTCACTCTGGGCGCAAGCGTGATCATCCAGACGCATCCGGCGGATAGGACCAGAAGGGCCGCGTCAATCCCGAAGGGAATGCCGATACCCGCCGCGATCAGGACGCCCGCCAATGGCGGTCCGATGAACTGGTTCGTGAGTTGCTCGCTGCTCCAGAGCTGGCCATTGGCCGCCTCCAGGTCCTTGGAGTCGACAATCGACGGGAGCATCGTCTGAGCGGCATTGTCTCTGAGCACTTCGGCAGAGCCCAAAACGAAAGCAAGCCCCGCCAGCACCCACACCGCGCCCTCGGCCGGCTGGTTCACCGCCAGCAACAGGATCGCCAGCGCAATGGCCGCGCGCAGAATGTCCGCTCGGGCAATCAGTTTGTTGTGTTCGGCATTGTCGACCACGACCCCCGCCGGAATCGCGAACAGCAGCCAGGGCAGGCGACTAGCCGCCGCCACCGCCCCAATCGCCACCGGATTCTGCGACATCAATGTCGCAAGCCAGGGCAGTGCAAGCACGACCAGTCCATCGCCGAGATTGCTCAATGTGCCGGCACTCAAGAGCAGGCGAAAATTCCGGTTTCTGACAACAAGAGGTGCCGACATTTTTCCACCCTATCCGTACCTGCAAACCGTGGCACGCAGGTCCGGCCTTAGCAAGCAACCGGGCAAGTTGGCGCGATTCCCCGGACCGCAAACCGGGCGCTCGCAAATCGGTGCGGCATGTTTCGACAACGGGGCTCGAGTCCCGGTTGCAGCCCCATATCCAGGGCTTGTGTCTCACGCGAACTCAGCCGCGATCCAGTCGACGATGCGCTTGATCCGCGCCTGGCCCAGATGGTCCTTTGACCATGAAACATACAGCCCATCCCCCGAGGGTTCGGGATCGAGCCAGATCTCGACAAGCCGTTTCGAGCGCAGGTCATGGTCCACCATGTAACCTGGCGCGATGGCAACGCCGTAGCCACCGATGGCGGCATCCAGCGCCAGGGCGGATCGGTCGAAATTGAGCAGCTTGTGCGCGTCGCCCCATCCCGTGGCCTCGATCAGCCTTTCCCACCGCCGGTGCGAATCCTGAAGCAGGGGCAGGGTGAGCAGGGTGTCCAGACCCATGGGCCAGTCCGGGCGCAGGAAGTCGGGGCTGCACACGGCGACGAGGCGGATATCGGTCAGGCGCAGCGATCCGTGCGCCGGATTCGCATCCGGCGCCGTGCCGGGCCAGATCGCGATCTCGTTCCGGCCCAGACTGCGCGACAGCATCCGTTCGTGCGTCTGCGTGGTCAGCGAAACGGTCGGAAACCTGGCGGCAAATGCGTCCATCCGGGGCATGAGCCACTTGATCGCGGTGGATGCCCCCAGGTGCAGCGTGACGCGGTCACCGGATTCGGCGAGGCTTAGCAAGGCGGTGTCGAGGATCGCCAGGGCCTGTTGCATGGCGGCATGGCAGCGCGCGCCCTCCGGCGTGAGGGCGACGCCGCGCGCGCCGCGCACCAGCAGCACCACGCCCAGCTCGATCTCAAGCTGCTTGATCCGCTGCGAGACCGCGCCCCGCGACAGGTTCAGCTCGTCCGCGGCACGTTGCAGGTTCCCGTGCGAGGCCACGACGGAAAACACCCGAAGCGCATTCAGATTGACGTTTTTCATCCAACACCCCGGAGGCGATAGTTTTTCTGAACGCTGGTGAAATTATCCTGCTTTGTCAATTTGGTGCCGAGGGCCGATACAGGCACGACAGCGGCACCCAGCAAGCGAGATCGACAGATGACCCAGACCGTCCGGCCAGCGACCCCCGAGGATATTCCGCGCCTTGTCGAACTTCTTATGCTGGATGCCGGGGCGCGCCATGCTGCGGATCCGATCCTGTGGCGGATGGCTGCGGATGCGCCCGCCCAGATCGAAAAGGCGCTGAACTTCGCGCTGACCGCCGAGCAACAACCGTTCCACCAGATCTGGCAGGTGTCGCAGGATCAGGGCCGGATCACCGGCGTCATCCATGCAATGCTGCTGCCGGTGCCGCCGATCTACGCGGGCGCCTTGGGTGAGCCGGGGCTGATCCTGCCGGACTCCTTTGTCCTGCCCGATGCGCCAAGCGGCACGGTCGAGGGCCTGCTGGCCGCGGCCGAGGACGCGCTGCACGCGGCCGGAGCGCGGATCAAACTGGCCTCCCATGTCACGGGTGAGGACTGGCGCCGCGCCTTCGAGGCGGCCGGCTATGATCCCCTCACGCTTTATCTGTCGCGCACCGACCTTGGCGATCAGGGGATGCCGGCCGGGGTCCGGTTCGCGACGCAGGACGACATTCCCGGCATCGTGGCCCGCAGCGCCGAGAACCGGCAGGTTCTGTTCGGGATCGACCCGTTCTGGGACATCCATCCCCAGGCCGATGCACGGTTTTCCGCCTGGATGACGCGCAGTCTGACGCTGCGGGATCGTGACATGATGGTCCTGGGATCGCCCGATCAGCTTGAGGGCTATGTGATTGCTCAGCCTGCCTCGCGCCTGCATTTCCCGCCGGGCCACGACATCACCGGCACGGGTGTGATCGACGATTATTTCCACCACGACCTGGCCAGCCCGGCGACGCTCGACCACGGCACGGAGGGGGCAGGCGCCTTGCTGCACGCCGCCGAAGCCGCCTTGGCCGGCCGTGGCATCGGGGTGGCCTTTGTCGTCTGTCCCGCGCGGTGGACCTCCAAGATCGCGCTGCTGGACGCCGCCGGTTACGAAACGGCGATGGTCTGGTCCATCAAGCGCTAGCGCCCCGCCGCCCAACCCATCCGCCCCGGAAACACCCCCTGCGGCGTCATTCCGCAAGGCGATCCCCTTTGCCCGAAGAAAGGACGGCACCATGCAGTCAGACCGCGCCATCGAGATCATCAGCGCCGCGCTCCGCGACCGTCCCGCCATTCGCGGCCTGTTTCTGAGCGGCAGCTTCGGCAATGGCAGGGCCGACGCCTATAGCGACATCGACTTCGCTCTGGTCTGCGAAGACGGGCCGAACGACGAGATCGCCGGGGCCTGGAAAAACGCCATCGAGCAGACCGGCGAGATCGTGATGTGGTGGGACCGCAGCACCCGTCCCGCGCTGATCAATGCGATCACTGCCGACTGGACGCGTACCGATGTGATCATCCTGAAGCCCGCGCATGTCGCCGCGCACAGCCAGGCGAGCCTTCGGCCCCTGTTCGATCACGATGGCCTGTACCAGACCTTGCCGAAGGAGCGCGCGCCCGTGCCGCCATCCCCGGCGCGCCGAAGTCGGATCGCACCGTGTCAAAACCCGGGGTCGGGCCGCTCGCGGATATTGCGCCAGCATCGCGGGCCGGTTGCGCGAACGTGGCGCATCGCCGGTCAACCGGGATGTCCAGTGCGTCAAGAATGCACCTGTGGCCTTGGCCCTCGCGGCGGCACAGACCCGCTGCAAGCCCTGTCCTGTCATGTCCGGCGCCGGTTCAGCCGAGGTGCACGCCGGTTGCGGGCCCTCAGAAGAACGAAATCCTGGGTCCGTTCGGTCCGCGGACGATCATGGCCTCAACCCCGAAGACCTCGCCGATCAGCTCGGCGGTCAGGATTTCCACCGGCTTTCCCTGTGCGATCAGCTGCCCCTCGCTCATCACCGCGACCTCGTCGCAGAACGCCATCGCCTGATTGAGGTCGTGCAGCGCCACGATGACATGCGTTCCCAACGAGAGCAGCAGCCGCAGCAGGTCGAGCTGGTGGCGGATATCGAGATGATTGGTCGGCTCGTCCATGAGCAGCTCGCGCGGTTCCTGCGCCAGCGCCCTGGCGATCTGGATTCGCTGGCGCTCGCCACCGGACAGCGTGGACCAGGATTGTCCCGCGCTGCGCGTCATGCCGGTGCGTGCCAATGCGCGCTGCACGATCTCTTCGTCCCGTGCGCTCCAGCCGCCCAGGGCGCCGCGATGCGGCAACCTGCCAAGTGCGACGACGTCGCGCGCGGTCAGCACGACATCGGTTGTCGCGTGCTGTTCCACCAGCGCAAGCCGCCGCGCGATCTCGGCGCGACCTATGGTGTCGATCGGCCGCTGGTCGACCAGCACCGCGCCGCCACTGCCGCGCCGGACCCCGGCCAGCAGGCGCAGCAGGCTCGACTTGCCCGATCCGTTGGGTCCCACCAGGCCCAGGACACCCTGTTCGGGCACCTGCAGGGTCACACCCTTCACAATGGCCGCGCCGCCGGAGGTCCAGGAAATATTGTCGCTCTGCAGGCTCATTGTCCGCCCCGCGCGCGCCACAGCAGGACGGCAAAGGCCGGGGCGCCAAACAGGGCGGTGATCACGCCGATCGGCAACACCTGTCCCGGCAGCACGAGGCGTGACAGGACGTCGGCCAAGACCATGAAGATCGCGCCCGCCAGGGCCGAGCCGAGGATGAGCCGGCCATGTGACGGACCGACGAAGAAGCGCGTCGCATGAGGGATGACCAGCCCGACAAATCCCACGGCCCCGACGATGCTGACAACGCAGGCGGTCAGCAGCGCGGTGAGGCCCAGAAGCTCAACACGAACGCGCGCGACGTCGACCCCGAGCGAGGCCGCGGCATCCTCGCCAAAGGCAAAGGCATCCAGCGCCCGGGCCCGGTAGAGGCAGAAGGCGAGCCCCAGGAGCAGGACGGGAAGGGCCAGGCCGACATCCGGCCAGCGGACGCCGCCAAGGCTGCCGAGCAGCCAGAACATGATGCCGCGGGTCTGTTCGGCGCTGGCCGAGGAGGTGACGATAAAGGCGGTGGCGGCATTGAACAGCTGCGAGCCGGCGATCCCGGCAAGGATGACCCTTTCGGCACCGCGACCGGACCCGAAGGACAGGACCGCGACAAATCCGAAGGCGAGGAGCGCCCCCGCCATGGCCCCGGCCGAGACCGTCACGGCCCCGGCTCCGATCCCGAGTACGATGACCAGCACCGCCCCGGTCGAGGCGCCCGCCGAGATCCCCAGCAGATAAGGTTCGGCAAGGGGGTTGCGCAGCAGTGCCTGCAGCACGACACCGCAGATCGCCAGAGACGCGCCCGCGCACATCGCGACCACCGCCCGGCTCAGCCGGTAATGCCAGACGATGCCCTCGCGGATCGGATCGACGGCCAGGTCGAAGCCGAAGAGCCGGTTTGCCAGCGTGGACAGGACCTCGCGCGGGGTCACGGTGATCTCGCCGAACAGAACCGCGCAGCAGGTCGCGAGGGTCAGGGCGACGCTGCCGGCCAGCAGGAATGGCCCCAGCCCCGAAACGGAGCCGGAGCGGGCCCGGGTCAGACCGCTCACCGGGTCAGACCGATTGCTTTCAGGCCGCGCGCAAGCACCTCGACCCCGTCGACGGCCCGAAGTGTCGGGTTCATCGAATGTGCGGGCATGTCGATCAGATGTCCCTCGCGCACCGCGCGCAGTTGGCTGGCGACCGGATCGCTTTGCAGAAACGCGCGTTTCGCCGTCACGTCGTCAGCGGGAAAGTTGCGCCGGTCCATGGTGCCCAGAACGATCACATCCGGGTCGAGCTGCGAAATCGTCTCCCAGCCAACCAGCGGCCATTCCTCGTCCGAGGTGATGACATTGCGCACGCCCACGACGTCGGAAATCCAGGCCGGGGCCCCGAAACGCCCGGCGACATAGGCTTCGCCCGCGATTTCGGGCGACGAGAACCAGTAGAGCACCGAGATGTCCTTTGCCTGCAGCGCCTCGGCATCCGCCGCGGCCGTCGCGATCCGGGAGGCATTGGCGGCAACCAGGTCGGCCCCCCTTGCCGGCACGTCGAAGATCCCGGCCAGTTCGGTGATCTCGCGGTTCAGCAGATCGACGGTCCAGGGTTGCGCGCGGGCGCCATCGCCACTGCCCGCGCTGAATTCGCTCTTGGCGCATTCCGCGGGCGAGACATAGGTGCGGATGCCGAAATCGTCGAACTGGGCGTAGGTCCCGACCCGGGCCTGATCCGGCGCGATATCGTTGATCCATTGCGCCGCGACGAAATCGGGGCGGGTTTTCAGCACGGCTTCGAACCCGGGCGACTTGTCGGCGATGCGCGGCAGTGTCCGGCCCGCCTCGACCAGGGACTCGGGCAGCGGAGACAGCCAGATGGCGGTTCCCACAACCCGGTCGGCAAGGCCGAGTGACAGCAGTATTTCGGTTGTGCCCTGACCGATGGAGACGGCGCGTTCCGGCGCCCGCTCGTAGGTCGTCACGCGGTTGCAGTTGGCGATCGTGAGCGGATAGCCGGTCGGTTGCGCACATGCGGTGCCGGGGACCGGCAGCAAGGCGCAGCACAGCAGCGCAAGGCCGCGTGTGCGGCCCGAGATCGAGAGAAACATCAATATCCTTTCCCGGACGCCCCGTCCGGTCGGTTCTGCAGGTGTCGCCCCCGCGTCATCGCGGGGCCGGAACGGCAGGTCTCCTGACTTGCGACCATGGTTCCGAGGCCACCTTCCCACGCCAATGGCGCAGTGGCTCCGCCCGGAGGGGCAGGGTCTCGGAACGGTCGCTTACAGTTGCGGGGGCAGTCCCGGATTCCGCGGCCCAAAGGCGGCGCCACCGGGTTCCCTTTTCATCCCGGATGGGAACCGTTCGCGGCGAACCTCGGGCCAGCGCCCCGATTTGTCAAGCTGGCGCAGTCGCGTCGCCATGTCCTCCGGTCAAGCCTTGCCGATCCCGAAGCGGAGGCAGTGCCGCGATCCCGGTGCCTGACGGGTTGTGGCGCGCGGGTCCTCGGTCGGCGGCGTTTGCCGCCGGTGCGGGGATGGGCTTGGCGGATACGACAGGACAACCGATCCCTTTGCCCGGTGATCGGTTCGGCCTGCCGCTGCGCTGCGCGCAGCGGCCGCCTGGGTCCTGACCCCGGACGCTCCGTGGCGGGATGGGCGGCGGATGCGTGCGCTGCCTTGGGACGCCATTGTCGACTTAAGGGGGCGGTCGCGGTAGGATGCATTGCAGTCTCGTGGACTGCAGACCTCCGTCGGTTTGTGTTCCAAGTGTTCCTTGAGGCGCCGATGTTCAGTTTGCATGGGATATTGCTGCTCTGTCTTGTCTCGGGCCTGGCCGGTCCCGCATGGGCCGGACGCGAGGTGCATGTCGTGGCGGTTGGCGAGGGGCACCGGAGCGATGACTACTACGCCTTGCCCGAGGCCCGGCTGCTGGTCGACCGCCCGGGTCAGGAGGTCGGCCTGGTGCTGCTGGACGGCGGCACATTGCACTGGAAGATCGAGGCAACGGACGGAACCGTCATCAGCGAAATCGTCAGGAGCGGCCCGGGTCCGAGAGACAGCAAGATCACGCTGTTCGGCATTCCGATGGTTGGCGACCAGATGTCCGGGCTGCCTCTGGTGTTTCGCCCGCTGGGGCGGGATTTCCGGACGCTGGTCGACAGCCTGACGGACCATATGCATACGGATCGCCTGAGCAGCTTTCAGGGGGTCCACAAGGCCGGCGACGTGCCGGTGCGGGTGGATCGCGTCGACACGGGGAGCGCCGGCCTTGCGCGCGACTACCTTTCGCAGCGGGTGGGGCAGAGCGCGGATCTGCCGCCCCGGATCCGCGACTGGGTCGCCAGCCGGGGGGAGACACCGGACTTCACCCTGGTTTTTGACGAGCACGCGATCAACCTTGCCGGCCCCGCGGGCACGCGGCGGTTTGCGATCACGCCCGACGTTCCCGACACGCTCCTGCCGTCGACGGCGGTCTACGACCCGGGCTCGCAGATGATCTATTGCATCACCTATGGCGCTGAGGGCTACCTCTACTCGGTCGATGTCCGGACCGGCGCATGGGCGGTCGTGACCAGTCTCGAGGACTATGACGCCGCGGGCCTGCTCTATGTGCCGGAGGGCCGCTTGCTGGTCACCACCGGCGCATTCTCGCGGCCCGGCCAGATCAAGGTGTTTGGGCTGGACGGGAGCCGGTCGTCGATCTTCGTCCCGACCATGGCCTTTCCCGGGCTGACCGACCTGTTCGACTATGGCAACGAACACGGCCCGCCGCTGGCGCCCCGGGCGTTCAGCGACGGCTGGCTGCTTGTCGAAGCTGTCGCGCGCCGCGATGCCACCCATCCCGACCTTGGGGAATATCGCATCTATGCCGTTCAGGTCGCAACCGGCGAGGTGCGCCTGCTGCACTATGGCAGCGACTGACCGTGAAGGTTTCGATTGCGGCCAGTCGGCATGCGGCCGCAGTCAAAGGTCCTTCTGACCTGCCGGCTTCGGTGACCTTCCCGATCATCCTGCCTGCCAGGTTGGTGGGAGCGTGGAGCGGCGGGGAATATTCTGCGCGGCGCCGACGTCTGGACGACAAGGCCGGCTGACAGGGTGGGCAGGGGGTCCAGTCTGACCGGTCTGTGCAGTGCCCCCGACGCGGGACGCGGCGGCCTGGTGAGACATCGCCTCCGGTGTCCAGGGAAAGTGCCATTGACCACGGTGGAGGGGGCGCTGCCCCCGCCCGCGCTGCGCGCGGACTCCCCCGGAGTATTTCGGACGAGATGAAGCCGGGGAACCGGGAAGACGTCGGGCCGGGGGGCGGTGGAGCGGGCTTTGGTCGGGGGCGCGGGCAGGGGCCTGCATGACAGCTGGCCGGGGAGCGGGCGTGGCGGGGTGCCAGGCCTGGTGGCGCTTGAGGGCTGTTGCGGCCGGTCCCGGGGCGTTTTCCGGCCAGATCGGGCCGGGGGCGGCGCGGCGAGGTTGACAGCGGCGGGGATTGGCGGGAAGGGCGGGGCCGCGACTATGAGGTGTGCCCGTGAAACTGTCGGATTTCGATTTCGATCTGCCCGAGGACCTGATCGCGACCCGGCCCGCGCGGCCCCGGTCCTCGGCCCGGCTGCTGGTGGCCGAGGGCGACGCGATCACCGATGCGGTGGTTCGCGATCTGGTGGACTGGCTGCGCCCCGGCGACCGGCTGGTGCTGAACGACACGAAGGTGATCCCGGCGCGGCTGTCCGGTCTCCGGCGGCGCGGCGGCCCGGAGGGCGACACCGCGGCGCGCATCGAGGTCACGCTGCTGGAGCCGCGCGCCGGGGGGCAATGGGCGGCCCTGCTGAAGCCCCTGAAGAAGGTGCGCGACGGCGAGGAGATCGTGTTCTCGGACCGCCTGTCGGCCCGGCTGGAGGCGCGGGACGAGGGGCAGGGGCTGCTGCGGTTCAACCTGGCGGGCGAGGATTTCGACGCCGCCCTGGCCGAGGCCGGGGCCATGCCCCTGCCGCCCTATATCGCGGCGCGGCGGGCGGCGGATGCGCAGGATGCCGAGGATTACCAGACGGTCTTTGCCCGCAATCCGGGGGCGGTGGCGGCGCCGACCGCCTCGCTGCATTTCGACGCGCCGCTGCTGGAGCGGATCGCGGCCATGGGCGTGGCATTCACCCACGTGACGCTGCATGTCGGCGCGGGCACCTTTCTGCCGGTGAAGGTCGAGGATGTGACAACCCACCGGATGCATGCCGAATGGGGCGAGGTGACCGCCGGCGCCGCGGCCGAGATCGCCGCGACACGGGCTTCCGGGGGGCGGGTGATCTCCGTCGGCACCACCGCGCTGCGCCTGATCGAAAGCGCCGCCGCCGCAAGCGGGGCCATCGCACCCTGGCGAGGCGAGACGGATATCTTCATCTACCCGGGCTTCAGCTTCCATGTCACCGATGCGCTGATGACAAATTTCCACCTGCCCAAGAGCACGCTGATGATGCTGGTGTCCGCTCTGATGGGGCAGGAGAGGGTGCGGCGGATCTACGATCACGCGGTGCGTGAAAGGTATCGGTTCTTCAGCTACGGTGACGCATCGCTGCTGGTGCCCTAGGGGCGGGACCCCTTGATCCTGCACCGTCGGCTTGCCAGTTCTGCCCTCTGGCCCCGAACAAATGCGCAGGAATAGCGGCTTTATTTCAGGCGCTTGCGGGGCCGTCAGGGGGGCATCCGTCAAATCCGAAACCCGTCAAATCCGCTTCACCTCGGCAGCTTGGACCGCCGGGACATGGACGCGCCGTTCCCGGCGCGTCCCACATCCCTGACCATTCGCGGATTTGGCGCCCAGGGTGTAGGATGGGCGGGACCTGATCCCAGGCCCGGCACCGGACACCCCCCGGGCGGACTGCATGCACCGGGGCGCTGCCCGCGGGGCGGCGCGGAATCCAGCGCGCGCCTGTTGATCCCGCGCGCGACAAATGCCAGCAGGGGCGGGACCGGTTCGCGACCCGACATGTCGGATTCGGGACCGACAGGGCGCCGCCCGGGCATCAGCCTGACGGCATAGGCAAGGAGAGACGACATGTTGCAGGTTCTGCGAAGCGCATGGGCGCTGCTGCTGGGTCTCATGCTGCTGATGCTGGGCAACGGCATCCAGGGCACCCTGCTGGGCGTGCGCGGCGAGATCGAGGGCTTTTCCACCTTCGAGATGTCCATCGTGATGTCGGGCTACTTCCTGGGCTTCCTCGGCGGTTCGCGCCTGGCGCCCGAGATGATCCGCAGGGTCGGGCATGTCCGGGTCTTTGCCGCGCTTGGCTCTTTCATCTCGGCGGTGCTGATCCTTTACCCGACCTTCGCGCATCCGATTGCCTGGACCGTGGGGCGCATCGTCATCGGCTTCTGCTTCTCGGGCGTCTATGTCACGGCGGAAAGCTGGCTGAACAATGCCGCCACGAACGAGAACCGGGGCAAGGCGCTGTCGATCTACATGATCGTGCAGATGATCGGCATCATCGCGGCGCAGGGCCTGCTGCTGGTGGGCGATCCCTCGGGCTATGTGCTCTTCGTCATCCCCTCGGTGCTGGTGTCCATCGCCTTTGCGCCGATCCTGCTGTCGATCTCGCCCACGCCGGCGTTCGAAACCACCAAGCCGATGTCCCTGCGCCGGCTCTACGGCATCTCTCCGCTGTCCTGCGTGGGGGTCTTCGTGCTGGGCGGGGCATTCTCGGCCCAGTTCGGCATGGCGGCGGTCTACGGCTCCGAGGCGGGGATGACCCTGCCGCAGATCTCGCTCTTCATCGCGACCTTCTACATCGGCGCCACGGTGGTGCAGTTCCCGCTGGGCTGGCTGTCGGACCGGATGGACCGGCGGCAGCTGATCATGATCGTTGCCGCCGTGGGGGGCGTGGGGGCGGTTGTGGGCATGCTGTTCGGGGGGGTCTTCAGCATGATCCTGGTGGCCGCCTTTGTCGTCGGCGGCATGTCGAATCCGCTCTATTCGCTGCTGATCTCCTATGCCAACGACTTCCTCGATCACGAGGACATGGCCGCCGCCTCGGGCGGGATGATCTTCATGAACGGGCTGGGCGCGATTTCCGGCCCGCTGGTGTCGGGCTGGATGCTGGGCGTGTTCGGCCCGATGGGCTTCTGGCTCTACATCGCGGTGCTGCTGCTGGCGATGGCGGTCTATGCCGGCTACCGCATGACACAGCGCCCGGCGCCCAAGGTCGAGGACACCGGCTCCTATGCGCCGGTGCTGATGTCGGCCTCGCCCGTCGCGATCGAGGTGGCGCAGGAATGGGCCATCGAACAGGCCGAGGAAGCCGCCGAACTGGCCGCCGCCGAGGACGCCGCCGAGGGCGGCGCAAAGGGCGAGAATTCCGCCGCCTGAGTCATGCCGCGGCGCGGCGTGGTGATTTGATGCCGCAACCCGCCGGGTCATGAATTCCTGACCGTGCCAGGGGCTTGCGTTCCGTGCTATCCTATGGTCGTGGCGCGCTAAATTCGAGGAGGAGTCGCGGCAATGACGGGTGCGGAAGAGGTCCTGAGCTTCTGGCTGGACAAGGTGGGGCCGGAGGGCTGGTATCAGCCGCCCGAGGGGCTGGACGACGAGATCCGGGACCGGTTCGAACCGGTCTGGGTGGCCGCCTGCCAGGGATCGTTCGGCCTGTGGCTGACCTTTCCCAGCGGGGCGCTGGCCTATATCATCCTGATGGACCAGTTCCCGCGCAACATGTTCCGGGGGCAGGGCAAGGCCTTCTCGTCGGACAAGCATGCCCGCGCGGCGGCCAAGGTGGCCATCGGGCGCAACTGGGACATGAAGATCGACGAACCGGCGCGGCAGTTCTTCTACCTCCCGCTGATGCATTCCGAAAACCTGACGGACCAGGAACGCTGCGTCCGCCTGATGAAGGAACGCATGCCGATCGGCGGCAACCTGCTGCACGCCAAGGCGCACCGCGAGGTGATCCGCAAATTCGGCCGTTTCCCCTATCGCAACGAGGCGCTGAACCGGTCGATCACGACGCCGGAACGCGAATATCTAGAGGCGGGCGGCTATGGTCAGACCGTGCGCGAGTTGCAGGCGAGCTGATAGCGCCAACCGAGACGGCGGAAAAATCTTTCTGTATCAATAATTTGGCCCCCGGGCGCGGATAATGCGTCGCGGGGGCTCTCTGTCTCGTTGAAGCATTCCGAAAAGTAGTTTAACGTCAAACTATCTTGCAAGGCGGAGGGATTCATGGCCAGCACAAGTTACGATATGATCGTCATCGGCGCCGGCCCCGGGGGCTATGTCGCCGCGATCCGCGCGGCACAGCTGGGGCTGAAGGCCTGCGTGGTCGAACGCGAACATCTGGGTGGCATCTGCCTGAACTGGGGCTGCATTCCCACCAAGGCGCTGCTGCGCTCCTCCGAGGTGTTCCACCTGATGGAGCGGGCCAAGGACTTCGGGCTGAGCGCCGACAAGATCGGCTATGACCTCGACGCGGTGGTCAACCGCTCGCGCGGGGTGGCCAAGCAGATGGAGGGCGGGGTCAAGCACCTGCTCAAGAAGAACAAGGTCGACGTGGTGATGGGCGCCGCCTCGCTGCCCGCCAAGGGCAAGGTCGCGGTCAAGACCGACAAGGGCACCGAAGAGCTGACGGCCAAGCACATCGTCGTCGCCACCGGCGCCCGCGCGCGGGAACTGCCGGGGCTGGAGGCCGATGGCGATCTGGTGTGGACCTACCGCCATGCGCTGAAGCCGGTGCGGATGCCCAAGAAGCTGCTGGTCATCGGCTCGGGCGCCATCGGGATCGAATTCGCCAGCTTCTACAACACCCTGGGTGCCGACACGACGGTGGTCGAAGTGATGGATCAGGTTCTGCCGGTCGAGGACAAGGACATCGCCGCCTTTGCCAAGAAGCAGTTCGTCAAGCAGGGCATGAAGATCATGGAAAAAGCCATGGTCAAGCAGCTGGACCGCGCCAAGGGCAAGGTCACGGCGCATATCGAGACCGGCGGCAAGATCGAGAAGATGGAGTTCGACACCGTCATCAGCGCGGTCGGCATCGTCGGCAATGTCGAGGGGCTGGGGCTGGAAGAGCTGGGCGTCAAGATCGACCGGACCCATGTGGTGACCGATGAATATTGCCGCACCGGGGTCGAGGGGCTTTATGCCATCGGCGATATCGCCGGCGCGCCCTGGCTGGCGCACAAGGCCAGCCACGAGGGCGTCATGGTGGCCGAACTGGCCGCCGGGGGCCATCCGCATCCGGTGAAACCCTCCAGCATCGCGGGCTGCACCTATTGCCAGCCGCAGGTCGCCAGCGTGGGCCTGACCGAGGCCAAGGCCAAGGAACAGGGCTACAAGATCAAGGTCGGCACCTTCCCCTTCATCGGCAACGGCAAGGCGGTTGCCCTGGGCGAAGCCGAGGGGATGGTGAAGACGATCTTCGACGAAAAGACCGGCGAATTGCTGGGCGCCCATATGGTCGGTGCCGAGGTGACCGAGCTGATCCAGGGCTATGTCGTCGGCCGCCAGCTGGAAACCACCGAGGAAGACCTGATGAACACCGTCTTCCCGCATCCCACGCTGTCCGAGATGATGCACGAGTCGGTGCTGGCCGCTTACGGCCGCGCGATCCACATCTGACGGGCCGGATGGCTGAACCGGCGAGGCCCCGGCGCAAGGCCGGGGCACCGCAGGGCGGGCAGCAGACCGCAGACCGCCGCGCCCCGGCCTCCGCGCCGGGGCCCCGCCGCCGAGGAGCCATGACGGAGCCGCCATGCCCAGCCTGAACCGTATCGCGATGAACCGCTCCAGCCGCCGCTGGATTCAGGAGCTGAAACCGGAGCGCCTCTCGGTCTGCGAGATTTCGGGCAAGTGGGGCGAGCAGTTCGGCTTCAAGAGCTATGCGGCCTACCGGTATCCCGATCACGACATCTGCGCGGGGCCGTTCGAGGGCGCGGACGGCAAGCCGCTGAAATTCGACCTGATCATCGCGAATCAGGTCTGGGAACATCTCGACCGGCCCTATGCCGCCACCCGGAATGTGCTCAAGATGCTGCGCAAGGGCGGGAATTTCTTCGTCGCGGTGCCCTTCTACATCCCCTATCACGGCGCGCCTATCGACTGCTCGCGCTGGTCGGCGCGGGGGCTGCGCAACCTGCTGATCGAGGGCGGGTTCGACGAGGCCGGGATCCGGTCCGAGCAATGGGGCAACCGCCACGCGGCGGCGCGCAACCTGGAAACCCCCTGGCCGCCGGACTATGACGACCGGACCGACGACCTGACCGACGATCCGGACTTTCCGATCTGCGCCTGGGCGATCGCGCAGAAGATCTGAAAGCGCGCCCCCCGGGCCAATCCGATCGCCACTTCCATCCCCCCGCGCTTTGCCCGATAGAGCGGGGATGGAACGCACCACCACAGACTGGCGCCAGGTTGGGCTGCTCTTTGCCGCCGGGCTGCTGGCTGCGGCGCAGTTCGGCAAGATTTCCCTGAGCCTCGGCCCGCTCGCCACGCTCTACCTCGGCCATGCCGCGGTGCCCTTCCTCGTCTCGATGGTGGCGGTGACGGGCATCCTGCTGGGGCCGGTCGTGGGCGGGATCGTCACCCGGATCGGCATCCGGCGCTCGGTGCTGGGCGCGCTGGTCCTTGGTGCCGCGATCTCGGGGTTTCAGGCGATGTTGCCGCCGCTGCCGCTGCTGGTGGTCAGCCGGCTGGTCGAGGGCGCCTCGCATCTGGCGCTTGTCGTCGCCCTGCCGACCCTGATGGCCGAGGCCGCGACCCCGCGCGACCGGCCCGTGGCCATGGGGCTCTGGGGCACCTATTTCGGGCTGACCTTCGCCGCGCTGGCGCTGCTGCTGCCCTGGCTGGTGGCGCTTGGCGGCATGTCGGCGGTCTTTGCCGCCCACGGGCTGGCGATGGCGGCCATGGCGCTGGTTCTGGCCCCGATCCTGCCGCGCGGGGCAGGGCAGCGGACCAGCTTTCGCCTCGGCGCCGAACTCAGGGCGATCTACACCACGCCGCGCCTGATCGGGGCGGCGGGGATGTTCCTGTGGCATGCGCTGGCCTTCATCGCCATGCTGGCCTACCTGCCGGCGGCGCTCGGTGCGCCCTGGATCGCGGCCGTTCTGCCGCTGATCTCGCTGGTGGGGACCTTCGGCGCGGGATTCGCGGCCCGCAGCGTCGCGCCGCCCCGGCTGGCCGCCGGGGCCTTTGCCCTGAACCTGGTGCTGGCGCTGGCGGTGCTGGCCTTCCCCCTGGCCGCGGTGCCGCTGACCTGCGCGATGTTCCTCTGCATGGGCGTCGTCCCGGGTGCGGCCTTTGCCGCCGTGCCGTGGCTGAACCCCGACCTGGGCCAGCGGGCGCGGGCCAACGGGGCGCTGGCCCAGCTGGGCAATGTCGGCACCTTTTCGGGCACGCCGCTGCTGGCCTTCACCGGCACCGCGCTGACGCCCCTGATGCTGGCGATGCTGGCCATTGCGGCCTGCGGGCTGGCGGTGTCGCTGCTGATCGCCTGGGCCTTCCGGCGCCAGCCCGCCACCTGACGCGGCGGCGCGGGGCGGTGTTCGCGAAATGTTCGCATTTTTCGATTGGAACGCACCGCGTCCTCAACTAAGTCTTAATGGATTCCACGGAGGGCTCCGATGGCTGATCTCAAGAAGATCGAAGTGCGCGGCGCGCGCGAACACAATCTCAAGAATATCGACGTGGATATCCCCCGCGACGAACTTGTTGTGATCACCGGGCTTTCCGGGTCGGGCAAGTCCTCGCTGGCGTTCGACACGATCTATGCCGAAGGGCAGCGGCGCTATGTCGAATCGCTCTCGGCCTATGCGCGGCAGTTCCTCGACATGATGGAAAAGCCCGATGTCGATCACATCAGCGGCCTCAGCCCCGCGATTTCCATCGAGCAGAAGACCACGTCGAAGAACCCGCGCTCCACCGTCGGCACGGTGACCGAGATCTACGACTACCTGCGCCTGCTCTTCGCCCGCGCGGGCACCCCCTACAGCCCCGCCACCGGCCTGCCGATCGAGGCGCAGCAGGTGCAGGACATGGTCGACCGCGTCATGGGCATGGAGGAGGGGACCCGCGCCTATCTGCTGGCCCCGATCGTGCGCGACCGCAAGGGCGAGTACCGCAAGGAATTCCTGGAACTGCGCAAGCAGGGCTTTCAGCGGGTCAAGGTCGACGGCGCGTTCTACGAACTGGACGAGGCGCCCAAGCTCGACAAGAAATTCCGCCACGACATCGACGTGGTGGTCGACCGCATCGTGGTGCGCGAGGGGATGGAGACGCGGCTGGCCGACAGTTTCCGCACCGCGCTGGACCTGGCGCAGGGCATCGCGATCCTGGAAACCGCCCCGACGGATGCCGAGCCCGAGCGCATCACCTTTTCCGAGAATTTCGCCTGCCCGGTCAGTGGCTTCACCATCCCCGAGATCGAACCGCGGCTGTTTTCCTTCAACGCCCCCTTCGGTGCCTGCCCGGTCTGCGACGGGCTGGGGGTAGAGCTGTTCTTTGACGAACGGCTGGTGGTGCCCGATGCGGCGCTCAAGATCGGGGATGGGGCCCTGGCGCCCTGGCGCAAGGGCAAGAGCCCCTATTTCACCCAGACCATCGAGGCCATCGCCAAGCATTACAAGTTCGACAAGAACAAGAAGTGGAAGGACCTGCCCGACGAGGTCCAGCAGGTGTTCCTGTACGGTTCGGGCGAGGAGGAGATCCTGTTCCGCTATGACGAGGGCGGCCGCGTCTACCAGGTGACCCGCGCCTTCGAGGGGGTGATCCCCAACATGGAACGCCGCTACCGCGAGACCGATTCCAGCTGGGTGCGCGAGGAATTCGAGCGCTACCAGAACAACCGCCCCTGCGGCGCCTGCCACGGCTATCGCCTGCGTGAGGAGGCGCTGGCGGTCAAGATCGGCAGCCCCGGCGGCACGGGCGAGAACCTGCTGCATGTCGGCCAGGTGGTGCAGATGTCGATCCGCGAGGCGCTGGCCTGGGTCGAGGACGCGCCCAACCACCTGAGCAAGCAGAAGAACGAAATTGCCCGCGCGATCCTCAAGGAAATCCGCGAACGGCTGGGCTTCCTGAACAATGTCGGGCTGGAATATCTGACGCTGAGCCGCAATTCCGGCACGCTGTCGGGCGGGGAAAGCCAGCGCATCCGGCTGGCCAGCCAGATCGGCAGCGGGCTGACCGGCGTGCTCTACGTGCTGGATGAGCCCTCCATCGGGTTGCACCAGCGCGACAACGGGCGGCTGCTGACGACGCTCAAGAACCTGCGCGATCAGGGCAACACCGTGATCGTCGTCGAACATGACGAGGAAGCGATCCGCGAGGCGGATTACGTCTTTGACATCGGGCCCGGGGCCGGGGTGCATGGCGGGCAGGTGGTCAGCCACGGCACGCCCGCCGATGTGGCGGCCGATCCGGCCTCGCTCACCGGGCAATACCTCGCCGGCACGCGCGAGATCGGCGTGCCCGACACCCGCCGCAAGGGCAACGGCAAGAAGCTGACGGTGGTCAAGGCGACGGGCAACAACCTGAAAGAGGTCACCGCCGAGTTCCCGCTGGGCAAGTTCGTCTGCGTCACCGGCGTGTCCGGCGGCGGCAAGTCGACCCTGACCATCGAGACGCTGTTCAAGACCGCCTCGATGCGGCTAAACGGCGCCCGGCAGACGCCCGCCCCCTGCGAGACGATCAAGGGGCTTGAGCTGCTGGACAAGGTCATCGACATCGACCAGCGGCCCATCGGGCGCACGCCCCGGTCCAACCCCGCCACCTATACCGGCGCCTTTACGCCCATCCGCGACTGGTTCGCCGGCCTGCCCGAGGCCAAGGCGCGCGGCTACAAGCCCGGGCGGTTCAGCTTCAACGTCAAGGGCGGGCGGTGCGAGGCCTGCCAGGGTGACGGCGTGATCAAGATCGAGATGCATTTCCTGCCCGACGTCTATGTCACCTGCGAGACCTGCAAGGGCGCGCGCTACAACCGCGAGACGCTGGAAATCAAGTTCAAGAACAAGAGCATCGCCGACGTGCTGGACATGACGGTCGAGGATGCGCAGGAGTTCTTTCAGGCCGTGCCCGCGATCCGCGAGAAGATGGATGCGCTGATGCAGGTGGGGCTGGGCTACATCAAGGTGGGCCAGCAGGCGACAACCCTTTCAGGCGGCGAGGCGCAGCGGGTGAAACTGTCCAAGGAGCTGTCGCGCCGCTCCACGGGCAAGACGCTCTACATCCTGGACGAGCCGACCACCGGCCTGCATTTCGAGGATGTGAAGAAGCTGCTCGAGGTGCTGCACGAGCTGGTCGAGCAGGGCAATTCCGTGGTGGTGATCGAACACAACCTCGACGTCATCAAGACCGCCGACTGGATCATCGACATCGGCCCCGAGGGCGGCGACGGCGGGGGGGAGATCGTCGCCACCGGCACGCCCGAGGACGTGGCGCAGGTGGATCGCTCGCATACCGGGCGCTACCTCAAGGACATGCTGAAATCCCGGCGCACGGCGGCGGAGTGACCGCCGCGCCGGGATCTATGCGCCTGCGGGGTTGAGCGCGCCGCGCGCCTGGTCCGCCGCGTCGACCTCGGCCTCCAGCCGCGCGACCTCGCTCCGCAGACCCTCGGCCAGGGTGGTGGCAAAGCGGTTCATCCGCTCCATCCGCGCGTCCCCGGCATGGCAGACCAGGTAGAAACTGCGCGTTAGGCTGACCTCGGCGGTCAGCATCCGCTGCAGCTCGGGCGCCGAGGGCAGGGCGAAGTCATGCGCGATCCCGATACCGCCGCCCTGGCGCAGCCAGTTCAGCTGCACCGACACCGAATTCGAGGCGAGCGCGACCCGCGAGGCGCCGACCTCTACCAGGTAGTCCAGTTCCTTGTCGAAGATCATGTCGGGGATATAGCCGACCATGCGGTGATCCTGCAGATCCGCCAGCCCGCGCACCGGCGGATGGCTGGCGAGGTAATCCGAGGACGCGGCCAGATGCAGGCGGTAGTCGGTCACCCGCAGCACGGTCAGGCGTCCGGCGGTTGGCGGGCTGACGGTGATCGCCACATCCGCCTCGCGCCGGGACAGGTTGAACAGGCGCGGCAGGGCGACGATCTGCACCTCCAGGTCGGGATTCCCGTCGGCGATGGCGGCGCAGACCTGCGGCAGCAGGAAATTCGCCACCCCGTCCGGCGCGCCGATGCGGATCTGGCCCGACAGGCGCCCGGCCTGGCCTGCGATCTCTTCGCGCGCGGCGGCGACCGACTGTTCCGCGCGCAGGGCGTGGTCCATCAGCCGCTGGCCCGCATCGGTCAGCGCATAGCCCTGCTGCGACTTGGCGAAAAGCGCCGCGCCAATCGCCTCTTCCAGCCGGGCGATCCGGCGCGAGACGGTGGCCGGGTCGATCCGCAGACGGCGGCCGGCGGCCGACAGGCTCTCATCCCGCGCCACGGCAAGGAAAATTCTCAGATCGTCCCACTGCATTGATGTCGTTCCTGCATTTTTGCAAAGCGCGTTTGAGTAATTTCCTCTTTTCGCCCCAAAATCGCAAGCCTATGGTGCCCCCAAACGGGAAGGAGCCCCCAATGACCGAACTGACCCACTACCTGAACGGCGCCCATGTCAAAGGCACCTCCGGCCGGTTTGCCGATGTGATGAACCCCGCCACCGGCGAAGTGCAGGCCAAGGTGCCGCTCGCCTCTGCCGCCGAATTGGCGCAGGCCGTGGACTATGCTGCCGCCGCGCAGCCCGGCTGGGCCGCCGTCAACCCGCAGCGCCGCGCGCGGGTCATGATGAAATTCGTCGACCTGCTGAACCGCGACATGGACAAGCTGGCCGAAGCGCTGAGCCGCGAGCACGGCAAGACCCTGCCCGACGCGGCGGGCGACGTGCAGCGCGGTCTGGAGGTCGTCGAATACTGCATCGGCGCGCCCCAGATGCTGAAGGGCGAATATACCGACAGCGCGGGCCCGGGCATCGACATGTACTCGATGCGCCAGCCGCTTGGCGTGACGGCGGGGATCACCCCGTTCAACTTTCCCGCCATGATCCCGATGTGGATGTTCGCCCCGGCCATCGCCTGCGGCAATGCCTTCATCCTCAAGCCGTCGGAACGCGACCCCTCGGTCCCGCTGATGCTGGCCGAGCTGATGGAAGAGGCGGGCCTGCCCAAGGGCATCCTGCAGGTCGTCAACGGCGACAAGGAAGCGGTCGACGCCATCCTCGATCACCCGGTGATCCAGTCGATCGGCTTTGTCGGCTCGACCCCGATCGCGGAATACATCTATGGCCGCGGGTGTTCCAACGGCAAGCGGGTGCAGTGTTTCGGCGGTGCCAAGAACCACATGATCATCATGCCGGACGCCGACATGGACCAGGCCGCCGATGCGCTGATCGGCGCGGGCTACGGTGCGGCGGGCGAACGCTGCATGGCGATTTCGGTTGCCGTGCCGGTGGGCGACGAGACCGCCGACCGCCTGATCGAAAAGCTGGTGCCCCGGATCGAAAAGCTGAAGGTCGGCCCCTATACCGCCGGCAATGACGTGGATTACGGCCCTGTCGTGACCAAGGCCGCCAAGGAGAACATCCTGCGGCTGGTGCAGTCGGGCGTGGATCAGGGTGCGAAACTGGTGGTCGACGGGCGCAACTTCTCGCTGCAGGGCTACGAGGACGGCTATTTTGTCGGTGCGCATCTGTTCGACCACGTCACCAAGGACATGGACATCTACAAGACCGAGATCTTCGGCCCCGTCCTGTCGACCGTGCGCGCCCAGACCTACGAAGAGGCGCTGAGCCTGGCGATGGACCACGAATACGGCAACGGCACGGCGATCTTTACCCGTGACGGCGACGCGGCCCGCGATTTCGCCAACCGCATCAACATCGGCATGGTGGGCATCAACGTGCCGATCCCGGTGCCGCTGGCCTATCACACCTTCGGCGGGTGGAAGAAATCGGTCTTTGGCGACCTGAACCAGCACGGGCCGGACGCGTTCAAGTTCTACACGCGCACCAAGACGGTGACCGCGCGCTGGCCCTCGGGCATCAAGGAAGGCGGCGAATTCTCCATCCCCGTGATGGAGTGATCCGCACCGGGCGGGCGCGGCGTCACAGCCTCGCGCCCGCCCGTCCGATCCCCGATCCCCGCAAGGAGAGCCGCGATGCCATCCGCACCGGCGCGATGCCCGTTGTCAGGCCCGGTCCCCGGGCACCCTGCGCCTGCCGGGCGACATGGCGTCGATCACCCCGGCCGCCGGAAGGTCGTCGGGCAGGGGGGCCGGGCCGGATGTCATGCGTTGCGCCTCGGCGCCCCGGTGACGGCGCGCCATCGCGCATTCGAAGCTGCCCGCCCGGAACGCGCGGCAGGCGGTCGGGCGGCTGTCGTAGACCGCGCAGGCCAGGGTGCCCGCATCGGTCAGGGTCAGCTGGGCGCAATGGCCGCCCGTCATCGCCATGAACACCTCTGCGCCGTCCCAGTGCAGGGCGTGGTCGGGCAGGCCGCGGGCCAGGTCTTCGGGGAACAGTCGGATATAGCGGTCGTGCCCGCCGAAACAGCAGGCCCCGCAGGAGAGACACTCCGGTACGGTCTTTGGGATCAAGATGGAACACTCGCGGTGCCGGCCGGCGGCTACTGGACCGACGGCGATGCACCGCAGAGGCGATACACCACTGTCGTTTCACGGAAAAGAGGCTATGGTTGCGATCCAGATCTGGACAACCGGAAGACTTGCATGGCCGTTTCTTTCCGCATCCTGCCACAGCACGGGCTGGTCCATGTCCGGTTCTCGGGGCAGGTGATCCTGAGCGACAGCAGCACGGCGTTGCAGCGGTTTGCGGCCCACCCGGAGTTCCGCCCGGGGCTGAATCAGCTGATCGACCTGACCGACGTGACCGGCCATATCGCCGACCCTGTCGAACTGTTCCGTGTGCATGCGCGCAAGGCCGAGGTGTTCAACCGCCCCGGCGAGCAGAACCTGACAGTCTATATCGCACCGCATGAAACGGCCCAGAAGCTGGTCGCGCTGATCCTGCGGTCCTTCGAGGGGATCGAGGGGCTGCGCCATTCGGTGGTCCGCGCCGAGGCCGAGGCGATGGATGTGCTGGGCTTTGCCCAACGATCGGTCGCGGAGTTGACGGAACAGCCGGTCTGACCGGCATCACGAGGGGGGAGGCCCATGGATTTCGCACTTTCTGAGGAACAGCAGGCCATATTCGACATGGCCCATGCCTTTGGGCAGGACCATATCGCCCCCTTTGCCCGGCAGTGGGAGGCAGAGGGCACGATACCCAAGGATCTCTGGCCGCGTATCGGCGAACTGGGGTTCGGCGGGCTCTACGTCAGCGAAGAGAACGGCGGCTCGGGGCTGAGCCGGCTGGACGCCACGCTGGTCTTCGAGGCGCTGTCGATGGCTTGCCCCTCGGTCGCGGCCTTCCTGTCGATCCACAACATGTGCGCGCGGATGCTGGACAGCTTTGCCAGCGACGAACTGCGCGCGCGCGTCATGCCCGGTGTGCTGTCGATGGAGACGGTGCTGTCCTATTGCCTGACCGAACCGGGATCGGGCTCGGACGCCTCGGCGCTCAAGACCCGGGCCGAGCGCACGAACGAGGGGTACAGCCTGACCGGGACCAAGGCCTTCATCTCGGGCGGCGGCTATTCCGACGCCTATGTGGTGATGGTGCGCACCGGGGATGCCGGGCCCAAGGGCATCTCGACCGTCTATGTCGAGGACGGGACCGAGGGCCTGTCCTTCGGCGGGCTGGAGCGGAAAATGGGCTGGCAGAGCCAGCCGACCCGCCAGGTGCAGCTTGACAATTGCAACATTCCTGCCGGAAACCTGGTTGGCGAGGAGGGTAGGGGTTTCACTTATGCGATGAAGGGGCTGGATGGCGGGCGGTTGAACATCTCGGCCTGTTCGCTGGGCGCGGCGCAGGCCGGGCTGGATGCCACGCTGACCTACATGGGCGAGCGCAAGGCCTTTGGCCAGCCCATCGACCAGTTCCAGGCCCTGCAGTTCCGCCTGGCCGACATGGAGATCGAGCTGCAGGCGGCGCGCACCTTCCTGCGGCAGGCGGCGTGGAAGCTGGACACCGGCGCGCCGGATGCCACCAAGTTCTGCGCCATGGCCAAGAAGTTCGTGACCGAGGCCGGCAGCTGCATCGTGAACCAGTGCCTGCAGCTGCATGGCGGCTACGGCTACCTGGCCGATTACGGGATCGAGAAGCTGGTCCGCGACCTCAGGGTGCACGAGATCCTCGAAGGCACCAACGAGATCATGCGAATGATCACCGCCCGTCACATGCTGGCCGCACGATGACCCCGGATCTGCACATCCGCACCGACGGGCGGGCCGGGCGCATCACGCTCACCCGGCCCAAGGCGCTGAACGCGCTGAGCCACCAGATGTCGCTGGATATCGAGGATGCGCTGGACGCCTGGGCCGGGGATGACGCGGTCGACCTGGTGATCCTGGACGCCCGGGGGGACAAGGCCTTTTGCGCGGGCGGCGATATCGCCCGGATTCACGCCCAGGGCACGGCCGGAGAGCTGGACGGCCCGCGCGGGTTCTGGCGCGACGAATACCGCATGAATGCCAAGCTGGCGGATTATGCCAAGCCGGTGGTGTCCTTCATGCAGGGCTTTGTCATGGGCGGGGGCGTGGGGCTGGGCTGCCACACCCATTACCGCGTGGTGTCCGACACCACCCGCATGGCGATGCCGGAATGCGGTATCGGCCTGATGCCCGATGTCGGCGGCACCCTGCTGCTGGCGCGCGCGCCGGGCCGGGCGGGGGAATATATCGGCCTCAGCGGGGCGCGCATGGGCGCGGCCGACGCGATCCACGCGGGCTTTGCCGATTGCTTCATCCCCGAGGCGATGTGGGCCGATGTGATCGCCTCGCTCTGCCTGAACGGCGACCCGGACCTGGTGCGCAAGGCGGCGCTGTCGCCGCCGGAAAGCACGCTGCCGGCGCTGGCCGGCGAGATCGACGCCCTGTTTGACGCGCCCGACCTGCCGTCCCTGATACAGGCGCTGGAGGAGGCGGGCACGGAATTCGCCACTGCCACGCTCAAATCGCTGCGGCATCATTCGCCCCTGTCGATGGCCTGCACCCTGGCCGCCGTCCGCGCGATGCGCGGCGATCACGACATCCGCGACGCGCTGCGGCAGGAATACCGCTTCACGCATCGTTCGCTGGACATGGGCGATCTGCTGGAAGGCATCCGCGCGCAGATCATCGACAAGGACCGCAATCCCCGGTGGAAACACGATATCGCCAGCCTCACCGCGGCGGATGTCGCGGCCATGCTGGCCCCGCTGGGCGCGGCGGAACTGACATTCGAAAGGGAGGACAAGCCATGAAGATCGGGTTCATAGGTCTGGGCAACATGGGCGGGCCGATGGCCGCAAACCTGGCCGCCGCCGGGCATGAGGTGACGGGGTTCGACACCGCCCCGGTCAGCATCGACGGGGTGAGCATGGCGCCAAGCGCGGCCGAGGCCGCCGCCGGGCGCGAGGTGGTGATCACCATGCTGCCCAACGGGGCCATCCTGCGCGCCGTCGCCGCCGAGATCGTGCCGGTCATGGCGGGCGGGGCGGTTTTCCTCGATTGCTCGACCGTCGATGTGGACAGCGCCCGTGCGGTGGCCGCGGACGCGGCGGATCGTGGACTGATGGCGCTGGATGCGCCGGTCTCGGGCGGGATCGGCGGGGCGCAGGGCGGCACGCTGACCTTCATGGTGGGGGGCGGGGCCGAGGGCTTTGCCAAGGCGAAACCGCTGTTCGACATCATGGGCCAGAAGGCGGTGCATTGCGGCCCCTCGGGCAACGGACAGGCGGCGAAGATCTGCAACAACATGATCCTTGGCGCGACCATGATCGTGACCTGCGAGGCCTTTGCCCTGGCCGACAAGCTTGGGCTGGACCGGCAGGCGATGTTCGACGTGGTCTCGACCTCGTCGGGGTATTCCTGGTCGATGAACGCCTATTGCCCGGCGCCGGGGGTGGGGCCGACCTCGCCCGCCGACAACGGCTACAAGCCCGGGTTTGCCGCCGATCTGATGCTCAAGGATCTGCGCCTGTCGCAGCAGGCGGCCGAGGCCGCCGATGCCGACACACCGCTGGGCGCCGCCGCCACCGCGCTCTATGCCGCCTTCGTCGAGGAGGAGGACGGCAAGGGCCGCGATTTCAGCGCCATGCTGCCCCGGTTCGAGGGGCGAGGGCGCGGCTGAGCCTCTGGCGGTCTTTCGCCCATCCGGCGGGCGCGCGGGAACCTGCGTGCCCGCCGGCTGTTGTCCTTGCAACGAACAGGGGGCGGCCCGGATGCCGCCCTGTCCTCACGCAAGGAGACGATCATGACTGTCCTGACGAAATCCGCCGGTCTGGCTGCCATCATCGCCACGGCGCTTCTGCCCGTCGCCGCGACGGCCAAGGACAACGGCCACGGCCACGGCAAGGCCAAGGGCCATATGAAACAGCAGCTCAAGCACAAGGGCGGCCCCAAGGCCAAGGGCCACAAGGTCGAAGTGCGCCGCGAAGAGCCCAGGACCGTGATCCGCGAACGCACCGTGCTGCGCGAGGCCAACCCCGTGACGCGCGTGCTGCGCGATGCGCCGAAATCCGGCGGTCTGGACCTGGGCGATGTGGTCACCGCCACCGCGCTGGCCGCGGCGGGCGCGATGCTGTCCAATGGCACAGGGCTGGACATCGGCAACCTGAACTACCTCTACGGCGACGATGTCCTGTATGACAGGGACGGGCGCGCCTATGTGGTCGACACCCGTCGCGACGACCGCGTCTACGTCGATGACCGCTATGTCTATGTCGACAACAACGACCGCCGCTTCTGCCCGCCGGGCCTGGCCAAGAAGACACCGGCCTGCGTGCCGCCGGGCCATGCGGGCGATTTCGCCTATCACGTGGGTGACCGGATCGACTCCGTCGACCTGGACCGCTACGTGCTGGTGCGCGACCCGGGCCGCTATGGGCTGGACCCCTACGGCACCTATTACCGCGCCGACGATTACGTGGTGCAGGTGAACCGCGAAACCAACGAAATCACCGCTCTCATCGGCCTTGCCGCCGCCGTGCTGAGCGGCGGGTAACCCGCCCGGCGGGGGGCCGCCCTGCGCGGCCCTTCCCAAGACGGCATGTTTTTGGCATCCTGCGGGGGCTGTTGCCGAAAGACCGATCCATGAAACCTGTCACGCTTGTGGCGTGCGCCCTGGCTTGTGCGGCCATTGCGCCGGCTGTTCACGCAGCCTGTTCCGTCACCATTTCCACCGCCCGCTGCGTCAGCGCATTCGGGCAGGCGCCCACCGGCCCCGCGACGGAGGAGGCGGGCATTTCCGCCCGTTTCGTCCAGGCGCCCGAACGGCCCGAACGGCCCGAACGGATCGTCCCCGGGCGGTCCACGCGGTTCTTCTCGACCTCTGCCGTGCCGCCGCCGCCGCCGACCTATGCGCCGGGCGATGTCCTGCCGGACGATGTGATGATCCTGCTCAACCGGGAACGCCACGGCCTGCCGGCGCCGCGCGACGGCTGGACCTATTTTCGCACCGGGCGCGAGGTCTATCGCGCCGACCTGCAGACGCGCGAAGTGATCGACCGGGTCAACGACCACATGTCGATCAGGTTCTGAGGGCCGCGCCAGGCGCCGCAAAAAGCGGCAGCGGGCGGCGCTTCCCTGTGCAACCGGCGGGTTCGGCCCGGCGCGGGCAGGGGGCACGGGCAGCGGGGCGCGGGAAAGTCAGCCAAAGAAAACCGCCGCTTGACAGAATATCGGACAATCTGTGACCCTTGGGATCCGGAGGAGGAGACCGGACACCCAGGGAGGCACTATTATCATGCTGGTTCACCAGATCCTGAAATCCAAGGGCAACGACGGCGTCATCACCGTCGATCCCGGCGCGTCTGTTGCCGAGGTCGCGAAATTGCTGGCTGAGAAAAGGATCGGCGGCGTGGTGGTGTCTTCCGACCGGGAGACGCCGATCGGCATCCTGTCGGAGCGTGACATCGTCCGGGCACTTGGCCAGCGCGGGCCGGACTGCCTGAAAGACACGGCACGGCAGATGATGACCGCCAACCCGATCTGCTGCAGCCGCGAGGATTCCGCCGATAGCGTGCTCCAGCGGATGACCGAAGGGCGGTTCCGCCACATGCCGGTGACCGAAAAGGGCCGGCTGGTGGGGATCGTGACCATCGGCGACGTGGTCAAGTCGCGGCTCGACGAGCTGACGATGGAGAAATCCGCCCTCGAAGGGATGATCATGGGCCATTGAGCCCGCGGCGCGGGGCAGGGCCGGCGGGGCATCGCCTGTCCGTGCCTTGTGCCGTGGTTCCGGGGCGGGGGCGCGGGACCGAATTGGCGCGGGGCTGATTTTGGCAATCCGGCACATACGGGTTCTCTTTCGTCCGGTCTTGCATTCCCCGGCGTAATATTGTTGCGTGCGCTCCGAAGCTCACGACGCGGAGACTGCAATGCGGATCGGCCTGTACCCCGGCACCTTCGACCCCATCACGCTGGGACATATCGACATCATCCGCCGCGGCGCGGCGCTGGTCGACCGCCTGGTGATCGGTGTCGCGATCAACCGTGACAAGGGGCCCCTGTTCGGGCTGGAAGAGCGTGTCGAGATGATCGAGGCGGTCTGCTGCAAGCTCTCCGAAGAGACCGGGACCGAGATCATCGCCCATCCGTTCGAAAACCTGCTGATCCACTGCGCCCGCGACGTGGGCGCCAGCGTGATCGTGCGCGGCCTGCGCGCGGTGGCGGATTTCGAATACGAATACCAGATGGTCGGCATGAACCGGGTGCTCGACAGCTCGGTCGAAACGGTGTTCCTGATGGCCGAGGCCAAGCATCAGGCCATTGCCTCGAAGCTGGTCAAGGAAATCGCCCGGCTGGACGGGGATGTGACGAATTTCGTCACCCCCGAGGTCCACAAGCGCCTGATGGCCAAACTCGGCAGGGGCTGACCCCGGCCACGGGCCGTCAGGTCATCGCCTGACTGGCGCGCCGGATGAAGGTCGCGCAGGTCTCGGGGCGGGTGACGGGGATCATGTGCCCGCCGTCGATCAGCTCCAGCCCGATCTGGGGCACCCGCGTGACCAGATCCGCGCCGTGATGTTCGGGGTCGAGGATCCGGTCCTCGCGCCCGAACAGGATGCGCACAGGCAGGGTCAGCCGGGGGTATTCGCGGGCCATGGACGGCAGGTCGTCGGCGGTGTTGACGAAATCGCGGCTGGCCTGGATGAAATGGCGCGGACGCAGGCCAAGCAGGCCGCCGCCCCGGATGGCGTAGGTGTCCGGCACGGGGTCGGGGCCAAAGATCAGCTCTTCCACCGGTTCGGGGCGGCGGATCATGGTCGGCACCGCGAAGGTCCAGCCGACAAAGCGGCGCAGGATGTCGGAGCGGATGGCAAGGCCCGCAAAGGCCTCCGAGGCTTCCTCCACCGGCATGGTCAGCGGCGCCAGCAGGGCCAGGCCGCGCAGCTTGGACCCGTGCCGCAGGGCCATGCCCAGGGCAATGGCGCCACCCAGCGAATGGCCCACGATCAGGGGGCGTTCGATGCCGAGCGCCTTGATGATCTCCATCATCTGGTCGGCCTGGGCCATGATATTGGTGGGCGTGCTGGCGGGGCGTTCGGAATAGCCCATGCCGGGGCGGTCAATCAGGGTGACGCGGTGATCGCGCGCCAGGTTGTCGGCCAGGCCGGTGTCGAAATTGCCCATCTGCCCGCCCAGGCCGTGGATCATCACGATCTCGGGCCCGTTGCCGCAGGACAGGTAATGCAGCTTGCCGGTCGACACCGGCACAAAGGCGCCGCGTGGCGGCACGCTGCGCTGCACGTTCCACTGGATCCAGATGGCGTAGATCACCAGCCCCAGCAGGATGACCGCCGTGATGCCGACAACGGCCAGAACGATCAGGACGATCGGCGACATGTTCCGCTCCGCTCCCTCGGGCCCGGGGCTAGCGCCAGAAGGCCAGCCAGTCGATCAGGGCCGCGAATTTCTTGGCGAGAAACAGGGCGTTCGCCCAGTCGAACATCATGGCGTCGATGCCCAGAAGAAGGGCGATGACAAGGCCAATGGCGATGGCGATCTGGTTGGTCATCCGGCGTCCCGCGCGAGTGCTGTCGAAGGCTATGCCCGACCGTTGCGCCCGGATCAAGTGGCCGGGGCCGCGCGCTGATGCCACAGTGCTGTCCCGGTCTCAGTTCCCGGGCGGCGCTGCGGATCAGTTGATGCGGCGCCCGATGGCGGCGGCGACATCGGCCATGCGGTTGGAAAAGCCCCATTCGTTGTCATACCAGGCCAGAACCCGCACCATGGTTCCGTCCATCACCCGCGTCTGGTCCAGTGCGGCGGTGGAGGAATGGGCGTCATGGTTGAAATCGACCGAGACGAGCTTGTCCCAGGTCACGCCCAGAACGCCCTTGAGCGGGCCCTCGGCGGCTTCTGTCAGGGCGGCGTTGATCTCCTCCACCGTGGTGGCGCGGCCGGCTTCGAAGGTCAGGTCGACACAAGAGACATTGGGCGTGGGCACCCGGATCGCCACCCCGTCAAGCCGCCCGTCGAGCTCCGGCAGCACCAGGCCCACGGCGCGTGCGGCGCCGGTGGAGGTGGGGATCATCGACATCGCGGCGGCGCGGGCGCGGTAAAGGTCCTTGTGCCCGGTGTCCAGCGTGGGCTGGTCGCCGGTATAGGAATGCACCGTGGTCATGAAGCCCTTGCGGATGCCCACGGCGGCATGCAGCACCTTGGCGACCGGCGCCAGGCAGTTGGTGGTGCAGGAGGCGTTTGAGACGACGTGATCCCCGGTTTCCAGCGCCGCGTCGTTCACGCCGAAGACCACCGTGCGGTCCGCGCCCTTGGACGGGGCCGAGACCAGCACCCGCGAGGCGCCGTTTTCCAGATGCACGGCGGCCTTGTCCCGGTCGGTGAAGATGCCGGTGCATTCCAGCACGACATCCACGTCCTTCCACGGCAGCTCTGCCGGGTTGCGCAGGGCGGTGACGCGGATCGGCCCGCGCCCGGCGTCGATGCTGCTGTCGCCATGTGTGACCACGCCCGGGAAGCGGCCATGCACGCTGTCGTATTTCAGCAGATGGGCATTGGTGGCGACGGGCTGCAGATCGTTGATGGCGACAACTTCGACATCGTCGCGGCCCTGTTCGACGATGGCGCGCAGCACGTTGCGCCCGATGCGTCCGAATCCGTTGATGGCAAGGGTAGTGGTCATGAGTGCCTCCACGATAGGGAGTGTCTGTTAGCGCTAACCTAACGTTTCGGAGGCAGGAGTCAAATGCGTCCGGACAGATGACCGCCATTCACGCAAAAGACCGCGTCACGCGGCGGGGAGACACTTCTGTGTGCATAGGAAAAGGGCCCGCCGGGCGTATCCGGCGGGCCCTTGACTGCACCGTGTTAAGGTTGCTTGGGATCAGTTCACGAGGCGCCCCATGGCCGCGGCCACATCGGCCATGCGGCAGGAGAAGCCCCATTCGTTGTCGTACCATGCCAGAACCCGGACCAGGCGCTTGCCGATCACCTTGGTCTGGTCGGGGGCAAAGATCGACGACTGTTCGGTATGGCAGAAATCGACCGAGACCTTGGGTTCCGGGTCATAGCCCATCACCATGCCCATGTGGCCGTTGACCGCGTCGCGTACGACCTCGTTCACATCGGCTTCGGTCACGTCCTTGCCGGCGACAAAGGTCAGGTCCACGGCCGAGACATTGGGCGTGGGCACGCGGATGGCCGACCCGTCCAGCTTGCCCTTCAGCTCGGGCAGCACCTCGCCCAGGGCCTTGGCGGCGCCGGTGGAGGTGGGGATCATCGACATGGCCGCCGCACGAGCGCGGTAGAGGTCGGAATGGCGGCGGTCCAGCGTGGGCTGGTCGCCGGTGTAGCTGTGGATCGTGGTCATGATGCCGCTCTCGATGCCGATGGCATCGTTCAGCACCTTGGCCAGCGGGGCCAGGCAGTTGGTGGTGCAGGACCCGTTCGAGATCATGTAATCGCCCTGTTCCAGCGCGCGGTGGTTCACGCCGTAGACGATAGTCTTCTGCACATTCTTGGCGGGGGCCGAGATCAGCACCGATTTGGCGCCGCGCTCGCGGTGGACCTTGGCCTTTTCGCCGTCGTTGAACTTGCCGGTGCATTCCAGCACCACGTCGACGCCGGACCAGTCGAGGTCCTGCGGGTCGTAGGTCGAAAAGACCTCCATCGGGCCGCGGCCCAGGTCCATCGTGTTGCCTTCGACCTTGACCGTGCCGCCGAACCGGCCATGCACGCTGTCGTATTTCAGCAGGTGGGCATTGGTTTCGATCGGGCCGGTGGCGTTGATCTTGACGACCTGCACGTCATTTCGTGCGCTCTCGGCGATATGGGCGAGGGTGCAGCGGCCAATGCGGCCAAATCCGTTGATACCGATGGTCACGGTCATGTGCGGCGTCTCCTGTGTGCAGTCGCGCATGCTATATCCGGGTCGTGTGACAAAAATAAGAGGAAAAAGCCGGAAATTCCAATGTGTTAGCGATAACCTAGACATTGGTGTGTCCTGTTGGCGCTAACCTCGGAGGTGTTCCGCGCTAACATTACCGGGCGGGGCGGCATTTCGCCGGGCCCGGCAAGAATCAACGGGGGCGGACATGGCGGATCTTGCGGTACTGGTGGGTCGGCTGCTGATCGCGGCGCTGTTTCTGGGCGGCGCGGCGCAGAAACTGGGCGATCCCGAGCCGGTGAAGGGCCTGCTGGCCGGTGCGGGCTGGCCGGTCTGGCTGTGGATTCCGGCGATGCTCTACAACCTCGGCGCGGGCATGGCACTGGTCACCGGCGTGGCGGTGCGCCCGGTGGCGGCCAGCCTGGCGGGCTATTGCGCGGTCACGTCGTATTTCCATTTCCTGCCGGACGACCCGTGGCAGATGACGATCTTCGTCAAGAACTGGGCCATCGCGGGCGGCTGTCTGGTGCTGGCGGCCCACGGGGCCGGGCGGTTCGCGCTCAGGCGGTGAAACGCAAAGGGGCGGACCCGCGGCCCGCCCCCCCCCCTGTGTCCCGTCCAATCCCGCGGGATCAGAGCAGCGACTTGACCTTCTCGGCCACCGCCTCGGCGGTGATGCCGAATTTCTCGTAGAGCACTTCGGCCGGGGCAGAGGCGCCAAAGCTGTCCATGCCGACAAACCCGGCCTTGGCCTCGCGCCCGCGCTCGCCCAGCAACCAGCGGTCCCAGCCCATGCGCACACCGGCCTCCACCGCCACGCGGACGGAACCGGCGGGCAGGACGCGCTTGCGCAGCGCCTCGTCCTGCATCTCGAACAGCTCCATGCAGGGCATCGAGACGACGCGGGTGCCGATGCCCTCGGCCTCCAGCAGGTCGCGCGCCTTCATGGCGATTTCCACCTCGGACCCGGTGGCCATCAGGATCGCCTGGCGCTTGGCCTCGGCATCGGCCAGCACATAGGCGCCCTGGGCGGTCATGTTCTTGGCCTTGTAGGCGGTGCGCAGGGTGGCCACGTTCTGGCGCGTAAGCGACAGGACAGAGGGCGTGCCGGTCTGGGTCAGGGCGATTTCCCAGGCCTCGGCGGTTTCCACCGTGTCGGCGGGGCGGAACACCAGGGTGTTCGGCGTCGCGCGGCTGATCGCCAGATGTTCCACCGGCTGGTGCGTCGGGCCGTCCTCGCCCAGGCCGATGCTGTCATGGGTCATCACATAGACCACCGGCACCTGCATCAGCGCCGAAAGGCGCATCGCCGGGCGGGCGTAATCGGTGAAGCACATGAAGGTCCCGGAATAGGGCCGGATCCCGCCGTGCAGCGCCATGCCGTTCATCGCGGCGGCCATGCCATGTTCGCGGATGCCGTAATGCACGAACCGCCCTTCGCGGTTGTCGATATCGAAGACGCCCAGATCGCCGGTCTTGGTGTTGTTCGATCCCGTCAGGTCGGCCGAGCCGCCGACGGTTTCGGGCAGCACGGGGTTCACCACCTCCAGCACCATTTCCGAGCTCTTGCGCGTCGCGACCTTGGGCTGGGCCTCGGCCATCTGCTTCTTCAGCGCGCGGATCACGGCGGCCAGCTTGGTCGGCACCTCGCCGCTCATCACGCGGTTGAACTCGGCCTGCTTGCGGTCCGACGCGGCGGCAAAGGCGACCTCCCAGGCGAAACGCGCCTCGGTTCCGCGACGGCCGGCCTCTTCCCAGGCCGACTTGACGTCGTCGGGGATTTCAAAGGCGGGGGCGGTCCAGCCATAGGCCGACTTGGCATCGGCGATCAGGGTCGCATCGGTCAGCGCGCCGTGCCCCTTCGAGGTGTCCTGCGCCGAGGAGCCAAGCGCGATATGCGTCTTGCAGGCGATCATCGAGGGCAGGTCGCTCTTCTTCGCGGCGGTGATGGCGGCGTCGATCGCATCGGGGTCGTGGCCGTCGATCTCCTGCACATGCCAGCCCGACGCCTTGAACCGCGCGACCTGATCGGTGCGGTCGGACAGGTCGACCTTGCCGTCGATGGTGATGCCGTTGTTGTCCCAGAAGACGATCAGCCGGCCAAGCTGCTGGCGGCCTGCCAGCGCGATGGCCTCATGGCTGACGCCTTCCATCAGGCAGCCGTCGCCGGCGATGCAATAGGTGTGGTGGTCGACGAATTTCTTGCCGAAGCGGGCGCGCAGCATTTCCTCGGCCATGGCAAAGCCGACAGAATTCGCGATGCCCTGGCCCAGCGGGCCGGTCGTGGTCTCGATCCCGTGGGCCAGGAAGTTCTCGGGGTGGCCGGCGGTGCGTGCGCCCAGCTGGCGGAAGTTGCGCAGCTCCTCGATCGGGAATTCCTCGTAGCCGGTGAGGTGCAGCAGGGAATAAAGCAGCATCGACCCGTGGCCCGCCGACAGGATGAACCGGTCGCGGTCGGCCCAGGTCGGGGCGGAGGCGTCGAATTTCAGGTGCTTGGTGAACAGCACGGTGGCGACGTCGGCCATGCCCATCGGCATGCCGGAATGGCCGGAATTCGCGGCAGCGACAGCATCGAGCGTCAGGGCGCGGATGGCGGCGGCCATATTCCAGTGTTCGGGATGCGCGGTGCGCAGGGCGGCGATATCCATCGGCTTTTCCTGTCAGTAACTGTTTTCGGCAGCGGCGTTGCATAGCTCTGTACCAGCCGGGGGCGGAATATCAAGACGCAGTTCCCCCAGCGTGAAGCGCGTGCCGTATCGGTCCGGAAAGATTGGGAAACCCCCCGCCTTTCGCTAGACTTGGCGAAAAGCGGCAGGGCCCGGCGATTCGCCATGACCGGGGTCCGCCGGACAAGAGGGGTTCGAGGGATGAGTGAGAGCGAGAGCACGCTCGACGATTTGCAACGCAGGATCACGGCCGCGATGGAGCGTATCGGGCGCGGAGTCGAGGCGCTGGACCGTCCGGCGCCGTCTCCGATGCCGGACGCCGGGGCCGTGCCGGTCGAGCCGGAAGACGCCGAGGCGCCGCCCGCCGATCCGGACGGCGCGGCGCCCGCCGCCGACCTGCCCGAGATGGCCGAGCTGACCCGCGCTCTGGAGGAGGAACGCCTCGCCAGCGCCCAGCTGGAGGAGCGGGTCAAGGATCTGCGCGCCCGGCAGGAAGAGGCCGGGGCCGATCACCGCAAGACGGTCGAGGATCTGCGCCGTGCCATGGCGGCCCTGGACGCCGACCTGCAGAGCCTGCGCCTGTCCAACGCCCGCCTGCGCGAGAACAACAGCGCCCTGCGCGAAGCGAATGCGGCGGGGCTGGCCGATGCCACGCTGATCGACGCGGGCATGGCCGCCGAACTCGCCGCGCTGCGCGCCGGGGCCGAGGCCGACCGCAGCGAGGCCGCCGCCATTCTGGCGGCGCTGTCGCCGCTGATGCCGCCTGTCGCCGAACCGGACGCGCCCGGGCCGCAGGCGCCAGAGATCGAAACGCCCGACCCAGAAGACGCCGATATGGACGCGCCCGCAGCCGATCCGGCGATGCCCGGGGCCGCCGGAACCACGGCGCCCGACAAGGAGGACAGCTGATGCCCGAAGTCGAGATCACCATCGGCGGGCGCTCCTTCGAGGTCGCCTGCGCCGCCGGCGAAGAGGATTACCTGATCGCCGCCGCCGCCATGCTGGACACCGAGGCCGGGGCCCTGATCCAGCAGGTCGGCCGTATCCCCGATGCGCGCATGCTGCTGATGGCCGGGCTGATGCTGGCCGACCGCACCGCCGGGGTCGAGGACAAGCTGCGCGATGCCGAGGCCGAGGCCGGCCGCCTGCGTGCCGAACTCGAGGCGCTGCAATCGCGCCCCGCGCCGGATCCGGAAAAGGTCGAGGTGCCGGTCATCCCCGCCCATGTCACCGAAACCCTCGCCGAACTGGCGGCCCGGGCCGAAGCCCTGGCCGACACGGTCGAGGAAAAGGCCGCCGGGTCTTGATCCGCGCCCCTGCCGCCGCCGCCACGGCGCTGCTGGCGGCCACGCCGCTTGCCGCCCAGGACGTGATCGAGGTGACCTATGTCTGCGAGCGCGGTGTAGAAATCCCGGTTGTCTATATCGAGGGCGAGGCCTCCACCGCCGTTCTGCTGGCCGAGGGGCGCATGGTCGTGCTGCCCCGCGCCGTCTCGGGCTCCGGCGCGCGCTATGCGCGGGACGGGGATGCCGAGGGCTATGTCTGGTGGAACAAGGGCGACGAGGCCACGCTGGCCTGGTTCGACGCCAGGCTTGGCGAAGAGGTCACGCTCTACGCCTTCTGCGAGGAAACCGGCGACTGAACGCCGGGCAGGGGGCCGCGGCGCGGCCCCCGTCCTGCATGTCGCGGGATCAGCCGTTGGCCGCGCGGATCTTCTCGGCGGCGTCCTTGTCGAATGCCACGGCATTGGCTTCGAACAGCTGGTCCAACTCGCCCGACAGGGTCATCTCGGTGATGATGTCGCAGCCGCCCACGAATTCGCCCTTCACATAGAGCTGCGGGATGGTCGGCCAGTCGGAATAGTCCTTGATGCCCTGGCGGATGTCCTGGTCGGCCAGCACGTTCACATCGGTGAATTCCACGCCCATGTAGTTCAGGACGCCGGCGACGCGGCTGGAAAAGCCGCATTGCGGCATCGACTTGGTGCCCTTCATGAACAGTACCACGTCGTTGGATTTCACCATCTCGTCGATGGAAGTCTTCACGTCGGTCATTTCGTGTCTCCAGTGTTCCCCCGCGCAGCGCACGCAGAGAGGTGTGTCCTTGGTCCCGGTCTCAGGCGGGCGCCCGGGTCGTCAGGGCCAGCGCGTGCAGCTCGCCGTTCGGCCCGTCCATCTTGCCCTTCAGTGCGGCATAGACGGCCCGCTGCTGCTGCACCCGGTTCTTGCCCCGGAAACTCTCGTCCACCACCAGGGCCGAGAAATGCTGGCCATCGTCCCCCTCGACCGTGATCGCGGCCTGGGGAAATTCCGAGCGGATCAGATCCTCGATGTCGTGGGCGGTCATGGGCATGTCTGGCCTCCGGGAAGTGCTGTGTATGAATTTAGATGCCGCATGGCAGCGGCGCAAGGTGTTGAGGGTCCGGGGGCGCGCATCCCCGGCTTCATCTCGTCGGAAATAATCCCGCCGGAGGCATCCGCCCCATCAACCGGCGCGCATGGATCGGCAGGGCATCCCCCCGCCGATATCGCCCAGCGTCACGGCGGGGCAAGGGCGCGGGGGGCAGGGCCTTCAGCCGAAGAGCGCCCCGAAGGTGCCGCGGTAGATCGCCGAAAGTTCGTCCATCGGCGCCGAGACCTTGCCGAACCGCAGCTCCGAACCGGTGAAGCGTCCCGCCGTCTGGATCGGCACACCCGCCTTGGCGGCCTGGATCATCAGCGCCTCGGCGGCGTCGAAGCTGCAGGCGATCAGGTAGCGGCCCTGGTCCTCGCCGAAGAGGAAGGGCGTCTCGTCGCTGTCGATATGCACACCGCAGCCCGCGGCCTCGGCCATCTCGAAGGCCGCCAGCGCCAGCCCGCCGTCCGACAGATCGGTGCAGGCCCGGATCCAGGCGTGGTTGTCGCGGATGAAGTCGCCGTTGCGCTTCTCGGCGGCCAGGTCGACCGGGGGGGCGTCGCCTTCGACCCGGTTGAACACCTCGGCCAGCAGGGCCGACTGGCCCAGGTGGCCCTGGGTCTCGCCGACGATCAGGGCGACATGGCCCTCGCGCGCGATGCCGGTGATCGCATTGGCCAGATCGGCGATCAGGCCCACGGCGGCGATGGTCGGCGTCGGCAGGATCGCCTGGCCGTCGGTTTCGTTGTAAAGCGACACGTTGCCCGAGACGATGGGCATGTCGAGCGCGGTCACCGCCTCGCCGATGCCCTGGATCGCGCCGACGAACTGGCCCATGATCGCGGGCTTCTCGGGGTTGCCGAAGTTCATGTTGTCGGTCGTGGCCAGCGGCAGCGCGCCCACGGCGGTCAGGTTGCGATAGGCCTCGGCCACCGCCTGCTTGCCGCCCTCGACCGGGTTCGCCTTGACGTAACGCGGGGTCACGTCGCTGGTGAAGGCCAGCGCCTTCTTGGTCCCGTGCACCCGGATGATCCCGGCACCGGCGCCCGGCGTGCGGGCGCTGTCGCCCATCACCATGGTGTCGTATTGCTCATAGACCCACTGTTTGGCCGCGTAGTTGGGACAGCCGATCAGCGCCTTCAGCCCGTCGATCGGGTCGATCCCCGGCACGTCGGCCAGCGGTTCGGCGGGGGGCGTCGGCTCCCACGGGCGGTCGTATTCCGGTGCGTTGCCCGATAGGGCGCGCAGGGGCAGGTCGGCCTTGATCTCGCCGTTCAGCATGATCAGGAAGCGATCCTCGGCAATCGTCTCGCCCACGATGGCGAAATCGAGGTCCCATTTGTCGAAGACCGCGCGCGCCTCGGCCTCCTTCTCGGGGCGCAGGACCATGAGCATGCGCTCCTGGCTTTCCGACAGCATCATCTCGTAGGCGGTCATGCCCGGTTCGCGACAGGGCACCGAGTCGAGGTCCAGCCGGATCCCCAGCTCGCCCTTGTCGCCCATCTCGACCGCGGAACAGGTCAGGCCCGCGGCCCCCATGTCCTGGATCGAGATCACGGCCCCGGTCTGCATCAGCTCCAGGCAGGCCTCCATCAGGCGCTTTTCGGTAAAGGGATCGCCGACCTGCACGGTGGGGCGCTTTTCCTCGATGGTCTCGTCGAATTCGGCCGAGGCCATGGTCGCCCCGCCGACGCCGTCGCGGCCCGTCTTGGCGCCGAGATAGACCACCGGCATGCCCACGCCGGATGCGGCAGAGTAGAAAATCTTGTCGGCATCGGCCAGGCCCGCGGCAAAGGCGTTGACCAGACAGTTGCCGTTATAGGCGGGATCGAAGCGGACCTCGCCCCCGGCGGTCGGCACGCCGAAGCAGTTGCCATAGCCGCCCACGCCCTCGACCACGCCATTGACCAGCTGGCGGGTCTTCCAGTGGTCCGGGCTGCCGAAGCTGAGGGAGTTCATCGCCGCAATCGGCCGCGCGCCCATGGTGAAGACATCGCGCAGGATGCCGCCCACGCCGGTCGCGGCCCCCTGGTAGGGTTCGATATACGAGGGGTGGTTGTGGCTTTCCATCTTGAAGACCACGGCCTGACCGTCGCCGATGTCGACCACGCCCGCATTCTCGCCGGGGCCGCAGATCACCTGGGGCCCGGTGGTGGGCAGGGTGCGCAGCCATTTCTTGGACGATTTGTAGGAACAATGCTCGTTCCACATGGCCGAAAAGATGCCGAGTTCGGTAAAGGTCGGCTCGCGGTTCAGGATGCGCAGAATTTCGGCATATTCGTCGGGTTTGATCCCGTGTGCGTCGATCAGCTCCGAAGTGATCTCCGGTTCCTGCATGTCCTGTCCCCCGATGCGGATATGGGCCCCCTTTACGATGTTGACCATGGATAAGGAAGAGGGGAGTGCAAGGCCCGGGCACCCCGATCACACGGAAAAGGGGCCGGAGCTTGCGCTCCGACCCCCCGGTCGAATGGATCGCTGTGCGATTACATCTTTTCTGCAACCGGGGTCGTGCCCACGATCTCGGCGACCTCGTTCATGAATTGGAGCTTGGTCTGCGCCAGCGTGATGCTGTCGTCGACGCTGGCCTGGGCGCTCATGTTGACCAGGAACTCGTCGGTGTCGAGGCCCAGCGTGTCATCCAGGGCCACCACGGCGGTCTGGGTGCCGTTGGGGTTTTCATAGACGCCGGTGATCTGGCCCAGCTCGGCGCCATCCGAACTTTTCACCCAGTTGCCCACATAGGCATTGGCCGGATTCAGCGTCGAGTCGGCGATCTCGGCCTTCAGCGACTCGGCGGTGCCGATGGTCATCGGGCTGTCCGTGGCCGGGGTCTGGTCGTCCATCTCCTGGGCGACGCCGACGCGCTCGTTGCCGGTCAGCGGTGCGGTGTCGGGGGCGACTTCGGTCGACTCGACGCGATTGACCGTGTCCTGGTCCATCTGCATCGTCTCTTCCTGGGCGGTGCCGACACGCTGGTTGCCGTCCTGGGCCACCTGGGCCGCAAGCGGGGTGGCGAGGATGGCTGCTGCGGAAACCGATGCGAGCAATGTTTTGAAGTTGGTCATCTTTTCGTCCTTTCGTTTCGTTCGTCGGCGTTGCGACGTCTGGATGGACAATGCGCCAGGCGCGGATCGGTTCCTCGCAGCGGGCGGATTTGCGCATCACTAGATTGTCACCCGGAACGGTGGGCCATGACTGGTCCGCTTGGCCTGCCGGCCCGTAAAGCGCCCGCGCGCGCGATCATTAGTCACGCGCAAGCGGGCGGGCGATCCATGCGGACTGTTTCGAAACTGCGGTATGCCGGTATGCGGCCAGCGGCCCGCCTGCGGGCATTCGGCAGCCGTGATTGTATCCGTTCGTATACATATTTTCGGGTCGCGCATAGGTTGATTCGCGCGAGTCACTGCGACCGGAGGTAGGCGAGCCCCCTCGGAATCACCCTGTCGAACCTTGGCGCCAGTGTTCCGCGCCGCGCCGCGCGCGCGGATTTCTACGCAATAACCCGTAGGTCGCGCAGAGCTGGGAATCTCAAGACATTGAAACTAGGGGATTTTCCGGAACCCTGTGCGCCTGGATACGCCGGGGCCAAAAAAAAGGCCGAGCACGAAGCCCGGCCAAGTCCAACAGGGAGGTATGAAGATGATGTGCCATTGGGCAGCGATCATCGTCATAAGCCCAAGTAAGCATCGGAAATGAATCGATCAAGTTCCATTTTGCCGCATCGGCAGCATGGCCGTTATGCGTTGCCTGCAAACCTCAGTCCTCAACCCTTTCGCGAATCTTTTTCCGGTGGGCGATGACCTCGTCCTGGATGAAATCGCGGAAGGCGGCGATGCGCTTGGAATGGCGCAGTTCCTCGGGGAAGGCGAGGAAGACGGGCACCTCGTTGGACTCGACCTCGGGCAGGACACGCTCGAGATCGGGGAAGTTCTCGATCAGGTAATCCGGCAACACGCCGATACCCAGGTTGGACAGCACGGCCTGCAGTACGCCGAAGTAGTTGTTCACCGTCAGCAGCGACGGCACGTCGTAGCTGAGCAGCATCTGCACCAGGCTGGCCCCGGCCGCGACCTGGGCCGAACTGGGGTTCTGGCAGATCAGCCGGTGCTTGCTGATGTCTTCCACCTCGACCGGGCGGCCATGCTGGCGCAGGTAGTCCGGGCTGGCGTAGCAGCGCATGCGGACCGACATCAGCCGCTTGCGGATCAGGTCGGCCTGGCTCGGCTCCTTCATGCGGATGGCGACGTCGGCCTCGCGCATGGGCAGGTCGAGCACCCGTTCCTCAAGCATCAGGTCGATCTTGAGGTCGGGATATTTCTCGTAGAGCGCGGGCAGGCGCGGCGCCAGCCACAGAGAGCCGAAGCCGGTGGTGGTGGTCACCCGCAGCTCGCCGAAAACCTCTTCCTCGCTGTCCTTGATGCGCGCGGTTGCCGTGTCCAGCCGTTTGGCCATCGCACGGGTCGCGTCGAACAGCAGTTCGCCCTGCTCGGTCAGAATCAGTCCCCGCGCATGGCGATGGAAGAGGGTCGCGTTCAGCGATTCCTCCAGCGCGCGAATCTGGCGCGATACGGCGGATTGCGACAGGTGCAGCACATCCCCGGCATGGGTCAGGCTGCCGGCATCGGCCACCGCGTGAAAGATTCTGAGCTTGTCCCAGTCCATACTCATAAGATTCGGACTTTCCCGAGGCGTCTTGTGAAATCGTCTTGCCTAGTAACCATACACGGAGCAAGCGGGTAGGGGGGTGCACAAAAAATGCTTTCTAGGTCAATATTTTTGACCTATCCTTGCCTTACATATAGGCACGATGCCATCAAAGGAGGAGGAACCCTATGTCCCATCCCGAGATCAGCCTGAACGATCGCTTCGATCTGAAGAAATCTCCAGTATTGCTCAACGGCACGCAGGCGCTGGTTCGCCTGATGCTGACCCAGAAGGACCGCGACCGGCAGGCCGGGCTGAATACCGCCGGTTACGTCACCGGGTATCGCGGATCTCCGCTTGGCGCCGTGGACATGCAGATGAATCGCGCGGCCAAGGTGCTGGCCGAGGCCGACATCACCTTCCAGGAAGGGCTGAACGAGGATCTCGCCGCCACCGCCCTATGGGGTGCGCAGCAGGCCGAGCTGCGGGGCGATGGGAAATTCGACGGGGTCTTCGGCCTCTGGTACGGCAAGGGGCCGGGGGTCGACCGGTCCGGCGACGTGTTCCGGCATGCCAATATGGCGGGCACCTCGCAGCATGGCGGCGTGCTGGTGGCCATGGGCGACGACCACACCGGCGAAAGCTCGACCGTGCTGCATCAGTCGGAATGGGCGCTGGTCGATGCCTATATGCCGATCGTCAGCCCCGCGGGCGTGCAGGAAATCATCGACTACGGCATCTACGGCTGGGCGCTGTCGCGATTCTCGGGCCTGTGGGTCGGGCTGAAGACGATGAAGGACACGGTCGAGGCGACAGCGGTGATCGACGGCGACCCGAACCGGCTGAAGCTGCTCTTGCCCGATTACGACATGCCCGAGGGCGGGCTGAACATCCGCCTGGGCGACACGCCGCATGCGCAGGAAGCGCGGATGATCGACCACAAGCGTTTCGCGGCCGAGGCGTTTTCCCGCGTCAACGGCATGGACAAGCGGGTCTGGGGCAAGCCGGGGGCCAAGATCGGGCTGGTGAGCGCCGGCAAGAACTGGCTGGACCTGATGCATGCCCTGTCCCTGCTGGGCATCGACGCGGCCGAGGCCGAGCGTCTGGGCATCACCACCTACAAGGTCGGGCAGGTCTTTCCGCTCGACATGCAGGGCTTTCACGACTGGGCCGAGGATCTGGACCTGATCGTGGTGGTCGAGGAAAAGCGCAAGCTGATCGAGGTGCAGATCAAGGAGGCGATCTTCAACGACCGCCGGGGCCGCCGGGTCTATGGCTGGCACAAGGGCGGTGGCGCGGGCTCGATGCATGGCGAAGAGCTGTTCCCGACCCGTGGCGCGCTGGACCCGGTCTGGATCGCCGAGAAACTAGGCGGCATCCTGATCGAGGAAGGGCGCGGCACCGACGGGGTGAAGGCCGGGATGGCCGCCCTGTCCGAGATCAAGCGCAACGACAACGTGCAGGAGATCGCGGCCCGGCTGCCCTATTTCTGCTCGGGCTGCCCGCACAACACCTCGACCAAGGTGCCCGAGGGCAGCCGCGCCTATGCCGGGATCGGCTGTCACTACATGGTGCAGTGGATGGACCGCTCGACCCTGGGCTTCACCCATATGGGCGGAGAGGGCGCGAACTGGATCGGCGAGGCGCCGTTCTCCAACACGAAGCACGTGTTCCAGAACCTGGGCGACGGCACCTACAACCACTCGGGCATCCAGGCGATCCGCGCCGCGATGGCTGCGGGAACGAACATCACCTACAAGATCCTCTACAACGACGCCGTGGCCATGACCGGCGGCCAGCCGAACGAGGGCGACCTGAGCCCCGAGCGCATCGCCGCCGAGGTCAAGGCCATGGGCGTCAAGAAGATCGCCGTGGTCTATGACGCAAAGGAAGAGCCCGTCCGCGACGGTTTCCCCAAGGGCCTGGAATGGCACGAGCGGGCCGAGATGGACGATGTCCAGAAGCAGATGCGCGAGGTCGAGGGGGTGTCGGTCATCCTCTATATCCAGACCTGCGCCGCCGAGAAACGCCGCCGCCGCAAGCGGGGCAAGTTCCCCGATCCGGACAAGCGCGTTTTCATCAACACCGATGTCTGCGAGGGCTGCGGCGATTGCGGGGTGCAGTCGAACTGCGTCTCGATCGTTCCGGTGGAAACCGAGCTGGGCCGCAAGCGGGCCATCGACCAGTCCTCGTGCAACAAGGATTTCAGCTGTCTCAAGGGCTTCTGCCCCTCTTTCGTGACGCTGGAGGGGGCCGAGATCCGCAAGGATACGGTGGAAACCGCCGACCTTGACCTGCCGCATCTGCCGGCGCCGCAACTGCCCGTCATCGACGGGACGTGGAATGTGGTCATCACCGGCGTCGGCGGCACCGGCGTGGTCACCATCGGCGCCGTTCTGGCCCAGGCCGCTCAGGTCGACGGCAAGGGCGCGGGCATGATGGAAATGGCCGGTCTGGCGCAGAAGGGCGGCGCGGTGCATATCCACGTCCGCCTGGCCGAAGCGCCCGAGGATATCACCGCGATCCGCGTCGCCACCGGCGAGGCCGACGCGCTGATCGGCGGCGACCTGGTGGTCAGCGCCGGGGCCAAGACGCTGGGGCTGACCCGCACCGGGCGCACCGGCGCGGTGGTCAACAGCCACGAGATCATCACCGGCGATTTCACCCGCGACACCGAATTCACCCTGCCCGCCGACCGGCTTGCCCTGCAGCTGCAGGGCCGGTTGCAGGACAAGGTGCAGCTGTTCGACGCCTCGGAACTGGCGCGGGTGACGATGGGCGACTCGATCTTCTCGAACATGATGATCTTTGGCGCGGCCTGGCAGAACGGGCTGATCCCGCTGGCGCATGAGAGCATCGCCAAGGCCGTCGAACTGAACGGCGCGGCGGTCGAAAAGAACCTGCGCGCCTTCGAGATCGGCCGTTGGGCCGCGCTCAACCCCGACAAGGCGGCCGAGCTGCTGCGGCCCAAGGTCGTGGCCAGGCCCAAGTCGCTGGAGGAACAGATCGCCTTCCGCGCCGATCATCTGGTGAAGTACCAGAACCGGGGCCTGGCAAAGACCTACCGCAAGCTGGTCGACAGCGTGCAGGATCCGGCGCTGAAAGAGGCCGTCGCCAAGGGCTATCACAAGCTGCTGGCCTACAAGGACGAATACGAGGTCGGCCGCCTGCACCGCGAGACCAGGGCCAAGGCCAGGGCCGAGTTCGGCGGCGATTTCAAGATGACCTACCACCTGGCCCCGCCGATTGCCGAAAAGAAGGGCAAGGACGGCCGCCCGGTCAAGCGGACATTCGGCGAATGGATGGGCGGTGCGATGTCGCTGCTGGCGCGCTTCAAGATGCTGCGGGGCACCAAGCTCGACCCGTTCGGGCGGACGGCGGAGCGCAAGATGGAACGCGCCCTGATCGCCCAGTACGAGGCCGACATGGCCGAGGTGCTGCCCCATGTCAGCGACGACACGCGCGAGACGGCGATTGCACTGGCCGAGCTGCCGCTGTCGATCCGCGGGTTCGGGCCGGTCAAGCAGGCCAATGCCGCCAAGGCCGAAAAGCAGCGCGAAAGCCTGCTGGCGACCTTCCGCGCGGGCGGGCCGGGGGTGAAGGCGGCGGCCGAATAGGGCCGGGCGCGCGATCCCGGTTGCCGGTTTCACGGCGCGACCTTGTCCGGCAGGGCCGGGCTGGCCGGGACCAGGCCGGGACGCCAGCCGTGATGGCAGGGGGCAGACCCCCGGGCGGCGACGCATCGGCGGGACTCTGCCCCGGCCCGGCGCTGCCATGTGCCGTCTTGGCCCGGCGTCGCGATGGGTGGCCCACCGGGACGCTGCGACGGGTGGCCCCGGCATGCGGGCGTTACAAAGACTGGATAGACTGCCCCGACACCACTATCTACGCGGTACACCATGCCGCGCACCGGACCCATGCAAGCCACGATCCAACCCACGCCCCGCCAGATCGCCCGAGAGCTGAGCTATTCGCACTCGGGTGCCACCAAGTTCTCGCGTGCGGTGATCCGCACGCTGGAGAATGTCACCGGGCGGCCCTCGCTGATCCGCCGGGCGGACGGCTACCAGGACGAGGTCGCCGCGGGCCGCGATTTCTGGTCGGTGATCATGGAACGCTACGGGCTGCGGCTGGAAACCCTGGGCGGGGGGCTCGACAACATCCCGCGCGAGGGGCCGCTGGTGGTGATCGCCAACCACCCCTACGGCATCCTCGACGGGCTGATGATGGGCCATATCCTGCAGGAGGCGCGGGGCGATTTCCGCATCCTCGCCAACCATGTCTTCCGCAAGTCCGAAGACCTGAACCGCCTGATCCTGCCGATCAATTTCGACGACACGAAAGAGGCGCTGCAGACCAACCTCGAAACCCGCAAGACCGCGCTCGACTATCTGGCGCAGGGCGGGGCGATCGGCGTCTTTCCGGGGGGCACCGTCTCGACCGCCGCGCGCCCGTTCTCGACCCCGATGGACCCGGGATGGCGGTCCTTCACCGCCCGGATGATCGCAAAATCCGGGGCCACCGTGGTGCCGGTCTTTTTCGAGGGCCGGAACTCGCGCCTGTTCCAGCTGGCCAGCCATGTGCATTACACCCTGCGCCTTGGTCTGCTGCTCAAGGAATTCCGCTCGCGCATCGGCACGCCCGTGCGCGCGGTGATCGGAGAGCCCGTTGCGCAGGCCGAATTGCAGGCCCGTTCACGCGAGCCGAAAGCATTGATGGATTTCCTGCGCAAAGCGACGTATGAGCTGTCTCCGGAGCCGCTGAAATCCTATGACTACGGCTTCGAGTTCGAGGAAAAGCATCGCGGGGCCGCGCATTGACGGCCCCCGGAGGGCAGGCGGATGGCAGTCGGGATCTTTGACAGCGGCCTTGGCGGCCTGACGGTGCTGGACGCCGTGTCAAAGCGCCTGCCGGATGTGCCCTTTGTCTATCTCGGCGACAATGCCAATGCGCCCTACGGGGTGCGCGATGCCGATGACATCTATGCCCTGACCACCGCCGCCTGCCAGCGCCTGTTCGAGGCCGGCTGCGACCTGGTGATCCTGGCCTGCAACACCGCCTCGGCCGCGGCCCTGCGCCGGATGCAGGAAAGCTGGGTGCCGACCGACAAGCGGGTGCTGGGCGTCTTTGTCCCGCTGATCGAGGCGCTGACCGAACGGCAGTGGGGCGACAACTCTCCCCCGCGCGAGGTTGCGGTAAAACATGTGGCGCTCTTTGCCACCCCCGCGACGGTGGCCAGCCGGGCCTTTCAGCGCGAACTGGCGTTCCGCGCCATCGGCGTGGACGTCGAGGCGCAGGCCTGCGGCGGTGTGGTCGACGCGATCGAGGAAGGCGACACCATCCTGGCCGAGGCCCTGGTGCGCAGCCATGTCGACGCGCTGAAACGCAAGATGCCCAAGCCCGAGGCCGCGATCCTGGGCTGCACCCATTATCCGATGCTCGAAGAGGTGTTTCAGGCCGCTCTGGGGCCGCAGGTCGCGGTCTATTCCCAGGCGAGCCTGGTCGCCGCCTCGCTGGCCGATTACCTCAAGCGCCGCCCCGAGATGGTCGGCCCGGGCACCGAGTCGATGTTCCTGACCACCGGCGACACTGCCCGCGTGTCCGACCGGGCGACGCAGTTCCTCCGACGACAGGTCAAATTCCTGCCCGCGTGACCCGCGGCATTTGATCCATCTCATTGGACCCGCGCGGTCCGGTTCCCTATCTAGAGCGCAGATGCGCCGGGGCCTGTCGAAGGCCCTGCTGAGGAGGCCCAGTCATGGCCAAGAAAATCGCAATCATCGGCGCGTCCGGTTACACCGGCGCCGAACTGATCCGGCTGATCGCCACCCATCCCGGGATGGAGATCGCCGCCCTTGCCGCCAATTCCAGCGCCGGCCAGTCCATGGCGCAGGTGTTTCCTTTCCTGCGCCATCTCGATCTGCCTGACCTCGTGACGGTGGACGAGGTCGATTTCTCCGCCATCGACCTGGCTTTCTGCGCCCTGCCGCACAAGACCTCGCAGCAGGTCATCAAGGCCCTGCCGAAAGAGTTGAAGATCGTCGACCTTTCGGCCGATTTCCGGCTGCAGGACCCCGAGGCCTATCGCACCTGGTACGGCAACGACCATGCCGCCGTCGAAATGCAGGGCGAGGCGGTCTATGGCCTGACCGAATTCTACCGCGACCGGATCCGCACCGCCCGGCTGGTGGCGGGGACGGGGTGCAATGCGGCCACCGGGCAGTTCGCCCTGCGCCCGCTGATCGCCGCCGGGGTGATCGACCTCGACGAGATCATCCTCGACATGAAATGCGCGGTCTCCGGCACCGGGCGCGGGCTGCGGCAGGATACGCTGTTTGCCGAGCTGTCCGAGGGCTATCACGCCTATGCCGTGGGCGGGAAACACCGTCACCTCGGCGAATTCGACCAGGAGTTCTCGGCGCTTGCAGGCCGGCCGGTGCGGGTGCAGTTCACTCCGCATCTCTTGCCGGCAAACCGCGGTATCCTGTCCACCTGTTACCTGAAGGGCGACGCGCAAGCCATTCATTCCACGATGGAAAAGGCCTATGCGGATGAACCCTTCGTCTGCGTTCTTCCGTTTGGCGAGCCCCCCTCGACACACCATGTCCGCGGCTCGAACTTCGTGCATATCGGCGTGACCGGCGAGCGTATCGACGGTCGGGCCATCCTGGTCTGCGTGCTCGACAACCTGACCAAGGGCTCTTCGGGCCAGGCGATCCAGAACGCCAACCTGATGCTGGGCCTCGATGAAACCGAGGGGCTGATGATGGCCCCGCTTTTCCCGTGAGGATCCTATGAGAGGGCTGAAGAAAAAGCGCCGCATCCAGATCATCGCCCTGGCCTTTGTCTCTCTGGCGTTGGCCGTCGGGCTGATCGGCTATGCCTTTCAGGACGGGATCAATTTCTTCCGCTCGCCCAGTCAGGTGCTGGCGGAACCGCCCTCGCCAAACGAAACCTTCCGCATTGGCGGGCTGGTCGAGCAGGGGTCGCTCCAGCGCGGCCAGGGCGAGACGGTGCGCTTTCGCGTCACCGATGGCGGCGGCGCGGTGCCGGTGACATTTCGTGGCGTGCTGCCCGATCTCTTTGGCGAGGATCAGGGCATGGTCGGCACCGGGCGCTACATCAACGGCGTTTTCGAAGCCACTGAAATCCTTGCGAAACACGATGAAAGCTACATGCCGAAAGAGGTGATCGACGCGCTGAAGGAACAGGGCGTCTACCAGCCGGACGGCGAAGGAAGCTGACATTAACCGCCTGTTGAGACGCTTGTGCCATGATCCTTGGAGGATGAAATGGCGCAAGAGGTACAACAGATTGCAGAGGCCATCGTCGCCCGCGAGGGCGGCTATGTGAACGATCCCGACGATCCCGGCGGGGCAACCAACCACGGCGTGACGATCCACACCCTGCGGCGGCTGGGGATGGACGTGGATGGCGACGGCGTGGTGGGCATCGCCGATGTGAAGCGGCTGACGCGCGAGCAGGCGGTGGCGATCTTCCTGCGGGACTATTTCGAACGGCCCCGGATTGCCGAACTGCCCGAACTGCTCTGGCCGACGGTGTTCGACATGTATGTCAACGCCGGGGCCAATGCGGTGAAGATCCTGCAGTCCCTGCTTGGGCGCATGGGCTGGACGGTCGATGTCGACGGCGCGATCGGTCCCCAGACCATCCGCGCGGCGCGCGAAGCGGCAGAGGCCGCGCCGGACCACCTGGCGGATGCCTACGGGATTGCGCGACGGAACTACTATTTCGGTCTCGCCGACCGCCGCCCGGCATCGCGCAAATACGCGCTCACCCGGGCCGGCGGCAAAGGCGGCTGGATCCGCAGGGCAGAGGAGTTCATCGCCCCGCGCTATCACCTCAGCGACACCGAATTCCGGGCGAGGGTGGCGGCATGGGGCTGATCGAGAAGGTGCTTTCGATGGTCTTTGGCGGCGGCAACCTGATCCGCGACACCGCCGGGGTCTTCCGCGAGAATGCCGAGGCCGGGGCGCAGCGCGACCATGACAGGGCGACGGCGGCCCTGGCCCAGTTCGGGGCAGAGTTCACCGGCCGGCGCAGCTGGTTCGACGCGCTGGTCGACGGGGTGAACCGGCTGCCCCGCCCGATGATGGCGCTTGGCACGATCGGGCTCTTTGTTGCCGCGATGACCGACCCGGCCTGGTTTGCCGGGCGGATGCAGGGCCTCGCCCTGGTGCCCGAGGCCCTCTGGTGGCTGATGGGGGCCATCGTCAGCTTCTATTTCGGCGCCCGGCACCAGTTGAAGGGGCAGCAGTTCCAGCGAGAGCTGGCAAGCTCCATCGCCCGGATGCCCGCTGTGACGGATTCGGTGATGCCGAGTGCCCCGCAAGGGTCGCCCGAGGAACCGGGGCAGGGCAGCGGGACGGCAACAGCCGCCCTGGCAACCGGCGCGAACGCGGCGCTCGATGAATGGAGACAGGTGGCAAGGGCCTGATCTTTCCCGCAATTCCCTGCCACCGGCCTTGCAGCTTTCGGCCCCGGCCCGAACCTCCGGCGCCGCCACTGGCACCGAACTCTTCCAGCCCCGCCCGCCACCAGACGTCTCAAGCGGGCGGGGCCGCGACAATGTGATCGCTCCGCGCATCCGAAAGCCTTTGGCCATATCGGCCGAGATGAATATAAGCGGGCCATGCTCGCAGAACTTGGCCACTTCACCCTGATCCTCGCCTTCGCGGTCTCCCTCGTGCAGGCCACCGTGCCGTTGATCGGCGCCCACCGGCGCGCACCGGGCTGGATGGCCGTCGCCGAACCCGCCGCCAACGCGCAGTTCCTGCTGGTGGCCTTCTCCTTCGGCGCGCTGACCTATGCCTTTGTCACCTCTGACTTTTCCCTGTCGCTGGTGACCGCCAACAGCCATTCGCTGAAACCGATGCTCTACAAGGTGACCGGGGTCTGGGGCAATCACGAGGGCTCGATGCTGCTCTGGGTGCTGATCGTCACCCTGTTCGGCGCGGCGGTGTCCTGGTTCGGCGGCAACCTTCCCGCGACGCTCAAGGCGCGGGTCCTGGCAGTGCAGAGCATGATCGGCGCGGCCTTCCTGGCCTTCCTGCTCTTCACCTCCAACCCCTTCCTGCGGCTGGCCGTGCCGCCGATGGACGGGCAGGACCTGAACCCGCTGCTGCAGGACCCGGGCCTCGCCTTCCATCCGCCGTTCCTCTACCTCGGCTATGTCGGGCTCTCGATGTCCTTCTCCTTTGCCGTCGCCGCCCTGATCGAGGGGCGGGTCGATGCCGCATGGGGCCGGTGGGTCCGCCCCTGGACGCTGGCGGCCTGGATTTTCCTCACCATCGGCATCGCGCTCGGCTCCTGGTGGGCCTATTACGAGCTCGGCTGGGGCGGGTTCTGGTTCTGGGACCCGGTCGAAAACGCCTCCTTCATGCCCTGGCTGGTGGCGGCCGCGCTGCTGCACTCCGCCATCGTGGTCGAGAAGCGCGAAAGCCTGAAGGCCTGGACCGTCCTGCTGGCCATCGTCGCCTTCGGCTTCTCGCTGATCGGCGCCTTCATCACCCGGTCGGGCATCATCACCTCCGTCCATGCCTTTGCCAACGACCCCGAACGCGGCGTCTTCCTGCTGCTGATTCTGGCGGTCTTCATGGGCGGCGCGCTGATCCTTTTCGCCGTGCGGGCCGAGGCGATGTCCTCGCGCGGGGTCTTCTCGATGGTGTCGCGCGAAAGCGGGCTGGTGCTGAACAACGTCCTCCTTTGCGTCGCCGCCTTTGTCGTCTTCGTCGGCACCATCTGGCCGCTGGTGGCCGAACTCGCCTTTGACCGGAAATTGTCGGTGGGGGCGCCGTTCTTCAACCTTGCGTTCACACCTTTCATGGTAGCCCTTGGCCTGGTCCTGCCCTTCGGGGCGATGCTTCCGTGGAAACGGGCCCGGCTGGGGCGGGTGAGCCGCACACTTGTCCCAGGGGCCGTGCTGGCGCTGGCCGTGCTTGCACTGGCCTGGGCAATTCAATCGGGCCGGACGGTGCTCGGGCCGTTTGGCATGGCGCTTGGCGCCTGGCTAGTCGCCGGGGCCGCCGTTGACCTGTGGTCGCGCAGCGGCCGGGGCGGGGACCGGTTCGGCCGCCTGCGCCGCCTGCCACGGGCGGACTGGGGCAAGGCCGTGGCCCATGCGGGGCTGGGTGTGGCGATGATCGGGATCTCGGCCATGCTCGCCTGGCAGCAGGAGGATATTCGCGTGGTCCAGATCGGCGACAGCGTCGAACTGGCCGGCTACACGATCACGCTCGACGCGGTGAACCGGGTCGAGGGGCCGAACTACATTTCGACGACCGGGGCTGTAACCCTGTCGCGCAACGGGCACGAGATCGGGCAGCTGCGGCCTGAGAAACGCTTCTATCCGGTGGCCCGGATGCCCACGACCGAGGCGGCGATCGACAACGGTTTCCTGCGCGACATCTATGTCGTGATCGGCGATCCGCAGGACGGCGGTGGCTGGGCGATGCGCAGCTATTACAAGCCGCTGGCGAACTGGATCTGGGGCGGCACCATCCTGATGGCCCTGGGCGGGGCGCTCAGCCTCAGCGACCGCCGGTTCCGGGTCGCGGCAGGTTCGCGCAAGACGGTGGCCGAGGGGGTGCCCGCGGAATGAGGGCGCTGGTTCTGGCCGCCGCGCTGGCCCTTGTGGCCACGCTCGCCCCGGCGGTGCAGCCGGACGAGGTGCTGGCCGATCCGGCACTGGAATCGCGTGCGCGCGAGATCAGCCAGGGCCTGCGTTGCCTGGTCTGCCGGAACGAGAATATCGACGACAGCAACGCGGAACTGGCCCGCGACCTGCGCCTGCTGGTGCGCGAGCGGCTGACAGCGGGCGACAGCGACACCGAGGTGGTGGATTTCATCACCGACCGCTACGGCGAATATGTCCTGCTGAAACCCACGACCGGGGGCGCCAACTGGCTGCTCTGGGGGGCGGGGCCACTGATGCTGGTACTGGGGCTGGGGATCGGCGCCCTGTTCGTGCGCCGCCGCAGCCAGGGCGCCGCGAGCCGCGAAGATGCGCTGAGTCCCGAGGAAGAGCAGAGATTGCAGGCGTTGCTCAAGGAGTGACGCCCGGTTTCGCTTTCCGCGCCGCCGGTTTTCGGTTTGACTGCGGCACGAGAGGAACCTGCCCCGGGGAGCATCCATGACCTACCAGACACTTACGCTCGACATTGCCGAGGACATCGCCGTGCTGAGGCTGAACCGGCCGGATCAGATGAACGCGCTGAACGGGCAGATGCGGGCGGAAATCACCGACGCCGTGCAGGTCGCGGAACGCGAGGCGCGCGTGCTGGTACTGACCGGCACCGGGCGGGCCTTCTGTTCGGGGCAGGACCTGAGCGACCGGTCTTCGGTGGCCAATCCCGACCTGGAGCGCACGCTGCGCGACGAATACCTGCCGATGGTCCGCGCCATCGTGAACTGCGCGATCCCGACGATCAGCGCGGTCAACGGCGCGGCGGCCGGGGCAGGGGCCAACCTCGCGCTCTGCGCGGACGTGGTGATCGCGGCGGAAAGCGCCTATTTCCTGCAGGCCTTTGCCCGGATCGGGCTGATCCCCGACGCCGGTGGCACCTATACCCTGCCGCGGTCGATGGGCACGGCCAAGGCCATGGGCGCCGCCCTGTTTGCCGAAAAAATCACGGCAAAACAGGCGGATGACTGGGGCATGATCTGGGAACACGTGTCCGACGATCATTTCGAGGCAACCTGGAAGGCGCGCGCGGCGCATCTGGCGCAGGGCCCTTCGCTGGCCTATCGCATGGCCAAGCAGGCGATCCGGGGCACCTGGGACAATTCGCTGGAGGACCAGCTGGCGCTGGAAGGCCGGTCGCAGGGCAGTTGCGGCGGGTCACGCGATTTTCAGGAGGGCGTGGTGGCCTTTCTCGAAAAGCGCCCCGCGAAATTCGAGGGGCGCTGATCGGGGTCTTGCTGGGTCCGCGACTCAGATGGACGACGACTGCATGTCCACGGTCACGTCAAAGATATTGGCCTGGAACAGGGTGCCCGGCATCTTGTTCACGGTCAGCACCGCCTGGCCGCTTTCCATGATCGTCGCGGTGTCGCCTTCGAGGGTCTGCACCACCTCGAACTGTGCGGGACCGTCACGGAAGTCCTTCATATAGGCGATCTGGTCGTCGTTGTCGGGGGTCTGGCTGTAGTCATGGATCACAGGTGCCGCGCCGGCGCCCTTGACCCAATCGCCCACCACGATGAAGTCGTCGCCCTCGCCGCCGGTCGCCTGGTCGTTTGCGCCCAGAGTGATGTAGTCGTTGCCATTGCCGCCGGAAATGGTGTCGGCCTCGCCCGAGTCGCTCCAGTCCAGAGTGTTGAACGGCTGGACGTCGGTGCCCTCCTTGACGCTGGATGCAACCATCTTGGCGTAGTCCAGGATGTCGGCGCCAAAGATCAGGTCGTCGCCATTGCCGCCGTTCATGACATCCGCGCCGGACTCGTCAAAGATCAGGTCGTTGCCCTGGTTGCCTTCCATCGTGTCGTCGCCGGTGCCGCCGGCCAGGATATCGTCGCCCGGCCCGCCAAGCAGCAGGTCGTCGCCGCCGCCGGCCACCAGAACGTCGTTGCCGCCTTCGCCGACAAGTTTCTCGTCGGCCTCGCCGGTCACCAGAACGTCAATGTCATCTGTGCCCAGGAACTTGTCCACGGACACGATTTCTACCGGTTCAGGGGGGGTGGCCTCGGTATCCTCGGCCTCGTGATCCGATCCGTCATTGTCGGACAGGATGAAAGCGCCCAGCCCAAGAAAGGCGAGCAATGCGAAAATCATGTGTGACACTCCGCCACTGGTTTCTTATGAGAAAATATCAGAATTCGCGGCGGCGGGAAGCGGATTCTTCGGGCGCCTGATCGGCAGAAACAAAAGGGTTTCAGGGGGTTGACCGTTTCCACTCCGGCATCAAACGGGCCGGGACGGGACAAAAGAAAAGGGGCGCCGCGGCGCCCCTTCGATTTCGATTCGACAAACCCGGGTCAGCGGGTTTCGACATCCGTGTAGTCGCGGTAGGAGGCGCCGGTGTAGAGCTGCCGCGGGCGGCCGATCTTCATCTGCGGATCCTCGATCATCTCTTTCCACTGCGAGATCCAGCCCACGGTCCGCGACACGGCGAAGATCGGGGTGAACATCGAGGTGGGGAAGCCCATGGCCTCCAGGATGATGCCCGAATAGAAGTCGACATTCGGGAACAGCTTGCGCTGGATGAAATAGTCGTCTTCCAGCGCGGCCTTTTCGACCTCTTTCGCCACGGCCAGGATCGGGTTGTTCTCGACCCCAAGAAGCTCCAGCACCTCGTCGGCGGACTGTTTCATCACCGTCGCGCGCGGGTCGAAGTTCTTGTAGACCCGGTGGCCAAAGCCCATCAGGCGGAACGGATCGTCCTTGTCCTTGGCGCGGGCGAGGAATTCCGGAATGCGGTCGGTCGTGCCGATTTCCTTGAGCGATTCCAGCGCCGCCTGGTTCGCGCCGCCATGTGCCGGGCCCCAGAGGCAGGCGATGCCGGCCGCGATGCAGGCAAAGGGGTTCGCGCCCGAGGACGAGGCGAGACGCACCGTCGAGGTCGAGGCGTTCTGCTCGTGATCCGCGTGCAGCATGAAGATCCGGTCCATCGCGCGGCTCAGGATCGGGTTCACCACGTAATCCTCGGCCGGGACCGAGAAGCACATGCGCAGGAAGTTGGACGCGAAGTCCAGATCGTTGCGCGGATACACGAAGGGCTGGCCGATCGAGTATTTGTAGGCCATGGCCGCAATGGTCGGCATCTTGGCGATCAGGCGGATCGAGGCGACCTCGCGGTGCCAGGGATCGTTGATGTCGGTGCTGTCGTGGTAAAAGGCCGACATGGCCCCCACGACGCCGGTCATGATCGCCATCGGATGCGCATCACGGCGGAAGCCGGTGAAGAACCGGTGCATCTGCTCGTGCACCATCGTGTGGTTGGTCACGCGGCTTTCGAAATCCTCAAGCTGCGCGGCCGAGGGCAGATCGCCGTAAAGCAGCAGGTAGCACACTTCCAGGAAGTGCGATTTGCTGGCCAGCTGGTCGATCGGATAGCCGCGGTGCAGCAGGATGCCCGCGTCACCGTCGATATAGGTGATCGAGCTGTCGCAGGACGCGGTCGAGGTAAAGCCCGGATCGTAGGTAAAGACATCGGCCATGCCGTAGAGCTTGCGAATGTCGACGACATCCGGCCCCTCGGTCGGGGAAAGCATCGGGAGATCGTATTTCTGGTCCCCGATTGTCAGCGTTGCCGTTTTGTTCGTGTCTGCCATTACATCCCCTTCCTGGTTCAGGCGCGCACCCCGGAGGCCCGCGCCATTCGTAGTCGCCCGGGGCTTTCCGGGCGGTTAACCGGCGGCGGCCTGATCAGGCGCTGCCAGCGGCGTTGGCGATCCGGGCCACGCTTTCATCGCGCCCCAGGACCATCAGCATGTCGAAAACGCTGGGAGTGGCGGAACGTCCCGCCAGCGCAGCCCTGAGAGGGCCCGCCAATTTGCCGAACTTGGTGCCCTGCGCTTCTGCAAAGCCATTCAACACACCCTCCAGCTCGTCCCGGTTCCAGCTAGCATTTTGCAGGTGCGGCGTCAATTGCGTGAGCATGTCACGCGTTTCCTCGGTCAGGGCCTTGGCCGCTTTCTCGTCCGGAACGATGGGTCGCGCCGCGATGGCAAACTCTGCCTTTTCAAGAAGTTCCGGGAAGGTCTTCGCGCGTTCCTTCAGGAACGGCATGGCCGCGGCAACCCTCTCGCGGACCACCCCGTCCAGCGGAGCGGCCCCTGTGGCGGCCAGAAATCCGTCGAGTTCCGCCAGAACGGATGCATCCGCAGCAGCGGCGAAATGCTGCCCGCAGATGTTCTCCAGCTTCTTGAAATCCAGACGGGCGGGCGACTTGCCGATGCCCTCCAGCCCGAACCAGTCCCGCGCCTGCGCATCGGTAAAGAATTCGTCGTCGCCGTGGCTCCAGCCCAGGCGGGCCAGGTAGTTGCGCATGCCCGCGGCCGGGTAGCCCATGTCGCGGTATTCCTCGACCCCAAGCGCGCCGTGACGCTTGGACAGCTTCTTGCCGTCGGGCCCGTGGATCAGCGGGATATGCGCCCAGACCGGCACATCCCAGGTCATCGCGTGATAGATCTGCATCTGGCGCGCGGCGTTGTTCAGGTGGTCGTCGCCCCGGATCACATGGGTCACGCCCATGTCGTGATCGTCGACCACCACCGCCAGCATGTAGACCGGCGTGCCGTCCGACCGCAGCAGGACCATGTCGTCCAGCTGGTCGTTGCGGATGGTGACGCGGCCCTGCACCTGATCCTCGATCACCGTCTCGCCTTCGCGCGGGGCCTTCAGGCGGATCACATGGGGGGCGTCGGGATGGGTTGCCGGATCGGCGTCGCGCCAGGGGCTGCGGTAGAGGGTCGAGCGGCCGGCGGCGCGGGCCTCTTCGCGAAAGGCGGTGATCTCGTCCTGAGAGGCAAAGCACTTGTAGGCGTGGCCCTTGGCCAGCATCTCCAGCGCGACCTCGGCATGACGGGCGGCGCCCTGGAACTGGCTGACCGGATCGCCGTCGTGATCGAGGCCCAGCCAGGCCAGCCCGTCGAGGATCGCCTGTGTCGCCTCGGGGGTCGAACGGGCGCGGTCGGTATCCTCAATCCTTAACAGGAAACGCCCGCCCCGGCCGCGTGCAAAGAGCCAGTTGAACAGCGCTGTCCGCGCCCCGCCTATGTGCAGAAAGCCGGTGGGCGAAGGGGCGAAACGAGTGACGACCTGCGCGGACATGCGTATTTGTTAACCTTTTGCTAACCAAGTGTTCTTAGCTTCGGGACTGTCTACCGACGCGCGCGAGGGGTGACAAGTGCTGCGCCTGGCCTCGATCCCCGCGGCTTTGATGACTGCCCAGAGGGGGCACCTGTTCCCCTGGACACCCGTGGCCCTGGGCTGCGGCATCGGGGTCTATTTCGCGCTGGATCGCGAACCCGGGCTTGCGATCCTTGCGGGGCTGGCGGCACTGACCCTTGCCGCCGGCCTCGCGACCCGGTGGGCCGGCCCGGCCCTGGGGCCGCTGCTCTGGGCCGTCGCGCTGGTGGCGGCCGGGGTTCAGGTGGCGGCGCTGCGCACGGCCCTGGTGGCCGGGCCGGTGCTGGGCCACAGGTATTACGGACCGGTGGAGGGACGTGTCGTCGCGATCGACCGTTCCGCCGGCGACGCGGTGCGGCTGACGCTGGATCGGGTGAGGTTTGAGCATCCGGGGCCCGGACCAGCGCCGCACCGCGTCAGGATTTCCCTGCATGGCGATGTGGCGCCTCTCGCCCCCGTCGCGGGCCAGTGGGTCGCCGTGACGGCCCATCTGGCGCCGCCTGGCGGGCCGGTGGAACCCGGCGGGTTCGATTTCCGCCGCCATGCCTGGTTCCTCGGGCTGGGCGCCGTGGGCTATGCGCGCGAACCGATGGTGGAGCTTGCGCCGCCCGGCCCGGGTGCGATGCCGGTGCAGGCCCTGCGCCGGGCCGTCGCCCTGCGCATCGCCCAAGTTCTGCCGGGCGAGACCGGCGCCTTTGCCGTGGCGGTCACCACCGGGGACCGGTCGGCCATGGGGCAGGCCGCGCTGGAGGACCTCAGGGCGGCGAACCTGGCGCATCTGCTGGCGATCTCGGGCCTGCATATGGGGCTGCTGGCGGGGGTGGTCTTTGCCGCCGTGCGCCTGGCCCTGGCGCTCTGGCCCTGGGTCGCCCTGCGCTGGCCGGTCAAGAAGATCGCGGCGCTGGCGGCGCTGACGGCGGCGTCGGGCTACCTCGCCCTCTCGGGCGGCAACGTGGCGACAGAGCGCGCCTTCGTCATGGCGGCGGTGATGCTGGTGGCGGTGCTGGCCGACCGGCGGGCCCTGTCGCTGCGGGCCGTGGCGCTGGCCGCGCTGATCGTCCTGCTGCGCCGGCCCGAGGCGCTGACCGGCCCCGGTTTCCAGATGTCCTTTGCCGCGACCGTGGCGCTGGTCACGGTCTTCGGCGCCCTGCGCGACCGCGCCACGGGGCGGGCACGGCGCTGGTTCGATCCGGTGCTGGCGGTGGTGATCTCCTCGGCGGTCGCGGGCGCGGCGACGGCGCCTTTCGGGGCGGCGCATTTCAACCAGATCTCGCGGCTCGGGCTGATCGCCAACCTGCTGTCGGTGCCGATGATGGGGGCGGTGGTCATGCCCTCCGCGGTGGCCGCCGCCTGCCTCGCGCCCTTTGGCGCCGAGGCGCTGGCGCTGAAGGTCATGGGGCTCGGGCTCGACTGGATCCTGCGCATTGCCCATGCGGTGGCCGCGCAGCCCGGCGCGATCGGCCATGTCGCGGCGCCGCCACCGGCTGTCCTGCCGCTGCTGTCGCTGGGCGCGCTGCTGGTCTGCCTGTGGCGCGGCTGGCCCCGGTGGCTGGGCCTGGCCCCGCTTGCCGTGGCGCTTGCGCTCTGGGCCACGGTCGAACGTCCGGCGCTGCTTGTGGCGGAAAACGGCGGGCTGGTCGGCCTGATGACGGCCGAGGGCAGGGCGCTGAGCCGCGGGCGCGGAGCGGGTTTCGTGGCCCGCGTCTGGCTGGAGAATGACGGCGACCCGGCGGATCAGGCCACGGCGGCCGCGCGCTGGCGCGACGGGGCGGTGCGCCACGTCACGGGCGCCCGCCGGGTCGCCGGGCTGACCGGCTGCGGCGGCGCGGTTCTGGTGGTGACGAACGCCCCGGCGCCCCCGTTGCAGGGCTGCCGGGTGATCGGGCCCGAGACCCTGTCGCGCACCGGGGCGGTTTCTCTTGTGCTGGAAGAGGGGGGCGCCCGCATCGTCGCCTCGGACAGGCGGGCCGGGGCCGCGCGGCCCTGGCACGATGACATGGCCGTGGACTTGGCCGGGTACTTGGCCTGGGGCGACACCCTTGCCGCCCTGGCCTTGCGCTGGCGTGGCGCCAGGCCCCGGCCGATACCCCAGCCAGAGCTGTCGCCCGTGGTCCTGCAGGAACCGATCCACCTTTCCGGCAGGGCGGCCCCCGATCCCTGATCGCCGGTCAGTAGGTGCGGATCAGGCCCACCAGGCGGCCCTGCACCCGCACCATATGGTCGGGCAGCACGCGGGTTTCGTAATCCGGGTTGGCCGCGACCAGTTCGATCATCCCGTTGCGCCGGTAGAACCGTTTCAGCGTCGCCTCCTGATCCTGCACCAGGGCGACCACGATGTCGCCATTGTCGGCGGTCGACGTCTCGCGGATCACCACGACGTCGCCGTCGTTGATCCCCGCCTCGATCATGGAGTCGCCGCGCACTTCCAGCGCATAGTGCTGCCCGCTGCCCGACAGCATGGCGCCCGGCACCGCGACATGATGCGAGACCTGTTCGATCGCCTCGATCGGCACACCCGCCGCGATCCGGCCCATCACCGGCAGTTCCATCGCATCCACGCTCTCCACCGGCCGCGCCCGGTGCGGCCGCTCGACCGCGCCGCCCTCGATCACGCGAGGGGTGAAGGCCTGTGCGTCCCCGCCCATGGCATCGGGCAGTTTGACGATCTCGATCGCCCGCGCACGATGCGCCAGCCGGCGGATGAAGCCGCGTTCCTCCAGCGCCGTGATCAGGCGGTGAATGCCTGATTTCGACCTGAGATCCAGCGCTTCCTTCATTTCGTCGAAGGAGGGGGGAACACCGTCGCGCTGCACCCTCTTGTGAATGAATTCAAGTAGATCGAGCTGTTTCTTCGTCAGCATGCCTGCTCTCCCAGCGGGGTGTGTGTCGGATTTGTTCTACACTTGTTCCCGGTTTGTGTCAACGCGCGGCATCAGGTGGCGGGATCCCGCGCCGGGCCGAGTGTAGCGTGACTGTAGCGTGACACCGAAGTTTTCAGTGTTTGACAGCTAAAGTTACAGCAAACGATTTTTCAAAGGCGCGGGGAGGAGGCGGTTTGAACGCCCCTTTCAAGGGGGCGTGAACACGTCTCGCTGAGCTAGCTTTTCTGCCAGGAGCTGCATGAACTCGCGTTCCAGCGGAAGGATACCTCCGCGATACAGAATATGAGGCGCGGCTCCGCACCTTCATTTGAGAAGCTTCAGTCCATCTGCGAGGTCTTGGATCTGGAGTTCTACGTCGGCCCACGCAGGCCCAGCCTCTCCGCCCATCAGAAGATCGCGCGCGCGGGCCAGTTTGTCATGGTCGAGAGATTTGACGTGAAACTGGCGGCCGGAGCGGGCGCCTCGGTTGACAACACCGTGCCTCTCGCGCCGGTCGCCTTCCGAACCCGATGGATCGACGACCAGGGACTGCAGGCTGACAAGTGCTGCGTTGTCAGCGTGGCGGGCGACAGCATGGTCCCGCCGCTCCACGACGGCGACCTGGTGCTGATCGATCGTCGAAAGGCCGACGTAAGGTCCGGCCATGTCTACGCCTTCGTCGATGTCAGCGGAGACGTCCGCGTCAAGCGCCTCGAACTGCACGCAGACCGTCTGGCGATCCGCTCCGAGAACCCAACGGTGCCCCTGGAATTCCGCGAGCCGGTTGAGGTCGAGCAAATGGTGGTTATCGGCCGCGTCGCCTGGTCGGGGCACACCTGGAGTGCAAGCGGTCAGTAGGTCAGTATATTTACACCAGAGCTGGATATTATTTGTGCGGTGGCGAGAGTACAAAACCTACACCTCATATTCACCAATCAACACAAAAAAAATAGCGATTTCATAAAGCTGCGAAGGGACCAGTAAATTCTTTGCGTGAATGCCGACTCGCCTCATGATCAGGTTGAAAGATGAGCAACGGAAACTACTCTACGATGTCGGTCTCGGTATTTTTCAGAACGCGCTTTGGCAAACAAATCGTTCATGGCCCGCTTCAGGTCAAATGGAGCGCCAGAGGTGACAGAATTCTACCCTACTACGTGGATGTCAGGCACCTGGGTTTGAACCTGCATAAGGAACTCAGCGCTCCGGAAGTGGAGATACTGCAGAACAAGATCGATACCTTGCTGGCGTCGTGGGACACGAAATTTGAAGCTGCCCAACAGAAGCAGGACCTACAAAAGGGTAGGGAGCTCGCTGAAGAGACGGCCATCGATGCCGAAGCTGCACGGGAGGAACTTCGGAACGTTCTGATGCATACGCTCGGCATCAACGATGAAGTTGATTGGGACAGCCTTAAGAGCCGAGAAAGCTATATACGGCAACCGTTTGGTGAAAGGGCTCCCGCGGCACCTCAGCTAGTACCACTACCCGATTCTCCCAAGATTGGCTTCTTCGATAAGCTTTTTGGCAAATCTCGTCAGATTCAGGAGCGGCACAATCAAGCCACTCAGGTCGCTGTCGAAAGCAGGACAAGACGCCAAAAGGAACATGCGGCGGCGCTCGAGTCCTGGCAGATGAGGAAGCAGCAGTGGAAGCAACACCAAGAACTCGAAGCGGTGGCTTTTGACAAGAGACAGGCCGCAGCTAACGCACTGGTCGACGATCTCAGAAATCGTTGGCGCGTTGGAGAGCCGGAAGCAATTGTCGAACACGCCGCTCTGGTGCTCGACAGCTCCAGTTACAATGAAGTCGTACCTCGGAATCATGACCTATCCTTTGATCCAGAAAGTAAGACCCTCTTGGTCGAGTTTGAACTTCCTGATCCCGAAGCGCTTCCGCTGACCAAGTCGGTACGATTTGTCGCGAAGACGGGAGAACTTAAGGAAAGCAAGATCAGTCAGAAAGAAGCGAGAGATCTCTACGACGATCTTTGCTATCAAATATGCCTCCGGACCATCCACGAACTGTTCGAAGCCGACACGCTTGGCTACATTTCGACCATTGTGTTCAACGGCGTGACGGACACCGTCAACAAGGCCACTGGTCAGAACGTGCGGTCCGTGATTATGTCGGTCATGGTTGATAGGCCGACATTTGAGGCAATCGAACTGTCGCGCGTTGACCCAAAAACGTGCTTCAAGACTTTGAAGGGGGTTTCAGCCAGCTCCCTTGCAGGGCTCGCGCCGATCCCGCCGATCATGTCGATCAGCAAGGAAGATCGCCGGTTCATAGATTCCCAGGATGTTTCGCTGGACGATGCCGGTACAACAAACTTGGCAGCTATGAACTGGGAGGAGTTCGAGCACCTGGTTCGGCAGATATTTGAGCGCGAATTCGCCTCCAGAGGCGGTGAGGTCAAGGTGACTCAATCCAGCAGCGACGGTGGCGTTGATGCGGTGGCGTTTGACCCTGACCCAATTTCAGGCGGCAAGATAGTAATTCAGGCAAAGCGATACACTAAGACGGTTGGTGTGTCTGCGGTGCGGGATCTGTACGGAACCGTTATGAATGAGGGAGCATCCAAAGGCATCCTGGTAACGACAGCCGACTTTGGGCCAGACGCTCACAAGTTCGCCTCAGGCAAACCCATCACATTGATGTCTGGCGCCAACCTCTTGTTCCTATTGGAAAAGCACGGAACGAGGGCAAAAATTGACCTAGAAAGTGCCCGGAAAGAACTCGGCCTTTCGATCAAGGCGCCACGGATCTAGATGCCGAGGGGACACCGAAGGTCGACGCTAGTTTTCTTTTGATACCAATTTGTTGTCCTTGTCGACTTGGTCGATTCTCTTGTGTTGGCCATTTTTGGTAGATGGAATGAACCTTTGAAATTTCAGAAACCTGGAATTAAGAAGAACATCAACGAAGCTGTCCTACTTGCAGCCGTCGCGCTGGCCAAGATTCAGTACCAAGACCCGGTGAGTGCGGCTGAAGGCCTGAAGGGGATTTGGGCCAAGGTTAAAGGCGAGCTTGAAGATAGTCCCGAGCACAGGGCCTGGACATTCATTGCCAGTTGCGTGTCGACAGCGGGTGTCATGCTGCTGCGTGAGCCGCGCATGCGCTGCGAACTTACGGACAGCGAGTTGCGATCGCATGCCCAAGAACTGGTGGAACTGCTGCCGGATCACGGCAATTTGGCGGCAAGCGACCTAACAAATCTTGCATTGGCGTCGTTCACCCAAATCTGCATTGGACACATACCGAAGCTGGTGGCTACTGCGGCCCCTGACGCGGGGCTCAGCGATGACCAAGCCAAACAAGCCTATAGGGAAACGCTGGCCAGATCGGTCACGGCCGTGTTTGATCGACAATCCGACCTGTTTTCAGGGATGGTTGAGGCCGTCCAGGGCGCGGCGTCAACCGCAGATCGCAGAGACATTGCATGGAAACGGCACAGCGCGTGGGTGCGGGGACTCTTCCATGAAACGCCGGTCTTCTCACCGGACAGCGACATCGATATCCCGCTCTCTTCGGTCTATCAAAAGCTCCGGTGCTATTGGAACACGGAACACGAGATGGAACGGCCCGGCGGACGGGACCCGCTCAGATATCGGACAGCGACCGTCGGAGATCTTCACCACACTATAGACGTCTGGCTTGAAGCCCCAAGTCCGCAAGATGCCGTGCGGTTGATCGCTGGCGGCCCGGGCAGCGGCAAGTCTTCGTTTGCCAAGGCTTACAGCGCGGATCGGATTAGCAAGGGAACCCACCGGGTTCTGTTCGTTCAACTGCAACACCTCGCGATGTACGGCACGCTTAAGGAAAGCATCGGGCGACATTTGAAGGCGCGGCACGGGTTTAAATGGCCGAACAAGACTGAAGGCTTTCCGGAAAACCCGCTGGACTGGCACGGCGAGGACACTCGCCGCATCCTACTGGTGTTCGACGGTTTGGATGAACTGACGACGAACAAGGACCGTGAAAATGAACTGACCAGGAAGTTCGTCAGCAATCTGAAGCACGTCTTGAACGACCTCAACTCGGCCGGGCGGCCAGCCTCCGCTCTTGTGCTGGGTCGGGACGGTGCCATGGATGCCGCCCTCGAAGATGGGGACCTCAGCCTTGACGCTCTGATCCATGTGGCCCCGATCCGTGCCATGACACGTAATGATCTGCGTCTTGACCGAAACCCAGCTGACAAAGACATCGAGGAAGGGTTCGACCCAGTCCAGGATCCAGGCAACCTGATGGAGGGCGACAGCCGTATCGCATATTGGGAAAAATGGTGCAGAGTTCGGGGAACTCCTGACCTCGCCCCATCCGACGCGATTACTCACGAAAGCATGTCAGAGCTGAATGTGGAACCGCTGCTGCTCCACCTGCTGATCATATCGGAATTCTGCGGCGACCGCTGGGAAGAGGCGGCAGAAAACCGCAACCTTGTCTATTATGACATTCTTCGAAAGGTTTTCCGGCGCAACAAGGACAAGGATTTGGATGCCTACAGGCAATTGGAGGAAAGGCATTTCTTCGAGTTGATGGAGGTATTCGGTCTGGCCGCGTTTCGGGGCAATGGCCGGACCGGCGATCATGAAGAATTTAGTCAATTACGCAGGCGCTATGCCAACCCCAAGGCGGAACATTCGCTATACTCCGGGATCGATGGCGCCAGTCTGAAAAATGTCGCGCTGATGGTGCACTCCCGGCAGGATGTGGATGGCGCCGGATTTGAATTCGTTCACAAGAGCTTCGGTGAATATCTTGCCGCGCGCGCTATGCTGGGGGCTGCGGATCGCCTGCACAAACTGTGGCGCAATGACGACATCGATGAAAGTGAGGAGCAATTGGCGCTGCGATGGGTGGATCTGATCGGTGGCGGGAAAGTGTCAAGACCTGTGTTGCGGTTCCTCAGCGACGAATGCAAACTGCGGTGTCGAAGTCCCAAAATAGAGATCATCGATACCCTGTCAGATATCTTTGATTGGACATTGGTGCACGGCTTCCCTGTGCAGAAGTCGGAAGACCTCCAAATACTTGATTATCGTGGCTTGGAACATCATCAGAAATGCGCAGAAACAGCCATGCTGGCGACTGTCACGTCCCTTTGGGCTTCCCAGCACAACTCCGTCCCTGACAATCAGGCAGAATTGATACCCATTGGGACCTTTTCATCCTCGAGCCGGGCCGCATCCGACATGATCGACAGAATATTTCCAGTGCCGGAAATAGGTGATGCTATTCCCGCTACTCTGAGCGGACTCGACCTGGCCATGAGTAATCTGAACATGTGTCGATTTCCCTTGGCGGACCTGTTTGGGGCGGACCTGAGAGGGGCGGACCTGAGAAAGGCGGACCTGACTGAGGCGAACCTGAGAGGGGCGTACCTGAGTGGGGCAGACCTGAGAGGGGCGGACCTGAAAGGGGCGGACCTGAGTGGGGCTTACCTGGGCGGGGCGTACCTGAGTGGGGCAGACTTGACTGAGGCGGACCTGAGTGGGGCGGACCTGACTGAGGCGGACCTGAGTGGGGCGGACCTGAGAAGGGCGGTCCTGAGAGGGGCGAATATACGATCCACCGACCTGAGTGACTGCCGCATGGGTTCCACGTCACTCAGGTCGGTGGATTGTACCGCTGCACTAAATCTGTCCCAGCAACAGGTCAATGCCGCCTTTGGAGTGAAGTCCGGCGTCGGCCTGACTCTTTTGCGGCCTAATTTTGCCTGCCCGGATCATTGGCATATTGCCGAGGACAAGGAGGAAGACAGCAATGAAGCCATCAGGGCCTATGTGCGGGCTTGGGCAACTTGGGCAAATGCACGTCAGTAAGGTCGAGGTCGCTGCGAGTGCCGCCTCCGCACCTGCCATTGTCTTGACGGCAAGTATCGAGATCGCTGCATCGAGCTTTGCACGGTTTACGTGACTTGATGCTTAAGCCATTGGTTCGGCTGGAATCACTACTGCCGGTCAAAAATCGGGTCCCACTTAAGGTCGGCTCGCGCTGAGGGCGTCCAAAGCCTAGTGCATTGATATCAAGATCAAATCCGCCAAGTGGGACGCCTTCATGGTAAGTGGGCGGCCTGGGTCCCACTTACCGGCCAGGATTTCGGTCCGATAAGCGCCTTTGTGTACCCCTCAAATTCCGTTTCAACCCGGTTTTACAAAGGGTTACGCCTCTCGTATGGCCAGAGGTCCAATCCGTGCCGATCGGCCTTCTTTTGGCCGGCAAACCACGGGTCTTCAATACCACTGACTGATTGCCGCCGCTCAGTACCCAGCCACTTTGGGTCGGCATGACCTGTTGAAGTTGTCGTCTTCTGGCCTCTTCCGGCGTCTTGATGTCTCTTCCGGCTTCCACTGTAAGTTTATCTGTCACCCGACAATCGCCGAAGTCCTGCATCAGCGGTGTCATGTCGGTGAGTGCCGCGGCGACCCGGGCGGGCGCCCGGGTCATCTCCTCGGTGTTGAGTTCGATGCGGATCACGATTATGTCCCCTCATGCAGGCGTGACACGGTGATAGTCTCGCGGCCGTAGCACGGTCTTCGGACCGGAGCGCTTTGCGGGGTTTCCGGCTTCGGCCGGGTGCGAGGCCCCGCCGCCTGCATCACTCCCGTCTCAGATATTGCCGGATCAGCCGGGCGCGCTCGGCAGGGTCTGCGCTGATGCGCCGGAAGCTCGCCACGAACAGGCCCTCGCCGCTGCGGGTGAGGGGCGCGACCATGGCCTCGATCATCGCGACCACATCCGCCGGGTCTTGCCCACGTCATCGCGGCCCGTGTCGTTGCGCCCGCGCGTGATCACGGTGCGGCAGGCCAGCAGCGTCAGGCAAAGCCGCAGGGTCGGCTTCAAGACCGATCCGGCCAAATCCTCCGTCACATCGCCACAGGCCCGGGGGCCACTCAACCGCCGAACACCTGGAACGCACCATCCGGGCCCACCTGCGCCACCCGATCCGGGTCAGGACTCCTGACGCCTGTACTTTTGGACATCATACGGGCTGGCAACCCAAAGCACCGATGGAGCGCATAGCGTCTGCGTCGATCCTTGCGAAAGGTGGTTCAGGGCGCACTTTGGGCGGCAAGCGCACCTTGGCTGCGATCTTTGCCAATCCCGGCTCTGGTCAGGACGGATCGCCACCCGTCACGCCCGGAGGGCCGGTACGATGGGCTGACGCAGGATGATTGCGGCCGGTAGAAGGGACAGGACCAGCGTCACGGAAACGAAGCCGGCGAGGAAGTGGATTTCGGTCCAGCCGAGCGGCGCGGTCACGAGAATGTCGGTCTGGGCGGTCACGACCCTGGCAAGGAGTGTCGCTGCGCCGATTCCGATACACAGCCCTAAGATGGCACCGGCCGAAAGAAGCACTGCGCCGAACGACCAGACCACAGCCAAGACGAAACGGGCCGGTGCCCCGAGCGCGCGCAACAGGGCGATATGCCGATGGAACAGGCGCGACAGGATGAAAAGCCCAAGCAGAACGGCGGCAGCCACAAGGGTCTGCGTCACCAGCGCCATCAGCGACATGATCTGGCGGATGTCGCCGAGGACGCGGTAGAGCTGTGACAGGACCGCGCCGGGAAAGAAGGCCATCGTGTCGCGATCGCGGGTGAATTCGGATCGCAGGGCGTAGTTTGCCCAAAGCGCCTCTGACCGAACCACGACAGCGGGCGTGCCCGGGAAATAGGCCGGGTCGAAGGGCGGGCCAAGCTGGTCGGCTCTCTCGGGCGCGTGGCCGTTGGCCAGACCGTGAACGCCCCATACCGCTTCGATCGGCAGCAGAATGGCGCGGTCCCAGGGTGTGCCGGTGGGGGCGAGACGGCCGACAACCGTCAGGTCCGCGCCTTCATGGGCGTCGTGTTCGGCGGCGTCGCCGTGGCCGTGGGCAGGTTCGAACCCGTCCCCGATATGCAGATCGACCAGGGCGCCGACAAGCGCCTCGTGGGTGTCCTGCCACATGCGGCCCTCGATCTGCCCGTCCGCCAGATAGCGCGCGAAGTCCGCCGTGGTCCCGATCACCGGCGACGGTCCAAAGCTGTCTCCGAAGGCGAGCGGGGCGGCGATCGAGACGTTGTCGTGCGTGGAGATCTCGGCGTAGGTCGCCCCGTCCAGCAGCGGCATGTCGGAGGGTTGCAGAAAGACCGCGGCCATCATGACGCTGAGTTCACTGCCCGGCGCAGAGATCACCAGGTCGAATTTGTCCGCCGCCTGCGCGGTGCCGCGCCGCAAGCCGCGTTCCTGTGCCAGAAGGCCGATGCCCATGCAGACCGAAATGGCGATCAGCAGGACGAACAGGGCAGAGGCGCCGCGAAACCGCCGCAGGATCGCCCAGACCAGCGTCCAGGGCGCATAGCCTCGCAAGACGAGGGCGCCAACCAGGAGCGCCGGGACAAGCAGAAGGGCCGTCAACGCGATGTCCTGCGCCAGCGCGGGGAGGGTGTCCCAGACAGTCATGCAGCGCTCGCCCGGTTGTCGGTCGCCCTGCCGTCGACGATGTTCAATACGCGGTCCATGCGGGCGATCAGCGCGGGGTCATGGCTGACGGCGACCAGAGTGGTGCCGGCACCGCGCGCGGCGGCGATCAGGTCTTCGATCAGTGCGTCGGCGGCCGCCCTGTCGAGGCTTGCGGTCGGTTCATCCGCCAGCAACACGGGCGCATTCGTCGCCATCGCACGGGCGATGGATGTGCGTTGACGTTCGCCGCCCGAAAAGCTGGCCACGGAGCGATCCTTCGCCTGCCTGCCGAGGCCAAGGAAGTCGAGCCAGCCCGCCGCGCGGGCGCGCACTGCCCCCCGCTCGCGCCTTGGGCGGAACATGGCGGCGAGGCCGGCATTGGCCTCGGCGTCAAGTTCCTCGAACAGCAGGAAGTCCTGAAAGATCATGCCGATATTCTCTGCACGGAACCGTGTGCGCTTGCCGGGAAGCAGGCGCAGGATGTCCTCGTCGCCCCAGCGGATCATGCCCTGCGCGTCCAGCAGCCCGGCCAGGGCATAGAGCAGTGTCGACTTGCCCGCTCCGGACGGGCCCTGGATGCCGACAAGCGCTCCGGCGGGCAGTTCCAGTTCCGGCAGAGACAGCAGCACGCGGCCATCGCTGGCACGGACGGTCAGGCCGGTAATCGAGAGAGGCAGTCCCATGATTCAGGCGATGCTCGCGTCCATCAGCCTGACGAGGCTGACGAAACCGGTCTCCGGGTCCTTGTAGGGTGTCAGTTCCAACACGCCGGACGTGACGATCTTTGCGTTGTACGGAACGACATCCACGATCCGCTTGGTGTAGACGGCGACGATATCGCTTGGCCATTCTGCCTCGGTCTCGCAGAACGGGCACACGGCCATCGGGCGGCGCGTGAGGACGAAAAACTTGCTCTCGGCCTTGAGCGGCGGAGCCATGTAGCCTTCGATGGCGAGGCGCTCGCCCTCGCTGGCCTTGGCAAAATCGGAAATCGCCTGACGGTGGTACAGGGTACGCAGCTTGATCGGTTCTCCGTCAGCCATTGCGGGGCGGGCCAGAAACGGCGCGGCCAGCGCGGTTGTCACGAATCTGCGGCGTGTGAGCATTGTGTGGCTCCCTGGGGCTGCGGGTAGTGGCCGGACAAGCCTTCCTGACGAAGGCAGAAGGGCCCCGGTGTCGCGGGGCCCTTCGGTGTGTCGCCGGTCGCGGATTATTCGGCGTTGATCGCGTGGTTCATCACGTGGAAAATCACGTTCTGCTCCAGGGTGCCGTCGATCAGATGGGCCCAAGGGCCCTTGGCATAGACGGCAACGTCCTCGCCCGAGTGGGTTTCCGAAGACATCGGGATCAGCGCCTGCTGGAGGTAGTCCAGATCGGTGGCTTCTTCCTGGGTCACGTCCGGACGGGAGCCGGAGAAGTCGTTCTTGCCTTCACCCTGCTTCAGGATGGTGCCGGAGCCGTTGGTGTAGGTGATGACCGAGTAGGGCTTGCCGTCGTCGGCGAGGTTCAGCTCGTCGGAGTGCATCTCCCCTTCCTTGGCGATGCCGTAGCACAGGCCGTGGATCGGAGTGCCGCGACCGCAATAGCCATTGAACGCGATGGCGTGCTCGTGGTCGGCGGTGACGATGATCAGAGTGTCCTCGTCGTTGGTCATCTCGTCGGCCAGAGCGACGGCCTCGGTCCAGATCATGCCATCGGCGGCGGTGCGGGCAAAGTTGCCGGCGTGGTTGGCGTGATCCACGCGGCCCGCCTCGATTTCCAGGTAGAAGCCTTCGTCGTTCTGGCTCAGGAAGTCGATGGCGGTACGGGTCATGTCGGTCAGCGAGGGCTCGGTGGCCGGACGGTCTGCCTCATAAGACGTGTGGCTGTCGGTCCAGAGGCCGAGGATCGGCTTGGACATGTCCAGCGCGTTCAGCTCTTCAAGGTTCGAAGCATACTGAATGCCGGCCTCTTTGGCGTCCGCGATCAGGTCAGCGCCATCCGCACGGCGGCCGGTGCCGCCGTTGGGCGTCGCTGCATCCTTGGGCGTAAAGTAGCGCGACCCGCCACCCAGTGCGATGTCCAGCATGCCAGATGTCATGGCGTCGATCATCTGTGCCGCGATGTCCTTCTGGGCGGTGCAGCCCTCGGGCACCGAGTCTTCCCAGTTGCGGTTGGCGGTCTTGGAATAGACGGCAGCCGGGGTGGCGTGCGTCAGGCGCGCGGTCGAGACGATGCCCACCGATTTGCCCATGCCCTCGACGATTTCGGCAAAGGTCGTCAGCTCGTTGCCGGCCACGGTCGAGCAGTCGTCGTGGATCGCGTCGCCGGTCAGGTTGATCAGGTTGAAGCGCTGCTTGACACCGGTGTTCATCGCGCCGGCTGTCGGGGCCGAGTCCGGGGTCTGGGCATTGATGTTGTAGGTCTTGACCAGCGCGGAGTGGTAATCCGGGGTCTCGTAGGGCAGGACTTCTTCCTCGCCCAGTTTGCCCTTCTGCTGACCGACATAGAGGCGCGTGGCGTAGTTGGTGCCGACTCCGTTGCCATCCGCGATCATCAGGATCACGTTCTTGGCCCGGCCGGTGTTGGCCTGACGCGCGATAAGCTCCTGGATGGTGGTCTCACCAGATTTGAACCAGTCGTTGTCGGTTTGAATGTTGGGCAGGTCCTGCGCAGTTACGGCGCTGGCGGCCGTCAAGGCCAGCACGGAGAGCAGAGAGTGTTTGATCATGGAATTCGTCCTGTTGCGGGTGGCGTTTCTTGCGTCGTCGGCGGTTCGCCTGCGCTCGGTATCGCTGTTCTGTGACACTTCCATGATGCCGCAACGGAAGAACGCGGTGGCATCGCCACCGGGCATCGCCGGCATCGAGGGCAAAGGTCTGGGGCCTGACGTGACGGCATGCCCGGCGGCGGCCATGCCTGTGCCCCTGCTTGCCGTTTGCGCGCGCCGTCGGCAGGATCAGGGCGAAAGACCATCCGACATGCGGTGGGGCATCGGCAACCGGTTGGACAGCCTTTCGCAGGTCGACAGCCACCCCGCATCCTTCGCCATGAGCAAGGGCTATGGGGATTGGCTACCTTCCGTTCCATGCGCCCATCACTTTCTCGGGGGCACCTGGAGCTGTGCAGCCTGGTCCGGTGACGAGAGTATTGCGCAGCCGCCTTACTTCGTCACACTTGATTGCATGCCGAACACCTTCCCGCTTTCGCCCAGCCCCGATCCTGCATGACAGCCGCTCCCGACCGCTGGCCGTTGATGTCGACCTTGCCCCCGGATGATCGCAGAGACCTCAAGCTGCGCGCCATGCAGGCGATCATCGACACCATCCGCGAGCACGAGGTCCCGCCCGGCACCCGTCTGCCTTCGACCCGGAGCCTGTCCCGGCGTCTCGGGATTTCCCGCAACACGGCCATCGCGGCGATCGAGGCGATGGCCGAACAGGGTGTCGTCGAGATCAGGAACCGATCGGGGTGCTACGTGGCCAGCAACCCGCTGGCCCCCGCAAGACTCCCAAACGGGCGGACGCCGGCCATGCCGTCCCCGGCCCGGGACTGGCTGCGCCGCTTTTCGGTCGTGCTGCCCGAGGCAAGCCCCCGTCCGCCCACGGCAGAGTTCGATTTCACCTATGGCCAGTTCGACCCCACGCTCTTTCCGACGAACCCGTGGCGCGCGTGCGAGCGCCGCGCCTTGGCCGTGACGGAGATCGAGGCCTGGGCCCGCGATACCGGCGATGCCGATGATCCGATGCTGGTCGACTACCTCATCAGCACCGTGCTGGCCCGCCAGGGCATCCGCGCCCGCCCGGAGGAGGTGATCGTGACGCTCGGCGGCCAGCAGGGGCGATTCCTGGTGGCGCAGCTCCTGGCGGGGCAGGGCACGACCACCGGCTTCGAGAACCCCGGAATGCTCGAAACGCGGCAGGTGCTCGAACTGATGCCGACCCGGGCCCTCAGCTTGCCGATGGACGACGACGGGGTGATCGCCGGGCCCGAGGTGGAAGCCTGTGACACGATCTTCCTGACCCCCGGCCACCAATGCCCCACCACGGCGGTCATGCCGCTCGACCGGCGCGAGGCGCTGCTCGACTGCGCGACGCGCGCAGACACCATCGTCGTCGAGGATACGTTCGAGGTCGAATTGCTGCCGGACCCGCTACCGGCCCTCCACGGGCTGGACCGGACGGGCCGGGTGATCCACATCGGCAGCATGTCGAAGCTGATCGCGCCGGGCCTGCGCATGGGCTACGTCGTCGCGCCGGCCGAAGTCACAAGGCAGCTGCGCGCATTGCGGCGGCTGATGCACCGCCATCCGCCGGGCAACAACCAGCGCGCGCTGGCCCTGTTTCTTGCGCATGGCCATTACGGCGCCTTCCTGCGACGGGCCTACCGGGTTCTTGGCGAACGGAATGACCGGATGTGTGCGGCGCTTGCCCGGCACCTGCCCGAGATGCAGGTCAGACATCGTCGTGGCGCCTCGACATTCTGGATGACCTTGCCCTCGCCGGTGCCCGATCAGGCCCTGGCCGCGCGTGCCGCCAGCGAGAACCTCTCCGTCCGCCCGTCGGTTCACTTCTTCGATGCTCAAAAAGGCGGCATTGGCCATCTTCAGCTTTCGGTGTCGAACCTGCCGGCAGAACGCATCGAGGAGGGCGTGAAACGGTTGTCCCGCGTGCTTCGGGGGGTGTTGTAGCCGCTGACACCGGGATCTGGATCTTCAGGTAGAACAGAACTGGATCTTCCGGGCATTGGGGCGCCGGACATACTGGCCTCACCAAAACACACAACAGGGACACGACAATGACCAAGAATCGCAAGGCGCCTGACGCGTCCTGCGGCCTGAACCGCCGTACCTTCCTGACGACCAGCCTCGGCGCCGCCGCCGTGACGGGTCTTGGCGCCCAGGCCTTCCTCACCGCCGGCCCCGCACGCGCGTCCGGCACCACGCCGCTCCGGGTCCAGTTCGACTGGCTGATGGGCAATGGCCAGATCGGCGACATCGTGGCCCGCGAGAAAGGCTACTTCGCCGAAGAGGGCCTGGACGTGGAATTCGCGCCCGGCGGCCCGAACGCCCAGACGCTGCCCCCCGTCCTGACCGGGCAGTCGCAGATGGCCGAGTTCTCCTCGACCGCCCAGTTCCTCGTGGCCGCCGGCGCAGGGCGTCCGGTCAAGCTCTTTGCCTGCGGCTACCAGTTCTCGCCCTACGCCTACATCTCGCTGCCGAAGTCGCCGATCCGCACGCCGCAGGACCTTGTCGGCAAGACCATCGCAGTCAATCCCAACGGCCGCTTCACGCTCGACCTGATCATGAACCTGAACGGCATCGACAAGGATGACGTGCGTCTGATCACCCAGGGCGCCGACATGACGCCACTTCTGGTTGGCCAGGCCGACGCGGTCACGGGCTTCATGACCAACACCTCGGCGCTCGCGGCGCTTGGCCCGGATTACATCACGATGACCTCCGAGGATGCCGGGCTGGTGGGCTATGCGAATGCCTATTTCTCGACCCAGGAGGGGTTCGAGGAAAACAAGGACGCGCTGACCAGGTACATCGCCGGCGCCGCCCGGGGCTGGGGCTGGGCCTTCGAGAACCGGACCGAGGCCGTCGACATCATGTGCGACGCCTATCCCAACCTGGACCGCGCGGTCGAACACAACACGGTCGACATCGTCATGAGCATCGCCTTCGGACCCGACACCAAGACCCACGGCTGGGGATGGTTCGACAAGTCCAAACTGGAACGCCAGGTCGAAATCTTCAACTCCGGCAATGGCTTCATCGAGGGAGTCCCGGTGGTCGAGAACGTGGTGACCCATGAGATCCTCGAAGCCACCAGCGACGTGCGCCCCAAGCTCTGACAGCAGGACCACGACACGCCGCATCCCGAACCAGGAACGAGACAGACCATGACGAGTAATGCCTTCACCCTCGACGATGTCGGGGTGACTTTCGAAACGCCCGACGGGCCGCTGATCGCGGTCCAGGATGTGAAGATGGACGTGGAGAAAGGGCGCTTCGTCGTTCTGATCGGGCCCTCGGGATGCGGCAAATCCACCTTGCTGCGGGTCCTCTCGGACCTTCTGCCGGCATCTAAGGGCACCGCGCGGGTGTTCGGCGGCTCCGGTGCCCAGGCCCGCAAGGAACGCAGGCTTTCCTTCGTGTTCCAGGACGCGACGCTCCTTCCCTGGCGCAGCGTACTGGAGAATGTCCGCCTGCCGCTGCAGGTCGGTCGCTGGTCTCGGTTGAAGCGAGAGGCCAACGACCCGGCGGAGATGGTGCGCCTGGTCGGGCTGGAAGGACGCGAGAACGCCCTGCCGCACGAGCTTTCGGGCGGGCAACGCCAGCGCGTCGCCATCGCCCGGGCGCTGGTCACACGGCCCGACGTCCTGCTGATGGACGAGCCCTTCGGCGCCCTCGACGAGATTACGCGCGACCGCCTGAACGACGAACTCCTCCGTATCTGGCGCGAAACCGGGACCACGATCGTCTTCGTCACCCATTCCCTGTCCGAGGCCGCATTCCTCGGACAGACCGTGGTGGTGATGGCGGCCAAGCCTGGCCGCATTCTCGACGTCATCGAACTCGACGCGCGCAAACCCGGTAACGAGATCGACCGCACCGGCGAGGCCTTCTTCGGGATCACCTCGGATCTGCGTCACCTTCTGGAACGGGCGGACGCAGCATGAAGAACAGGTTCGAATGGCTCTGGCCGGTGGCCGGCTTCGTCTCGCTCATCGTCCTGTGGTGGGGTCTTATCGTTGTCCGGGACGTGCCCAAGTACATCGCCCCGAAACCGGGCGCTGTCTGGGCCTCGCTGGTCGACAACGCGTCGCTGCTGCTCGACAATCTCTGGCCGACGGCAACGGCGGCTCTGGGCGGGTTCATCATCGGCAACCTGATCGCCGTGATCCTTGCCACGATCTTCGTCCACTCGGCGAGGGCACGAAAGATGTACTTCCCGGTGGTGGTCGTCTTCAACACGATCCCGATCATCGCCCTGTCGCCGATCCTGATCCTGATCTTCGGCTTGACCCTGACGTCGAAGATGATCGTGGCGGCCATCATCTGCCTGTTTCCGACGCTGGTGAACATGCTGCGCGGTTTCGAATCCGTCTCGTCGTCGGAGCTGGAACTGATGCGCGTCATGTCGGCCTCCAGGACCGAGGTCTTCCTGCGCCTGCGCCTGCCGCGTTCGGTGCCCTTCCTCTTCGCGGCCCTGAAGATCGCGGCGACCTCTTGCGTGATCGGCGCGATCGTCTCGGAATGGATCGGCGCCGAAAAGGGCCTGGGTGTGCTGATCATCCAGACGACTTTCGACTACCGGACCGAGCTGCTCTACGCGGCCATCGCCGTCTCTTCGGCCCTCGCCCTCGTTCTCTTCATGGCCGTGACCTTGGCCGAACGTTTCCTCGTGCGCTGGCGCACCAATTAAGACCGGAGTTTTCCATGACCGACACGTCCCCCAAGCCGACGGCGACCAGCGGCGACATGAAACGGCTGCTGGCGCTCGAAGCGCTGGACATGCCGAAATACGTGCTGATGCCGGGCGATCCCGAACGCATCGACCTGATGGCCAGCCAGTGGAAGGATGCCCGGGTGATCCAGCTTCCCCGTGGCTACCGCGCGGCGTCGGGCACTTTCGACGGGCAGCGGATCGGCGCCATCTCGACCTCGATCGGCGCGCCGTCGCTTGAACTGGTGTTCACCGACATGGCCCGCCTCGGGGTGCATACCTATCTGCGCGTCGGCACCTGCGGAACACTGCGCGAGGACATCGCCACCAACAGCCTCATCATCAACGACAGCGCGGTGCGCCTGGACGGCACGACCAATTTCTACGCCCGGGCCGAATACCCGGCGACCGCGTCGCACGAGGTCACGATAGCCCTCTGCGAGGCCGTCCAGTCCCTGGGCGAACCGCTGCATGTCGGGACCGGCTGCACCTCAGGCTCGTTCCTGGCGGGGCAGGGCCGCCCCGGCCTCAACAACTTCCTGTCCGCCGAGGGCGAGAGGATATTTGCCGAGATGACGCAGCTCGGCGTGCTGAACTTCGAGATGGAAACATCCTCCCTCCTGACGCTCGCGCGGATCTTCGGTTTCCGGGCCGGGGCCGTGGTGTCGGTCATCGCCAACCGGATCACCGGGGTCTGGGGCGACGAAGGCGGCATCGAGAAGGCCTGCCTGGCAGGAGCCGGGGCGCTGGCGCGGCTGTCCCGCTGGGACGCGGCTGCCGCCGCCGCCGGGCGCAAGGTGCTGACCCTCTCGGACATGAAGTGCTGAGACGCGAAATGACACTGATTGAAACGATCCCCGAACCTACCCTCATGCGCGAAAGCGTGCTGATCGAGGCCGACCGCGTCCGTATTCTCGACCGCCGCATTTTCCCGCTCGAAAAGCAGTTCGTCGACTGCCCCGACGTGGAAAGCGTGGCACAGGCCATCGAGGCGATGGTGACGCAGAGCATGGGGCCCTTCCTGGCCGCCACCGCCGCCATGGTCCTCGCGGCCCGCGAGGCACAGGACCTGGCCCCGACAGGCCGGTGCGAGGCGATGCAGGTGGCAGCCAAGCGCCTGCGCGACACCCGCCCGACCAACAACGCCATCCGCGACGGTATGGCTGCCCTGCTGGACCAGATGCCCGCGCTGGCTGAAAACGCCGCATTCGGCGCCGCGACGGAGGAGGCCGTGCGCAGGCTCTGGGCCGACCGCCGCGCCCGCAGCGCGTCCCTGGGCGATGCCGCCGCCAGCCTCGTGCGGGACGGCGACACGATCCTGACCCATTGCTGGGGCGAAACCAGCATCATCGCCATGCTCGAATCCTGCCTGCGGAGCGGCAAGCGGGTCTCGGTCATCTGCACCGAGACGCGGCCCTACCTCCAGGGGTCGCGGCTGACGGCCCATTCCGTGGCCGAGATGGGCATCCCCACAACGGTCATCACCGACGGCATGGCGGCTCATGCGATGGCCAGCGGCATGGTCTCGCGGTTCATGACCGCTGCGGACCGGGTGACGCTTTCGGGCCATGTCTTCAACAAGGTCGGCACGTTCCAGATCGCCATCGCGGCCCGCGCCCTTGGCGTGCCCTTCGTCGCCATGGTCCAGGAGCCGGATCGCCTTGCGCCGGGTCCGGAGGACGTACGCAACGAGATGCGCGACGGCGAGGAGGTGCTGAATTGCCTCGGCCAGCGCACCGGCACGCCGCTGGCGAAAGGCTGGTATCCCGCCTTCGACGTCACCCCGCCCGAATATGTCTCTGCAGTTGCGACCAGCCGGGGGGTATTCTCTTCCTTCGCGCTGGAGCAGGTCTTCGCGTGACACGCCCCCTGCGCCTGAGCGGCGGCCGTGTCTGGACGGGAGAGGGGGGCGCGGCGCAGCTCTGCGACCTCCTCATCGCCGGCGACCGGGTCGAGGCTCTGCTCGATCCCGGTGCGCCGGGTCATCCCGACTGGCAGGTTGTCGATGCCGGCGGTTGCCTGATCCTGCCGCCCTTTTACAACGCGCATGTCCATGCCGGGTCGGCACTGGCGCGCGGCACCGAGGATTCCCTGCCGCTGGAGCTGTGGTCGTTCTGGGCCATCGGCATCGGCAGTGCCGCCTCCGAGGCCCAGTTCGAATGCGCCATGAAGCTGACCGCGATCGAGATGATCCGCGGCGGCATCGGCGGCTACACGGATCACGCGCCCCAGGCGCGCCGGGCAGGGATCGCCCTGCGTGTCCACCGTCAGAGCGGCATGCGGATCGGCTATGCCCCGTTCTTCGCCGACCTCTGGGACGAGGATATCCTCGACATCCCGGCCGACCGCGCGGTGCTGCGACGTCTCGGCCTGCCGGTCCCCGCGACGCCGGATGGCATCGGCCAGCTCTTCCGGGGCCTCGCCGCCGAGCTTGCGGGCAGCCGCGTCCATCTGCTCTTGGGTCCGAACGCGCCGCAGCGCAGTTCGGACCTGTTGCTCGATGCATGGGGCGCGCTGTCGGACGAACTCGGCATTGGCAGCCATACGCACCTGCTTGAGACATTTCCCCAGGCCGACCTCGCGGCGCGGCGCTGGCCGGGCGGGGTGCTCGACGCACTTCGGCAGCGCGGGCTGGCCGGGCCGGGCTTTTCCGGCGCCCATGCGATCTGGCTGACCGACCGGGATTACGCCGACATGGCGCAACGGGGCATGATGGCGGTGCACAACCCGCTGTCCAACCTCATGCTCGGTTCGGGACAGATGCGCCTGCGGGCGGCCCTGTCGGCCGGGGTACGGGTCGGGCTCGGCACCGATTGCTGCAACACCGCCGGGCGCTACGACATGTTCGAGACGATGCGCCACGCGCTGGTGAACGGCCGGACCCCGGGCAGCGACTTCACGACGTGGATCCGCCCGGAGGAGGTCCTGCGCGCTGCTGCCTGCGACGGCTGGGCCGCCCTCGGGCCGTCCGAGGAGCCCAGGCGCATCGCGCCCGGTGCCGCGGCCGACCTGCAGATCATCGACCGCAGAGGGCACGGCCTTGCCGGGACAGCTCCCGACGCGCGCGGCCTTGTCAGCCAGGGTCACGGCGGAGCGGTGCGCGACCTGATGATCGCGGGCGACTGGCTCATGCGCGACGGCGTGGTGCGGGTCTTCGACGAGGCTGCCGTGCTGAGCGAGGCCGCTGACGCTGCAGAAGCTCTGCGCCAGTCCAGCCGCGAAATCACCTCGGCCCTGCCAGGCCTCGTACCGGCCTACCTGGACTGGCAGTCCAGGCGCTTCGCCCCCGCGGCCTGTCCCGGTTGCGGCGGCCTTCATCCCCCGGCTGCAAGAGACGGAAATGACTGACCTCGTGAGTGAACGACAGCGCGTCATCGACACGGCGCGCGCCATGAATGCCTCCGGGCTGAACCGGGGCACCTCGGGCAATGTCAGCCTGCGCTGTGCCGGGGGGTTCCTGATCACACCCACGGGCATGGCCTATGATGGACTGACCCCCGAGGACATCGTGCTGGTCGCCATGGACGGCACCCCGCAGGGGACGCGCAAGCCATCCAGCGAATGGCGCTTTCACCGTGACATCCTGGCGGAGCGCCCGGACCTGAATGCGGTTGTCCATACCCACGCGACCCATTGCACCGCCGTTGCCATCCTCGGCGTGCCGATCCCCGCCTTGCACTATTCGATTGCCGCCGCGGGCGGCCACGACATCCGCTGTGCCCCCTACGAGATCTTCGGAAGCCAGGAACTGGCCGTTTCGGTCGTGGCGGCCCTGAAGGACCGTCGGGCCTGTCTGATGGCCCATCACGGCATGATCGCCTGCCACGCCACGCCCGAACGCGCCCTGGCGCTTGCCGGAACCATCGAGGAACTGGCCCGCCTCTACCTGCTCTGCCGCGCCGCCGGGGAGGTCCCGGTCCTCGCCCCCCAAGCGATGGCCGAGGTTCTGGAACGCTTCGGGACCTACGGGCAGCAGTAGCGAACGGGAGGGGGGCGGCGTCCGCCGTGCGTCAGGCCCGGGCGTTCGTCCCGAAGCGTGGTCAGTTCGCGACGCCGATGGGAAGCACGGCCTTGCCATTGATCCGGGGCGGACCTTCGCCGAAGTGTGACTGAATGGCAGCCAAGGGCCGGTCCTCGGGATCGTTGATTATGCCGTCGATCCCGAAGAAATGGCTCGCACCCAGGAAGCCGTCGATATGGAGCCGCAGCACGGCCGCGTCACTGGAACACCCGTTTCAAGTCGGCGGGCATGGCGGCGCCGGGCCTGAAGGTGATCTGGTTGGCAACCAGCGCAACCAGCACGACGGCGTAGGGGAGTGCCGACAAGACGTAGGACGACAGGTCTACCCCCATGGCCGGGAGCCGCAGCGCCGCGGTTTCCGCGAAACCGAACAGCAGGCAGACAGGCAGGACCAGGCGCGGGTTCCACCGCGCGACAATGACCAGCCCCACGGCGACAAGGCCGCGCCCCTTGGTGATCTCGTTGGCCCATGTCTGGGTGTAGTCGACCGAAAGCACCGCGCCGCCAAGTCCGGCAAGGCATCCTCCGACGAGGACTGCGGACAGGCGCGACAGGGTCGGCGACATGCCGTTTTCCGTGGCGATCAGGGCGGATTCCCCTGCCACGCGCCATGACAGGCCGGTGCGGGTGCGCTCCAGCCACCAGACCGCCGCCAGGACCAGCAGCACCGCGATCGGGGTCGCGACGCTCAACTGGCCCAGGCCCTTGCCAATGATCGGCAGGTCGGTCAGCCAGGTCCCGGCGAGGGAAGGCAGCGCCTCGACCTTGCCGCCGACGAAGGCTCGTCCGATGTAGGAGGTCAGGCCAAGCGCGAGCGTCCAGACCGCGATTCCCGCGGCCAGCTGGTTGGCGCGCGCTCCGAGGACCAGCGCCGCATGCAACGCGGCAAAGAGGAGCCCTGTCGCGGCCCCCGCCGCCATCCCGATCCAGGGATTTCCGGTGGCCATCGCCGCGCCGAACCCGGCGCAGGCCCCGCCCAGCATCGCCCCTTCGCAGCCAAGGTTGATGACCCCGGTGCGCTGGCCCAGCGTCTCGCCCAGCGTGACGAGGATCAGCGGCGTCGCATTGGTGAGCGAGGCTAAGCCCCAGACGAAGAAAAGGGTGGCGAGGTCCATCATGCGGTCCGCCTCTGAAGCAGTCCCGGCACGGCCAGGACGGTGACAAAAAGCAGCCCCTGCAGGATCACCGCCGAGGAGGCCGGGACCTTTGCGTAGAGTTGCAGCGCATCCCCGGCCGCCAGGAGCCCGCCGATCAGGATCGACACCAGCAGGATCGGCAGGAACCGGTGGCCGCAGAGCCAGGCCACGAGGAACCCGGTCAGGCCGTACCCGAGTGACAGCCCGGGTTGCAGCCGGCCCTGGATGGCGATCGCCTCGCCGATTCCGGCCAGTCCGGCCACCGCGCCGCCAAGGGCCATCAGCACGACCGCATGGCGCGGGAAGCTGAGGCCGAAGGTCTCGCCGACCTTGCGGTTCATCGCCAGGATGCGGACCCGTTCCGCGCGTATGCCGCGCGAGAAGGCCAGTGCACAGGCCAGTGCCAGAAGGGCCCCCAGCATAAGGCCCAGATGCAGCCTCGTGCCGGGCAGGACGGGCAGGTCGACGGCGTCGGGAAAGCGCGCCGTCGCCGGCCAGCCGAGGTTGACGGGATCGCGCCAGGGCCCGAAGACAAGCGCATTCACCATCAGGACGCCGATGTAGTTCATCACCAGCGTGGTGATCGTCTCGTTCACCGCGAGCCGCCCGCGCAGCCAGCCCGGGATCGCCCCCCAGAAGGCCCCGCCGCATGCGGCCGCCATGAGGGTCGCGGGCAGCAGGATCATCGCGGGCGCCCCCGGCATCGACAGCACCATCGCCGTGCCGAAGATCGCACCAAGGTGAAGCTGCCCCTCGGCCCCGACCGAGATCAGCCCCAGCCTGCCGGGGATCGCCGCCGCCAGCGCGCAGAGCAGGATCGGCGCGGCCTTCAGCAGCGTTTCCTCGCGGCTGAAACCGTCGCCGGCGGCAAAGAGGACGAGATCGGTCATCACCTTCAGCGGCGATTGCCCGATGGCGGCGAAGAATGCCGCGGCCACCGCAAAAAACACCAGTGCGGTCGTCAGGAGCACGGCGCTAAAGGGCCACGGTCTTGCGGTGCTGTCGATCCTCATGTCGGTCCTCCGGTCATCGACGCGCCCACCTCGGTCCGGGTCAGCCCGGGCGTGACCGGCCATTCCGCCATGATGCGCCCTTCGCGGATGACGGCGATCCGGTGGGCAAGCGCCAGCAGGTCGTCCAGCTCTTCGGAAATCCACAGCACGGCCGCACCGGCGGCCGCCGCCGCGACCATGCGGTCATAGACAAAGGCGGTGGCGGTGATATCGAGACCCATGGTCGGAAAGACCATCAGCAGCGCCTCGCGCGGCTCTCCGGTCTCGCGCGCGATGACAAGTTTCTGCACGTTCCCACCCGATAGCGTGCCGGCCGCGCGCGCGGGTTCCGGCGGGCGGACGTCGTATTCGGCCAAGCGCTGCGCCACCTCGCTCGACGTCATTCTCCGGCTTGCCCCCTTGCGTTCGGCGATGCTGCGCAGGGCGAGGTTCGTCTCAAGGCTCAGCCCGGCGACGATACCGTTTTCGCGCGGATTCTCGGGCACGTATCCGATGTGCAGCTTGCGGCGCGGATCGAGACGGCGGCGGCTGATCACGCTGCCGTCGAGCAGGACCTCGCCATCAGTCAAATCGCGGATACCGGCAACGCCTTCGGCCAGTGCCGTCTGGCCATTTCCGGTCACCCCGGCGATGCCAAGGATCTCGCCGCGGTGCACCGTCAGCGTGACGTCCCTGGCGTCCGAGGTCTGGTCCCCTGTCGACACCCTCCGCAACAGAAGCTGCGGGCGCGGCCGGGCGGGGAGGGGCGGTTTTTCGGGCAGTCCGCGGGGGTCGTCACCGCGCGCGGTCCTGCCCATCATCAGTGTCACGATCTCGGCCCGCGAAAGGGCTGCGGCGGATCCTTCGCCTTCGACCCGGCCCCTGCGCATGACGACGACGCGATCGGCGCAGGCTTCGACATCCGCAAGCTTGTGGGTGATCATGACCACGGCAACACCATCCGCCGCAATGGCGCGGATCAGGCCGTAGAGCCGTTCGGCCTCGGCCGGGGTCAGCACCGACGTCGGCTCGTCCAGGATCACCAGCCGCGCGTCGAGGTTCAGGACCTTGGCCAGTTCGACCAGCTGCTGCTCTCCCGTCGACAGAGTGCCGAGCCGCGCGTCGGGATTGATCCCCGGGGCAAGCTGGGACAGGTGTGCCAGCGCGCCGCGGACATTCCGCCCGCGCTTGCCCAGATACCAGGGCGTGCCCGGCCAGGCCATGGCGAGGTTGTCCCTGACCGAAAGCGCCGGCAGGAGGGAAAAGGTCTGGAACACCATCCCGATGCCCGCTGCCATCGCGTCCGCCGGGCGGGCAAAGGCGGCGGGCCGGCCGTGGATCAGAACCTCGCCGCCATCCGGCGGGTGGATGCCGTAGAGTGTTTTCATCAGTGTCGACTTGCCTGCGCCATTCTCGCCCAGCAGGGCCACCACCTCGCCACCGGCCACGTCGAAGCTGACGTCGTCGCAGGCGGCGAGCGTCCCGAAGCGCTTGGTCACGCCTCGGAAGGAGACCATCGGCACCGCCTCGGCCGGGGCGCCGGTCATGTCAGCGGACCGCGAATATTGCATCGACCTCGACCGCGGCATTCTGGGGCAGTGTCGCGACCCCGACCGCCGTGCGCGCGTGCGGTCCGATTTCGGGGCCGAAGACCTCGGCCATCAGATCCGATGCGCCGTTCACCACCTTCGGCACCAGCGGGAATTCGGGGTCGGCGTTCACGAAGCCGCCCAGCCTCAGGCAGGCCGTGACGCCGTTCAGCGAACCGCCCAGCGACAGGCGCAGCGCCGCGATCAGGTTGAGCCCGCAGATCCGTGCGGCCTTCTGCCCGGTCTCCAGGTCGTGGTCGCGGCCGATCTTGCCGGCGTAGATCATCGCGCCGTTCCATTCGCAGGTCTGCCCGGCGAGAAAGACAAGGTCGCCATGCCGTCGGAACGGCTGAAAATTTGCGATCGGGACCGGCACGGCGGGCAGCTCGATCCCGAGCTGGGCAAGGCGATTTTCGGGGGTCATGGTGAGTGTCGTCATTCCTTGGAAGCCAGCCCGTCGAGGATCGCCTGAGATCCGGTCACGAAGCCGAAGAGGAGCTTCACGTTGTAGAGCACAGCCTGAACGCAGTAGTCGGGCGAGGTCGTGGCCGTCGCGTCCTCGATCAGTATCGTGTCGTAGCCGAGGAAGGATGCATCTTCGAGCGTCGTCATCACGCACTGGTCCATGTTCACGCCGCCGATCAGCAGCGTCGTGATCCCGAGGTTGCGCAGCACGGCATCGGTTTCGCAGTCCCAGAAGGCGCTGAACCGGTGCTTGGTGATCTGGTGGTCGCCGTCGCCGGGGTCGATCTCGTCCACCACCCGGGCGCCCCAGCTGCCCTTGGCGATGATCTCGGACTTCGTGCCCGGGACCGGCTGGCCAAGGTCGGTTTCCAGACCTGTCGGGTTATGCGCATGCCGCAGCGAGGGGTGGATGTTGAGCAGGTCTTTGCGCACCCCCCAGTTCACCCAGACCACCGGCATGTCCTCGGCGTGGAAGGCGGCGATCAGCGCCTTCAGCGGCCCGATGGGCGCCCGGTTGGGGGTGATGTCGATGCCGCGCGAATGCATCCAGCCGCCTTCGGTGCAGAAGTCGTTCTGCATGTCGACGATCAGCAGGGCGGTTTTCGAGGCATCGACCGTGATGCTCTGCGGTTCGGCCGCAAGGGTCACTGGCCGGACCGGCCGGGCAGGGCGCGTCATGTCGACATGATCCGGCGTGACCTGCCAGGAGGTCGAAGGTGCCGCGCCCATGGGATGGGGCGCGGCGACGGGTGTCTTCCGGTCGGTCATCAGCTTGCGGACCCCGTGACGCCCTGGACCATGAAGCCCATGGATTCAATGGCTTCCATCTTCATCACGTCGCCGTCCGGCACGATGGTTTCGCCTGACTGCGTCACGATGGGGCCGGACCAGATGTCGAGCTCGCCCGAGAGGATCTTCGCCTTGGCGGCCAGCACCTCATCCACCACCTCCTGCGGGACCTTCGGGCCGAAGGGATCAAGCACGGCGTGGCCGCTCTTGAGGTCGCCGCGGACATGGCTGGGCGTCCAGGTGCCGTCCTGGATGGCCTGCACCTGTTCCACCATCATCGGGCCCCAGTTCCAGGACACGCCGGTCAGCCAGACATCGCCCGCCCGGTCCGAGACGTCGACGTCCTTGCCGACGATCATCGTGCCGGTCTTCTGCGCGGCCTCGGCGATGGTGATCGGGCTGTCGACCTGTTCGGCCACCACGTCGATCCCCTGGTCGGCAAAGGCGGCCACGGCGTCGGCCTCCTTCTGCGGCTCCCACCAGCCGCCGGTCCAGACCACGGTCATGGTCACGTCCGGATTGACCGACTGCGCACCCAGTGTGAAGGCGTTGATCGAGCGGAAGAGTTGCGGGATCTGGAAGGCGCCGATGAAGCCCAGCTTGTTCGACTTGGTCATCCGGCCCGCGACCATGCCGGCGAGGTACATGCCGTCATCGCTGTCGGCCCAGTAGGTGCCCACGTTGTCCGAGGTCTTCATCCCCCCGGCATGCAGGAACTTCACGTCCGGGTATTTCTCGCCCAGCTCGATGGCGTAATCGAGGTAGCCGTAACTTGTGGCGAAGATGATGCCGGTGTCCGACCGGATCATCCGTTCCATCACCCGGCTGACCTCGGCGGTTTCGGGAATGGCTTCGAAGACCTGTGTCTCCATGCCGGGAAAATCCTTCTCGACCTCGATTCGGCCGAGGTCCATCGACATGTTGTAGCCGTAGTCGGCGGCAGGCCCGACGTAGATGAACCCGACCTTGTTCATGTCCGGTTCGGCGAAGGCGGCAGTCCCCGTCACGAGAGCGACGGCAGTAAGAAGATGCGATTTCATGGTACGTCCCCGTGGATTGGATTTTAGTAATTGAACTGTTACTAAAGGGCGCATGGCCGGACGTCAGGGCAACAGAATTCGTCGCCCTCTCTGACCGAGGCAGGTCCTGGATTTTGGCCGCGGACGGCTGTTAATTCATTGAATAATTTCAGAAAAAATGCGCCTTTGGTGCATCGTCTCTCAAAACGGAAATTTCTGGGCGGCGACTAAAAAATAGTCAGATCAGCCCCGGTCGGCCGCGTTCATGGCCGCCTGAGCCGCTGTCGGGGCGAGAAAAGTCCGCAACATGTCCCGCGACAGCCTGCGGTGTTCGGCGCGCCAGGCGCTGTCGGTCAGGTCCTGATTCCAGATCGCGGAAAGGGTCGGCGCGTTCGACAGGTGGAAATAGCTGAGCGCCACCATCATCACGTAGACATGCAGCGGATCGAGCCCCGCGCGCACGCTCCCCTCGGCCTCGCCCCGGCGCAGCAGGTCGCGGATTTGCCCCACGACCGGGGAGGCGACCATCGGTGTCGCTTCGGATTTCCGGAGGTAGGCGGCGCCCATCAGGTTTTCCGCCGACAACAGCCTGACCAGTTCCGGGTGCCGCTCGAAATGGCCCGAGGTGAAATCGAACATCGTCAGCAACCCGTCCAGCGGCGGCGTCACGCTCAGGTCCAGCTTGAGCTCTTCCATCCGCAGCCCGCCCAGCACATGATCCAGCGCGGCGACGTAAAGCCCCTCCTTGTCGCCGAAGTAGTGGTAGATCATCCGGTTGCCGACATCCGCATCGCGCGAGATCGCCTCGGTCTTGGCCCCGTTGAACCCGCCCTGCGCAAAGTGCTCGATCGCGGAAAGCAGTATCCGCTCCCGCGTCTCGGCTGTGTTCTTGGCACGCGGCCCGGTCGGAGGCCCGATCTTCTTCTTTCCCACGGCGGCGGTTCCCAGGATGGCGGACGGGGCTTCAGCAATAGTCACAACGCGACAGGATGAGAACCCCGGTAACGGTTCCGGCTGCGAATGTCGCCGCCCGGGGTATCCTGCGCGATAGGGTCGAAGACGCCGCCGACCGACGTCAGCCAAATTGTCCCGGGGCAGGGATATGGCGTCGTCCCGGCGCGGACCTGAGAGGTCAGCAATGCCACCGCGCCGCCGCCGGTGCTGGTGAGCCGCCGGTTTGCCGCGAAAACCGCGCGCCGGCGGATGATATCTCGGGTAGCGGTCAGGGGCATTCGAATGCGTGGTCATCAGCACCGGCCTGTCTGAGGCCGCGACCCTGGCGCGATGGGCGCCCCGGCCGAACCGGACCCACTGCCCGACGGATGACGGATTGCCCGACATCAGCCGCCCCTCGACCGACTGCAGCCTGCGATGGGCCGAGACGACCTGCGCTTTCCAGCCACGCCATCCAAGCCTTAAGGAGCGTCGCATTGCATGGCCCTTCAGCCGCAGGCGCAGCCCGGGAGGAGCTAGCCGCGCATGATGTCGAAGCGGAGGCGACGCAGACCGGAGTCACCGACGGAGTCGCCCTCCCTTGCAACAACGCGCGGCTTCGGAGTCGTCTGGCCCTCTCAAGTCGCCATCGCATTCGTCCTGCGGCTGACATTGTCCGAAGGCCTATGAGCGGGGTCCCGTATTCAACCCTGTCACCGGACATCGCCCCCGGGACGCCGGTGACGGATGCTGTGCCGGGGCCTTGTGCGGACGGCCCCGGGTGCGGGCCGGACCGCCGATCCGTTTGCGGTTCAAGCTGCGGAGACCCCTTTCAGCCAGGCGCACATGTCGCGCAGCCGGTCTTCGCTGTCGGCGCAGTATTCCATCGCCCGGAGGTAGCCGTGGATCAGCCCGTCGCCGCCGTGCGTCGTGACCGGCACGCCGTCCGCCGCCAGCTTCTTTGCATAGGCCAGGCCGCTGTCGCGCAGCGGATCGTACTGCGCCACCGCCACGTAGGCCGGCGGCAGGCCGGCGTGGGTGTCGGCGGCCAGAGGGGCGATGCGCGGATCGGTTCGCAATTGATCCACATCCGCACAATAGAGCGCGTTGGTCGCGGCCATTCCCGCGACCTTGAGCAGCGGGCCCTCGGCATTCTCGGCATAGGAGGGACGGCTGCGGTCGAAATCGCAGGCCGGGTAGATCAGGAGCTGAGCACAGAGCGGCACCCCCTCGTCCCGGCAGGCGAGGGCCACGACGGCGGCGAGGTTGCCGCCGGCGCTGTCACCGCCGATGGCGATCCGTTCCGGGTTGATCCCCAGGGTCGCGGCCTCGTCCCGGGCCCATTTCGCCACCGCCAAGACCTGCAGAAAGGCGGCGGGAAAGGGGTGTTCGGGGGCAAGCGCATAGTCGACCGAAATCACGGTCTGCCGGTTCCAGGCCGCGATCCGGGCGGTGATGTCCCAATGGGTTTCGGGGCTGCCCTGCATCCAGGCGCCGCCATGCATATAGATCAGCGCGGGCTGGGTGCCGCCGTCCGAATGGCGGAAGATGCGCACGCGGACCGGGCCGCCGTCGCTGTCGATCCAGTGTTCCTCGTCGGTCTCCACTTCCGGCGGTGTCGGCAGGCGCATGTCGCGGGCGATGCCCTCGAAATGAAGGCGGCGGTCGGCGGCCGTCGCGTCGGGCCCGAGGGTGGACCACTTGTCCTCCCACACTTCGAGGAACCGGAAGATGTCCGGGTTGATCATGCGTGCCTCCTCCCTTGGTCGTGGCAATCCGCTTTCGGCGGAGAGACCCGGTTTCATCACCAGGCCCAGGATCATGTCGCCGACGTGACGGCGCAGCATGTGCTGGCCGCGCTCCGAGAACAGCTCGTCGCCGAAGATTTTCGAGAAAGTCGCGCGGTTCGAGACGTTGAAGACCGAGACCGCCGAGATGTGCCAGTGCAGTTCCAGCGCGGTCAGGCCACGGCGGAAGAATCCGTCCTCGACGCCGCGCCGGTAGATGTCTTCGAGCAGCCGGATGACCGAGGAGTTCTGCCCCGCGATCGCGTCCGATCCGGACATGTGCCCGGCCTCGTGCACGTTCTCGATCATCACGAGGCGCACGAAATCGGGGTTGTGGCGGTGATGGTCGAAGGTGAATTCCGCCAGCTGCCTGAGCGCCGCGACCGGGTCGAGCGCGCCCAGGTCAAGCGCGTCCTCGCGGTGGCGCATCCGGCTGTAGGCATCTTCGAGGACGGCGCGGTAGAGGTTCTGCTTGTCGCCGAAATAGTAGTAGATCATCCGCTTCGAGGTACGGGTACGGGCCGCGATCTCGTCGATCCGGGCGCCTGACAGCCCCTGTGCCGCAAAGACCTCGCGCGCGACCTGCAGGATGTTGCTGCGTACGGCGTCCGGGTCCTGCTTCCAGCCGCGCCGCTGGGTGTCGCCCGAGCCATCGCCCGACATTGCCTCGCCCATCGTCTCCTCCCTGTCACCCGGTTCGGAGGCGTTTGATAGCGCATTTCCGGACGGAGCGATATCGCGGCGTTTCTGATTTTGAACTGTCGCGAACAATTGGTTGACACAATTAACCGCATGGAACAATCTCGCGTCAAGACCGCATCGTCGGAGGGGCGATGCAAGGGAGGAGACGTTCAGGTGCCGCAGGACGCGACAGCCGGAGTGACCGTGGACCGCAATACGCCGGTGCGCATTGGCCTGCTGGGGCAGGGCATTGCCGCATCGCGGACCCCGCGGATGCACATGGCCGCGGCCGAGGCGCTCGGCCTGACCTACGATTACCGGCTTATCGATTCGCAGCGGCGCGAACTGCCCGGCGACGCGCGCGCGATCCTCGACATGCTTGAGGCCAAGGGGTTCAGCGGGCTCAACGTGACCTATCCGTTCAAGCGCGCGGTGATCTCCGCGATCGACGTCCTGTCCGATGCCGCGCGCAATGTCGGCGCGGTGAACACGGTGGTGTTCCGGGACGGCAAGCGCTTCGGGCACAACACCGATCACTGGGGCTTTGGCGAAAGCCTGCGGCAGGGGCTGCCCGATGCGCCGCTGGACCGCGTGGTGCTGATCGGCGCGGGCGGGGCAGGCGGGGCGGTGGCCCATGCGCTGCTCGACGCCGGTGTCGGCACGCTGATGGTGGCCGACCTCAGCGCGGCGATGGCCCGCGACCTCTCCGCGGCCCTGGCTGACCGCTACGGGGCCGGGCGGGCCGAGGCGGTGACGGACCTCCCGGCTGCCATCGCCTCGGCCGACGGGATGGTCAACGCGACGCCCGTGGGGATGGACAAGCATCCCGGCATGCCGGTTGCGGCGTCCGATCTGCGGCCCGACATCTGGGTCGGCGACATCGTCTATTTCCCGCTTGAAACCGAACTGCTGCGCACCGCGCGCGCCCTCGGCTGCCGCGTGCTGCCCGGTTCGGGCATGGCGCTCTATCAGGCGGCGCGGGCGTTCCGGCTTTTCACCGGGCTGGAACCGGATACCGGACGGATGTGGGAGGCATTCCGTTCATTCGACCCGGGACGCGACAGCGCCCCGTTTGCATAACCAGGGAGGAACCACATGAAACATCTCACACTGACCTCGGCCCTTTGCGGTGCGCTGGTCCTGTCCGGACTGACGGCCGGACCGACGAGCGCGCAGGAAAAGGTCGAGCTGATCTATTCCGACACGGTGCAGGAGACCGACCGCCGGTCCACCATCCTGCGCGAGGTCTTCTCGACCTGTCTCGGCGACGGGTTCGAGTTCAAGCCCTACTTCGGCGCGACCCTCTTCAAGCAGGGCACCGAACTGACCGCGATGCAGCGCGGCAACCTCGACATGGGTGCGCTGGCGATCTTCGACTTCTACAATCAGGTGCCGGAGGCCTCGATCCTCGGCACGGCCTACCTTTTCCGTGACTACGACCACCTGCGCGCGGTCTACGACGGCGACGTGCTGGACGATCTGGTCGCCAAGATGGAGGAGACCACCAACATCAAGGTGCTGGCCTGGCCCTACATCGGCACCCGCCACGTGAACATCCGCGGCGACAAGAAGGTGATGACCCCCGCCGACCTCGATGGCGTGAAGCTCAGGATGCCGGGCGGCGAGGGCTGGCAGTTCGTCGGTGAGGCGCTTGGCGCGAACCCGACGCCGCTGGCCTTCACCGAGGTCTACACCGCCCTGCAAACGGGCGCCGTGGACGGGCAGGACAACCCGCTGCCCGCGGACAAGCAGATGAAGTTCTACGAGGTGACCAACCAGATCATCCTGACCGGCCACCTGATTTCCGCGAATGTCTTCACGATCTCCCGCCAGAAGTGGGAGTCGATGACCGAAGCGCAGCAGGCCAAGGTGCAGGAGTGTTCCATCGAGTTCCAGAAAGCGCTCGACGCCAGCACGATCCAGCAGGAAGCCGAGCTTGTCGAATTCTTCAAGGGTGAGGGGCTGAGCGTCTACGAACCCGACAAGAAGGCGTTCCGGGACCACGTTCTGGAGGTCTTCCGGAATTCCAAGTTCTCGAAAGACTGGCCCGAAGGGCTGCTCGAAAAGATCAACGAGCTGTGACGAACCCGGGGACCCGGACGGACCGGGTCCCCTCCTGACCGACGCGGGGGCAGAATGAACCGCCTGAACTCCATATTCGACTGGCTCGCCCGGCGCGCGGAAAATTTCCTTGCGCTGATCCTGGGCGCTCTGTTCATGAGCTTCCTGATCCAGATCGTGTTCCGCTACCTGCTGAACCTGCCGCTTGGCTGGACGGTGGAGTTCGTCTCCATCGCCTGGCTCTGGGGCATCCTCTTCGGCTACGCCTTCGTGGTCCGGGAATCCGACGTGATCCGGCTCGACATCATCTACGCCGCGCTGCCCCGCTGGGCCCGGCGGGCACTGGATGTCATCACCGGCACGATCTGCGCCGGCATCTTCATCTGGTCGATCCCGCCGGTCTGGGACTACGTCCAGTTCATGGCGATCGAAAAGACCGCCTACATGAAACTCCCCTTCGACTGGGTCTTCGCCATCTACATGCCCTTCATGATCTCGGTGATCATCCGCTGCGGGATCAGCATCTGGCGCGGCATCACCGGTTCCGGGCCGGACTTCAACACGCCGCAATCGGCGGGAACCCACGATTATGATTGATCCGTTCACCGCCGCGATCCTGCTGATCGCATTCCTCGCCTTCGGCGGGCTCTCGATGGGCCTTGCGATGATCTGCGGCTCGACCGTCTACCTTGCCCTGCGCGGGTTCGATCCCTCGATCGCCGCCGAGACCCTGCTGCAGGGGCTGTTCAACAGCTACACGCTGCTGGCGATCCCGCTTTTCATCCTTGCCGCCGACATCATGAACATCGGCTCTCTTGCCGACCGTCTGCTGCGCTTCAGCCAGGCGCTGGTGGGCCGGTTCAAGGGCGGGCTGGGCCATGTCAACGTGGTCTCGTCGCTGATCTTTTCCGGCATGTCGGGCTCGGCCGTCGCGGATGCGGTCGGCATGGGCAAGATCATCATCAACATGATGACGAAGGACGGGAAATACACCGCCTCCTACGCCGCCGCGATCACCGCCGCCTCGGCCACCATCGGGCCGATCATCCCGCCGTCGATCCCGATGGTGCTCTATGCGCTCGTCTCGGACCAGTCGGTCGGATACCTCTTCGCCGCCGGGATGCTGCCGGGGCTGCTGATGGGCGTCGTGCTGATGGTGATGAACTTCATCATCGCGCACCGGCGCAATTTCGACGTGGACGAGGTGATCCCCCTCAAGGCGATGCCGGGCGTGACCTTTCGCGCGATCCCGGCGCTGCTGCTGCCGGTCATCCTGCTGGGCGGGATCTACGGCGGGGTGATGACCCCGACCGAGGCGGCTGCCGTCGCGGCCTTCTACGCGCTGGCGATTTCCGTGATCTTCTACCGCTCCGTCAGCCTGCGGCAGTTCTACGTCACGCTGCTCTCCTCGGCCCGCTCGACGGCCACGGTGGGTATCCTGATCGCGGGCGCGCTGACCTTCCAGTACGTCGTCACGCGCGAGAACGTGCCGGATTCCCTTGCGGCCTTCCTTGGTCAATACGACCTCTCGCCGACCGGATTCCTGATCGCGATCAACGTGCTGTTCCTGCTCCTCGGCTGCATCCTGGAATCCGGGGCGATCCTGCTGATCATCGTGCCGATCTTCATCCCGACCGCGCAGGCGCTCGGCATCGACCTGGTGCATTTCGGGGTGATCTGCGTGGTGAACGCCATGCTGGGGCTGATCACGCCGCCTTACGGGCTGCTGCTTTTCATCGTGTCCTCGATCACCAAGGAACCCCTGGGCAAGATCGTGAAGGACCTGCTGCCCTTCCTGCTCGCGCTGTTCGTGGCGCTCGCGGTGATCACCTTCGTGCCGGACTTCGTCCTCTGGCTGCCGCGCCTGCTGGGCTACAAGGGGTAGGCCGATGAGGACCTCGATCGCCACCGTCTGCATCGCCGGAGACCTGCGCGAGAAACTCGCCGCCATCGCGGCGGCGGGGTTCGACGGGATCGAAATCTTCGAGCAGGATTTCATCACCTTCGACGCCTCCCCGCGCGAGGTCGGCGCAATGGTGCGGGACCACGGGCTGGAGATCTCCTTGTTCCAGCCGTTCCGCGATTTCGAGGGACTGCCGGAGCCGGAGCGCGCCCGCGCCTTCGACCGGATGGAACGCAAGTTCGACCTGATGCAGGAACTGGGCACCGACCTGGTGCTGGTCTGTTCCTCGGTCCATCCCAAGGCGCTCGGCGGGGTCGACCGGATGGCGGGGGACTTTCGCGACCTTGGAGAACGCGCCGCAAGGCGCGGCCTGCGCGTCGGGTACGAGGCCCTGGCCTGGGGCAAGAATGTCTGGGACCACCGCGACGCCTGGGAGGTGGTGCGCCGTGCCGACCATCCGAATATCGGGCTGATCGTCGACAGCTTCCACACGCTCGGCCGCAAGATCGACCCGGACACGATCCGCTCGATCCCCGGCGACAAGATCTTCTTCGTCCAGCTCGCCGACGCGCCGATGATCGAGATGGACCTGCTTTACTGGTCCCGCCACTTCCGCAACATGCCGGGCGAGGGTGACCTTGACGTGACCCGCTTCACCCGCGCGGTCGCGGCAACCGGCTATGACGGCCCCTTCAGCCTGGAGGTCTTCAACGACCAGTTCCGCGGCGGCTCTCCCCGCGCCATCGCGCTCGACGGGCACCGGTCGCTGGTCTACCTGCTGGACCAGGTGAAACGCGCCGAGCCTGACATCGCGGTCGAGGTCCCCGATATCCCGCCGCGTATCAGGCCCGAGGGCGTGGCCTTCATCGAGTTCGCCGCGAACGAGGACGAGGCGGCCTTGCTGCGCGCGCTGCTCGCCTCGCTTGGCTTCCGGCTGGCGGGCAAGCATATCGCCAAGCAGGTCGAGGTCTGGCAACAGGGCGAGATCCGGATCGTGGTGAACACCGATCCCGAGGGCTTCGCCCACACCGCCCATATCGCGCACGGGCTGAACATCTGCGACGTCGGCCTTACGGTGGAAAGCGCCCAGGCCACGGTCGAGCGCGCCGCCGCGCTTGGGGCCACGCCGTTCCGCCAGCCGGTCGGGCCGGGCGAGCTGGAGATCCCGGCGATCCGCGGTGTGGGCAGCGGGCTCCTGCACTTCATCGACCGTCAGAGCAACCTCAACGACGTCTGGAAGATCGAGTTCACGCCGGTCGAGCGCGAAGGCGCACCGGAGGGCGGGCTGACCCGGATCGACCATATCGCCCAGACGATGAACTACGAGGAGATGCTGACCTGGTCGCTGTTCTACATCTCGCTGTTCGAGACCGAGAAGCTGGCCACCGTGGACGTGGTGGACCCGGGCGGGCTGGTCCGGTCGCAGGCGCTGGAATCGCCTGACGGCGCGCTTCGGGTGACGCTGAACGGCGCCGAGACGCACCGGACCTTCGCGGGCCGTTTCATCGCCGACAGCTTCGGCTCCTCGGTCCAGCACGTGGCCTTCGCGACCGACGACATCTTCGCCACGGCCGCCGCGCTGAAGGACAGCGGGTTCGCGGGGCTGCCGGTGCCCGAAAACTATTACGACGACCTGTCCGCCCGGCTGGGGCTGGAGGCGGCGTTCGTGGACCGGCTGCGCGAGGCGAACATCCTCTACGACCAGGATGCCGGGGGCGCCTTCTATCAGATGTATTCCCGAACCTTCGGTGACGGGATCTTCTTCGAGATCGTGCAGCGCGAAAACGGCTATGGCGGCTACGGCGCGCCGAACGCCCCGTTCCGGATCGCGGCGCAGCGGCGGCTGGGGCCTGCGCCCGGCATGCCGAAGTTCTGAGGGGGGCGGGATGAGCAAACCGACAATCGACTGTGTCCAGAAGGCTGACGCCCAGCTTGGCGAAACCCCGCTGTGGGATGCGGCGCGGGGCGTGCTCTGGTGGATCGACATCGAGCGCCCGACGCTGTGGCGGCTCGATCTGGCGACCGGAAAGGCCAGCGCGCTGGAACAGCCCGGGACCTACCTCGGCAGCCTCGCGTTGACGCGCTCCGGCCGGCACCTGATCGCCCGCGATCTCTCGCTCCTTCTGCTCGACCCAGGGACCGGCGCGACCGAGCCCTTTGCCGAGACTCCGGGCGAGGCGATGCCCGACACGCGGCTCAACGACGGGCGCGTCGATGCGAAGGGGCGGCTCTGGATCGGCACGATGGACAATGGCCTGACGGACGGGCGAGGGGGGTTTTACCGGGTCGATCCGGATGGAGCCGTGGCGGCGATCTTCGGCGACGTGATCGTCTCGAACGGCATCGCCTTCGACCCGGACGGGCGGCACATGTACTTCACCGACACGCGCCGGTACATCACCTATCGCCTGACGCTGGACGCGTCGGGTGAGCGGGTCGAGAACCGCGAGATCTTTGCAGATTACAGCGCCACCGGCGACCGCCCCGACGGGGCCTGCGTGGATGCCGACGGCTGTCTCTGGCAGGCGTTCTTCGGGGGCGGCAAGGTGGTGCGCTACGCCCGCGACGGGCGCATCGACCGCGAGATCGCGCTGCCGGTCTCCAACCCGACCTGCCTCTGTTTCGGGGGGCGCGACCTGCGGACGCTCTTCGTCACCAGTGCAACGAAATTCCTTACACCCGACCAGCTGGCCGCAGAGCCGCTGGCCGGGTCGGTCCTGGCCATAGACGGCGTCGGCCAGGGTGTCCCGGAATGTCTCTTTGGCGCCTGAAGACCCTAAGAAAAGGAATTGGGAGGAAGACATGACACTTGCATATCTGCGCACCGCCGCACTCTCGGCGGCGACGATGATCGGACTGGCGGCGGGCGCCGCGGCCCAGGACAGGATCGAGCTGATCTTTTCGGACGTGAACCCGGCCGAGGTGCCGCGGTCCAAGGCGATGACCGACATCTTCGCCGAGGAAATCGGCGACGCCTTCGACTTCAAACCCTATTTCGGCGCCACGCTGATGAAGCAGGGCACCGAGCTTGTCGGCCTGCAGCGCGGCAATATCCAGATGGCCGGCCTGCCGCCCTCGGACCTCGCCCAGCAGGCGCCAGAGTTCGACATACTTGGCGCGGCCTATGTGGTCCGCGACCAGCCGCACCTCAAGGCGATCTTCGACAGCGAGGTCGGCGATCAGCTCAGGCAGATCGCGCGTGACAAGCTCGGGGTCGAGATCCTCGGCACCTTCTACTACGGCACGCGCCAGGTGAACCTGCGCGGCGACAAGGAGATCCGGACGCCCGCGGACATGGCGGGCGTGAAGCTGCGGATGCCGGGCGGCGAAAGCTGGCAGTTCCTCGGCAAGTCGCTGGGCGCGAACCCGGTGCCGATCCCCTACACCGAGCTCTACACCGCCCTGCAATCGGGCGTCGTGGACGGGCAGGACAACCCGCTGCCGAACGACAAGGCGATGAAGTTCTACGAAGTGACCGACCAGATCGTCATGACCGGCCACAACGTGGGCTTTGGCATGCTGCTGGTCTCTTCGATGGTCTGGGACGACCTGACGCCCGAGCGGCAGGCGATGCTGAAGGCCGCCGCCGACAAGGCGACCGCCTGGTCGGACCAGCAATACCTCGACCAGGAGGCCGAGCTGGTGGCGTTTTTCGAGGGTGAAGGGCTCAAGGTCTATACCCCCGATGTGAAGGCCTTCCAGAACCATGCGCAGGAGATGTACCTGAACTCCCCGCTGTCGGACTCCTGGCCCGAAGGGATGCTCGACGCGATCAACGCGCTCTGAATCGCTGGCGTGACGACGGTTCGGGCGAGGTGCCTGAACCGTCTGTCGCTCTGCGTGAGCCGACCCAATGCGCTCATCCGTCCCTTGGAGCGCCTCGCGCGGGTCTTGCGGTCGTCATCGAATGACGCAGCGAAGGTCCGGTATCGGACCGTCCAAACCTGTTCGGTGATCGCGCAGACCGCAGCGTCCGATTGACCCTTGAACATGTCGATCAGTGTGCCGTCCCGATGCTGGCGCAAGCGCCGCCCCTGCGCCGGTATGTCTGAGAAGGCCGCAAAAGATGTCGCCACACGGGTTCCCCCTGCGTTCCGATCCGACGGCTAGGCGATACCGTTTGCATCGTTTGCCCGCTATCGCACAGCGGTTGCGCTCGTCGTGCGGCAGGCCGCTGGGGCAATCACACAGACAGGTAGCGATCCAATCGGGTTGATCACCGCGAAGAAGGTGATGAACGCCTGGTTGGTGGCGGCCAGGTCCATGACAGCTCACGTCAACTTCGGCTTGGCCTTTCCGCACCAACGGGCACCGGGTTTTCAAATGTCAGGCGCCAAAGCCCCGCGCGGCTGCCGGCGCGTCCGGTGCAATGGACCGCTCCGTCCACCGGATCATGTGCTGGCCACGTTGTCCGGCAGCAGGGCCGAGGGGTCGATTCCGCGCGCGTTGGCACTTTCGCGGACCGCCTGGCGCAGGGTCTCGCTGCGTTCGAGCAGACGGCGGAACCTCTCTTCGTCGAGCACCAGCAGCGTCGTGGGGGCAATCGCGCGCACCTCGGCGCGCCGCGGCCGGCTGCTCAGCACCGCCATTTGCCCGAACATCTCTCCCCGCCCGAGGCGCCATGTCTGACCCGCGGCCGTCAGCTCCACCGCGCCCGAGGCAATGAAAGCGACGCTCCGGGCAGGGCTGTCCTTGCGGATGATCACCTCTCCCGCATCGACATACCAGGTGGTGAGCGCCCGCCCGAGCCGCTTCAGCGCCGCCTCGTCGAGATCCGCGAACAGCGGGAACTGACGGACCAGCGCCACCCGCTGCAGCCTGACGTCGAGATCCGGACGACTTTCGATCGCCGCGCGCCGCGCGTTGAGTCCCTGCATCAGGGCGGTGTGTACCTCGGCCCCGATCAGCCCGTCGTCCCGCATCGCGACATATTCGCGTTCCTCCAGGCGCAGGGCGGTGCGGCGGATGAAGCGGCGCTCCAGTTCCTCCGCATAGCCCGGGTATTGCAGGCGCAGGCCTTCCAGCGCCGTCTCCACCGCCTCGATCCGGCGCGAGAGCAGTTCCTGCAGCAGATCGGCCACCCGGCGGCCGTGAATCCGGCGGATGCGCCCGTCGATGAAAGGCCCCAGATCGCGCAGGATGAGGCGCTGCGACAGCAGCAGCTCGAACCGGTCCGCCGTCATCCGCGCCAGCGGCCCGGCAAGGCCGAACCAGTCATGCAGCCGCAGTCTCACCCGGAAAGGCCGGCCATAGGCGACGCTGCGGCGTGCCGCACGCTGGTAGCCGTTGCGCCCCTGGGTGCGGGCGCCCTCGATCAGGCTTTCGGCGGTCGACAGGACCTGATCCGCCATCCGCGCCGAGATCGTGCGCTCGCGCACCCGGGACAGGATCACATCGCGTTCGTGGCCGGCCAGCGCGATCAGACCCAGCGTAATCCGGTCGCGATCGAGGATATCGGCGCTTTCCTCGGCCTGCTTCACCGCGCGGTCCAGCCGCTCGCCGAACCGCTTCGCCTCGGACCGGACGATCTCGTGGCTCAGATCGTAATTGTCGGTGGTCCGCGCCACGTCCTCGCGCACCGTCTGGAGCGCGACGGCGACCACCTGACGGGACAGCGCCTCGTCGATCGGCGAAAGCCGGTCGAGCCCGAGCCATGAGATGACCGGCCTGAGCGTGGTCCCCTGCACCACCAGCGTGAAGAGCGTGAAGCCGGTGGCAAGGATGCCGACCACCCGTTGGATCCCGTCCGGCACGCGGAAGCTTTCCGTCACCGCAAGCGCCAGGGCGAGCGTCACCGCCCCCCGCAGCCCGCCCCAGAGGATCGCCACCCGGTAGGGGCGCTCCACCACCGGAGACAGCTTGAGCGTCGACAGGAGCGGCAGGAGCCCGAAAAGGATCACCATGCGCGCCGCGATGGCGGCGACGACCACGACGCCGACCAGTACGAAATCCGTCAGCCTGATCTCTTCGAGCAGCCGGGGGATCAGCAGGGCCGCCAGAATGAAGATCAGTGCCCCGGCCCAATGCGCCAGCACGTCCCAGAGTTCGCGCATCATGGCCCAGCTCTGGGGCGGCAGTCGCCCCGGCGCGGTCAGGTTCAGGGTCAGGCCGGCTGCCACGACCGCGATCACGCCGGAGGCGCCCGCGACCTGCTCGGCCCCGATATAGGCGAGGTAGGGCAGAGCGATCGAGACCGAAAGCTGCGCCAGTTCGAAGCGGCTGAAGAGCGCCATGATCCAGACCGCACATCGGGCGAGCAGCCAGCCGGTGAAGGCGCCCCCGAGGATCAGCCAGGGAAACCGCGCGAGCGCTTCGCCCAGGTCCGGGTCCGGCACGCCCAGCATCACGAAACCCATGAAGAGGCCGAAGAGCGAAATCGCGGCGGCGTCGTTCAGCAGACTCTCGCCCTCGATGATCCGGGCCAGGCGGCGGGGCGCCGAGATGGAGCGGAAGATCGAGACCACCGCCGAAGGATCGGTGGTCGAGACGATGGCGCCGATCAGCAGGCAGGCGGTCAGCGGCAGGGCACTGGCCCAGGAAAGCGCATAGCCGACACTGACCGTGGCCACCACCACAGCAACCACCGCCAGCAGCAGGATCGGCACCCAATCGTCCAGCATGCGCCCCAGATTCATCCCCAGCGTCGCCTGGAACAGCAGCGTTGGCAGGAACACGTAGAGGAAGACATTGGACCGAATCGGCAGGCCGAGGATCGCCTCGGCGGCCGGATTGAGGGCATCTGTCAGATCGGTCTGAAGGAAGAAGATCGCCCCGGCCCCGATCAGGATCCCCAGCACGGCGAGGATCACGCTGTATGGCAGCCGGAGGCGCGCCGCGAGCGGCTCGGCGGCGCCGATCAGCAGAAAGAGCGACGCAATGATCGTGGTGATAATGACGATGTCCATACACCGGAATTACCATGCAGGCGGGGGGACGGAAGGGAGAATTGGTACAGCGACGTCCGGGACCGCCAGAGATCTGCCCGCCGGTCGTTTTTTCGGTGGTTCGGTCGCGCTCGAGTTCAGCAAAGTCTCGCCGTCGTCACACGATGACCGCTTGTGCCAGCGCGCAACTTTCGCGGTCGGCGGCGGTCAAGGTCCACGTCTGGGACCGCAGATATCGACGACGGTGCAGACCGGGGCGGGAAGCGGTCGTTAGCCGCACCTCTGATGAAAGTCAGCAGTACGCGGAACGCAAAATCCCTGAATTTGCGCTCACCATCCGCCGCGGATCGTCACGACGGGCCTTGGCCGCCATCCAATCAGCGCCGGGGGACAGACAGGTCAGATCCTCAGGTTCGCCGAAAGGCCGGCATTCGTGTTCAGCAGGAACTGCGAGAAGAACGGGCTGCTCGCCGCGCCGATGCCGCGGGCGTTGTGGCCGATGCTGCCGGCCTCGATGCTGGGTTCGATCAGCCCGCGCTTGTCCTGGTTCAACAGGTAGCGCCGGGTGCGTTCGACCAGCCGGTCGCGGACATCCGTGGGAAAGGCGCCGTCGATCACGATGGCCTCGAAATCGATGACCGAACAGATCGACAGCGAGGCCTTGGCGAGCTCTTGCGCCGTCTGGCCGATCCACGCGTCGACATGGCGGGAAAAGGCGCTCCAGTCCTGCGGCTGCTGCCAGATCGCCGAGGGGTCCAGCCCGGCCTCGACCAGGCGCGCCTCAAGCAGGTTGATCGACGCGACATCGATCAGCTGTTGCGCTTCGCCCAGCGGGCCGGTGCTGCGCATGGATCCAAGCGCGCCGGCATTGCCCTGACTGCCCTCGTAGACCGTGCCGTTCAGCACCACGCCGCCCCCGATGAACGAGCCGATGAAGAAGTAGGCGTAGTCGCGGTGCTCGATGTGGCGGCCGTACAGCCGTTCGGCCCGGCAGGCCGCCGTCGCATCGTTGACGATGAAGACGGGAAGATCGCTGAAGGCGGCGACCTCGGCGGCGAAATCCACATCCCGCCATGAGCGGAATTTCTCGGCAGCGATGCCGACAAGGTCATGCCAGCGCCACAGCTCGAACGGGGTGGCGATCCCTATGCCGCAGGCGCGATCCCGCAGGCCTGGCGGTATCTGCTCGATCATGTCGGTCAGCCCGGTGCGCAGGAACCCGAAGACCGCGTCGGGCATGGGATAATCGTAGCTGGTGCGGGATTGCGCGCGCACGGTTCCGACAAGGTCCAGCAGCACGAGATCCGCGCTGCGGCGGCCGATCTTCAACCCGATGGAAAAGGCGCCGTCGGGGTCCAGCTCCATCGGCAGAGAGGGCTTGCCGATCTTGCCGCGCACCGGCTCTCCGCGCCGGACCAGCCCTTCGGTTTCAAGGGTGCGCAGGATGGTCGAGACGGTCGGTTTGGACAGGCCCGTCTGGCGCGCCAGTTCGGCCGCCGAGACGGCGCCGGCCATCTGCAGGATCGACAGAAGCAGGCGTTCGTTATGGTCGCGAACCCCGCTCTGGTTCACGCCTGTGCTTGCTGTTCTGATGCGGGTGCCGTCCATGCGCTGAACCGTAGTGACCTCCTCTGACAAAGCAAAGATAGATCAGGATGGTTAGTAAGTAAAGTTTCCAAACTAATTGACAGCTGCCTCAGAATCGTATTGGTTCGGGGCAGGTCGCGCCGCTCTATGCCGTGGCGGACCGGGATCGGGAGGGATCCTGAACCGCAATGGAATTCGCTTTCAAAGGGAGGAACGCATGAAGACCCTTACCACCACCGCGGCCCTGGCCGTGACCCTGTATGCCGGGGCCGCCTATGCCGAGATCAACGCCTGTCTGATCACCAAGACCGACACCAACCCCTTCTTCGTCAAGATGAAGGAGGGCGCCACCCAGGCGGCCGAGGCCAAGGGCATCAACCTGTCGACCTTTGCCGGCAAGTATGACGGCGACGTCGAGACCCAGGTTGCCGCAGTCGAAACCTGCATCGCCTCTGGCGCCAAGGGCATCCTGATCACGCCGACCGACAGCCGCGCGCTTGTCCCGTCGATCACTCAGGCGCGCGACGCCGGGGCCATCGTCATCGCGCTCGACACCCAGTTCGAACCCGCCGACGCCGCGGATGCGACCTTTGCCACCGACAACTTCAAGGCCGGTGAACTGATCGGGGAATGGGCGCGGGCCAAGATGGGCGCGGACGCGGCAAACGCCAAGATCGCACTGCTTGATCTGAGCGCATCGGAAGTGTCGGTCGATTACCAGCGCGACAACGGCTTCCTGCAGGGGTTCGGCATCGACATCAAGGATCCGACCGATATCGGCGACGAGGACGATCCGCGCATCGTGGGCAACGATGTGACCAACGGCTCCTCGGATGGCGGCCGCACGGCGATGGAGAACCTGCTGCAGGTCGATCCCGACATCAACCTCGTCTACACGATCAACGAACCGGCGGCGGCTGGCGCTTATGAGGCGCTCAAATCCTTCGGCAAGGACCAAGGTGTCACCATCGTTTCGGTCGATGGCGGCTGCCCGGGCATTCAGGATGTGGCCGCGGGCGTGATCGGCGCGACCTCGATGCAGTTCCCGCTGCTGATGGCGTCCAAAGGCATCGAAGCCATCGCGCAATTCGCCGAAACCGGCGAGAAGCCGAAGAACACCGAAGGGCTGGATTTCTACAATACCGGTGTCGAGCTTGTCACCGATCAGCCGGTCGAGGGCGTGCCGTCGATTTCGTCGGAAGAAGCCATGGCCAAGTGCTGGGGCTGAGTGCAGCCGACCTGCGGGGCAGGGCGCCTGACCGGCGCCCTGCCGCCTTACGAGGCCCCCGGCAGGTCTTTGAAACCATTTGACGCGGCGGCCGGACGTGCCGTCATGGGAGAGAGGCATGTCAGACCAAACCATGCCGCCCCGCAAGGGGCAGGATTATGAACAGGTTCTCGACGGCAGCGCCACCGAAGTCGCCGCCTTCGAACGCCGCAACGAAACCGTGCTGAAACGCATTCAGCACATTCTGCACAACAACCCGACGCTTGTGCCGGTGGTGGTCCTGCTGATCAGCCTTCTGGTCTTTGGCCTGATCGCGGGCGGGCGGTTCTTTTCCGCCTTCAATCTCAGCCTGATCCTGCAACAGGTGTCGATCATCGGCATCCTTGCCGCCGCGCAGTCGCTGATCATCCTGACCGCGGGCATCGACCTGTCGGTCGCGGCGATCATGGTCCTGATGTCGGTCATCATGGGCAATCTGGCGGTCTTTGCCGGGGTGCCGACGTTTTTCGCGATCCTCGCGGGCCTGGCCGGCGGCGTGGGCGCGGGGCTGATGAACGGCTGGTTCATCACCAAGGTCAGGCTGCCGCCCTTCATCACCACGCTGGGCACCTGGTCGATCTTCTACGCCCTGCTGCTCTGGCTTTCGGGCGCGCAATCCATCCGCGGCCAGGATATCGACACCAACGCGCCGTTCCTGAAATTCTTTGGCCAGTCCTTCGACATCGCCGGGGCGCGCATCACGCTCAGCTCGATCCTGATGATCGTCATCTTTGTCGTGCTCTGGTACATGCTGAACAAGACCGCCTGGGGCCGTCACGTCTATGCCATCGGCGACGACAAGGAAGCCGCGGACATGTCGGGCATCCGCACCGACCGCACGCTGCTGTCGGTCTACGGGGTGGCCGGTTTTGTCTGCGCGCTGGCGGGCTGGGCCTCCATCGGCCGGGTCGGTTCGATTTCGCCGCAATCCTTCTACGAGGGCAACCTGGATTCGATCACCGCCGTCGTGATCGGGGGCATCTCGCTCTTCGGCGGGCGCGGCTCCATCCTGGGCGCGCTGTTCGGCGCGCTGATCGTGGGCGTGTTCCGCTCTGGCCTGCGCCTGTCGGGTGTGGACGTGCTGTGGCAGGTCTTTGCCATCGGCTGGCTCATCATCATCGCGGTCGCCATCGACCAATGGATCAGAAGGATTTCGGCATAATGTCCACGCCTGTTGTTCAAGCCCGCGGTATCGTGAAGCGCTATGGCCACGTCACCGCGATCGACCATTCCGATTTCGAACTGCGCGCGGGCGAGGTCCTCGCCGTGATCGGCGACAACGGGGCCGGCAAGTCCTCGATCGTCAAGACGATCTGTGGCGCCACCATCCCCGACGAGGGCGAGCTGCTCATCGAGGGCAAGCCGGTGAAGTTCAGCTCGCCGATGCAGGCGCGGGAGATGGGGATCGAGATCGTCTATCAGAACCTCGCGCTGTCTCCGGCCCTGTCCATCGCCGACAACATGTTCACCGGCCGCGAAATCCGCAAGCAGGGCTGGCAGGGCAAGTATCTGCGGATGCTGGACAAGCCGGCGATGGAGAAGTTCGCCCGCGACAAGCTGACCGAACTGGGGCTGATGACCGTGCAGTCGATCAAGCAGCCGGTCGAGACCCTGTCGGGCGGCCAGCGCCAGGGCGTCGCCGTCGCCCGCGCCGCGGCCTTTGCCACCAAGTTCATCATCATGGATGAGCCGACCGCCGCCCTGGGTGTCAAGGAAAGCCGCAAGGTGCTGGAGCTGATCCAGGATGTGCGGGCCCGCGGGATCCCGATCATCCTGATCAGCCACAACATGCCCCATGTGTTCGAGGTTGCCGACCGCATCCACGTGCATCGCCTGGGCAGGCGGCTCTGCACGATCGACCCCAAGGACTACACCATGTCCGATGCGGTCGCCTTCATGACGGGTGCCAAGGAACCCCCCGCCAAGGACGCCGCCTGACCGCGCCCGACAAAAGAGCCGAGGCGCTGCCGGATGAACCTCCGGCAGCGCCCTGTGCATGCCGGGGCAAGCGGACCGCGATGGCCTGCCGCAGGTGCCCGGGAGGCCGGCGCAGTCCGATGGTCTGGCCGACGCAATGACGGCCACCGGACGGGCCGTGGCGCTGATCTGCTGTCCTGCAACGTCCTCGATTTTGGGTCTCGCTGTTTTCCACCTGAGGAGACAGACAAGGAAGGCAGACCCTTCACAGCGACGTGCCGGATCCATCGGCCCGCGCCTGAGGGATCAACGATCAGACACTTCGCCGCCGCCATGATCGCCGGAACCAGGCGAGAGGACCGGAGTCCCCGTCAGCCGACCGGTGCCGTAGCCCAAGCCTCGGTTCATCAGACGGAATGATCGGCGCCGGGCAAAACCGAAATCGGGCCATCTGGATCGAAATCAGGCGCAGGGGGCGCAAGTTCTGAACCTCGGAGGTTTGAACAGCCCCGGATGCCAATCAACAGAAGTGGTGAAATGGCGGAGACGATGGGATTCGAACCCACGAGACGGTTTCCCGTCTACTCCCTTAGCAGGGGAGCGCCTTCGACCACTCGGCCACGTCTCCGCCGCCGGGTATAGCTGTGCAAGCACAGGGGATACAAGGCAAAATTGCCGCGTCCCGACAATCTGGCGCAAAGGGTTCAAACCCTTGAAAACGCGGGCCAACGGGCCGATTGACGCCCCGAACGGGTGGCTGTGGGCCGTCGAAATCGGATCCCGCCCGACTGGGCAGGGTGTCGAAACCGAACCGCAGGCCGACAGGGCGGGGGTGCAAACCGCCTTGCAGGGCCTTGGTGGCAGCCTCAGGCGGGGCGGGCAGGGGGGCGCCTTCTGCCGCGATGCAGCAGCGGACCCTTGACTTTCCGCCGGCGAAGGCGCACTTGCCCCAAGACGCTGTGCTGCCGCGTGAGCACGCAGGGCCCGCAAGGGGCCATCAGCGCACCGCAGACCAGTTCCCCATCACGCAGGGTTCCTGACGCGCCGGCCGGATGCCGCGGGATGAGCCCGCAGGTGCCCAAGGCCGCGCCGACCCTCTTGGCCGCACCGGTTGCGGCATCACAACGGCCGTGCCCGTGCCCTGCGGGGCTGCGCGGTCCGCAAAGGATACGATTTGTTCGATTTCGAAATGCTCGGCCTCGCGCCGGCACTGAATACCTCCCTGAAACGCATCGGCTTTACCGAGCCGACCCCGATCCAGAACCAGGCCATTCCCCTGGCGCTGGAAGGGCACGACATCCTGGGCCTGGCCCAGACCGGCACCGGCAAGACGCTGGCATTCGGCCTGCCGCTGGCCGATCACCTGATCGCCCAGTCCACGCCGCCCGAACCCAAGGCACCGCGCGCCCTGATCCTGGCCCCGACGCGCGAGCTGGTGAACCAGATCGCCGACAGCCTGCGCGCGCTGACCGAAGGCACGCGCCTGCGCGTTGTCACCGTGGTGGGCGGGCAGTCCATCGGCCGCCAGATCGCGCAGCTGGCCAAGCGCACCGACATCCTGGTGGCGACGCCGGGCCGGCTGATCGACCTGATGGACCGCCGCTCGGTCGACCTCGGCTCGGTCAAGCACCTGGTGCTGGACGAGGCGGACCAGATGCTCGACCTCGGCTTCATCCACGCGCTGCGCAAGATCGCGCCCAAGCTGGGCACGCCGCGCCAGACGATGCTGTTCTCGGCCACCATGCCGAAACAGATGGAAGAGCTGTCGCGCACCTATCTGGACAACCCCCGGCGCATCCAGGTCACGCCTCCGGGCAAGGCGGCGGACAAGGTCACCCAGACCGTCCAGTTCGTGCCCAAGGCGCAGAAACCGGCCGCCCTGCGCGAGCTGTTGTCCAAGGACCGCGAGGCGCTGACGCTGGTCTTTGCCCGTACCAAGCACGGCGCGGAAAAGCTGATGAAGGGCCTTGTGGCCGACGGGTTCAACGCGGCCTCGATCCACGGCAACAAGAGCCAGGGCCAGCGGGACCGGGCGATCAAGGGCTTTCGCGACGGCGAGATCAAGGTGCTGGTGGCCACAGATGTGGCGGCGCGCGGCATCGACATCCCGGGTGTGGCCTATGTGGTGAACTTCGACCTGCCCGAGGTGCCCGAGAACTATGTCCACCGGATCGGGCGCACCGCCCGCGCCGGGCGCGAGGGCGAGGCGATCGCCTTCTGCTCGTCCGACGAGACGGACATGCTGCGCCGCATCCAGAAGCTGATGAAGATCGAGATTCCCGTCATCGGCGGCGGCAGCCTGCCGGCCGAGAGCGAAGGCAGCGGCGGGGCAGGGCGCGGCAGGCCCGGCGGCCAGCGTCGTGGCGGGGGCGGACGTCCCGGCTCGGCCAAGCCCGCGGGTCAGGGGCAGGCCAAGCGGCGCCGCCCGCGCCGCCGGTCCGCAGCCGCCTGACCCGGGCCAGGAATAGGCGCGCCGCAGTCATCCTGCGGCGCGTTTGCATATGCGGGGGGCGCGGTGCGGCTGGCATCGTCCGTCAACGCATCGAAACCCCGAAGCCGCGGGCAGAGTGGGCCGGGCGAGACCTGGCGCCGCCTGACGCTGCGCCCGCCCTGAGCCGACGGGGCGATACCGTCAGCGCCCCTTGAACACCGGCTTGCGTTTTTCCAGGAAGGCCTTGCGCGCTTCCTGTCCGTCCTCGCTGCCAAAGGCCATGCGGATGTTGGCGACCTCGTAGCGCAGCTGCTGTTCCATGTCGGTGGCGTTGTAGGCCTTGACGATCCCGCGTTTCAGCAGGCGCATCGTGATCGGCGACCATTCGCAGAGCGACTGGCAATAGTCCTCAAGCCGCGCGGCAAAGCCTTCGTCCGAGACGGATTCCCCCGCCATCCCCCAGTCGACCGCCTCGGCGCCGGTGACGGTGCGGTTCTCCATCATGAAGCGCATCGCCTTTTCGTGGCCCATGGCCTGGGGCAGGGTGATGGTCAGCCCGGCGTCGGGCGATCCGCCGATCCGGGTGTAGCCCGCCATCAGCCGCGCGCTGTCGGCGATCAGCCGGGCATCGGCGGCCATCGCCAGCCCCAGCCCCGCGCCAACCGCCACGCCGTTGATCCCGGCAATCACCGGCTTGTCGCATTTCTGGCGCAGGGCCAGCAGGAACATGCCCACCCATCCGGTGTCGTTCAGCTGGCTGTCCATCGGCGACATGGGCGAGAAATCGTCGCCCCCCGACAGGTCCAGCCCGGCGCAGAAGGCGCGGCCCGAGCCGGTGATCGCGATCACCCAGACAGTGTCGTCATGGGCGGCGGCCTCGACCGCGCCGATCACTGCCCAGGCGAGCTCGCGGCTGAGGGCGTTCATCTTGTCGGCCCGGTTCAGCGTGATGGTGCGGACATGGCCCGTGTCGGTAATTTTCACCAGGTCGGTCATTGCGGTTCCCCTAAAGACTGTCGCGCCAAGGAAAGACGCCCGCCCCGGCGCTGCCAAGGCGCGGGGCGCGGAATTCACATGGATGCGGGGGCGGGGCGGGCTAACGGGTGCGGAAATGGGCCAGCACGTGCAGGCGGATCGCGGTGGCCAGTCCGGTGTCGGGGTCGCGGGCCTCGTCGATCTCGGCGGCGAGGTCGTTGAGCGTGCGGTCCCCGGCCTCGGCGATCTCGCGGAAGGCCTGCCAGAACTCGTCTTCCAGCGAGACGCTGGTGCGGTGCTGGCGCAGGGTCAGGGACCGCTTGACCGGGCGGCTCATTCCTCGGTCCCGGGATCCCGGCGGTGGCCGTCCAACTCGCGCCGGGCCTTGTCGGCGCGGGCCTTCTCGGCGTCTTTCTCGGCTTTGGTGCGGCCGAATTTCACCGCGTTCTCATCGGCGCGGGCCTTTTTGTCGGCCCGCGCCTTGTCCTTGCGGAACCGGTTCAGGTTGACCGGCTGCGCCATGTCAGTCCTTGGGTCCGATCATGTCCTCGGGCCGGACGATCCGGTCAAAGGTCTCGGCATCGACAAAGCCGAGGGCGATGGCCTCTTCCTTCAGCGTGGTGCCGTTCTTGTGCGCCGTCTTGGCCACCTTGGTGGCGTTGTCGTAGCCGATGGTGGGGGCCAGCGCCGTGACCAGCATCAGGCTTTCCTTCATCAGCTTGTCGATTCGCGCCGTATTGGCCTGGGTGCCCGTCACCATGTTGTCGGTGAAGGATCCCGCCGCATCGCCCAACAGCTGCATGGATTGCAGCACGTTGTAGGACATCATCGGATTGTAGACGTTCAGCTCGAAATGGCCCTGCGACCCGGCAAAGCCGACAGCCGCGTCATTGCCCATCACATGGGCGCAGACCATGGTCAGCGCCTCGGCCTGGGTCGGGTTCACCTTGCCGGGCATGATCGAAGAGCCGGGCTCGTTCTCGGGCAGGATCAGCTCTCCCAGGCCCGAGCGGGGGCCCGAGCCGAGCAGGCGCAGGTCGTTGGCGATCTTGAAGAGCGAGGCCGCCACGGTCTTCAGCGCGCCCGAGAACATGACCATCGCATCATGGGCGGCCAGAGCCTCGAACTTGTTGGGCGCGGTGACGAAGGGCAGACCGGTGATCCCGGCCATGTTCCGGGCGACCATCTCGGCCCAGCCCTTTTTCGTGTTCAGCCCGGTGCCGACGGCGGTGCCGCCCTGCGCCAGTTCGTAGATGTCGGGCAGGCAGGCCTTGACCCGCTCGATCCCCTTGCGGACCTGGTGGGCATAGCCGCTGAACTCCTGCCCCAGGGTCAGGGGGGTGGCGTCCTGGGTGTGGGTGCGGCCGATCTTGATGATGTCCTTGAACTCGTCGCGCTTGGCTTCCAGCGCGGTGGCGAGCTTTTCCAGCCCCGGCAGCAGCACGTCGCGCGCCTGCATGGCGATGGCCACATGCATCGCGGTCGGGAAGGTGTCGTTGGACGACTGGCCCATGTTGCAGTGATCGTTCGGGTGGACGGGTTTCTTGGACCCCATCTCGCCGCCCAGCATCTCGATCGCGCGGTTCGAAATCACTTCGTTCGCGTTCATGTTCGACTGGGTGCCCGATCCGGTCTGCCAGACCACCAGCGGGAAGTTGTCGTCGAACTTGCCGTCGATCACCTCGGTCGCGGCGGCGACGATGGCATTGCCGATCTCGCTCTCGATGGTGCCCAGTTCCAGGTTGGCCTGCGCGCAGGCCTTCTTGACCACGCCAAGCGCCCGGATGATCGGGACCGGCTGCTTTTCCCATCCGATCGGAAAGTTCATGATCGAGCGCTGCGTCTGCGCGCCCCAATACTTGTCTGCGGGAACTTCGAGCGGTCCGAAACTGTCGGTTTCGGTGCGGGTCTGGGTCATCGTCCGGTACTCCGATGTTTGACGTCGGGCCTGCTATACGCGCTCGCCCTGACGCACGCAATCGTGAGGGCTGCCGCAGGGAGCGACGGGCCGGGACGCGAAAGGCCCGGGGAGCGCCCGGGCCTTGGCTTCATCGGTCGGGGCAGTGCCGCGCGCCTATTGCACCACGCGGCGGAATTCGAAGACGCGGGCGGGGGGCAGGTTGGCCCAGACGGTGCCGCGCTTGGACGCCGACACGCCCAGTTCCGCCTGCACCTCTGGCGGAATCGGGGCATTGGGCGAATAGGTGATCTGCACGAAGACGGCATCGGGCGCCATCACGCTGAAGGCCGGGCCCAGGATTTCGCGCTGGATCTGGGGACGGGCCAGCACCGGCACCCCCGAGATCACCGCGCCGATGCCGGTCAGCCCGATGCGGGCGATATCCTGCGCCGGGCGGTTCAGCACGGTCACGCCGGGGAATTTCTGGCACAGGGTCTCGCAGAAACGGGGGTTCATCTCCATCAGCGTCAGCCGCTCGGGCGCGATGCCGCGTTCCAGGATCATCCGGGTGAAACTGCCGGTGCCCGGCCCGATCTCGACGATGGGACCTCGGACGCTGTCCAGCCCCTCGGTCATCTTGCGCGCCACGGCGGCCGAAGACGGCGCAATCGCCGAGACTTCGGTCGGTCGCCGCATCATTTCGCCAAGGAAGACGGTGAAGTCACTCGCCATGCTCGTCAGGCCCCTCATCTGGTTGTCCTGAGCGGGAGAGAAAGAACATGTCGCGTCATCCGGCAAGCTGTGCCACGCGTATTTTACGAAAAATTCACAGAGCAGGACCGCAAAAGGCGAAAGCGCACAGTTCATGCAGAACCGCAGCTTTGCCCTGCAACACCTTGATCTTACTTACGGAAAGAATCCAGCCGGACGACATCCGCCGCGCCGCCGTTGTCCTTGGCGGGCTTGCGCTCGACCGCGTCCTTGGACCGGTCGCGCAGCGGCCGGGGCGGGTCGGGCGGCGTGGGATCGTCCTCGTCGGCCTCGGAGGTCTGCGTCTCGAAGCGCAGGCCGAACTCCACCGACGGGTCCACGAAGGTCTTGATCGAGTCGTAGGGGATGAACATCCGTTCCGGCGCATCGCCGAAGTTGAGCGTCACGCCAAAGCCCTCGTCCTCGACCACGAGGTCGTCGTACCAGTGCTGCATCACCACCGTCATCTCGCTGGGGTAACGGTCCTTGAGCCAGTCGGCCAGTTCCGCGCCCGGATGGGTGGTGTCGAAGGTGATGAAGAAATGGTGCTGGCCGGGCAGTCCTGTCTCGGCGACATCGGACAACACTTCTTGGATGAGACCACGCATGGCGCGGTGCATCAGGCTGCCATAGTCGATCGTTCCTGACATATGCCTTCCCGTTTCCAGTTGCCTGCAAGCATAGGGGATTCGGTGGAAAACAAAAGACGGACGGGGGAGAAAAATTGCCTTTCCGTCAAGCGTCTGCCTGTTCAACCGACAAGTGCATCCAGACCCAGGCCTGCCGCCGCCATGATGCCCAGAACCGCAATCAGTGGCAACCTCAGCCCCAGGATCAGCCCGCCCGCCAGCACAACTAGGCCGAGAGCGAGCGGCTGGAAGCTGGCGGGATCCGGCCAGGGCAGGTGGCCCAGGGCCCCGACGTCCGAAAACAGGATTTGCAGCGCGAAGCGGATCGACAGGTCCGCGATGACACCAGCCACCGCCGCCGTCACCGCCGCCAGCGCCGAGGCCAGCCGGGGGGTGCCCATCAGCCGGTCGACATGCGGCGCCAGGGCAAAGATCCACAGGAAACACGGCACGAAGGTCATCCAGAGCGACAGCGCCCCCGCCGCGAGGGCCATCGAAACGCCGCCCTGCGCGGCCCCGGCCAGCATGGCGACAAACTGGGTCACCAGGATCAGCGGCCCGGGTGTCGTCTCGGCCAGGCCAAGGGCGTCGATCATCTGCGTGGCGTCGATCCAGCCCTTGGTCTGCACCACGGTCTGGGTCATGTAGGCCAGAACCGCATAGGCCCCGCCAAAGCTGACAACCGCCAGCTTGCCGAAGAACAGCCCGATATCCGCCAGAAACGCCTGCCCGGCGAGCCAGAGGGCGGCGACCGGGGCGATCCAGAGCAGGCCCCAAGTCACGAATGCGGTGGCGGTTCCGCGGCGCGCATCGGGGGCGAGGTCGGCCTCTGGCGGCGCGGCGCGCCCCAGCAGCGCCCCGGCGGCGGCGGCAGCGGCAACGATCGCCGGGAAGGGCAGGCCCAGGATCAGGATCGCGGCAAAGGCCAGCACCGCGACGGCCTGTCCCAGCCGATCCGTCAGCGCCCTGCGGCTCAGCCGGATCATCGCCTGCAGGACGATCACGATGACCGTCGCCTTGATGCCCAGGAAGGCCGCCTGCACCGCTGGCAGCGTGCCCCAGGCGACATAGGCCAGCGCCAGCGCCGCGATCACCAGCGCGCCGGGCAGCACGAAGAGCAGCCCCGCCAGCAGACCGCCCAGCGTGCCGCGCAGCCGCCAGCCGCACCAGGTGGCCAGTTGCATCGCCTCGGGCCCGGGCAGCATCATGCAGAAGGACAGGGCGCCCAGGAACCGCTGTTCCGACAGCCAGCGGCTGCGCTCGACCAGCTCGCGGTGCATCAGGGCGATCTGCGCCGCCGGTCCGCCAAAGCTCAACACCCCGATCCGCCCGAAGACGCGGGCCATCTCTCTCAGGCTGGGGTCAGGCATCGGGGGTCTCCGTGGCGGCGCCGGACGGTCGTCGGGCATGGCACGGCATTTGGCAAGCGCGCCTGCGCGGGCGTCATGAAAACTTCACCGAAGAGGGGGGAAATGCAGGTTTCTGTTGCCAGGTACCTGCGAACCCCGCCTTACGCTGCTAGGCGCAAGGGCTTAAGATTCGATAGATCGAACCGCTTACGCGGCCAGAGCCATCGGAGCACGATTGTTGTTGGCAATTATGCTTAGCGTACCGATAACGGTGGTAACTCACCGGGACAAAGCAAACCCCTTTAGACGTTCGTCGATCCTGTTTCAGCCCCATGATCCCCCAACAAGGGATGTTTGGTGGAGCCGCCGGGTACCGCCCCCGGGTCCGATCCGCTTATTACGAGCGCGTTTATGTCCATAGTCGGTTGCCCGACATCCCGGATATAGGCGCTGGCCGTCCGGAATTCAAAGGGTTTGACGGGGAGATCCCGAAAATCCGCGCGATCACCTGAGGCCGAGGAAGCCGAGGATGAAGAGGATGATGACGATCAGGCCGACGATGTAGATGATGCGGTTCATTCTGGAGTCTCCATATGTTCAGGTCAGGGAACCAACGGCGGGTCGGGGACTATTGTTCCCGATCTCGTGAGGTGGGGGTGAGGGCGCGCGCGGCCGGAACGGGCCGGTTCCGGCGCGGAGGGGGGCGGCAGACACGGGGTTCGGCCGCCCGACTGATCGCGCTGCGGTCTGACGGCTCGTCGGATGTGCCGTCGCGACGGAGGTGCCACGAGTCCGGGCGCGGTCTTCCGGGCGCGGTCTGCGATCAGGGCAGCAGCCCGGCGGCGTGACGGGGCAGCGCCAAGCTGCCCATCGTCGCATGTCTGGCCCGGCGCAATGGCGCGACAAGGGCGAGCGGCGCATGCGCCGTCCCCGATCCGGCGTTGTCGTGCACGGAGTGCTGTCCGGGATGCCGGATCGCCCCTGCGGGCCTGTGCCGCGCGACCTGAGCGGCGCACCAAAGTCTTCGTCTGGAGCGCATGAACCGAAGCGATGGCAGGCCGCCGGGCTAATGCCCGGCAGCCAGACCGTCAGGCCGCGATCTTCACCAGCGCGTGCCGCTTCTTGCCCGCCGAGAGCTTTACCGGAGAGGCGAGGGCGGCCGCGTCCAGCACCATCCCGGCATCCGTCAGCGGCGCATCGTCGATCCGCGCGCCGTTGTCGGCGATCAGGCGCTTGGCCTCCTTGCCGGTCTTCACCAGCCCCGAGCGCACGAAGAGCTGCACAACCGAAATGCCGTCGCCGACCTCGGCCGCCGTCAGCTCCAGCGTGGGCAGGTCGTCACCCACGCCGCCCTTTTCGAAGACCTCGCGCGCGGTGGCCTCGGCCGTGGCGGCGGCCTCGGCCCCGTGCAGCAGGGTGGTCACCGCATTGGCCAGGATCACCTTGGCGCCGTTGATCTCGGACCCGCCGAGCGCACCCAGCCGGTCGCATTCGTCCACCGGCAGTTCGGTGAAGATCTTCAGGAAGCGGCCCACGTCGGCATCGGTCGTGTTGCGCCAGAACTGCCAGTATTCGTAGGGGGACAGCATCTTGTCGTTCAGCCAGACCGCGCCCGAGGCCGACTTGCCCATCTTGCGCCCGTCCGATGTCGCCAGAAGCGGCGTCGTCAGGCCGAAGATTTCGGTGTCCAGCACGCGGCGTGTCAGGTCGATGCCGTTGACGATATTGCCCCACTGGTCCGACCCGCCCATCTGCAGCACGCAGCCGTAGCGGCGGTTCAGCTCCATGAAGTCATAGGCCTGCAGGATCATGTAGTTGAATTCCAGGAAGGACAGCGACTGTTCGCGGTCCAGCCGGGATTTCACACTTTCGAAGGACAGCATGCGGTTGACGCTGAAATGCCGCCCGATGTCGCGCAGGAATTCCAGGTATTTCAGATCGTCCAGCCATTCGGCGTTGTTCAGCATCAGCGCCCCGGTGGGGCTGTCGTCATAGGTCAGGAGCTTGGCAAAGACGTCCTTGAGCCCGGCGATGTTGGCGTCGATGGCGGCATTGTCCAGCAGGGGCCGTTCCTCGGAACGGAAGGAGGGATCGCCCACCTTTGTCGTGCCGCCGCCCATCAGGGTGATCGGCTTGTGCCCAGTCTTTTGCAGCCAGCGCAGCAGCATGACGTTCATCTGGTGGCCGACATGCAGCGAGGGCGCTGTCGCGTCATAGCCGATATAGGCCGGGACCACCCCCGACACCAACGCCTCGTCGAGGCCCTGGTAATCGGTGCAATCCGCGATGAAGCCGCGCTCGCGCGCAACAGTCAGGAAATCCGATTTCGGGTTGTAGGTCATGGCTCTTGTCCGGGATGTGGTTCGGCGGCACTGTATAGGACCGAGGCAGGCAAAGGAAAAGGGCATGATGAGGCCCAGGGGGCAGTCGGTTCGGGTCAAGGCACTCGGGGCGATGTCGGGCACGTCGCTCGACGGCGTGGACGCGGCGGTGGTGGATACCGACGGCGTCGATATTTTCGGATTTGGCGCAACGGGTTACCGGGAATACACCCCGGCGGAACGGGCCGTGCTGACCGCCGCGCTTGGCCGCTGGCCGGGCGAGACCGGCGTGGATGCCGCCGCCGACGTGGTGCAGAGCGCGCATGAAGAGCTGATCGCCGGGTTCGACGGCATCGCGGTGATCGGCATGCATGGCCAGACCCTGGCGCATGAACCGCGGGGCAGGGGCACCCACCAGGTGGGCGACGGGCAGGCCCTGGCGCGTGCCCTGGGCGTGCCGGTGGTCTGGGATTTCCGCACCGCCGATATCCGCCTGGGGGGCGAGGGGGCGCCGCTGGCGCCGTTCTTCCATTTCGCCTGCGCCCGCTGGATCGGCGCGTCCGAGCCGCTGTGCTTCCTCAATCTCGGCGGGGTGGGGAACCTGACCTATGTCGACCCCTCCTTCGCAAGACCCGAGGAGGAGGGCGCGCTGCTCGCCTTCGACACCGGGCCGGCCAATGCGCCGATCAACGACCTGATGCAGGAGCGGCGGGGCGAGGTCTATGACCGCGACGGCGCGCTGGCGGCGCAGGGCGACGTGGCCGAGGGCGCGCTGGAGCTGTTCCTGGACGATCCCTATTTCTCGCGCATGCCGCCCAAGTCGCTGGACCGCAACGCCTTTGGCGACATGGTGGGGCTGGTGCGCGAGCTGGACGACGCCGATGCGGCGGCGACGCTGACGGGGATGTGCGCGGCCTCGGTGCTGCGGGGGATGGAACATTGCCCGACCCCGCCGTCACGGCTGCTGGTGACCGGCGGCGGACGCAACAACCCTGTGCTGATGGAGATGCTGCGCGTCTCGCTCGACTGCCCGGTGGAACCGGTGGAGGCGGCGGGGCTCGACGGCGACATGCTCGAAGCGCAGGCCTTTGCCTATCTCGCGGTGCGGGTGATGCGGGGGCTGCCGACATCCTGCCCCTCGACCACGGGGGTGCGCATGGCGGTTGGCGGGGGCGAGGTCAGCCGGGGCTGACATCGCGCCGCTCCGACCGGTTTGGCGGCATCTGCCGGAGGCCGGGCCGGGGCGGAGCCGTTAAGGCCCATTGCCGCATTGATCGTGCCACGGGCGCGCGATAAGAGGCGGATTATCCGCACCGGGCGCCCAAGGGCTCGTCGGAGAGAGCATCGGATGCCACCTGCCGGCCGCGCGCCGGTCTGCAAGGAGCCTGACCATGAAAGCCGCCGTCCTCGTCTTTCCCGGATCCAACTGCGACCGCGATCTCAAGGTCGCCTTCGAACAGGCCGGGGCCGAAGTCACCATGGTCTGGCACAAGGACACCGCGCTGCCCGAGGGGCTGGACATCGTGGGCGTGCCGGGCGGCTTTTCCTACGGCGATTACCTGCGCTGCGGGGCCATCGCGGCAAATTCGCCGATCTGCGCCTCGCTCAGGGCGCATGTGGAGCGCGGCGGCTATGCGCTTGGCGTCTGCAACGGGTTCCAGATCCTGACCGAGACGCGGCTGCTGCCGGGGGCGCTGCTGCGCAATGCCGGGCTGAAATACGTCTGCCGCACGGTGCCGCTGACGGTGCGCACCTCCGACAGCGTCTTCACCCGCCAGTACAATGCCGGCACGACGGTGCATATTCCGATCGCCCATCACGACGGCAACTACCAGGCGGATGCCGATCTGCTGAAGCAGCTGGCCGACGAGGACCGGATCGCCTTCACCTACGACGAAAATCCCAACGGCTCGGCCGGGGATGTGGCGGGGGTGCTGAGCGCCAACCGGCGGGTGCTGGGCATGATGCCCCATCCCGAACGCGCGGCGGACGAGGGGCATGGCGGCACCGATGGCCGCGCCCTCTTTGCCGGCATCATGGACGCGCTGGTCGCGGCCTGATCCGCAGGACAGCCAAACCCCCCCGAATTTTCGACGAAAATTCGCCCGCGCCCGGCGGCAAAACGTCAGGCGCGGGCGGAATGACGCCTTCGTGACGCGGGCCCGCTTCACCGCTGCTTGAGCGGTGAAGCGGCTCGGCGTAATCTGCAGGGATGGCAGCAACGGATACCGAGAAAAAGGGATCGGGCGGACCGATTTCGTGGCGGGCGCGGGTGGCGCTGCTGATCTTCGTGGCCGTGGCCTCGGGGGTGGTCTTCGTCACCAACTGGCTGCTCAGCGACCGCTTCACCCAGAACACCCGAAACCGGGCCGAGCTGCGCCTCGCGCTCTACGGCGGCAACCTGGTCAGCGAGCTGCAGCGGAATTCCATCGTGCCGCAGCTGATGGCCCGCGACCCGGCGCTGATCGGCGCGCTCAACAGCCTCGATTATTCGCAATCCACGCAGCGCCTGATCTCCTTCGTCGACGAGATCGGGGCCGCCTCGCTGATGCTGCTGGATGCGCAGGGCCGCACCGTGGCCGCGACCGACCGCAACCGTCTGGGCGAGATCCACGACCAGGCGCCGTTCTTCACCGATGCGGTACGCTCCAACGGCACCGTCTTCACCGTGCTCGAACGCGAGAGCGGCGGTTACCGCTTCACCTATTCCCGCAAGGTCGAGGCACAGGGCGCGGCCATCGGCGTGGTGGTGGTCGAGGTCGACCTGCAGAAATTCGAACGGGCCTGGGCCGGCATTTCCGACGCGGTGCATGTGGTCGACAGCACCGGCCGCATCATCCTGGCGACCGAGCCGCGCTGGCGCGGCAAGACCGAGGCCGACGCCCTGGCGACCGAGCCGCCCGCCAGCGCCATCCGCCGGGCGATCCAGGCCACCGCCGACTGGACGGCGCTGCCCGCCGACGCCTATCTGCGGGGCGAGGCGGTGATGCGCATGTCCTCGCGCATTCCGTTCCGCGGCTGGCAGATCACCAGCTTCACCACCTATGCCAGCATCCGCGAGCGGGTGAACGGTGTCCTCGCGCTCGAAATCATGGGATTTGCCATCCTGCTGGCGCTGGCCTTCTACGCGCTCAGCCGCAAGACCGCGCTGCGCATGGCGCTGTTCCAGCGCGAGTCGGCGGAACTTCGCGCACTGAACGAACGCCTGCAGCGAGAGATCGCCGAGCGCGAGCGCGTGCAGGAAACCCTCGCCGTGGCCGAACAGACCCTCGCGCAGAGCTCCAAGCTCGCGGCCCTGGGCGAGATGTCCGCCGCCGTCAGCCACGAGCTGAACCAGCCGCTGGCGGCGATGAAGACCTATCTCGCCGGCGCGGGCCTGCTGCTGCGCCGCAGCCGCCCGGACGAGGCGCTTTCCTCCTTCCAGCGGATCGACGACCTGATCGAGCGGATGGGCGCCATCACCCGCCAGCTGAAGAGCTATGCCCGCAAGGGCGGCGACGTCTTTGCCCCTGTAAACATGGGCGATGCGGTCAATTCCGCCCTCTCGATGATGGAGCCGCAGCTGCGCCGCCGCAAGGTGCGCATCAACCGTGCGCTGCCCGACCGCCCGGTGCTGGTGATGGCCGACCGGGTGCGGCTGGAACAGGTGATCATCAACCTCATGCGCAATGCGCTGGATGCCACCCAGGCCGTCCCCGCGCCCGAGATCGACATCCTGCTCTCGGCCGGGGAAACCGCCACTCTGACGGTGCGCGACAATGGCCACGGGATCGAGGATCTGACCGCCCTGTTCGAACCGTTCTACACCACCAAACGCCCCGGAGAGGGGGTCGGCCTGGGGCTTGCCATCTCCTCCGGGATCGTGAACGACCTCGGCGGACGCCTGACGGCACGGAACGCAACCGGGGGTGGGGCTGTTTTTGAAATGCAGCTGCCTATCTTGTCCGAGGACATCGAGGCCGCCGAGTAGGTTAACCGGAGTACATACATGCAAAAAGGCATGAAGATCGCGATCGTCGACGACGAACAGGACATGCGCCAGTCGATCAGCCAGTGGCTGGCTCTCTCGGGCTATGACACCGAGACCTTCCCGAGCGCCGAGGATGCGCTCAAGACGCTGGGGCCCGATTACCCGGGAATCGTGATCTCCGACATCAAGATGCCGGGGATGGACGGGATGCAGTTCCTCAAGAAGCTGATGGGCAATGACAGCGCCCTGCCGGTGATCATGATCACCGGCCACGGCGACGTGCCGATGGCGGTCGAGGCGATGCGCATCGGCGCCTTCGACTTCCTCGAAAAACCCTTCAACCCCGACCGGATGACCGAGCTGGCCAAAAAGGCCGCCAATGCCCGCCGGCTGGTGATGGACAACCGCGCCCTGCGGCGCGAGCTGTCGGACGGCGGCCAGATCATGAAGAAGCTGATCGGCGCATCCCCGGTGATGGAGCGGCTGAAGGAGGATATCCTCGACCTCGGCCAGGCCGACGGCCATGTGCTGATCGACGGCGAGACCGGCACCGGCAAGACCCTCGTGGCCCATGCGCTGCATGCGGTCGGCGCCCGGGCGGGCAAGAAGTTCGTGCTGGTCTCCTGCGGCGCGCTGGAGGAAGAGAAGCTCTCCAAGCGCCTCTTCGGCCCGATGCTGCCCGAAGACAGCCAGCTGCCCGCGATCGAGGAAGCCCGGGGCGGCACCCTGGTGCTGGAGGACATCGAGAAGCTCTCCGAGACCCTGCAGGCCCGCCTGCTCTCGGCGATCAACGACCAGGGCACCCCGGCAGAGACCCGGATCGTGGCGATCTCGAACATGCAGGAACAGGACCGCACCTGCGAGGACGCCCTGCGCCCCGACCTGTTCTACCGCCTGGCCGCGCTGCGCATCACCGTCCCGCCCCTGCGCCAGCGGGGCGAGGATATCCTGATGCTCTTCACCCAGCTCTCGGAACAGTTCTCCGAGGAATACGGCTGCGAGGCGCCTCAGGTCAGCGCGCAGGAGGCCGCGCAGCTGCTGCAGGCCCCCTGGCCGGGCAATGTGCGCCAGCTGATCAACGTGGCCGAACGCGCCGTGCTGCAGTCGCGCCGCGGTTCCGGCACCATCGCCTCGCTGCTGATGTCGGACCATGACGAGATGCAGCCGGTGATGACCACCGAGGGCAAGCCGCTCAAGGAATATGTCGAGGCGTTCGAACGCATGCTCATCGACAACACGATGCGCCGCCACAAGGGCTCCATCGCCAGTGTGATGGACGAGCTTTGCCTGCCGCGCCGCACCCTGAACGAGAAGATGGCCAAATACGGCCTGCAACGCTCGGACTACCTCTGAACCCGGCCAGGAGGTCCCCGGTCAAGCCGGGGACACCGCCGCCGCATCACACCAAGCCGCGCCACCCTCGCGGCAAGGGCACAACGCGCCTGCTTCCTCTGGCCCAAAATATCCTCGGGGGGTGAATTGGCCGCAGGCCAAGAGGGGGGCAGACAGCCCCCCTTGCCCCGCGCCGGCGCAACCCGCCTGATCGCACCGTCGTCCGCACCTAGCCCGAGCAGGACGCCCCGCCCAGCACGCAGAACTTCGCGCAATGCGGATGGTTCAGCGCCACCGGACGTCCCGCCTCGGCCAGCGTCCCGCCCAGTTCGAACTCCGGGTCATAGGCCAGCAGGGTGCAGGCCAGCACCGCGGGCCGTTCGGCCCCCTTGCGCCGCACCACCATCCGGGCCGAGGCGCACATCACCTCCGAGGGCGCCTTGTGCAGGATGCCCCAGCAGGCCGTGGTGATCTCGGGCACCTCGACCGTCAGGTCCATCTCGGGAAAGACGACGCAATGCGCTGGATCGGCGGCGTCGACGGCAAAACCTTCCTCGGCAAAGAGCCGGGCGAATCCGTCGCGCACCTCGGCCTCGCTCTCCGACACCCCGGCGCGCCCGGCGACATCCATCGCGAGTCCCGCATCGCGGATCCAGCGCATCCCCTGCAGCGTCACGTCCCAGGTGCCCGCGCCGCGTTCCGAATCGTGCACGGCAGGGTCGGGGTGGTCGAGCGACACGCGCAGCACCAGCCGGCCGGGGAACTCCCGGTTCAGGGCCACCAGCCCCGCGCGCATCGCCGGCCGCATCATCGGGCGCATCGCATTGGTCAGGATCAGCACCCGGTGCCCGGCCTCCAGCGCCATGCGGGCCATCGCGATGATCTGCGGGTTCATGAAGGGCTCGCCCCCGGTGAATCCGACCTCTTCCAGCGGATGCCCCAGGTCGCGCGCCTCGGCCAGGTAGCCGGCCAGGTCCTGCGTGGTGAAATAGACCAGCGCGTCGTTCTGCGGCGAACTTTCGATATAGCAGTTGGCGCAGGTGATGTTGCAGAGCGTGCCCGTGTTCACCCAGAGGGTGCGCAGCCCCTCAAGCGCGACGGTGGCGCGGGGGGCGCCGTCGGCGGTGAAGCCCGGGTCCTGAAACTTGCCCTTGTTGGCAGGGCCGATGTCGATATCCTTCATGGCGCCACATTGGGGCATTGCGGGATGCGTGACAATCGTCTCTGCACTGCCGCACGGCGTTGTGAAACGTCTTCAGAGCCGCTATAGATCGCACTGTTGGCGCTAACAGCGCCGGTGAACACGGAACAGGGAGAACCCGGATGGTCTCGCGCGTCATTCCCGTCGAACCTTTCGACCTTGTCATCTTCGGCGGCACCGGCGACCTTGCCCGGCGCAAGATCCTGCCGGGGTTGTACCGGCGCTTCTGCTCGGGCCAGATGGGCGAGGATTCCCGCGTCATCGGCGCCGCCCGGGCCGAGATGGACGCCGAGGGCTACCGCCAGTTCGTGCGCGAGGCGATCGACGAGTTCGACGCCGGCCGCACCTGCGAGGTCGGAACGATTGACGCCTTTCTCAAGCGGCTGGACTACGTCACCGTCGACGCGCTTGGAAAAGACGGCTGGCCCGATCTGGCCAAGCTGATGGGCGAGGGGACGGGCCGGGTGCGCGCCTATTACTTCTCGGTTGCGCCCAGCCTTTTCGGCGCCCTGGCCGAGCGGCTGCACACCTACGGCATCGCGGACGAGGATGCCCGCATCGTGGTGGAAAAGCCATTCGGGCGCGACGAGGCCTCGGCCTGTGCGCTGAACGGCGTGCTGGCCGAGCATTTCGACGAAAGCCAGATCTACCGGATCGACCATTACCTGGGCAAGGAGACGGTGCAGAACCTGATGGCCGTCCGCTTCGGCAACATGCTGTTCGAACCGCTGTGGAATTCGCAATATGTCGACCACATCCAGATCACCGTGGCCGAGACGGTGGGCGTGGGGGGCCGGGGCGAATATTACGACAAGTCCGGCGCGATGCGGGACATGATGCAGAACCACCTGATGCAGCTGCTGTGCCTGATCGCGATGGAGCCGCCGGCCAAGTTCGACCCTGACGCGGTGCGCGACGAAAAGCTCAAGGTGATCCGCGCGCTGGACGAGGTCGAACCGCGCGACATCGTGCGCGGCCAGTACGAGGCCGAAGGCGACAAGCCCGATTACCGCACCCATGTCGAGAACCCGGAATCGACCACCGAAAGCTTCATCGCGATGAAGGTGCACCTGTCGAACTGGAGATGGGCCGGCACACCCTTCTACCTGCGCACCGGCAAGCGGCTGCGGGCGCGGACCTCGGAAATCGCCGTGGTCTTCAAGGAGACCCCGCATTCCATCTTTGGCCCCGAGGCCGGGCGCCATCGCAACATCCTGACCATCCGGCTGCAGCCGAACGAGGGGATGGACCTCGGCGTCACGATCAAGGAACCCGGGCCGGGCGGCATGCGGCTGGTCGACGTGCCGCTGGACATGACCTTTGCCGATGCGCTTGGCCCCGATGCCGAGGACGTGCCGGATGCCTACGAGCGCCTGATCATGGATGTGATCCGTGGCAACCAGACGCTGTTCATGCGCGGCGACGAGGTCGAGGCCGCCTGGGCCTGGACCGATCCCATCATCGCCGGCTGGGAAAAGCGCGGTGACAAGCCTGAACCATACGAAAGCGGATCGTCCGGCCCCGAGGATGCCCTGGCGCTGATGCACCGGGACGGACGCCGCTGGAGGGAGATCCGGATTTGATCGCCATCAGGATCATCGGCGGGTGTGCGATTGGCGTACGGCTTCGTACAGTCCGGGCGGCGGGTCTCGTCGGCATTGCCCAAGTGACTGATCTGCTGTCGAAATCCTGTCTGCACGCCATTGCTGCGGTGCAGCGCAAATCACATACGGTGCCGTCGGTTTCTTGAACCGGCAGGGGGAGGATATCCGATGAAGTTCAGGGAATACCAGGATCGCGACATGCTCGCGCTGGACCTGGCGAACCAGATCGCGGGCGAACTTGGCGCCGCGCTGCGCCAAGGGGGGCGCGTGCTCTTTGCCGTGCCCGGGGGGACGTCGCCCGGGCCGATTTTCGATGTGCTGAGCGACGTGGCGCTCGACTGGTCGCGCGTCGACGTGGTGCTGACCGATGAACGCTGGGTGCCCGAGGACGATCCCCGCTCCAACACCGCGCTGGTGCGCAAGCGCCTGCTGACCGGCAAGGCGGCGGCGGCGAGCCTGCTGCCCCTGCGCGCCGACAGCGACACGCCCGAGGAGGCGCTGGATGCGCTGGCCGCCGGTCTGAAGGACCATCTGCCGATCAGCGTGCTGTTGCTGGGCATGGGCGATGACATGCACACCGCATCGCTTTTTCCCGGGGCGGATCGTCTGGCGGATGCGCTGGCCAGCGACGCGCCGGTGCTGATGCCGATGCGCGCGCCCGGCGTGCCCGAACCGCGGATCACGCTGACCGCCCCGGTGCTTGGCGGCGCGATGGCGACCCATCTGCTGATCTTTGGCCCCGCCAAACGCGCCGCCCTGCAACAGGCCGAGCGCCTGACACCCGAAGAGGCCCCGGTTTCCGTTGTGCTTGACCAAGCCACGGTGCACTGGTGCGACTGATTGACCCAACATACGACGGAGACTCTCATGTGGGATGACGTGATGCGGGCCGGAGCGGCTGCCGAGGACCGTTCTATCATCGACCTGTTCGCGACCGATGCCGATCGGGCAAGCGGGTTCGCGGCGGAATTCGACGGCCTCCTGCTGGACTATTCCAAGACCTCCATCGACGCCGCGGCGCGCGAGGCCCTGCTGGCCCTGGCCGACAAGGCCAAGGTGGCCGAACGGCGCGAGGCGATGTTCTCGGGCGAGAAGATCAACGAGACCGAGGGCCGCGCCGTGCTGCACACTGCGCTGCGCAACCTCTCGGGCAGCCCGGTGATGGTGGAGGGCAAGGACGTGATGCCCGGCGTACTGGACACGCTGGCCCGGATGGAGGCCTTTGCCGCCGACCTGCGCGACGGCGGTTTTACCGGGCAGGGCGGGGCGATCACCGATGTGGTGAACATCGGCATCGGGGGCTCCGACCTGGGGCCGGTGATGGGCTATATCGCCTTGTCGCCCTATCGCGACGGGCCGCGCTGCCATTACATCGCCAATGTCGACGGCGCCCATGTCGCCGACGTGCTGGCGCCGCTCGATCCCGAGACGACGCTGATCATCGTCGCCTCCAAGACCTTCACCACCATCGAGACGATGACCAATGCCCGCGCCGCCTGGGCCTGGATGGCAGAAAAGGTCAAGACCCCGGGCGAGCAGTTCGCCGCGCTGTCGTCCAACCCGGGCGAGACCACGAAATGGGGCATCGCGCCCGAACGCGTCTTCGGCTTCGAGGACTGGGTCGGGGGGCGCTATTCGATGTGGGGGCCGATCGGCCTGTCGCTGATGCTGGCCATCGGGCCCGACGATTTCCGCGCCTTCCTGCAGGGCGCCGCCGATATGGATGCGCATTTCCGCAGCGCGCCGTTCGAAAGGAACCTGCCCGTGCTGCTGGCCCTGGTGGGCATCTGGCACAACCAGGTGCAGGGCCATGCCACCCGCGCCGTCCTGCCGTATGAGCAGCGCCTGCGCCGTCTGCCCGCCTACCTCCAGCAGCTGGAGATGGAGAGCAACGGCAAGAGCGTCGCGATGGACGGCAGCGCGCTCGACATGCAGTCCGGCCCCATCGTCTGGGGCGAGCCGGGCACCAACGGGCAGCATGCTTTTTACCAGCTGATCCACCAGGGCACCCGCGTCGTGCCCTGCGAGTTCCTGGTCGGCGCGCAGGGGCACGAGCCCGAATTGGCGCATCAGCACGAACTGCTTGTCGCCAACTGCCTGGCCCAGTCCGAGGCGCTGCTGCGCGGCCGCTCGCTGGACGAGGCGCGGGCGATCATGGCCGCCAAGGGCCTGACCGGCGACGAGCTGGACCGCCAGGCCCGCCACCGCGTCTTCCCGGGCAACCGTCCGTCGATCACCATTGCCTACCCCCTGTTGACGCCTGGAACGCTGGGCCGGATCGTGGCGCTTTACGAGCACCGCGTGTTTGTCGAAGGGGTGATCCTGGGCATCAACTCCTACGACCAGTGGGGCGTCGAGCTGGGCAAGGAACTGGCCCTCGCGCTGGAGCCGGTGCTGAAGGGCGAGGATCCGGGCAAGGGCAAGGACGGGTCGACCCTGGCCCTGGCCGGGTGGATGCGCGCCCACGGGCTGAGCTGAGCGCCGGGGGCCTGCACGGATGGAATAGGCGGCGGGCCGGGTTGGCCTTGGCCCCCCGGATGTGTCGCGGGGCATGCGCCGGTCCCGCCATTCATGGCCCCGCCTTGCCAGGGCCCCCGCGGATGTCGCGGGGCCTTGGCCTGAGGAGGTCTGATCCGCAGTCGGTCCGGACCCGGAGGGCCATCCTGTCAGCAAGCGACATGGCCGGCTGCCACGCTCAGCTCAGGTCGAAGCGCGCAATTCCCGCCGCGGCGAGTTCATCGTCAAGAGCGTGACCGGTCAGGATGTCGGTCACCTGCGCCACGATCTCGGGTGATGCGACGCTCTGAAACACCGACATGTCGATATGGGTGCCAAGGCTTTCCGGGAAGACCGCGACGGGCACGACCCCCGGCGTGGCCAGCACCGTTGTCAGCGGGGCAATCGCAAGCTCGTAGTCCCCGTGCGCGACCGATGCCGCAGGCACGCCCCCGTCCATCGCATGGCTGTGCGGCAGGACGGAACCGCTCAGCCCCATCCGCTCCAACGCATCCAGATAGCTGCGCCCGCTTGTCCCCGGGCCTGTATAGGCGATGCCGCGCGCGCCGCGCAAAAGCGCCGCGATTTCGGCGGCCTCGGTCATGATCCGGCCTTGCGCCGCGCCTTGGCCCGCCACCGCCAGCGAAACGCGCCCGAATGCGCGATGGCTGCTGCCGTCTGCAAATCCGTCCTCGATCAGGGCCTTTGCATACGGCGGATTGGTCAAACCGATGTCATAGGGCTCACCCGCTCTGATCCGCTTCGGTATCAGGGGGTTGAGGTCGACCTCCTGCAGGATCCGCAGGCCTGTCCCGGCTTCCACCCGTGGCATGATGCGGGCCATGACGGCCCGGATGGCCGCCGGAACGAACATGCGCAACACTGTGGGCATACGGATAGTCCCTCCGGGAGGCGCAGGCGCTCTGACCCCGGGATTAAGCACCATCCGTTGTGGACCGGCAAGCCGGTTTGCCGCGGGCTCTTGTCGGGTTTGAACCGGGTCCCGGCTGCGCCTGGATGCCAGCGGGCCGTCTGTATCGACATGTCCGGCAAGGGGGACCAGGTGGGCGCCGCCCCTGTTTCCAGCCACCTGACGCCGAGCAGGAAACGGGGCGACGCCCTATGCGCGGTCCTCGGGATGCAAGGGTCGCTCAAGGGATGAGCGGGGACCGCGACAGGCCTGTATTGGCGGCCCAGTGCCGGGCCATTCCCTAGATACGAAACCGCTGCACATAGAGTTTCAACGAAATCGAAAAAAATTGTCCTGCTTCGGGGGCGTCAGTAGCAGATTGTCCGGCCCCAGCTCGGATAGCAGTACATCCGGCTCTTTTCGGTCTCGGCATCCTCGATCAGACTCAGCAATCCGTCCTGTCCGGCGGCGGCGGCCTTGGCGGCGCCGATCAGCGTGTCCTTGTCGGTGAAGGCTTCGGCGGGGGCGACGGTGGTGTTGTCCAGCGATGCGCGCAGGCGCAGGGCGGCCAGCATCAACACGGGGTCGTCCCGCTCCATCCCCAGGGCGATCAGCTGTTCCGACAGCATCACCTGCTGCATCATGCCGGGGGTCGGCGCGGGGTCGTCCTGAGCGACGGCCTGGGTGGCCAGCAGGGCAGAGCAGACGAGCGGAAGGATGAGGCGTTTCATGGCATTTGACTTTCTTCACGGTTGACGTGCCGGAAAGGCTAAGCCGGGCGCCCGATTTTTCGCAAATGACAAAAGCGGTTAGCCCCCTGAACAGGGGGTCAGCGCGGGATGTCGAACCCCGGCGCGGCCAGTTCGAACCCCTCGAACCGGAAGGCGGGGGAGACGGTGCAGCCGACCAGCGTCCAGTCGCCGGTGGTCGCGGCGGCCTGCCAGTACCCTTCGGGAACAATGCCCTGCGGGCGCTCGCCCGCCGCAAGGTCGGGGCCAAGGCGCAGGTCTTGCGCAGGGCCCGCATCGCTGGCGGCAATCGACAGGATCAGCGGCGCGCCGGCATAGTGGTGCCAGATCTCGGCGGCATCGACCCGGTGCCAATGGCTGCTTTCGCCCGCCTTGAGCAGGAAATAGATGCAGGTCCCGGCCGGGCGCGTGTCTCCTTCGGCCCCGGCGATCCAGGTCTGGCGGAAATATCCGCCCTCGGGGTGCGGTTGCAGGTGCAGCAGGGCGATGATCTCGTCGGCGGTCATGGGCGTCTCCTTGCCAGGTAGGCGCGGGTGAAGGCGGCATAGCCCGGCGCCGTGGTCCGCAAGGCCCGGCGCATGTGGCCGTGCAGGGCGGGCAGGGCGTGGAACGGGGCCGCCGGCATCGCGTGGTGTTCGATGTGATAGGGCATGTTCCAGGCGATCAGCCGCACCAGCGCCGTCGTAAATGTGGTGCGGGTGTTTTCCAGCATGTTCGCTGTCCGGGGGCAATCGCCATGTTCGGCCAGCAGATAGATCCGCAACAGCGGCTGGCCCAGAACCGAGGGCAGGAGCCAGATCCAGAACGGCAGCGGTGTCCAGATCAGCGACAGGGCGACAAGGGTGTAAAGGATCAGCAGCCCGCGCGCCTCGGCCTCGGCCCGGGGCCGGGCGCGGGCGGGCAGGTAAGCCGGGCGTTCGCGCCCCCGGGCCAGGCGGATCACCAGCGCGAGGTTGCCGTACCAGAGCGGCAGACCGGAAACATGCCAGAGCCAGGCGCGCAAGGCGTCGGGCTTGGGGCTGTCCAGTTCGGGGTCGAGGCCGGGCAGGTTCGTATGCCTGTGGTGCGCCAGATGGAAATGGCGGAACCACAGGAAGGGCAGCATGCCAAGCGCGCCGGTGACATGGCCCACCACCTCGTTCAGGCGGCGGCTGCGGAAGGGCGTGGTATGGGTGCACTCATGTTCCAGCGTGAAGAGAAAGGCGAGCAGCACGCCCTGCGGCAGCATCAGCAGCGGCCATCCGGGCACGCGGGCGGCGATCGCCCAGCCGAGCAGACCGACGGCCCCGCCATGCGCCAGCAGCCGCGCGACGCCGGGGGCATTGCGCCGCGTGCTCAACCGGGCGCGCGCCTCGGGCGGGATGGCCGACAGGACGATGCGGTGATCGGCGGGCGGGGCAGGGCCGTCGCTCATCGCGCTGTCCCCGCACGCGCGATCACGGCGAATTGGGGCATCGGCCGAGACTTTCCGCTGGTCATCCGCCCGGTCCGCCCCATCTGCTGCGTTACGGCCAATGACGAGGCAAGAGGACGACACCACGTGACAAATCCGTGAGCGGCACCGGGGCGGTTGCAAGACTGCCGTCGAGGCACGGTAACAAGATGGTGCTCCTTCTCGCCGATCGGCCCCTTGATGTTGGGCCGGATCTTGCCGTTTGAAAAAAATTGGCAAATATTGGCCGCCACATGGAACCGGGAACAGGCTACGGTGTTCATGTCTTACAAGGGAAGACAATCCATAATGGAGGTATTTATGACCAAGTGGAAAATCGCCGTGATCGTTGCGGTCACGTCTGCACTGAGCGCATGTGCCGGTGGCATGAGCCCCGAAGCACGTACCGTGGCAGGCGTTGCTGGCGGCGCGGCGGCGGGTCTGATCGCAGCAGAAGCACTCAACGCGGACAACAACTGGCGGATCATCGCCGCTCTGGGCGGCGCAGCAGCCGGCACCATGGTGGCACAGAACACCCAGAGCCAGAGCTGCGCCTATGCAAACGGCAACGGCGGCTACTACACCGCGCCCTGCCGCTAAGCGTGACGCTCTGACGCCCCGGTATCGCCGGGGCGCATATGCAAATGGCGGTCCGGTATCCGGGCCGCCATGTTTGTTTGCGCAGGTCCCGCAAGGGGCGGGCAGGGCCGGCTGACCGGCCCCGGGGGCCTCAGCCCTTCAGGATCGACCGGCCGGCATATTCGGCGGTCTCGCCCAGCATCTCTTCGATACGGATCAGCTGGTTGTACTTGGCCATCCGGTCCGAGCGCGAGAGAGAGCCGGTCTTGATCTGACCGCAGTTCGTGGCCACGGCGAGGTCGGCAATGGTGCTGTCCTCGGTCTCGCCCGAGCGGTGGCTCATCACGTTGGTGTAGCGCGCGCGGTGCGCCATATCGACGGCCTTCAGCGTCTCGGTCAGGGATCCGATCTGGTTCACCTTGACCAGCATCGAATTCGCCACGCCGCGCTTGATCCCGTCGGCCAGGCGCGCCGGGTTGGTCACGAAGAGGTCGTCGCCCACCAGCTGGACCGTCGCGCCCAGGGTGTCGGTCAGCAGCTTCCAGCCGTCCCAGTCGTCTTCGGCGCAGCCGTCCTCGATCGAGATGATCGGATAGGCATCGCAGAGCTCTTTCAGGAAGGCGACATTGGCGGCGGCGTCCAGCGTCTTGCCCTCGCCCTTCATGTCGTAGACGCCGTCCTTGAAGTACTCGGTCGAGGCGCAGTCGAGCGCGAGGTAGATGTCCTCGCCGGGCTTGTAGCCGGCCTTCTCGATGGATTTCATGATGAAATCCAGCGCCACGGTGGTCGAGCTGAGGTCGGGGGCAAAGCCGCCCTCGTCACCCACAGCAGTCGACAGGCCCGCGTCGTGCAGCTCTTTCTTGAGCGTGTGGAACACCTCGGCGCCCATGCGGATCGCGTCCCGGCACGAAGGGGCCGAGACGGGCATGATCATGAATTCCTGAATGTCGATCGGGTTGTCGGCATGTTCGCCGCCGTTGATGATGTTCATCATCGGCACGGGCAGCACGCGGGCCGAGGTGCCCCCGATGTAGCGATAGAGCGGCTGCGCGGTGAAATCCGCCGCCGCGCGCGCCACGGCGAGCGAAACGCCCAGGATCGCATTGGCGCCCAGCCGGCCCTTGTTGTCGGTGCCGTCCATTTCGATCATCGCGGTGTCGATGCCGACCTGTTCGGTCGCGTCGAACCCGACGATGGCCTCGGCGATCTCGCCGTTGACGGCGGCCACGGCTTCGGTCACGCCCTTGCCCATGTAACGCGACTTGTCGCCGTCGCGCCTTTCCACCGCCTCGTAGGCGCCGGTCGAGGCGCCCGAGGGCACGGCGGCGCGGCCCAGGGTCCCGTCTTCCAGGATGACGTCCACCTCGACGGTGGGGTTGCCGCGGCTGTCGAGGATCTCGCGGGCGTGAATGTCGATGATCGTGCTCATGGGGGCGGTCCCTTGTCCCTAGGCTGGCTTCGGGGCGGCTTGTAAGGGGCTGACCTGACGTTGGAAAGAGGCGCGCGCGGACGTTTGCGCAAACAGTGGCAAACTGGCGTAGGAGGGTTGCCGTCAGGGCACGGGACGGGGGGATCTTGCGCCGGGAGCGGGGGGCGCGCCAGGACAAAGGCCGCCTCGCGGCGGCCTCCGATCAAGCTGTCGTCTGGGCTTACGGGATGATCCGCGAGTATTTCTGCCCTTCCAGCGTCGCCCCGGCGCGCAGCCCTGCCTGGCCGAAGACAACCGCCACGATGGGCGCGTTCAGCGTGGTGGTGTCGGCCTTGAGCGCGCCGCCCTTGTCGGCAAAGGCATATTCCGCATCCGCCCCCAGCGACCAGCCGGGCGAGCGGCGGAAGGTGGTCAGCACCTCTTCGGTCATGAAGAACAGCACATGGGCATATTGCTGCGCGCCGATCTGAAAGCCGATATTGGCCGTGGTGGCCGAATAGTAATCGACCGTCGAGCCCTGGATGCGCAGCGCGCCGCGCCCGTAGCCGCCGCCGATGCCGAACCCGGCCTCGGTGACCAGCGGCATGATCAGCATGGCCACCGACTTGTCCGCCAGGTCGCGCGTCTGCGGGAACTGGTTGAACATGTATTCCAGCGTGGCATCGGCGCGGGCGTCGATGACCTCGGCATTGCCGGAGCCGACGCCGTTGTTGCAGCCAGCCATGAAAAGGGGAGCGGCCAAGGCCGCAAAGGTGAAATTGCGTCGCGAAATGCTCATCTGTCCGCCTGTGCTTGCCCAATATCCTGCGCCCGTTCGGGCGCCGTCGGGTTGAAACCCGATCATTGACGCGAATTATAGACGCAGGGGCGGCCCCTGTCACTAACCGTTGTGGGCCCTCACGCCCATGTCAGGCCAGTGCGCGGGCCATTGCCGGGGCAAAGTAGGTCAGGATCCCGTCGCAGCCCGCCCGCTTGAAGCCCAGAAGGCTTTCCGCCATCGCCCGCTCGCCGTCGATCCAGCCGTTGAGAGCCGCGGCGCGGATCATCGCGTATTCGCCCGAGACCTGGTAGGCGAAGGTCGGCACGCCAAAGCTGTCCTTTACCCGGCGGCAGATATCCAGATAGGGCATCCCGGGCTTGACCATCACCATGTCGGCGCCCTCGGACAGGTCGCGGGCGACCAGGCGCAGCGCCTCGTCGGAATTGCCCGGGTTCATCTGATAGGTCTTCTTGTCGCCCTTCAGCGCGCCGGTGGCGCCAACCGCATCGCGGAACGGGCCGTAAAAGGCGCTGGCATATTTGGCGGCATAGCTCAGGATCATCACGTTGCGGTGTCCGGCGGCCTCCAGCGCGTTGCGCATGGCGCCGATCCGGCCATCCATCATGTCGGACGGGCCGATCATGTCGGCCCCGGCCTCGGCCTGCGACAGCGTCTGCCTGACCAGCGCCTCGACCGTCTCGTCATTGATGATCTCGCCATCCACGACAAAGCCGTCATGCCCGTCGATGTTGTAGGGGTCGAGCGCCACGTCGGTCATCACCGCCATCTCGGGCACGGCGCGTTTGATCGCGCGGGTGGCGCGGTTTGACAGGTTCTCGGGGTTCCAGGCCTCGGCGCAGTCGCTGGTGCGCTTGTCCATCGGCGTATAGGGGAAAAGGCAGATCGCCGGGATCCCCAGGTCCGCCGCCTCGCGCGCGGCCTCGGCCACGGCATCGACGGTCAGGCGGTGCACACCGGGCATCGAGGGGACCTCCTCGCGCGCCACGCCATCGCCCTCGCGCACGAAGACGGGCCAGATCAGATCGCCCACGGACAGGGTGTTTTCCTGCGCCAATGCGCGAATTCCGGGCGACTGGCGCGCGCGGCGAAAGCGGGTGGCGGGGAACGGGGCCTGGACGGCGGGGTTCATCGGGGACATGGCGGCGGCTCCTGTTGATCCGGCGCGTTTCAGGTGGCATGGAATGGCGCGCATCTCAAGGGTAGGAATTGCCGCCCCTTGGGGCTAAGAGGTTTGAAAACCGGGCCGGGGCGAAGAGAGCAGGATCAAAACGTGGGTCTGCCACAGACAGTATTCGAGCTGATCGACCTGAGGTCGTTTTCCAACCTCTGGTTCTGGATCGCGCTTGCCGTGATCTGGTCATCGGCCAGTCACTGGGTGCTTGGCGTGCCCTGGGACATGGTCATGCGCGCCCGCCGCAAGGGCGGCCAGGCCGAAACCGATTTCGAGGACATGGTCCGCATCAACGTGAACCGGCTGCTCTATATCGCCGAGGTCTCGGGGCTGATGCTGATGTCCTTTGTCTGCTTCGTGCTGACGACGCTGCTGGTCACCGGCTTCTGGTATGGTGTGGAATTTGCCCAGGCCCTGTTCCTGCTGGGCTGCCCCCTGTCGGTGGTCGGCGTGCTCAGCCTGTGGTCGGCCCACGGCATCCGCACCAGCGGCGCGGCGGGCGAGGACCTGCGCCGCCGCATGTGGCGCCACCGGATGATGGTGCAGATGGTGGGCGTGGTCGCGATCTTTGTCACCGCCATGTGGGGCATGTTCCAGAACATGTCCATCGGCGTGCTGGGCGGCTGAGAGGCATGGCGGGCGCGGATCACATCACCCTCGGCGGTGCACCCGAGGGGTTCGACGCATCGCTGGTTCTGGCCGAGGTCGCGCGCCGCCAGGCGCCCGTGGTGCATGTCGCCCGCGACGACCGGCGCATGGCGGCGATGGCCGATGCGCTGCGCTTCTTCGACCCTTCGATGCCGGTGATCCAGTTCCCGGGCTGGGATTGCCTGCCCTATGACCGGGTGTCGCCGAATGCCGATATCTCGGCCACGCGGATGGCGACGCTGGCCGCGCTGGTACATGGCATGCCCAGCCGGTTCGTGCTGCTGACGACGCTGAATTCCGCCACCCAGCGGGTGCCCGCGCGCGAGGTGCTGCGCGAGGCGGCATTCACCGCCCGTGTCGGCCACCGCATCGACGAAAAGGCGCTGCGCGATTTCCTTGTCCGCATGGGGTTCGTCCAGTCCCATTCGGTGACCGAGCCGGGCGATTACGCCCTGCGTGGCGGCATCATCGACATCTACCCGCCGGGCGAAGGCGGGCCGGTGCGGCTGGACATGTTCGGCGACGTGCTGGACGGCGCGCGCCGCTTCGACGCGGGCACGCAGCGCACGACCGAGAAGCTGGAGGTGGTGGAGCTTGCCCCCGTCTCCGAGGTGATCCTGGACGACGCCGCGATCACCCGCTTCCGCCAGAACTACCGCGTGGAATTCGGCGCGGCCGGCACCGACGATCCGCTTTACGAGGCGGTGAGCGCGGGGCGCAAGCATCAGGGCGTGGAGCACTGGCTGCCGTTCTTCCACGAGCGGCTGGAAACGCTGTTCGACTATCTGCCCGATGCGACGGTCATGCTGGACGAGCAGACGAAACCGTCCCGGATCGCCCGCTGGGAAAGCATCACCGACCAGTACGAGACGCGCCGCCTGGCGCTTGAGACGCGCGGGCGGATGGACAGCGTCTACAAGCCCGCACCGCCGGGTCTGCTCTACCTGGACGAAAGCGCCTGGGACGGCGTCATGGCCAGCCGGCGGGTGGTGCAGATGTCGGCGCTGCCGCAGGCCTCGGGGCCCGGGGCGGTGGATGGCGGCGGGCGTATCGGGCGCAATTTCTCGCCCGAGCGGCAGATGGAGAACGTGAGCCTTTTCAAGGTTCTGGCGGACTTTGTTCGCGCAAAGCTGCAAGAGGGGCCGGTGGTCGTCGCCTCTTACTCCGAGGGCGCGCGCGAACGGCTCGAAGGGCTGATCGAGGACGAGGGGCTGGTTGGTGCCGTCTCTGTCCGCGACGCGGGCGGGATCGGCAAGCGCGGGCTGCATCTGGCGGTCTGGCCGCTGGAACATGGCTTCATGGGGCCGTGGCGCGAGTCCCGGATCACCGTGGTTTCGGAACAGGATGTGCTGGGCGACCGGCTGATCCGCGGCCCCCGCCGCAAGCGCCGGGCCGAGAATTTCCTGACCGAGGCGCAGTCGCTGACCTCGGGCGATCTGGTGGTGCATGTCGACCACGGGATCGGCCGCTACATCGGCATGGAGGTGATCACCGCCGCCGGTGCCGCGCATGAATGCCTGCTGCTGGAATATGCCGACAACGCAAGGCTTTACCTTCCGGTCGAGAATATCGAACTGCTGTCCAAATACGGGCATGAGGAGGGTCTGCTCGACCGTCTCGGCGGGGGCGCCTGGCAGGCCAAGAAGGCCCGGCTGAAGGAACGCATCCGCGAGATGGCCGACCGGCTGATCCGGGTGGCCGCCGAACGCATCCTGCGCACCGCCCCGATCCTGGAGCCGCCCGAAGGTGCCTGGGATGCCTTTCAGGCGCGCTTCCCCTATCAGGAGACCGACGACCAGCTTTCGGCGATCGAGGATGTGCTGGGCGACATGGCCTCTGGCCACCCGATGGACCGGCTTGTCTGCGGCGACGTGGGCTTTGGCAAGACCGAGGTCGCCCTGCGCGCGGCCTTTGTCGCCGCGATGTCCGGGGTGCAGGTCGCGGTGATCGCGCCAACAACCCTGCTGGCGCGGCAGCACTATCAGGGCTTTGCCGAACGGTTCCGGGGATTTCCCTTGCAGGTCAGCCCCTTGTCGCGCTTTGTGAATGCGGCGGATGCCACCCGCGTGCGCAGCGGCGTGGCCGACGGCACGGTGGATATTGTTGTCGGCACCCATGCGCTGCTGGCCAAGGGCGTGAATTTCCGCAACCTCGGCCTGCTGATCGTGGACGAGGAGCAGCGTTTCGGCGTCGGCCACAAGGAGCGGCTGAAGCAGCTGAAATCCGACGTGCATGTGCTGACCCTGACCGCGACGCCGATCCCGCGCACGCTGCAGCTGTCGCTGTCGGGGGTGCGGGATCTGTCGATCATCGGCACCCCGCCGGTCGACCGGCTGGCGATCCGCACCTATGTCTCGGAATTCGACGGCGTGACCGTCCGCGAGGCCCTGCTGCGCGAGCATTACCGGGGCGGGCAGTCGTTCTTTGTCGTGCCGCGCGTGTCGGACCTGAACGAGATCGAGGCCTTCCTCAAGGATCAGGTGCCCGAGGTGACCTATGTCACCGCGCATGGCCAGATGGCGGCGGGCGACCTGGATCGCCGCATGAACGCGTTTTACGACGGCCGGTTCGACGTGCTGCTGGCCACAACCATCGTGGAATCCGGGCTGGATATCCCGAGCGCCAACACGATGATCGTGCACCGGGCCGACATGTTCGGGCTGGCGCAGCTCTATCAGATCCGGGGCCGGGTCGGCCGGGCCAAGACCCGCGCCTATGCCTATATGACCACCAAGCCCCGGGTGAAGCTGACCCCGGCTGCCGAGAAACGGCTGCGGGTGCTGGGCACGCTGGACACGCTGGGCGCGGGGTTCACGCTGGCCTCGCAGGATCTCGACATCCGCGGCGCGGGCAACCTGCTGGGCGAGGAACAGTCGGGCCAGATGCGCGACGTGGGATACGAACTGTACCAACAGATGCTGGAAGAGGCGATCGCCAAGATCAAGGCGGGCGAACTGGAGGGGCTGACGGATGCCGACGACCAGTGGGCCCCGCAGATCAACCTGGGGGTTCCTGTCCTGATTCCAGAGGATTACGTGCCGGACCTCGACCTGCGCCTTGGCCTGTATCGCCGGCTGTCCTCGCTCTCGACCAAGGTCGAGCTGGAGGGCTTTGCCGCCGAGCTGATCGACCGTTTCGGCAAGCTGCCGAAAGAGGTGAACACCCTGCTGCTGGTGGTGCGCATCAAGGGGCTGTGCAAACGCGCGGGGATCGCCAAGCTGGACGGCGGCCCCAAAGGCGCGACGATCCAGTTCCACAACGACAAGTTCGCCAGCCCCGAGGGGCTGGTGGAGTTCGTGCAGGCGCAGAAGGGTCTGGCCAAGGTCAAGGACAACAAGATCGTGGTGCGCCGCGACTGGAAATCCGACGCCGACAAGATCAAGGGCGCCTTTGCCATCGCCCGGGACCTGACCGAAAAGGTGCAGGCCAAGGAAAAGGCGCGCAAGGCCGGGTAGGGTCAGCCGCCCCGGCGCCACCCGTTGCCTTACAGGCCCAACCGTTTCTCGAAAAATGTATCCGGATAGGGATCGTCGTTGAACCGGGGGATCTCGCTCCAGCCTTCGCGGTGGTAAAGCGCCACCGCCTCGGGCAGGGCGGAATTCGTGTCCAGTCGCAGCAGCCCGATGCCCAGCTCGGCGGCGATCTCCTCCACCCGGGTCATCATGCGCCGTGCCAGGCCCAGGCCCCGGGCCGAGGGGGCCACCCAGACGCGTTTGACCTCGGCCGTGCCATCGCCCGTGCCCTTCAACCCGGCGCAGCCCAGGGCCAGCCCGTCCGAGCGGGCCACGAGGAACACGCCGCGCGGGCGGATCATCGCCGTGGCCTCGGGGTCGCGGGACAGCGAGACGTCGAAACCGGTCGCCAACCGGCGGGACAGCTCGCCGTAGTATTCGCCCAGGCAATAGCGGGCGTCGGGGCCGCGGGGGTCGTCCTCGTCCAGCGTGATGCGGTCGCGGGCAAGGGCCGAGGCGACGAGATCCATCGCCGCCAGCAGCGCCTCGGGCCGGGGGTGGCGCGAGAGGGTGTCGCGGGCGCGCTCGTCCGAGAGCGCCTCGTAGGCGGCGAATTCCGCCGCGCCGGTTTCGGTCAGCGCGGCCACGCGGCGGCGGGCGTCCTCGGGGTGGGGCGCGGTGAGGATGAGGCCCTCGTCCTCCAGCCCGCGCAGAAGGCGGCTGGTCAGCCCGGAATCGAGCCCCAGAAAGGCGCGCAGCGCGGCCACGTCGCAATGCCCGTGCCCGATGGCGTTCAGCACCCGGGCGGCGCCAAGCGAACGCCCGCGGCCAAGGAAACTGTCGTCGAGCGCGCCGACCTCGGAGGTGACGGCGCGCGAGAAGCGGCGGAAGCGGGCGACGGGATCAAGGCTCATGTTTATCTGACTAAGGTCAGATAAATCCGCCGTCAATCCGGAATGTCACGCGCAGCAGGGTCGCATCGCCGCCTGGGCGCAGAAGCACGAGGCCGCGACCTCGGTATCCGCGCGGGCCAGGGCGAAATCCAGCCGCTGACGCAGCTGCGGCAGCTCGACCGTGTCGCCCCGCGCGGCAAGGCAATCGTGCAGGCCCTTCAGGCTCCAGACATTGTCCGGGTGGATCGAGCCACGCGGCAACTGCCCGGCCAGGCCCAGGTCCTCGCGGTAGATCTGTTCCGCTTCGGCCACATGCCCCTGTTCGAACAGCAGCGCCCCAAGCGCGTGGCGGGCGGGCTGCATCCAGCCCCAGGGCTCGTCATAGGGCAGGGCGTCGTCCAGCGCGACGGCACGGCGCAGCGCGTCAAAGGCGGCGTCGAAAGCGCCCTGACGGTAGAGGATTTCGCCCCGCAGCATGGCCTTGGCGATCTCCATCAGGTCGGGCACCACGTTGTTGTGCAGATAGCGGGTGCGCGGCACCAGCGCGGCGGCCTGCAAAAAGGCCTCTTCCCCCGCCAGCGCGGCATCGACATGGCCAAGCGCCGCATGGGCCAGCGCCTGAGCATAGAGCGTGGTGGCGGTGAGCGTGCGATAGAGCGTGCGGTCCTCGGGCAGTTCCATCGCCAGCAGCGCGTCCCATTTGCCAAAGCGGATCAGGATATGCGGCTCCATCGCCATGAAGGCCTCGAAATAATCCGCCATCGGCGGGCTTTCGATCCGCAGCATCTCTTCGGGCGTGGTCTCGCGCAGGCCGCGCATCGCCGCCAGCGCCGGTTCCATCTGCCCCAGAAAGAGCGCGCCATAGATCACGAAGTGATAGTTGTGCTGGCGATAGCCGGTGTAGAGGTTCATCGCCCCTTCGCGCTCATAGTATTTCAGATCGGCCACAATCGCCTTCTGGTTCCACACAACGGTGTCGCGGTAATGGCCGCATTGCACGTCGATATGGGTCGGCATGTGCACCAGGTGGCCGGCATCTGGCACCAGTTCGCGCAGGGCGTCGGCCTGGGGCAGGGCGATTTCGGGCGTGGGCGACATCTCCATCAGGTGGATGTAGAGGTGCAGCAGACCCGGGTGGCGCATCGCGGCGGGATCGCTGGCAAAGGCGTCCTCCAGCACGCGCTGCGCCTCGGCCGTGTCGGCACCCGGGGCGGGCTGGCCGGTCCGCTGGTCCCACATCCGCCAGGGCGTGCGGTTCAGCAGCGCCTCGACAAAGATCGTGCGGATGTCGAGCTGGCCGGGATGGGCGGCACAGACCGCGCGCATGGCATCGGCAAAGGCATCGTCCCAGGGGCGCAGGTCGTCGATCGGTTCGCTTGCGGGATAGCGGGCGGGCAGGGCGGCGATCAGCGCGGCCTCGGGCGCGCTCACCCGGTCGGCCAGGGCCATCGCGGCGGCGGCGGCGGCATGGGCCGTGGCCAGCGCATCGGCCCGGGTCTGCCCGTCCATCAGGATCCAGGGCATGTTGTAATTGGGCCCGGCGGCATAGGAGACGCCCCAATGCGCCATCGCGCAATCGGGATCGTGCTCCAGCGCGCGGCGATAGCAGGCGAGCGCCTCTTCGTGATTGTAGCCGTAGGTCCAGTTCAGGCCCCGGTCGAACCAGAGCTGCGCCAGGGGCGAGGCGGTGGTGACGGGCAAGCTGTGGGTGCCCAGGTCGTAGTAAGTGTCCATGCCGGGGCCTCGCATCGCTCAACGGTTAGGGAACGGTATGCCAGGAGTTGAACGCGGCTGATCAGACAGGGCAAGCGCGGAAATTGGTCAGGCGCGCGGGGCGTGGAGGCCGCGAAGCGCCCGCAGTCAGCCCAGCCTGGCGATAAAGGCCTTCACCTTCGGCGCGATCCAGTCCCAGAGCGCGGGCGCCCCGCTTTCGATCTTGCGGCCGACTTTTTCCCGGAAGACATCCCAGGTGACCGCATAGTCGATCCAGGAGCCGCCCCCCGAGGCGAGGTTCTGATTCGGCGGCTGGAACCGGTCGAGCGACTTGGCGAATCGTGCATCGGGGGTCTCGTTTGCCTCGAACTCTTCCCACAGGGCGCGAAAGGCTGTGGCCTGGTCGGCGGGCAGCAGGCCGAAGATCCGGTTGGCGGCGGCCTGTTCGCGCGCGGCGACGGTTTCGGCGTCAAGCGCACCGGCGCCATAGATCGGCACATCGCCGGCGTCGATTTCGACCAGATCGTGGATCAGCAGCATGCGGATCACCCGGTCGATGGAGACATCGGCGCCATGTTCGGCCAGCACCATGGCGTAAAGCGCGAGGTGCCAGGAATGTTCGCCCGAATTCTCGCGCCGCGAATTGTCGCAGAGCGGCGTGGCGCGCAGCACCGACTTGAGGCGGTCGGCCTCGGTCAGAAAGGCCATCTGGGCGTCGAGGCGGCTGGTCATTGTCCGGGCTTGGGCGCGGGCCGGGGGGCGATGCGTTTCGCAGGCTGGGCCGCTGCGGGTTTCGCCGGCTGCGGCGGGGCGCTGGCGCGATGCTGGGCCAGCTTGCGTTCCAGCGCCGCGCGCGCCTTGCGTTCGGCCAGGCGCACGCGGACGTCTGTCAGAAAGGCCTCTTCCAACGTCTGGGATGCGGCACCGATGACCCCCGCGATTTCCATGAACAGCCGGTCGTCGCCGGTTTCGTCCATGGCTTTCATCACGTCTTCGCCCAGCTGGGCGGCGAGGGTCTGCAGTGTCGACATGAGCCTTAGCGCGTTGTTTCGGTCAGGCGTCGTTTCACGTAGTCGGACACGCTGGTGATCATCGTGTCCATATGCGGATCTTCGAAGAAATGGCCGGCACCTTCAACCTGTTCATGGGTGATAGTGATGCCCTTCTGTTCCTTCAGCTTCGACACCAGCGAGGCGGTATCGGCCGGCGGGGCGACCCGGTCGGCGGTGCCGTTGATGATCAGGCCCGAGGACGGGCAGGGCGCCAGGAACGAGAAATCGTACATGTTGGCCGGCGGCGAGACCGAGATGAACCCGGTGATCTCGGGGCGGCGCATCAGCAGCTGCATGCCGATCCAGGCACCAAACGAGAACCCCGCGACCCAGCAGTGTTTCGAGTTGTTGTTCATCGACTGCAGGTAGTCGAGCGCCGAAGCGGCATCGCTCAGCTCTCCGATGCCCTGGTCGTATTCGCCCTGGCTGCGGCCGACGCCCCTGAAGTTGAAGCGCAGTACGGTGAAGCCCATCTTGTGAAAGGCGTAATGCAGATTGTAGACGACCTTGTTGTTCATCGTCCCGCCGAACTGCGGATGCGGATGCAGCACGATGGCGATGGGGGCGTCACGTTCCTTCTGCGGGTGGTAGCGGCCTTCGAGCCGGCCTTCTGGGCCGGGAAAAATGACCTCGGGCATTGTTTGCGCGGTCTCCTGCGGATATGCGCGTGAATTCTTGACGAATTCTCTCGGGCACATTAGAACGGTTCTAAATCCGGTCGTGGTCCGGATCGGGCTTTTTGCGAGATAGTTCCTGGGTCCGGGAAGGTCAATCATTTCCGGCGGATCCGGGGAAGTCACGCGGCGGAGGCGGCCATGAAACTGAGCACCAAGGGACGTTACGCGATGGTTGCCCTGGCCGACATGGCGTTGCAGCCGGGCGACGGTCTGGTGACGCTGGCGGGTATCTCCAAGCGGCAGGCGATTTCGCTGCCCTATCTGGAGCAGCTTTTTGTCAAGCTGCGCCGCGCCGGGCTGGTCGAATCCGTGCGCGGCCCGGGGGGCGGCTACAGGCTGGCCCATTCGCCCAGCGATATCCGCGTGTCGGATGTGCTGGCCGCCGTGGACGAGACGGTGAGCGCGATGCACAAGGGCGCGGGCGCTTCGGGCGGGCTGTCCGGCTCGCGCGCGCAGTCGGTGACGAACCGGCTGTGGGAGGGGCTTTCGGCCCATGTCTATGTCTTCCTGCACCAGACCCGGCTGTCGGATGTGGTGGGCAACGGGCTGGCGCCATGCCCCGCGGTGCCCAACCTCTTTGCCGTGGTGGACGAGGACGCATGACCCGGGCCGGCGGACATAAATGCGCCCTGGCCGACGGCGCGCTGCTGTCCGGGCGAGGCGCTTGTGGCCACTTGCCCCGGGCGGGGCGCTCTTGCGGCCGGATGGAGCCCGGGGTGCGCCTCCTGCCCCGAGGGCGCGCGCGATGAGGCGGGTGTATCTGGATCACAACGCCACCACGCCGCTGCGGGCCGAGGCGCGCGAGGCGATGATCGCGGCGATGGATGTCGCCGGAAACCCCTCGTCGGTGCATGGCGAGGGGCGGCAGGCCAAGGCGCTGATCGAACGGGCGCGGGCGCAGGTCGCCACGGCGCTCGGCGCGGACGGGGCCGATGTGATCTTTACCTCCAGCGCGACCGAGGCGGCGGCGCTGGCGTTGGCGGGTCGTGGCCTGCACTGCGCCGAGGTGGAACATGACGCCGTCCTGGCCTGGGCCGAGAGCGGGCTGCCGGTGGATGCGCAAGGCGCGGTGCAGGTGGCGGAGCCGCAGGCGGCGACCCTGCAATTCGCCAATTCCGAAACCGGCGTGATCCAGGATCTGCCCGCCGATCTGGCGGTCTGCGACCTGACGCAGGGTTTCGGCAAGGTGCCTCTGGCCTTCAACTGGCTGGGGTGCGACATGGCGCTGGTCTCGGCCCACAAGCTGGGCGGGCCCAAGGGCGTGGGCGCGCTGGTGCTGCGGCGGGGTCTGGATGTCCAGGCGCGGATCCGGGGCGGGGGCCAGGAGATGGGCCGCCGCTCGGGCACCGAGAACGTGATCGGCATCGCCGGGTTCGGTGCCGCGGCCGCAGCGGCGGCTCGGGATCTGGACGCCGGGATCTGGGACGGCGTCGCGCAACGGCGCGATCTGCTGGAAGAGGCCATTGCGGCCGAGGACAGCGATATTATCTTTGCTGGGAAAGGCGCCAAACGCCTGCCCAATACCTGCAGCATCGTCAGCCCCGGCTGGAAGGGCGAGACGCAGGTGATGCAGATGGACCTGGCCGGATTCGCCGTATCGGCCGGATCCGCCTGTTCCAGCGGAAAGGTGCGTGCCAGCCGCGTGCTGCGCGCCATGGGATTCGACGAAGGGGCCTCAGCCAGCGCGATTCGCGTCAGCCTGGGCCCCGAGACCACCGAAGAGGACATCCTGCGCTTTGCCCGGACCTGGGCCGCGCAGCGACGCAAACACCGCGCCCGCGCGGCGTAAGACGGAAGGAACCGCCATGACGGCACTCGACAAGACCGAGGTGAAGGACGGCGTGGACCAGGAGACGGTGGATGCCGTCGCCAAGGTCGGCACCTACAAATACGGCTGGGACACCGAGATCGAGATGGACTATGCCCCGATGGGCCTCAACGAGGACATCGTGCGGCTGATCTCGACCAAGAACGGCGAGCCGGAGTGGATGACCGACTGGCGGCTGGAGGCCTATCGCCGCTGGCTGACCAAGGACGAACCGACCTGGGCGATGGTCGATTATCCCAAGATCGACTTTCAGAACCAGTATTACTATGCCCGTCCGAAAAGCATGGAGACCAAGCCCAAATCGCTGGACGAGGTCGATCCCAAGCTGCTGGCGACCTATGAAAAGCTGGGCATCCCGCTGAAGGAACAGATGGTTCTGGCCGGTGTCGAAGGCGCCGAGGCCGCGCCCGCCGACGGGGCCGCGCCCGAACGCCGGGTCGCGGTGGATGCGGTGTTCGACAGCGTCTCGGTCGGCACGACCTTCAAGAAGGAGCTGGAGAAGGCGGGCGTCATCTTCTGCTCGATCTCGGAAGCGATCCAGGAGCATCCGGAGCTGGTGAAGAAATACCTCGGCTCCGTCGTTCCGGTCAGCGACAATTTCTACGCCACGCTGAACAGCGCGGTCTTCTCGGACGGCTCCTTTGTCTATGTGCCGCCGGGGGTGCGCTGCCCGATGGAGCTGTCGACCTATTTCCGCATCAATGCCGAGAACACCGGCCAGTTCGAGCGGACGCTGATCATCGCCGACAAGGGCTCTTACGTCAGCTACCTGGAAGGCTGCACCGCGCCCAAGCGGGACACGGCGCAGCTGCATGCGGCGGTGGTCGAGATCATCGTCGAGGAAGACGCCGAGGTGAAATACTCGACCGTGCAGAACTGGTTCCCGGGCGACGAGGAGGGCCGCGGCGGCATCTACAACTTTGTCACCAAGCGCGCCGATTGCCGGGGCGACCGGGCCAAGGTGATGTGGACCCAGGTGGAAACCGGCAGCGCGGTGACGTGGAAATATCCGTCCTGCATCCTGCGCGGCGACGACAGCCAGGGCGAGTTCTACTCGATCGCCATCGCCAACAACTACCAGCAGGCCGATACCGGGACGAAGATGATCCACCTTGGCAAGAACACCAAGAGCCGGATCGTGTCCAAGGGGATCAGCGCGGGCCGTGCGCAGAACACCTATCGCGGGCTGGTCTCGATGCATCCCAAGGCGCAGCACGCGCGCAACTACACCCAGTGCGACAGCCTGCTGATCGGCGACAAATGCGGGGCGCATACGGTGCCCTATATCGAGGTCAAGAACAACACGGCCCGGGTGGAGCACGAGGCGACCACCTCCAAGGTGGATGACGACCAGCTGTTCTACTGCCGCTCGCGCGGGATGGACGAGGAAGAGGCTGTGGCGCTGGTGGTGAACGGGTTCTGCAAGGAAGTGCTGCAGGCGCTGCCGATGGAATTCGCCATGGAAGCCCAGGCGCTTGTCGCGATTTCGCTGGAAGGATCGGTCGGGTAACGAATTTTCGACGAAAATTCGGGCGCGCAGACAGGAGACGGGCATGATCGTGACAACGACCAACGGGATCGAGGGCCACCCGATCCGCGAATACAAGGGCATCGTGGTGGGCGAGGCCATCATGGGCGCCAATGTGGTGCGGGATTTCTTTGCCGGGATCACCGATATCATCGGCGGCCGGTCCGGCGCCTATGAGAGCAAGCTGCAGGATGCGCGCGACACCGCCATGCGCGAGCTCGAGGCGCGGGCGGCCACGATGGGTGCCAATGCCGTGGTCGGGGTCGATCTCGATTACGAGGTGGTGGGCGACTCGATGCTGATGGTTTCGGTCTCGGGCACCGCGGTGGTGATCGACTGATCATGCGCGACGTCTCTGCCCCCAGGATCGACCGGCCGGAGCTGACCCTGCCCGAGGCAGAGGCGGCCCTGCTGCGCGCGGAATATGCCGCCGCCTCGGTCATCCTGGAATATGGCTCGGGGGGCTCGACCGTGCTGGCGGGCGAGATGCCGGGCAAGCGGGTGTTCAGCGTCGAGAGCGATCCCGACTGGGCCGCCATGATGCGCGACTGGTTCGCCCAGACCCCGCCAGCCTCGCCGGTGGAGGTGATCCATGCCGACATCGGGCCGACCAAGGAATGGGGCCATCCCAAAAGCCATCACGGCTGGCGCAGCTATCCGGCCTATCCGCTGGGCGTGTGGGAGCTGGACGAGATCCCGCATCCCGACGTGGTGCTGGTCGACGGGCGGTTCCGCGTGGGCTGCGCCCTGGCGACGGCCTTTCGCGCGCAGCGCCCGGTGGTGCTGCTGTTTGACGACTACGCGGGCCGTCAGGCCTATCACGTGATCGAGGATTACCTCGGCACGCCCGAACTCACCGGCCGCATGGCCCGGTTCGAGGTCACCCCGCAGCCCGTTCCGGCGGAGCGGCTGCTGCAGGTGATCCAGTTGATGCAGCGCCCCTGACCGGGCGCCCCAGGGAACAGGCCGCGCCCGGCGCGGCAGAGATCGAAGGAAGAGATACATGTTGGAAATCAAGAACCTGCACGTCAAACTTGAAGAAGAGGACAAGCAGATCCTCAAAGGTGTCGACCTGACCGTCGAGGCCGGCAAGGTGCATGCGATCATGGGGCCCAACGGGTCGGGCAAGTCCACACTGTCCTACGTGCTGTCGGGCCGTGACGGATACGAGGTAACCGAAGGCGCGGCCACGCTCGACGGCACCGACCTGCTTGAGCTGGAGCCCGAGGAACGCGCCGCGGCGGGCCTTTTCCTGGCGTTCCAGTACCCGGTGGAGATCCCCGGCGTGGGCAACATGACCTTCCTGCGCACCGCCGTGAACGCGCAGCGCAAGGCGCGCGGGCAGGACGAGCTGAGCGCGACCGAGTTCCTGAAGGTGATCCGCGAAAAGGCCAAGGCCCTGAAGATCGACGCCGAGATGCTCAAGCGCCCGGTGAATGTCGGTTTTTCCGGCGGCGAGAAGAAACGCAACGAGATCCTGCAGATGGCGATGCTGGAACCCAAGATGTGCATCCTGGACGAGACCGACTCGGGCCTTGACGTGGACGCGATGAAGCTGGTGGCCGACGGCGTGAACGCCCTGCGCGACGAAGGCCGCGCCTTCCTGGTCATCACGCATTATCAACGGCTTCTGGACCACATCAAACCCGACGTGGTGCACATCATGTCGGACGGCCGCATCGTCAAGACCGGCGGCCCCGAGCTGGCGCTGGAGGTCGAGACCAACGGGTATGCAGACTTCCTGGAGGAGGCGTGATGTCGGCCCTGCCCAAGGCGAAACTGGATGCCACCCAGGCCCGGCTGGCGGCGCTGAGCGCGCCCGAGGCGCCGGGCTGGACCGGCCCCGCGCGCAATGCCGCGCTGGAGCGGGTCGAGACCCTGGGCCTGCCGGCCCCGCGCGACGAATACTGGCGCTTCACCCGCCCGGCCTCGCTGGTGCAGGCCGAGGCACCTGCGGCCGAGGTCTATACCTCGTCCGACACGCCGATCTTTGACGGGATCGACCGGGTGAAACTGGTCTTTGTCGACGGTGTTTTCGATGCCGGGGCCTCGGACGATCCGGCGCTGGCCGGGGTCACGATCGAGCGGCTGCAAGCGGCCCAGACCACCGATATCCACTGGGCGCGCGACCTTTACGGCACGCTGGAGGCGCGGGGTCAGACCCCCGTTGCGCGGCCGCTGGCGGCCCTGAACACCGCCTTTGCGACCGACGGGGTGCTGATCCATGTGACCGGCCGGGCCGAACGGCCTGTGAGCCTGATTTACCTTCATGAATCAGAGACTTCGGATGCATACCTGCACCATGTCGTGAAGCTGGAGGCGGGGGCCGAGATGACCCTGCTGGAAAACGGTCCCGGCGCCGCCCGGATGAACATGGTGATGGAGGTCGAACTGGCCGACCGCGCCGCGTTCCACCATGTGCGCGCGCAGGGCCGCGACCACCAGCGGCGGGCGGCGACGCATGTCTTTGCGCGGCTCGGGTCCGAAAGCACGTTCAAGAGCTTCACCGTCACCATGAACGGCGTGATGACCCGCAACGAATGCGTGCTTGAGCTGACCGGCGACAATGCGACGGCCCATGTGGCGGGCGCGGCGCTTGGCGATGGCGATTTCCACCATGACGACACGGTCTTCGTCACCCATGACGCGGTGAATTGCGAAAGCCGGCAGGTGTTCAAGAAGGTGCTGCGCAACGGTGCGACCGGCGTGTTCCAGGGCAAGATCCTGGTGAAGCCCGGTGCCCAGAAGACCGACGGCTACCAGATCAGCCAGTCGCTGCTGCTGGACGGGGACAGCCAGTTCCTGGCCAAGCCCGAGCTGGAGATCTATGCCGACGATGTCGCCTGTTCGCACGGTTCGACCTCGGGCGCGATCGACGAGACGGGGCTGTTCTACCTGCGTTCGCGCGGGATCCCCGAGGGGCCCGCGACCGACCTGCTGACCCTGGCCTTCCTGGCCGAGGCGGTGCAGGAGATCGAGGACGGCGCGCTGCAGGAAGAGGTCCTTGACCGCCTGCGCGGCTGGCTGGAGCGTCGGCGCCACTGATGTCGGCGCTGCGCGACATGGCGGCCACCTACCGGGGGCCGGGCCGGGTGCTGTCCCGCATGCTGGCCGCCGGTCAGCGCGAGGACCGGGCGCTGGCGGTGCTGATGGCCGCCTGCGCGCTGATCTTTGTCGCCCAGTGGCCGCGCCTTGCGCGCCAGGCCTATCTGACCGGCACGGATCTGAACCCGCTGCTTGGCAGTACCCTGCTGGCCTGGATCTTCATGGCGCCGCTGGCGCTTTACATGCTGGCGGCCCTTGCGCATCTGGTGGCCCGGGTGCTGGGCGGCAAGGGCACCTTCTACGGGGCGCGGCTGGCGCTGTTCTGGGCGCTCTTCGCCTCGGTTCCGCTGCTGTTGCTGCACGGGCTGGTGGCGGGGTTCATCGGGCCGGGTCCGCAACTGGCGATGGTCGGGGTTGTCTGGCTGTCGGTTTTCGGCTGGTTCTGGGTCTCGGGCCTGCTGGCCGCCGAACGAGGGGCACATGATGTCTGATCTTCTGCGCAACCTGGTTGCGGATACCGTGCTGCGCCCGCGCCTGGCGGCCAAGCAGGTGCTGGGCATGGCGCCGGGGCGCGAGGCGATGCTGCTGGCGCTGGCGCTGATCGCGGTGCTGAACGGCGCCTTCTACGCCCTGGCCCTGCCGGTGGAGGCGCCCTCGGGCCTGCCGCTGCCGGCCTTTGTCAATGCGCCGGTGGCGATGGCGGCCTTTGCCGCCGCGCTGCTGCTGGCCAATGTCGTCTTCCTGACCATGTCGGGCAAGATCCTGGGCGGCGTGGGGCGTTTCGACGACCTGCTGGCGATCTCGGTCTGGCTGCAGGCGCTGCGGCTGGTGCTGCAGGTCGGCGTGACCGTGATGGCCCTGCTGTCGCCGGGGCTGGGCGGGATGATCGCCGCCATCGCGGGCATCTGGAGCATCTGGATCCTGCTGAACTTCGTGGCCGAGGCGCATGGCTTTTCCTCGGTCGCACGGGCGCTGGTGGCCTTCGTGATCGGCGTCATCGGTCTGGCCTTCGTGCTGTCCTTCATGCTGGCGCTGTTTGGCGTCGCACCGCCCGAGGGGGTCTGAAATGTACGATGTGAACGCGATCCGCAGGGATTTCCCGATCCTGTCGCGAGAGGTCAACGGCACGCCGCTGGTCTATCTCGACAACGGCGCCTCGGCGCAGAAGCCGCAGGTGGTGATCGACGCGATCACCCAGGCCTATGCGATGGAATATGCCAATGTGCACCGTGGCCTGCATTTCCTGTCGAACCTCGCGACCGAGAAATACGAAGGCGTGCGCGGCAAGATCGCCCGCTTCCTCAACGCCGGGGACGAGGACGAGATCGTCCTGAACTCGGGCACCACCGAGGGGATCAACATGGTCTCTTACGCCTGGGCCGCGCCGCGCCTGCAGGCGGGGGACGAGATCCTGCTGTCGGTGATGGAGCATCACGCCAATATCGTGCCCTGGCATTTCCTGCGCGAACGTCAGGGCGTGGTGCTGAAATGGGTCGATACGGATCTGGACGGGTCGCTCGACACCCAGAAGGTGATCGACGCCATCGGGCCCAAGACCAGGCTGATCGCCCTGACGCATCTGTCCAACGTTCTGGGCACCGTGGTCGACGTCAAGGCGATCTGCGCCGCGGCGCGCGCCCGGGGCGTGCCGGTGCTGATCGACGGCTCGCAGGGCGCGGTGCACATGAAGGTCGACGTGCAGGACATCGGCTGCGATTTCTACGCGATCACTGGGCACAAGCTTTACGGCCCCTCCGGATCGGGCGCGATCTACGTCCGCAAGGAGCGGCTGGCCGAGATGCGCCCCTTCATGGGCGGTGGCGACATGATCCGCGAGGTCACCAAGGACACGGTGACCTATGCCGACCCGCCGATGAAGTTCGAGGCCGGGACCCCCGGGATCGTGCAGACCATCGGGCTGGGCGTGGCGCTGGACTATCTGGAAAGCGTCGGGATGGACGCCATCGCGGCCCATGAGAAGGGGCTGGCGGACTATGCGGCCAAACGTCTGAAGGGGCTGAACTGGCTGAACGTGCAGGGCACTGCGCCCGGCAAGGCGGCGATCTTTTCCTTCACCATGAACGGCGCGGCCCATGCGCATGACATCTCGACCATCCTCGACAAGAAGGGGGTCGCCGTGCGCGCCGGGCATCACTGCGCCGCGCCGCTGATGGAGCATCTGGGCGTGACCGCGACCTGCCGCGCCTCCTTCGCCATGTACAACACCGAAGCCGAGGTCGACGCGCTGATCGACGCGCTAGACCTGGCGCACGAACTGTTCGGCTAGGCCGCGCGGTCAGCCGGGCGGCCTGAACTCCGCCGCCTGTGCCCGCGACACCCGGACAGGCGCGCGGGCCGCGCCGTCAGCCCAGCAATCTGAGCGCCGCCGCCTGTGCCTGCATCACCGGGGCGGGCGAGCGGGCCGCGCGGGCCTGGGCGACCGCGCCGTCGAGCATCGCCATGACCGGCCCGGCAAGGCTGCCGTCGCCGCCGCCCGCTGCCAGTGAGGCGGCAAAGGCGTCGATGCCGGCGCGCATGGCGGCATGCACCGCCTTGGTCAGCACCTCGTCCTGCGGCACCACCTCCTGCGCCATGACGGCCAGCAGGGCACCCTGGGCATAGCCGTTGCCTTCCAGCCATTTGGCGGTGCCGCCGAACAGCAGTTCGATCTGCTTGCCCGCCGGAATCGCCCGCGCTTCGGATTTGGCAAAGCCGGTGACCATCTCGTCACGCAGCCAGTCGATCACCGCCACCGCCAGCGCCGCCTTGCCCCCCGGGAAATGGTGGTAGAGCGACCCCTTGGGACAGCCCGCCACCTGCAACAGTTCGGCCAGCCCGACATCGTGATAGCCGCGGGACTGGAACAGCTGCAGGGCCGAGCGGATCAGCCGTTCGCGCGTGGGATGCGGGGCAGGGGCCGGCTCTGTCATCGGATGCGCGGCCGGGCGTCGGGCAGGATGGCGATGGAGGCGAGGGCGGTGGCGCACAGGCGCGGCTCTTCCCCCTCGGTTTCCACGAAGATGTCGGCCTCGACCGTGGCCACGCTCTTGCCCTTGCGGATGGTGCGGGCCCTGGCGCGCATCGTCTCGCCGGTGGCGGGGCGCAGGAAATGCACGGTGAAGCTGGAGGTCACCACGTCGATGCCGCCGCCATTGGCCGAACCGGCCCAGGCACAGGCCATATCCGCGAGCGCCCCGATGCAGCCGCCGTGGACGTAACCGTGATGCTGGCGCATGTCGTCGCGGATCGGCACCTCGATCTCGACCTGGCCATTGCCGGCGGCCAGCCCCTTCAGCCCGAACCACCGGTTGAAGCCCTGCGCCCCGGAATTGCCGTTCAGGCGGTCGAGGATCTCGGGCACGGAATAGTCGTACATGGCGCGTCTCCGCTCTAGACCAATCGGTCTAATCTATGCCCGGCCCCGCGCGCCCTGTCAATCTGCAGGCATTCATGTCGGAATCCTGCCATTCATGTCGCAAAATGACACTGAGCTGTTTCCATCCGGGCTGCGCGCGTTAGGGTTGCACCATCAGCCACAACCAGGGGAACTGACATGACACTGACCACCGAAGTCGACCAGATCTCGGACATCGCATTCGGGTTCATGGGCTCGAAAACCCTGTTCGCGGCGCTCGAGCTCGAGGTGTTCACCCATCTGTCCGGCGGGCCGCTGACCGGTGCCGAACTGGCCGACAAGGCCGGGGTGCACGAGGATCGCATGGTGACGCTGCTGACGGCTCTGGCCGGGCTGGGGCTCGTGTCGGTCGAGGACGGGCGCTTCGCCAATTCTCCCGCCTCCGAGGCCTTTCTGGTGAAGGACGCCAAATACGACTTCGGCGATTACCTGCGCCTGCAGGTCGGCAAGCAGATGTATCCGCTGCTCGACCAGATCGACGGCGTGCTCAAGGGCGAGATGTCCAGCGACGACGTGAAATCCTATGCCCAGTGGTTCGCGGACCCCGAGGAGGCGCGGCTTTATTCCGAAAGCCAGCATGCCGGCTCGCTCGGCCCGGCGCGCGCCCTGGCGCGGAACCTGGACCTGGGCGGCGCAAAACGGCTGCTGGACGTGGGCGGCGGGACCGGCGCCTTTGCCATCACGCTCTGCAAGGCCTTCCCCGAACTCTCGGCCACCATCCTGGAATTTCCCAACGTCGCCGCCCTGGGCCGGAACTATGTCGAAGAGGCCGGCCTGTCGGACCGCGTGACCTATGTCGAGGGCAATGCGCTGGAGGCGCAGTGGCCGGCGGGGCAGGACGTGGTGCTGATGTCCTACCTCTTCTCCGGTGTCCCGGGCGAGACGCACAACGGCCTGATCGCCCAGGCGCATGAGGTGCTGCAGCCCGGCGGGCAGGTGCTGATCCACGATTTCGTGGTCGACAAGGACCGCTCGGGGCCCAAGCTTGCGGCGCTCTGGCAGCTTCAGCACACCGCCTTCACGCCCGAGGCGCGCTCGCTCGACGATGGCTGGCTGGCCGACACGATGGAGGGCGCGGGTTTTGCCGATGTGAACGTCTCGACCATGATCCCCGAGATGACGATGCTGGCCACGGGCCGCAAGGCGGCCTGAGCCCGCGCGGAAACGAAGGGCGCGCGGCAAAACCCCATTGCCGCCGCCAACGCCATGGTTTATGGCACTCCGGCACGCACCCGTAGCTCAGCTGGATAGAGCGCTGCCCTCCGAAGGCAGAGGCCACAGGTTCGAATCCTGTCGGGTGCACCAGATACCTTTCGCAAAGCGAAAGATGGCACTCCCTCGAGCAAAGAGACGACGCGGCAGCGGTTTTCCTGAATCCGCGAGGGCGCCCGGCGGTCGAGCTTTGTCCTGACGGGGGCACCAGGCACTTTCCGTTCGGCGGAAAATGGCAGTCCTTCAAACATCCGGGATATGGCGGCAGAGGGTCCGACGGGGCCGCGAGCGCTTGCGGCCAGCGCGCGTTGTCCGGACCGGCGCGCCCGTTGACCGGACGCGCCGCTGCCTTGGGTCCCGGGCCGCGCCGGGGCGATGTCAGACGTAGCGGTTGACGATGTTCTCCAGCATTTCCTGCCGGCCCGAACGTGGCTGCGGGTTGATGCCCTCGGCGATCACCCGCGCGGAAATGCTGTCGAGGTCGCTGTGAAGCATCGCCTGCGCCGCGGGGCTGTCCCAGCCCGCGTAGCGCGCGCGGCGCGGGCCCTCCAGCGCGGCGTCCTCCAGCATCCGGGCGGCGGCCTTGAAGCCGCGCGCGCAGATATCCATCGCCCCGGCGTGGCTGGCGATCAGGTCCTCGGGGTCCAGCGACTGGCGGCGCAGGCGGGCGTCGAAATTGGTGCCGCCGGTGGTAAAGCCGCCGTTGCGCAGGATCTCGTAATAGGCGAGCGCGGTTTCAGGCACGTTGTTGGGAAACTGGTCGGTGTCCCAGCCCGACTGGTAGTCGTTGCGGTTCATGTCGATCGACCCGAGAATGCCCAGCTCGCGCGCCATCGCCAGCTCATGCTCGAAGCTGTGCCCGGCGAGAATGGCGTGGCCCTGTTCGATATTCACCTTCACCTCCTTCTCCAGCCCGAAATCCTTGAGGAAGCCGTAGATCGTCGCCACGTCGTAATCGTACTGGTGCTTGGTGGGCTCCTGCGGCTTCGGCTCGATCAGGATGGTGCCGTCAAAGCCGATCTTCCGCGCGTGCTCCACCACCATGCAAAGGAAACGCCCGGCGTGTTCGCGCTCGCGCCCCATGTCGGTGTTGAGCAGCGTCTCATAGCCTTCGCGCCCGCCCCAGAGCACGTAATTCGCGCCCTTCAGCCGGTGCGTGGCGTCGAGGCAGGCCTTCACCGTGGCCGCGGACCAGGCAAAGACATCCGGGTCGGGGTTGGTGGCGGCCCCGGCCATGAAGCGGCGGTTGCTGAACAGGTTCGCGGTGCCCCAGAGCAGACGGGTCTGCGAGACCTCCATCTTGCGTTCGAAGATGTCGATGATCTCTTCGAAGTTCCGCAGGCTGTCGGAGAAGGTCGCGCCCTCGGGTCGGATGTCGGCATCGTGGAAGCAGAAGAAGGGCACCTTCAGCAGGTCGAACATCTCGAAGGCGACATCGGCCTTGCGGCGTGCGGCATCCATGTTCTCGCCGAACCAGGGCCGCTCGAAGGTGCGCCCGCCAAAGGGATCGCCGCCCTCGAAGGCGAAGCTGTGCCAATAGGCCACGGCAAAGCGCAGGTGATCCTCCATGCGCTTGCCCATGACGATCTCGTCAGGGTTGTAGTGGCGGAAGCAGGGGCCTTCGCCCTCGGGATCGAAGCGCAGCGGTTTGAGGTCGCCGAAGAAGTCAGACATATGCGGTCCTTTCATCGCCTCCGCCCCGATCGGTGGGGAGGCCGGGGAGTTGTGAGGGCAGGGGGCAGGCCGCCCGCCGGGGATCAGCGCGCCGGCCAGGCCAAGGCGCGGCGCAGGATTTCCTTTAACCGGGGCAGCTCGCAGTCCGGTGCGACATGACCAGGCGCCGCACAGAACCGACGCCGCGCCCGGAGGTGCGGGCCAAGACCGCCGGGACGTCGGCGATCGCCAACGGGTTGTCGGGCAGGCCCTGCCCACTGGACGGCCGCTCGCGCAGCGGCGGGTTGTCCCAGTTGCCCATCAGGTGGAAACCGCCAGCGCCATCGGCGAACATGCCGCTTGCGGTCTCGCAGCTCGTACCCATGAAGCCGGGCGGAACGGCTCAAGCGCGATCAGCTTCTGGACGTCCTTGCCGCCCCCGCGCAGCGCCGGTCAGCGCCAGCGGAAATGCAGGGGCCGCCCGTGCTGACCGCCGGCGATGAACGGGGCGATGCCCGCGTCCTTTCCCGGCGCGGCGCGGCAGGTTGATCCCGGTCTGCGCCAAGGCGTCACCACCCGGAACCGGGCCGCGCATCAGCGCAGCGATTGCAACTGTCTGTCCCAAGAGGTCCTCCCATGGCTGATCCGCTGCGGGTCCTCCACCCGGTTGCCGCGAATCCGAATTTCTGACTAACGTACGTCGGTAAATGGCAGCGCGCAATCTTTCACTCGCCGGGATTCTCAGGGGAGGTTGTCGCGCATGTAGATCTCGACGCGGATCGGTTCGACCTGCGGGGGCGGGTTCTGTCCGTCCAGCAGGTTGCGCAAAAGCTGGATCGCGCCCTGGACCTCGCTCCGGCTGTTCTGATGCAGGACGGCGTCGAAACTGCCATCGAGCAGCGCCTCGCGCGAATAGCGGGTCAGCTCGTGCACCACGACCGAGACATGGCGTTCGGGCTGCAGGGCGGCAAGCGCCTCGGCCACGCCGCGGTTGCCCGCGCCCATGCTGTAGACCCCCACAATCCCCGGGTCCGCGGCCAGCTTTTCGGCCAGCTGGTTGCGGACCCGGTCCTTGTCGTCGAGCCCTTCGATCGGCGCGATCAGCGATTGTTCCGGGAATTCCGTGCGCAGGACCTGTTCGAATCCAAGCCGCCGCTCGGCGTGGTCGCGCACCAGCATCGAGCCGCAGACCATCGCGATCCGGCCCGCGCGGCCACGGCAGAAACGGCCCAGAAGGCTGCCCGCGGTGCGGCCGGCCTGAACATTGTCGATGCCGACAAACCCTTGTTTTTCCGAGCCGGGAAGGTCAGATACCAGCGTGACGACGGCAATGCCGCGCGCCCGCAGCTCGCGCACGGCGATGCGCACGACGGTGGCGTCGGTTGCCACCAGGGCAACCCCGTCCACGGCTTCGGGGTCTAGGCTGCGCAGCAGGTCGGCCAGCGCGCCCGCGTCAAAGGCCGGGACCTTGCGTGTTTCGATGACCGTAAAGTCGCGCAGCGCCGCTGCGGCCTCTTCCGCGACGTCCTGCTCAAGCGCGCGCATGAAGCTATTCTGCCCGTCGGGCAGGATGAAGCACAGCCGGTAGCGCCGCCCGCGCGACAGGTTGGCGGCGGCGAGGTTGCGTTCGAATCCGAGATCGCCAATCGCGTCCAGGACCCGGCTGCGGGTCTTGTCGCGCACGCCCTCGCGGTCGTTCAGAACCCGGTCGACGGTCGAAAGGCTGACACCCGCGACCCGGGCAACGTCGTGAATCGTCGGGCGTGTCATCGGGCCTGGTCGTCTCCGCTGCGGCAATTTTGACGGTCGTACGTCAGTTTCTGACAGAATAGCAGAGGCATCTTGGAGAGCGAAGGCATTTCATTGCCTTTTCCACAGTTTGGCCCCCCGCGGCGGGGCCCTCCGGCCGGTCGACGGGGGACAGGATTTGATAGACGTCTATCAAAATTCGATTGACGCCACGCCGTTTCGCTGCGAGCGTTTGTGCAGGGAGGACTGCAATGACCAGACGGCCACCGACATTGTCGGATGTCGCGCGTTGCGCGGGCGTCAGCTATGCGACGGCGGACCGTGTCGTGAACGGCCGCGCCGGCGTGTCCGAGAAGGCGGCGCGCAACGTGCATGCCGCGATCGAGGCCCTGGGCTATGTGCGCAATGTGGCGGCCGCCAATCTCTCGCAGCAGCGCCTTTACCGGTTTGCCATCGTCTTGCCGTCCGGCTCCAACGCCTTCTTCCGCCGTGTGCAGGCGCTGTTTGCCGAGGCGGCGGCGCGGCTGCTGTCCGACCGCATCAGCCTGTCGGTCGAAAGCGTCGAGGCCTTCGACGCCGAGGCCCTGACGGCCCGCATGGCCGCACTTGCCGAGTCGCGGCTGGACGGCGTGGCGGTGGTTGCCAGCGATGATGCGCGCACGGCCTCGGCCATCGCCGCGCTGCGGGCCCGGGACATCCCGGTGGTCACGCTGGTCTCGGACGTGCCGGGATCGCAGCGCAACGCCTATGTGGGCATCGACAACGTGGTGGCGGGCCGTACCGTCGGCCGGCTGATCCGCATGGCGCATGGCGGGCGCAACGGGCGGGTGCTGCCGGTGGTCGGGGCGCTCTCGGCGCGCGACCACGCCGAACGCCTGTCCGGCATGCGCGAGGTGATCGGCGACACCTTCGAGATCGCGCCCGTGGTCGAGGGCCGCGACCGGTTCGAGCTGGTGGAGGCGCTGGTTGGCCAGGCCCTGGCCGAGGACCCGGCGATCACCACGATCTACAGCGCCGGGGCGGGCAATGCCGGGCTCGTCCGCCTGCTGGAGGCGCTGCCGCCGGATGTCGCGCGGCCCTATGTCTTCCTGCACGAGTTGGTGCCGCATTCGCGCCGCGCGCTTGAGGAAGGGCGCATCGACGTGATCATCGACCAGCGGCCCGAGGAAGAGGTGGCGCGGGTGGTCGAACACCTGACGCTGCTGGCCGACCGGCGCGAGCTGGTGCGCACCGATCCGATCGTCCCGACCATCTTCGTGCGCGAGAACCTGCCCCAGGTGCAGGCCGACGCGCTGGAGCAGGCGGGCTGACACCGCCGGTCACCGCCGGGGCGCGCGCGCGCCCTGCGGCGGGCCGGCAGATTGAAAGACCATTCAGGGCCGCCTTGTTCCGGCGGTGAAAGGGAGAAGACGATGAAGACGATCAAGGGACCGGGGCTGTTTCTGGCACAGTTCGCCGGGGACACCGCGCCGTTCGATTCCTGGGACGGCATCACCAAATGGGCCGCGGAGTGTGGCTACAAGGGGGTGCAGGTGCCGGTCTGGGATGCGCGGCTGGTCGATCTCGACAAGCTGGCGAGCTCGCAGGCCTATTGCGACGAATGGGCGGGGCAGGCGCGCGACAACGGGGTCGAGGTGACCGACCTGTCGACGCATATCCTGGGCCAGCTGGTCGCCGTGCACCCGGCCTATGACGCCTGGGTCGACGGCTTTGCCGCGCCCGAGGTGCAGGGCAAGCCCAAGGAGCGCAGCGAATGGGCCGTCGCGCAGGTCAAGAAGGCGCTGACCGCGTCGAAGAACCTCGGTATCGGGCAGCATGTGACCTTTTCGGGCGGGCTCTGCTGGCCCTTCGTCTACCCCTTTCCGCAGCGCCCGCAGGGCATGGTGGACACGGGCTTTGACGAGCTGGCGCGGCGCTGGCGCCCGATCCTCGATCATGCCGAGGATTGCGGGGTGGACGTCTGCTACGAGATCCACCCGATGGAGGATCTGCACGACGGCGTCACCTTCGAAATGTTTCTTGAAAAGCTCGACGGGCACGCGCGCTGCAACATGCTCTACGACCCGTCGCATTACGTGCTGCAGTGCCTCGATTACCTCGACAACATCGACATCTATGCCGAGCGCATCAAGATGTTCCACGTCAAGGATGCCGAGTTCAACCCGACCGGGCGTCAGGGTGTCTATGGCGGCTATCAGCCCTGGGTCGACCGCGCGGGGCGGTTCCGCAGCCTCGGCGACGGGCAGGTCGATTTCGGCGCGATCTTCGCCAAGATGGCCGCGAACGATTTCGACGGCTGGGCCGTGGTCGAATGGGAATGCGCGCTGAAGCATCCCGAGGACGGCGCGCGCGAGGGCGCGCAATTCGTCAAGGATCACATCATCCGTGTCACGCCGCATGCCTTTGACGATTTCGCGGGCGGCGACATCGACGAGGCGACCAACAAGACGCTGCTGGGGATCGGTTGAGATGGCACGTATCAGACTGGGCATGGTGGGCGGCGGCAACGACGCTTTCATCGGCGGGGTTCACCGCATCGCAAGCCGCATCGACGGGCATTTCGAACTGGTGGCGGGGGCGCTGTCCTCGACCCCGGACAAGGCGCGCGCCAGTGCCGAGGCCCTGGGGCTCGACCCCGCGCGCTCTTACGGCAGCTTCGAAGAGATGGCCGAGGCCGAGGCGGCGCGCGCGGACGGGATCGAGGCGGTCAGCATCGTCACCCCGAACCACGTGCATTATCCCGCCGCCAGGGCGTTTCTGTCGCGCGGCATCCACGTGATCTGCGACAAGCCGCTGACCGCGACCTTTGCGGATGCCGAGGCGATGGAAAAGGCGGTGGCCGAGAGCAAGGCGCTGTTCATCCTGACCCACAATTACACCGGCTATCCGATGATCCGTCAGGCCCGGCAAATGGTGGCCGATGGTCTGCTTGGCAGGATCCGCATCGTGCAGGCGGAATATCCGCAGGACTGGCTGACCGACGCGGTGGAAACCGAGGGCGTGAAACAGGCCGAGTGGCGCACCGATCCGGAACGCTCGGGGGCAGGGGGGTCGATAGGGGATATCGGCACCCATGCCTATAACCTCGCATGCTTCGTCTCGGGCCTGACGGGGACCGAACTGGCCGCAGACCTGCAGAGCTTTGGCGCCGGGCGCCGGCTGGACGACAACGCCCACATCCTGCTGCGCTATGACGGCGGGGCGCGCGGCATGCTCTGGTGCAGCCAGGTCGCGCCGGGCAACGAGAACGGCCTCCGACTGCGCATCTATGGCGAAACGGGCGGGCTGGAATGGGCACAGGAGGATCCGAACTACCTTTGGTTCACCCCGCATGGCGAAGCGACCCGCCGTCTGACCCGCAACGGACCCGGCGCCATCGCGGCCGCGACCTCGGTCAGCCGGATCCCTTCGGGCCATCCCGAGGGCTACCTCGAAGGGTTCGCGACGATCTACGCCGAGGCGGCCGAGGCGATCCGCGCGGTGCAGGGCGGCGCCTCGCGTGACGCGGTGATGGGCGTGCTGCCGGGGATCGGCGCGGGGCTGGAGGGCATGGCCTTCATCCGCGCCTGCGTCGCCTCGGCGGGCAACAACGCGGCGTGGACCAGGCTATGAGCCGACCCTCTGTCCTTGCGCTGCGGCATGTGACCAAGAGCTTTGGCCCGGTGGAGGTGCTCCACGGGGTCACGCTCGACCTGCGGGCGGGCGAGGTGCTGGCGCTGATCGGCGAGAACGGCGCGGGCAAGTCGACCACGATGAAGATCCTCGCCGGGATCGAGGCGCCAAGCTCGGGCCGGATCCTGCTGGACGGGCAGGAGGTCGCCTTTGGCTCGCTGCATGAGGGCGAAGAGGCCGGGATCGTGATGATCCACCAGGAGTTCAACCTGGCCGAGCAGCTGACGGTCGAGCAGAACATCTTTCTCGGGCGCGAGCTGCGAAAGGGCTGGCTGCTGGACAAGGCGCGGATGCGGCGGCTCACCCGTGACTACCTGGCGCGGATCGACTGCCAGGTCGATCCCGACACGCTGGTGTCGAAACTGTCGAACTCGGACAAGCAGATGGTCGAGATCGCCAAGGCGCTCAGCCGTGACGCGCGGGTGCTGGTGATGGACGAGCCGACCGCCGTGCTGACCGGGTCCGAGACACGCATCCTCTTTGACCAGGTGCGCGCGCTCAAGGCGGCGGGCACGGCGATCCTGTTCACCTCTCACAAGCTGGGCGAGGTGGCCGAGATCGCCGACACCGTGACCGTGCTGCGCGACGGCACGCTGGTGCATGACGGCCCGGCGGGCGAGATCACCGAGGACGAGATGGCCACGGTGATGGTGGGGCGGGATGTCTCGGACCTGTTCCCCGACAAACCCGTCGCCGCGCCGGATCGCGAGGTGCTGCTGCGTGTCGAGGGGCTGAACGTGCCGGGCCGCGCCAGCGACATCTCCTTCGACCTGCACCGGGGCGAGATCCTGGGCATCGCCGGGCTGATCGGTTCTGGCCGGACCGAGGCGATGGAGGGGCTTTGCGGGCTGCGCCCCGCGACCAGCACAGCTGTCGAGATCGGCGGCGCCCCGGTCGGCATCACCCGGCCCGGCGACGCGCTGGCGCACGGGCTGTGCTACCTGACCGAGGACCGCAAGCTGCGCGGCCTGCTGCTGGACAAGGGCATGCGCGAGAACCTGACCCTGCAGGCGCTGCACAAATACGGCCGGGTCCTGATCGACTTTGCCGCCGAGGACCGCGCGCTGGACCAGGCGATCGACGAATTCGACATCCGCGCCGGGGCGCGCTCCATGCGCGTCGGCAACCTGTCGGGTGGCAACCAGCAAAAGCTGTTGCTGGCCAAGGTGATGCAGTCCGATCCGATGATCCTGATCGTCGACGAACCGACGCGCGGCATCGACATCGGCACCAAGCAGCAGATCTACGCCTTCCTGCGCAAGCTCGCCGCCGAGGGCCACGGAGTCGTCGTGATCTCGTCTGAAATGCAAGAGGTGATCGGCCTCTCGGACCGGGTGATGGTGATGCGCTCGGGCCGGATCGCCAAGGTTCTGTCCGGCGACCAGATCACCGAGGACATAATCATCCGGCACGCCATGGGCGTTGGCACGGGCAGCACGGAAAGGGTGGCATGATGGCGACCGAAACAGCGGCGCGCAAGCCGCGCAAGGCGCTCCCCTCGATGAGCGTTCTGGGGCCTGTGATCGCGCTCGTGCTGCTGATCGTGGTGGGCACGGCGCTGAACTCCAACTTCCTGAGCGCGGCCAATATCACCAATGTGCTGGCGCGATCCGCCTTCATCGGCATCATCGCCGTGGGCATGACCTTCGTGATCACGGCAGGCGGGCTTGACCTGTCGGTGGGCTCGATGGCGGCCTTCATCGCGGGGCTGATGATCCTGGTGATGAACGCGGCGCTGCCGGTGCTGGGGATCGGCATTCCGATCATCCTGCTGGGCATGGCCGTGGCGCTGGTGGCGGGGATCGCGGCGGGGCTTCTGAACGGCTTCCTCATCACCACACTGGGGATCGAGGCCTTCATCGTCACGCTGGGCAGCATGGGCATCTATCGCAGCCTGGTCACCTGGCTGGCTGATGGCGGCACGCTCAGCCTCGACTTCGGGCTGCGCACCTTCTACCGGCCGGTCTATTTCGGCGGGCTGTTCGGGATCAGCTGGCCGATCATCGTCTTTGCGCTGGCCGTCATCGTCGGCGAGGTGCTGATGAGCCGCGCCCGGTTCGGGCGCCATTGCGCGGCCATCGGCTCGAACGAGAGCGTGGCGCATTATTCCAACGTCAACGTCAACCGCACCCGGCTGCTGACCTATGCCATGCTCGGGATGCTCGTCGGCGTGGCGACGATCATGTATGTGCCACGGCTCGGCTCGGCCTCGGCCTCGACCGGGGTTCTGTGGGAGCTTGAGGCGATCGCGGCGGTGATCATCGGCGGCACCATCCTCAAGGGCGGCTTCGGCCGGGTCTGGGGCACGGTGATCGGCGTTCTGATCCTGAGCATGATCGACAACATCCTGAATCTGACCGACTTGGTCTCGCCCTATCTCAACGGCGCGATCCAGGGGGTCATCATCATTCTCGCGGTAATCCTGCAGCGGGAAGCCAAGGCGAAGGGATGAGCCTTCGCCATTCTAAGGGAGGAAACGAAATGTCTTACATGAAGACTTTGCTGGCCGGATGCACGGCGCTTGCGCTGAGCACCGGCGGGGCGCTGGCGCAGGACGGCGACACCAAAGTGATCGGCGTGTCGATCCCCGCGGCGACCCATGGCTGGGCCGGCGGCATGAACTTCCACGCGCAGCAGACGGTGGAACGGCTGGAAAAGGTCTATCCGCAGCTCGATTTCGTGCTGGCCACGGCCTCGGATCCGGGCAAGCAGGTCAATGATATCGAAGACATGGTGGCGACGCGCAACATCGACGCGCTGGTGGTGCTGCCCTTTGAATCCGACCCGCTGACGCCGCCGGTTCAGGCGGTTGCCGAAAGTGGCGCCTGGGTCACCGTGGTGGACCGCGGCCTGTCGATTCCGGGTATCGAAGACCTCTACGTGGCCGGCGACAATCCCGGCTTCGGGCGGGTCTCGGGCGAATACATGGTCTCGCAGATGCCCGACGGCGGCAAGATCGTGGTGCTGCGCGGCATCCCCACCACCATCGACAACGAGCGTGTCGAAGGGTTCCAGCAGGCGATCGAAGGCTCGGGCATCGAGATCGTCGACATGGAGCACGGCAACTGGAACCGCGACGACAGTTTCAACGTCATGCAGGATTTCCTGTCCAAGCATCCGCAGCTTGACGCGGTTTGGGCCTCGGATGACGACATGGCGGTCGGCGTGCTGGCGGCTATCGACGCGGCGGGGCGCGACGACGTGAAATTCGTGCTCGGCGGTGCCGGCATGAAGGAGATGATCAAGCGCGTGATGGATGGGGATTCGATGATCCCCGCCGACGTGACCTACCCGCCGTCGATGATCGCCACGGCGATCGAGCTGACGGCGGTCGGGCTGACCTCGAACGCGCCGGTGTCGGGCACGTTCACCATCGGCTCGGTGCTGATCACCTCGGACAATGCCGAGCAGTTCTACTATCCTGACAGCCCCTTCTGATCCTGAGGGGCGTGATGCGGGCGGGCAGCGATGCCCGCCCCCATGCTTCCGCCGCGCCGCCACCGGCGCCTGCACACCGACCGGATCGCTTGACGGGACGGGGGGCACCCCGGACAAGGTCGGACTGATCCACGCCGCGGGATGACTCCCGCGCCACAACCGCTCACGGGAGAAGACGGAATGGCATATCTGGGTGTCGACCTTGGCACGTCGGGGCTGCGCGCCCTGCTTGTGGACGCGGGCGGCACGCCGCTTGGCGCCGCCGAAAGGGCCTATGAGGTACAGCACCCGCAGTCGGGCTGGTCCGAGCAGGACCCGTCGGAATGGATCGCGGCGCTGGAGGGCGCGGTCGCAGAGCTGCGCGCGGCGCATCCCGAATTTGCCGGGCTGCGCGGTATCGGCGTCGCCGGGCACATGCACGGGGCGACGCTGCTGGACGCGGCGGGCGAGGTGATCCGCCCCTGCATCCTGTGGAACGACACCCGTTCGCATGTCGAGGCGGCGGCTCTGGACGCGATGGAGGGCGTGCGCGACATCTCGGGCAATATCGTCTTTCCCGGCTTCACCGCGCCGAAACTGGCCTGGGTGCGCGCGCATGAGCCCCAGAATTTCGCCAGGGTCGCCAAGGTGCTGCTGCCGGCGGCCTACCTGAATTTCCACCTGACCGGCAGCTATTTCGCCGACATGTCCGACAGCGCCGGGACCGCCTGGCTGGACACCAGGGCGCGGGGCTGGTCCGAGGCGCTGCTGGATGCGGGCGGGATGCGGCGCGACCAGATGCCCGACCTGCTGGAGGGCAGCGAGGCCGGGGGCCGGTTGAAGCCCGAACTGGCGGCGCGATGGGGGCTGTCCGGGCCGGTGGTTGTTGCCGGGGGCGCGGGCGACAATGCCGCCGCCGCCTGCGGCATCGGCGCGATGAACGAGGGGCAGGGCTTTGTCTCGCTCGGCACGTCGGGCGTGCTGCTGGCGGCGCGCGATGGCTATCGCCCCGCGCCCGAGACGGCGCTGCACACCTTTTGCCACGCGGTCCCGGGCCGGTGGTACCAGATGGGGGTGATGCTCTCGGCGACCGACAGCCTCAACTGGCTGGCCCGGATCACCGGCTCCACCCCGCGCCAGCTTGTCGCGCCGCTTGGCGAGGTGCTGCACGCGCCCGGCCGGGTGCGCTTCCTGCCGTATCTGTCGGGCGAACGCACGCCCCATAACGATGCCGAGATCCGGGGCAGCTTTACCGGGCTGGGCGCCGAGACCACGCGCGACGACCTGACCCGCGCCGTGCTCGAAGGGGTCACCTTTGGCCTGCGCGACAGCCAGTCGGCGCTGGAGGCCACGGGCCTGCGGCTGCAGCGGCTGATCGCCATCGGCGGCGGCAGCGGGTCGCGCTACTGGCTGAAGCTGATCGCCACCGCGCTGAACGTGACGCTGGACCTGCCGAGCGGCGGCGAGTTCGGCGCCGCGCTCGGGGCGGCCCGGCTGGGTATGGTGGCCTCGGGCGACCACCTGGTGGAGGATGCGATGACCAAGCCCCCGACCGGCGAAGAGATCACGCCCGAACCGGCGCTGATCGCGCAGTTCGACGAGGCCTATCAGCGGTTCCGCGCCACCTATGGTGCGGTCCGGTCGGTGCAATAGCCCGCGCGGCGCAGGGGCTGACCTGTGCAGCCTCCGCCGGGTCGATATACCTCAGGGCCGATGCTCCATAGACCAACGCCAAGCCGCAGGCCCTCAGCACCTCACGTCCCGCAGAAGGTCGCCTGGATTTCCTCTCCGGCGGCCGGGGGGCTGGCGAGGTCGGCCGCGTCGGGCTGGTCGTCGAAGGGGTGGGCGAGCACCTGCCGCAGACGCTCGAACGGGGCCATGTCGCCAGCCACCGCGGCCTCGATCATCTGCTCGACCCGGTGGTTGCGCGGGATATAGGCCGGATTGGCCAGGCGCATGCGCTCGGCCACGCCGTCCTCGCCCGCGCTGCGGGCCGTCCAGCGTGTTTCCCAGGTGTCGAACCCCTCGCGGTCGAGGAACTGGTCGCGCGCGGCCGCACCGCCAAGCGCGCGGAAGGTGTTGGTGAAATCGGCCCGGTTCTGCGCCATCAGGCTCAGCAGGTCGACAATCAGCGCCTCGTCCCCGTCCTGCGCCGTGGCCAGGCCCAGCTTGGCCCGGAAAAGCGTCAGCCATTCGGCATGGACCCGGTCGGGCACCGCGTGGATCGCCGCGGTGAAACGCTGGATCGCGTCCTCGCGGTCCGGCATCAGCGCCACCAGGCAGGATGCCAGCTGCGCCAGATTCCAGGCCACGATCTGCGGCTGGTTCTGGTAGGCATAGCGGCCCTGCCGGTCGATCGAGGAATAGACCGTCGCCGGGTGATAGGCGTCCATGAAGGCGCAGGGGCCATAGTCGATGGTCTCGCCCGAAAGGCTGGTGTTGTCGGTGTTCATCACGCCGTGGATGAAGCCGACGGACATCCACTGCGCCACCAGCCGGGCCTGCCGGGCGATCACGGCCTCCAGGAATTCCACCGGATCCGTGGCCTCGGGGTAGTGCCGGGCCAGGGTGTAATCATAGAGGCGCTGCAGACCCGCGCGATCCTGCCGCGCGGCGAAATACTGGAAGGTGCCGACCCGGATATGGCTGGAGGCCACGCGCGTCAGCACCGCGCCGGGCAGGGGGAGTTCACGCATGATCTCTTCGCCCGTGGCCACGGCGGCCAGGGCCCGGGTGGTGGGAATGCCAAGCGCATGCATCGCCTCGGAGACCAGGTATTCGCGCAGCACCGGGCCCATCCAGGCCCTGCCGTCGCCCATGCGGGAATAGGGCGTGGGGCCGGCGCCTTTCAGCTGGATGTCGCGGCGGGTGCCGCCGGAATCGACCACCTCGCCCAGCAGGATCGCGCGGCCGTCGCCGAGTTGCGGGGAAAATCCGCCGAACTGGTGCCCGGCATAGACCTGCGCCAGCGGGGCCGCGCCTTCGGGCGTGGCATTGCCCGAAAACAGCCGGGCCAGGTCGTCCTCGCCCGGCAGGTCGGTGATGCCCAGCCCCGCCGCCAGCGGGGCGTTGAAGGCCAGCAGGCGCGGCGCGGCAACCGGCGTGGGGCCGAGCCGGGTGAAGAACCCGTCGGGCAGGGCGGCATAGGTGTTGTCAAAGGGGATCGCGATGCTCATGCCCCCAGTCTATGCGTTCCGGCGCGGATTGCCACGGCTGTCGCGCGGAGTTGACCGGGGCAGCGCGCAGCAGCGGGCTTGAACGGCCAACCTATCCCGTTCGGCCCGTGCGTGGGGGGTGAGCATGGGCGCATCGGCCCCCGCATCATCCCAAGGCCTGAAGCTCGGCCACCGTCCGCCCCCCCGGGAACATGCCCTGCGCCCCAAAGCGCCTAGAACCGGCGCGTCATCAGCATGTACTGCTCGCGCGGGGCGAATTTCTGCTTGCGGTAAAAGGCCACCGTGCGGGGATCGTCGCGCTTGACCTCCAGATGCAGGGCGGTCAGCCCGGCCTGGGCCAGCGCCTTGGGCAGGATCGACAGCACCTCTCCGCCGATGCCGCGGCCGCGCACGCCGGGGCGGATCCAGATCTCGTCGACGAATCCGTCCAGCCCTCCGAACTCCAGCGACCAGCCGAAACAGATCACCACATAGCCGATGGGCGAACGGACCGGGCCGATCAGGTAGACCACCCCGTGTTCCGACCCGTCGAGCAGGACCGACAGCGCGCGGGCGCGGATCTCGTCGGTCTGGTCGATCTCCATCTCGCCGTGGAACGCCGCCACCATCGGCAGCAGGCGCTGCAGGTCTTCGGGGCCGGCAAGGTGCAGAGAGGTCACAGGCGGGCCAGCCTTTCTGCCAGCAGGGCGAAAAAGCCGTCGGCGTCGATCGTGCCCATGAACATCGCATTGGCCGGGCGGTCGGTGACGCCCCACCAGTCGGCCACCGTCATGCCCATGGTCAGTTCCGAGGTCGTCTCGATCTCGACATTGATGTGCCGCCCGGTGAACAGGTCGGGCCGGATCAGATAGGCGGTCACGCAGGGATCGTGCAGCGGGGCGCCGTCACTGCCGTATTTTTCCTTGTCGAAGCGTTCGAAGAAATCGGTCATCTGGGCGACGGCGATCCCGACCGGCGTGCCGATGGCGCGGAAGGCATCGTTGCGGGCGCGGGTGACCAGCGCCTGATGCGTCACATCCAGCGACATGACCACAAGCGGAACGCCGGATTTGAACACGATATCAGCGGCCTGCGGGTCGACGTAGATGTTGAACTCGGCGGCCGGGGTGATGTTGCCCACCTCGAAATAGGCCCCGCCCATCAGCACGATCTCTTGCACCCGTTCGACGATGTCGGGCGCCTGGACAAAGGCCTGGGCGATATTGGTCAGCGGGCCAAGCGGGCAGAGCGTGACCGTCCCCGGCGGTTCGCTGCGCAGCGTCTCGATGATGAAATCCACCCCGTGGCCGGGCTGCAGCGGCATCGTCGGATCGGGGAGTTTCGGGCCGTTCAGGCCGGTCTCGCCATGCACATGCTCGGCGGTGACCAGCGGGCGGCCCATCGGGCGGTCGCAGCCGGCAAAGACCTTGACCTCGGGGTGGCCGGCCAGTTCGCAGACGATGCGCGCGTTCTTGGCGGTCAGCGACAGCGGCACGTTTCCGGCAACGGCAGTGATGCCCAGCACCTCGATCTCTGCGGGGCTGGCGAGGGCCAGCAGGATGGCGACGGCGTCGTCCTGTCCCGGATCGGTGTCGATGATGATCTTGCGCGCCATTCAGTCCCCCGTATTGCGCGGGCGAGAGTGACGCGGGATCGCCCGGTTGTCCACCGTCGAGAGGGGCCGCGCAGGATGCCGCCGGGCAGTTGCCTGCGGAACGGGCCGGGTCATGGGAAGGGCGGGATCGGAGCGGTTGCAGGGCGAAGCCTTAATATCGGATCGCAATACACTGACAGAAAACGAAAAAGGCCCGCCGAAACCGGCGGGCCCTTGCGCGATCTTCGGGCTGACGGTCAGCCGTCGAAATCGACCTGTTCCATCAGCTTCAGCGCGGCGGGGCGCAGCTTGGCCAGCTCGGCCAGATTCACGTCATCGGGGGTGAAGCTGCCCCAGCCCTTAACCAGTTCCGACGGTTCCGAGCCCTCGGCGATCGGATATTCGTGGTTGGCCGCGGCATAGATCCCCTGCGCCTCGGGCGAGACGAGGAAGTCCATGAACTTGATGGCATTTTCGCGGTTCGGGCTGGCCTTGGTCAGCGCGATGCCCGAGATGTTCACATGGGTGCCGCCGCCTTCGAAGGTGGGAAAGACGATGCGGACGGAATTGGCCCATTCCGTCTGTTCGGGATCTTCCAGCATCTCGCCCATGTAATAGGTGTTGCCCAGGCTGATGTCGCATTCCCCGGCCCAGATCGCCTTGACCTGCGCGCGGTCATTGCCCTGCGGCTTGCGGGCGAGGTTGGATTTCAGCGCCTCCAGCCAGGTCTTGGTGGCCTCTTCGCCGTGGTGGTACAGGTAGGCGGCGGTGAGGGCGACGTTATAGGGGTGCATGCCCGAGCGGGTGCAGATCCGGCCCTTCCACTTGGGATCGGCGAGATCCTCGTAGGTGGTCACCTCGCCGTCGGCGACGCGGTCCTTGCTGGCATAGACGATGCGGGCGCGGGTGGTCAGCGCCCACCACTGGCCGTCCGGGTCGTGATAGGCGGCGGGCACCTTGGCGGCCAGGGTTGGATCGGTGATCGCCTCGGTCACGCCGGCGTCCACCACGGCGGCCAGGCGCGCGATATCCACGGTCAGGACCAGATCGGCGGGCGAGCGCGCGCCCTCGGCCTTCAACCGTTCCACCATGCCCTTGTCGAGGAAGGCGATGTTGACGGTGATCCCGGTCTCCTTGGTGAAGGCGTCGGCCAGCGGCTGGATCAGCTCGGGCTGGCGGTAGGAGTACAGGTTGACCTCTTCGGCCAGGGCGGGAGTGGCGACAAGGGCGACGCCACAGGCGAGGGCGGTCTTGCGGGCAAGTGTAAGCATTCGGTCCTCCGGATTCTGCTGACCGCGGAATGCCCGACAAAAGTGCTCAGGTCAATGCCTTATGAAATCACTCAGGTAACCGGGGCGCTATCCGGACCGGCCCGATCCGCCCCGGGCGCGGGCCTTGTCCTCGGCCTTGGCGATGTCCCACATGGTGTCCATCTCGGCCAGGTCGCTGTCGGCGGGGCGCTTGCCGATCGCGTCAAGTTGGTCCTCTATCCGCTTGAAACGGCGCGTGAACTTGGCATTTGCGCCGCGCAGGGCCGCTTCGGGATCGACGCCCATGTGCCGCGCCAGATTGGCCATCACGAAGAGCAGGTCGCCAAATTCCTCTTCGATCTCCTCGGGGCCCAGGGTGTCGCGCGCCTCGACCAGTTCGGCGGTCTCTTCGGTCAGCTTGGACAAAACGTCGCCGGTTCCGGGCCAGTCGAACCCGACGCGGGCGGCGCGTTTCTGCAGCTTGACCGCCCGGGTCAGCGCGGGCAGGCCCATCGCCACCCCGTCCAGCACGCCGGTCTGCGCCTTGCCGGCGCGTTCGGCGGCCTTGATCGCCTCCCAGTCGGCGGTCTGCTGTTCGGCGGATTTCTCGCGGCTCTCGTCGCCAAAGACATGGGGATGCCGGGCGACCATCTTGTCAGACATGGTGTTGGCCACGTCGTGAAAATCGAACAGCCCGCGTTCCGAGGCCATCTGCGCATGGAACACCGACTGGAACAGCAGGTCGCCCAGTTCGCCGCGCAATTCGTCCCAGGCCTCGCGCTCGATGGCGTCGGCGACCTCATATGCTTCCTCGATCGTATAGGGGGCGATGCTGGCAAAGTCCTGTTCCAGGTCCCAGGGGCAGCCGGTGGCCGGATCGCGCAGGCGGCGCATGATTTCCAGCAGCCGGGGTAACCCGCCGTCAGGGTCGTGGATCAGATCATCTGCCATTGCGGGATCTCCGGCTTTCGGGTTGAGTGCACCCTGACCCGAGGCGCTGTCAGGAGTCCACCCATGCCCGTCATCAACTCCATCGCCGGCTTTGCCGAGGACATGAAGGCGTGGCGCCGACACCTGCATGCCAACCCCGAACTGGGGTTCGACTGCCACGACACCGCGTCCTTCATCGTCGAGCGGCTGCGCGAATTCGGCGTCGACGAGATCCACCAGGGCATCGCAAAGACCGGCGTCGTGGCGATCATCGAGGGGCGCGGCCGGCACAGGGGCGGCATCGTCGGCCTGCGCGCCGACATGGACGCGCTGCCGATCGAGGAATCGACCGGGGCCGAGCATGCCTCGACCCGTGCGGGCAAGATGCATGCCTGCGGGCATGACGGACATACGACCATGTTGCTGGGCGCCGCGCGTCACCTGGCCGAAACGCGGAATTTCTCCGGCAAGGTGGCGCTGATCTTTCAGCCGGCGGAAGAGGCCGGCGGCGGCGCAAATGTCATGGTGCAGGAGGGGATGCTGGACAGTTTCGGCATCGGGCAGGTCTATGCGTTGCACAATGCGCCGGGATATCCCGCGGGCCATTTCGCCACCGGGCCAGGGCCGGTGCTGGCGGGCGACGACATCTTTCATATCCACATCACCGGGGTGGGCGGCCATGCCGCGCATCCCGACGAGACGCGCGACCCGGTGATGGCCGCCGTGGGCATCGCCCAGGCGCTGCAGACCATCGTCAGCCGCAACATCTATGGCCGGGACGAGATGGTGCTGTCGCTGACCCAGATTCACACCGGCAGTTCCGACAACATCATCCCCGAGAAGGCCTATCTGAACGGCACCGTACGCACCTTCGACCCCCTGGTACAGGACCGGGTCGAAGCGCGGATGCACGAGATCGTGGCCGGGCAGGCGGCGGCCTATGGCGTGGAGGCGGTGCTGGACTATGCCCGGGGCTATCCGCCCACGATCAACGACCCCGAAAAGAGCGCCTTTGCCGCCGAGGTCGCCCGCAGCGTCGCGGGCGAGGACAATGTGACCTACCGCGAGGACCGTTCGATGGGGGCCGAGGATTTCGCCTTCATGCTGCAGGAACGGCCCGGCGCCTATATGCTGATCGGGCAGGGCGAGGGGGCGGGGCTGCACCAGCCGGGCTATGATTTCAACGACGAGATTGCGCCCGTGGGGGCCAGCTATTTCGTCCGCCTCGTGGAAACCGCGCAACCGCTGGAGGGCTAACATGGCGCTTGAGGATGCCAAGACACAGGTCGACCAGGCCTTTACCCGCGACGGCCTCAAGGGGCTGAGCTTTGAAAACGCGTTCGGCGGGGCCACGTCCTTTCTGCGCCGGCGATACACCAAGGACCTGACGGGGGTGGACCTGGCGGTGACCGGCGTGCCCTTCGATCAGGCGGTGACCAACCGCACCGGCACGCGCCTTGGCCCCCGGGCGATCCGCGAGGCCTCGTGCCTGCAGCCCTATGACCCGCCCTATGGCTGGGGCTTTGACCCGCTGGGCGAATTTGCCATCGCGGATTACGGCGATCTGGCCTTCGACTATGCCAGGGTCGCGGATTTTCCCGACACCCTGACCGCGCATATCCGGGGCATCCTGGCGCAGGGCGCGGGCAGCGTGGTGCTGGGGGGCGATCACTACATCAGCTTCCCGATCCTCAAGGCCTATGCCGAGAAATTCGGCCCCCTGTCGCTGATCCATTTCGATGCCCATAGCGACACCTGGGCGGATGACGATTTCGACCGGATCGACCACGGCACGATGTTCTACAAGGCGATCAAGCTGGGGCTGATCGACCCGGCGACCTCGGTCCAGGTGGGGATCCGCACGGTGAACCTGGACGGTGACATGGGCATGAACATCATCGACGCGCCCGCGGTGCACGAGACCGGCAACCGCGCGGTTGCGGCCCGGATCCTCGAGATCGTGGGCGACCGCCCGGCCTATCTGAGCTTTGACATCGACTGCCTGGACCCGGCCTATGCGCCCGGCACCGGCACGCCGGTCTGGGGCGGGCTGACCTCGGCCCAGGCGGCGGCGATCCTGCGCGGCATCGCCGGGGTGAACCTGGTGGGCGGGGATGTCGTCGAGGTCTCGCCGCCCTTCGACACCACCGGCGCCACCGCCATCGCGGGCGCCCATGTGGCGATGGAGATCATCTGCCTGTGGTGCTGGACCCGGCGCAAGGGCGGCTGAGGCTCAGGCCCGGTTCACCCGGGCCAGCAGCTCCTCGGCGGATTCCTTGCGTTCGGAATAGCGGTCGACCAGATGCTCGCGGATATCGCGGGTCAGGACGGTGAACTTCACCAGTTCCTCCATCACGTCGACGATCCGGTCGTAATAGGACGAGGGCTTCATCCGCCCGGCCGCGTCGAACTGCTGAAAGGCCTTGGGCACCGAGGACTGGTTGGGGATCGTCAGGCAGCGCATCCAGCGGCCCAGCACGCGCAGCTGGTTCACCGCGTTGAAGCTCTGCGAGCCGCCCGAGACCTGCATCACCGCCAGCGTCTTGCCCTGCGTCGGGCGCACGGCGCCCAGCGACAGCGGGATCCAGTCGATCTGCGCCTTCATGATGCCGGTCATCGCGCCGTGACGCTCGGGCGAGGACCAGACCATGCCGTCGCACCAGGTCACCAGATCGCGCAGCTCGGCCACCTTGGGGTGGTCGGCGGGGGCGTCGTCGGGCAGGGGCAGGCCGGATGGGTTGAACATCCGCGTCTCGGCGCCCAGCCGTTGCAGGATGCGCGCCGCCTCCTCCGCCGCCAGGCGCGAAAAGCTGCGCTGCCGGAGCGAGCCATAGAGCAGCAGGATGCGCGGCGGATCCGTGCGTCGGCTGGCGGGGAACAGCGCGTCGGGGTCGATGGCGCGGAACTGCGTGTCGTCGAGGGCGGGCGTATCAGGCAATGCGGTGTCCTTCGGCAGTCAGGATCATCTCTCCGTCTTCCTTCCAGAGCGGACCGGGCGGCAGGGTGTCGAGCAGGTCCAGCACGGTTTCGGACGGGCGGCACAGGCGCACGCCCCTGGGCGAGCACACGATCGGGCGGTTCACCAGCACCGGATGCTTGAGCATCGCGTCCAGCAGCGCGTCGTCAGGGACGGCCGGGTCGGTCAGCCCCAGCTCGACGGCGGGGGATTTTGTGGTGCGCAGCGCGCTGCGCGGCGTCAGGCCGGCGGCGGCGAAAAGGGCCAGCAGCTGCGGCCGTGTCCAGCCTTCCGCCAGGTAGTCGATGATCACCGGTTCGGTGCCGGATTTTCGTATGATTTCCAGCACGTTGCGAGAGGTTCCGCAATCGGGGTTGTGGTGGATGACGATGGTCACGGCAGGGGTCCTTTCCGGGCCGGTCGGGTCAGCATTCAAAGGCCAGCCTGGCGAGGATGGGCTGGCACAGCTCGGGCTGGCCCCGGCAGCAATCCTCCAGCAGGAAGCCGAGCAGGTCGCGCATCCTGTCCATATTGGCCATGTAGCGCACGCTGCGCCCGTCGCGTTCGTTGGTGACCAGCCCGGCGTTCAGCAGGACGGTCAGGTTGGTCGACATGGTGTTCTGCCGGATGCCGAGCGACTCGGCGATCTGGCCGGCGGCCATGCCCTCGGGCCCGGCGGTGACCAGCAGGCGGAACACGTCCAGCCGGGTCGATTGTCCAAGGGCGCTGAGCGCGGCGAGGGCGAGTGTCTTATCCATATATCATGAATAGTTGATTCGTTGCGGCGCCGCAAGCGCCAGGGTGCCACCATTCCCGGGGCGCGGCAGCAGGGCCGCAGCGAAATCCAATGTGGCCGCTAGCTGATTGACGTACCTCAGTTTTGCGCCGTACCGTCACGGGACGGAGGTCCCGATGGCAAAGCCGACAGTCCATGACATCGCCCGCGAGGCAGGCGTCAGCCTGGCCACGGTCGACCGTGTGCTCAACGGCCGCCCCGGCGTGCGGGCGAATACGATCGAGCGTGTGAACGACGCGGTCCGCAGCCTGGGCTACGTGCGCGACACCTATGCGGCGAACCTGGCGCGCAAGACGCAGTACCGCTTTGCCTTTGTCCTGCCGGATGGCGACAGCCAGTTTGTCGACACGCTGAAACTGGCACTGAAAGAGGCGATGGCGGCCCAGCTGGCCGACCGTGTCTTCGTGAAGGTGGTGCCGGTGCAGGTGCAGGATCCGCATTCTGTCGTGCGGGCGCTGAATTCGCTGTCGGCCGAGCATTACGACGGCGTGGCGATCATGGCGCCCGAGACCCCGCAGGTGCGCGACGCGGTTGCGCGGCTGAAGGAGGCAGGGCTGTCGGTGGTGGCGCTGGTGTCGGATTTGCCGACCTCGGGGCGGGACCATTTCGTGGGGATCAACAACCTGTCGGCGGGCCGCACGGCGGGCGACCTGATGGGGCGCTTTGTCGGCGCAATCCCCGGCAAGGTACTGATCGTGACCAATTCCATGCTCTCGCGCGACAGTATCGAGCGGCGGCTTGGCTTTGACGAGGTGATGTCGGAACGCTTCGATCATCTGACCATCCTGCCGACCATCGAATCGCGCGGCGATCCCGCGCGGATGGAGGCGATCCTGCTCAAGGCGGCGCTGGCGCATCCGGATCTGCGGGGGGTCTATTCGATGGGGCCGGGCAACCGCCCGCTGATCGGCGCGCTGCGGCGGTCGGGCCGGATCGCAGAGCTGACGGTGATCGTGCACGAGCTGACGCCGCTGACCCATCAGGGGCTGATCGACTATGAGGTGGACGCGGTGATCACCCAGAACGTCGGCCACCTGGTGCGCAGCGCGATGCGGGTGCTGCGGGCGAAATGCGACGGGGTGGCGATCTACGAGGCGCAGGAGCGTATCCGGATCGACATCGTTCTGAAAGAGAACCTGCCGACCTGAGAAAAGGCTGCCGGGCGGCGCGACTCGGTGCCTCGGGGCAGGGTGCTGAGTCGCCGGTTCCGGCGCAGGGCCGGGCCGCGCAATCTGACGTTACGGCAACCCGGCGGGCGCATCCCGTCAAGACATCACAAGCGTAGCGACTTGTGAATAGTGTTACTATTCAGAGATTTATGAGCCATTCTTACCGCCTTTTCCGACCCGGAACATAAAATGAGGTACGCACCTCAGAAATCCCTTTACGCAGGCGCCGTTCGTCCTTTACCGTTTTCCCATGCCCAAAGCGGCGTCTGTAACTGTGCGCCGAACGGACAGAAACAGGGAGGAACCACCTATGAATACCAAGGGACTCTTGGCGGCCATTGGCTTGGCTGCCGGTGCGGGCGTCATGGCGCCCGCGGCGCAGGCAGAGGATTTGACCCTCTGCTGGGCCTCGTGGGATCCGGCAAACGCTCTGGTCGAACTGAGCAAGGATTTCGAGGCCGAGTCGGGCCATTCGATGAATTTCGAATTCGTGCCCTGGCCCAACTTCGCCGACCGGATGCTGAACGAGCTGAATTCGGGCGGGCAGCTCTGCGACCTGATGATCGGCGACAGCCAGTGGATCGGCGGATCGGCCGAGAACGGCCATTACATCAAGCTGAACGACTTCTTCGACGCCAACGGCATCAAGATGGACGATTTCATCGACGCCACGGTTGTGGGCTATTCCGAATGGCCCAAGAACACCCCCAACTACTGGGCGTTGCCCGCCTTTGGCGACGTGGTGGGCTGGACCTATCGCAAGGACTGGTTCGAACGGCCCGCGCTGATGGCCGAATTCAAGGACAAGTACGGCTATGACCTGGCCGCGCCGGAAACCTTTGCCCAGCTCAAGGACATCGCCGAATTCTTTCAGAAACGCGAGATCGACGGCAAGACGGTCTACGGCGCCTCGATCTACACCGAACGCGGGTCCGAGGGGATCACGATGGGCGCGATGGACGTGCTCTATTCCTTTGGCTTCAAATACGAAAACCCCGAAAAGCCCTATGACATGGAGGGTTTCGTGAACTCTCCGGGCGCGGTGGCCGGGCTGGAGTACTACAAGGAACTCTACGACTGCTGCACCCCTCCGGGCGCGTCCAACGGCTACATGAGCGAGGGGATCGACGCCTTCAAGTCGGGCCAGGTCGCCATGCAGATGAACTTTGCCTTCACCTGGCCGGGCTTCGAGAACGACGCCAGTGTCGGCAAGGGCAAGACCGGCTATTTCGTGAACCCGGCCGGCCCGGATGGCGAGCAGTTCGCCCAGCTGGGCGGGCAGGGCATCTCGGTCGTGGCCTATTCCGAAAAGCAGGACGCGGCGCTGGAATACATCAAGTGGTTCGCCAAGCCCGAGGTGCAGGCGAAATGGTGGGAAATGGGCGGCTTCTCCTGCCTCAAGGCGGTGACGCTGGACCCGTCCTTCCCGGCCAGCCAGCCCTATGCGCAGACCTTCCTCGACTCGATGGCGGTGGTAAAGGACTTCTGGGCCGAACCCTCCTATGCCATCCTGCTGCAGGACACCCAGAAGCGGTTCCACGACTATGTCGTCGCCGGGCAGGGCACGGCACAGGAAGCGTTGGACGGCCTGGTCTCGGACTGGACCGAAACCTTCGAGGATGACGGCAAGCTTTAAGCGCCGTTCATGACACGGCCGGGGGCGCAGCAGGTGCGGCCCCGGCGATACAGGCCAGAAAGTTCCCCCATGACACAGACTCCCATAGAGCGTGCCGCCGCCGCCACGCCACCGGCCATCGTCACCCGCGTCAAGGGAATTTCGGACCGGACACTGGCGTGGATCTTCGTCGCCCCGACGATCTTCCTGCTGCTGGCGATCAACATCTTCCCGCTGATCTGGACGATCCGGCTGAGCCTGACGAACTACCGGGCCAACCGCACCAACGCCGAGGTGGAATGGGTCGGCCTGCGCAATTACGAGCGTATCCTGACCGACGGCGACATCTGGCATTCGATGCAGGCGACGGCGCATTTCCTGATCTGGACCATCGTGCTGCAGGTGCTGATCGGATTTACCCTGGCCTATCTGATCAACAAGAAATTCAAGGGCAACGACCTGTGGACCACCATCATCGTGCTGCCGATGATGCTTTCGCCTGCGGTGGTCGGCAACTTCTGGACCTTTCTCTATCAGCCGCAGATCGGGCTGTTCAATTACGTGGTGAGCTTCTTTTCCGGGGTGGATCCGTCGTCCTTTTCGATGATCGGGTCGGTGAACCTGGCGCCCTGGGCGATCGTCATCGTCGACACCTGGATGTGGACGCCCTTCGTGATGCTGATCTGCCTGGCGGGGCTGCGCTCGATCCCCGACTACATCTACGAGGCCGCCGCCATCGACCGCGCCAGCCCCTGGCGGCAGTTCTGGACGATCACCGTGCCGATGGTGCTGCCCTTCCTGATGCTGGCGGTGCTGTTCCGGGGGATCGAGAATTTCAAGATGTTCGACATGGTGACCCTGCTGACCGGCGGCGGCCCCGGCTCGACGACCGAGCTGACCTCGATCACGCTCAAGCGCGAGGCCTTCGAGAAATGGCGCACCGGCTATTCCTCGGCCTATGCGATCATCCTGTTTGTCACGGTCTTCGGCCTTGCCTCGATCTACGTGAAGGCGCTGAACAAGGTGAAGGAGCGTTGAGATGAAACAGCCGTTGCTCTCTGCCCTCTTTCTGACCGCAACCCGACCGGAGGCGAAGTCATGAGCGATTTTTCCGTCATCGCCGCCACGCCGCGGCAGAAGTGGATCGCCGGGTCGCTGGTCGTGCTCTACGCGGTCATCACCATCCTGCCGCTGGTCTGGATTGTCGCGACCGGGTTCAAATCGCCCGCCGATGCCATCGCCTATCCGCCCAAGGTGGTGTTCGAACCGACGCTGGAGGGCTACGTCAACCTCTTCACCACCCGTTCGCGCGCCACGCCGGAAACCCTGGAAACGCTGGGCCCGCCGGACAGCTGGTACGACCGGATCGTGCGCCAGTACGGCATGGTGATCTCGGGCCCCTCGCGCTATGGCGAGCGGTTCCTGAACTCGGTCATCATCGGCTTTGGCTCGACCTTCCTGTCGGTCTTCCTGGGCACGCTGGCGGCCTATGCCTTTTCCCGCTTCAAGGTGCCGCTCAAGGACGATCTGCTGTTCTTCATCCTCTCGACCCGGATGATGCCGCCAATTGCGGTGGCGATCCCGATCTTTCTGATGTTCCGCACGCTGGGGCTGTCGGACACCCACCTGGGGATGATCCTGCTTTACACGGCGGTGAACATCTCGCTCTCGGTCTGGCTGCTCAAGGGGTTCATCGACGAGATCCCCCGCGAATACGAGGAAGCGGCGCTGATCGACGGCTACACGCGCTTTCAGGCCTTTCGCAAGGTGGTGCTGCCGCAGGCGGCAACCGGCATCGCCTCGACCGCGATCTTCTGCCTGATCTTCGCCTGGAACGAATATGCCTTTGCGGTGCTGCTGACCTCGGGCACGGCGCAGACCGCGCCGCCCTTCATCCCGACGATCATCGGCGTGGGCAAGGACTGGCCCGCCGTGGCCGCGGGCACCACGCTGTTCCTGATCCCGGTCATGGTCTTCACCATCATGCTGCGCAAGCACCTGCTGCGCGGGATCACCTTTGGCGCGGTGCGGAAATGAGGGGCGATACCATGCAGATGACCCGAAACGCCACCAGGGTGGAGGGCCCGAGATGACCCGTTTCCTCAACGGCCTGCTTCGCCTGCGCCGCGGCCCGTGGGAGATGCTGGCCAGCATCCTTATCGCCCTGGGCGTGGTGATGCTGATGCAGCCGCTGTTCCTGTGGGCCTATACCTGGTCCTTCCTCGTCACGCTGACCGGAACCGTCATGTTCATCGTCGTCAGCCATTTCCCGGAGTAGGCATGGCCGAAATCGTCGTCCAGAACCTGTGCAAGGAATTCGGCAGCTTCACCGCCGTGCAATCCTCGTCCTTCACCATCGAGGATGGCGAATTCTTCATGCTGCTCGGCCCCTCGGGCTGCGGCAAGACCACGACGCTGCGGATGATCGCGGGGCTTGAGCTGCCGACCAGCGGGGAAATCTACATCGACGGCGAAGAGGTCGGCCGCAGGCCCGCCTCGCAGCGCGACATCGCCTTTGTCTTTCAGATGTTCGCGCTCTACCCGCATATGAATGTGCGCAAGAACATCTCGTACCCGCTGGTCAGCCAGGGCATGCCGCGCGCCAGGGTGCGCGAAAAGGTGCAGGAGGTCGCGCGCATCCTGGGGATCGAGGATATCCTGGACCGCCCCGTCGGCGGGCTTTCGGGCGGCGACCGGCAGCGCGTGGCCCTGGGGCGTGCCATCGTGCGCGATCCCAAGGCCTTCATGATGGACGAACCGCTGGGGGCGCTGGACGCCGAATTCCGCGAACACATGTCGCAGGAGCTGCGCGCCCTGCACGACCGGATGGGCGCGACGACGGTCTATGTGACCCATGACCAGCTTGAGGCGATGCAGATGGGCGACAAGATCGTGGTGATGAACCACGGGGTGATCGAACAGTTCGGCAAGCCCCAGGACATCTACGACAAGCCCGCCACCATGTTCGTGGCCGATTTCATCGGTTCGCCCTCGATGAACTTCCTCGATTTCGACGGGGCCGTGCAGCCCGGTTCCGGGGCGGTGACGCTGGATGGCCAGGCGCTGCCGGTGCCCGCCGCGCGCGAGGCGTTTTCCGGCGGCATGGCCTATGGCGTGCGCCCCGAACATGTGCGCATCAGCGACTCCTCGGCCTATCGCGGCCGGGTTCGGGCGACGGAATATCTGGGCACCACGCAGATCGTCACCATCGCCACCCCGAACGGAGAGTTGAAGGCCCGCATCCCCTCCGAACAGCCCGCGCGGCTGGACGAAACCGTGGGGCTGGATTTCAACGGCACCACCGTGACCCTGTTCGACCGCCAGACGGGGCGGGCGCTTGGGTCGGAACTGAACGAGGGGGTCCTGTCCCGTGGCTGATGTCACCCTGAGCAACCTGTCGAAATCCTACGGCGACACGGTCGCGCTGTCGGACGTGTCGATGACCATTCCCGACGGCGCCTTTGTCGTTCTGCTGGGCCCGACCGGCGCGGGCAAGACCACAACCCTGCGCCTCGTCTCGGGGCTGGAGGCGCCGGATACGGGCCGGGTGGCCATCGGCGGGATGGAAGCGACCGGGCTGACCCCGGCGCAGCGCAATGTGACGATGGTGTTCCAGCAATATTCGCTCTATCCGCACATGACGGTGCGCGACAACCTGGCCTTTCCGCTGCGCTCGCCGATCCTGAAGACCCCCGAGGACGAGATCGCCCGCCGCGTCGGGGCCGTGGCCGAGGTGCTGCGCATCGCGCACAAGCTGGACAACAAGGCGACGCAGCTGTCGGGGGGCGAGATGCAGCGCGTCTCGATCGGCCGGGCGCTGGTGCGCGAGCCGTCGATCCACCTGATGGACGAACCGCTGTCCTCGCTCGACGCCAAACTCAGGGCCGATCTCAGGATCGAGCTCAAGCGCATCCAGGCCGAGATGGGGGCCACGCTGCTCTACGTCACCCATGACCAGATCGAGGCGATGACGATGGCGACCCATGTGGGCGTGCTGGACCACGGGCGGCTGGTGCAGTTCGGCCCCCCGCGCGAGGTTTATGAAAGCCCGGTCAGCCTCTATGTCGCGACGCGGCTCGGCCTGCCGCGGATCAATGCGCTGCCGGCCGGGCTGTTCCCCGGCGCACCGGGCGGGGCGGCGACCATCGGGCTGCGCCCGGAACACATCGCCCACGGCGAAGGTCAGCCGGCCGAGGTCGTTCGCGTCGAACATCTGGGCGACCAGACCCGCCTGCACCTGCGGCTGGCCGGGCACGAGATCGTCACCCTGACCGAGGCGCAGACCGCGCTCGGCCCCGGCGACACCCTGTCCATCGCGCCCCGCGATCCCCTGTTTTTCGACACCGCGGGCGCCCGCGTCGGCTGAGGAGGAAGCTCATGAACCAGTTCATAAATTCCAGGGAGACCCTGGTCACCGAGGCGATCGACGGCACCTTGCGCACGGCGGGCGGGCGGCTGGCACGGCTGGACGGTTACCCGCATATCAAGGTCGTCGTGCGCACCGACTGGGACAAGTCGAAGGTGGCGCTGGTCTCTGGCGGCGGATCGGGGCACGAGCCGAGCCATGCGGGCTTTGTCGGGCAGGGGATGCTGACCGCGGCGGTCTGCGGCGATGTCTTCGCCTCGCCCTCGGTCGACGCGGTGCTGGCGGGGATCCTCGCGGTGACGGGCCGGGCGGGCTGCCTGCTGATCGTCAAGAACTACACCGGCGACCGGCTGAACTTTGGCCTGGCGGCGGAACGGGCGCGCGCCTTCGGCCTGTCGGTCAACATGGTGGTGGTCGACGACGACATCGCGCTGCCGGACCTGCCGCAGGCGCGCGGAGTGGCGGGCACGCTTTTCGTGCACAAGATCGCGGGCGCACTGGCGGATCAGGGCGGCGATCTGGCCTCGGTCACCAGGGCGGCGGAACGGGTCATCGCCTCGGCGGTCTCCATCGGCATGTCGCTGGACACCTGCACCGTGCCCGGTTCGCCCAAGGAGGCGCGGATCGACCGGGGCAAGGCCGAGCTGGGCCTGGGCATCCACGGCGAGGCCGGGGTGGAACAGGTCGACTTCCGCTCGGCGCGCGAGGCGGTGCGCATGGTCGTGGAACGCCTGACGCCCCATGTGGGTCCGGGTCCGCATGCCGCGCTGCTGAACAACCTCGGCGGCGCCACGCCGCTGGAAATGGCGGTGCTGGCCGAGGAACTGGCCACATCGGCCATCGGCGCGCAGCTGCGCTGGCTGATCGGCCCGGCGCCGATGATGACCTCGCTCGACATGCAGGGCTTTTCGGTCTCGCTGCTGCCGGTGACCAAGGCGGACGAGGCGGCGCTCTGCGCCCCGGTCGGCCCCTGGGCCTGGCCCGGCTGCCTGGCGCTGGACGCCGTGCCGGTGCTGCCGCTGCCCGACGGGCTGACGCCGATCCAGCCGATGCCCTCGCGCAACGAGGCGACCCGCGCCTTCATCGAGGGCTGCTGCAAGGTCTTCATCGCGGCCGAGGCCGACCTCAACGCGCTCGACGCCAAATCGGGGGACGGCGATACCGGCAGCACGCTGGCCACCGCCTCGCGCGCGCTGATCGCCGCGCTGGACCGGATGCCGCTGGCCGACCTCACCCAGCTCTACCGCGCCATCGGGCTGGAGCTGAGCCAGACGATGGGCGGCTCCTCCGGTGTGCTGCTGGCGATCTTCTTCGCGGCGGCGGGCGATGCCTCGTCCTCGGGCGAGGATGCGCATGGCGCGCTGATGGCGGCGTTGGACCGGGTGCAGCAGGTGGGCGGCGCACAGCCCGGGGACCGTACGATGATCGACGCGCTGCTGCCCGCGCTGCAGGCCCTGCCGCAGGGGCTGGGGGCCGCCGCAACCGCCGCGCGCAAGGGGGCGGATGTCACCGCCACCATCACCACGGCCAAGGCCGGGCGGGCGAGCTATGTCAATGCCGCCAAGCTGGAGGGCAATGTCGACCCGGGGGCCGAGGCGGTGGCCCGCCTGTTCGAACATCTGGCCGAAACCGTGGGCGCCTGAATGCGGGCCGCGCGGGCCGGCCGCGCGGCAATCGCCGGGCAACGGCGGGGTGCCTTGTCCCTGTGCGCTTTGACCGGATGTCGGGCGATGTGACCCGGTCCCGCACCTGGCGGTGACGGGGCCGGTTGCAGTTGCCCCGGGAACCCCGGTAAGAGGGCGGTACGGCATCAGGCCGGGAAACCAGCACCTTGTTATCGCTCCGACATTTGACCGCAGGGGACCCGGCGCATTGCCCGGGGTCTGCGCCATGCCCGCGCCTGGCGGTCACGGGGGGCCATCCCACAGGCCCCTTTGCGGCATCCCCGGCAATCGCCCCGCCCGCAATGGCCCGGGTTGGTCGCTCACGCCATCGGGGCCGCGCCGCGTGCTGAGGCCCGGGCTCCAGCGCCTGCAACGCGCACCCTGGCCGGTCAGGCTGGTGGTCCTGGCCCTTGTCTCGGCGCTGTTTGTCGTGGTGCTCAGCGCCCTGGGTGCCCCCGCCTCGGGTCTGCTGGGGCCGCTGCTGGCGGCCCTGGTGCTGGCCTGTTCCGGCCTGCCGGTTCCCATCCCGGGCGAGGCGCAGCGCGCCGGGCAGGCTGTCGTCGGCTGCATGATCGCCGGGATCATCGAACCGCGGGTGCTGCTGACCCTGCCGAGTTACGCGCCCGAGATCCTGACGGCCACCGCCATGACCCTGCTGGTGACCTTCGTCATCGTCACGCTGACCGCGCGGCTGCGGGTCTTCGACGTCCAGACCCTTGCCTGGGGTCTGCTGCCGGGCGGTGCCTCGGCGATGATCGTGATGTCCGAAGAGTCCGGCGCCGATGTGCGCATGGTCGCGATCATGCAGTACATGCGCGTCATCGTCGTGGCCCTGTCGGCGGCGGGCATCGCCTGGATCCACCCGGTGGCCGGGGCAGGCCCGGGCGCCGGTGCCGCGGTCGAGCTGGCAGCACGGGCCCCGGCCAGCCCGCTGTTCACGCTGCTGATCGTTGCCGCCGGGCTGCTGGTGAACCGGTTTGTTTCCTTGCCGGCGGGGGCGCTGGTGCTGCCGATCCTGATGGGCGTCGTCTTCGAGGCGCAGACCGGGTTGCAGGTGAATGTGCCGGCCTGGGCCATATGGCTGGGCTTTGCCGCGATCGGCTGGAGCGTGGGCATGCGGTTCCGCGCCGACCTGCTGCGCCCGATCCTGAGGCTGCTGCCGGTTGTGCTGCTGATCAACCTCGCGCTGGTTGCGGTCTCGGCTGTCGGGTCCTTTGTCGTCTCGGCGATCTTCGGGATCGGCTATACCACCGCGTTTCTGGCGATGTGCCCCGGCGCGATGGACACTGTCGCCATCGTCGCCCGCGACCTGGATGCCGACATGGGCTTCATCCTCTCGGCGCAGTTCCTGCGGATGCTGGTGGTGATCCTCGTGGTGCCGCCCCTGGTCCGCCGCTTCCTGCTGACGCGGCAGGGGGCGGGATAGGAGGGCGGGGCGCGTTGCGCCTCAGCTCAGCAGCAGGCAGGGGACGGTATCGCCCTCGCTCGCGGCAGGCGCGTCGACCGGCCGGATGACAAAGGCATCCGCCCGGGCCAGCACCGACAGCAGGGCGCTGTCCTGGCTGGCAAAGGGGCGCAGGCCCTGATCGGTGACTTCGGCCCGCATGTAATGCAGGCGCGGCCCGTTGGCGGCGACATCCGTGGCCAGCCGCATCTGCGAGGGCGCCAGCGGGCCGGCCCCCAGGCCCAGCATGGCCCGAATGACGGGACGCAGGAAGACATGGCCGCAGACCATGGCCGAGACCGGGTTGCCCGGCAGCCCGATCATCGGCACACCGGAAATCCGCCCGGCCATCAAGGGTTTGCCCGGCCGCATCGCGACCTTGTAAAAGGCGCGCTCCATCCCCAGTTCGCCCGCCACGCGGCCGACCAGATCGTGATCGCCAACCGAGGCGCCGCCGATCGTGACCATCAGATCGGCGCTGGCGGCCAGCGAAAAGGCCAGGCGCAGGCTTGCGGCGGTGTCGCGGGCTGCGGGCAGGATGCGCACGGTGGCGCCCTCGGCCTCCAGCAGCGCCTTGATGCCGAAGGTGTTCGAGGCGACGATCTGGTCCGGGCCCGGCGTCTCGCCCGGCATCACCAGCTCGTCCCCGTTCGAGATCAGCGCCACCACCGGACGCCGCGCCACCGGCAGCACCGGGTGGTTCATCGCGGCGGCCAGCGCCACGTCCTGCGGGCGCAGGCGGCGCGGGGCCGAGATCCGGTCGCCGATGCGGAAATCGCCGCCGGCGGGACGGATGTTGCTGCCCTCGTCGAGATTGCCGCCCAGGGTGATCGTCGTGCCCTCGGCGGTCACGTCCTCCTGGATCACCACGCGGTCCGCGCCCTCGGGCACCGGGGCACCGGTAAAGATGCGCACCGCCTGGCCGGGCCCGACCGTGCCGTCGAACCGCCGTCCCGCCGCGGCCTCGCCGATCACCGCGAACCGCGCGCCGGGGCGGACCTCGCCGCCGGGCACCGCATAGCCATCCATCGCCGAGGCGGCAAAGGGCGGCTGATCCCGCCGGGCCTGCACCTCGCGCACCAGCACCCGGCCCGAGGATTGCGCCAGCGGCACCATCTCGGTTTCGGTCGGGGCGACCAGGGCAAAGAGCCGGTCCAGCGCCTCGTCGACGGGGATCATCCCGCGGTGGCCTCGTAGCGGCCGGACTTGCCGCCGTCCTTCAGCCGCACATGGATGCCGCCGATCTCCATCGCGCGGTCGACGGCCTTGGCCATGTCATAGACGGTCAGCGCGGCGGTCGAGACGGCGGTCAGCGCCTCCATCTCCACCCCGGTCTGGCCGGTGGTCTTGACCGTCGCCTCGATCCGGATGCCGGGCAGGTCGGGATCGGGCGTCAGCTCGACCGCGACCTTGGTGATCGGCAGCGGATGGCACAGCGGGATCAGGTCGGCGGTGCGCTTGGCGCCCATGATCCCGGCCAGCCGCGCGACAGACAGGACATCGCCCTTCTTGGCGCGGCCTTCGGTAATGATATCATAGGTTTCCGGCGCCATCTTCACCCAGCCTGCGGCCACGGCAACGCGCGAGGTGACGTCCTTGTCGGACACATCGACCATATGGGCATCGCCCTTGCCGTCGAAATGGGTCAGCGCCATCACAGCACCCCGGACATCGGATTCTGCACCGTCAGCAGGCTGCGCGTGGCGGCGGTGACGTCCTCCTGCCGCATCAGGGCTTCGCCGATCAGGAAGCAGCGGGCGCCGTATTGCGCCATGTCGGCCAGATGCTCGGGGGTCGACAGCCCGCTTTCCGACACGATGATCCGACCCTCGGGCACCCGCCGCGACAGGTGGCGCGTGGTGTCCAGGCTGGTCTCAAAGGTCCGCAGATCGCGGTTGTTGATGCCGATAAGGCGCGATTGCAGGGCGCCGGCGCGCTCAAGCTCGGCCTGGTCGTGCACCTCGATCAGCGCGTCCATGCCCCATTCGGTGGCGGCCGCCTCAAGCTCGGCGGCCTGGGTGTCGCTGACCGAGGCCATGATGATCAGGATGCAATCGGCGCCAAGCGCGCGGGCCTCGGCCACCTGATAGGTGTCGTACATGAAATCCTTGCGCAGCGCGGGCAGGTCGCAGGCGGCGCGCGCCTCGGTCAGAAAGGACTTGGCCCCCTGGAACGAGGGCGTGTCGGTCAGCACCGACAGGCAGGTCGCGCCGCCCTCGGCATAGGCGGCGGCCAGGGTCGCGGGATCGAAATCGGCGCGGATCAGCCCCTTGGAGGGCGAGGCCTTCTTGACCTCGGCGATCAGCCCGTAGCCTGCGCGCGACGCGTCGTGCAGGGCATCGGCGAAGGGGCGGACCGGGGGCGCGTTGCGGGCCTCGGCCTCGACAGCAGCCAGAGGCTTGGCAGCCTTGTCGGCGGCGATCTCTTCAAGCTTGTAGGCCTTGATCCGGTCCAGAACGGTTTCGCTCATCTATGTCATGTCCTGCGTGGTCCGGCCCAGTTGATGGGCGTCTCACCCCTCGAAGTAAGCCAGTTGTTGACCGATGAAAATGGCCGGGAGCCGAAAAAACCCCGGCGCGCGGAAAGTGGCGAGGGATGTGCGCTGCGCAGCACCAGATGATCCGCCCCGGCGATGGCATCGGCAAAGCCCTGCGCATGCCCGCCCCAGAGGACAAAGGCGCGCGGCCGGTCCGACAGCCGCGCCAGCACCTGCCGGGTCAGCGCCTGCCAGCCGAGTTTGCCGTGCCCGCCCGCGCCGCGCGCCGGCACGCTGAGCGCGGTGTTCAGCAGCAGCACGCCCTGCCGGGCCCAGAACCGCAGATCGGCATCCGGCGGGCAGGCGCCGATGTCCTCGGCCATCTCGCGGTAGATGTTGGACAGCGACCGGGGCAGGGGCCGGGTGCCCGGCTCGGCGGAAAAGGCCAGCCCGTGGGCATGGCCGGGGGTCGGATAGGGATCCTGGCCCAGGATCACCACGCGGGCCGCATCGGGCTGGGTCAGCTCCAGCGCGGCAAAACGCTGTGCGGCGGGTGGCAGGATCTCGCGCTGGTCGGCCTCGATCCGGGCATGGATGCGGGGCCAGTCCTCGCGGAAGAAGGGCAGCCGGGCCCAGTCGCCCAGCCCGGGGGGCAGGCCCTCGCGCATCTCAGCCCGTGGCGGCCGAGGTCACGCGCGCCAGCGTCCTGACCCGCCCGAGGGCCGCGCCCCGGTCGATGCTTTCCGCTGCCATGGCCACGCCTTCCTTGAGGTCCGCCGCCTTGTCGGCCACCAGCAGCGCCGCCGCCGCGTTCAGCAGCACCGCGTCGCGATAGGCCGAGGGCGCGCCCTCCAGCAGCGCCGACAGGGCGCGGCCGTTTTCGGCGGGCGTGCCGCCGACGATGGAGTCGAAGGGATGTTCCGGCAGACCGGCCTCTTCAGGGTGCAGCTCGAAATCGTGCACCGTGCCGTCCGGCTCGAGCGCCGAAACCCAGCTGATCCCGGCAATCGACAGCTCGTCCGTCCCGTCCGAGCCATGCACCAGCCAGGCCTTTTCCGACCCGAGCTGACCCAGCGTTTCGGCCATCGGGCGGATCACGTCGCGGGAAAAGGCGCCGGTCAGCTGGCGTTTCACCCCGGCGGGGTTGGTCAGCGGGCCCAGGATGTTGAAGATCGTGCGGGTGCCCAGTTCCGTGCGCGTCGGCATCACATGGGCGGTGGCCGGGTGGTGCATCGGCGCCATCATGAAGGCGATCCCGGCCTCGGCCAGGGCGCGTTCCACGACCTCGGGGCCGACCATGACATTGACGCCCAGCTGGGTCAGCGCGTCCGCCGCCCCGCTTTTCGAGCTGAGGTTGCGGTTGCCGTGCTTGGCCACCACGACACCCGCGCCGGCCACGACAAAGGCCGCCGCTGTCGAGATGTTCAGCGTGCCGCGCCCGTCGCCCCCGGTGCCGACGATGTCCATCGCCCCTTCGGGCGCCTGCACCTTGCGGCAGCGGGCGCGCATCGCGGCGGCGGCGGCGGCATATTCGTCGACGCTTTCGCCCCGGGTGCGCAGGGCCATCAGCAGCCCGCCGATCTGGCTGGGGGTCGCCTGGCCGTCGAACAGGATGTCGAAGGCGCGGTTGGCCTCGTCCCGGGTCAGCGGACGGTCGGCCGAGGCGGCGATGAGGGGCTTGATGTCGTCGCTCAATCTGGTTTCGCCCGATCACGGGCGCTCCTGTGCAGAGGCCCCTGTGCAGTGGCCGAGAGTATGGTATGATCCGCGAAACGCGCCGGTCCGCATGCCTGTCCTCAGGCGGCGGGTCGCGCAGAACATGCTCCGGCAGGCCCTGAGGGTCAAGGCCAGGGGCGGGGTCAAGAGGCAAGGGCGGCGCGGGCAGGCGTCGCTGTGTGAAAGGCAGGGCGGCGTGGGACGCGGACTCGTTTCAGGAATACTCTGGGGGCTGGTGATTTCGGTGATTGCGGTCGCCATCACCTCGCTCAACGCCACGTTGCCGGGCAGCGAGCCGCCGCGCACCGGCACGGCCGACGTGCCCGCGGGATCGGAATTCAATCAGTCGCGCCCGGACGAGCCGGCCAGGCTGCCGGGCCAGCAGGCCGTGGCCAAGGCCCCCGGCGCCGTCAGCCCCGCCGCGCCCAGCCCCGACGATCTGGCCCCGATCGACCCGGTCGGCACCCAGCCGGCGCAGCGCCCCGTCACCGGCGGCCCGGAAACCGCGCTCGCCTCGGCCCCCGCCGCGCCGCGCAGCGGGCCCGCGATGGGATCGGATGCCGATGCGCCGCTTGCGCCGGGTGCCGAACGCCCCGCGCCCAATGCCCCGCAGACCGAGTCCGGCCCCGCCGTGTCGACCGCTCCCGCCCCGCCGCCGCAGGCGCCCGTGGCGCCGCGCGTGCCGGTGGGCGACGACAGCTCGACCGGGTTCCCCAGCACCGACCTGCAGGCGGCGGCGGAAAGCCCGGTGATCGTGGCGCCCGGCGACAAGGTCGCCAGCCTGCCCTCGGAATCCGGCGCCGACAGCCCGCCGAGCGCCGATGCGACAAGTGCCCCGGCGATGGCCGCGCCCGAGGCGGAGGATGGCACCGCTGACGCACCGGACGAGATCATGGAGCCTGCCGGGGGCGCAGACCCCGCGATGGCCGCGCCGCAGGCCGCCGCAACGGATACCGGCGACGCATCTCCCCGGACCGGGGACGAGACCGCCGAAGCACCCGCAATGGCTGAGGGCATGGCCACCGGAGGCACCGCCGGTGCAGAGACCGCCGACACGGGCGCAATGGCCGAGGACATGGCCATCGCGGATCAGGCCGCCGGAGACACGGCCGAGGCCGAGGACGAGATCGCCACCGATGCCGGCACGGTCGAAGAGGCAGAGGGGCCGGTGCCCGGCCAGCTGGGCCGCCCCGGTGTCAGCCTGCTGGAGCGCGGGACCGAGCGGCGGTCGGAACGGCTGCCCTCGGTGACAGGTCAATCCGCAGGCCAGCCCGCCGGCGAGGCCGCCGCGACGACAGCGGCCGCCCCGGCCGAGGACTCCGCGCTGCCGCCGATCGAGCGCTACGCCGTGCCCTTCGAAAACCCCGAGGACAAGCCGCTGATGTCGATCCTGCTGCTGGATGACGGCACCTCGGCGACCAGCACCACGGCCCTGTCGGAATTTCCCTATCCCCTGACCATCGCGCTGGACCCGTCCTGGGACGGCGCGCCCGAGGCGATGCGGCGATATCGCGCGGCGGGGATGGAAGTCGCGATCCTGGCCGACATGCCCGAGACGGCCACGGCCAGCGACATGGAGACGAATTACCAGGTCTGGAGCGAACGCCTGCCCGAAACCGTGGCGGTGATGGAGGGCGACGACACCGGATTGCAGGCCGCGCGGCCCGCCTCCGATCAGCTGGCCGATATCCTCGCGGCCTCGGGGCGGGGGCTGGTGCTTTACCCCAACGGGCTGGACACGGCGCGCAAGCTGGCTGTGCGCAAGGGCGTGCCCGCGGCCACCGTGTTCCGCGATTTCGACAGCGACGGGCAGTCGTCGGATGTGATCCGCCGCTTCCTCGACCACGCGGCCTTTCGCGCGGGTCAGGAAGGCGGGGTGATCATGGTTGGCCGTTTGCGGGCCGAAACCGTGCAGGCGCTGCTGGTCTGGGGCCTGCAGGACCGCGCCAGCCGGGTGGCGCTGGCGCCGGTCTCGGCCCTGCTGATGTCGTCCCTGCCGGAGTGAAACCGGATCGCCGGGCTGGCGGAACAGGCGCGCGCCTCAGCCCCCGCGCGGCGCCCATAACATGATCGCCGCGCCCGCCAGGCAGACCGTGGCGCCTGCGATGTCCCAGACGTCGGGCCGCTGCCCGTCGACCAGCCAGAGCCAGACCAGCGAGGCGACGATATAGACCCCGCCGTAGATCGCAAAGGCGCGGCCCGACTGGTCCGCCGCGCTGAGGGTCAGCAGCCAGGCAAACAGGGCCAGCGAGGCCATGCCCGGCACCAGCCAGAGCGGTGACCGGTCCAGCCGCGCCCAGGCCCAGACGGCAAAGCATCCGGTCAGTTCCGCAACGGCGGCGGCAAGATAGATCGCAAGTGTTGTCATTGTCGGCTCGGGCTGGGGCGGGTCCCCGTCACGCTGGCGCGCCGGGGCGCCAGCGCCCGGTGGCCGCCGGCGGGCCGATGTGCGGCCAGGGGTGGCCCGGCAGCGGCGGGCGGCGCAGCACCGCCGCCGCCCGGCCGCGTCTACCGGAAGTTCGCGTGAACCGCGTTCAGCGCGTTCTGATCCAGCCGCACGCCCGCACGGGTGCGGATGTCGGCGGCAAAGGCGTTGTAGAGGTCCTGGTTCATGCTCTGCGAGGCCTGTTCGCGGATCGAGGCGATCATCGAGGCTGTATTCTCATCCTCGTCCGAGGGCGGCACGATGGCGTCCAGACGCAGGATCATCACGGTGCCAAAGCCCTGCGCCACGATGATCTCGCCCTCTTTCATCTGGTAGATGCGGCTGACCAGATCGGTGGGCGCCCCCAGGATCGCGCCGTTGCGGCTGAGCGATTCCTCGGTCTTGGTCTCCAGCCCCAGCCCCGCGAAGGTCGCGCTTTCCATCAGCCGGGCCTTGTCCTGCTCGGCCAGCTCGGTCAGGCGCTTCATGGTCTCGGCCGTCTCCCAGGCGCCGCGCACCTGATCGCGCACTTCCTCGTAGGGCTGCGCGACGGGATCGACGATCTCGTCCAGGCGCATGGCGTAGACACCGCCGTCGTCCAGCTGCTTGAGCTCGGGATAGTCGTCCTTGGTCAGCGCCTCGGCGGCGGCGTCGAACCCGTCGTAATTCGCGATGCCCTCGCTGGTGCCGGGATACCAGTCGAAGGTGGTCAGCTGCATGTCGGTCTCGTCGGCCAGCTCCTCCAGCGTCGCGCCGCCGGCCAGCAGGTCCTCGATCGGCTCCATCTGGCGCTCCACCTCGCGGCGGGCGGCATCGGCGGCGAGTTCCTCGCGCAGCATCAGCGAGGCATCCTCCAGCGAGGTCTTCTGCGCGGCCAGAACGCCGTTGATGCGGAAGAGGGCCGGGCCCAGGTCGGTGTCGACGGGGCCGACCACATCGCCCGTCTCGGCGGCAAAGACAGCCGCGCCGGCGGCGCCAAGGCGCTCCTGCGTGACGTCGCCCATGTCGATATCCATCAGGGACAGGCCGCGATCGGTGACCAGCGTCTCGAAATCCGTCTCGCCCGCGTCCAGCTTGTCCTTGGCGGCCTGCGCGGCCGCGGCGTCGGGATAGACCAGCCGTTCGACCAGGCGGCGCTCGGGGCGGTCGAATTCATCCCGGCGCTGTTCGTAGAGGTCCACCAGCGATTGCTGGTCCACCGCCGCCGCATCCACCAGCATGTCCGGATCGAGCCAGGCATAGGTGATCCGCTTCTTTTCCGGCTCGGTGTAGTCCTTCACATGCAGGTTGTAATAGTCGATCAGCGTCTCGTTGTCGGGTTCTGGCAGCGGCTCGGGCAGCTTGTCGTCGCCCAGCGTGGCATAGGTCACGCTGCGCCGTTCGCCGATGTATTTGGCCAGGGTGTCGGCATAGGCGGCGGGCATGGCCCCGCCCGAGACGATGGCGGCCTGGAGGATGGTGCGCGCGGTCTCGTCCCGCAGGCGGTCCTCGAACCGGGCCTCGGTCAGGCCGTTGCGGTCCAGCGCGGCGCGATAGCCCTCGCGGTCGAACTTGCCGTCCAGCCCCTGAAAGGCGGGGATCGTCTGCAACTGGCGGGCCAGGGTCGCATCGCCGATGGAGATGCCAAGGCGGTCGGCCTCGTTGTCCAGCGCGGCCGAGGCGATCAGCCGCGACAGGGTGTTTTCGGTCAACCCGAAGCTCTGCGCCTGTTCGAAGCTCAGCGCCTGGCCGGTCTGCGCCTCGATGGCGCGGATGTCCTGCTGCAGGGCGCTGGCATAGACGTCGACGGGGATTTCCTTGTCCCCGACCTTGCCGATCGAGCGCACGGTGCCCGACAGGTTGGTCACGCCGAAGCCGCCAAGCCCCAGTATCAGCAGGGCCAGCAGGCCCCAGACCAGCATCTTCGATGAATTCTTGGCTGCCATTGCGCCCTCGTCCCTGCCTGTCGCTCTGTCGGGGTTGTCTAATGTGCTTGGCCCCGTGTCACAAGGCCCGGCGGTGGTGCCGTGACGGGGATGTGAGGCGCGTCAGCCCGCAAAGCCCCCGAGACGGTCGAGCAGCGCCCCGATCCCCTGCGCATCGACATTGGCAAAGGCCACGCGCAGCTGGCGTTTGCCCGCGGCGTCGCCCTCGGGCATGAACATCGTGCCGGGCAGCAGCAGCACGCCCGCCTCGGCCACCAGCCGCTGCGCCAGCCGGTCCGAGGGCAGGTCGAAAGGATGCGCCATATAGGCGAAATAGGCGCCGCAGCCCATCAGCTCCCACCCCTTGGCGGCCAGGGGGGCAAAGCCGCCGGTGATCGCGGCGCGGCGCGCCATGATCTCGTCCCGCTCGCCCGCCAGCCACTGGTCGAGGTTCTGCATCCCCCAGAGCGCGGCGAACTGGCCGATCTGGGCGGGGCAGATGGTGACGGTGTCCAGGAATTTCTCGACCTCGGCCAGCCGGGCGGGCGAGGCGCTCATCGCGCCGACACGGTGGCCGGTCAGGCGATAGGCCTTGGAGAAGGAATAGAGCTGGATCAGCGTGTCGTCCCAGTCGGGATCGGCGAACAGGTCATGCGGTGCGGACGAGGCGGCAAGGAAATCGCGATAGGTCTCGTCGACGATCAGGGCGATGCTCCGGGCGCGGGCGAGGTCGAAGAAGGCGCGGATGACCGCGGGCGGATATTCCACGCCGCCGGGGTTGTTCGGCGTCACCAGCACGATGGCGCGGGTGCGCGGGGTGATCAGCGCGGCGGCCTGTTCCGGGTCGGGGATCAGCCCGGCGCCGGTGGGCAGGGGCACCGCCACGGCGCCCGCCATGTCGAGCCACATCTTGTGGTTGAAATACCACGGCACCGGCAGGATGACCTCGTCCCCCTCGGCCACCAGCGTGTGGATCGCGGCGCAGAACGCCTGGTTGCAGCCCGAGGTGATGGCGACCTGCGCCGCCGCCACCGTGCCGCCATAGCTGCGGGTCCAGCGGGCGGCGACCTCTTCGCGCAGGGCGGGCAGGCCCAGCACGGGGCCGTAAAGATGCGCCTGCGGCTCGTTCATCGCCAGGTCGGCCATCGCCTCGCGCATCGCCAGCGGGGGCGGATCGACGGGCGCCGCCTGGCTGACGTTCAGCAGCGGGCGCCCGGGCGGGAAGGTGACCCCCTGCAGCCAGCGCCGCGCCTCCATCACCGGGGGCGCGAATGTGGTGGCGGTGCGGGGCAGGGACATCGGTTTCTCCGGTGCTGGGGGCGGGTTGCGGGCAGGCTAGCGCGGGCGCGGGGCAAGGGAAAGAGCACCCGATGCGCGGCGGACCGCAGGGCGCTCGGCAGATTTCCGCGATGGCGGGCGGCGGCCTGTCCGGGGGCTCTGGAACTTTGTCGCGGGCCGCCACATTGAACCGGTATAACAAGAACCGGAGCAGATCATGAAATTCCATTACGTCGTGCTGGCCGCCGCCGCCCTTGTCACGGCCTGCCAGGGCATTGCGATGCCGGGGCGGGCAACAAGCGGGCAGACCTCCAGCCCTCAGGCAACAACCGGCATCCCCGAGGCCGCACAGGGCCGGTGGGGGCTGACCGCGGCCGATTGCGGCCCGGATGCGAGCATCGCCAAGGGGCTGATGGTGGTCGACGGGACCACGCTGAAATTCTACGAATCCCGCGCCACCCTGGGCAAGGTGGCAGAGCGGAGCGACACCGGGATCGAGGCCGACTTTGCCTTTACCGGCGAGGGCATGAGCTGGACCCGGCGCGAGGTCCTTGACCTGCAGGACGGCGGGCGCACCCTGGTGCGCCGCGAATACGGCGAGGGCGCGATCCCCGGCCCGCTGCGCTACACCGCCTGCGACGCGGTCTGAGACCCCTCCGGCATCGTGGCCAGCCCCGCCACGGTGCCGATCCGATATCCGCCCCCCAAGTTCAGGCCTCTGGCCGGGCGAACCGCCCGGGCGCCGGAAAATCCCGCAGACCCTCCCGCCCGGTGCAGAACCGCCATGCCCGGCGGGCAAACCGTCATGCCGGTACTGGCACTTTTGCGGCCGGATGACTATGCTAGGGCTCGATATAAGGCAGAGGCCCGTCCCATGCGCGATCTGAAGATCCCCGACCAGCGTCACCCCGAGAAGGCGCACCGCCCCGACAACGCCCAGCCGAAGAAGCCCGACTGGATCCGCGTCAAGGCCCCGACCTCGAAGGGATACATGGAGACCAAGCGGATCATGCGCGAGAATCGCCTGGTCACGGTCTGCGAGGAAGCGGGTTGCCCCAATGCCGGCGAATGCTGGAGCCAGGGCCACGCCACCATGATGATCATGGGCGATATCTGCACCCGGGGCTGCACCTTCTGCAACATCGCCACCGGACGGCCCGATACGCTGGATGCCTTCGAACCCGGCCGCGTCGCCCATGCGGTGGAAAAGCTGGGGCTGAATCATGTGGTCATCACCTCGGTCGACCGCGACGATCTGGACGACGGCGGGGCCGAGCATTTCGCCCAGACCATCCGCGCCGTGCGCCACCGCTCGCCCGACACGACGATCGAGATCCTGACCCCCGATTTCCTGAAGGCCAAACCGGGCGCACTGGAAACCGTTGTCGAGGCGCGCCCCGACGTGTTCAACCACAACCTGGAAACCGTGCCCGGCCTCTACCCCGAGGTGCGGCCCGGCGCGCGGTATTTCCACTCGCTGCGGCTGCTGCAGAAGGTCAAGGAGCTGGACCCGGCGATGTTCACCAAGTCGGGCATCATGGTCGGCCTCGGCGAAGAGGCCCCGGCCGTGCGCCAGGTGATGGATGACATGCGCGCGGCCGATGTGGATTTCCTGACCATCGGCCAGTACCTGCAGCCCACGCCCAAGCACCATGCCGTGGCCCGCTTCGTGCATCCCGACGAATTCGCGGCCTATGAGAAATCGGCCTATGGCAAGGGGTTCCTGATGGTCTCGGCCACGCCGCTGACCCGGTCGTCCTACCATGCGGGCGAGGATTTCGCGCGGCTCAGGGCGAACCGGCTGGCAAAGCTGGGACGGGCCTGAGCGCCTAGCGCGTCAGCACAAGCGCGCCGTCGGCGATCTCGATCCGGCTGAAGTTCTGCAGATAGCTCATGCCCATCAGGGACATGGGCATCGCGCCTTCCGAGACGAAGGCGCGGAAGCGGCTGTCGTGCACCGGGCCCAGGTCGACGCTGTCCAGTGTGACCGGCGCCAGCCCGACCTCGCCATTTGCGGTAGAGGCGCGGCCCAGGAACTGCAGCGCGTCGGGGTCGATCCCCACCTTTTCGGCGTCGCGGCGCGTCAGCACCAGATCGGTCGCGCCGGTATCGACCATCAGCCAGATCGGTTCGCCGTTGATATCCACCGTCAGGTAATAGTGCCCGTCGTTGGCGCGGGGCACGCGGATCGTCTCGCCGGTCTGGCTGACGCTCTGCATCGGCATCACCGTGGTGCGGATGTCACCCCAGAGCCCGACGCCCGCCAGCACCCCGACAAAGATCAAGGCCCAGAGCGCGGCATGCTGCAGCATCGTGCCCAGCCGGCCCCGGTAGCGCACGACGGCATAGCCCCCGATTGCCGCCATCAGCAGCGAAAGATAGGCGATCTGCATTATGGTGTCTGTGCTCATCGGGCCCTCCGGTCTGACTAAGGATATAGGCGCAGGGGGCGGGGCTTGCGAGGGTCAGCCGGCCAGGCCGAAGGCGCGCAGCCCGTCCAGCACGAACTGGACCGACAGGGCGGCCAGCAACATGCCAAGCAGGCGCGTGACCACGTTGATGCCCACCCGTCCCAGGGCGCGCTCCAGCAGGCCGGTGGTCAGGAAGAAGGCAAAGACCACCGCCAGCACCACCGCCGCGACGGCCAGCACCAGCGCCAGCCCGGCCAGCCCGGGGCGCTGGCCCGCCAGCAGGATCACCGTCGCGATGGCCCCGGGGCCGGCGATCAGCGGAATGGCCAGCGGAAAGACCGAAGGATCGGGCCGGTCGTCGGCCTGGTCCTCGCGCCGCCTGGTGCGGCGTTCGAACAGCATGTCGAGCGCGGTGAGGAACAGCAGGATACCCCCCGCGATGCGAAAGGCGGGCATCGAGATCCCGACGAAGTTCAGCACCGCCTCGCCGAAGAGGGCGAACAGCATCAGGATCAGCATCGCGATCCCGCAGGCCCTGAGCGCGATGGAACGCCTCTGTGCCGGGCTCATCCCCTGGGTCAGCGCGGCAAAGAGCGGCGTGAGCCCCACGGGGTCGATGATCACGAAAAGCGTGACGAAGGCGGTGATGAGAAAGGCGGTGTCCATGAAGCCTCCGTCGGCGGGCGTGGCGGGATTGGATCACGTCAGGGGCGCAAATCCTAGGGCGCAGTTGGCCGGGACATCCGTCAAGGGGCTGGCCGGGAGTTGTCTAAATCGAACCAATGCGGGAATTTCTGGCCGCATTGTTTCCATTTGAGAGACAAAATCCAACATTTCCGCGCCGACGCAGGCGCGCGGCCCAAAAGGCCGGCGCAAGCGATGCGATCAGGCCTGCGCCGCTTCCAGCTTCTCCAGCGCGCTCATCCACAGGGCCTCGGCCTTTTCCATCGCCTGGCGCAGCTCGGCATATTTGCGGTTCCAGACCTCCAGCTCGCCGACCTTTTCCTCTTCGTAGAGCGCGGGGTCGGACAGTTTCGAGGCAAGCTTGTCGCTCATCTCGTTGAGCTTGTTCACCCGGTCCTCGCATTTGCGGACCTCGGAGCGGAGCGCCTGGATCGCCTCGCGCGAGGGGCGGGCGGGTTTCGGCTTTTCCTTCTTCTCGGAGGGCCGGTCGGGCGTCAGAAGCAGCGCGCGATAGGCTTCGAGATCCTGCTCGTAAGGAGTCACGCGGCCGTCCTTGACCAGCCACAGCCGGTCGGCCACGAGGCTGAGCAGGTGCATGTCGTGGCTGACGAGGATCACCGCGCCGGTATAGGCGGTCAGCGCCTCGACCAGGGCTTCGCGGCTTTCGATGTCGAGGTGGTTGGTCGGTTCGTCGAGGATCAGCATATGCGGCGCGTCGAGCGTGGCCAGCATCAGCGACAGACGCGCCTTCTGCCCGCCCGACAGGCGCCCGACCACGGTATCGGCCTGCTCGGCCCGGATGCCGAAGCCGCCAAGGCGCGCGCGCAGTTTCGAGGGCGGCTCGTCCGGGCGCAGGCGGCGCAGATGGTCGACGGGGGTTTCGTCCACATGCAGCTCGTCGACCTGGTGCTGGGCGAAATAGCCGACCCGCAGCTTGGACGAGGTGATGACCCGCCCCGACATCGGCGCAAGACGGTTGGAGAGCAGTTTCGACAGGGTCGACTTGCCCTCGCCGTTGCGGCCCAGCAGGGCGATGCGGTCGTCCTGGTCGATGCGCAGGTCGAGATGCGACAGCACCGGCTTGCCGTCATAGCCGACCACGCCGCTTTCGACCCTCACGATGGGCGGCGAAAGCTCTTCGGGCGTGGGGAAGGAGAAGGCGCGCAGCGCGGCCTCCTGCGGGGTGTTGATCGGCTTGAGCTTGGCGATCATCTTGAGCCGGGATTGCGCCTGCACCGCCTTGGAGGCCTTGGCGCGGAACCGGTCGACAAAGCTTTGCAGGTGGGCGCGGCGGGCCTCCTGCTTGCGGTTCTCGGCCTCGGCCACGGCCAGGCGCGCGGCGCGGGTTTCGGCGAAAGTGTCGTAATTGCCCTGATAGAGCGTCAGCTTGCGGTCCTCCAGGTGGAGGATATGGCCCACGGCGCGGTTCAGCAGGCCCCGGTCGTGGCTGACGATCAGCACGGTATGGGGATAGCGCGCCAGGTAGCTTTCCAGCCACAGCGCGCCCTCCAGATCCAGATAGTTGGTCGGTTCGTCCAGCAGCAGCAGATCGGGCTGCGAGAACAGCACGGCGGCGAGGGCGACGCGCATCCGCCAGCCGCCTGAAAAGGCCGAGCAGGGCATGCGCTGTTCGGCATCGGTGAAGCCAAGGCCCTTGAGGATCGAGGCGGCGCGCGCCTCGGCCGACCAGGCGTCGATATCGGCCAGGCGGGTCTGGATCTCGGCGATGCGGGCGCCGTCGGTGGCGGTGTCGGATTCCGCCATCAGCTCGGCCCGCTCGGTATCGGCGGCAAGCACGGTGTCGATCAGCGAGACCTCGTTGCCCGGCACCTCTTGCGCGACGCCGCCGATGCGGGCGCGCAGGGGCATGGTGATCTCGCCCGATTCCAGCGCCAGTTCGCCCCGGATCAGGCGGAACAGCGTGGTCTTGCCGGTGCCGTTGCGCCCGACAATGCCGATCTTGTGCCCCTCGGGGATATTGGCCGAGGCGTGTTCGATCAGCGGGCGGCCCGCGACGGAGTAGGATATGTCGGTGATGCGCAGCATGACCGGCGCATAGCAGAGGGCGGGGTAGGGTGCCAGATGGTCTGTGCGCAATAGATGCTGCAGGGCGGAGAGGTGTTGCCGATGTCTCTGGCGTCGCTGGCAAGCCATCGGCTCAATCGTCTTTCGGGCCGGGGGCGGGTCGCCGTTTCTGGATATTTATGGCCAGAGGAAGCAGGCGGGGTGGCGCGCAAGGACTGGCGGCGGTCCGCCCTGGCGGTGTGGTGTCTGGCCGGGGGGCGGGGCCGGCGTTCCGGGTGCCGGATCTGTCGCGACAGGCGGCGGATCGCACCGGCGGGCCGCCTGCGCGGCGGGGTGCTGCGCGGCCCTGCCGGGGCGGCCTGCGCGGGGGCCGGGGCGCGCTATTGACGCTTTTCAAAGCGGGGGGCGCATGCTAGGCGGACGGCGTCATTCATGGCGGGCCATTGCGCCCGCCTTTTCACGAGACGAAGAAGGATTTTCCAGATGGCTATCGAACGCACCCTGTCGATCATCAAGCCCGACGCCACCCGCCGCAACCTGACCGGCAAGATCAACGCCAAGTTCGAGGATGCCGGCCTGCGCATCGTCGCCCAGAAGCGGATCCAGCTGACCATGGCCCAGGCCGGGAAGTTCTACGAAGTGCATGCCGAGCGTCCGTTCTACGGCGAACTCTGCGAGTTCATGGCATCGGCCCCCGTCGTGGTGCAGGTGCTGGAAGGCGAAGGCGCCATCGCGAAGAACCGCGAAGTGATGGGCGCGACCAATCCCAAGGATGCCGCACCGGGCACCGTGCGCGCCGATTTCGCCGAGAGCGTGGGTGAAAACTCCGTCCACGGTTCGGACGCGCCGGAAACCGCCGCTGTCGAGATCGCCTATTTCTTCTCGGGTCTCGAACTGGTCGGCTGAGCCCGCACGGTCTTGCAGATCGAAGGCCGCGCGTTCACCCGCGCGGCCTTTTTCGTTCCGTGGCCGCGGCGGCGGGCCTGACGCCGATTTCATCCAGGATCGCCTCGATCCCGGTGTCGTCGCGGCGGGTGCTGGCGCGGAGCCTGTCGAACCGGGCCCTGAGCGCGGCCTTTTCGGCGCCCTTGCAATCGTTCCATGGGCGGCCCTGCAACCCCATCACCAGGGCATAGTAGCCGATGAAATGCGCCGTCCCGCCCGAGGCGAGGAAGGCGGCATAGGCGGCATCGGCCCCCATCTCGCGCAGCTGGCGCGCGCTGGTGATTCCGGCGCGGCCGTAGGCGATGTCAGCGGCCGGGCCGAGGTTGCGGATGGTGGAGACAAGGTCGGACATGGGCAGGCCCCCCTTTCAGGGACAGCCTGACCCGGGATGCGCGCCCTGTCCAGCCGCTGTCAGATCGCGGCCCAGTCGGTGAAGCGCACCGGGGGCGTCTGCTGCTGCTGTTGCTGCTGTTGTTGTTGTTGTTGTTGCTGCTGCGTTTGCTGCGGTTGCTGCTGCTGCTGCGGCGCGGGTTGGGTCGTCATCTCTGCTTGTCCTCGGTGTTTGCCCGTTTCCTCGCGGGCCTTTCGGAGCGCGATCTCGTAGGCTTTCGGGCCGAATGCAAGGGCGCCTCTCAAAGCTGTCATCGGTTTCTGCCGAAACGGTGTCCGACCCGGGGCAAAGCGCGGTTTTTCCTGCGGTTTTCTGCCGATGGATATGGCGGGCGTGGCCGCGCGGGCACAGTTCCGCGTGCAGTTGCGGCAGGCGCGGGGCGGCGCGCGCAGGGTGTCAGATGTGGCGTTCGACCCAGTCGGCCCAATGGCCGATATGGCTGTGGGCGCGGTGCAGGTCCGAGTCGCGGCGGATCGCCTCGCAATCGTACTCCGCACGGTAGAGGCGCGGGGCCTCCGGCGCCTCGGCATCGAAGATATGGGTCATGTAATTGTGACAGCCATCCACCACCACGTGGCGCCCGATACGCATCACCAGCAGCGAGGTATTTGCCCGCCGCCCGCCCGCCGTCTGCCGCCCGAACCGGCCAAGCGCGCCTTCGCCCTCGGGCGAGAGGCGGCGGCGGGCAAGCACGGCGGCACTGTCGGAAAAGGCGACCCAGGCGGCGTGGATCCGCCCCTCGTCATAAAGCCGCAGCCAGAAGTCGCGCCGGGGCGGCCACATGTGGCTGTCCTGGGTCAGCGTGACCACGTCGCAGAAGAACTGCATGTCCTCGCGCGTCAGCCACCGCAGCAGGATGTCCAGCCGGTCGGGGCGCATGCCGGTCCAGGCGCCGCCGGGCATCACGCGGGGGTCCTGGTAGTGGCGGATCAGCGTCTCGGCCAGGTGGCTGCGCAGGGCGTCGCCGGGATCGCGATCCGCCCAGGGGGCCAGCAGGGCCTCGATCGCCTCGCAGGCGCCCTCGGTCCGCAGGGTTCCCCTGGCGGGGGCGAGCCAGGCGAAAAGCCGGTCGATGGCGGGCCGCGTGTCAAGCTGCGGTGCAAGCGCGGCCAGCAGGGCGGCGTGGATCGCGTCGCCAATGCCCGTGCCATGCGGGGCGCGCAGGCCCAGGGCAACCAGCGCGGCATGGGGATCGGGGGTGTCGACGATGCGGGAAACGGCGGCGGCGGGGGCGGCCTCGGGATCCAGCAGCTCGGGCAGGGCGGCGAGCAGGCGGCGCCAGCGGCCTCCGATTTCGTCCCGGCGGGTGTCGAGCGCGGCGGCCAGAGTGTGGCAGTGCAGCGCGCCGGGGGCGAAGCTGGCGAGGTAGACGCCCACCATACCGTCGACGAAGCGCCCGGCGGGCTGGGTGCGGATCTGATCGGCGAAGAAGTTGCGCAGCGCCCGGCCCTCGGGCTGGTTGCGCCGCTCGGGGGCATAGAGCGCCATCGCGACCGACAGCGCGCGGGGGATCGAGACATCGGTCCAGTCGTCGCTGACGAGGCGGCCGTTGAATTCGGAAATCGTTTCGTCCAGATCCTCCGGCGGGCTGGCCACGACATCGGGCCAGCGCGACAGGATCTCGGCCACGCCCTTTTCGATCCGGTCGGTGCCGGGCAGGGGGCCGCGGGGCGGGCGGGCCGCGCCGTGGCGGGGGCCGACGGCCAGCAGGCGGGTCAGCCCGGTCATCCCGGCTGATCCGACACGGCCAGGCGCTTGCGGATGATCTCGATCTCTTCGCTGCGGCCCGGGGAATACATGATGAACCGCAGGTCGATGCGGCGGTTGGTGGCGCGGCCCTCGGCATCGTCATTGCCGGCGATGGGGCGGTTCTTGCCGTAGCCTGCGACCGAAATCACCGGCTGGCCGCGATAGTTCTGGTGATCCAGCAGGCCGGGCACCTTGTCGGACATGGCGCCATAGGTCGCCGCGGCGCGTTCGGCCGACAGCCGCAGGTTGGGCAGGTCGTCGCCCACATCGTCGGTATGGCCCTCGATCTGGACCGCCTCGATCACCGCATGGCCGGGGTTGCACGCCTCGTGCCAGTCCTGGCGCCGGCCGGTGGTGTAGCAGGGCAGGACGCTGTCCAGCCGCATGGCGATATCCTCGACGATCTTCTGCTTGTCGGCGGTCAGCGTCCGCGCGCCCGAGGCAAAGAGCCCCTCGCCCTGGAACCGCAGGGCGTCGTTCTCGGCGCTGATCGCGACGGTCAGGTCGGGGAAATCGCTGCGCAGCTTGTCGCGCAGATCTTCGAGGATGCGCAGCCGGGTAGCGGCGACCTCGTCAAGGTAGCGCTCCAGCGGGTTGCGGCGCAGGGCTTCCAGCTCGGCCTCCAGCTCGGCGATGCGGGCTTTCAGATCGGTCTCGCGCTCGGCGGCCTCCAGCAGTTCGGCGCGCAGGGTGGCGATGGTCCCCTCCAGCTCGACGATCCGCGCCTCGGCGCTCTGCAGGTCCGCGCGCGCGCTGTCACGCTCCCCGACGACGACGTCGTATTCGTCGCGCGCGACCACCTCCTGATCCTTGAACCGGCTGGCAAAGAAGGCGAGCAGGATCATCACGATGAAGAGGAAACTGACCGTCATGTCCGTCATCGAGACAAAGACGGATTCCTCTTCCTCCTCGGCGCGGTGCCGGTGACTGGCGGCCAGGGCGCGCATCAGGCACGCCTCGCCACGGGGATGAAGCTTTCGGCCTGGTCGACCACTTCGCGCAGGGTCGAGACACCGGGTTCGAGGATCGAGTGCAGCTCGCGCACATGCTGTTCGGCGGTGGTGAGCGTGGCCTCGACATTCTCGCGGTAGGTCTCGAAGGCGGCGCCGAGCTTCTCGTCGATCTCGTCGAAGCGGTCGCCCTGGCCGCGCAGCATGTTCAGCGTCTCGCGCACGGTGGCCAGCGTCGCCGCGATGCCCTCGCGTTCCGAGCCGAGCGCCACGCGGGCGGTTTCCAGCACCTCGACGGCATTGCGGGCCACATCGGCGCCGCTGCCGCGCACCGCCTCTCCGGTCTGGCGCGTGGCCTCGGTGGCGGCGGCCAGGCTGGCCTCGATCCGCTCATGCGAGCTGCGCACCGGTTCGATGGCGCGGGTCAGGTCGTCGGTGGCGCTGCCGATGGCCAGTCCGGCGCGGTCCACCTGGCCGGCGCTGTCACGCACGCTGCCCGCAATCTCGCGGAAGCCCTCGGCGCTCTGGTCGATCCCGGCCAGGACCTCTTCGATCTGCTTGCCCAGCGATTCCAGGCGGCCGACGATCTCGGTCCCCACGGTTCCGGTCATCGCCTGGCCCATGCGGGCAAGTTCCGCGCTGGTCTCGCCAAAGGTTTCGACCATGCGGCGGCCCGCGTCATGGATGGCGCTTTCGGCATCGCCGGACGCAAGGCTCAGACGCTGCGCCGCGGCTTCGGATCCGGCCTGCGCGGCGCTTTCCATTTCCGAGCGGATCGAGGCGGCGGCGGTGCGCATCTCGCTGGCGGCGATGGCCAGGGCACGGGCGCCCTTGCCGGTGTTCACGCGGATGCCGTCGAGCGTTTCGTTCATGGCCTCCAGCATCCGGTCGGCCCCGGCGGTCATCGTGTTGCTGGCGGTCTCGGCGCTGGTGGACAGCTGGGTCTGCAGCTCCATCATGGCGCGGGTCATCTGGCCGACGGCCTCTTCCATGCCCGCGCCCATGCGGCCCGACTGCAGGGCCAGCTGCTTGACCAGCAGCCCGATGCGGTCGCCCGCCTTGTCGAAACGGTCCCCGGCGCGGCCAAGCGCCTCGGCCACGCTGCCAGAAAGCTGCGAGGACATGCCGTCCACCAGCCCCTCCAGCCCCGAGGTCGACTGCTGGCGGATGGCGCTGGCGACCGGCTCCATCGCGCCGGCGATGGCGGTGGAAATCCGCTCGGGCAATTCATCGCGCAGGGGATTGGCCAGCTGGGTCACCAGCTCGGTGCCGATGCGGCGCATCTCGTCCATCTGGGCGCGGGACTGGGCCAGCTGGCGCACGGCCAGATCTTCGAGGCTGACATAGCTCAGGCGGCGTTCCAGGTCGCGTGACAGGGCACCGGTGGCGGACTGGATGCCATCCATCCAGCGCCGCAGGAAGATCGAGAAGACGATGGAGGATCCCAGCCCGGTCAGCGACATGATGAACTTGGCCGAGGCGACGGTCAGCAGGCTGGTCAGCGCCGCCGTGCCTTCGCCCACCATCGACGATCCCATGTCGTCAAGCGCGGCGATCAGGCCCAGGAAGGTCAGGAACAGCCCGCCCGAGACAAAGAGCGAGGGCATCATGCGGTAGAAGCCGGGGCCGAAGCCCAGGTCCTCGACGTTGAAGATGCTGGCGGGGCGGACCGAGTTGCGCAGCACCTTGGTGCCGTCTTCGTCGGTCTGGATCAGCGTCTCGCGGTATTCGCGCCAGGCCGCGCCGATGGAGCGTTCGGCGGGGTTGCCGTATTTCTCGCGGTCGACCATCTGGCGGTTGATGACGGCGATCTGATCGGCCAGCCCGGCGCCGTCGCCGGCCTCGGACACCAGGTCGTGCAGCATGCTCAGCGCGCGGCGGTTGATGCGGGCGCGATGGTAGAGATGCACCAGCGTTCCGGCCAGCAGGCCGAGGATCGCGACCACGACCAGCCCCGGCACATGTTCGGCCTTGAGCAACCCGGCACCGGCCAGAATGGCGGATCGGACGGCTTCGCCCAGTCCCACGATGATATCCATGCTCTACCTCTTACCTCTGCACCGGCCTTGCCCGGGGGCCCCTCTTGACGGAAGGCGGATCCCGGCGGCCTTTCATCGTTCAACCTGCAAGTGGAAAGTGGCGACAATCGTTCGGAATTTGGAAATTCACTGTCCAAAGCCGGGGCAATTCCCGGCGTAACCCCTTGTATACAGGAGTTTAGGCGGGAAACCGCCGGGCCGCCAAACGGGCAAAATCCTGTTGGCCGCGGGACCGGACAGCAAAAAGGGCGCGGCCGTGTCAGCCGCGCCCTTTTCGGGATGTCTGCCGGTTACGGGCCGGTTACGGGGCCGCGATCAACCTGCGCGCGAGGCGCGCTTGCGCTCGTGCGGGTCCAGGTGCCGCTTGCGCAGGCGGATGGCACTGGGGGTGACCTCGACCAGCTCGTCATCGTTGATATAGGCGATCGCCTCTTCCAGCGAGAGCGTCACCGGCGTGGTCAGGCGCACGGCCTCGTCGGTGCCCGAGGCGCGGACGTTGGTCAGCTTCTTGCCCTTGAGCGGGTTCACTTCCAGGTCGTTCTCGCGCGAATGCTCGCCGATGATCATGCCGGTGTAGACCGGGGCCTGCGCGCCCAGGAACATCTTGCCGCGCTCTTCCAGGTTCCACAGGGCATAGGCCACCGCTTCGCCGTTCTCCATCGAGATCAGTACGCCTGCGCGGCGCCCGTCGATCGGGCCGCGATGCGGGGTCCAGCCGTGGAACACGCGGTTCAGCACGCCGGTGCCGCGGGTGTCGGTCAGGAATTCGCCGTGATAGCCGATCAGCCCGCGCGAGGGCACATGGGCCACGATGCGGGTCTTGCCGGCACCGGCGGGTTTCATTTCGACCAGGTCGCCCTTGCGGGGGCCGGTGATCTTTTCGATCACGGCGCCGGTGTATTCGTCGTCGACGTCGATGGTGACTTCCTCGACCGGCTCCTCGGTGGTGCCGTCATTGTCGCGCATGATCACCTGCGGGCGCGAGATCGACAGTTCGAACCCCTCGCGGCGCATGTTCTCGATCAGGACGCCCATCTGCAGTTCGCCACGGCCCGACACCTCGAAGGCCTCGCCGCCGGGGGTGTCCTTGATCTTGATCGCGACGTTGGTCTCGGCCTCTTTCATCAGGCGCTCGCGGATCACGCGCGACTGGACCTTCTTGCCGTCGCGCCCGGCCAGCGGGCTGTCGTTGATGCCGAAGGTCACGGTGATGGTCGGCGGGTCGATCGGCTGCGCTTCCAGCGGCTCTTCCACCGCCAGGGCGCAGAGCGTGTCGGCCACGGTCGCCTTGGTCATGCCCGCGATGCTGACGATGTCGCCGGCCTGGCCCTCTTCGATATCCTGCTGCATCAGGCCGCGGAAGGCGCGCACCTTGGTGACGCGGAACTGTTCGATTTTCTGGCCGATGCGGCTGATCGCCTGCACCGTCTGGCCGACCTTGATGCGCCCGGTCTCGATCCGCCCGGTCAGGATGCGCCCGACAAAGGGGTCGGCGCCCAAGGTGGTGGCCAGCATGCGGAAGTCGTCGTCCTGCTTCTTCTGCTGCTTGGGCGCGGGCACGTGGTTCACGATCAGCGCGAAGAGCGCGTCGAGGTTCTTGCGCGGTCCGTCCAGTTCCGCATCCGCCCAGCCGGCCCGGCCCGAGGCGTACATATGCGGGAAATCCAGCTGGTCGTCATCGGCGCCGAGGTTGGCGAAAAGGTCGAAACATTCGTCGAGCGCGCGGTCGGGTTCGGCATCCGGCTTGTCGACCTTGTTCAGCACCACGATGGGCCGCAGGCCGAGCGCCAGCGCCTTGGAGGTCACGAATTTGGTCTGAGGCATCGGGCCTTCGGCGGCATCCACCAGCAGCACCACGCCGTCGACCATCGACAGGATCCGCTCCACCTCGCCGCCGAAATCGGCGTGGCCGGGGGTGTCGACGATGTTGATCCGCGTGCCCTTGAATTCGACCGAGGTACATTTGGCCAGGATGGTGATCCCGCGCTCGCGTTCCAGGTCGTTGCTGTCCATTGCCCGTTCGGCCACGGCCTGGTTGGCCCGGAAGGCGCCGGACTGCTTGAGCAGCTCGTCCACAAGCGTGGTCTTGCCGTGGTCGACGTGGGCGATGATAGCAATGTTGCGCAGGTCCATGGGGGCCTCTCTGAAGGGATCGCGGCTCGCCTATACTGCATCCGCAGAAAAGGCCAGAGATAAAGGCGTCCGCGCCTCTACGGCAGCCGGGGCGGCGGGGCAGGTGCCCCGAGCCCCCCGCCGGGATGGCCGGTCGGGCGCTGTCGCCGGGTGCGACCATACCCTGGTTCGGTTGTCTTGCCTATGAGGTCGCCGGAAAGAACCGGGCGGGCTGGCCCCGCACCGGTCGGGATCCCGGCGCGGGAGGTGGTTCGGGGGGGCGGTCTTGGTTTCAGGTGCGTGTCACAGGGCTGCTGGCGGGGTGTCCGAAAGACGCGGGGTTTGCGTTATTCATGGCCGGGTCGCCGGCCTTGGGTTGCGCCGCCTGCGGCGTCGCGGGGGAGGTCGCGCCGGAATTCCACCCGCAAGGGGTGGCCTTCCGGCGCGACGCCTCCGGCGGGGATATTTATGGCCAGAGGAAGCGGGGGGAAGCGCTCAGTTCACCCCGCGTCAAATTCTCTCTCGCAAGGCGAAACCGAATCCTGTAAGAAATAGTTCAACGTTAAACTATCCGCTGCGGAGGAGATGCACCGTCATGGCGACACGCAAGACAGCCAAGGCGCCGAACGTTTCGGCTGACGAGCTCAAGCAATATTACAAGGACATGCTGTTGATCCGCCGCTTCGAGGAGAAGGCCGGGCAGCTTTACGGCATGGGCCTGATCGGTGGCTTCTGCCATCTCTACATCGGCCAGGAGGCCGTTGTGGTCGGGCTGGAGGCCGCGGCCGGAGAAGGCGACAAGCGCGTCACCTCGTACCGCGACCACGGCCATATGCTGGCCTGCGGGATGGAGCCGAACGGCGTGATGGCCGAGCTGACCGGGCGCGAGGGGGGCTACTCCCGGGGCAAGGGCGGCTCGATGCACATGTTCTCGAAGGAGAAGAACTTCTACGGGGGCCACGGCATCGTGGGCGCGCAGGTGCCGATCGGCGCCGGGCTGGCCTTTGCCGACCGGTACCTGGGCAATGACCGCGTGACTTTCGCCTATTTCGGCGACGGGGCCGCAAACCAGGGTCAGGTCTACGAGGCGTTCAACATGTCCGCGCTGTGGAAGCTGCCGGTGATCTTCGTGATCGAGAACAACCAGTACGCCATGGGCACCTCGCAGAAGCGGTCGACCTCGACCGACGAGATCTACACCCGCGGCGCCCCCTTCGGCATTCCCGGCGAGATGGTCGACGGCATGGATGTGCTGGCGGTGAAGGAGGCAGGCGACAAGGCCGTCGCGCATTGCCGCGCGGGCAAGGGGCCGTACATCCTGGAAATCAAGACCTACCGCTATCGCGGCCACTCCATGTCGGACCCGGCGAAATACCGGACCCGCGAGGAGGTGCAGAAGATGCGCGAGGAGAAGGACGCCATCGAGCATGTGCGCGAGCTGCTGGTCTCGGGCGGGCATGCGTCGGAAGATGACCTGAAGGCCATCGACAAGGAGATCAAGGACATCGTGAACAAGTCCGCCGATTTTGCCAAGGAAAGCCCCGAGCCCGCGCTCGAGGAGCTGTGGACCGATATCTACGCCAGCGACATCCCGCAGGGTGCCGCCGTCGAACAAGACGCATAAGGGAGGGGAGCCAATGCCGACCGAAATTCTGATGCCCGCCCTGAGCCCGACGATGGAAGAGGGCACGCTGGCGAAATGGCTGGTGAAGGAGGGGGATACCGTCTCCTCCGGCGATATCCTGGCCGAGATCGAGACCGACAAGGCGACGATGGAATTCGAAGCCGTGGACGAGGGTGTGATCGGCAAGATCCTGGTGAGCGAGGGGACCGAGGGCGTGAAGGTGAACGCCCTGATCGCCGTGCTGCTGGAAGAGGGCGAAAGCGCCGACGACATCGGCGATACCGCCGCTGACGCTGCCCCGGCCGAAGCGCCGGCAAAGGTGCCGGCCGAGGCGAAGGCGCCGGACGCCGCCGAAACGGGGCCGGGGCTGGTGCAGACCAAGGCGCCCGAGCCGGATTGGCCCGAGGGCACCGAATTGAAGTCGCAGACCGTGCGCGAGGCGCTGCGGGACGCGATGGCCGAAGAGATGCGCCGCGACCCGAACGTCTATCTGATGGGCGAGGAGGTGGCCGAGTACCAGGGCGCCTACAAGGTCAGCCAGGGCCTGCTGGATGAATTCGGCGACAAGCGCGTGATCGACACGCCGATCACCGAACATGGCTTTGCCGGGATCGCGGTTGGCGCGGCCTTTGGTGGGCTGCGGCCGATCGTCGAGTTCATGACCTTCAACTTCGCCATGCAAGCCATTGACCATATTATCAACTCTGCTGCCAAGACGCTCTATATGTCGGGCGGGCAGATGGGGGCGCCGATGGTCTTTCGCGGGCCCAACGGCGCTGCCGCCCGGGTGGGCGCGCAGCACAGCCAGGACTATGCCGCGTGGTATTCGATGATCCCCGGCCTGAAGGTGGCGATGCCCTATTCGGCCTCGGACGCCAAGGGCCTGCTGAAAAGCGCGATCCGCGATCCCAACCCGGTGGTCTTCCTCGAAAACGAGATCCTTTACGGGCGCTCGTTCGACGTGCCGGTGCTGGACGATTTCACCGTTCCCTTCGGCAAGGCCCGGATCTGGCGCGAGGGCACGGACGTGACCATCGTCAGCTTTGGCATCGGGATGCAATACGCCCTGCAAGCCGCTGAAAAGCTGGCCGAAGACGGGATCGAGGCCGAGGTGATCGACCTGAGGACCCTGCGGCCGATCGACTATGACACGCTGCTGACCTCGGTCATGAAGACCAACCGCTGCGTGACCGTCGAGGAGGGCTTCCCCGTGGGCTCCATCGGCAACCACCTGTCCGCGACGATCATGGAACGCGCCTTCGACTATCTGGACGCGCCGGTGATCAACTGCGCAGGCAAGGACGTGCCGATGCCCTATGCGGCGAACCTTGAAAAGCTGGCGCTGGTGACCACCGACGAGGTGATCGAGGCGGTCCGCAAAGTGACCTACAGGTAAGGAGCCGAGCGATGCCGACGGAAATCCTGATGCCCGCACTGTCTCCGACGATGGAGGAAGGCACGCTGGCGAAATGGCTGGTCAAGGAGGGCGACACCGTCTCCTCCGGCGACCTGCTGGCCGAGATCGAAACGGACAAGGCGACGATGGAATTCGAAGCCGTGGACGAGGGTGTGATCGGCAAGATCCTGGTGAGCGAGGGGACCGAGGGCGTGAAGGTGAACGCCCCGATCGCCGTGCTGCTGGAAGAGGGCGAAAGCGCCGACGACATTGGCGCGACCTCGGGCGGTGACGCGAAGAGCGCGCCGCAAGCCGATGGAACTGCTGGGCAAACGCCCGCGCCGAAAGGGGCGCAAGCTGCCCCGGCCAAGGACCCGGTTGCACACTCCGACACCAAGGCGCCGCCCGCGCCGAAGGGTGCGGATGGCAAGCGGGTTTTTGCCTCGCCTCTGGCCCGCCGGATTGCGGCGGACAAGGGGATCGACCTGTCCGGGGTCAAGGGGTCGGGCCCGCACGGCCGCATCGTGCGCGCCGACGTGGAAAGCGCCAAGCCCGCCGCGGCCGCCGCTGCGGCCCAGGCGCCGACATCCGACGCCAAGGCCGCGCCCGCTGCCGCTCCGGCCGCCATGGGCACCGGGCCGTCGACGGAAACCGTGCTCAAGATGTACGCGGATCGCGACTATACCGAGGTCAAGCTGGACGGGATGCGCAAGACCATCGCCGCCCGTCTGACCGAGGCCAAGCAGACCATCCCGCATTTCTACCTGCGCCGCGACATCAAGCTCGACGCGCTGCTGGCCTTCCGGGGCAAGCTGAACAAGCAGCTGGAAAGCCGGGGCGTGAAGCTGTCGGTGAACGATTTCATCATCAAGGCCTGTGCCCTGGCCCTGCAATCCGTGCCCAAGGCGAATGCCGTCTGGGCCGGTGACCGGGTGCTGGAACTGACGCCTTCGGATGTCGCGGTGGCCGTGGCCATCGAGGGCGGGCTGTTCACGCCGGTGCTGAAGGATGCCGAGATGAAATCGCTTTCGGCGCTGTCGAAAGAGATGAAGGACCTCGCCACCCGGGCGCGCGACCGCAAGCTTGCGCCGCACGAATACCAGGGCGGCAGCTTTGCCATCTCGAACCTGGGGATGTTCGGGGTCGACAATTTCGATGCGGTGATCAACCCGCCGCACGGGGCGATCCTGGCGGTTGGTTCCGGGGTGAAGAAACCCGTGATCGGCGATGACGGAGAGGTCACGGCGGCGGCGATCATGTCGGTCACGCTGTCGGTGGATCACCGGGTCATCGACGGGGCCCTTGGCGCCGAGCTGCTGAAGGCCATCGTCGACAACCTCGAAAACCCGATGGTGATGCTCGCCTGATCTTGCAACGCCCGGGGTCCCGGCCCCCGCGCCGGGACCCCGCGCAAGACCTGCCGTGTCCCGGCCCCCGCGCCGGGACCCCGCGCAAGACCTTCGGTGTCCCGGCCCCCGCGCCGGGACCTCGCGCCCAGCGGGCATCCCGCTCCCGGCCCGATACGGCCGCCCGGCGCGCCCGGCCCGGTCCCGCGCGCATGCCCGATCCGCCGCCAATCGCTGCGGCATCCTGCACCGGCCCGGTCAAATACGGTAAAAGTGACCAATTGGTCCTTTCATCCCCCGGGGCAAGGGATTAGATATCTGCGGACATTCTGGCCCGGCCGGGGAGGCGGGCCTTACTCAGGGAGTGCAACCCATGCTGAACAACATCGGTCTTCCCGGCCTGCTGCTGATCGCGGTGGTCGTGCTGGTCCTTTTCGGGCGCGGCAAGATCTCGTCGTTGATGGGCGAGGTCGGCAAAGGCATCACCGCCTTCAAACGCGGCGTGAGCGACGGGACCAAGGAACTCGAGGACGCCTCGAAAGAGGATGACCGCGACGTGACCCCCGTGGGCGAGAAAGACAAGGCGTAAGCCGGACGAGGGAAGGGGCCCCGGGCCATGTTCGACCTCGGCTGGACGGAACTGCTGCTGATCGGCATCGTTGCGCTGATCGTGGTGGGGCCAAAAGACCTGCCCGTCCTGTTCCGCAATGCGGGGCGGTTCGTGGGTAAGGCACGTGCGATGGCGCGGGAATTCAGCCGCGCGATGGAAGATGCCGCCGACGAGAGCGGCGTCAAGGATGTCTCGAAATCCCTGCGTGACATCGCGAACCCCAAGAAGCTGGGCCTCGACAAGCTGAAAGAGGCGACCGACTTCAAGAAATGGGAGCCGGGCAGCGCCACCGCCGGGCTGGCCGAGGACCGCGCCGAGGCCGCCAAGAAAATTCATGCAGCCACGGCCGAGCGCGCCGCCAAGCGCAAGGCGGCCGAGGCTGAAGAGGCCGAGCGTGTCGCACGGGAGGCCGCGGCCCCCGCCGAGACACCTGCGGAAACGCCTGCCGAACCGCAAAAGGCCGCCGCCGGAGACAGCACTACATGAGCGAGGCCGACGAGCTGGAAGACAGCTCCGCCCCCCTGATCGAGCATCTTGCCGAACTCAGGACGCGACTGATCCATTCCGTGGTGGCGTTCATCATCGGCATGGTGATCTGTTTCACCGTCTGGAACCCGATCTTCAACTTCCTGACCCAGCCGCTTTGCGACGCCATGTCGGCGCGCGGACAGACCGGCGACTGCGGCCTGATCCTGATCAAGCTGCAGGAAGGGTTCTTTGTCGCGATCTCGATCTCTCTGCTGGGCGGGCTGTGCCTCAGCTTTCCCTATATCGCGCTGCAGATGTGGCGCTTCGTGGCGCCGGGGCTCTACAAATCCGAGAAGGGGGCGTTCCTGCCTTTCCTGATCTCCTCGCCCCTGATGTTCGCGCTTGGCGCGGCCTTCGCCTTTTACGTCGTGACCCCGCTGGCCTTCGACTTCTTCCTGGGCTTCCAGCAACCGGGTTCGGTGCTGGGCGAGGAAGGGATTGAGGGCAGCGGCATCGCCGGCATCGCCTTCCAGGGCTCGGCGCAGGAATACCTGTCGCTGACGATCAAGTTCATCGTGGCCTTCGGCCTCTGCTTTCAGCTGCCGGTGCTGCTGACCCTGATGGGCAAGGCCGGGCTGGTCAGCGCCGAGGGGCTGGGCAATGTGCGCAAATACGCCGTGGTCGGCATCCTGGTGCTCGCCGCTCTGGTGACGCCGCCCGACGTGATCACCCAGGTGATCCTCTTCACCGTGGTCTACGGGCTTTACGAGATCTCGATCTTCCTGGTCCGCCGGGTCGAGCGCAAGCGCGACGAGCGGCTGCGCGAGGAAGGCTATTTCGACGAGGATGAGGACGAGGCCGCCGAGGACGAGGCCGAGGATCCCCTGATGGCCGAATTCGATGCCGACGAGGATACGGACACGGACAAGAAGGACCCATGACCGACCCGCTGGACCGCATAGCCGCCGCGCTGGAACGCATGTCGCCCGCGCCGCTGGACGCGCCGGATTTCTCGACCGCCGATGCCTTTGTCTGGCATGTCGACCCCGAGAGGCTGGAGCCGGTGGCCAAGGTCTCGCGCGTGGCGCTGCAGCTGCTGGTGGGCATCGACCGTTCCCGCGACACGCTGCTGGCCAATACGCTGCAGTTCGCCCGGGGGCTGCCCGCGAACAATGCCCTGCTCTGGGGCTCGCGCGGGATGGGCAAGTCGAGCCTGGTCAAGGCGATCCATGCCGAGGTGATCCGCCAGGGCCATCCGCTCAAGATCGTCGAGCTGCAGCGCGAGGATCTGCCAAGCGTCTCGCGCCTGATGCATCTGCTGGGCGGGTCGGACGAACGCTTCCTGCTGTTCTGCGATGACCTGTCGTTCAGCCATGACGACGAGCATTACAAGTCGCTCAAGGCCGTGCTGGATGGCGGCATCGCCGGGCGGCCCGAAAATGTGCTGTTCTACGCCACCTCGAACCGCCGCCACCTGATGCCCCGCGACATGATCGAGAACGAGCGCTCATCGGCGATCAACCCGGGCGAGGCGGTGGAGGAAAAGGTGTCCCTGTCGGACCGTTTCGGGCTGTGGCTGGGCTTCCACCCCTGCGATCAGGACGAATATCTGCGGATGATCGCGGGCTATTGCGCGGCCTATGGCGTTTCGGTCCCCGAGGACCGGCTGCGGGCCGAGGCGATCGAATGGCAGGCCACGCGCGGCTCCCGCTCGGGGCGGGTGGCGTGGCAGTTCTTCACCGACCTCGCGGGCCGGGAAGGGGTGGCGCTTTAGGGCGCTCTTGGGGGGGCTGTGGCAGGCCCCCGCATCGCACGACAGACACAGCGATCCGGCCCGTCGGGGCCGAGCCGTCGAGCCGCGGAGTCCAAGCGCGAAGCGAAGCGATCGCTTGCAGCGGCACGGCGCGCGGCACGGACCGGGGCGGCGCCGGTCCTCGGTCCGGCACGGCCCGTCGCCAGAGCGGTGGCGCTCAGTCCTCCAGCACCAGTTTCGTCGACAGCGCCCTGGGGTCCAGCTTCAGGTGCAGGATCGCGGGCACGCCTGCCGCGCGGGCCTCGGCCAGGGCGGGGGCGAAATCGGCGTCGGTCTCGACCGTCAGCCCCAGCCCGCCATGCGCCCGGGCCAGAGCGGCGAAATCCGGGTTCTTCAGCGCGGTGCCCGAGGGGCGGCGGGGATAATGCTTTTGCTGGTGCATCCGGATCGTGCCGTACATCCCGTTGTCGCAAAGGATGACGATCACATTCGCCCCTTCGGCGCAGGCGGTGCCGAATTCCTGGCTGACCATCTGGAAACAGCCGTCCCCGGCCATGCAGATCACATCGCTTTCAGGGCGCTCCAGCTTGGCGGCGATAGCGGCGGGCAGGCCATAGCCCATCGAGCCCGAGGTTGGCGCCAGCTGCGTGCGCCAGCCGCGATAGCGGTAGTAGCGGTGCACCCAGCCGGCGTAATTCCCGGCGCCGTTGGTGACAACCGCATCATCGCCAAGCACCTCGTTCATGTGGCTCACCACATGTTCCATCCGGATCGCGCGGGGCGTGCTCTCGGGCTGTTGCCATGCGGTATAGGCGGCGCGGGCCGCCGCGCAGCGTGGGGTTGCGGCAACGGCGCCGCGTGCCTCGGCGGCGTCGGCCAGTTGCAGGGCCAGCGGGCCGGGGCGGGCGGTCACCGCGATTTCGGGGCGGTAGACGCGGCCATGCTCGTTGGGATCGCCATGCACATGGATCAGCGCCTGATCCGGCTGGGGAGAGGACAGGAGCGTGTAGCCCGAGGTCGTCATCTCGCCCAGCCGTGCGCCCAGGGCCAGGATCACATCGGCCTCGCGCACGCGCTGCGCCAGGGCCGGATTGATCCCGATGCCCACGTCGCCCGCATAGGCCGGGTGCCGGTTGTCGAGGTAATCCTGGCAGCGGAAGGAGGCGCCAACCGGCATGTCCAGCGCCAGCGCCAGGCGGCCAAGGGCCTCGGCGGCCTCGCCCGACCAGCCGCCGCCGCCGACGATGCAGACCGGGCTTTCTGCCGATTGCAGACGGTCGAGTATGGCGGCGATGTCGTCTCCCGCCGCCTTGCCCGAGGCGATGACCGCCGGGGCTGCCGCAACGCCCGTGACGCCGGTCGAAGACAGCATGTCCTCGGGCAGGGCCAGCACAACAGGGCCGGGGCGGCCGGACTGCGCGACGTGGAAGGCACGGCTGACATATTCCGGGATCCGGTCGGCCCGGTCGATCCGCGCGGCCCATTTGGCCAGCGGGCCGAACATCTGGTGGAAATCGACCTCCTGGAACGCCTCGCGGTCGCGCTGGTCCGAGGCCACGTCGCCGACAAACAGGATCATCGGTGTCGAATCCTGAAATGCCACATGCACGCCGGAAGAGGCATTGGTCGCCCCCGGCCCGCGGGTGACAAAGGCGACGCCGGGCTTGCCGGTCATCTTGCCGGTCGCCTCGGCCATCATCGCGGCGCCGCCCTCCTGCCGGGCGGTGACGACGCGGATCGCGCTGTCGTGCAGCCCGTCGAGCGCGGCGAGGAAGCTTTCGCCGGGGATCGAGAACACCCGTTCCACCCCCTGGGCGGCAAGGCATTCGACCAGCAGCGCGCCGGCGTGTCGCGTGGTTTCGGTATCTTTCATCGTCTCGACTCCGCTTCCTGACGGCAAGGCTGCCCTGCTTGGGATAGCGCGTCGGCCCCCCGGGGAAAAGCCCGGCCCGCGATTGCCCGCATTCTCAGGCGGCGATATGCTGCAATGGCATGGCGGGGATGAGATGGACCTGAAATCGCTCAACGCATTTGTGGTGATCGCGGAAACCGGCAGCATCAGCCTGGCGGCGGGGCGGCTGAACATCGTCCAGCCGGCCCTGTCGCGGCAGATCGCGCGGCTGGAGGGCGACCTGGGCGTGACGCTGTTTCGCCGCCACGGGCGCGGCGTCGAACTGACGGCGGACGGGCAGCGCATCCTGGATCACGCCCGCGTCGTCCTCAGGGATCTCGCCGCGCTCAGGGACGAGGCCGCGCGCCGCAACTTTCCGGCGGGCGAGGTCGCCTTTGGCACCCCGACCACTGTCGCCGAGGTTCTGATCGCCCCGGTCATCGAGAGCTGTGCGCGGCAATGGCCCGAGGTCAAGCTGCGCGCGGTGACGGGCTACAGCGGCCACGTCCAGGGCTGGCTGCAGAGCGGCACGCTGGATCTGGGCGTGATCTATGACACCGGCAAGGCACTTGCCGGCATCCGGACTTCGCCGCTTCTCGTTGAAAATCTGTTCCTTGTTGAGCCGCCGGATGCGCCGGCGCGGGACACCGCGACGCTGGAAGAGGCGGCGGCGCTGCGGCTGATCCTGCCGAACCCGGTGCACGGGCTGCGCATCCTGATCGACATGGTTGCCGCCCGGCAGGGGATCGCCATCGCCCCGGTGGTCGAGACGGACGCGCTTGCGGCGCAGATCGACCTGGTGCGCCGGGGTTTTGGCGCCACGATCCTGCCCCGTGTCTCGGTCTTTCGCGACCTGCGCGAGGGGCGGCTGCGCGCCACCCCGCTGGAGCGGCCCGGGATCACCCGCACCCTGATGCTGGCCACGCCCGACGACCGGCCGCTGAGCGGCGCGACCCGGGCCGTGGCCGCCGAGATCCGCGCCGAGGTGACGCGGCTGGCGGCAACGGGCCTCTGGCCGCATGTGGCGCTGCCCGGCGATGCCGACGGCGATATGCCGAAATGGCATATCTGAAAGCGCCACAAGGTTTTTCCCTCTCTCTCTGCGCGCGGCTAGGATTGCCGCAACCGAGGAGGCATCATGACCGACACCGAGAACGCCGAAGAGATTTCGGCCATCCGCGACGCTGTCCGCGCGCTCTGCTCCGAATATCCCGGGGAATACTGGCGCAAGCTGGACCGCAGCCAGACCTATCCCACCGAATTTGTCGAGGCGCTGACCAGGGCCGGGTTCCTCGCCGCGCTGATTCCCGAAGAGTACGGCGGATCGGGCCTGCCGCTCAGCGCCGCCGCCGCGATCCTGGAAGAGGTGCAGGCGTCGGGCTGCAACGGCGGGGCCTGCCATGCGCAGATGTATATCATGGGCGCGCTGCTGCGGCACGGGAACGAGGCGCAGAAGCAGAAGTACCTGCCCGGCATCGCCAGCGGCGCGCTGCGCCTGCAGGCCTTTGGCGTGACCGAGCCGACCAGCGGGACCGACACCACCTCGATCAAGACCTTTGCCCGGCGCGAGGGCGATCATTACGTGATCAACGGGCAGAAGGTCTGGACCAGCCGGGCCGAGCATTCCGACCTGATGCTGCTGCTGGCCCGCACCACGGCGCGCGACAAGGTGGACAAGCGCCATGACGGCATCTCGGTCTTCCTTGTCGACATGCGCGAGGCCCTGGGCAACGGGCTGACGATCAAGCCGCTGCGCGCGATGATGAACCATTCCGCCACCGAGGTCTTTTTCGACAACCTCAAGGTCCCGGCCGAGAACCTGATCGGCGAAGAGGGCAAGGGCTTTCGCTACATCCTGTCGGGCATGAATGCCGAGCGGATCCTGATCGCGGCGGAATGTATCGGTGACGCGAAATGGTTCATCGAGAAGATGAAGGCATACGCCAGCGAACGTGTCGTCTTTGGCCGGCCAATCGGGCAGAACCAGGGCATCCAGTTCCCGATTGCCGAATGCTATGTGCAGATGCGGGCGGCCGAACTGATGGTGAAGGAGGCCGCGCGCCTGTTCGAGACCGGCCAGCCCTGCGGGACCGAGGCGAACATGGCCAAGATGCTGGCGGCCGATGCCTCGTGGAAGGCGGCGGATACCTGCATCCAGACGCACGGCGGTTTCGGCTTTGCCGAGGAATACGACGTGGAACGCAAGTTCCGCGAAACGCGGCTGTATCGCGTGGCGCCGATTTCGACCAACCTGATCCTCAGCCACGTGGCCGAACACGTGCTGGGCCTGCCGAGGTCGTTCTGATGGGGCCGCTGGACGGGATCACGGTTGTCGCCATCGAACAGGCGGTCGCCGCGCCATTCTGTACCGCACGGCTGGCGGATGCCGGGGCGCGGGTGATCAAGGTCGAACGGCCCGAAGGCGATTTCGCCCGGGGCTATGACGACGCGGTGCCGGGCGGGCAGTCGAGCTATTTTGTCTGGCTCAACCGGGGCAAAGAATCCGTCGCGCTGGACCTGACACAGGCAGTCGCGCGCGAACGGCTGGAGCGGCTGATCGCCGGGGCCGATGTTCTGGTGCAGAACCTGAAGCCCGGCGCGCTCTCGCGTCTTGGCTTTGGCATCAAGCGGCTGCGCAGCAGCTATCCCGGCCTGATCTGCTGCTCCATCGCCGGGTTCAACGACACCGGCCCTCTGGCCGGGCGCAAGGCCTATGACCTGCTGATCCAGGCGGAAAGCGGGCTCTGCGCGATCACCGGCGGGCCGGAAGAACCGTCGCGCGTGGGGATTTCGGTGGTCGACATCTCGACCGGCGCGACAGCCCATGCGGCGGTGCTGGAGGCGCTGATCCAGCGCGGGCGGACGGGGCAGGGGGCCGACATTCGCCTGTCGATGTTCGACGTGATCGCCGACTGGATGGCCGTGCCCCTGCTGAACCACGAGGGCGGCAAGACGCCGAAACGTGTCGGCCTTGCCCATCCCTCCATCGCGCCCTACGGGGTCTTTGCCACGGCGGACGGGCGGCAGGTGCTGATCTCGATCCAGTCCGAGCGTGAATGGAGCGTGCTCTGCCGGCAGGTACTTGGGCGGCCCGAGCTGCTGGAAGACCCGCGCTTTGCCTCCAATGTCGAGCGGGTGCGCAACCGTGCGGATACGGATGCTGCGGTGGCCGGGGCCTTTGCCGCGCTGGAGGGCGCGGCGCTGATCGCGCGGCTGAGCGCGGCGCAGATCGCCTTTGGCGAGCTGAACGACATGGCGGGGCTGGCCCGTCACCCGGAACTGCGCCGTGCCGTGGTGGATACGCCGCACGGCCCCGTACGGATACCGGCGCCGGCGGTCACGGTGGACGGGCAGACCCGGATCGGCGCCCGGGTGCCGGCCATAGACGAACATGCGGAGGATCTGGGATGAGCGGGATCGACATCGACCACCTGAAAGGCTGGATCGGGTCCGAGCAACGGCGCGAGGTGACGGTCACCCCGACCCTGGCCGCGCAGTTCTGCGTCACGCTCGACCTGGCGCCGCCCGCCGGGGACGCGCCGCTGCCGCAGCTGTTCCACTGGTGCCTGACCATGCCCGAGACGGCTCATTCCGGGCTCGGCCCCGACGGGCACGCGGCGCGGGGCGGCTTCCTTCCCCCGGTGCCGCTGCCGCGCCGCATGTGGGCCGGGGGCGCGCTGGAGTTCCGGGGCGATATCCGCACCGGCGACACCGTGGCCCTGGTGGCCCGGGTCGAGGATGTGACGCTCAAGACAGGGCGCTCGGGCACGCTGGTCTTTGCCACCGTCCGGCATGATGTCACCGGCCCCCGTGGCCCGGTCGCCACCGAACGGCAGGACATCGTCTATCGCGAGGTCTCGCCGACCGTGCTGGGCGATACGCCGCTTGGCCCCCGGATGCCCGAGCCCGAGATCACCGAGGCCGTGGCGTTCGATCCGGTCCTGCTGTTCCGCTATTCCGCCGTCACCTTCAACGGGCACCGGATCCACTATGACCGCAGCTACTGCATCGAGGAGGAGGGCTATCCCGGCCTCATCGTGCATGGTCCGCTGCAGGCGACACGGCTGGCGCATCTCGCCGCGCGACAGCTGGGGCGTCCGCTCCGGCACTTCGCCTATCGCGGGACCAGCCCGATGTTCGATGGCACGCCTGCCGCGCTCAACGCCGTGACCGGGGCCGAGGGGCTGAGCCTCTGGGTTTCGACCGGGCGCGGCGACACGACAATGACCGCCGAGGCGGGCTGACAGCGTCCTCTTTGCGGCGCGGCGGGGGCCTGTCGGCAAGGCCCTCGTCACTGTCCGCCGCAAATGTGGCTTTTCCGGCGGGACCTATTGCCTACCGACCGGAAAGTCGAAAATATGCGCCAACCGAGGCGGGGGAGGAGGGCCCCCACCCTGGCCGTGCATATCTAGGGAGGATCGCCGAAATGACCGAGCAGCCAGCCGGATACCTGTCGCATCTCAAGGTTCTCGACCTGACGGATTTCCGCGGGGCCATCGCGGGGCGTGTCTTTGCCCAGCTGGGTGCCGACGTGGTGCAGGTGGAAACCCGCGACGGTACGGACAGCCGCCGGCAGGCGCCGTTCGATCCCTCGGGCGCTTCGCTGTTCTGGGCGGCCTATGGCGCGGGGCGGCGGTCCATCGCGCTGGACCTCACCGTACCGGCGGATATGGAAACCTTCGAAAAGCTGGTCGCGGCGGCGGATGTGCTGGTGGAATCCGGCAACCCGGGCGAAAAACCGCTGCTGGATGCCGCGCGGATGGCCGAAATCAACCCCGCGTTGATCCATGCCATCATCACCCCCTTCGGTGTCGACGGTCCCAAAGCTGGCTATCATGACAGCGAGCTGACGATCTGGGCCGCCGGCGGTCCGCTTCTGCCCGTCGCTGCGGTGGCCGACCGGCCCTATCGCATTTCCGTGCCTCAGGCCTATCACCATGCGGCAGTGGATGCCGTGGGCGGGGCGCTGGTGGCCTATTTCGCCCGCAAGAAGACCGGGCGCGGCCAGCGGGTCGAGGTGTCGGCCCAGACCTCGGCCACGCAGTCCACCCTGTCGATGACGCTGGCGGGTGCCGTGGGCCATGCGAATTACACGCTGCGCAAGTCGGTGGCGAGCTTCAAGAAGAACCCCGATCTGTCCGGATCGGGCGCGCGCACCGGCAAGAGCAAGTGGGAAGTGCAGGACGGCCTGGTCGAGATGCACCTGGCAATGGGTCCGGCGACCGGGCGCTTTACCAACAAGCTGTTCGAGGCGCTGATCGACATGGGCGCCGAGGGGGTGGAGGAATTCGCGAAATGGGACTGGCCGACCATTCCCGACGCCATCGCCAATGACGAGATCGAGGAAGAGGATATGGAGCGCTGCCGCCAGGCGGTCGCGAAATTCCTGAACCCCAAGATGAAGAACGACGCGGTGGACATCGCGCTGAAATACAAACTGCTGATGGCCCCGGTCACCACGGTCAAGGACCTGCTGGAAAGCCACCACGAGGCCGCGCGCGACTTTTTCCGCGAGGTGCCGCATGGCAACCGCGTGCTGCATCAGCCCGGCCCCTTTGCCCGCTACCTGGACGGCGCCTTTGCCGACCTGGGCGCGGCGCCGGAGATCGGCGCGCAGGGCGAGGCCATCCGCCGCGACTGGCTGGGCGAGGCGAAACCCGCGCCGGTGCCGTCCGGTGCTGCGGGCCGGCCGCTCGAGGGGATCAAGGTGCTGGACCTCGCCTGGGTTGTCGCCGGCCCGATGATCGGCCGCAACCTGGCCGATTTCGGCGCCACGGTGGTGCGGGTCGAAAGCTCGAAACGGGTGGAAACCGCGCGGATGCTGGGGCCCTACCCGGGGGGCGTCCAGAATTTCATGCGCTCGGGCCAGTTCGAGAACTGCAACACCGGCAAGCTGGGCCTCTCGCTCGACCTCGGGACCGAGGAGGCCAAGGCGGTCATCCTCGACCTGGTGGACTGGGCCGATGTGGTGGTCGAAAGCTTTGCCCCCGGCCAGATCGAACGCTGGGGCCTGGGCTACGAGGTTCTCAAGCAGCGCAACCCGTCGATCATCATGCTGTCCACCTCGCTCATGGGGCAGGTGGGGCCCTGGTCGCGCATGGCGGGGTTCGGCAATATCGGCGGGGCGATGTCGGGCTATCAGGGCCTTGTCGGCCCGCGCGAGGGGCTGCCGGTCGGCCCCTATGGCCCCTATACGGATTACGTCGGCCCGCGTTTCGGCATGATCGCCCTGCTGGCCGCGCTGGATCACCGCGAAAAGACGGGCGAGGGCGGCTGGATGGACGTGGCCCAGGCCGAGACCGGCATGCAGTCCATGGCCGAGGCCTTTGCCGATTTCGAGGTCAATGGCGTTGTCGCCAAGGCCAATGGCAACCGCGATCCGCTGATCGTGCCAAACCATGTCTCGATGTGCATCAAGCACGACATCAACGACCGCTGGGTCGCGATCTCGTGCCGGAGCGATGCGGAATGGGCCGCCTTGGCCGCCGAAATGGGCGGCGAGATGGCCGCCGACGCCGCGCTGGCCACGCTGGAGGGGCGCAAGGCCGCCGAAGACCGGATCGAGGCCGCCATCGACGCCTGGACCCTGAACCAGGAGGCCGACGCGGTAGAGGCGCGGCTGCAGGCGGTTGGCGTGCCGGCCCATGTCGTCGCCTCGTCCGAGGACATCTTTGCCGATCCGCAGATCCGGCATCAGAAACATTTCATCGACATCCCGCGCCAGGACGGCGTGATCTCGACCGTCGAGGCCTGCCGCTTCATCCTGTCGGAAACCCCCGCCGCGCCGGAACGGGCCAGCCCCGATTACGGGCGGGACAACGACTTCGTCCTTGAGGAATTGCTGGGCTACGATCGCGACCGGATCGAGGCGCTGGCGGCGGTCGGCGCGCTGGTCTGAGGGTCAGATCGCGGGCGGCAGCAGCGCCTTGAGGGTTTCAAGCCGATCGGCCTCGGCCGCCGGTTTGTCGCTGCGGATCCGCGCGATGCGGGGAAAGCGCATGGCCACGCCCGACTTGTGCCGGGGCGAGCGGTTCAGCCCCTCGAATGCGATTTCCAGCACCAGTTCGGGTTTCACCGACCGGACGGGGCCGAAGCGTTCCACCGTGTTGTTGCGCACGAAGCGGTCGAGCGATTTCAGCTCGTCGTCGGTGAAGCCGAAATAGGCCTTGCCCACGGGCACCAGCTGGTCGCCGTCCCAGAGCGCAAAGGTGAAATCCGAATAATAGCCCGACCGTTTGCCATGCCCCCGCTGGGCATAGATCAGCACGGCGTCCACCACCATCGGGTCACGCTTCCACTTGAACCAGGGCCCCTTGGCGCGCCCGGCGGTATAGGGGCTGTCCTTGCGCTTGATCATCACCCCTTCGATCACCGCATCGGGCGGATCGGCGCGCAGGGCGGCGAGGTCGTCCCAGGTGTCGAATGCCAGCAGCGGCGACAGGTCCAGCCGATCCGGGTCGAACCGGTTCCGCAATCCTTCCAACGCCTTGCGGCGCGTGGTGAAAGGGTCGGCGCGCAAATCCCGGCCCTCGATCAGCAGCGCATCGTACAGCCGCAGCGCCGCCGGGTGGCTTTGCAGCAGCCCCTTGCCGACGCTCTTGCGGTTCAGCCGCTTCTGCAATTCGCCAAAGGGGGCGACCTCGGCCCCGCGCCGCACCAGCAGCTCGCCATCCAATGTGCCCTCGAACTCCAGCGCGTCGAGCAGGTCGGGGAAACTGGCCGAGATATCCTCGCCCGTGCGCGAATAGAGCCGGCGCGTCCCGCGATCGACCGAGGCCTGCACGCGGATGCCGTCCCATTTCCATTCGGCGGCGTATTCGGCAGGGTCCAGCGCGCCCAGCTGGTCCAGGTCGGTTCCGGTCGACAGCATCACCGGGCGGAACGGCGCATGGGCGGCCGACACCGGCTTTTCCCCCCCGTCGAGCCAGGCAAAGAGGCTGTCATAGGGCGGCGTCAGCCCGTGCCACAGTTCCTCGATCTCGGTTGCGGGGACGGTGCCATATTCCGCCAGTGCGGCGCGGGCCAGCCGGGCCGATACCCCCACGCGCAGCCCGCCGGTCGCCAGCTTCAGATAGGCATGGCGCCCGCTCGGGTCCAGCCGGTCCAGCCGCGCGGCGATCAGGCCGGGCAGGTCGGCCTTGCCCGCCTGTTCCAGTTCACCCACCAGCTGCGACAGGGGCAGGTCCTCGGGCGGGGCCCCGGTGGGCCAGATCAGGGCAATGGTTTCGGCCAGGTCGCCCACGAAATCGTAGGAATAGCCGAACAGCTCGGCATCCACCCGTTCGGTCACCAGAGCGCGCAACAGCGAGGGGGTGACCTTGCGCAGCTCCAGATCGCCGGTCAGCGCGGCCAGGGCGTAGCCGCGTTCCGGGTCGGGCCGGTTGCGGAAATGGGTGACGAGGTGGCGGATCTTGCCCGTGCGGGCGGGGGTGAAGGCCAGCGATTCCAGCAGGCGGGCGAAATGCTGCATCTACTCCGCCTCGTCCTCGTAGCCGACCAGGTTCAGGGGCCGGGCCGTCCGCCCCTCCAGCGTGCAATGGCGGATCAGCGCCTCTTCGCGGCCGTGGGTGACCCAGACCTGTTCGGGGTCCAGCTCGGCGATGGTGCGGGTCAGGTCCGGCCAGTCGACATGGTCCGAAATCACCAGAGGCAGCTCGACCCCGCGCTGCCGGGCGCGGGCGCGGACCTGCATCCAGCCGCTGGCAAAGCAGATCACCGGGTCGGGGAAGCGCTGCGCCCAGGTGGCGGCAAAGGCCGAAGGCGGGGCAATCACGATCTGGCCCGCAAAATCCGCCTTGGTCATGCCGTCGTCGGTGGCGGGGCGCAACGGGCCAAGGTCCACGCCCTGTTCGATGTGATAGGCGCAGAGCCGCTCCAGCGCGCCGTGGATGTAGATCGGCGCCTCCCAACCGGCGGCGCGCAGCAGGGCGATCAGGCGCTGCGCCTTGCCCAGGGCATAGGCGCCAACCAGATGCGCCCGTTCCGGAAAGGCCTGGACCGAGGCCAGCAGCCGCGCGATCTGTCCCTCCGGCTCCGGATGGTGGAAGACGGGCAGGGCAAAGGTCGCCTCGGTCACGAAGACATCGCAGGGGACGGGTTCGAAGGGCGCGCAGGCCGGGTTGGCCCGGCGGCAATAATCGCCCGAGACCGTGAACCGGCGGCCCCCGGTGCGGATCGCGATCTGGGCCGAGCCGAGCACATGGCCCGCCGGATGGAACGCGACCTCGGCATCGCCGATGCGCAACGGCCCCTCGGCCACCTGTGTCTGCCCGGCGAAATCCTGGCCATAGCGGATCGCCATGATGTCGAGCGTCTGGCGCGTGGCCAGCACCGCGCCGTGGCCCGACCTCGCATGGTCGGCATGGCCGTGCGTGATCAGCGCCCGTGCGACCGGGCGCACCGGATCGATGTGGAAATCGCCGGCGGGACAGTAGAGCCCGGCAGGCCGGGGGTGCAGCATGTCGTCTGGACGCATCCGCTGATGTTATGTCCCTCGCGCTGCGGGGCAAGTGCGCCGGGCGGCCGGGGCGGATTATTCCGGCGCCCCGGCGGGGCTGTCGCGGCCCCGGCCCGGGGTGGCGGGATGCGCCGAGGGCCGGCCACTGGCGGCCGCTTCGGCCAGGATGCGGCCCAGGCTGTCGCGGCCCAGCGGTTTGGTCGCCACGTCGTCGACACCGGCTTCGGTCAGCTCGGCGGCGATCTCCTCGCCGATATGTGCGGTCAGGGCGACGATGCGGGTTGCGGCGTTTGGCCCGGGATGTGAGCGAATCCAACGGGTTGCGTCGCGTCCGTCCCGTCGCGGCATCGAGACATCCATCAGGATCAGGTCAAAGGCCTCGCCCGCCGCGATCCGCGCCACCTCTTCTCCGTCATGCGCCTCGCTCACGCCGTGGCCGTCGCGTTCCAGCATGTTGCGCAGGATAAAGCGGTTGGTGGCGTTGTCCTCGGCGATCAGCACCTTCAGCGCGGGCGTGGTTCCGGCCGCGGGCACGGGCGCGGGCCTGGCCGGTTCGATCACCGCCTGGGGCAGGGGCAGGGTCACCGTGAAGGTGCTGCCGATCCCTTCGGATCCGTCGACGGTGATCTCCCCGCCCATGCCGCGCACCAGCCGCCGGGCAATGCCCAGGCCCAGCCCCGTGCCCTGGATCTGGCGCGTGACGGCCGCGTCGAGGCGGACAAAATCCTCGAACACCGCCGCGTGATCCCCGGGCGCGATGCCGATACCGGTGTCGGCGACCCGCAGCGTGACTGTCTCTGCGCCGGTCCGGCGGGCAGAGACCTCGACCTCGCCGTTCCGGGTGAACTTGACGGCATTCGACACGATATTGGCAAGGACCTGCCGCAGCTGCACGGCGTCCCCCCGGACCGCGCCAACCGGGCGCTCGCCCGGCCGCCGCGCCAGCCGGTTGCCCTGCGCGCGGGCGCGCCCGGCCTCTCCGGCCAGGACCGAGGCGATCAGGGCGTCGAGGTCGAAGGCCACCGTGCCGGAGGGGCGGCCACCCTCGATCCGCGTGATGTCGAGCACGTCATTGATCAGGTCCAGCAGGATCGAGGTCGAGTCCCTGAGGATCGGCAGGTAGCGGGCGAGGCTGGCCGGGTCGGGATCGTCCTCCATCAGCTCGATCGTCCCGAGCACGCCATTCAGCGGCGTGCGCATCTCGTGGCTGACAATTCCCAGGAAGCGCGCCTTGGCCCGTTCGCCGGCGAGGGCGCGATCGCGGGACTCCTTCAACTCCGCCTCGGCCGCGATGCGGTGCGAGATGTCGCGGATCACGCAGACGCAGATTTCAGCCCCCTCGCGGTCGGTGACGCCCATCGACATTTCAACGGGAAAGCGCTGCCCGTCCGGCAGGCGGCCCGCCAGACGATGGCCGGTGCGCAGGCCCCGGCGGGCCGCGACATGCAGGTCGTGCCCGGTGATCCCGCGCCGGATTTCAGGCCCGTCAAAGGCCAGCAGCGTGCCCACGGCCTGACCCGCAAGCGCGGCCGCGGGGCGCGCGAACATGCTGCCCGCCGCAGCATTGGCATTCTCGATCCGCCCGCGCCGGTCGAGCACCAGGATCGCATCCTGCGAGGTCGAGACGATGGTTTCCAGCCGCGCCGAGGTGGTCATCACCTCCTGCGCGCGCCGTTCGCTGACCGTGGCAAGGCGGCGGAACATCATCACCGTCAGGCTGAGCCCGGCGAGCAGGCCGAAACTGGCCAGCGCCAGCCGCGACAGCACGCCCGCCATGTCGCGCCGCATGGTCTGGGAGAGGGCGGACAGCAGCTGGTTGCCGATCGTGGCGATGCTGCGCACCTGGGGTCTCAGCCGGTCGACCTCGGCCAGCATGGCGGGCAGCGCGCGGGCCAGCTCCGTATCGGGGGCGTCGATTGCCGGCACCATCCCGCGCAGGGTCCCGGCTGTTTCCGCAAAGGCCGCACCCATGCCGTCGCCGAACAGCACGCTGCGGTAAAGCGGGCTGCGCTCCAGCGTATCGAGCCGACTGTAGAGGATGTCATAGCGTTGCCGCACCCTGGCCAGGGCGGCGGTGTCCGGCATCCCCGACAGGGCGGCCCTTTGCACGGCGCCCGAGAATTCCAGGAACTCCACCTCCAGCTGGGTGAGCGTCCACTGCACATTGTCCGAGGGCGAGGACTGCAGCTCTGACAGCTTTGCCCGCACATCCGTCAGCAGAAAGACAATCACGACGAGGCAGACCGCGGAGAGGGCCCAGACGATGGCCAGCCTCGATGAGCGCCGTTCCAGCCCCAGCATGTCGCGGTTGCGGCCCATCGGTCATCCCTTGCGGTGCGGATGCTCCCCGCTAGGGGATGATGTCGATCTGGTCGAGCTGCCAGATTGAATTGGCGTATTTCACCTCGGTCCGGAACGACGGGTCGGAATCATAGGGATAGACCAGCCACAGCGGCCCCTTGTCCCGCAGCGACATCGGCGCGCCGTTGCGCTGATAGGCGAGCAGGGCGCCATCCGGGCGGATGTCCGCCACCGCGATGCGGATGGCATAGCCGTTGGCCGCCACCAGCGACAACGTGCCGTCGCGGACCTCCAACCGCTCCAGCAGCGCGGCGAGGCGCACGCCGCGAAAGGTCTGCGGGCCGTCGGTCCAGATCGTGGTGGTGGTGAAATCGCTGACGGGCAGCCCTTCCAGGCCCTGCCTGTCAAGCGCGGCAGTTTCTTCACCATTCTTAGTAATTGTCAGAATGACCGGCCCGCTGGCGCGGGGCAGGTCGGCCCAACCGGGCAGGGCCAGGCAGAGAATCGCCAGAATAATGGCCGGGGCCGAAGCTGTGCGGATCAAGTTTTCCCTCCAATTCAGCTGATTTGCCTAGCGAACCGAAACATCGGTTTCGCAAGAGGATGCTAGCGTGAAAGTCTTTCCGACTCGTGTACGGCGGCAGCAATCGCCAAGACATTCTTTTCAGAGTCATGTATTGTCCCGGCTGGGTTAAGAAATTGGACTTGGACATGGCCAGTTTGATGCTTGCCGACGATCATGCGCTGCTGCGCGAGATGATCGCCGGCTATCTTTCCGACCGTGGCGGGCACGACGTGGCCACCGTGGCAAGCGTGGACGAGGCCTGCGACCTGCTGGACGGGGGCGCGCGCTTCGATCTTGTGCTGGTCGACTACCGCATGCCCGGGGCCAACGGGATGACCGGGATATCCGAGATCGTCGCGCGCGCGGGCGAGGTGCCGGTCGCGCTGCTGTCCGGCGTGTCCGGTGTCGAGGTCGCGCGTGAGGCGCTGAACGCCGGATTGCGCGGCTATCTGCCAAAAACCCTGACGCCGGAAGAGCTTGCCACTGCCGTCGGCCGGCTGCTGGAGGGCGACCGTTTCCTGCCCGACGGCTTTTCGATGAGCCCCGAGGACGACCTTCTGACCCGGCGCGAGACCGAGGTCCTGCGTGGCATCTCGCAAGGTCTGTCGAACAAGGAAATCGCGCGCGACCTGGACCTCAAGGAGGTCACGATCAAGCTGCACGTGAAGACCCTGTGCCGCAAGCTCGAGGCGCGCAACCGGACCCACGCGGCGATGCGGGCGCTGGATCTCGGCCTGCTCTGAGCGGTTAGGAACATTTCTAGCCAACGCCCGTCAGGGTTTAAACCAATCTTCAACTGTCCCTGCGCCAGATGGTCGGACGCAGCCGCTTGTCCGGCCGCCGTCTGATCTGCCTTGGGACATTGCTCATGCTAAGAAACGTCACGATCGCCTTCAAACTGCCCCTGGCGCTGTTTTCCGGCCTGGCGCTCGCCGTCGCTGGCACGGGATTTCTGGTATGGCCGGCGGTCCGGGCGGTGCTGCACGAGGATGTGGTGGTGGCACTCGCCAGCACCCACAAGGCACAGGTTGCCGCGGCCGAGGCCCGGGCGGAGTTGTTCCTGTCCGAGGTCACGCGGATCGCCAGGTCGCCGGCGCTGACGATGACCCTGAGCCATGCTACGGGGCCGGGCGCCGTCCCGCCCGACATGCTGGCCGGCGCGCGGGAAATGCCCCGGGAAATACCTGCCGCGACCTGGGGCTTCGACGGAACGTTGCAACTCTATTCCCTTGGCGGGAAAGCCATTTCCTCCCAGGGGGAGGAGGTCTCGGACGCGGTGGAGGCCCGCATGCAGGCACTGGCCACCGATGTCGTGGCCCCGGTCGCGGTCGTATGGAACGGCGATCCGGCGCATCTTGCCGTCGCGGCCCCGGTGCCCGATGGCCCTGGCGCAGCGGCTGTGCTTGTCGGTGTGATCGGCATGGATCAGCTTTTTGGCGACGTTCTGGAAGGGGCGGTTCTGGACATCGCGACGGGCGCACCGGACCCAGCCCTGCAGACAGGCGATGCCGGGACGCAGAGCACGGCGTTTGCATTTGGCGACAGCACGCTTGTCCTGACGAGCAGACTGGCCAGCGCCCATGAGTCCGAAGAAAGGCGGTTTCTGGCGGCGCGGGCGACACTCGCTGGTCTGGTGAGCGTTGTTGTCGTCACGGTGCTGGGCCTGGTGCTGAGCGCACGTTTCGCGTCCACGGTAAACCGGCTTGTCGCGATGGCCGAATCCATACGGGACGGAACGCTCGACGATGACGAGGCGCTGCCGCCGCGGCGTGACGGGCTGGGACGCATCTCGCTTGCATTGGTACAACTGCGCCAGACCCTGCGCGATGCCCACGAAACCGTCCGTGTCGCGACATTCAAGAGCGGGGCGGTCGAGGCCACCTCGGCAGCCCTGATGATGACGGACACGGACTTTCGCATCCTGCACATGAACCAGGCCATCGCCGATCTGTTGCGCCGTCGCCAGAAGGATTTCGAATCCGTGATCGGTCACTTCGATCCGGAAAACCTGATCGGCAAGTCGATGGACGTCTTCCATCGCCAGCCAGAGAGGATCCGCGCGCTGGTGGCGGATCCCTCCAGCCTGCCGTTCCGGACGGACATCCCCCTCGGCGAGGCGCGGCTGGCAATCACCGTCAACCCGATTGCCGGTGCCGACGGCCATCGGGAAGGCATGGTGATCGAATGGAGCGATGTGACGGAAGAACGCCGGACCGGCGCCATACTCGATGCCATCGAGACAGGTCAGCTCAAGGCCGAATTCGATCTTGACGGGCAGCTGGTCTCGTCCAACGCTCTGTTCCGCCAGGTGGTTGCAGGGGAAGCCGGAACCATCCGCATTGCCAACATGGTCACGATGACGGACGGGGAAAACGGCGGTCGCGTCGTCGAGCATCTGCAAAAGGGCGAGACCCGCAGCGGTTTGATCCGGCTCAAATCTCCGCAGTCGGAGGTGACAGCCAGCGTGCAGGGCGGATTTTACCCGATCCGGGACCGTTCGCGAAAGGTTTCCGGTATCCTGATGCTCGGCTCCGATATGACCGAAGTTCAGGCGACGCTCGACGCGGCAGAGGCCACGCACCGGAACCTGGTGCAGGCCCAGGACACGGTTGTCGAGGCCTTGCGCGTCGGCCTTCGCCACCTGTCGGACGGCGAACTGTCACTGCGCCTCGACCAGCGGTTCGACGACCGGTACGAGGAATTGCGACGCGATTTCAACGCCGCCCTGGAAAGCCTGGATGCGACCCTGTCGGACTTCGCGCGCGAAACCGGGGGCATGCAGCACGAAACCTCGGAGATTTGCCGCGCCGCGCAAGAGATGGCGGTCCGCACCGAGAGACAGGCCATTACCCTGCAGGAGACAGCCACCGGGCTGGACGAATTGACGGCCAATGTCGCCAACACCGCCGAGGCCGCGGGTCAGGCCGACGGCATCGTGTCGCAGACCCGGAGCCGTGCCGAAAAGAGCGGAATGGTCGTGGACGAGGCCGAGGCCGCGATGGCCGCCATTGCCGCGTCATCGCGCGAGGTGGTCAAGGTGATCTCCGTCATCGACGACATCGCGTTCCAGACCAATCTGCTGGCCCTGAATGCCGGGGTCGAGGCTGCGCGGGCCGGCGAGGCCGGTCGCGGATTTGCCGTCGTTGCGACCGAGGTCAGGGCCCTTGCCCAGCGTTGTGCCAACGCCGCTGCCGAGATCAACGCGTTGATCCTGGCGTCGGATCAGCACGTCAGCCGGGGCGTCGGACTGGTCAGTCAGGCGGGCGAGGCGCTGAAAGAGATCTTCGATTCCATCAGCATCATTTCGACACATATCGCGGATATCGCGCGCGCTGCCCGCGAGCAATCCGATGGCCTTGGCCAGATGAATGCATCGGTCAACGAGATCGAGCATGCGACACAGCAGAATGCCGCGATGTTCGAGGAGACCAATTCCGCCAGCCAGGAACTCTCCAACCGGGCCCAGATGTTGTCCGTGGCCGTTGGACGCTTCTCGGTTTCGGCAGATGAACCTGTCTCTGAAACTGCACCGAGTCCAGTCGCCCAAAAGGTTGCTGGCAGACGTTCCGGTTCTGGCACAAAAGGCGCGCTCGCCCTGGCACCACACGCTGCGCAGGAAATCGACAATTGGGAGGAATTCTGAATGCCTGTCGGCCCGGGAACGTTTGGCGAACTGAAACGACCGACCGGCATCGGTGTCAAACGTGTGCTGATTGTCGATGACTCGCACGCGATTCAGCGGTTGCTGGGTCATGCCCTGGAAAGCGACCCGCGTCTCAGGGTCGTTGGTATCGCGAAGGATGCCTACGACGCGCGCGAGCAAATCCGCAATCTGGAACCGGACGTCGTCGTCCTGGATGTCGAGATGCCCCGTATGAGCGGACTCGATTTTCTCGAAAGGATCATGCGCCTGCGCCCGATGCCGGTCGTCATGTTCTCGAGCGTGACACAGAACGGCAGCGATGCGGCCATCCGGGCCCTCGCCCTGGGAGCGGTTGACTGCGTTGCCAAGCCCAATATGGGCATCACCCGTGAGACGCTTGGCGATCTTGCGGACAGGGTCTTCGCCGCCGCCAATGCCGGAGTTCTGAAACCCGCGCCACTGCCGACGGAAAGCACTCGAAAACTCGCCAGGGACGCTGTGCCGAGCGGCCGGCCCCCTCGACATGCGATCCTCATCGGCTCCTCGACCGGCGGCGTGGCCGCGGTCGAGATCGTCCTCAGGGGACTGCCTGCCGATTGCCCGCCCGTTGTCGTGGCCCAGCACATGCCCGAAAGCTACCTGGAAAGTTTTGCCATCCGCCTGAATGGCCTGCTGCCGCAGGTCGTCCAACTTGCAGAACATGGCATGCCGTTGAAATCAGGGCATATCTACCTCTCGCCCGGAGGTCATGCGCATACTGGCGTCAACTTCGAGAAGGGTCGATTTTCCACAGTCGCAATTGATGCTCCGAAACGAAACGGCCATTGTCCCTCCGTCGACGTCCTGTTTCAGAGCGCGGTCGGATTTGCCGATCGAGTTGTTGCTACCATCCTGACGGGGCTCGGCAAGGACGGCGCCGAAGGCATGAAGCAGCTCAGGTCGGCTGGGGCATATTGTATCGGCCAGGATGAAGCCAGCTGCGTGGTCTACGGGATGCCACGCGCTGCCGCCGACCTCGATGCCCTGGATGAGCAGTTGCCATTGAACGGCATTGCTGACGCGATTGTCTCAGCCGCCGATCAACGTGCCGGGAAGAGGATCGCAGGGTGACATTCTCGCGCGTTCCAACTCACAAGGGTACTGTAGCGATCACCCAGGGGCAGTATGCCGTGTCCGGCGATCCGGATTGCATCCTGTCGACAATTCTTGGCTCCTGCGTATCCACATGTTTGTGGGACCCGCATGCCCGTGTCGGAGGTATGAACCACATCCTGGTCGCCCGGTCCGCAGCAACATCCGGCGCCAGTGACATGGAGGGCATCAACGCGATGGAGCTATTGATCAACGCGCTGGTCAGGATGGGCGCGGTGCGATCCAGCTTGCAGGCCAAGGTATTTGGAGGAGCGCGCATGATTTCCGGGCTCAGTGACATCGGGGAGGCTAACGGAACCTTTGTTCTGGAATACCTGTCACGAGAAAGCATTGCATGCCTCGGGAAGAGCCTTGGAGGCGCGTCTGCCCGACAGATCAAATTCAGACCAAGCGACGGGAAAGTTCTTCTAAAGACCGTGGGGGCGAGCAAGCCGGCCGAAGTTCCACCTGACAAGCCGAACCCCGGAAACGGAGTCGAGCTTTTCTGACTGGGCGATCCCACAGAATTCGAGACCTGAACAGCCTGACATTTCCTGGATGCTTCAGTGTCTCACATTCCGCCACTCCAACTCACCCGCGCGCCATCACCAGGATGTCGACTGCGCGCGGATTGCGGATTCCGGTTTCGACTGCGCGGAAAACGCCTGTCAGGCGCGATGAGGTCCAAGCCCCGGGAACCGTGAAGCGCTTTGCGACTCAAGTCCCAGTAAACTTTCACTTTTCGGAGAAAAGTGGCAGCCCGTAGGGGAATCGAACCCCTCTTTCCAGGTTGAAAACCTGGCGTCCTAACCGATAGACGAACGGGCCATGCCTTGGCGTGAGGCGTCTTCTAGGCAAAGCACCGGGGGTGCGCAAGGGGAAATTTTGCGGCTTCCGAAGATTTTCGGAACGCCGCCGAAATGACCGACGGAGCGGTGGGCGCGGGGCCGGTCAGTGCGCCTCGGCAGCATCGTCGAGGCGCAGTTGCACGCTCTGACGGCCGCCCCAGGTGTTGATGTCCAGCTTGCCCGCAAGGTGGAATCGGGCGCCGTCATGGGCGCTCAGGCGCGGGCCCAGCGGGCCGTCGAAGGCGCCGAAGGAAATCGCGTCCATCCGGGCGCCAAGGCCGTCGCCGAAGGTGACCTTGAGGTGCGACTCCCCGACCCGGCGGGCGTTGAGGATACGCATGTCGGGAAAGGCGAATCGCGGGGCAGGGGCGCTGGCGCCGAAGGGGCCGGCATCCTCGATCCGGCGGACCAGTTCGACCTGCGCCGCGCCCGGCATCAGCACGCCGTCGATGCGCAGGTCGGCAGGGCCCGCCGCCGCGGCGCCCTGACGGTCCAGCAGTTCCGACAGGCGGGCCATCGCGGCCTCCAGCTTGTCGCGCATCACCGTCAGTCCGGCGGCCATCTTGTGCCCGCCGCCCTTGACCAGCAGCCCCTCGGCGGCCAGCCGGTGGACGGCCGCGCCAAGGTCGATGCCCGCGACGGAACGGCCGGATCCCTTGCCCTCGTCGCCGTCGAAGCCGATCACGACCGAGGGACGGTTGGCCTGTTCCTTGAGACGCGAGGCGACGATGCCGACAACACCCGGATGCCAGCCCTCGCCGGCGGCCCAGGCGAGCGGCGCCTCCAGCCCGCGCGCCTCGGCCTGGGCAAGGGCGGCGGAGCGGACCTGGCCCTCGATCTCGCGGCGTTCGGCGTTCAGCTCGTCCAGCCGGTCGGCCAGGGCGCGCGCCTCGTGCGGGTCGTCGGTTGAAAGCATCCGCGCGCCGAGGTCGGCCTTGCCGATGCGCCCGCCGGCGTTGACCCGGGGGCCCAGGACATAGCCCAGGTGATAGGCGCTCGGCTCGGAGTCAAGGCGCGCGACGTCGGACAGGGCGGCCAGCCCGGGCCGGGCGCGGCCCGCCATCACCGTGAGGCCCTGGCGGACGAAGGCGCGGTTCACCCCGATCAGCGGGGCCACATCGGCCACGGTGGCCAGCGCCACAAGGTCCAGCATTTCCAGCAGGTTAGGCCCTTTGGTGCCCTGGCCGCGCAGCTGGCGATTGGCCTCGACCAGCATCAGGAAGACCACGGCGGCGGCGCAGAGATGGGCCAGCGCGCCATCCTCGTCCTGCCGGTTCGGGTTCACCACGGCCAGGCAGTCGGGCAGGGTCTCGCCGCCCAGGTGGTGGTCGAGGATCATCACGTCGCAGCCCGCCGCAGCCACGGGTTCATGGCTGAGGGTGCCGCAATCGACGCAGACGATCAGGTCATGAGTCGCGCCCAGCTCCTGCATGGCCGGGACATTGGGGCCATAGCCCTCGTCGATCCGGTCGGGAATGTAGAGCGTGGCGGTACGCCCCATCTGGCGCAGCCAGTCGATCAGCAGGGCGGCAGAGGTGCCGCCGTCGACGTCGTAATCGGCGAAGATCGCGATGCGCTCCCGCCCGGCCACGGCGCGCAGGAACCGGGTGGCGGCGGTTTCCATGTCGCGCAGGCTGCGCGGGTCGGGCAGCAGATCGCGCAGCTGGGGCGCGAGGTAGGCGGCGGCCTCCTGCGCGCTGACCCCGGTGCGGGCGAGGACCTGGCAGACCGCACGGTCCAGCCCGGTGTCCTGGGCCAGGGCTTCGGCCGCGCGCTCGGTTTCGACCGTGGGGCCGATCCAGCGGCGGCCGGTGAGCGAGGAGTCGACGCCAAGATAGCTCATGCGCGGGGGGCCGTCCGGCGCCGGGCCGAAAGTCCGCAGCGCGAGAGTCGCCTTGCGGCGGGCCGGGCCGGCGATCCGACCATCACACCCGACCCGGGCCAGCCCCATGCCGCGCGGCGGGACCGGCCCGATGGCCGGTCCAGCGGTTGCGATAAGGGGGCGCGGGGTGTCATCGGGTCTCCTCCCTCCGGGCGCGCCGGGTCAGACTTCCTCGATCCGCAGGGCGACGGGGTCGCCTTCGACCACGCCGGTCTTCATCATCGCGGTGATCGCCCGGTCCAGATCGGCGCGCACGCAGCGGTGCGTCACGATCAGGACGGGGGCCAGCGTCTCGTCATGGTCGTACTGGCGCATGCGGTTGATCGAGATGCCGGCCTCGCCCAGAACGGTGGCGACCTTGGCCAGGGCGCCCGGCTTGTCCTGCAGCGCCATGCGCAGATAAAAGGCCGCCGGCGTCGCGGAAACCGCGGCGGTCGCGTCGGTCAGGCTGCTGGCGGGGCGGCCAAAGACGGGCAGGCGGAAGCCGCGCGCAATATCGCAGATGTCGGCGATCACGGCCGAGGCGGTCGGCCCTTCGCCCGCGCCCGCGCCCCGCAGCACGATCTGTCCCACGGCGTCGCCTTCCAACACCACCATGTTGGTCCCGCCTTCCAGCTGGCCCAGGGCCGAGGATGCGGGCACGAGGCAGGGCGACATGCGCTGTTCCAGCCCGCGCCCGGTCATCCGGCTGACGCCGAGCAGCTTGATGCGATAGCCCATGTCGGCGGCCTGCTTGATGTCCTCGATGGTGATCCGGCCGATGCCTTCCAGCTCCATGTCCGAAAAGGCGACCCGGGTGCCAAAGGCGATCGAGGCCAGCAGCGACAGCTTGTGCCCGGCGTCGATGCCGCCGACGTCAAGCTCGGGGTCGGCCTCCAGATAGCCAAGCTGGTTCGCCTCTTCAAAGACCACGTCATAGGGCAGGCCCGCGCTCTGCATCCGGGTCAGGATATAGTTGCAGGTGCCGTTCATCACGCCCATCACGCGCTTGATCTCGTTCCCGGCCAGCCCTTCGGTCAGGGCCTTGATCACCGGGATACCCCCGGCGACGGCGGCTTCGAACCGGATCACGCGGCCCTGGGCCTCGGCCAGTTCGGCCAGGGCCTGGCCGTTGACGGCCAGCATCGCCTTGTTGGCGGTGACCACGTCCTTGCCGGATTTCAGCGCGGCCTCGGTCGCGGCCTTGGCGGGGCCGTCGGCGCCGCCCATCAGCTCGACAAAGATATCCACATCGTCACGGCGGGCGAGGGCGACGGGATCGTCCTCCCAGGCGTAATCCGACAGCGGCACGCCGCGATCCTTGTCGCGGGTGCGCGCCGAAATGGCCGAGATGGTGATCCGGCGCCCTGTCCTGGCCTCCAGCAGCGCGGCCTGGCGGCGGATGATCCGCACCAGCCCCACGCCGACCGTTCCCAGTCCTGCAATTCCCAGGCGCAGCGGTTCCGTCATCTCAATCTCCGTGCTTGGCTGTGTCTCCCGGCGGCTTAGCGCCTTACGGGGCACCTTGCAACGCGAAGCGGGCGCGGCGGGCTCAGCCTTCGGTGCCGCGCTGCCGCAGTGCCTCGGCCCGGGCTTTCAGGCGCTCGATCCGTTCGCGCATCGCGGCGTCTTCATCGGGCGGAAGGGCGGTGCGTTCGATGGTGTCGACCTGCGGCGTGGTCTGGTCCCGCTCGGGCGGCAGGGTGGCGGCGCGGGCGTTCAGCGCCTCGCCCTTGGCCTGCAGTTCGGTGAAATCCTCGGGCAGGATCTGCACGTCGTCGGCCCGGGCCAGCACGGTTTCCTTCGAGGCGAGCCGGGGATAGCGGGCGTCCTTCGCGGCGGCGTCGATCGAGTCGTCAAGGCGCGGCAGCTCGGCGCAGGCGGCGAGCACGGCAATCGGCAGCAGGATCGAGAGGGCTCGCAGGATCATGTGTCAGAAATGCCCCATCCGGTGCGGGGCCGCAAGCGCCTGCTTTGCAATGAACGGGTGTTCAGATAATTTCGGGGAATGGCCCGCACCTCCGGATCCCATGCCGCGAAGACCGCGCCGCGCATCCGTGCCGCGGCGATCCGTCTGTTTGCGCGCCACGGCTATGCCGCCGTCTCGATGCGCCAGATCGCGGGCGAGGTGGGCGTGCAGGTCGGTGCGCTCTACAACCACACGGCGGACAAGCAGAGCCTGCTGCTGGAGCTGATGGAGGGCCATCTGACGGACCTGCTGGCGGCCTGCGACAGAGCCGACTCGCCCGACGGCCCGGTGGCGGCGCTGGAGGCCTTTGTCCGCTTCCACATCCGCTATCACGCCGAGCGGCCCGACGAGGTCTTCATCGCCTATATGGAGCTGCGCAACCTGACGCCGGAAAATTTCGCCCGGGTCCAGACGCTGCGCCGCCGCTACGAGGACCGGCTGGAGTCGATCCTGCGCGCCGGGATCGCGGCAGGGGCGTTCCGGCTGGCCGATGCGCGGATCGGGACGCTTGCGATCATCGGGATGCTGACTGGGATCAACACCTGGTTCCGCGCCAAGGGCCGGTTGTCGCTGGCGGATATCGAGGCGATCTACTGCGACATGATCCGCCAGTCGGTGGGGGCCTGACCCCGGGCGGGGCTGCGCTCAGCGGATGCCGTTGGCGCGCTGCACGGCGCGGATATAGTCGATCAGCGCCTTGATCTGGGTTTCGCTCAAATCCGGCCGGGCCGGCATCTCGCCAAAGCGCCAGAGCGTGGGTGACTTGCCGTTGGTCAGGGCCAGCTGGAACGAGAAATTGCTTTGCCGCGCCGGGCGGTAGCGGGAATGCACCAGCGGCGGGCCGACACCGATCCGGCCCGCGCCCGCCACACCGTGACAGCTGGCGCATTCGGCCTGGAACAGCGCCTGCCCCTGGGCCTGGCGTTCGGTCAGCTCGGGCAGTTCGGCGATGACGACCAGCGGGTCGCCCTGGGCCGCATGGGCCAGGTCCGGCGCCAGGACGGGCAGGGTGGCAAGGGCGATGGTCGCGAACATAGTCCTGAAAGAGGTCATTCTGGATCCTTCTGCACTGCAGAAATGAAAAAAGCCTTGCCGAACAGTGTCGGCAAGGCTCTTTTTCTGCAGGTGCGAAGGAATTACTTCGCTTTTGCCAGATCGCGCAGCACGTAGTGCAGAACGCCTCCGTTTTCGACATATTCCTTCTCGATCAAGGTATCGATCCGGCACTTCAGCATGATCTCTTTGGTCGACCCGTCGCCAAAGGTGATCGAGCAGGGCACCTCGCTCAGCGGTTTCAGATCGCCTTCCAGGCCGGTGATCGAGACGGTCTCGTCCCCTTTCAGGCCCAGCGATTTGCGGGTGTCGCCGCCGGTGAACTCGAACGGGATGACGCCCATGCCGACCAGGTTCGACCGGTGGATACGCTCGAAGCTTTCCGCGATCACCGCCTTGACGCCCAGCAGGGCCGTGCCCTTGGCCGCCCAGTCACGCGACGACCCGGCGCCGTATTCGATACCGCCGAAGATGACCAGCGGGGTGCCGGCCTCCTGATGGGCCATCGAGGCGTCGTAGATCGAGGTCTGCTTGCCGTCCGGCCCGAGAGTGTAGCCGCCCTCGACCCCGTCCAGCATCTCGTTCTTGATGCGGATGTTGGCGAAGGTGCCGCGCATCATGACCTCGTGGTTGCCGCGGCGCGAGCCGTAGGAGTTGAACTCCCGCGCGGGCACCTGGCGTTCGATCAGGTATTTGCCGGCAGGGGTCGTGTCCTTGAACGAACCGGCGGGCGAGATGTGGTCGGTGGTGATCATGTCGCCCAGGATCGCCAGAACCTTGGCGCCCTCGATGTCCGAGATCACGCCCGCATCCTTGGACATGCCCTGGAAATACGGCGGGTTCTGCACATAGGTCGAGGTTGCCGGCCAGTCGTAGGTCTCGCTGTCGGTGGTTTCGACCGCCTGCCACTTCTCGTCGCCCTTGAAGACGTCGGCATATTTCGACTGGAACGCCTCGCGCGTCACGGTCCGCTCGACCAGTTCGGCGATTTCGGCATTGGTCGGCCAGAGGTCTTTCAGGAAGACGTCGTTGCCGTCCTTGTCCTGGCCCACCGGTTCGGTGGTCAGGTTGATGTTCATGTCACCGGCCAGCGCATAGACCACGACCAGCGGCGGCGAGGCGAGGTAATTCGCCCGCACGTCGGGGCTGATCCGGCCTTCGAAGTTGCGGTTGCCCGACAGCACCGAGGTGGCGATCAGGTCGCCCTCGGCGATGGCTTCCGATAGCTCCTTCTGGATCGGGCCCGAGTTGCCGATGCAGGTGGTGCAGCCATATCCCACGAGGTTGAAGCCGATGGCGTCCAGGTCCTCCTGCAGGCCGGCGGCCTCCAGGTACTGCGACACGACCTGGCTGCCGGGGGCGAGCGAGGTCTTGACCCAGGGCTTGCGGTTCATGCCAAGCGCGCGCGCCTTGCGCGCCACCAGGCCGGCGCCGATCATCACATAGGGGTTCGAGGTGTTGGTGCAGGAGGTGATCGAGGCGATCACGACCGACCCGTCGCGGATCTCGTAGTCCTCGCCCTTGACCTTGACCGACTTGCGCGGGTCGCGGACCATCGTGGCCACGGGGCCCTCGTCAGCCATGTCCTGCGCGGCGTCGCTCATGTCCATGCCGCGGTAATCGGCCACGACCTTGAGGAAGCTGTCGGCGGCCGAGGTCAGCGGGGTGTGATCCTGCGGACGCTTGGGGCCCGAGACGGCGGGAACGACGGTGCCCATGTCCAGGTTCAGGGTGTCGGTGTAGATCGGATCGTAATCCGCGCCGCGCCAGAACCCGTTTTCCTTGGCATAGGCTTCGACCAAGGCGATGCGGTCCTTGTCGCGGCCGGTGTTTTCCAGATAGCGCAGGGTTTCCTGGTCGATCGGGAAGAAGCCGCAGGTCGCGCCGTATTCCGGCGCCATGTTGGCGATGGTCGCGCGGTCGGCCAGCGGCAGGTGGTCCAGCCCCTCGCCGTAGAATTCGACGAACTTGCCCACCACGCCCTTCTTGCGCAGCATCTCGACAACCTTGAGCACGAGGTCGGTGGCGGTGGTGCCCTCGACCATCGAGCCGGTCAGCTTGAAGCCGACGACCTCGGGGATCAGCATCGACACGGGCTGACCCAGCATCGCGGCCTCGGCTTCGATCCCGCCGACACCCCAGCCCAGAACGGCCAGGCCGTTGACCATGGTGGTGTGGCTGTCGGTGCCGACCAGCGTATCGGGATAGGCGACGGTCTCGCCGTTCTGGTCCTCGTCGGTCCAGACGGTCTGGGCGAGATATTCCAGGTTCACCTGGTGGCAGATGCCGGTGCCCGGGGGCACGACGCGGAAGTTGTTGAACGCGCCCTGGCCCCATTTCAGGAACTGGTAGCGTTCGCCGTTGCGCTCATACTCGCGGTCCACGTTCATCTGGAAGGCGCGGGGGTTGCCGAATTCGTCGATCATGACCGAATGGTCGATGACCAGGTCGACGGGGTTCAGCGGGTTGATCTTCTGGACGTCGCCGCCCAGGCCCTTGATGCCGTCACGCATGGCGGCCAGGTCGACCACGGCGGGCACGCCGGTGAAGTCCTGCATCAGCACGCGGGCCGGGCGATAGGCGATCTCGATCGGGTTCTTGCCACCCTTCTTGCCCCAGTCGGAAAACGCCTTGATGTCGTCGACCGAGACCGTCTTGCCGTCCTCGAAGCGCAGCATGTTTTCCAGCACGACCTTCAGCGCGGCCGGCAGTTTGGAAAATTCGCCGAGTCCGGCGGCCTCGGCCGCGGGGATCGAATAATAGGCAATGGTCTTGCCGCCAGCAGACAGTGTCTTGCGTGTCTTGGCGGTATCTTGTCCGACGGTGATGGGCATGGGTGGCCTCCCTCTCGAATGAAACAGGGGTAATGCTGATGCTGCTTCTGCCGCATCGCATCGTCTTGATCAAGGGGGCAAACCGCGTTCTGCATACATTTGCATACAAATACGCGTGTGCAGCCCCGCCCGGATGCCGCCTGTGGCCCATCCGGTCCGAATCACCACACTCGCGAGAGTTCCCGAAACCTTGATTGGTTATTACAGGACCATCGGCTTAGACCCGTTCCATCACTCCAAACCTGCCGGGGAAATTCTTGATGTTCGCACGGATCCGCGCCGTAGCCTGCCTGACTGCCACTATTCTGGCCGGAGCCGCGTTCCAGCCACAGATGGCCCAGGCCGAGGACCGCGGTCCGATCGTTGTCGAACTCTATACCTCGCAGGGCTGTTCCTCCTGCCCGCCGGCGGATGCCTTCCTGTCCACCCTGGCGGCGCGCGACGACGTCATCGCCCTGGCGCTGCACGTGGATTACTGGGACTACATCGGCTGGAAGGACGAATTCGGCTCGCCCGCCTTTTCGCACCGCCAAAAGAACTATGCCCGTTTCGCGGGGCGCCGGTCGGTCTATACGCCGCAGATGGTGATCCAGGGGCAGGACGATGTGGTGGGCACCCATCCGATGGATGTGGCCGACCTGATCCTGAAACACCGCGATACCGAACCGGGCGTTGCGCTGGCGCTGCAGCGTGCCGGAAACGGACGGATCCAGATCGACGCCCGCGCCCTGCGCACATTCTCCGGCCCGCTGGTGGTGCAGATCGTGCGTTACCTGCCCAGTGCCTCGGTCGAAATCCTGCGGGGCGAGAATGCGGGCCGCACGGTGGCCTATTCCAACATCGTCACCGAATGGAAGCCGCTGGCCGAATGGGACACTTCCAAGCCGCTGAAGATCGCCGCCGATGTGCCGGGCGAACAGCCTGTCGTGGTCTTGATCCAGCAGAAGGGCCCCGGCGCGATCGAGGCCGCCGCCCGCCTGCGCTGAGGCCTCAGCCCGCTGCCTTCCAGCGCCGGTGAATCCACAACCACTGTTCCGGATACTGGCGGATCATCGCCTCCAGCGAGTCGTTCATCGCCTGGGTCATGGTCTCTGGGTCGGAATGCGGGATCGCCTCCTCCACCACCATGCGGAAGGACAGCCCGTCGGGCTGGCGGATGTTGTAGATCGGAAAGACCGCGGCGCCGTATTTCAGCGCCAGTTCCGCCGGGGACAGCGCCGTCTGCGCCGGGTGACCAAAGAACTCCAGCGTGGCGCCGGTGCTGAAATGCTGGTCGTGCAGCATCGCCACCATATTGCCCTGCCGCAGGAACTTGACCATCTCGGCCAGCCCGCGCCGGGTGCGCGGGAACAGCGGCGTCGCGTTGTCCAGCATCGCCGCCACGTAATGCCGGTTGAAATAGACGTTGTTCAGCGGCCGGTAGAGCGCGGCCATCTGACCGTATTTCACCGCCATCGCGGCGCGGAACATGGTGTAATTGCCGAAATGGCCCGAAACGCAGATGATCGGACGGCCGGCGGCGACCTCTGCCTCGAAAGCCGCGAGGCCCGGGCCCTCCAGCGGGAAGTCGGGCAGGCGTTTGCGGACATCGTCGCCGGAATAGATCTCGATCAGCGTGCGGCCCGCATTGTCGGGCACCTCGCGCACCAGGCGTTCGACCTCGGCCTTGGGCATGTCGGGCCAGACCCGCGCGAGGTTGTCGCGCACCCGCCCGCGCCAGCCCGCCAGCGGCGCCACCAGGCGCGAGGCGACCCAGCCGATCAGCCGCACCCGGGTGGGATAGGGCAGGGCCAGGGCGATGCGCATCGGCACCTCCAGCAGCAGGTTCACCGCGTATTGCCCGGCCTTCTGGCCGGTGGACATGCTGTCGAGAGGATCGTCTGCCATCGGTCTGGTGCCACCTGCCGTTCTGCCGCCCGTCACGCGGGCCAAGGGCGGGCAGGGCGCCCCTGCCGCGGTGCCAGACATAGAGCCCGCGCCCGTGGATCACAAGCGCCGCAGCCCCTGGGTCAGCTGCCCGGTCAGATCACGCGCACCAGCCGCAAGGCGTCGTGGATCGCGGCATGCACGTTGCGCTGGCTGACCGCATCGCCGATGCGGAACAGGCGGTACTGGCCGTCCGGATTGCGCAGGACCTGCTGCGGCGTTCCGGCAAGCAGCGCGTCGTGATCCACCGCGCCCAGGTTTCTGGAGCCGGGGCGGAGGTCGAAATAGAGCTCATCCAGGGGCCGGGTGCCGTAGTTCACCACCACCTGATCATAGGTGCCGGTCCAGCGCGCGGGGCCGTAATCGGTGCCGGTCGTCGCCTCCAGCCGGTTGCCCTGGCGGGTCACCTCCAGCAGGCGGCGGGCGATGGTGAAGGTCACGTCGCCCTGCTGCAGTGCCTTGAGATAGGGCGAGATATTCATGCCCATCACATCGGGCGAGATCCCCCGGTCGGGCGTCATCAGCTCGACCTTGGCGCCGGCCTGCATCGCCAGTTCGGCCGCCTGCAGAGCGGCATGGTCGCCGGCCTCGTCATAGATCAGCACGGTGCCACCGGGGGCGATGTCACCGGACAGCAGGTCCCAGGCGCTGATCACCTGGGCGCGGTCGGTGCGGTCCTCGAACAGCCGGGTTTCGGGCAGGCCGCCGGTGGCGATGATCACGACGTCGGGGGAAAGCTCCCTGATGTCAGAAGCTTCGGCGACGGTGTTGAAGTGGAATTCGACACCCATCGCGGCGCATTGCGCCATCCGCCAGTCGATGATCGAGACCATCTCGCGCCGCCGGGGCGAGCGCGCGGCCAGCCGCAACTGCCCGCCCGGCGCATCCGCCGCCTCCAAGACGGTGACGTGGTGGCCGCGTTCGCCGCCCACGCGAGCAGCCTCCAGCCCGCCGGGGCCCGCGCCGACCACCACCATGCGCAGGGGGGTGGCGGCCCGTGCGATCTCATGCGGCAGGCTCAGCTCGCGCCCGGTGGAGGGGTTGTGGATGCAGAGCGCCTCGCCCCCCTCGTAAATCCGGTCAAGGCAGTAGGTCGCGCCGACGCAGGGCCGGATCTCGTGCTCGCGCCCCTCGCTGATCTTGCGCACGATATGCGGGTCGGCGATGTGCGCGCGGGTCATGCCCACCATGTCGAGCAGGCCGGACTGGACCGCATGGCGCGCGGTGGCCACGTCGGGAATGCGCGCGGCGTGAAAGGTCGGCATCCCGGTTTCCGCCCGTACCGCCCCGGCGAAATCGAGGTGCGGGGCGCTTTTCATGCCCTGGATCGGGATCACCTCGGTCAGGGCCGGGTCCGTATGGATGCGGCCGCGTATGACGTTGAGGAAATCGACCTGGCCGGTGTCCCGCAGGCGGCGCGCGATGGCGAGCCCGGTGTCGCGGTCGATGCCGCCGGCCTGCATCTCGTCGCCGATGAAGCGCAGGCCCAGGATGAACTCCGGCCCGGTCCGCTGTCGTATGGCCGCGATCACGTCCATCGCGAAACGCAGGCGGGTGTCCAGCGTGTCGGCGCCATAGGGGCCGTCCATCCGATTGGTCAGCGGGGACCAGAACTGATCCATCAGGTGGCCGTAGGCCTCCAGCTCGATCCCGTCCATGCCGCCGGCCTGCATCCGTTCGGCCGCGTCGGCGTAATCGGTGACGATGCGGTCGATGTCCCAGTCTTCCAGCACCTTGGGAAAGGCCTTGTGCGCCGGTTCCCGGTCCGGCCCGGAAGAGACGGAGGGCAGCCAGTCGCCCTTGTTCCAGCCGGTGCGGCGGCCCAGATGGGTGAGCTGGATCATCACCGCGCAGCCGTGGGCGTGGCAGGCATCCGTCAGCTCGCGGATCCAGGGCACGACCTCGTCGCGATAGGCCAGGATATTGTTGAAGGCTGGCGGGCTGTCGCGTGACACCACGGCGGACCCGGCGGTCATGGTCAGGGCGACGCCGCCCTTGGCCCGTTCCTCGTGATAGGCGCGATAGCGCGCCTTGGGCATCCCGTCCTCGGGATAGGCCGGTTCGTGACTGGTGGTCATGATCCGGTTCTTGAGCGTCAGGTGTTTCAGCCGATAGGGCTGGAGAAGCGGATCGTTCGACACGTGAGGACCCTCGCAACTGTCTGGCGGGTCGAGTTTTGCCGTCCGCCGCAGGAGTTACAAGGCGCAATCGGGGCGGGGGCGTGCCGTGCCCCGGACATGAAAACGGCCCCGAAGGGCCGCCGCGTCGATCAGCTGCCCCAGCTGCGCACCGGTCCGCAATCCATATGCACGAAGTCCGACCGGGTGTAGCGCCCGACGCCGCCCGCATGGCAGGCCGCGGCCGCCCGCGCCATCTGGCTGACCGAGCGCGACTGCAGCCGCAGGTCGGCCGCCTGGCCCTTCATGTGGAGCGAGTTGCGCGCCACGCCCGACGAGCGCGAACGCAGCATCGCGTTGGTTTCCGGTGAGCGGTAGCCGGACACGAGCATGTAGGGTTCCGTCACGTCGAGGAGGTTGTGCGAGGCCGCCAGGATATCCAGCGTCCGCGTGTCGATGTTCTTGACCTTGTTGTTGCGCCAGTCGCGCATGAAGTAGGTCACTTCGTGCACCGCGTCGCGGATATATTCACCCTCGACCCAGTAGATCATGTCGAGCTTTTCGCCCGTCCGCGCCGAGTACATCTTGATGCGTCGGATATCACCGGAGCCGCGCAGGAAGCCTGCCGCCTTGGTGTAAGAGGGGGCTGCTGCCACCGCTGTTGCTGCGAATGCACCCAGAAGGGCGCGCCGCGAGAAGCTCGCCGAGCCAAATTCGGTCATTCTGCCTGTCCCGTTCCGTACCTGTTGCCGCGATGTTACGCAGCTCTGCCATCTCATCCCCAGATGCACGTGGAACATTGCATATCCGCGAGGCGTGACCAAGGCGAAGTTCCCTACAAATTTCACCAAACCGTGATCTCGGCAATAATTTGCCGGCGAGGTCTGGAATTCCCCCATTTTCGGCCGAATAGTTATTCCGTTACATCACCTGTGGACCTTTTTTCGCCGCCAGAACTTAACCTTATGGACATTGTCGCTCTCCCGTTGCGATGACACTGTCCAGCCCCGAAAAGACTCCGAGAGGAACCGCCCGGATGCCATTCAAGCCATTTTCCATTCCCGGTTGTGCTGCGATTGCATTGCTCGCCTTCATGGTCGCCGTCCCCGCAGCGCCGGTCGCCGCCCAGGTGACCGCGTTCAAACAGGCGGTGGCGGAATCGGCTGCGCGCGATCGCGAGGTGGCCGCCTTCTACCGGCATCAGGATTATGCGCCGATCTGGACCGGAGCCGACGAGGCAAGCCGCCTGCGCCGCGCCGCCCTGCTCGAAGCCGTGCGCAATGCCGGGGATCACGGTCTGCCCGAGGCCAAGTACCGCCCCGACGCGCTGCTGGACCGCATGGCCAGGGCCCATACCCCACGTGAGCTGGGTCTGCTGGAGGCCGAGCTGACCCGCACCTACCTGGACTATGCGACCGATATCCAGACCGGCATCCTGACCCCGGGCAAGGTCGACAGCGAGATCAAGCGCGTGGTGCCGCTGCGCGACACGTCGGAATACATGAACGGGATCGCCTCGGCCGATCCGCGCGCCTTCCTGCGCAGCCTGATCCCCACGACCAGCGAATACACCCGCCTGCTGCGCGCCAAGCTCGACATGGAGCGCGAGATCGCCTCGGGCGGCTGGGGCCCCGAGGTTCCCGCCACTGCGCTGAAACCGGGTGACCGGGGCGCTCCGGTGATCGCCCTGCGCAACCGTCTGATCGCCATGGGCTACCTGCCGCGCAACGTGGGTGTCACCTATGACGCCGGCATGCAGGCCGCGGTGCAGGAATTCCAGCGCGACCACGGCCTGACCGAGGACGGCGTGGCCGGTTCCGGCACGATGAAGGAAATCAACGTCTCGGAAGAGGACCGGCTGAAATCGGTCATCGTCGCGATGGAGCGCGAGCGCTGGCTGAACCGGCCGCGCGGCGACCGCCACGTGCTGGTCAACCTGACGGATTTCACCGCCAAGATCGTCGATTTCGACAAGGTGAGTTTCGAAACCCGCTCGGTGATCGGCAAGAACGACCCCGACCGCCGCAGCCCCGAGTTTTCCGACGTGATGGAGCATATGGTGGTGAATCCCACCTGGAACGTGCCCCGGTCCATCGCGACCAAGGAGTACCTGCCTGTCCTGCAGCGCAATCCCTATGCCGTCAGCCATCTGCGGCTGGTCAACGCGCGCGGGCAGGTGGTGGATCGCGGGTCGGTCAATTTCGCGGCCTATAACGCGCGCAACTTTCCCTTCAACCTGAAACAGCCCCCGTCCGAGCGCAACGCGCTTGGCCTGGTGAAGTTCATGTTCCCGAACCCCTACAACATCTACCTGCACGACACGCCGTCCAAGAGCCTGTTCGCCCGCGAGCAGCGCGATTTCTCGCACGGCTGCATCCGGCTGAGCGATCCGTTCGATTTCGCCTATGCCCTGCTGGCGCGGCAGGAGTCCGATCCCCAGTCGGTCTTTCAATCCGTGCTGCGCACCGGGCGCGAAACCACGATCCGGCTGAAAGAGCCGGTGCAGGTACACCTGATCTATCGCACCGCCGTGACCCAGGCGAAGGGGCGGATGAACTTCCGCCGCGACGTCTATGGCCGCGATGCGCGGATCTGGGACGCGCTGCAGGCGGCAGGGGTGGCGCTGCGCGTCGGACAGAGCTAAGCAGGCACCCGTAACCGGACGGGAGGCCCCATGCCGCACAGCATCGCCGAGATCGCAGCCGCACTCGGGACCGAGCCGCTTGGCGACGGATCCATCGAGGTCAGCGGCGTCTCTGAACCCGCAACTGCCGGTCCTTCGGACCTGGCGCTGGCGATGAAGCCTGACTATGCCGCCGGGCTGGCGCAGGGGCAGGCGCAGGCCGCCATGGTCTGGGCCGGGGCCGACTGGCAGTCGCTCGGGCTCAAGGCGGCCATCGTGGCGCCCCGCGCGCGCCTGGCGATGGCGGGCCTGACCCGCCTGCTGGACCCGGGGCAGGGCTACGGGGCGGGCATCCACCCCTCGGCCATCATCGACCCGACGGCGGAACTGGGCGAGGGCGTTTCGGTCGGCCCCTTCACCATCATCGCGGCGGGCGTGAAGATCGGCGCCGGTTCGGTCATCGGCCCGCAGGCCCATGTCGGCACCGACGCCCGGATCGGGCCGGGCGCGATGCTGCACACCGGCGTGCGGATCGGCGCGCGGGTCCGGATCGGGCGCAACTTCATCGCGCAGCCGGGGGCGGCCATCGGCTTCGACGGGCTGTCCTTCGTCACCGAAGAGGAATCCGGCGTGGAACGTGCCCGGGCGACCCTGGGCGACAGTTCGGGCACCCGGCCGCAAAGCTGGATCCGGATTCACTCCCTCGGCTCGGTGCTGATCGGCGACGATGTCGAGATCGGCGCAAATTCCTGTGTCGACAGCGGCACCATCCGGCCCACCCGGATCGGGGACGGCAGCAAGATCGACAACCTGTGCCACATCGCCCACAACGTCGTGGTCGGGCGCGACTGCCTGTTCGCCGCGCTTGTGGGCATCGCAGGGTCCACCACGATCGGTAACAATGTCGTGCTCGGCGGGCAGGTGGGCGTCACCGACAACACCACCGTGGGCGACAATGTCGTGGCCGGCGGGGCCAGCGTGATCCTGTCCAAGGTGCCGGCGGGCCGCGTCATCCTGGGCTACCCGGCGACAAAGATGGAAACCCACCTGGAGGGCTACAAGGCGCTGCGCCGCCTGCCGCGACTATTTGCCGATGTCGCTGCCCTCAAGAAATCGGTTTTCAAGGACGGCGGGAACGACTAAATCACCCGCAACCGGGTAACGGGAGGCGAGGTCATGAGTGTCAAGGACAAGGTGATAGGCATCATTGCCGAACAGGCGGTGCTGGAGCCTTCGGATGTGACGATGGACTCCACGCTCGAGGACCTGGGCATCGACAGCCTGGGCCTGGTCGAGAGCATCTTTGCCATCGAAGAGGCCTTTGACATCCAGGTGCCGTTCAACGCCAACGAGCCCTCGGACAGCGATTTCGACATTTCCAGCGTTGCGACCATTGTCGCGGGCATCGAAAAGCTGGTGGCGGAACAACACGCGTGAAACGGGTTGTCATCACGGGCGCGGGCACGATCAACGCGCTCGGCCATTCGGTTGCCGAAACCTGCGAGGCGATGCGCGAGGGCCGCTGCGGCATCGAGCAGCTGGAATTCCGCGACGTCGAGCGGCTGATGATCCAGATCGGCGGCCAGGTGAAGGGGTTCGAGGCCGAAGGCCAGTTCAACCGCCAGCAGATGGCGCTGTACGACCGGTTCACCCAGTTCACCCTGTTCGCGGCGCAGCAGGCGATTTCCCAGTCGGGGCTTGAGTTCATCGGCGAACTTGCCTCGAAATCCGGGGTGGTGCTGGGCACTGCGGGCGGCGGCGTCTCGACCTGGGACGACAATTACCGCGCGGTCTACGAAGAGGGCAAGAACCGGGTTCATCCCTTCGTCGTGCCCAAGCTGATGAACAACGCGGCCGCCAGCCACGTCAGCATGGAATACAACCTCAAGGGCCCGTCGTTCACCGTCTCGACGGCCTGTTCCTCGTCCAACCACGCGATGGCGCAGGCCTTTCAGATGGTGCGCACGGGCATGGCGCCGGCGATGGTCACCGGCGGGTCTGAATCGATGCTCTGCTTTGGCGGGGTCAAGGCCTGGGAAGGGCTGCGGGTCATGTCCAAGGACGCCTGCCGCCCGTTTTCGATGAACCGCAACGGCATGGTCCAGGGCGAGGGCGCGGGCATCTTCGTCTTCGAAGAGATGGAGCATGCCAAGAAGCGCGGCGCCGAGATCCTGGCCGAGGTGATCGGCTTTGCCATGACCTCGGACGCATCCGACATCGTGATGCCCTCGAAACAGGGCGCGGCCAGGGCGATTACAGGCGCGATGCAGGACGCCAGGATCAACCCCGAGGAGGTGGGCTATATCAACGCCCACGGCACCGGCACCGCCGCCAATGACAAGACGGAATGCGCCGCCGTGGCCGATGCCTTTGGCCAGCATGCCGACAATCTGATGATCTCGTCCACCAAGTCGATGCACGGCCACCTGATCGGCGGCACCGGCGCGGTGGAGCTGCTGGCCTGCATCATGGCCCTGCGCGACGGCGTCATCGCCCCCACCATCGGCTATGAAGAGCCGGACCCGGAATGCGCGCTGGACGTGGTGCCCAACACGGCGCGCGAGGCCAAGGTCAACGTGGTCCTGTCCAATGCCTTTGCCTTTGGCGGGCTGAACGCGGTGCTGGCGCTGCGCAAGGTCTGACGCCCAGGGCCGCCCGCAGAACGAAACCCGCACAACGAAATCCGCACAACGAAAAACGCCGCCCCCGGGGGCGGCGTTTCGCGTTTCCGGTCCGGGGCGCGCCCCGGGTTATTGCTTGGGCGCCTCGGTCGTCAGGGCGTAGCCGTTGGTGAAGCCCTTGAGCGACAGGTTCAGCCGGACCTTCACGTCGGGTGCGGCGAAGGGCACGATGGTCAGCGTTGCCAGGTTGCCCCGCTTGAAGGCGTTCACATCCTCTTCGGTCAGCCCGATCCGGGCAAAGCAGCCCACGGTGTTGCAGAAGGAAAAACGGTAGCGCTTGCCCTTGGCACCGTCGACGCCGATCATCAGGTCCTCGGTCAGCATGGTTTCCAGCGGCACGACGATGGTGGCACCGGCCACGGCCTGGTTGCTGCCCGAGACCTTGAACAGGCTGAACTCGGCCACCGGATTGCCGTCCTGGTCCTTCAGCAGCTGGTAGAGCTGGCAGGGATCCTCGCCGTTTTCCGTGCGGATGCACTGCAGCGCCCAGTCGTCGATCTCTTCCTTCACATAGGGCTGGCCGACGCCATCCTCGCTCTCGGCCATCGACAGGCCGAGGTTGCTCTCGGGCGCCTGCTCGCCCGTGGCGGCGGGCTGCTCCGTGGCGGTTTCGTCCGTTGCGGGGGTCTCGGTCGTCTGCGCGGCCAGCGGGGCGGCCAGGGCAAGCGAAAGGATCATCGTCAGAATACGGGTCATGGTCATCCTGCTGTCGTTTCGGGCAGTCGTTTACGGCGCTCTACCATGTCGCGGAAGGGATGTCAGGTCCATTGCACAATGCGGTGTGCGGCGCGTGAACTGCCCATTTCCGGCTGGCTGCGGGGGGCCCAAAACGGCAAAAGAGGCCTTGCGGCCTCTCTTGCTCTTGCTCCCCGTCGGACTGGCCGACTTTGTATTTGCCGGAACGCTACGGCGTTTGAATCGCTGCGTCAACAGGGAATGCCGGGGTTTTTCCACAGCATCCCGATGCGCCCGCCGGGTGGAAAAAAAAGCCGTGCCCGAAGGCACGGCCAGTCTGACAGGGAGGAAGTCTGCCCGCCACCACGAGGACATGCGGCAGCGGACAAAATGATACTGGCATGAATAGGTTAAGGTTGTATTTTCGGTTCGGAACAATCTGCGGAACCACGGGGGCGGGCGCTTGGACGGGAAAATCTTCATCGGTGGCGGTGGCGAGAATTACGGCGTGAAGCAGGGGCTTGCGCTTGGGTATGCCAACCGGCACGGGCTGATCGCGGGCGCCACCGGAACGGGCAAGACCGTGACGCTGCAGATCATGGCCGAAGGGTTCTCGGCCGCCGGGGTTCCGGTCGTTCTGTCCGACGTCAAGGGCGACCTGTCCGGCCTTGGCCAGGCCGGGTCCGAGACCGGCAAGCTGCACCAGCCCTTCATGGAGCGCAACGCCAGGATCGGCTTTGACGATTTCGCCTATGCGGCCTTTCCGGTGATCTTCTGGGACCTCTTCGGCGAACAGGGCCATCCGATCCGCACCACGGTGTCCGAGATGGGGCCGCTGCTGCTGTCGCGCCTGCTGGAGCTGTCGGAGGCGCAGGAGGGGATCATGAACATCGCCTTCCGCGTCGCCGACGAAGAGGGGCTGCCGCTGCTGGACTTCAAGGACCTGCAGGCGCTGCTGGTCTGGGTCGGCGAGAACCGCGAGACGCTGTCGCTGCGCTATGGCAATGTCTCGGTGCAGTCCATCGGGGCGATCCAGCGGGCGTTGCTGGTGCTGGAGAACCAGGGCGGCACGAACCTATTCGGTGAACCGGCGCTGGAGCTGGCGGACCTGATGCGCACCGACACGGACGGGCGGGGCCTGGTCTCGATCCTCGCCGCCGACCGGCTGATGGGCTCTCCGCGCCTCTATGCGACCTTCCTGCTCTGGCTGCTCTCCGAGCTGTTCGAGACCCTCCCCGAGGTGGGGGACCCCGAAAAGCCCAGGCTCGTCTTCTTCTTCGACGAGGCGCATCTGCTGTTCGACGACGCGCCCAAGGCGCTGCTGGACAAGGTCGAACAGGTGGCGCGGCTGATCCGGTCCAAGGGCGTGGGCGTCTATTTCTGCTCGCAGAACCCGGCGGATGTGCCCGAGGATATCCTGGGCCAGCTTGGCAACCGGGTGCAGCACGCCCTGCGCGCCTTTACCGCCAAGGACCGCAAGGAGCTGCGGCAGGCCGCCGAAACCTATCGCGACAACCCCCGGTTTTCGACCGAGGAGGCGATCCGCGAGGTCGGCACCGGCGAGGCGGTGACCTCCTTTCTGGAACGCAAGGGCGCGCCGGGAATGGTGGAGCGGACGCTGATCCGCCCGCCGTCCTCGCGCCTCGGGCCGATCGACGCGGATCTGCGCAAGTCGCTGATCGCCGGATCGCCGGTTGCGGGGAAATACGACAAGGCCGTGGACCGCGTCTCGGCCTACGAGATGCTGAAGGAGCGCGCCGAAAAGGCCGCCGCCGCCGCCGAGACGGCCGAGGCACAGGAAGACGAGCTGCCCCCCGCCGAGCGCGAATACCAGTCTGCCCGGCGCTATTCCGGCACGCGGGTCACAAGGTCGACCTCGCGCACGACACGGCGAAGCGAGGAAACCTTTGGCTCGGCCATCCAGACGGCGGTGATCAAGGAGCTGAAGGGCACCACCGGGCGGCGCATCGTGCGCGGGATCCTCGGCGGGCTGTTCCGGGCGCGCTGAGGTGGCGCGGTTCTGGATCGGCGTCGCGGCGCGGGCGCATGTGCTGCGGGGTGTCGATGGCGGATTCTGCCAGCTGGGCCACGGGAAGGAAGGCCCGGTGCGCCGCCTCTCGCCCGGCGACTTCCTGACCTACTACGCCCCGCGCGAAACGCTGGAGGGCACCGATCCGGTGCAGGCCTTCGTCGCGCTTGGACAGGTGCGGCAGGGCGAGGCTTACAGGGCAGAGCAGGGGACGCAGTTCCATCCCTGGCGCCGGGATGTCGACTATCTGGACGGGGTCGAGGCGCCGGTGCGCCCGATGCTGGACCGGCTGGCCTTCGTGCGCGATCCGCGGCATTGGGGCATGGCCTTCCGCCGCAGCCTGTTCGAGGTCGGGGATGACGATTTCGCCCTGATCGCCGGGGCCATGGGTCTGGCAGAGGCGGTTGAGAGGCTGCGGGGCTGATCACGGCCCGGCAACATGAAAAGGGCCGCGCGATGCGGCCCTAAAAGTGTGCTGCGGCGTCCGCTCAGAACGGGATTTCGTCGTCCAGATCGCGCGAGGGCGAGCGCCCGCCGCCACCGCCGCCGCCCGATGCGGGGCCGCGGTCGTCATAGCCGCCGCGGTCGTCGTATCCGCCCCGGTCGTCATAGCCGCCACCGGAACCGCCGCCGCCGAAGTTGCCGCCGCCGCCGCCTTCGCCACGGCCGTCGAGCATGGTCAGTTCCGACCGGTAGGGGCGCAGCACCACCTCGGTCGAATAGCGGTCCTGCCCGGACTGGTCCTGCCATTTGCGGGTTTCAAGCTGGCCCTCGATATAGACCTTCGAGCCCTTTTTCAGGAACTGCTCGGCCACGCGGATCAGCGGCTCCGAGAAGATGGCGACGGAATGCCATTCCGTGCGCTCGCGCCGTTCGCCGGTACTGCGGTCTTTCCAGTTCTCGGACGTGGCGATGCGCAGGTTGCACACCTTCCCGCCGTTCTGGAACGAACGCACCTCGGGGTCGCGCCCGAGATTCCCGATCAGGATGACCTTGTTCACCGATCCCGCCATGGAATCCCCCTCAATCCGAATCCGCTGTCTCTGGTCCGACGGTTACAGCAGAACGGAAAGGAAACGTAAAGTTTTCCCCGGATTTGCGGCAAATCCCGTGGGGTCAGGTGCCTAAACCTTGGTTGCAGACAGCGGATCTGGCCCCGCGGGCCGATGGCGCGGGGCGGGGTGCGGGGGCAGATCGGTGTCACCCGGCAGCGGATCACCCCGCCGGGCCACAGCAACCGAAAGGATCGACATATGACACGTTTCACCACCCTTGCCGCCGCCGCGCTGATCGCGTCCACCGGGGCCGCCTTTGCCTCTTCCGGCCACGGGGTCGATGACCAGACCCGCGCGGCGCTGACCGAACGCTTCACCGCCGAGGGCTATGACGTGCGCAAGATCGAGATGGAGGATGGCGAGATCGAGGTCTACGCCCTCAAGGACGGCAAACGCTACGAGCTGCGGCTGGACGACCAGATGAACGTCATCAAGGGCGGCGACAAGGACGGCGACGAATGATCGGGACGCCCGCCACTGCCGGGACCTCTGCCGCGGATCGCCCGCGGCAGAAGGTCAGGGTCTGGGACTTCGCCGTGCGCGGCTTTCACTGGCTGCTGGTGGTGGCCTTCGTGCTCAACGCCTTTGTCACCGACGCGGAATCGGCGCTGCATCACTGGATCGGCTATTTCGTGGTCGCGCTGGTCGGGCTGCGGCTGGTCTGGGGGCTGGTGGGCACGCGCTTTGCCCGGTTCGCCAGTTTCCCGCCCAGCGTCTCGGGTGCGATGCAGCAGCTGCGCGAGATCGCCGGGGGCGACACGCGGCCCCATGCAGGACACACGCCGCTTGGCGCGCTGATGATCTACAACCTGCTGGCCACGATGCTGCTGATCGGGCTGAGCGGATGGATGATGACCACCAATGCCTATTGGGGTGTCGACTGGGTCGAGGCGCTGCACGAGGCGCTGGTGACCTGGGCCGAGATCTGCGTCGCGCTGCATATCGGCGCGGTGATCTGGGAAAGCCGCCGCACGGGTGTTAACCTGCCCCGCGCCATGGTGACGGGAGTGAAGGACATGCCGGTGGACACAGCCGAAGGCCGGGCCGGGTGAGCCAGCGGCGCGGCCCGGGCAGGGCGGGGCTGGGGCTGGCCTCGCTGATCGTCGCGCAGGCGCTTTGCGCGGCGTTCTTCCTCAGCGATGCCCTGGCCGATTTCGCCGATATCGGCCCGGGCGCCCTGACCACCGGATATGTCGGGATCGAGGCCGCCGCCGCGCTGCTGCTGGCCGCCGGGATCGTGGTCGAATTCCGCATGCTGATGGGGCTGCTGCGCGATCAGGCGCGGCTGCAACGGGGCCTGTCCATCGCCTCGGGCGCGCTGGAAGAGCTGATGCAGGGCTATTTCCGCGACTGGCGCCTGACCCCGTCAGAGGCCGATGTCGCCCGGCTGACGATCAAGGGCATGACCATCGGCGAAATCGCCGGGCTGCGCGGATCGGCGGAGGGCACGATCAAGACCCATCTCAACGCGATCTACCGCAAGTCGGGCGTGACCGGGCGCGGCGCGCTGATGGCCCTGCTGATCGAGGATCTGATGGCCGAGCCGCTGGTTGCCGATGCCCCTGCGTCACCTGCGCAGGTCGGGGAAATCCGCTCTGGAAAATCCGGCTCTGATCGGTAGTATGCGCCAGAGGGTAACGGGGCAATTACAGGACATTCCATGACACGACTGGTGGCTATGGCACTTGCCGTCGGCCTGGCTGTGCCGGGGCTTGGCGCCCCCGAGCGGGCCGAGGCGGATGTCTTTTCCTCGCAATCCCGGGTGCGGCTGTTCAAGTCGCAGACCAAGGTGCTGGATACCCGTGCATCCAAGCAATATGCCAATTCGGTCCGGCTGCAGCCGCAAAAGGTCGTCACGCCGACCAAGTGGGGCGTCGCCCCGGCCTTCACCGGGCGCTACAAGGGGCCCTTCCTCGATGTCGCCCGCGCCGCGGCCACGCGGCATGGCGTGCCCGAGGACCTGTTCCTGCGGCTGGTGCAGCAGGAAAGCGGCTGGCGGACCGATGCCAAGTCGCACAAGGGCGCGCTTGGCCTGGCGCAGCTGATGCCGGGCACCGCACGGCGGCTGAAGGTCAACCCGCATGACCCGGTGGAAAACCTGGAAGGCGGCGCTCGCTATCTGGCGCAGCAGTACCGCACCTTCGGCTCCTGGCGGCTGGCGCTGGCGGCCTATAACGCCGGCCCCGACGCGGTGCGCAAGTACGGCGATATTCCCCCGTACAAGGAAACCCAGAATTACGTAAAGGTCATCTGGGGCCAGTAGGCATCCCCCCGGCAGGCCTGATCCGGGCCGAGGTCGGGCGGCAAAAAAATCTCTGAATCAATGTTTTATCGGATTTCCGTGCGCCGTGCGGGAACCGGCGGCCCCTGGCCGGGTTTGTTAACCACAACATAACACGGACATGCCTGACACCGGCGCGGTGACTGCCGCGCCCGGTCAGCACAGTGATAAAGAGAGACCGCCATGCTGAAGAAATCCATGACCGCCCTTGGCCTCGTTTTTGCAATGACCGCACCCGGCTTCGCCTACACCGGCGACTCGCTGCCGGTGGAAGACGTGACCGTCCGCTACTTCGAGGATTCGGCCTATACCATCGACGCCTCCAAGAAATATCCCGGCATCGTGTCCGACCTGACCGCGGCCGTGCGCGATGCCCTGCCCAACCTTGTCGAGGGCGAGCCCGGCTACGACGTCAATATCAAGGTCTATGGCCTGTCGCTGACCGGTGGCCCTATCTCGGAGGAAGGCAAGGACTTCAACTCGCTGGAAGCCATGGTCGAGGTGAACAACCCGCAACTGGGCACGGTGACCCACAGCTTCCCCGTCGTGCTGAAGGCGCATAGCGGCGACGCCATGCCGGGTGTCCTGACCGTGTCGCCGAATTCCGACGATTATTACGACGCGATGCTGCTGGCCTTTGCCGATGGCGTGAAGCGCGAGCTGGACGGCGTGCTGGCCGACGTGCCCGCCGATCAGCGGAAATAAGCGGAGCAGGGCGCGCCACTGCGGCCCGCCCGATCCCGCCCGAGACGGAAAACCCCGGTGCCCTGTGGCGCCGGGGTTTTTCCTGTGCGGGCCAGGGGCCGTGCCGCCCCGGGCAGTTCGCCCCCGAGCAATTAGACCCCGAGCAATTCGGCCGGGGCCTATAGCGGGGCCTATTCGGCGGCAATCTTGATGACCGGGGTCATCTCGGCCAGTTTCTCGTCGCTCAGGTGGCATTTGATCTGGTGGTTGCCCTCCAGCATGCGCACCGGCGGCACCTCTGTCTCGCAGAGCCCGCCGGGCACCTCGCTCTTCCACCGGCAGCGCGTCTGGAACGGGCAGCCCGGGGGCGGGTTCATCGCCGAGGGGATGTCGCCCTCCAGCACGATATGCCGCTTCTCGATCGAGGTATCGGCAATCGGGACGGCCGACAGCAGCGCCTCGGTATAGGGGTGATAGGGGGGCGAGAAGACCTGATCGGTGGTGCCCAGCTCCACCACATGGCCCAGGTACATGACCATCACCCGGTCGCTGAGATAGCGCACGATGGAGAGGTCGTGCGAGATGAAGAGCAAGGTGGTCTTTTCCTTGCGCTGGATCTCCATCAGCAGGTCGGTGACGGCGGCCTGGACCGAAACGTCGAGCGCCGAAACCGGCTCGTCCGCGACCACGATGCGGGCGCCGCCGGCAAAGGCCCGGGCGATGCCGACGCGCTGCTTCTGCCCGCCCGAAAGCTGGCGCGGCATCCGTTCGGCAAAGGCGCGCGGCAGCTTCACCAGATCCAGCAGGGTCAGCATGCGCTCGCGCCGGTCGGCCTCGGACGTGCCGATCTTGAAGATCTCCAGCGCCCGGATGATCTGCCGGCCCACGGTCATCGAGGGGTTCAGCGTATCGAACGGGTTCTGAAACACCATCTGCACATCGGCGACCGTCTTGGTGTCGCGCTTTTCGATCGGGGTGTCCTGGATTTCCCTGTTGTCGAGCAGGATCGACCCGCCGGTTGCGGTTTCCAGCCCCATCAGGACCTTGGCAAAGGTCGACTTGCCGCAGCCGGATTCGCCGACGATGGCCAGGGTTTCGGATTCGCGGGCCTCGAAGCTGAGCGTCTCGTTGGCCTTGACGACCTTCCTGGCCCCGCCGCCGAAAAGCGAGGAGGCGGCGACCTCGTAGTATTTCTTGAGGTTCTCCATGCGCAGCACCACATTGCCGATCTCGCCCTTTTCCTTGGTGGCGGCGGCGACAACGGGCGCGTTCCAGTCGATCTCGTCATATTTCAGGCAGCGGGTGGTGTGGCGGTCGTCGCCTGCGACGTCGAACATCGGGATGTCCCTGGCATCGCACCGGCCCGGTTCGAAATAGTCGCAGCGCGGGCCGAAATTGCAGCCACTGGGCCGTTCATGGGGCAGGGGGAAGTTGCCCGGGATGGCGACCAGCGGGCGCGCGTTCTTGTCGGCCCCGGGCAGCGGGATCGAGCGGAACAGCGCCTGGGTATAGGGGTGCTGCATCTTGTCGAAGACATCCTCGATCGAGCCGCGCTCGACCGCCTCGCCGGAATACATCACGCAGATCCGGTCGCAGGTTTCCAGCACCAGCCCCAGGTTGTGGCTGATGAAGAGCATCGAGGTGCCGTATTTCGCGCCGAGCTCCTTGACCAGTTCGACGATTGCCGCCTCGACCGTCACGTCGAGCGCGGTGGTGGGTTCGTCCAGGATCAGCAGCGCGGGTTTGGACATCAGCGCCATGGCGATGACGATGCGCTGCTGCTGCCCGCCCGAGAGCTGGTGCGGGAAGCTTTTCAGGATCCGCTCGGGGTCGGGCAGCTTGACGTCGGTGACCACCTGCAGGGCGCGCTGATAGGCCTCTTTCTCGGAAACGCCCTCGTGGATCATGGGCACTTCCATCAGCTGCTTGCCGATGCGCATGGCGGGGTTCAGCGAGGCCATCGGCTCCTGGTAGATCATCGCGATCTCGTTGCCGCGCACATGGCGCAGCTCTTCGTCGGACATCTGGCCCAGGTCGCGGCCCTTGAACTTGATCGTGCCGCCGACCACGCGGCCGTTCTTGCCGAGATCCTGCATCACGCCAAGGGCGACGGTGGATTTGCCGCAGCCGGATTCGCCCACGAGGCCAACCGCCTCGCCCGGCATGACCTTGACGGAGAAATCCATCACCGCCGGAATTTCCCGCAGCCGGGTGAAGAAGGAGATCGAGAGCTTGTCGATTTCCAGGATCGGGGCGTCCTGGGCGGGTGCGGCCGCGGCGGCGGGGTCAGTCAGGGTCTCAGCCATGGGCGTATCCTTCCGGGGACGGGCTCTGATCCAGCGGAGCGCGGGCTGACGCCCGCGCACACGATGCGTTTGGTTGGGGGGCTCTGCCCCCGTCGCGTGCTGCGCCCGCGACTCCCCCGGCATATTTCCGGCAAGAGGAAGGGCGGGGCGCGCGCATCAGTCCTTGAGGCTTTCTTCGCGCAGCCCGTCGGCCATGAGGTTGAGGCCGAGGACCAGCGAGAGGAGGGCAAGCGCCGGGGCGATGGCCGGGTGGGGATAGATCGACAGCAGCTTGCGGCCGGCGTTGATCGTGGTGCCCCAGTCCGGGCTGTCCGGCGGCAGGCCCAGGCCGAAGAAGCCGAGCGTGCCGAGCAGGATCGTGGTGTAGCCGATGCGCAGGCAGAAATCGACGATCAGGGGGCCGCGGGCATTGGGCAGGATCTCCCAGAGCATGATGTACCAGGGGCCCTCGCCGCGGGTCTGGGCGGCGGCGACGTAGTCGCGGGTCTTGATGTCCATCACCAGCCCGCGGACGATGCGGAACACCGTGGGCGCGTTCACGAAGACCACCGAGACGAAAACCACGAGGATGCCGCCGGGGATGTCGAAAAGGTCGAGGGCGGCGGGCATGAAGCTGACCGGCGTGCCGGGCTGGGAGATCAGCGAGAGGTAGGCCCAGCCGAGGGTGACGAGGATCACCGCGACAACCGTGTTCCGTTTCACCGGTTCGGTGAAGAAGCGCGCGTTGAAGAGCACCACGAGGAAGACGATGGGAAAGAGGAAGAGCACCACCGCGAGGAAGGAGGGAATGCCCGTCTGCACGATTTCCGGCGTGACCAGCAGGTAGAAGAGCAGGATCACCGGGAAGGCGAGGATCAGGTTGGCGAGGAAGGAGAGGAAGGTGTCGAGCCGCCCGCCGATATAGCCCGCCGGCAGCCCGAGGGTGATGCCCACCATGAAGGCGAAGAGCGTGGCGAGCGGCGCGATGCGGATCACCACGAAGCTGCCCGCGACCATGCGCGAGAAGACATCGCGCGCCAGGTTGTCGCCGCCCAGCAGGTAGTAGGGGTAATCGCCCGCCCCGGCCCCGTTGAGGGGGGTGCCGGGGACCTTGTTCTTCATCCCCGAAACGGCGGTGAGCGGGTCATGGGTGACGATCCAGTCGAACAGGCCCACCGAGAGCGCGGTGAAGATCCAGAACATCACCAGCCCGAAACCGGCCATGCCGATGGGATTGTCGAAGAGCTTGCCGTAGAGACCGAGCCGGCGCTTGAAGGCGATCGACAGGGCGAATGTCACGATCAGGGCGATCCAGACCGGCAGGAAGCGGGCCGAGAGGGCGCCGATGATGCCCTTGTTCTCGATCCCCGGGATGACGATGCCGCCGCCGAGGTAGATCAGGATCACCGCGAGGATCAGCCAGAGCGCCCCCTGCATCACCAGCCGCGCCCAGTCGGCCGGGGTGCGGCGGGCGGCGAGGGTGCCGTCGCCCTGCGCCACCGCGCCCGAGGGCACGAAGGACAGGACGATCGAGGCGAGGATCGAGAGGATCAGGACAGCCACGCCGGCCATCAGGATCGGGTTGAGGACGGGGCCAAGCACGCCGGTCCAGGTCAGGGGTTCCATTGCCATGCCCTCCTTACGAGATCCGGATGCGGGGGTTGAGGTAGACGTAGCCGATGTCCGAGATCAGCTGCGTGATCAGCACGACGAAGACCGACACGACCGAGATGCCGAGCAGCAGGTCGATGTCGTTGTTGCCCGCCGCCTGCACCAGCGCCCAGCCGAAGCCCTTGTAGTTGAACAGAGTCTCGACGATCACCACGCCGTTCAGCAGCCAGGGGAACTGCAGCATGATCACCGTGAAGGGGGCGATCAGCGCGTTCCTGAGGGCATGTTTCATCACGATGTTGGGAAAGCTCACGCCCTTGAGGCGCGCGGTGCGGATGTATTGCGCCGTCATCACCTCGGCCATCGAGGCGCGGGTCATGCGGGCGATGTAGCCCATGCCGTAGAGCGCGATGGTCAGCACCGGCAGGAAGAAGTTTTCGAATGTCGCATTGTCCATCGCCGAGGTCGCGGTGCCCTTGAACCATTTCAGCCCGAAGGCGGAGGAGGCGAAGACCGCGACGAGGATCACGCCCGAGACATATTCCGGCGTCGCCGTGGTGGCGATGGAGAAGGTCGAGAGCGTGCGGTCGGTGCGCGAGCCCTCGCGCATCCCCGCCAGCACGCCGACGATCAGGGCCGAGGGGACCATGAGGATCATCACCCAGAGCATCATCTTGCCGGTCAGTCCGAGGCGGGTGGCGATGATCGAGCTCACATCCTCGCGGAACACGCGCGAGACGCCCCATTCCCCCTGCAGGATCCCGCAGAACGCGGGCGCCGTCTCAGGATCGTCGCCCGGGGCAAAGCAGCGCCCGGCCTCAAGCCGGCCGTTGGCGTCCTCGCGCGTCCAGCCGGGCAGGACGCCCAGCCATTCGCTGTAACGGACGATGAGAGCCTGGTTGAACCCGTTCTTTTCCAGCCATCCCGCGACCTCTTCGTCGGTCATCCGGGAATTGCCTTCGTATTTCGCGACCTTTTCGAGGTTCGGCGGAAGGTTTGTCAGGAAGAACACGAGGAAGCTGAGGCACAGCGCCGTCAGAATCATCGTTCCCGTCCGTCTCAGGAGAAACGTGAGCATATGGAGTCCCTGTCTGGCCCGCGACCGGGGGCGATTTGGGCCCTTCTCGGTTCTGGCGCGGCTGGATAGCGAGAGGGGCCGCGTCCTGCGCGGCCCCTTTCAGGTTCTGATCAGCTTTCGATCCACCATTTGTAGTGGTGCATCTCGAAGGTCGGATGCATCTCGGTCCCGTGAACCGTGTCCTTGTAGTGGCGGAATAGCGAGCGCCAGTAGGGCTGGATGACCACGCCCTGGTCGATCATGATCGTCTCGATCTTGGCCATCACCTGCGAGCGCTTGCCGGCATCGGCGATCGACATCGCCTCGGCCAACAGGGTGTCGAATTCCTCGTTCGCGAATGCGGTCTCGTTCCAGGCCACGCCCGAGCGATAGGCCAGCGCCAGCACCTGCACGCCCAGCGGACGCTGGTTCCACTCGGTCGCGGACCAGGGATAGGCCAGCCAGTCGTTCCAGAAGGTCGAACCGGGCAGGATCGTCCGCTTGACGTTGAAGCCGGCATCGCGGCACTGGGCGGCGACGGCATCGCAGGTGGCCGACTGCCATTCGTCGTCGATCGAGATCAGTTCGAATTCCGTGTCGGCATGGCCGGCCGCGGTCATCATCTCCATCGCCTTGGACGGATCGGGATCGGGTGTCTCGATCTCGGCATATTCCGGGTGGATCGGCGCGACGTGGAAGTTTTCGGCCACGGTGCCCAGGCCCGAATAGCCCAGTTCCAGCACGACCGCGTTGTCGGTGGCCAGCTGCAGGGCCTTGCGGACGTCGACGTTGGTATAGGGCTCCTGCTTCTGGTTGAAGCGGACGCAGAGCGTGGCGGCGGTCACCGCCTCGGACTTGGTCCAGCCGATGGCGTCCAGCACCTCGATGAACTCGCCGGTGGACTGGTAGGTCATGTCGACCTCGTCCGCATCGGCGGCGGCCACCCAGGAGGCCATGTCGGTGCCGAAGTCGATGAATTCGATCCGGTCGAGATAGGCGCCTTCGCCCCACCACTGGTGATCGGTGTTCTTGACCAGGACCTGGCCGACGCCGGGGTTGTTCTCTTCCGGCAGGAAGGGGCCGGTGCCGATCGGGTTGTCCGCCGGATCGCCGCCGTCATAGGACTGGTGCACGACCTGCGCCGGATAGTCGGCCATGCCGGGGATCACGGTGATGTCGGGGGCCGAGCATTTCAGCACCACGGTCATGTCGTCGGGCGCGGTCACCGCGCCCTCGCGCATCATGCCGGTGGCCTCGTCGATCAGCGTGGTCATGCGCGAGGCCATCGAGTTGCCCTCGACCCCCTTTTCGCACCAGCGCTTGAAGTTGAAGATCACGTCTTCGGCGGTGAAGGGATCGCCGTTGTTCCAGGTCACGCCGGGGCGGACCTTCAGCGTGTATTCGGTGGCGTCGTCGTTGGCTTCCCAGCTTTCCAGCAGGCGGCCTTCGAAGGTGCCGTCACGGTTGTACTGGACCAGGTATTCCAGCCAGCCGCGGCTGAAGTTCGCCATCTGCGACCAGTCGTAGTTGCGCGGGTCCTTCAGCGCCTTGCATTCCATCTGCACGCGCAGGGTGCCGCCCATCTGGGGTGTCATGTGGCTTGCGGCCTCGACCGGCTGATCCAGCCCGCCCAGGGCATAGACCACCGGCGTGGCAACGCCGAGCGCCGAGGCGCGGGCCAGGAATTCGCGGCGGCTCAACTGGCCGGCCTTGAACTCCTCGGCGTACATGGTTGCGGCCGGATGAATCCGTCCTTCGGTTGTCGGGTGCGTCATCGTGTTCTCCCTGTGACACAGTCGTTCTTCTGCGATGCGGTGTGCCGGAGGGCCCCGCATCTTTTGATTGGATCAGAAACGACCGGGAAAAACGGCCCCGGGTCGCGCCTGACGCATTTCCGCATTATTCGCCGCAATGCGTCAATGTTTCCTATCGGCATATTCGGGTCAGAAAACGACATCTGTCTCAGTCAAAAACGACCCGCCGTCGCAATGCAACCATTTCCCGATGTTTTGATCGCCCGGCTGCCCGAAATCATGCCGCTTTTCCGACCCTCAGGGCAGAGGGCGTCCGCCCGGTATGGTGCTGTATGAACCTTGTGAAATAGGCCGCGCTGGCAAACCCCAGCCCCGCGGCGATGTCGCGGATGGCGCGGTCGCTGTCGGCCAGCTCGCTGCGCGCCGCATGCAGGGTGCATTCGGTCAGGATGTCGGCGGCGGTCAGCCCCCCGGTCTGCTTGCACACCCGCGTCAGATGGGTGGGGGTGACATCCAGCGCCTCGGCATAGGCGGCCATCGACTTGCCGGTGCGGAACTGGCGCGCGACAAGAGCGGCAAAGGCGGTGACCAGGCGGTCCGAGGCGGAATGCCGGGCGTCGGGTTCCAGCAGGGCGGTCATCGCGCGGCGGAACCAGACCGACAGCAGCATGGCATGGGCCCGCGCGGCCTCGTCCCCCAGCGGGCGGTTGGCGTTCTGCTCGCGCTGCATCGCGTCGAGGATCGAGGTCAGCTCGCCCTGCATCTGGACATCGCGGATCCGCAGCAGCTGCGCCTCGCGCGGCAGGCCGGGGACCGAGCCGGGGGCCATCGTCACCACCTGGGCAAAGCCCTGACGCCCGATGTCCAGCGCCAGCAGCGACCCGGCGGGCACCAGCAGGGCATTGTGGACGCCAAGGCCCCGCCGCCGGCCCATCAGATGCGCCACGCCCTGGCCCCGCGTGGTCCAGATGAACAGGTCCTGGTCGACGATATGCTGCAGCTCCAGCCGCCAGGCCGTCCCGCGCGACAGTTGCGCCAGGGTGGTCAGCCGCGGAGGCAAGGGCTGGGGGCGGGGCACAGGGGAATTCATCGGATGTTCCGTTTTCCCATTCTCCGACGTCGCATTGTTTCGCCAATGTGGACGAAATGTACGAAAAAGTAAATGCATACAAAGGATTCACCTTTGTTTCCCCGGCCGGTGCTCAATCGGCGGGCAGGGTCTGCCATTGCCGCATCCGGGCGCGGAACCAGGTGCGCTGCCGCTTGGCATATTGCCGGGTGGCGACGGTCGCGGCCTCGCGCGCGGCGCCCAGGGTCATCTCGCCGCGCAGATGCGCGATCAGCTCGGGCGCGCCAATGGCCTTGGCCGAGGGCAGGGCGGGCGACCATCCCGGCAGATTGGCGCGCGCCTCTTCCAGCGCGCCGTCGCGCAGCATCATGTCGAACCGGCGCGCGATGCGGGCGTTCAGCCAGTCGCGCGGGGCATCGACCACCAGCGCCTGCGCCCGGTCGAGCGGCAGCAGCGGCGGCGGCGTCTCGTCCTGCCAGTCGGCGATGGAGCGTCCGGTGGCGCGCCAGACCTCCCAGGCCCGCTGGACCCGCATCGGGTTGGCGGTGTCGATCCGGGCCAGGGTGCGCGCATCCAGCGCCGCCAGCATCGGCGCCAGCCCATCGGCCGCGCGCAGGGCGTCGCCCTCGTGCCGGATGGCGGGCGGGGTTTCGGGGATCTCGGCCAGTCCCTCGGTCAGCGCGGTGAAATAGAGCCCGGTGCCCCCCACCACGATCGCCCGCGCGCCCTGCAGCACCGGCGCGATGTCGCGCAGCCAGGCCCCGGCGGAATAGGCCATGTCGCCGGGCAGGTGGCCGTACAGGCGATGGGGCAGCTGCGCCTCGTCCGCGGGCGACGGGCGGGCGGTCAGAATGCGCCAGTTCTCATAGACCTGCAGCGCGTCGGCATTCACGATCACGCCGCCCTGCGTCCCGGCGATCTCCATCGCCAGGGCGGACTTGCCCGAAGCGGTCGGCCCGGCGATCAGCACCGGCCGTTCGGCGTCGAGTCCCGCGGGCGGTTTCAGGGCGTCGCTCCGCTTGTTTGCCGAAGGGGGAGATGATGCATTGAACCGGGCCGCGTTTTCCGACAAATATCCCGCGATCCTAGACCCCCCGACAGATGGAGCGCAACATGGCCGAGCAGCCCCCCAAGACAACCTTCCGGCGCGTGCTTCTGAAAATCTCGGGCGAGGCGCTGATGGGCAACGGCCAGTTCGGCCTCAACCCGCCGACGGTCGAACGCATCGCGCGCGAGGTGAAATCGGTGCACGACATGGGTGTCGAGGTCTGCATGGTGATCGGCGGCGGCAACATCTTCCGCGGCCTTCAGGGCTCGGCCCAGGGGATGGAGCGCACCACGGCCGATTACATGGGCATGCTGGCCACCGTGATGAACGCGCTGGCGGTGCAATCCGCGCTTGAGGCCCTTGGCGTGCACACCCGGGTGGTCAGCGCGATCCCGATGGATCAGGTCTGCGAACCCTACATCCGCCGCCGCGCCGTGCGTCACCTGGAAAAGAAGCGCGTCGTGATCTTTGCCGCGGGCACCGGCAACCCCTATTTCACCACCGACACCGCGGCGACGCTGCGGGCCTCGGAAATGGCCTGCGAGGCGATTTTCATGGGCAAGAAGGTCGACGGCATCTACGACAAGGACCCGGTGCTTTACCCCGATGCCAAGCGCTATGACCGGATAACCTATGACGACGTGCTGGCGCAGCATCTCAAGGTCATGGATGCCTCGGCCATCGCGCTGGCGCGCGACAACAAGCTGCCGCTGATCGTCTTTTCGCTGGACGAACCGGGCGGGTTCCGGGGCATCATGGCGGGGGAAGGCACCTATACAAGGGTGGTGAGTTGAGTTTATGAGGGGCGGACCCGCGCGACCGGCGCGGCAAAAGCGACCCCGCGCAACCGGCGCGACAGTGACGACCCCGCGCGATGCGCGCGACAGCGACCACAGGTGATGACCATGGCAGACGAAGATTTGGACATCGACATCGACGATCTGGAACGCCGGATGGAAGGTGCGATCGGATCGCTCAGGACGGAATTCGCCTCGCTCCGGACAGGCCGGGCCTCGGCCTCGATGCTGGAGCCGGTGATGGTCGACGCCTACGGCTCGCCCACGCCGATCAACCAGGTCGGCACGGTGAACGTGCCGGAATCCCGGATGGTCACCATCAACGTCTGGGACAAGTCGCTGGTCAGCAAGGTCGAAAAGGCGATCCGCGAAAGCGGGCTGGGCATCAACCCGCAGCTCAACGGCACGATCATCATGCTGCCGATACCCGAGCTGAACGAGGAACGCCGCCGCGAGCTGACCAAGGTCGCCGCGCAATATGCCGAACATGCCCGCGTCGCCGTGCGCAACGTGCGCCGCGACGGGATGGACCAGATCAAGAAGGCCAAGACCGCCGGCATGTCCGAGGACGACGTCAAGCTGTGGGAAGGCGAGGTCCAGGAGCTGACCGACCGCTACATCACCGCCGTCGACAAGCTGCTTGAGACCAAGCAGGGCGAGATCATGCAGGTCTGATCCGGTTCCGGATCGGACAATGGGGCGAGGAGGGTTCAGGCAATGACCGGCACGGAGAGCCCCGGTCCGCGGCACGTGGCCATCATCATGGATGGCAACGGTCGCTGGGCACAGGCGCGCGGACGGCCCCGGCTGTTCGGCCACCATGCCGGCGCCCGCCGCGTGCGCGAGATCGTCGAGGCCTGCCCCGACCTGGGCGTGCAGTATCTGACGATCTTCGGCTTCTCGACCGAGAACTGGAAACGCACCCAATCCGAGGTGGCGGGGCTGATGGGCCTGTTCCGCAGCTACATCCGGCGCGAGGCGCGCGCCCTGCTGGACAAGAACGTCTGCGTCCGTTTCATCGGCGACCGCCCCGGGCTGGACGGCAAGCTGCGCGATCTGATGGACGAGCTTGAGGCGATGACCGCCGAATGCACCGGCACCAATCTGACCATCGCGCTGAACTATGGCGGCAGGGACGAGGTCGCCCGCGCCACGCAGCGGCTGGCGCGCGACGTGGCGGCCGGCAAGCTCGACCCCGAGGACGTGGGCGAGGAGACGCTGCCGCGATACCTCGACACCTATGTCCTGCCCGATCCCGATCTTGTCATCCGCACCAGCGGCGAGGCGCGGATCTCGAACTTCCTGCTCTGGCAGTCGGCCTATGCGGAATATGAATTCATCGACACGCTCTGGCCCGACTTCACGCGCGACATCTTTGCCAATCTCGTGCACAGCTATGGCGGGCGGGAACGGCGCTACGGCGCGGTCAAGGTCTAAGCCATGACCGGCGATCCTCAGGATACCCCGCGCCCCCGAAAGTGGGGCGACCTGCTGCCCCGCATCGCCTCGGGCGCGGCGATGGTGTGTGTCGGCCTGCTGCTGATCTGGGCGGGCGGGCACTGGTTCCGCATCGGCGCCGCGCTGATCGCGGCGGGCATGGTGTGGGAACTCTCGCATATGGTGGCCCCCGGACAGCGCGGCCTGGCCTGGCAGGTGGGCGGCATCGCCTTTGCCGCGCTGGCGCTGGCGCTCTATCTGCCGCCCGCGGTGGCGCTGCCGCTGCTGCTGGTGCCCTCGATGGCCGGGATCGCGCTGATCCCGCAGCGGCGGACGATCTTCATCTCCTTCACCGCGATGATCCTGCTGGCCGCCTTTGGCATGGTGAAGATCCGCGACGATCTGGGCTTTGGCTGGCTGCTCTGGCTGGTGGCGGTGGTGGTGGCGACGGATGTGCTGGGCTATTTCGCCGGCCGCCTGATCGGCGGGCCGCGCTTCTGGCCCAAGGTCAGCCCCAAGAAGACATGGTCGGGCACCGCCGCCGGATGGGTCGGCGCGGCGATTGTCGGCCTGATCTTCGGCGCCTGGAGCGGGGCAGGGCCCGCGCTGGTCGGCGTGTCTATCGCGGTCTCGATGGCCTCGCAGATGGGCGACATGGCCGAAAGCGGCGTGAAGCGGCGGGTCGGGGTCAAGGACAGTTCCTCGCTGATCCCCGGGCATGGCGGGCTGATGGACCGGTTCGACGGGATGCTGGGGGGCGCGCTCTTCCTGCTGCTGGCGGGGCCGGTCGTGGGCTTTCCCCCGGGGCTGGGCTGAGCCATGCGGCGGATCACCATCTTTGGCGCCACCGGATCGGTCGGGCAGAGCACGCTGGACCTGATCGGGCGCGACCCGCAGGCCTACCGCGTCGTCGCCCTGACCGGCGGGCAGAACGTGACGCAGCTGGCCCGCGATGCGATCCGGTTCCGGGCCGAGCTGGCGGTGACCGCGCATGACGCCTGCCTGCCCGCCCTGCGCGATGCGCTGGCCGGCACGGGGATCGAGGCCGCCGCCGGCGCCGCTGCCCTGACCGAGGCCGCCGCGCGGCCCGCCGACTGGACCATGTCCGCAATTGTCGGCGCGGCGGGGCTGGCCCCCGGTCTGGCCGCGCTGAAACAGGGCCGCACCCTGGCGCTGGCCAACAAGGAAACGCTGGTTGCCGCCGGCGCCCTGGTGATGCGCGAGGCCGCCACCAGCGGGGCGACGATCCTGCCGGTGGACAGCGAGCATTCCGCCGTCTTCCAGTGCCTCGCCGGGGGCGAACCGGCCGAGGTCGAGCGGCTGATCATCACCGCATCCGGCGGCGCCTTCCGCGACTGGCCGGTGGAGCGTCTGGCCCGCGCCACCCCGGCGCAGGCCGCCACCCATCCCAACTGGACCATGGGCCAGCGGATCACCATCGACAGCGCCTCGATGTTCAACAAGGCGCTGGAGGTGATCGAGGCGCGCGAGTTCTTCGGCATCGCGCCGGAACGGATCGAGGTGCTGATCCACCCGGAATCGCTGGTGCATGCGCTGGTCGGCCATGCCGACGGGGCGCTGATGGCCCATCTTGGCCCGCCGGACATGCGCCACGCCATCGGCTATGCGCTGAACTGGCCGCGCCGGGCGCCGCTGCCGGTGGCGCGGCTGGATCTCGGCACCATCGGGCAGCTGACATTCCGCACGCCGGACCCGGCGCGATACCCCGCGCTCGATCTTGCGCGGCAGGTGATGGCGCGCGGCGGGCTCAGCGGGGCGGTGTTCAACGCGGCCAAGGAAATTGCGCTGGATGCCTTCATTGCGGGCAGGCTGGGATTTACCGCCATGTCCGACATCGTTGCACGCGTTCTTGATCGGGCCGAGGCGGAACCGGGCCTTATTGATGCCGCTTTCGATCTTGATAACGTGCTCCGCGCTGATCAAATGTCCCGGAACTGGGCGCAGGCGCAGATCGATGGCAGGGTATACGGGTAGGAAAAGGATAAGGCATGGCATTTCTGCCAGAGTTCGGCAGCGCGCTGATGACGCTTGTGGCATTTGTGGTGGCCCTGTCCATCATCGTCGCGATCCATGAATTCGGGCACTACATCGTCGGCCGCTGGTCGGGGATCCATGCCGAGGTGTTTTCGCTGGGCTTCGGGCCCGTCCTGCTGTCACGCATCGACAGGCGGGGCACCAAATGGCAGCTGGCGCTGGTTCCGCTTGGCGGCTACGTGCGCTTCATGGGCGACAGCGATGCCGCATCCGGCAAGGATGGCGAGGCCGTGCGCCAGATGACCCCGCAGGAACGCCGCCGCACGATGCATGGCGCGCCGCTCTGGGCGCGCTCGGCCACCGTCGCTGCCGGTCCGGTGTTCAACTTTGCGCTGTCGATCATCGTCTTTGCCGCGCTGATGATCTCGCGCGGGGATATCGCCGAGCCGCTGACCGTCGGCGACCTGCAACCGCTGCCCGAAAGCGGCTATCAGCTGCAAGCGGGGGACGAGATCAAGGCGATCGAGGGCGAACAGGTGCCCGCCTTCGCGGATACCGCGGCCTTCCAGGGGTTCACCGACACCCTGCCGCAGAAACCCGAACTGGACTATACGGTCGAACGCGACGGCGCGCTGATGGATGTGACGGGGCCCTATCTCTACCCGCCGCTGATCTCGCAGCTGGCGCCGCAATCCGCCGCCTATGACATCGGGCTGAAACAGGGCGACGTGATCACCGCCGTGGATGGCACGCCGATCTTCGACTTCTCCCAGCTCAAGGATCAGGTCGAGGGCTCGGACGGCCGTGTCCTGCTGCTGACCGTGTTCCGGCCCGGCATGGACGAGCCGCTGGAATTCGCCCTGGCCCCGCGCCGGGTCGACGAGGAAAAGCCCGGGGGCGGGTTCCGCACCGAATGGCGGATCGGCATCGCCGGGGGCCTGGCCTTCGAACCCGCGCGCGAGAGCAGGGGCGTGCTGGACGGTCTCTGGGGCGGCGTGCGCCAGACCGGGCGGATCATGGGATCCTCGATTTCCGGCCTGTGGCACATGATCACGGGCGCGATCAGCACCTGCAACATGACCGGCCCGATCGGAATCGCCCAGACTTCGGGCGCGATGGCCAGCCAGGGGGCCGACAGCTTTGTCTGGTTCGTCGCCGCGCTGTCCACCGCCGTGGGCCTGCTGAACCTGTTCCCGATCCCGGTGCTGGACGGCGGCCACCTGGTGTTCCACGCCTTCGAGGCGGTGACCGGCCGCCCGCCGTCGGACCGCGCCCTGCGCATCCTGATGACCGCAGGGCTGGCGCTGATCCTGACCGTCATGGTCTTTGCCCTGACCAACGACATTTTCTGCCCCTGACCGGGGGCGGAAGACGCCGGACCAGGCAGCCGCCGCCATATTTGCGCCCCAATTGGCGCCGGATTTCCGCCGCATTCACGTTGCACTAACGGAACCGGAACCCGTGCCAGACGGCCGGGCAAAAGAAACGCGACGGAAAGACCAAGGGTATGACACAAGCGATCCAGAGCGGCTACAGCAGCCTATCTCTCCTGTTCTCGTTGAACTGGGACCGGATTCTCTACGTCACGGCGATCTGCATGTCGCTGCTCTTCGGCGCGTTCCTCGGCACAATCTTTTCCTGACAGACAGCCTCCGGACCCGTCCGGAGTGACAGGACGCCCTTCAGCAGCGGGGTGTCCTGTCGTTTTGCGTTGTCGGCGCGCGGGCCAAAAGGGCCGCGCGCTTTGCTGTTTTGACAAGCCCATTCAATACCGATACTCACGATCCGACAGGGTTGTCTGACCGGGTACTATGAAATGCTGACGAAGTCCTTGGCCGCGGCTGCCATCCGCGCCGCTTCCAGAGTGCCGGCCCGCCGCTGGTGTGTGCTGTTTCTCTTCTGTGTGACGCTGGGGATCGCATCCGCGCCCTCCGACGCCTTGGCGCAGAGCTATCGATTCGGCAGCGTCTCGGTCACCGGGAACGAGCGGGTTTCGACCGGCACCGTGCTCAGCTATGCGGGAATCGGGCGGGGCCAGACGGTCAGCGCGGCCGAGCTGAACGACGCCTATCAGCGGATCCTTGCCTCGGGCCTGTTCGAATCCGTCGATCTTGAGCCGCGCGGCGGCACGCTGGTGATCAATGTCGTGGAATTCCCGACCGTCAACCGCGTCAGCTTCGAAGGCAACCGCCGGCTCAAGGACGAGGACCTGGTCGCACTGGTCCAGTCCCGCCCGCGCTACGTCTTCTCGCCCTCCAAGGCCGAGGCCGACGCGCAGCTGATCGCCGAGGCCTATTCCCAGACCGGCCGCATCACCGCCCGCGTCACCCCGCGCATCATCCGGCTGAGCCAGAACCGCGTCGACCTGGTGTTCGAGATCTTCGAAGGCGGCAATACCGAGATCGAGCGCGTCAGCTTTGTCGGCAACAAGGTCTATTCCGACAGCCGCCTGCGCCGTGTCGTCGACAGCAAGCAGGCCGGCCTGCTGCGCCAGCTGATCCGCAAGGACACCTATAACGACGAACGCCTGCAGGCCGATCAGCGCATCCTGACGGATTTCTACTTCTCGCGCGGCTATGTCGATTTCCGCATCACCAGCGTGAATGCCGAACTGGCGCGCGAACGCGACGGCTATTTCGTGACCTTCAACGTGCAGGAAGGCCAGCAGTTCAAGTTCGGCCAGATCACCACCACCTCGGAAATCCCCGAGGCCGACGCCGCGGAATTCCAGGCCGCGCTGCGCATCCGGCCCGGCGTGGTCTATTCGCCGGTGCTGGTGGAAAACTCCATCGCCCGGATGGAACGGCTGGCGATCAAGAAGGGCATCAACTTCCTGCGGGTCGAACCGCGCATCACCCGGGACGAGCGCAACCTTGCTCTCGACGTGGATTTCGTGCTGACCCGCGGCCCGCGCATCTTTGTCGAACGCATCGACATCGAGGGCAACACCACCACGCTGGACCGGGTGATCCGGCGCCAGTTCAAGGTGGTCGAGGGCGATCCCTTCAACCCCCGCGAAATCCGCGAAAGCGCGGAGCGGATCCGCGCGCTTGGCTATTTCGGCAGCGCCGATGTGAATGCGCGCGAAGGGTCGCGCCCCGACCAGGTCGTGGTGGATGTGAATGTCGACGAAACGACCACCGGCTCGCTGTCGCTGGGCGGCACCTACTCGACCGCGTCCGGCTTCGGTCTGGCGGCAAGCTTCCGGGAAAACAACTTCCTCGGGCGCGGGCAGCAACTGAACTTCTCGATCAGCGGCGCCGACAGCGACAAGAACTACGGGTTGTCCTTCGCGGAACCGGCCTTCCTTGGCCGTGACGTGAAATTCGACTTCGTGCTGGGCTATCGCGAGACCGACAACAACTTCGCCGCTTATGATACCGAGACGATCAATGCCGGTTTCGGCCTGACCTTCCCGATCGCCGAACGCTCGACCCTGAATGTGAACTACGGCATCAAGCAGACCGATATCACCCCCTCGGGCGCCCTGGGCGGCGTGATCTCGGCCGAGGCGACCGAAGGCGCGGTGCTGGCCTCGTGGCTGGGCTACGAATATTCCTTTGACAGCCGCCTGACCGGGCTGAACCCGAATGCCGGGGTGCTGCTGAGCTTTGGCCAGGACTTCGCCGGTGTCGGCGGCAGTGCGAAATACATCCTCACCAAGGCCGAGGCCATCGCCCAGACCAAGATCCTCAACGAAGAGGTCACCCTGCGCGCGACCTTCCAGGGCGGGGCGATCAATCCGATCGACAATTTCTCGACCCGGGTGACAGACCGTTTCCTGATCAGAAACAGCTCCATGCGCGGGTTCGAACCCGACGGGCTGGGGCCGCGCGAAATCGACGTGGCGACCAACGGGGCCTCGGTGAACGACGCGCTTGGCGGCAAGTATTTCGCCACCGCCCAGTTCGAGGCGGAATTCCCGCTCGGCCTGCCCGCCGAATACGGCCTTTCCGGGGGCCTGTTCTACGACGTGGGCACCGTCTGGGGCCTGGATGGCGCATCCAACGTGGCGGCTGGCAATGTCATCGTGAACGACGGGCCCGACCTGCGCCATGTCGTCGGCATCTCGATCTTCTGGGACACGCCGGTGGGTCCGCTGCGCTTCAACTGGAGCCATGCACTGCGCAAAGAGACCTTCGACAAGGAACAGAAGTTCGATCTGACGATCTCGACCGATTTCTGATCCGATGCGCGTCGGCCCGATCCTTCGCGCCCTCGGACTTGCGGCGGGACTGGCCAGTGCCGGACCCGCCCATGCGCAGGACGACCGGGGCCTGCGCTCGCCCATCCTGACCATCGACAGCGAACAGGTCTTCGCGCGCTCCTCGCTCGGCCGCTCCATCGCCGGCGAGGTCGAGGCGCGCGGGGCCGAGCTGGCCGCAGAAAACCGCAGGATCGAGGCGCAACTGATCGAGGAAGAGAAATCCCTGACCGAGGAGCGCGCCACCCTCCCGGCCGAGGAATTCCGCGCCAAGGCCGATGCCTTTGACGAAAAGGTGCGCCGCATCCGCTCCGAGCAGGACGCCAAGGCGCGCGCGCTGTCGCAGCGCAGCGACGCGGCGCAGCTGGATTTCCTCGAAGCCGCGCGGCCCGTGCTGGAACAGATGATGCGCGACAGCGGCGCCGCCGTGATTCTGGAAAAACGCTCGGTCTTTGCCAGCGTCGGCGCGGTCGACGTGACCGCAGAGGTGATCCGCCGCATCGACGCCGCGATGGACGAGAACGGCGAGTTGAGCGTGACACCCGATGCCGCGCCCGAGGGGCAGGATGCGGGCGAGGCCGCGCCCCGTGGCAGTGGCGAAACCCGCCCCTGAGCCGTGCAGATGCGCAGCCGCGCCCCGTCGAAAGCTTGCCCCGGCAGGGCCGTCTTGCTAGGGGGATGGCAATGAACGCGGGCGGGCGACGGACCCTCCCGAACGCCACGGCCCGAAAGGACCCCCTCCTATGACCGACGCGCCGCAACGGGCCGACATCCACCGGATCCAGAGCATCCTGCCGCACCGCTATCCCTTTCTCCTCGTCGACCGGGTCGAGGATATCCAGGGCTACCAGACCGCCCGCGGGATCAAGATGGTCACCATGAACGAGCCGCATTTCCAGGGCCATTTCCCCGGCAAGCCGATCATGCCCGGCGTGACCATCGTCGAGGCGATGGCCCAGACCGCCGCCGTGATGGTGGGCAGCGCGCTGAACATGGAAAACCGCAACATGCTGGTCTATTTCATGGCCATCGACAGCTGCAAGTTCCGCCGGATGGTGGTGCCGGGCGACATGCTGGAAATGCATCTGGAGACCCTGCGCGGCAAGCCCGGCGGCAAGGTGTGGAAGTTCAGCGGCCGCGCCGTGGTGGGGGAGGAGCTGGCCTGCGAGGCCGAGTTCACCGCCATGATGGACCTGCCGAAGGAGTGACCGCATGGCCGTAAGCGCCGACGCAACCATTCACCCCTCTGCCGTGATCGAGGACGGCGCCAGCATCGCCGCCGGCTGCGAGATCGGACCCTTCTGCCACATCGGCCCCGAGGTGACACTGGGCGCGGGCGTGCGCCTGATGAGCCATGTCGTGGTGCAGGGCTGGACCGAGATCGGGGACGGGACGCTGGTGCATCCCTTTGCCGTGCTTGGCGGCATCCCGCAGGATCTGAAGTTCAAGGGCGAGCGCACGCGCCTGACCGTGGGCAGGCGCAACCGCATCCGCGAACATGTCACGATGAACACCGGCACCGAAGGCGGCGGCGGCATCACGCGGGTGGGCGATGACGGGCTTTATATGGCCGGGTGCCATGTGGCCCATGACAGCCAGGTGGGCGACCGGGTGATCCTGGTGAACAACGCCGCGCTGGCGGGCCATTGCATCATCGAGGACGACGTGATCATCGGCGGCCTCTCGGGCGTGCACCAATGGGTGCGCATCGGGCGCGGCGCGATTGTCGGCGCGGTGACGATGGTGACCAACGACGTGATTCCCTATGGCCTGGTGCAGGCCCCGCGCGGGGTGTTGAACGGGCTGAACCTGGTGGGGCTGAAACGCAAGGGCGTGGCCCGGTCGGATATCACCGCCCTGCGCGCGGCCTTTCAGATGCTGGCACAGGGCGAGGGCGCCTTTGTCGACCGCGCCCGCCGCCTGGGTGCGGAAACCGAAAGCGACTATGTGCGCGAAATCGTGGAATTCGTGACCGGCGCCAGCGACCGCCAGTTCCTGACACCGGGCAAGGTCTGATGCTGGGCCTGCTGGCCTTTGGCGGTGCGCTGCCGGTGGCCGTGGCGCGTGCGGGTGCACCCCATGTGGTGACCTTCGAGGGGGTGGCGACACAGCTCGCCCCGACCTCGGGCGCGGCGCAGCGGTTCGAAACCCTGGGCGCGGTGTTTGACGAACTGCGCGCCGCCGGGGTCGACCGGCTGGTGCTGGCCGGTGCCCTGACGCGCCCGGCCTTCGATCCCGCCCGGCTGGATGCGGTGACCGCGGATCTGCTGCCCGGGCTTATGGCCGCGATGCATGGCGGCGACGACGGGCTGTTGCGCCACGTGATCGCGATGTTCGAGGGGCAGGGTTTTGCCGTCATCGGCGCGCATGAGGTGGTGCCCGAACTGACCGCCACGCCCGGCCTGCTGGCCGGCCCGGACCCGGATGCGGCGACCGAGGCCGACATGACCCGCGCGCTGGCGATCCTTGCCGCGCTCGGGCCCCTGGACGTGGGGCAGGGTGCGGTGGTCTCGGGCGGCCTCTGCCTGGGGATCGAGACGCTGCAGGGCACCGACGCCATGCTGCGCTTTGTCGCCGCAACACCCGCGGGGCTGAAGCCCGAAGGCGGCGTGCTGGTCAAGGCGCCCAAGCCGGGGCAGGATCTGCGGGTCGACATGCCCGCCATCGGGCCCGACACGGTGCGCGCCGCGGCCGGGGCCGGGCTCTCGGCTATCGTGGTGGCCGCCGGGCAGGTGCTGCTGCTGGACCGCGCGGCGCTGCTGGCGGCGGCGGGGGATGCGGGGATCACGCTCCTCGCCCGCGCGATCTGATGCGCGTCTTCCTGCTGGCGGGGGAACCTTCGGGCGACGCCCTGGGCGCGGCGCTGATGCGCGGGCTCCGGCAGATCGTGCCGGATGTGACGTTCGAGGGGATCGCCGGGCCGCTGATGCGGGCCGAGGGGATGACCTCGCTTTTCCCGATGGACGAGCTTTCGGTGATGGGCCTGGCCGAGGTGCTGCCGAAGTATTTCCACCTCAAGCGCCGGATCCGCGAAACCGCCGATGCGGTGCTTGCCCTGCAGCCCGATGTGCTGATCACCGTGGACAGCCCGGATTTCAGCCTGCGCGTGGCCCGGCTGGTCAAGGCGCGCTCGGGCATCCGCACGGTGCATTACGTGGCCCCCACGGTCTGGGCCTGGCGCCCCAAGCGGGCCGTGAAGATGGCCGAGGTGATCGACCACGTGCTGGCGCTGTTCCCGTTCGAACCGCCCTATATGCGCGAGGCCGGGATGGCATGTGATTTTGTCGGCCACCCGGTCGTGACAGAGCCGGTGGCGAGCGAGGCCGAGGCCGCCGCCTTTCGCCTGCGCCACGGGCTGGGGGATGCGCCGGTGCTGCTGCTGCTGCCCGGTTCGCGGCGTGGCGAGGTGGGCCGCATGGCCCCGGTGCTGGGCGCTGCCCTTGGCCGGATCGCGGCCGATAGGCCCGACATCCAGCCCGTGCTGCCCGCCGCCGGGCCGGTGGCGGGGCTGGTGACCGAGCTGACGGCGGACTGGCCGGTGAAGCCCCTGGTGCTGGACCCGCGCGAAGCCGATCCCGCCGGGTTTGCCGCTGCCAAGCGCGCCGCCTTTCGCGCGGCGGATGCGGCGGTGGCGGCCTCGGGCACCGTCTCGCTGGAGCTGGCGGCGTCGGGCACGCCGATGGTCATCGCCTATGACATGAACCGGATCACCCGGGCGATCATCCGGCGCATGCTGCTGGTCGACACGGTGACGCTGGTCAACCTGGTGTCCGACACCCGCGTGGTGCCCGAATACCTGGGCGAGGCCTGCCAGCCCGCCCCCATCGCAACAGCCGTGCTGGGGCTGCTGGCGGCACCCGGAGAGCAGCGCGCGGCGATGGAGCTGACGATGGAGCGTCTGGGGCGCGGCGGCGAAGCGCCGGGGCTGCGCGCGGCCCGGGCGGTGGTCGAGGGAATCGCGCGCTCGGCGGGGTGAGTGGGGCACCGGGCCCGGGTGACCGGGTGCCCGACGGGTGATCGGCCCCGGGCGAGCCTGCGCGTCGATCCGGTGGAGTGCGCGGCGGCCGGCAAGTCCGGCGGTACGACTCCGGCATCCGTGCAGGCGCGGCCCTGATCCGCTCCGGCGGAGCGGTTCAGAGCCTCACCCCCGCATGCGTGCCCCGTCCGGATCGAAGGCGGGCGTGTCGATCCGGCTGGCCTTGCACATCCGGCCCAGGATCTCGATCTCGACCTCCAGCCCCGGTGCGACCTTGTCCGAAGGGACAAAGCCCAGAGCGATGCTTTGCCCCAGATGGTGCGAATAGCCGCCCGAGGTGCAGAAGCCGACAACCTCGCCCCCCAGCCAGATCGGTTCATAGCCGTGCACGTCGGTATCCTCGGCCGCGACGGTGAAGCCCAGCAACTGGCGCGCGGGGCCGGTGGCACGTTCGGCCTCGGCGGCGGCGCGGCCGATGAAGTCGGTGGTCTTCTTCCAGGCGATGAACCGGTCGAGCCCGGTTTCCGCGGGGGTGTAATCGGGCGAGAATTCCGACAGCCAGGACCCGAACAGCCGGTCGAGCCGCAGGGACATCATCGCCCGCATCCCGAAAGGTTTCATGCCAAAGGGCGCACCGGCCCGTGACAGCGTATCCCAGAGGGCGCGCTGGCACATCGGGTCGCAATAGATCTCATAACCCAGGTCCCCGGTATAGCTGACCCGCTGCACGATGCAGTCGGTCATGCCCAGGGTCATCCGCGCCACATCGAGGAAGCGCATGGCCGAGACATCGCTGCGGGTGCAGGCTTGCAGCACCTCGCGCGCCTTTGGCCCGGCGATCTGGAATCCGGTGGAAAGATCAGAGATATTAGCGACTTCCACGCCATCGCTCATGTTTTGCATGAACCAGCGCATGTGATAGGCCTGCGCGCCGTAGCTGGCTGTCAGGCGGAAATCGCCCTCGGCCAGGCAGGAGATGGTGAAATCGCCGATGATCCGGCCCGACTGCGCCAGCATCGGCGTCAGCGACAGGCGGCCGGGCTGCGGAACGCGGCCGGCCATCACGCGGTCCAGCCACTCGCGCGCCTTGGGCCCCTTGACGGTGTACTTGCCGAAGTTCTGAACCTCGTTGATGCCGACCGCGTCGCGCACCGCGCGGACCTCGCGCGCCGTCGCCTCGAAGGCGTTGGAGCGGCGGAAGGAGGGCGTCTCGTAGCGCGGTTCGTCGCCTTGGGCGAAGTAGTTCACCACCTCCAGCCCGTATTGCTGGCCCCAGACCGCGCCCATGCCGTCAAATATGTCGTACATCGGCGTGGTGCGGAACGGCCGGGCGGCGGGCTTTTCCTCGTTCGGATAGGCGACCGAAAACCGGGTCTGGTAATTCTCGATCACCTTTGGCCGGGTGTAGCCCGGGGTGATCCAGCTGCCGAAACGGGCGACGTCGAAAGAGGTCGTGTCACGCTCGCATTCTCCGGCGGTCATCCACTGCGCCAGCATCAGCCCGACGCCGCCGCCCTGGCTGAACCCGGCCATCACCGCGCAGGCGGACCAGTAGTTGCGCATCCCCGGCACCGGGCCGACCAGCGGGTTGCCATCGGGGGCAAAGGTGAAGGGGCCGTGGATCACGCGTTTCACCCCGGCCTCGGCCAGAACGGGGAAACGGCGATAGGCGAATTCGATCGACTCGTCGATCTTGTCCAGATCGTCGGGCAGCAGTTCCGCGCCAAAGGACCAGGGCGTGCCGTCGACGGCCCAGGCCCGCGCCTTCTGCTCGTAGAAACCGATGCAGAGGCCGCGCCCCTCTTGCCGCAGGTAGCTTTCGCCCGAGGGGTCCATGACATGGGGATGCTCGGTCCCGCGTTCGTAGATCTCGGGGATGTCGTCGGTGACGAGGTAGTGATGTTCCATCGGGTGCAGCGGCAGGTAGACGCCCGCCATCGCGCCGACCTCGCGCGCCCAGAGCCCGCCGGCATTCACCACGTGTTCGGCGTGGATCGTGCCCTTGTCGGTGACCACGTCCCAGGTGCCGTCGGGGCGCTGGTTGGTTTCCTTGACCATGCAATGGGTTTCGATCGTCGCGCCGCCCATGCGGGCCGCGCGGGCATAGGCATGGGTGGTGCCCGACGGATCGAGGTGCCCGTCCAGCGGATCGTAGAGCGCGCCGATGATGCCGTCGGTATTGGTGATCGGCGCGATCTCGCGGATTTCCTCGGGCCCGACGATGCGGGTGTCCAGGCCCATATGCCGGTGCTTGGCGCGTTCGGCCAGCAGCATGTCGAACCGGTCGCGGGTATCGGCCAGGGTGATGCCGCCCACGTGGTGCAGGCCGCAGGACATGCCGGTGATCTCTTCCAGCTCACGATACAGGCGGATGGTATAGCCCTGCAGCGCCGCCATGTTGGTGTCGCCGTTGATCGTGTGGAACCCGCCGGCGGCGTGCCAGGTCGACCCGCTGGTCAGCTCGGCCCGTTCCAGCAGCATCACGTCGGACCAGCCGAGTTTCGTGAGGTGGTAGAGAACGGAACAGCCGACGACGCCTCCGCCGATGACGGCAACCCGGGTTGTGGTTTTCATGGATTTCCCCTGCTGGACTTGCCGCGATCCTCAGCCCAGGTCGCGGCGCGGAGCAAGCCCAAAGGCGACACTTGGTGTCGCTTGTGTCGGACCTGCCCCCCGGAATGCCGCTTGCGCTGGCGGCGGGGCGGGCTAGCTTTGCTTGGAAATCAAAAGGATGGCCCGGATGGTTCCCTCACTTCTGCGACGAATGCACGAATTTTCGCGCCTGCTGCATGTGCGGGTCATCCTGATCGCGCTGATGTCGATGCTGGCGGTCGCGCTGGCCAAGATCTTCGGCACGCTGATCCCGCCCGGGCTGGACGGGATGATCGGGGCCAAGGCGGTGGATCAGCTGTTGCAGATCATCGCCAATTCCATGCTGACGGTCACCACCTTTTCGCTGACCGTGATGGCGGCGGCGCATCGCAACGTGATGTCGCAATGGACCCCGCGCAGCCACCAGATCCTGCTGGAGGACACGACGACGCATACGGTGCTGGCCACCTTTGTCGGCGCCTATCTCTATGCCGTGGCCGCGATCATCCTGCGCTACGCCGAGGTCTTTCACGGGGCCGAACTGGTCCTGCTCTTTGCCGTCACGGTGATGGTCCTGTTGCTGATCGTGATCGCCATCGTGCGCTGGATTTCGCATCTGGAACTGCTGGGCAGCCTGATCGAGACCTCGCAGCGGATCGAGGACCGGTCGGCCGAGGCATGGCGGCTGCGGGTCAACTGGCCCGCGCTTGGCGGCCATGTTCTGGATCCCGGGGACGTGCCGGACGGGGCCGTGATCGTGCGTTCGGGGCGCACGGGATATGTGCAGCAGATCTATCAGGACCGCCTGCAAGCCGCCGCCAAAGAGTGCGACGCCCGCATCTACCTGGGGATCCCGGTTGGTCGCTTTGTCTACACGGGCGAGATCCTGGCCCATCTCAGCCATGACGACGACCGCCTGCACGCGGCGATCCGTGACAACGTTCTGATCGGCTCGCTGCGCAATTTCACCCAGGATCCGCATTTCGGGCTGCTCTGCCTGGCCGAGACGGCGATGCGCGCCCTGTCGCCCGGCATCAACGATCCGGGCACCGCGGTCGACCAGGTGGGGCGGATCGCGCGCGTCCTGCTGTCGGTCGAGAAGGGAGAGGAAAGCGTGCTGGAATACGACCGCCTGCATGTGCCGCGGCTGGATACCGAGGCGCTGATCATGGACACGCTGGACCCGATAGGGCGCGACGGGTCGGACAAGATCGAGGTCCAGATCGCCCTGCGCCGGGCCCTGGCCGCCCTGGCCGAGCATTCGGATCCCGGCATCGCCAGTGCCGCCCGGGTGGTGGCCGAACGGGCGCTGGAACGGGCCGGGCGGGCGCTGGACTTCGAAGCGGATGTGGAGCGGATCGAGGCCGCCGCCCAGGTCTGAGAGCGACACAGATTGACGCGGGCGGACAAGTCCCTGACGGTTTCCGGCAATTTCCGCCCCTGCGCTTTCGCGATGGTGGCGCGACACTACTCGGGAAGGGCCCCATGCGCACTCACGCTCAGGCAGTCGTCATCGGTGGCGGCGTCATCGGCTGTTCGATCCTCTACCACCTGGCCAAGCTCGGCTGGAGCGACGTTGTCCTGCTGGAGCGGGACGAGCTGACCAGCGGCTCGACCTGGCATGCGGCGGCCAATATCCACGGGCTGCACGACAGCACCAACATCAGCCGCATCCAGCACTATACGATGCAGCTCTACAAGGATCTGGAGGCCGAGACGGGGCAGGGCTGCGGCGTGTTCCAGCCCGGTTCGCTCTACCTTGCCCAGACCGAGAACCGCGAGCATCAGCTGCGCCTGCAGGCCGCCAAGGCCAGGCTCTATGGCATGAAATTCCACGAGATCGGGCGGGACGAGGCCGAGCGCCTGCACCCGCTGGTGGATTTCGACGGCATCCGCTGCATCATGTACGAACCGGACGGCGGCAATGTCGATCCCTCGGGCGTGACCAATGCCTATGCCGCCGGTGCGCGGGGGCGCGGGGCGGAAATCCACCGCTTCACCCCCGTGACCGCAACCGAACAGCAGCCCGATGGCAGCTGGATCGTGCGCACGCCCAAGGGCGACATCCGGACCGACTGGGTGGTGAACGCGGCGGGCCTCTGGGCGCGCGAGGTGGCGGCGATGGCGGGTGTCACGCTGCCGCTGGTCCCGACCGAGCACCAGTATTTCGTGACCGAGACCATTCCCCGGATCGCCGCGATGGACCGGCGCCTGCCTTCGGTCGCCGACCGGGACGGCGAATATTACCTACGCCAGGAAGGCAAGGGCCTGCTGGTCGGCGCCTATGAAAAGGACATGCGCTTCTGGGCCGAAGAGGGCACACCGCCGGGCTTTGGCCATGAGCTGTTTGCCGACGACCTGGAGCGCATCGAAGAGAACATGCTGCGCGCCATCGCCCGGGTGCCTGCCGTGGGTGAGGCCGGCATCAAGCGGGTGATCAACGGCCCGATGATCTGGTCGCCCGACAGCAACGTGCTCTTTGGCCCGGTGCCCGAGCTGACCGGCTATTTCGCCTGCTGCGGCATCATCCCCGGCTTTTCGCAATCCGGCGGCATGGGCCTGTCGGTGGCCGAGTGGATCACCACGGGCGAGTCGAAATTCGACATGTTCGCATGGGACGTCGCCCGGTTCGGTGCATGGGCCGGCAAGGAGTTCACCAAGGCCCGGGTGCAGGACCAGTATTCGAAACGCTTTTCGATCCACTTCCCGAACGAGGAGCGCGCGGCGGGCCGCCCGGTCCGCACCCGCCCGGCCTATGAGATGCAAAAGGACATGGGCGCGGTCTTTGGCCTGAACTACGGCTGGGAACATCCGCTGTGGTTCGCAGATGCGCCCGGGGTCGAGGAAACCCTGGGCTTCACCCGCCAGAACTGGTGGGAGCCGGTGGGCCGCGAGGCGCGCATGCTGCGCGAGGCGGTCGGCGTGATCGACATCTCGAACTTCGCCAAATACCGGGTGAAGGGGCCGGGGGCCGAGGCCTGGCTGAATGCGCTGTTCGCCAACCGGATGCCCGGCAATGTCGGCCGGTCCTGCCTGACGCCGCTGATCGGCGTGCGCGGCGGGATCGCGGGGGATTTTACCGTCACCCGGCTGGCCGAGGATGAATTCTGGGTCATCGGGTCCGGCATGGCCGAGCGCTATCACCAGCGCTATTTCCGGCAGGTGCCGCTGCCCGGGGGCACGACCTTCACCTCGCTGACCGAAGCGGTCTGCGGCTTCAACGTGGCGGGGCCGAAATCGCGCGAGGTGCTGCAGCGGCTGACCAATGCCTCGCTTGCGACCGGGGATTTCCCCTTCATGCGCTCGCAGCGGATCGAACTGGCCGGGATCGGCGTGATGGCGCTGCGGGTGTCCTTTACCGGCGATCTGGGATGGGAGGTGCATTGCGACACCGCCGATCAGGTCCGGCTCTATCAGGCGTTGCTGGCGGCGGCGCAGGAGGCGGGCGGCGGGCCGGTCGGCTCGCGCGCGCTGATGTCGCTGAGGGTGGAAAAGGGCTATGGCTCGTGGAGCCGCGAATACAGCCCCGAATACTGGCCGCAGGAGGTCGGGCTGGACCGGCTGGTGAAGCTCGACAAGGATTTCCTGAACAAGGCGGCGGTGGAACAGACCCTCGCCAACCCCGCGCGCGAACGGCTGGTGCTGATCGAGGTCGAGGCCGCGACCGCCGACGCCACCGGGGGAGAGCCGATCTTTGCCGGGGGCAAGGGGGTCGGCCGCGTGACCTCGGGCGCCTATGGCTATTCGGTCGGCAAGTCCCTGGCGCTTGGCTACGTCAAGGGGGTTGAGCCGGGCGCGGAGGTCGAGGTGATGATCCTCGGCCTGCCGCACAGGGGCCGCATCCTGCACGAACCGCCTTTCGATCCGGCGGGGGCGCGGTTGAGGGCCTGATCCGGGGCTTCGGTCTGCCGCTGCCCGGGGGCCACTGCTGTCTGCGGGCGCGCACCCGGCGGTGCCGCACGCGCCACCCGGCCACGTCAGGGCATTCGCCTGACGGCGCCCCTCAGGCCAAGGCCGGTTCGGCGCCGATCTGCTGGAGTGCCTCGGCCGCGATGCGGAACGAATTCTGCCGCGCCTGCGGGTCCCAGATCTGGCCGGCGACGATGACCTCGTCGGGCTGATGCTCGGCGATGATCCGTTCCAGCCCCGCGCGCACCGTGGCGGGCGCGCCGATGGCGGCGATGGACCCGGCCTTGTCGACCATGCGGATCAGCGCCGGGTCGGCGTGGTCCTCGATCCGGTCGACCGGGCGGGGCAGCTTGCCCGGGGTGCCGGTGCGCAGGCGGATCATGCCCAGCTGGGCCGAGGTGCGGATGCGGGCGGCCTCGGCATCCGTCTCGGCGCCATAGACGTTCACGCCAATCATGAAATGCGGCTTGTCCAGGAATTCCGAGGGCCGGAAGGTCTGGCGGTAGGTCTCGCGCGCATCGGCCAGGTCGCCCGGCGCAAAATGCGAGGCAAAGGCATAGGGCAGGCCCAGATGCGCCGCCAGCTGCGCGCCGTAGAGCGACGAACCCAGGATCCAGAGCGGCACCTTGGTGCCCATGCCGGGAATGGCGCGCAGGGTCTGGCCTTCCTCGACCTCGCCGAGATAGGCCAGCAGTTCCAGCACGTCCTGCGGAAAGGTGTCGGGCGCCTGCAGATTGCGGCGCAGGGCGCGCGCGGTGTTCATGTCGGTGCCCGGCGCGCGGCCCAGGCCCAGGTCGATCCGGCCCGGGTAGATCGAGGCGAGCGTGCCGAACTGCTCGGCGATGACCAGCGGCGAATGGTTCGGCAGCATGATCCCGCCCGACCCGACGCGGATCCGCGAGGTCTGCCCGGCGATATGCCCGATCATCACCGAGGTCGCGGCAGAGGCGATCCCGGGCATGTTGTGATGTTCGGCCAGCCAGTAGCGGGTGTAGCCCTCCGCCTCGGCCACCTTGGCCAGCGCCACGGAATTGGCGATGGCCTGCGTGGCGTCGGAGCCTTCGGCGATAGGCGCGAGATCGAGCACGGAGTAAAGCATGACATGTCCTTCGGTATCGGCCCGGGCGTCCGGATCGTCGCGGGGCCGGGCAGGTGCGGCGGGACCGCGCCCGCAGAACTGAACTAAGTGGTTTCTTTCGGTAACCGCAAGACCCCCGGCCGGGTCATTTTTCCGACCAGCCGAGTTCGAGGCGGTCGATGGCCGCGATGCGCTCGGCGGTTTGCGGGTGGCTGAGCAGCCAGGCGGGGGCCGATCCGCGCGCGCCGGTCAGCGCCTCAAGCTTGCGGAACAGGGATTTCTGCGGCGCGGTGCCGATGCCGGCCTTGGTCAGCAGGGCGGCGGCATAGGCATCGGCCTCGTATTCGTCGCCGCGCGACAGGCGGGCGGCCAGCAGCGAGGTGATGAACCCGGCGATGTAGTAGCCGACAAAGGGGATGATCCGCCCCAGCACCATGCCAAGGGCGGCGCGGATCGCATTCTGGCCGGAAAAGTCGATCATCCGGCGGCGGGAATGGCCAAGCGCCACATGGCCGAGCTCATGGGCGACAACCGATGTGATCTCTTCCGCCGTGACCTCTCCGGCGCGGAACTTGGCGTAGAAGCCGCGGGTCAGAAAGATGCGCCCGTCGGGCGCCGCCAGGCCGTTGACCGGGTCGATCTCGTAGATGTGCACGCGGATGCGCGGCAGGTCGAGCGCCTTGGCCAGCCGGGCGATGGGGCGGGCCAGCTCGGGGTCCGCCAGCTCGGTCGAGCGCGCGTCAAGTTCGCGCTTGGTGCGCCAGACCGAAAAGCGGTAGGCGACAATCGCGTAGAGGATGGCCAGTAGGATCGGGGTGAAGCGCAGCATGTCAGGGATATGGTTGCTATCCGCGCCCGGGGCAACTGGCACGGTGACGCCGATGCCGCCGCATCGAGCGTGAAATCCACAACCCCGCCACTGCGAGGATCCCCAATGCGATGGTCAGCCCGCCCAGATCCTGGGCCATCTGCGCGGCCATCGTCAGGTCGTCGGCGAAGGCGCGGCCAAGGCCGACGTAGAGCAGGACCCACACGGCCTCGCCCAATGCGCCCCAGAGAGTGAAGCGCAGATGCCCCAGCCGGGCGATCCCGGCGGCGAAATTGGCATAGGGTCCGATGGGGGAAAACAGCCAGCGCGACAGGAAGATGCCGGTGCCGCCGTGATCCTCGATCATGTGCCGCGCCCGGTCGTAAAGGCGGGCAGAGCCGGGGCGCCCCGCGATCCGGCGCAGCAACGGCTGGCGGGCGGCGCGGCCGATGGCATAGCCGGTCTGATCGCCCAGCACCGCCCCGCCAAAGGCCGCGCCGGCCACCGATCCGGTTGTCAGATCGCCGGTGGCCGAAAAGGCGCCGGCGGCCAGCATGGCCAGCGAGGCGGGGACCGGCAGGGCGAGGCAGGACAGGAAGGTCACCAGCATCAGGATCGGGGCGCCGTGGCGGACAAGCATCTCGATCAGCCAGTCGGTCATTCCGCGCGGCCCTGGGTGGCGAGGTATGCCTCAAGTTCCGCGATGACCTGCGCCACGGGCACGCCGCGCAGGCGGGCGATGCCTTCGATCGTGGGGCGGCGGGGCGCGTCGGGCGGCACCTTGAGCGCGGCCGCGACCGCATCGGGCGGCAGCTGCCAGGACATGGCGACATAGCGCGGCGTCATCCAGGGCTGCGGCTCGGACCGGCGGTTGGCGGGGTCGGCGAAATGCACCGTGATCAGCACCAGCCGGACGGCGAAAAGCAGCACGAAGCAGGCGGCCAGACCAAAGGCGGCCGAGGCGACGGGATGCAGCCGGACGATCCGGCCAAGGCTGGCGAGGCGAGACATCATTGCGCTCCGGTACCCGGGACAGCATGGACCCGGGTGCCGGCGCGGTCCAGCGCGCGCGGGGCGCGCGGAACGGGCATGGTGTCGCGGGCCGGCGCTGCGGCCCGCGCCGGATCAGAGGGCGACCATCTGCTCCGGGTCGAATTCCAGCATCACGGTCGCGCCGACCTCGTGCCGGTCCGAGGGCAGGGCCGAGACGCGCAGCGCCTTGCCGGTCCCGGCCGGGCGCACCAGGTAATCCCAGTTCTCGCCCAGGTAGGAGCGTTCGTCGACCACCGCCTGCACCGCCGGTTTGCCATTGGGCTGAGAGCCCTCGGGCAAGAGGCGCAGCAGCTGCGGGCGGACCGAGAAATCCACCATCCCGGTGCGCGCGGCGGTTTCGGCCGGGAAGGCCCCTGCGTCCAGCCGGAAGCCATCGAATTCGAAGGCCCCGCCGACCTGCTTGCCGGTGATCAGGTTCGTCCGCCCGATGAAGCTGGCCACGAAATGGCTGCGCGGCTTGTTGTAGAGGTCGAAGGGCGTGTCGATCTGTTCGATCCGCCCCGCGTTCATCACCGCGATCCGGTCCGAGGCGACCATCGCCTCGCCCTGGTCATGGGTGACATAGACGGTGGTGATGCCGAATTCGTCGTGCAGGCGCCGGATCTCGAACCGCATTTCCTCGCGCAGGTTGGCGTCGAGGTTCGACAGCGGTTCGTCCAGCAGCAGCACGCCGGGTTTCACCACGATGGCCCGCGCCAGCGCCACCCGCTGCTGCTGACCGCCCGACAGTTCGGCCGGGTAGCGGTCGGCCAGGTGATCCATCTTGGTGACGCGCAGGATCTCCATCACCTGCCTGTCGATCTCGGATTTCGAGAACTTGCGCAGCTTCAGGCCAAATCCGACGTTCTGCGCGACGGTCATGTTCGGCCAGATCGCGTAGGACTGGAAGATCATCGACATGTCGCGCCGTTCCGGTGGCAGAGAGGTGCGGGCCGAGGACAGCTCGCGCCCCTCCATCGTGATCGTGCCGCTTGAGGGCCGCATGAAGCCCGCGATCATGCGCAGGGTTGTCGTCTTGCCGCAGCCCGAGGGCCCGAGGAGCGAGACGAACTCGCCTTCCTCGATCGACAGGTTCACATCGTCAACGGCCCGGGCCTCTCCGTAGAGCTTGGTGATGCCGTTCAGGTCGAGCTTTGCCATCAGTGGTTCGTCCTCATCATGAAGTCGCGTCCAACCAGCTTGAAACCCAGCCAGACGAAGAAGGTGGTGGTGACCAGGATGATGCAGCCGATAGCCGCAACCGCTTCGAAGCGGCCTTCCTCGGTCATGTCGAAGATCAGAACCGACATCACGCGGGACGAAGGGCCGACCAAGAAGATCGCCGCCGACAGCTCGCGGGTTGCCGGGATGAACACCAGCAGGAAGCCGGCGAAGAGGGTCTTTTTCAGCAATGGCGCCACGACGTAACGGATCGCCGTCAGGCGACCGCCGCCGAGGACGCGCACCGCTTCCTCCATCTCGGGGTTGATGGAGCGCATCCCCGCCGCCGCCGTGCCGTAGGAAATCGGCAGGAAGCGGGCGATGAAGGCCACGATGATGATCGCCGAGGTGCCGTAAAGGCCAAGCGGCGGCGGCGCATAGGCCGCGTAGAAGCCGATGGCCAGCACGATGCCGGGGATCACGAAGGGCGCCATGCACAGGAAGGCCAGCACATTGGCAAAGGGCACCAGCTTGCGCGTGACCACATAGGCCACGCAGAGCGCGATGGTGAGCGCGCCACAGGCCGCCACGCCGGCGAAGTAGAACGAGTTCACGATCGCCTCCTGCGTCAGGCGCGAGACGAAGAGCACGTCATAGTAGTTCGCCAGCGTCAGGTTCGAGGCGGACATGCCCTTGCCCCAGGCCTCGGAGAACGAGGCGACGACCATGGTATAGCCGGGCAGGTACATCGCCAGCGCGCCGACGAAGCCGCACCAGGCCAGCAGGACCCATTTCCACTTGCCGATATCCAGCTCGCGCCGTTCGCCGCCCTTGCCGGTCTGGGTGACAAACCCTTTGCGGTTGAGAAGCAGACGCTGCACCCAGATCAGCGAGATGGTGATCAGCAGCAGCGGCATCGCATAGGCGGCGGCGACCTCCATCTTGAAGGGGTAGCCGAAGAACTGGAACAGCTGCGTTGTGACCAGGTTGATCCGCGCCGGGATACCCAGGATGGCGGGCACGCCGAAAAGCGCGATGGATTCAAGGAAGACGATGATGATGCCCCCCAGGATCGACGGCCAGACCAGCGGCAGCGTGATCTTGAGCGAGGTGTACCAGGTGGGCGAGCCGAGGATTGCCGCCGCCTCTTCCATCTCGGTCGAGATCATGTCGAGCCCGGCCTTGGTGAACAGGAAGATGAACGGAAAGGCGTTCAGCGCGATCATCAGCACGATGCCGAAGAAGCTGTAGATGTTGAACAGGGGCGTTTCCGCGCCGGTCAGCCATCTCCACCCCTCGTTCAGCCAGCCCGAATTCGGGCCCGCGATGAGGATCCAGCCGATCGAGGTCAGATAGGGCGGCAGGATGAAGGCGCCCAGGACCGAGGCCCAGGCGAACCACTTGGCCGGCATGTTGGTGCGCGACACGGCCCAGGCCATGGGCACCGCGAAGATGACGCAGAGCAGGGCCGTGCAGGCCCCCAGCAGGCAGGAATTGATCAGCGCCTGCAGATAGCGCCAGCGGCCATAGGCCTCCAGGTAGTTGTCCAGGGTGAAGGAGCCGTTGCCGCCCTCCTGGAAACTCACCTTGATCAGAAAGCCGATCGGTCCGACGACGAGGACGATCAGGACAAGGAAAAGCAGCGCCCAGAGCAGATTGATCGGCTCCAGGTTGAGGAACCGGCGCATATAGCCCCGGTTCCCTGCCGCGCTTCCGACGTATGGGGTGACATTGTCGGTCATGGACGGAATAGTCTCCTTCGACTCTTGGGCCTAGGCGCCGAACACGCGCCGCCAGAGCTCGATCACCGGCTGCACGCCGTTGATCAGCTCGTCCTGCGTGGGCGAGGCGAGGTTGATTTCGTCGATCGCCTTGGCTCCGGGCGGAGGTGCCACTTCGGGCCGCATCGGCTGCAGGCCGTAGGTCACCATCAGATCCGAGGCGCGTTCGCTGAGAAGGTAATTGACGAACAGCTGTGCCGCATTGGGATGGGGCGCATTGGCCGGTATGGCGGTGCCGCTCAGGGTCAGCTTGGCGCCGTCTTCGGGATAGATGATCTCGATCGGGTTGCCGGCGTTCTTGAGCCGGGTGACCGTGGCGAGGGTGCCGATGCCGATGGCGCGTTCACCTGCAACCAGCGTATTGGGCGGGTCGGACAGCGAACGCCCGATCAGCGGGTCGTTGGCTTCGAGCTGTTCGAAGAACTCGTCGCCGTAGAGGCGGCGCATCAGCACGGCCCAGGACCCGGTGGAGCCGCTGAACCCCGGATGGGACATCGCAACCTTGCCTTTCCACTTCGGATCGACGAGGCCGGTCCAGTTGGTCGGCGCCTCCTCGGCCGTCACCAGGTCGGTGTTATAGGCCATGACGGTGGGGTTGGCCGAGGTCGTGTACCAATAGCCGTCGGGTTCGAAATCCAGGTAGGGCTTGCGCAGTTTCGGCCCGTTCTCGGGCGAGAACTGCAGCAGGTTGCCCTCTTCCTTGAGCGAGATCAGATGGGTCTGGTCGCTGCCGCTGAACACGTCGGCCTGCGCCACGCCGTTGCGCAGATCCTGCGCCAGCCGCGAATAGACGACCTGACCCGTCGCACGGATCACGTTCACATTCACGCCCGGATAGGCATTGGTGAAGTCCTGGCCGATGTCTTCGGCGATGCTGGTGGTGAACTGGGCGACATACCATGTCACCTCGCCCTCTGCCTTGGCCTTTTCGTACAGCTCGTCGGTCGAAGTCTGGGCCGAAGCCCCGGTCGCGACAAAGGCGCCGAGGACGGCCGCTGCCAGTCTCGTGTAATGCATGGTAGTTCCTCCCTGTGCCCGTATCGCCGGGCCCGCGTCCTTGATTTCCGGCCGGTGCACCCGGCCGGAAACCGTCATGCAGCTTTCAGCCGCCGAAGATGTCGCGCCATTCTTCAATGATGGGCTGCACGCCTTCGATGACTTCTTCCTCGCTCAGATCCGCAATCGGGATTTCCTCGAGCGAGCGCACGCCCTCGGGCGGTGCGACGTCCTTGCTGACCGGCAGCAGCCCGTTTTCGACCTGCCGCTGCGAGGCCTCGGGCCCGAGCAGGAAGTTGACGAACAACTGGCCGGCATTGGGGTGCGGCGCGGATGACAGCACGGCCGTCCCGCCAAAGGTCAGTTTCGCCCCGTCGGTCGGGTACACGATCTCGATCGGGTTACCCGCCAGCTTGTTGCGCACGGCAACCGAGAAGACGGCGATGCCCACGGCGCGTTCCCCGGCGGCGATCACGGTCGGCGGGTCGATCATAGAGCGGCCGATATAGGGGTCGTTGTCGCGCAGACCGATGAAGAACTCGTCACCGTAGAGTTTCTTCATCAGCACCGCCCAGGATCCGGCGGAGCCGGAGAAGCCCGGATGCGTGATCGCCAGCTTGCCCTTCCACTTCGGATCGGTCAGATCGTCCCAGTTGGTGGGCGCGTCCTCGGCCGACACCTGGTCGGTGTTATAGGCCATAACCGAGGGGTTCGCGGTCGTGGCATACCAAAACCCGGGCTGCATGTCCTTGAACGGAGCGCGCACACCATCGGCATCCGGGGGCGTGAATTCAAGCAGTTGGCCCTGTTTCTTCAGCTCGTAGAGGTGGCCGAGGTCAGAGCCGCTGAACACGTCCGCCTGGGCCACGCCGGCACGGATGTCCTGGGCCAGACGGGCATAGACGACCTGGCCCGTGGCGCGGATCACATTGACCTTCACGCCGGGGTATTTCTCGGTGAAAATGGCGCCCATGTCTTCGGCCAGACCGGTCGAGAACTGGGCCACATACCACGTCAATTCCCCTTCTTCCTTGGCTTTCTCGTAGAGGGCCTGCACTTCGGGCGACATGTCCGCGGCGGCAACCGGGGCGGTTGCGGCGGACAGTACAAATGCAGCCGTTGTCAGAATTCTCTTCATCGGGTCTCCTCCCATCAGGGCGGCGCGGTTCTGTCGCGTCTCGCCGTACCGGACGGTGCTGGCCTGCGGATTTCAGACGCTCCCGGCGGAGTTCGAACCCCGCGCTTTCCCGGGCGCCGCTTTGTCTGACCATCGCCGTCATTTTTTGGTATGACCATACTGACGGGGGTGCGATTTCTGTCAAGGTATATTTGGTATGCTGTCATGACAACTCATATCTGAAGTGGATTCCGGTTGTGTGCCTTCTTTGGTCGGACCAATATGCCTCAACCGTGAAAACCAGGGAGGTACGACATGGCAGGCGCATGGACCGGGGCGGATGCCCGTGCGGGAAAACCGCTGGCGCGAATCAAGGTGATCGACCTGACGCTTGCCCGGGCGGGGCCAACCGCCGTGCGGCACCTGGCGGACTGGGGCGCCGACGTGATCCGGATCGAGCCTCCGGCGGCGGATGCCGGATCGGACCCGACGGGCGCCACGCGGCACGGATCGGACTTCCAGAACCTGCACCGCAACAAGCGGGCGATCACGCTGAACCTGAAAAGCGAGGAGGGGCTGGCGCTCTTCATGAAGCTCGCCGCAGAGGCCGACGTGATCGTCGAGAACATGCGCTCTTCGGTCAAGGCCCGGCTCGGCGTCGATTACGAGTCGGTGCGCAAGGTGAATCCGGGGATCGTCTACGGCTCGATCTCGGGCTTCGGGCAGGACGGGCCCTATGCCACGCGCGGCGGGGTCGACCAGATCGCCCAGGGCATGGGCGGGCTGATGTCGATCACCGGGCTGCCGGGGCAGGGGCCGGTGCGCGTGGGCATCCCGATTGCCGATCTCTGCGCCGGGGGCTACCTGGCGATGGGGATCATGATGGCGCTGTTCGACCGCGAGGCGACGGGGCAGGGACGCTGGGTCACCACCTCGCTGCTCGAGGCGATGGTGGCGATGCTCGACTTTCAGGGCTCGCGCTGGACGATGGATGGCACGGTGCCGCAGCAGGCGGGCAACGACCACCCGACCGGCATCCCGACCGGGGTCTTTCCCACCAGCGACGGCAATATCAACATCGCGGCCTCGGGCCAGCGGTTGTGGGAACGCTTTGCCCATGCGGCGGGGCTGGAGGCGCTGATCGCCGATCCGCGCTTTGTCGACGGCAAGAGCCGGTCCGCGAACCGGGTCGGGCTGAACGCCCTGATCGCCGAAAAGACGCGCCTGCAGACATCCGCCCACTGGGTCGATGCGCTGATGGAGGTGGGCGTGCCCTGCGGTCCGATCAACTCCATCGACCAGACCTTTGCCGACCCGCAGGTGCAGCATCTGGGCCTGTCCAAGAGCGTCACCCATCCGGAGATCGGCGCGATCAACATCGTCGCCTCGCCGCTGCAGATGACCGGCACGGATCGCGAGATCGCCAGCGCCGCACCGGATCGCGGCCAGCACACCGACGACGTGCTGGGCGCCCTGGGCCTGGGCGCGGACGAGATCGCGGGCCTGCGCGCCCGCAACGTGATCTGAGGGAGCCTCACATGCAGAACCTGGAAACCAGCAGCCCCCGCATCCTGGCCGCCAAGGGCGACGGGATCGGCTGGCTGACCTTCAACCAGCCCGAAAAACGCAACGCCATGTCGCTGGACATGTGGCAGGCCACCGGCGAGGTGCTGGAGTCCTTTGGAGCGGATGACGAGGTGCGCGTGGTCGTGATGCAGGGCGCGGGGGATCGCGCCTTTGTCTCGGGCGCCGATATCTCGCAATTCGAGAAACACCGCAGCAATGCCGAAGCCTCGGCCGAATACAACCGGATCGCGGGCCATTCGCGCAAGATGCTCGCCATGCTCGACAAGCCGCTGATCGCCAAGATCCGGGGCTATTGCATCGGCGGCGGGCTGGCGGTGGCGCTGGCGGCGGATTTCCGCATCGCCTCGGAGGACAGCCAGTTCGGCATCCCGGCGGCCAAGCTGTCGATTGTCTACCCCTATGACGGGATCAGACTGCTGAAGGAGCTTGTCGGACCGGGCAATGCCAAGAAGATCCTCTTTTCGGGCTTCCGCTATCCGGCGGCCGAGGCGCTGCGCATGGGCCTGATCGAAGAGGTCACGCCGGTGGAGGAGCTGGACGCCGTGGTGCGCAACTATGCCGAAACCATCGCGGGCAACGCGCCCCTGTCGATCAACGGCACCAAGCAGGCGATTCGCGAGATGGGCCGGAACGAGGCCGACCGCGATCTCGACCGGCTGGCGGCCCTGCAGACCGAGGCGATGAATTCGGCCGATTATGCCGAGGGGCGCCGCGCCTTCATGGAAAAGCGCAAGCCGGTCTTTACCGGGACCTGAGCGCCTGTCCGGTGGCGGGGTCCGGTGTCAGGACTTGCCGCCGGATTTCCCCGGGCCTTTCGATGCGCCCCAGACCGCCTTGGTCCCGCCGCGCCGCGCGGCCGGGGCGGGGGACCGGTCCTTGGCCGGGCCCGATTTGGCGGGGCCGGACTTGCCCTTGCCACCGGCGCGCACCGGGCGGTCGAACCCGCCGTCGCTGCGGCTCGCCGACTTGCCCGGCGCACCTTTGGGCGCGGATTTGGCTGCGGATTTTGCCGGGCCCTGGAACTGGCCCTTGGGCTTGTAGGCCTTGACCCCGCCGGGGCGCATCGGCTCGGGCGCATCCTGGGGGGGCTCGCTGCGGGCGGGGGCCTCCTGGGGTCTGGAATAGTCCGATTTCGGCGCATAGGTCCGGGGCGCGGCGGCCGCGGGCTTGCGGGCCGGGGTTGCGGCGGGGGCGCGTCCGCCTGCGGGCGGGCCGTCGACCGGGCGGGCCGAAACGCCTTCCTCCAGCGTGCCGTCATCGCCGAGCGCGGCGACAAAGGACGTCGCGGCCACCTCGGTCAGTTCGACAAATGTCTCGCTCTGCTGCACGCGGATCGCGCCGATGGCGTCCTTGTCCAGCCCGGCGGACCGGCAGATCAGCGGCAGCAGCCAGCGCGGTTCCGCCCGGTCGTCGCGCCCGACGGACAGGGCGAACCAGCGGCTGGGGCCAAAGGGGGCGCGCTCGGGGCGCGGGGCGCGGGTGTCGGGATCGGCCAGATCCTCGGGTGCGGAATGGCGCGCGCGGTAGAGCCTGAGATAGGCGGCGGCAATCGCGCGGGCATCGTGCAGGCCCAGCAGACGGTCGGCAAAGGCCGCGGCCTCCTCCGTCACCTCTTCGTCCCAGACCGGATCGCCCAGCAGGCGTTCCTCGTCCTTGCGCAGGATCTCGTCGGCGCCGGGGGCGGCGATCCATTCGGCGGTCACGCGCGCGGTCTTCAGCAGGCGTTCGGCCCGTTTGACCATCTTGGGCGGCACGATCAGCGCCGAGATTCCCTTGCGTCCGGCGCGCCCGGTGCGGCCCGACCGGTGCAGCAGGCCCTCGGAGTTGGTCGGCAGTTCGGCATGCACCACCAGCTCCAGGTTCGGCAGGTCGATGCCGCGCGCCGCCACGTCGGTGGCCACGCAGACCCGGGCCCGCCCGTCGCGCATCGCCTGCAGGGCGTGGCTGCGTTCCGCCTGGCTGAGCTCTCCGGACAGGGTGACAACCGCAAAGCCCCGGTTGCCAAAGCGCGCGGCCAGCCGGTTCACGGCGGCGCGGGTGTTGGCAAAGACGATGGCGTTCTGCGCCTCGTGGAACCGCAGCACGTTGATGATCGCGTTCTCGGCATCCTGCTGGGCGACGCGCAGGGCCTGATAGGCGATGTCGGCATGCTGGCGGGTGTCGGACAGGGTGGTCACGCGGACCGCCTCGCGCTGGTACTTCTGCGCCAGGGTGGCGATCATCGGCGGCACGGTGGCGGAAAAGAGCAGGGTGCGCCGGTCCTCGGGCGCTTCGCCCAGCATGAATTCCAGATCCTCGCGAAAGCCGAGGTCGAGCATCTCGTCCGCCTCGTCCAGCACCACGGCGCGCAGGGCGCTCATGTCCAGCGATCCGCGCTGGATGTGGTCGCGCAGCCGGCCGGGCGTGCCGACGACGATATGCGCGCCGCGCTCCAGCGCGCGCCGTTCGTCGCGCATGTCCATGCCGCCGACGCAGGTGGCGACCCGGGCGCCGGTGCGCGCGTAAAGCCAGCCGAGTTCGCGTGCCACCTGAAAGGCCAGTTCCCGCGTCGGGGCGATCACCAGCGCCAGGGGCGAGGCCGCATGGCCGAGCTTGCCCGCCTCGTCCAGGATCGAGGGGCCGATGGCCAGCCCGAAGCCCACCGTCTTGCCCGATCCGGTCTGGGCCGAAACCAGCAGGTCGGCCGCGTCGAGCGCCGGGTCGGTGACCGCCAGCTGGACGGGGGTCATGGTGTCGTAACCACGCTCGGCGAGCGCATCGGACAGGGTCTGGATCATCAGGAAACCGTTTCGCGTCTGTGGGCGATGCGCCGCACCGCCTCCCGTCATGGCGACGGGTGAAAACGCGCCTCCTAACGCAACACGGGGGCAATGTATATGGGGATTATCGCGGGCAGGCGTTTTCGGGGCCCGCGCGGGCGCCGCGCCCGTGCCCGGCGCGGTGAGGTCCCCGCGCAAGGCGGGGACGCGGGGGGACGTGGGGCGGCTGACCTTGGTTCAGGGCGGGCCGGATTGGGTCGGGTCTGGCGTGGGGAGCGGTTGTGCCCAGGTCCCGCCGGGTCCCCGCACAAGGCGGGGACGTGGGGACGTGGACGGGGCGGGCTCAGCCGGTGGGGACCCGTGGCCGGAACTGCGGGATGGTCTGGCCGAAGCTTTCGCCCAGCTCCAGCCTCAGGGGCATGTCGATCCTGAGCGAGTCGTTCGGGGCGAGGATGTTCGAGATCAGCCGCGGCCCCTCGTCCAGTTCCACCACCGCAACGTTATAGGGAATCCGGTCCTTGAACGCCTCGTGATACGGGCGGTGGTAGACGACCCAGGAGATCAGCGTCGCGCCGCCCTGTGCCGCCTCCCAAGCCAGATCGGGCGAGAGGCAGGCGGTGCATTCCTCGCGCGCCGGAAGCTGGGCCGCCCCGCAGGCGCGGCAGCGCTGGAACTCCAGCCGCCCGCCGTCGAGCGCGGACCAGAAGGCCCCGGCGGGGCCGGTGCGGTCGGGCTTCACCTCGGCGCTCATTGGCCCAGCACCAGTGTGGAATGGGTCTGCATCACGCCCCCCTGATTGGAAATCACCACGTTGCCCGCCCCCTTGACCTGGTTGACCGAGGTGCCGCGCATCTGGCGCACGCCCTCGTGGATCAGCTGCATCCCCGGCATCCCGGTTTCCGACAGCAGCCCGCCCGAGGTGTTGAAGGGCAGGGCCCCGTCCTGCATCAGCGCGCCATCCTTGACGAAATCGGCCGCCTGGCCTTTCTGGCAGAAACCGTAGTCCTCCAGCGTCATCAGCGCGGCGATGGTGAAGCAGTCGTAGATCTGCACGCAATCGACATCCTGCGGGGTCAGGCCCGCCATCTTCAGCGCGGTCGCGCCCGAGGTTTGGGCCATCGTGCTGGTCATGTCGCGGCGATAGGCGACCTCGTAGAAGGTCTGCCCGTAGCCCCAGCCGAGGATCGGGACGGGCGCGTCGACGCCCAGTTCGGCGGCCTTCTTCGCGCTCATGATCACCACCGCGCCGCCGCCGTCCGAGATCAGGGTGCAGTCGTCGCGCCTGAGCGGAGCGACCAGCGGATCGGCGGCAAGGTAGTCGTCCATGTTCAGCGGGTTCCGCACCTGCGCCTTGGGGTTCCTTACGCCGTGGTTGCGCGCGGCCATGGCGATAGCACCAAAGGCCTCGGGCGGGGTTCTGAATTCACCGATATGGCGCTGCATGATCATGGCATAGCCGGGGAGGGTGCCGAACCAGCCGTAGAGGCTGTCATCGCCCCGGGGCCTGGCATAGACGGCGGCATTCCCGGTGCGCGGATTGTCGGCGAAGGAAACGACGGCGATGTCGATCTGCCCCGCCTCGATCGCCATGCAGGCGATGGAGATCAGCGTGGCATTGGCCGCGCCGCCCTGATCCCAGGCCCCGCCCATCCGGGGCTGGATGCCGAGGGCCGAGGCGACCTTGACCGTGTAGAGCATCTGGAAGTCGCTGGTCGGAGGCTTGACGAAGAGCGCATCGACCCGGTCCTTGTCCACCCTGGCGTCACTCAGCGCCGCGCGGATCGCCTCGACATTCAGCGAGACCGAAGAGCGGCCGGGATGCTTGCCAAAGGCGGTGGCCCCGATGCCGGCGATGACGCATGTGCCGGAGAGGGTCATGGGTGGGGTCCTTGGGATTGTTCACAGTTTGCGGATGGAACGGGGCATTGCGGATTCATTGTTTCGGAAATCAGCGTCAATGCGACGGCCATGCCAGTCATCGCCCCTTGAACTCCGGCTTGCGCTTCTCGCGGAAGGCCTTAGGCCCTTCCTTGGCGTCCTCCGTCTCGCGCAGGGCCCTCGAGACCATCGCCTCCATCCGCAGCCCGGTGGTCAGATCCATGTCGAACGAGCGCACCGCCAGCTCCTTGGAGGCCTGGACCGCCAGCGGCCCGTTGGCGGCGATCCGGTCGGCATAGTCCAGCGCCGCGTCCATCAGCTGATCGGGCGGCACCACCTTGTTGATCAGCCCCCAGTCCCTGGCCGTGGCCGCGTCGATCCGGTCGCCGGTCAGCAGGAATTCCATCCCCAGGCAATAGGGCAGCTGCTTCAAGGTCCGCTGCGTGCCGCCATTGGCCGCGATGATGCCGCGCTTGACCTCGGACAGGCCAAAGGTCGCGGTTTCGGAGGCCACGCGGATGTCGGTGCCGTAAAGCATCGTCACCCCGCCGCCCAGGCAATAGCCGTTCACGGCGGCGATCACCGGCTTCCAGACCTCCAGCCCGCGGTTGAGCAGCTGGTCGCGCTGCGTCAGCCAGTTGTCGGCCCAGTCGGCCTGCACCGTCACGACCGATTTCAGGTCGGCCCCGGCGCAAAAGCTCTTGTCGCCCGCGCCGGTCACCACGGCCACGCGGACGGCCTTGTTGTCGCGGACCTCGATCCAGGCCGCCGACAGCGCCTTGTAGTGATCGGCATCGAGCGCGTTCATCGCCTCGGGCCGGTTGATGGTGATCGTGGCGATGCCCTCGGGGCTGAGGGTCCAGTCGATGGACATCAGCGCCTCCCGTTCAGCAGGTTGCGGGCGACGACCATGCGATGCACCTCGGACGGACCCTCGCCGATACGGTGGATGCGCAGCTCGCGGTACCAGCGTTCCAGCGGCAGTTCCTTGGACACCCCCAGCCCGCCGAGGATCTGCATGCAGCGATCCACCACGCGGCCTGCGGTTTCGGTTGCGGTGACCTTGGCGATCGAGGCCTCCAGCTTGAAATCCTGCCCCAGATCGCCGCGCCAGGCGGCGTCATAGACGATCAGCCGGGCGGCGCGCAGCTCCATCTCGCTATCGGCCAGCATCCACTGGATTGCCTGCTTGTCGGCCAGGGCCGAGCCGAAGGTTTCACGCTCCTTGGCCCATTTCACCGCGATATCCAGCGCCGCCTGGGCCACGCCGATGGTGCCGGCGGAATACTGGATGCGGTTGTCGACCAGCCATTTCTCGGCCAGGCGAAATCCGCCGCCTTCCTCGCCCAGCAGGTTTTCGGCCGGGATCTCGACACTGTCGAAATGCAGCTCAAAGGGCGAATAGGCCCGGATCACGGGGATCTCCTTCATTGTCAGGCCGGGGGTGTCCCGGTCGACGATGAAGGACGAGATGCCGGACCGCCCGCGCCCGCCGGTGCGGGCATAGACGATGCCCCAGTCGGCCTTGGCCGCCCCGGTGATCCACATCTTGGAGCCGTTGAGGATGTATTTCCCGCCGACCTTTTCGGCCTTGAGCTGGATCGCCCGGCCCGGATCGGCCCCGCCCGAACTTTCCGAGATCGCGACAAAGCATTTGCTGCCCTTTTCGACCCCGGGCAGGCCGTATTTTTCGACCTGCTGGCGGTTGCCTTCCCAGATCACATTGGGCGGATCGGCGCCAAAGGCCCCGCATGCGGCGTTGTAGAGGCCCATACGGACCTGTTTCGCCTCTTCGGCCCAGACCGCCTGGCCCAGCAGGTTCAGCCCCGCGCCGCCGTAGTCGACGGGCGTGCGCACGCACCACAGGCCCAGCGATTTTGCCTTGTCCTGCAAGGGTTTCAGCTTGTCGGGCGGGCAGAAGGTGGCGTCATGCTCCAGCGTGTCCTCGACCGCCTTGACGTCGTTCTGCACGAAACGGCGCACCGTCGCCTGCAACTCGCGGTATTCGTCCGGCATCTGCCAGGCGCCGAATGCGCGCCCGGTGTCCTCGACACCGGAACCTTCGACAAAGCTGTCCATTCAGATCACTCCCAAGCTCTCATCCATCACGTCGCCCGCGCGGGGCCAGGCCCGGATCGGACAGGCGGCGCGGTCTTCAACTGGCGGCATGGGGTGGGGCAGGGCACAGGCATCCCGCTGCCGTGGCGCCCATGCACGGGCCGCCGCAGACCAGAGGGATATCCGGTGCGCTGATGGGTCCTCCCCGGCACGATAGTTGGTGTTGCGTGCCGCCTCGATTAATTGGTATGACCAATGAAACGGGGTGTCAATATGGCATCCGCGACCGTGTCACCGCGGCGGCAGCATTGATTTCCGCAATGGGCCGACGCACTACAACCGGACAGATCGGGCCGCCTGTGGCCGCAATCGGGGACCAGAACCCATAGGAAGTCTGCAGTCATTGAGAGAGTCGCTTGCGATCCGGTTCAGCGCCGGGGGCGAGACAGCCGTGCAGCGCCGCTACGAGATCCTGGCGCAGGAGCTGCGCGGCCTGATCCTGTCCGGCGAGCTGAAAGTGGGCGACCCGCTCCCGGCCGAGCGCGACCTGGTCGAGATCACCGGCCTGGGGCGCGGCTCCGTCCGCGAGGCGATCCGCATCCTGGAGATCGAGGGCCTTCTGTCGCCCAAGAAGCCGGGCCGCAAGGGGGTGAGCGTGGTGCAGAACGCCTCGGACCAGACGGTGCAGCGGCAGCTGGAACTGTTCATCGGCGGCGACAGCGTGTCCAACGACCACCTTTTGCAGGCCCGCATGGTGATCGAACCGGCGCTGGCCCGCATCGCCTGCGACATGCGCACCGATGACGATATCGAGGCGATGCGCGCGATAAACGCCAGGATCGAGGCGATCGGCAATGCCGACCGGGGCGCGCTGGTGCAGCTGAACCTGGACTGGCATTCGCAGATGTTCGCCGCCAGCCACAACGACCTGCTGGTTGCCATCGCCATCGGGCTGACCGAAACCCAGCACCGCGCCGGGGTGATGGGGCAATACGGTTCGCAGGAACATGTGCGCCTGATGGTCGAGGCGCATGGCAAGATCCTCGAGTCGATCATCGCCCGGGACGGAGAGCGGGCCTATCGGCGCACCTATCTTCACCTGCGCGGATATGCCGATACGCTGGCCAAGAAGAACCCGCGCGAATTCGACCTCACGCCGCTGAACCCGCGCTGAACGCCCGTGCCCCGGGCGCGGCGGTATCCGCCTGACCCTGCGGCGCTCTGCGCCTCGGGACTGGCGAAGGTCGGGTTTTGGCGCTACGTCCTGAGGGGAACCGGACAACGGACTGGCCTGGCAGGATATGGTGCAGGGAGAATGCGGCGGATGATCATCTGGATTGCAGGAGCGGTGCTGCTGTTGGTCGTGCTCTTCGGGGCCTATGTCCGCCTCGCGCCGTCCGACCCGTTGCGCTGGCATGTGGATCCGCAGGTCACCCGCAACCAGGACCTGCCAAACGGCGTGCGCCGCCTGCAGCCCACCTGGCCCGACGGGCTGGCGCGGCTGGACGGAATCATCATGTCCGGGCCGCGCACGCGCTGGCTGGCGGGCAGTGTCCGGGCGGGGATGGTGACCTATGTCACGCGCTCGGCCTTCTGGGGATTTCCGGATTACACCACGGTGCTGATGGCCGACGGCAAGCTTGAGATCTGGGCCCGCTCGCGTTTCGGCACGTCAGATATGGGCGTCAACAAGGCCCGTGTCGACGGCTGGCTGAAGGTCCTGATCGGGGACGACGACTGAGCGCGACGACAGGCAGCCATCCTGCACCTCGCGCCACATCGGCACGTTGAGCGACATCTGGCACTGCGCCGTGAACATGCGCCCGTCGACCTGCAGGCAGATCATCTCGCCCAGCTCGACCCGGGCGCCGGAGCGGTCGGTGCAATAGCAGTCGATGACCTTGCCGCCCATCGTCCCGTCCGCCAGCGCGGGCAGGGTCGCGGCCAGCAGGGCCGAAAGCGGGGTTGCGAGGGTGATGAAGCGTGTCATACAACCAGCTTACCATGCGTCAGGCCCTTGACCAAGCGTTCCGTATACGGGACAGGACAGCATGATTTCCGACGACAGACTTCAGCAGATCATCCAGCGTTTCGGCTATATCGAGGCGCGCATGTCCGAGGGTTCGGGCGATATCGCGGCGCTTGGGCGCGAATATGCAGAGCTGCGCCCGGTGGTCGAACAGATCACCGCCTACCGCGCCCTGCGCGACGAGATGGCCGAGGCCGAGTCGATGCTGCGCGATCCCGAGATGCGCGAGCTGGCCGAGGAGGAATTGCCCCGCCTCAAGGCGCGGCTGCCCGAGGCCGAGCATGCGCTGCAGCTGGCGCTGCTGCCCCGCGATGCCGCCGATGCCCGCCCCGCGATGATCGAGATCCGGCCCGGCACCGGCGGGGACGAGGCGGCGCTGTTTGCCGGTGACCTGCTGCGGATGTACCAGCGCTACGCCGAGCGGCGCGGCTGGCGCTTCACCGTGATCGAGGAAAGCCAGACCGAGCTGGGCGGGATCAAGGAGGTCGTCGCCAATATCCAGGGCGAGGGGGTCTTTGCCCGGCTGAAATACGAAAGCGGCGTGCACCGCGTCCAGCGCGTGCCCGAAACGGAAAGCGGCGGGCGGATCCATACCTCGGCTGCAACGGTCGCCGTGCTGCCCGAAGCCGAGGATGTCGATATCCGCATTGATCCCAATGACTTGCGGATCGACACGATGCGCAGCTCGGGGGCAGGGGGGCAGCATGTGAACACCACGGACAGTGCCGTGCGGATCACCCATATCCCCTCGGGCATCGTGGTGACCTCGTCCGAGAAATCGCAGCACCAGAACCGCGCCATCGCCATGCAGGTCCTGCGCAACCGCCTGTTCGACATGGAACGGCAGCGCGTCTCGGACGCGCGGGCGGCGGACCGCAAGGCACAGGTCGGCAGCGGGGACCGGTCCGAACGGATCCGCACCTACAACTTCCCCCAGGGCCGGATGACCGATCACCGGATCAACCTGACGCTCTACCGGCTGGACCAGATCATGCAGGGCGACCTGGACGAGACCGTGGATGCCCTGATCTCGGAACACCAGGCCGCCCTGCTGGCCGAGATGGACGGGTGAGCGACACCCTCGCCACCGCCCTGCGCGCCGCCGTCGCGCGGCTGGCCGGGGCGGGCCTGCCCGACGCCCCGCGCGACGCCCGCGCACTGGTGGCCGCCGCCGCCGGGCTGCCGCCCGACCGCCTGACGATCGAGGCGGGATCGCCCTGGACAGCGCAGATGCAGGCCGCTCTGGACCTTTCCCTGGCGCGCCGCATCGCGCGTGAGCCGGTGACGCGCATCCTGGGCCACCGGCTGTTCTGGGGCCGCCGCTTTGCCGTGACCCCGGACGTGCTGGACCCCAGGCCCGACACCGAAACCGTGATCGCCGCCGCGCTGGAGGGCGGCACGGCCCGGCGCGTGCTGGACCTCGGCACCGGCAGCGGCATCCTTGCCCTGACCCTGCTGGCCGAATGGCCCGGGGCGACGGCGCTGGCCACCGATGTCTCGCCCGCCGCGCTGGCCGTGGCGCAGGGCAATGCCGATGCGCTTGGACTGGGCGACCGGGTGAGTTTCCTGCACTCCGACTGGTTCGCCGCGGTGGCGGGGCGGTTCGACATGATCGTCTCGAACCCGCCCTATGTGAGCGAGGCCGAGATGGCCGGGCTCGACCCCGAGGTGGCGCTGCACGATCCCCGCCAGGCCCTGACCCCGGGCGGCGACGGGCTGGACCCCTACCGCGTGATCGCGGCGCAGGCGGCGGCGCATCTGCAGCCCGGCGGGCGTCTGCTGGTCGAGATCGGGTGGCGGCAGGGGCCTGCCGTCGCCGCCCTGTTCCAAGGGGCCGGACTTGAAGCCATCGCGGTTCATCCCGATATGGAAGGAAGGGACCGTTGCATCGCCGCGCGGCGTTCCGAAACGGGCTGAAGGTGGCCCAGGGGTGACCAATCACCGCGCTTTGGGAAATTTTCCGTACTTTTCCCTTGTCATACACGCCGCAAGATGGTTACTCGTAAGTCGTCACGGCTGCGGATGCCCCAACCGGGCTGTCCCGCGTGACACCAAGCCAGACAACGTCGCTAACCGATTACGAGGCAAGGCGCGCAATAGCGCAGAGCACGGGTGAAGCGGCAGCCAGACAAACCAAGGCTGGACTACAGGACATATGAGATCTTCGAAATCACGTTCGCGGTCTAAGAACAACCGCAACCGTTCCGTCGGCAACATCGTCAACCGGGTCTTCGACAGTTCGGGCCCCGAAGGCAAGGTGCGCGGAACCCCGCAACAGATCATCGAGAAATACAATCAGCTGGCACGCGATGCGCAGCTGTCCAACGACCGCGTGGCGGCCGAGAACTTTCAGCAGCACGCCGAACACTACCTGCGCATGCTGGGCGAGGCCCAGAAGGAGCAGGACCAGCGGCGCGAGCAGCAGGAAAACGAGAACCGCCAGCGCCAGGCCGAACGGGACCGCGAGCGCACGCAGCGGCAGGATCGCGACGGCAACGACGGCCAGGGCGAGCCATCGCAGCCCGACACCTCGGCGCAGCAGCAGCCCGAACCGCGCCCCAAACCCGAGCCGGTGGCCGAAACCCGCGACACGCCCAAGCCGAAACCCCAGCCGAAACCGGCCCAGCCCGCCAGCGATGCGCTTGGTGTGGTCGAGGATACCGACAGCGGCGAGGACAGCGGCCTGGTCGAGACGCCCGAGAACAAGGCGCCCAAGCCCAAGCGGACCTACAACCGCAAGCCCCGCGCCAAGAAGACGGACGACAAGGCAGAGGGCGGCGACAAGCCCTCCGATGGCGGCACCTCGGGAGAGCAGGCCGCGGCCGAGTGATCGGGCGACATATCTGACCTTATGAACAAGGCCGGTCCCGCGACCGGCCTTTTCGTTTTGCGCCATCCCGGCAGGCGGTGAGCGGAGCAAGAAACCTTTCCCGAATCGCGGCCCGCCCCAGGGGTCATCCGGCCGGGTGAACGCCCCGGCGTTGACGGCGAGGGGCACAGGGCAGCCTGTCAGCGCGCGCGGTTCAGCCCGCGGCGACCGCCCGGGCGAGGGCGCAGAATGCCTCCAGCGGCACCTGTTCGGCCCGTTCGGTCGGGGCGATTCCGGCGGCGATCAGCCGGTCCTCGATATCCGGTGCCAGGCCCTTCAGCGCCGCGCGCAGCATCTTGCGCCGCTGGTTGAAGGCGGCGGCGACCACACGTTCCAGCACCTTGGGGTCCGCCGGATAGCGCGGCTCGGGCAGGGCCGTCAGATGCACGACGGCCGAGGAGACCTTGGGCGGCGGGGTAAAGGCTTCGGGCGGGAGGGACAGCACGATCCGCGCCTCGGCCCGCCACGCGGCGAGCAGCGCCAGACGGCCGTAGGCCTTGGAGCCGGGCGTGGCGGTGATGCGTTCGGCCACCTCGCGCTGAAACATCAGCGTCAGGCTCTCCCAGAACGGCGGCCATTCCGGCGGGGTGAGCCAGCGCACCAGCAGCTCGGTCCCGACATTGTAAGGCAGGTTGGCCGCGATACGGATCGGCGGCGTCAGATGGGCCAGCGGGTCGATCTTGAGCGCGTCGCCCTCGATCACCTCCAGCCGGCCGGGATAGGCCTCGGCGATTTCGGCCAGGGCAGGCAGGCAGCGGGCATCCTTTTCGATCGCCAGTACCCGGCGCGCGCCCTCGGCCAGCAGGCCACGGGTCAACCCGCCGGGCCCGGGCCCGATCTCCAGCACGTCCGAGGCGCTCAGATCGCCCGCATGGCGGGCGATCTTGGCGGTCAGGTTCAGGTCCAGCAGGAAGTTCTGGCCCAGCGACTTGCGCGCCGACAGGCCATGCGTCGCGATGACCTGGCGCAGCGGGGGCAACCCGTCTATCGCCGACACGGCATCAGCCCCGGGACCGGCCTGAAGGGCGCGGGCTCAATAGATCTCGATCTGCGCTTCCGAGCGCAGCTGCGACAGGTAGGTTTCTGCATAGCGGCCGATGCGTTCGTTCTGCAGCCGGGTCAGCACGTCGCGCCGGTTCTGATCCCCGGCCGACGAGGCGGTCTTGCGGTTGCACAGCATCAGGAAGACCAGCGTCTGACCGTTCGACCGGGTGAGCGCCGTCGAAACCTCGTTGGCATCCAGCTTGGCCAGTTCGATGGCGATGTCCTGCGGGATCTCGCCGGGCTTCTTGCTGCCACGCTCCAGCACGCTTTCGGGCTGACCCTTGGCGATGCCGTACAGGTCGTTGCAGGTGTCGACCTGCGCCCTGACCTTGGCCGCCCGGGCCAGCGCCTCGGGGCTGCGGCCCCCGGCGATGTAATAGGCGGCATATTCGATCTCGGTCACGTCGGGGGCGGAATAGGGCCCTTCCTCGATGGCGCGCAGCTGGAACAGGGCGATGGCACCCTGCACCGGCAGCGGCGGCGTCACCTCGCCCGGTTTCAGGCCAAGGATCACCGGGCGCAGGGCCGGCGGCAGGTTCGACACCTGCATCCAGTTGATGCGCCCGCCGGCGGCCCCGGTGGGCGCGGCGGAATATTCGCGAGCCGCGCGGGCAAAACCGTCGAAGCTGGTGATCTGGGACAGCTCGTCCGCCAGCGCCTGTGCCTGGGCTTCCTGGCCCTGGGGCGCGGGAATGAAGATTTCCGACAGCAGCACGCGCAGGCTGGAGGCGCCGGTGCCGCCACTGTTGGCGATGGCCTTGTCGATTTCGTCGTCCGAGATGTTCACACGCGCGCCGAACCGCCCGCGCACCAGTTCGCGCCACATCAGGCCGGGGCGGACAAAGTCGCGGAAGGTCTGTTCGGACACGCCGTTCTGGCCAAGCGCGGCGATGAACTGGTCGGCATCCAGATTGGCCCGCTGGGCGAATTCCTCCATCCCCGCGCGGACATCCTCGTCAGACGCGGTGATCTTGAACTGCGCGGCGGCGTCCAGCTTCAGCCGGTCGTCGATCAGCTGTTCCAGCGCCAGCTTTTCGACATTGCCGGGGGTGCGCAGCAGCCTGAGCATGGTGGCGCGCTGGTCCAGTTCATAGCGCGTGACAACCCGGTCGTTGACCTTGGCCACGGGCGCGAACAGCCCCTGGGCGGCCGCCGGAGAGGCCATCGGCAGCAGGGTTGCGAGGGTCATGAGAACGGCAAGACAGAGCTTGGCGGCAGGGAAACGGGTCATGTGTGCTCGACGTCTTCTGGTCTGAGGTCCTATTTGCAGGACCGGTTATAGGTTTCGCCCCCGGTCTCCATGTTCAGCCCGCGCAGGATGACCGTGAAGGCAAAGTCGGTCGACGGCTCGACGATAGTGGAAGAGGTAAACCGATGCGAGACCGAAAGCTGCACCTGGAGGCATTCGTTGGTGTAAGTCAGCCCGGCCCCGGCATAGGCCGACCTGTCGTTGGCCACGTCGTAACGCCAGTTGGCCGATCCCACAATGTTGCGCGAGACCTTGAAGGCGCTGTCGATGGACCATTCCGAGACCAGCGAGCTGCGCCCCTCGGACAGGTCGACGCCCTGCCAGATATAGCTGCCGCCAAAGGCGAAGCGGGGCTTGATATAGGCGGCGCGGGCCTCGGCCTTGTTGACCTGGCCTTCCTCGAAGAAGACCCCGCGCGCGGTGAGCGACAGGCCGTTGGGCGCGCGGAACTGGCCGGCGACCAGCAGATCCGAAGTGGTGCCTGACAGGCCCGACGAGGTGGTGAAATTCGGATCCGCCTCGTGGCGCATGACCTTGCCGAAGGTCAGCGAGCTGGTCCAGCCCGCCGGCGTCACCCGCGACCAGGTCAGCCCCAGTGCGGCAGAGGGCCCGCGCTCGCGCCGGTCGACGGCGGGGAATCGCGACAGGGACAGCAGGTTGGCTTCGTCGAATTCGACCAGGGTGCTTTCGTCATTGGCCACGTCCAGCGGACTGCCGCCGACCCAGCCGAACTGCGCCACCGGTTCGATTACATGCACCGCGCCGGTGGCTGTGGTCTTGGAAAACGGCCAGCGCAGGGTCACGCCCACCCGGGGCGCCACCCCGGTCTGCGATGCGGGCAGACCGGCATCCTGCGCCGTGTGGAAGCTGTCGATCGCCACGCCGGTTTCCAGCCCGACGCGCAGGCCCTCCGGCAGGGTCCAGTTGCGCAGCCAGGCGGCATCCACCGTCAGCCGGGTCACGTCGCGGCCGTCCACGATGCTGTCGGCGTCGTTGCTGTCGGTGTCCAACTTGGAATAGCGGAAATGGTGGTGGGCATCGACGCCCAGCCGGATTTCGCCCCCCAGCCGCGCGGGGAAATGGCGCTGCTCGAAATCCGCGTCCCCGGTGATCGAGGCGATGGTGGCGTTGTCCTCGTCGACCCTGAGGGAGTGGTAATGCGACAGGCGAATCGCGCTGTACTGGTTGCTCGACGCGCGGGCGATCTTGACGTCGCTGTCCAGCCGGTCCTTCGAGGAATAGCCGTACTGGGTCAGATAGGCGTCATCCGACACCGCCTCGATATCGAAGGAAAACACATAGTTGCGGGGCAAAGCGAAGCTGCCGTCGGCAAAGACATAGGCGCGGGTCTCGTCCTGCATCAGGCTGTCTTTGGAAAAGGCGCCCTTCACCTCCATGTTGCCGGTGCGGAAGGCCTGCCGGTAGCGGTATTCCAGCGTCGTCGTCTCGGCCGAGAGATAGGGCGTCAGAGTGATGTCGCGGTGATCGCCCAGGGTGATGAAATAGGGCAGCTTCACCCCGGTATCGAGCTGGGTGTTCTGGTTGATCGAGGGGATCAGAAAGCCGGTCGCGCGGTCCACGGTCGGGTCCGGCACCCGCAGCCAGGGCAGCCAGAAGACAGGGAAACCAAAGACTTCGAACCGGGAATTGTAGATATAGACGCGTTTCTTTTCCTGGTCGTGCAGCACGCGCTTGGCCCGGATCTGCCACAGCGGCGCGCGCCCGTCGCAGACATGGCACGAGCTGATGGTCGCCTTGTAGGCCTGCGAATAGGCCCCGTCGATCCGGTTCAGCTGATAGGCCGACACCTGAAGCTGCTGGTTCAGCACCAGCTGCGCCCCGGTGACGATGCCGTTGCGCAGGTCGGCGTCCAGCTCGGCCGCGTCGGCGATCAGAACCGCCTCGCGCCCGTTCTGGCTGATGGTGATCGGGCCTTCGACGCTCAGCTTGCCCGCGGCCCGGTCATAGACGATGCGCGCCGCGCGCAGCCGCACGCCGTCCTGCAGCGCCTCGACATTGCCCTCGGCGATCACGGTGTCCTGCCCGTCGAGGAAGACCTTGTCGGCCACCAGCAGCGCAGGCCCCGAGGCCTCGGCCCCCGCTTCGGGCGCGTTCTGCGCGACGACCGGCGCGGGCAGGGTGCCAAGGCCCAGGGCAAGCGCCAGGGGCAGGGCGCCCAGCCTGGTGCGCGGGCGTCTTGCGGGGGCGGTACGTGTCATCCGTCCTCCATGTGCAGCAACAGGCCAAGGGCCAGCAGGATGGACGCGGCGGGCGGTGCCCAGGCGGCCAGCATGATGGGGATTTGCCCATTCTGACCAAGGATTTGCGCGAAGTTCCTGATGTAGTAAAGGGCAAATCCCAGCAAGATCGCCGTCAGCACCGCCACGCCGGTCCGTCCGAACCGCACATGGCGCATGGTGAAGGCGGCCGAGATCAGCACCATGGCCACCATGAACAGCGGCTTGGACAGTTCCATCTGGTACCAGACCGCGTGGCGGCGGGCGGAAAAGCCCGCGGCTTCAAGCTGTTGGATGTAATCCGGCAGGTCCCAGAAGGAAATCGCCGAGGGCTTGCCGAAGGTGTCGCGGATCCGGCTTTCGGTCAGATCGGACGGCACCTCGTAGAATTCGAAGCGTTTCGATTCCGCCTCGGCGTTCACATTGCGGCCCAGGGGCCAGACCTTGGCGTCCTTCAGCTGCCACGCGCCGTTGGCGATGGCGGCGCTGCGCGCCTCGATCCGCCGCACCGGTCCGGCGCCGGGGGCATAGGTCAGCAGCGTCAGGTCATAAAGCGTCGTCGCCTCGGCGTTCGAGCGCGCGGCGCGGATCACCGTCTGCCCCTCGCTGCCGCCCTGGCGCAGCCAGAGCCCCTCGGCGCTGATCGACAGGATCGAACCGCCCCCGGTGCGATAGCTTTCCGACAGTTCGGAATAGCGCTTGGTGGTGGCCGCCACGATGGGGTTGTAGATCGCCAGCGCCAGCGTGCCGATGATCAGCGCGACAAAGGCCGGCGCCACGAGGCTGCGCAGGGCCGAGCGCCCGGCCGCGCGGGTCACCACCAGTTCGGAGGTGCGCGACAGGCCCAGAAACAGCGTGGCGGTGGCCAGGATCATCACCAGCGGCATGAAGGTGTACAGCCCGTCCTGCACGTTCAGCAGCACCAGCACGACGATCTGGCCAAAGCTGACGTCGCTGTCGGTATAGCGGCGCAGCTGATCGACCAGGTCGATCAGCGACAGCAGCAGGAAGAACAGCAAGGTGATCGCGGCAAAGATCCGCAGGAACTTGCGGGCGAAATAGAGGTGCAGGATCATGTCGGCGTCACCTCGGCCCCGGTCTCGCCGCCGGGCGGGGCGACCCGCCGGGCGCGGCCGCTCCAGGCCAGCTGCGCCATCGAGATCCCCAGCCCCAGGACAATCGGCAGATAGATCAGCGGCCAGAGCCGGGCATCGTCGCGCACCGGGTCGACGATCACGCTTTCCACGATCTTGAGCAGCACCAGCAGCAGCACGGCGGCCACGACCTGCCGCCAGACCCCGAAGCGGCTGAACCCGCCCACCAGCAGGGTCGAGAACCCGATCAGCGCCGAGACCGCGCACATCAGCGCCTGCTGGAACCGGCCATGCAGCTCGTCGGCGATGCGCCCGGCGGACTGGCCGGAAATCCGCTCCACCTCGCCCGGCTGGGCCATCAGCATCCAGCTGGGCATGGCCCGCACATCCGGCCCGGGCGGCGAGCCGCTGCCCAGCATCGCGCTAAGATCATAGGCGAAGTCATTGAAATGCGTGGTGAAAAGGTGCTGCGTTTCGACCTGATAGCTTTGCGACAACCCGTCGATCATCACCAGCTTGGGATCCGGGGGCTCGCCGGCCTCTTCATCCGCGCCGTTCACCAGATAGGCCTTGTCGGCGGTGAAGGTCTGCGGTTTCAGCGGGTTCGAGCGGTCCGACAGGAAGACGTCGTTCAGCGTCCCGTCAGTGTCGATCTGGCGGATGTAGAAGGTCACGCCGCTGGACGGATGGGTAAAGGTCCCCTCGACCAGCAGCTGCGCGGTGACATTCTCGGCCACCGCCTGTTCGCGCTGCTTGAGCTGCGCCAGCGACACCGGCACCAGCAGATGCGTCATCACCGACATCATCAGCCCGACCAGCAGGCCAAAGACCAGCACCGGCCGCGCCAGCCGCCAGGGCGAAAAGCCCGTGGCCTGCATCACCACCAGCTCGCTTTCGCTGCTCAGCCGGTTGGTGACATAGACGGCCGCGGCAAAACTGGCGATCGGCAGGATGGTGCGGATCACATTGGGCAGGGTCAGGGCCGAGAATTCAAGGAACAGCATCGCCGACTGGCCGTCGCCGATGAGCCGGTCGAAAATGCGCACCGCGCCGTTGATCCAGAAGACGAGGACCAGCACGAGGGCGAAGAATCCGAACAGCACCATGAGTTGCGACAGCAGGTACCTGTCGAAGCGTGCCAAGAAGTCGTCCCCCTGCTGCAGTCCCGGTCTGCCCCGGGACCGCGTTTCGCGCCAGTGTTACAGGAATTGAAACCGGTGGAAAACTCCTATCTGGTCAAAGCCATGACCCGGCGGTAGCGTTCCGCCGACCTCTTCAGCAAGTACGGAGCACGCCAGTGACCGACCCGGTTTCCATCTCATTCCAGGCCACCGACCTCGACGCCATCGCCGAGGCCCAGGGCATTGTCGCCGTCCTCGTCGAGGCGGGCGGCAAGCTCGATCCGGCGGGACGGCGGGTGAACAAGCTGACCCGCGGTGCGCTGGAACGGCTGGTGCAGGGTGCGGCCTTTGGCGCCAAGAAGCCGGGCGAGGGGATGACGCTGGCCTGTCCCGTGGGGATGAAGGCCGACGCGGTCCAGGTGATCGCCCTGCCGCGCGGCCCCTCGGTGGCCGAGGCGCGCCGCGCCGGTGCCACCTTCGCCAAGGTGCTGGGGACCGCGGGCGGGCTGCTGCTGGCCGGCAACACCCGCCGCGTCGCCGACATCGCCCTGGGCTGCGCCCTGCGCGGCTATGATTTCGACGCGCAACGGACCAAGAAGGCCGACCCGCGCGGCGCCGTCACCGTGATGGCGACGAAGTTCGAGGACGCCGAGGCCGAAGCCGCCCCCCTGCTGGCCGTGGCGCAGGGCGTCTTCTTCACCCGCGACCTGGTGAACGAACCCGCCAACGTGCTGACCACCACCGAATTCGCCAACCGCCTCTCTGCCCTGGCCGATCTGGGGGTCGAGGTCGAGGTGCTGGAAGAGGACCGGCTGGAAGAGCTCGGCATGGGCTCGCTCCTCTGCGTGGGCCTCGGTTCCGCCAGCCCCTCCAAGGTCGTGGTGATGCAGTGGAAGGGCGGGGCCGAAGGCGAGGCCCCGCTGGCGCTGGTCGGCAAGGGCGTGGTCTTCGACACCGGGGGCATTTCCCTGAAACCCGCCGCCGGGATGGAGGATATGACCATGGACATGGGCGGCGCCGGCGTCGTCTCGGGCGTGATGAAGGGCCTGGCCCTGCGCAAGGCGCCCGCCAATGTCGTCGGTCTTGTCGGCCTGGTCGAGAACATGCCCTCGGACCGCGCCACCCGCCCCGGCGATGTGGTCAGGTCGATGAAGGGCGACACGATCGAGGTGATCAACACCGATGCCGAGGGGCGGCTCGTCCTGGCCGATGTGCTCTGGTACACGCAGGAGCGGTTCGCGCCCGCGGGCATCGTCGACCTCGCCACCCTGACCGGCGCGATGATCATCGCGCTCGGGCATGAAAATGCCGGCGCCTTCTCGAACAACGATGCCTTCTGCAATGCCTTCCTCAAGGCGGCCGAATCGGAATGCGAAGGCGCCTGGCGCCTGCCGATGGGTCAGGCCTATGACGATCAGCTGAAAAGCCGCATCGCCGACATGAAGAACGTCGGCGGCCGGCCCGGCGGCTCGATTACCGCCGCGCAGTTCCTGCGCCGGTTCGTCAAGGACGAGGTGCCCTGGATCCATCTCGACATCGCCGGGGTCGCCTCGCTGAAATCCGACTCGATGCTGGCGCCCAAGGGCGCGACGGGCTGGGGCGTTCTGGCGCTCGACCGGCTGGTGCGCGACGGGTTCGAAAAGGGCTGATCCCGTGGGCGCTGCCTATTTCTACCACCTGACGCGGCAGCCGCTGGAACAGGCCCTGCCGCGCCTGCTGGAGCTGTCGCTGGCCCGCGGCTGGCGCGTCGCCCTGCGCGGCCGCCAGGACCGGCGGATGGACTGGCTGGACCAGAAGCTCTGGCTGGGCGACGACCAGGGCTTCCTGCCGCATGGCCTCGCCGGCGGTCCCCATGACGCGCTGCAGCCCGTGCTGCTGACCACAACCCCCGACCGTCCCAACGCCGCCGCCTGCGTGATGAGCGTGGACGGCGCCGAGATCACCCCCGACGAGGTCCGCAGCCTCGAACGCTGCTGCATCCTCTTCGACGGCGGCGATGCCACCGCGCTCGAACGCGCCCGCGCCCAATGGCGCGACCTGACAGCCGCCGGCTGCGCCGCGCAATACTGGTCCGACGAGTCCGGCAGCTGGCAAAAGAAATCCGAACGCCCGCAATCCTGACACCCCGGCCCCGCCAGGCGCACCCCGCCTGCTTCCTCTGGCCGGAAATATCCTCGGGGGGTGAATTGCGCCGCAGGCGCAAGAGGGGGGCGGACAGCCCCCCTTTCCCCGGCCGGGGCGCGCCCCGCGCCCGGCCACCCCTCAGCGCCGCGAGATCAGATCGACAACCGCGCCGCGTGGCTCCCGCGCTCGCGATAGGGCGTCGTCTCGTAATGCGCCCGGTAACATTTCGAGAAATGCGAGGGCGAGGCAAACCCGCAGGCCAGCGCCACGTTGATCACCGACATGTCGGTCTGCATCAGCAGGTTGCGCGCCTTCTGCAGCCGCAGTTCCATGTAATACCGCTTGGGCGACCGGTTCAGGTAGCGCCGGAACAGCCGTTCCAGCTGCCGGGTCGACATGCCCACGTCCTTGGCCAGGATCGAGGGGCTGATCGGCTCCTCGATATGGCTTTCCATCTTGTGGATCACCTGGCTCAGCTTGGGATGGCGCACGCCGATGCGGGTCGGCACCGACAGCCGCTGCGTGTCCTGGTCGGTGCGGATCGAGGAATAGATCAGCTGATCCGCCACCAGATTCGCCAGATCCTCGCCGTTGTGATCCGCGATCAGCTTCAGCATCAGGTCGATGGAGGAGGTTCCCCCGGCGGTGGTCAGGCGCGGGCCGTCGACCACGAAGACCGACTTGGTCAGGTTCACCTCCTCGAATTCCTCCGAAAAGCTGTCCTGGTTTTCCCAGTGGATCGTCGCGCGCTTGCCATCCAGCAGCCCGGCCTTGGCCAGCACATAGGCGGCAGTGCAGAGCCCGCCGACCGTCAGCCCCTTGCGCGCCTCGCGCCGCACCCAGTTCAGCAATCTGCGCGAGGTTTCGTCCTGCACCGCGATGCCCGCGCAGAGCAGCACGGTATCCTCGCGCGACAGCTCGCCCAGCGGGCCGTCCACGGCAAAGGTCGTCCCGGCCGAGCACGAGACCATCTCGCCATCCTCGCTGGTCAGGGTCCATTCATAGAGCGGCAGGCCCGACATCCGGTTCGCGATGCGCAGGCATTCCATCGCCGAGGCAAAGGACAGCAGCGAGAAATTGTTCAGCAGGACAAAGACGAAACGTCGGGTTTTGGGCGCCGCGGCCGGGGCGGCGAGGGGGCTTTTGCGGTCGGTCGTTCTGGTACTGGGCATGAGGAACCGTGCGATAGGGGTCTGGCGGCCATGTTTCCAAGGGGTTTGAAGCAACAGGACAGAAGCCGTTAGCGCCGTCAAGTGTCGCATTTCTCCTGTGGCCATATCGGCGGACGATTTGTATAAGGCACGCCTCACACCCAGCGAGTGGAGTAGGAGACGATGGGCAATTGGCAGAAATCCGGCTGGCGCGCGAAACCGCGGATCCAGATGCCGGACTATACCGACGCCGCCGCCCTGGCGGAGGTCGAGGCGAAACTCTCGAAATACCCGCCGCTCGTCTTTGCGGGCGAAGCGCGGCGGCTCAAGGCAGCCCTGGGGCAGGCGTCCCGTGGCGAGGCCTTTCTGCTGCAGGGCGGCGACTGCGCCGAGAGCTTCGACCAGTTCAGCGCGGATGCGATCCGCGACACCTTCAAGGTGATGCTCCAGATGGCGATGGTGCTGACCTTCGGCGCCAAGGTCCCGGTGATCAAGGTCGGCCGCATGGCGGGCCAGTTCGCCAAGCCCCGGTCCGCCCCGACCGAGGTGATCGACGGCGTGGAACTGCCCAGCTATCGCGGCGATATCGTCAACGACCTGGGCTTCACGCCCGAGGCGCGGATCCCCGATCCCTCGCGGATGTTGCAGGCCTATACCCAGTCCGCCGCCACGCTGAACCTGCTGCGGGCCTTTTCGACCGGGGGCTATGCGGATGTGAACGAGGTCCATCGCTGGATCCTCGGCTTCACCGAAAGTGACGAGGCCGAACGCTTCCGCGACATGGCGAATCGCATCACCGACGCGCTGGATTTCATCCGCGCGGCCGGTGTCAGCGCCGAGCGGCAGCACACGCTGCGGCAGGTGGATTTCTACACCTCGCACGAGGCGCTGCTGCTGGAATACGAAGAGGCGCTGACCCGCGTCGATTCGACCACCGGCCAGTGGCTGGCGGGGTCGGGTCACATGATCTGGATCGGCGACCGCACGCGGCAGCCGGACGGCGCGCATGTGGAATTCTGTTCGGGCGTGCAGAACCCGATCGGCCTGAAATGCGGCCCCTCGATGGAGGTGTCGGATCTCAAGAAGCTGATGGCCAAGCTGAACCCGCGCAACGAGGCCGGGCGCCTGACGCTGATCGCCCGGTTCGGCGCCGGCAAGGTCGGCGAGCACCTGCCGCGCCTGATCCGCGCGGTCGAACAGGAGGGCGCCAAGGTCACCTGGGTCTGCGACCCGATGCATGGCAACACGATCAAGTCGAATTCGGGCTACAAGACCCGCCCCTTCGACAGCGTGCTGCGCGAGGTGCAGGAGTTCTTTGCCATCCACCGGGCCGAGGGCACGGTCCCCGGCGGGGTGCATTTCGAGATGACCGGCCTGGACGTGACCGAATGTGTCGGCGGCGTCATGGCTGTCAGCTATGAGGACCTGTCGGATCGGTATCACACCGCCTGCGACCCGCGCCTGAACGCGTCGCAGTCGCTGGAACTGGCCTTCCTGGTGGCCGAGGAACTGACCGAGATGCGCCGCCTGGGCCAGGTGAAACCCGCCGCGGTGATCTGAGCACAGCGCAACGTCATGCGCGCCGGCCCTGCGCCGGCGCCTCACCGGGCGGCGGGCCATCCCGCCGCCCGTTTTGCTTGCGTACGGGCGGGCCCTTTAGCGGGGATCTCGCTTTCGTGTTCTGCGCCCGCGCCTTTCCGCCACCCCCGATCCCGGTTTTCCGCGGTCCGCCGCCGGTGGCCCGGCGGTCCCGTGGACCGGGGGAACGGATGGCCGCGCCGCTGGTTCGCCTTCTGCCCGGCAGCTCCCGTGCCGGGGAATCGAGAGGAGAACCAAAATGCAACTCAAGCATCACACCGCAATCGCCGCCCTGATGGCCGCCTTCATGGCCACCGGAGCCGTGGCGCAATCGGCCAACGCCAGTGCGACCGGGTCCGCCAATGCGACTGACAATTCCGGTGTGGCCGCAGGCGCCGGCAGCGAGATGGGCCAGTCCATGGACGGCACCGAACCGAAGCAGACCTATGGCCTGGGTTCGGGCACTTCGCAAACCGCGTCCGACACGGGCGGCGCGTCCATGAGCGACGGCGCGGACAACGGCATGGGCATGGCCTCGGCCGAGGGGGTCAAGTCCTACGGTGACCTCGTGTCCAGCCTGCGCAGCGATCAGACGGCAAATGCCGACCTGTCCGGCTTTGCCGAGGGGGACGAGATGACAGTGGCCCGCCTGTCGGCCCTGCAGGGCGAGGCGGCCGATAATGCCGAGGGGCTGGACCAGGCCATCGCCGAGAACCAGGACAAGGTCGACGAGATGCGCGATTCCATCGCCGCCAATGCCGACCTGGTCGCGGCGCTGGATGCCGAAGGCTTCACCGCCGACCAGGTGGTCGCGGTGGACGAATCCGGCGGTGCGCTGACGGTCTATGTCGACGACACGATCTGAGTGTTTGCCCGGGGGGCCGCGACGCATCATGCGGCCCCCCGGGCAGGGGCCCCGTACCGCCCGGTGCGGGGCCCTTGTCCTGCCGTCCCGCGCGATCAGTCCTCGGACCGGTGCACCAGACGCAGATGCGGGTGCGCGGCGGGCGCGGCGGGTTCGAACCTTGCGGCGTCCTCGGCCAGATCGCTCACCCGCAGCGCCTCCACCCGCGGTTCGACAGCTGCGCCGATCAACGGCCTGACCTCGCTCTGCTCCACCACGAACCGCCGCGGCGCGCGTCCGATGGCGCCCCGCGTCGACAGGCAGCCAAGCGCGCGCGAGATGTCGCCCAGATCGCTTTTCATCGGCAGCAGGATCATCCGGGCGTCGATGGCCGGCTTGCCGACCCCACGTTCCGCGCTCAGCGACAGTTCGGCTGTGGCGGGGCCGTCAAAGACCTGTTCCAGCACGTCGCTCGCCAGGTTCCGCGCGGCGGGGGTGAAGAACGAGGAAATCGGCATCCCCCGGACCTCCATCCCCATCAGGTCCGACAGGTGCGACCCGGCGATGCGCAGCCGCGCGATGCCCGGCGCGATCCGTTCCAGGATAAAGGCATATTCCAGCGAGCGTTCGATCCCGCGCGGGTCGATCTCCGAGCGGCGCGGGACAAGGCGCCCGGCGCGCAGCGCCTGCCAATAGCCCTCGACCTCGCGGATCGAGGGGTGGCGGTGATCGCTCATGAAAGCGGACATGTCGATGACGTTGCGATCTCGTTCCATTGTGGCAAGCTGTTCCGAACTGGCATTGGCATTCTACCCTCTCTCGTCAGCCCGGCATCCTGCGGACCCACCCAGTGTCACCATCGGGCCCGGCGTCAGCATCGGGTCATGATTAACAGTAGGTTGAGAGAAGTTACTCGACCATTAACATGCCAGCTTTCGCGACAAATTTGGGAAAAATCCCCGGCAATGGTTAACCCGCCTCCGCTCCGCCGGGCCGCAGATTGCCGGCGGGCGCCGGGGCCGGGCGGCTTGCGAGGGGGCGCCGCTGCCCGTAAGTGTCCCCAAACCCTGACCGAGGAGCACGAGATGCAGTCGATGACCGGCTTTGCCACTGGCCGCGGAACCCACGGGCCGCATTCCTGGAGCTGGGAGCTGCGCAGCGTGAATGCGCGCGGGCTGGACCTGCGCCTGCGCCTGCCGGACTGGATCCCCGGGCTGGAGATGGCGCTGCGCGGCGCGCTGAATGGCGCCGTGGCGCGCGGCAGCGTTTCGCTGAACCTGCGCATCACGCGCGAGGAGGGCAGTTCCACCCTGGCGCTGAACGAGCCGCAGGCGACGGCGGTGCTGGACGCGCTGGCCCGGATCGAGGAGCTGGCGCTGGACAAGGGCATGACCCTTGCGCCTTCGCGCGCCGCCGATGTGCTGGGGCTGCGCGGCGTGCTGGAGGCCTCGCAGGAGGCCGACGAGACGGCGCCCCTGCTGGCCGCGCTGATCGCGGATTTCGCCCCGCTGCTGGAGGATTTCCTGGCCATGCGCCGTTCGGAAGGGGCGGCGCTGAACGCGCTGCTGTCGGCCCAGATGGACCAGATCGGGACGCTTTCGGCCCGCGCGGGCGAGTTTTCCGAGGCGCGGCGCATCCAGGCCGCCGGATCGCTCAGGGCCGCGCTGGCCCGGGTGATGGAGGACGCGCCCGAGGTGGACGAACAGCGCGTCGCGCAGGAACTGGCGCTGCTGGCCGTGAAGGCCGACGTGACCGAGGAGCTGGACCGCCTGGGCGCGCATCTGGATGCCGCGCGGGAGCTGCTGGCCGCCGAGGCCCCGGTGGGGCGCAAGCTGGATTTCCTGACCCAGGAGTTCAACCGCGAGGCCAACACCCTGTGTTCCAAGTCCCAGAACGCCGAGCTGACCCGCGTGGGGCTGGAGCTGAAGGCGGTGATCGACCAGTTCCGCGAGCAGGTGCAGAACGTCGAGTGATCCCGGGCGGCGGATGCAGTGCGCGGTGGCGGTCCGGGGGATACGACCCGGCCGCCGGGCCTGCCGGTCAGCTTCCGGCAGGGGGCGAACCGGACATGATGGCCAACCGCCCGCGGGGCGGCTGGCGGGGCAGGGGGGCTGTCTGCCCCCCATCGTCCTGCGGACGAATCCCCCCGAGGATATTTCCGGCCAGAGGAAGATCGGAACCGGGCTTGCGGCGGCCGGGGGGAGGGTGTAAGGGAACGCCACTCACTTCGCAGGCGGGGTTGGGTGCACGGGGGAGACATCCCCGGACATCCGCCGGTTGACCATCTGGTCTCTCTCCCCGCCGAGGCATGAAACCGGAAAGGACATATGCATGGCTCTGCCTGAGTTCTCCATGCGTCAGCTGCTGGAAGCTGGCGTTCACTTTGGCCACCAGACGCAGCGCTGGAACCCCCGCATGGGCGAGTTCATCTACGGCGCGCGCAACGGCATTCACATTCTCGACCTGACGCAGACCGTCCCGATGCTGGACGCGGCGCTGAACGTGATCCGCGAGACCGTCGCCAAGGGCGGCCGCGTGCTGTTCGTCGGCACCAAGCGCCAGGCCTCGGCCCCCGTTGCCGAAGCCGCAGAGAAATGCGCGCAGTACTACATGAACCACCGCTGGCTGGGCGGCACGCTCACCAACTGGAAAACCGTCTCGCAGTCGATCAACCGCCTGAAGCAGATCGACGAGCTGATGGAAAACGGTGCCGAGGGCCTCACCAAGAAAGAGCGCCTTGGCATGGAACGCGAGCAGGCCAAACTGCAGGCCTCGCTGGGCGGCATTCGTGAAATGGGCGGCGTGCCCGACCTGCTTTTCGTCATCGACGTCAAGAAAGAGCAGCTGGCCATCGCCGAAGCCAACAAGCTGGGCATCCCGGTTGTCGCCATTGTCGACACCAACTGCCCGCCCGATGGCGTGGATTACATCATCCCCGGCAACGACGATGCGGCACGGGCGATCTCGCTCTACTGCGATCTCGTCAGCCGCGCCGCTCTGGACGGCATGACCGCGCAGATGGGTGCGGCCGGTGTCGACCTGGGCGCCCTGGAAGAGGCCCCGGTGGAAGAGGCCGTGGCCGAGGCCGCCCCGGCGGCCGACGCCGGCGCCTGATTCCGGGCGGCAGTGTCAAGGAACTGTCATCGGCCGCGGGCATATCCGCGGCCGGACGCTTCCGGACAGGACCGCGCGGACAAGGATACCAGGACCGGGACCGCGCGCGATGTGCGGACGGAACGATCCGGATTATCAGGATGGTCGCGGCCGGGTGCCGCGGCCTGACCCAATTGAGAACTTAGGAGAGCCCCAATGGCGATCACTGCTTCGATGGTGAAGGAACTGCGCGAAACGACCGGCGCAGGCATGATGGACGCGAAGAAGGCACTGACCGAGACCGATGGCGACATGGAAGCGGCCATCGACTGGCTGCGCACCAAGGGCCTGGCCAAGGCCGCCAAGAAATCGGGCCGCACCGCGGCCGAGGGCCTGGTGGCCGTGGCGGTCGACGGCGGCACCGGCGTCGCGATCGAGGTGAACTCGGAAACCGACTTCGTCGGCAAGAACGCCGAATTCCAGGCGATGGTTGCCGATTTCTCGAAGGCGGCCCTGTCGGTTGGCGATCTGGACGCGCTGAAAGCTGCCGACCTGGGCGGCAAGACGGTCGAGGCCACCCTGACCGACAAGATCGCCAAGATCGGCGAGAACATGACCCTGCGCCGGATGGCCAAGCTGGAAGGCGCGCAGGTCGTGTCCTACGTGCACAACTCGGTTGCCGAGGGCATGGGCAAGATCGGCGTTCTGGTTGCGCTCTCGGGCGAGAACGAGACCTTCGGCCGCCAGGTCGCCATGCACATCGCCGCCGCCAACCCGGCCTCGCTGGGCGAAGCGGATCTCGACCCGGCGCTGGTCGAGCGCGAGCGCAACGTGCTGACCGAGCAGGCGCGTGAATCGGGCAAGCCCGAGGCCGTGATCGAGAAGATGATCGAGGGCCGGATGAAGAAGTTCCTGTCCGAAGTGACCCTGCTGGGCCAGGCCTTTGTCATCGACCCCGACAAGACCGTCGCCGCAGCCGCCAAGGACGAAGGCGTCGAGGTCACCGGCTACATCCGTCTCGAAGTGGGTGAAGGCATCGAGAAGAAGGAAGAGGATTTCGCCGCCGAGGTCGCCAAGGCCGCGAAAGGCTGATCCGGGGACCGGGCAGGGCGCCCGGGTCCCAGAGACTGCAGGAACGCCGGTCCATCTGGGCCGGCGTTTTTCTTTTATTGTGGATTTTCATGATCTTGTGGCGCGCTGTTAAAGCGGAAACGGTGCCGATCTCTGAGATCGACACCGTCCGCTATCGTCCGCCCCATTTTAGATGGGGATGAGATGAGGCGGTCCGACGTGCCGACCGGATGGCGACAATACACCACCGGCCGGCGTCCGGGTTTGACCGGCCGATCCGCGGACACCTGCCGAATACCAGGGCCTCGAACCGGATGTTCCATGGCATCAAAGCCACCACTCACGGAACACCGTCAGATTGACCTGTTACGTTGCGTCACGAAAGTAAGGGAATCCTTACCTTTCGGTCAAACTCGGGGTCCAAGGGGCTGAAACTATGGAATTCCTTACCCGGCGGAAAATGGCCGTGGTCAGAATTCCAGCACGAACATCTGGTTCAGGAACGCGGCCTTAAGCACCGCCTGGGCGGTGGTTTCCACATTCAGCGTCTCGCGCGCGAGGCGCAGGTGCTTTTCCACGGTGGCGGCCGTCAGGCCCATCAGCAGCGCGATGTCCTGCGTGGTCTTGCCGTCGCCGACCCATTGCAGGGCCTCGCGCTGGCGCTTTGTCAGCTCACGCGAGGGGCCGCTGTAGGGCAGGGTGAGGATCTTCAGATGCGCCACGTTGTTGAAGATGACAATGTCGCGCCCATGCACCGCCCAGATGGCGTCGGCCTCGTCCTGGGTCATGCCGGTGCGCGCGGTCAGCGCGATGGCGCCCTTGGTGCGTGGCGATATGCTCTTGAAACTGATCGAATAACCGGCGGTGACGCCCATCGAGCGGTTGAACTGGATGACCTTCTTTTCACTCTCGGTCAGCGTGCCGCTCATCGTCATCTCGGCCAGGATACGCCAGGAACAGTCGCCTTCGTGCTCCAGCGCCCATTTCACCATCGGCGCGTGGAAATACAGGCCCTGGCCCATGAAGACATCGGTATAGGCGTTCGAGTGATTGGTCAGGATCACGAAATCCTCGGGATCGCCCAGCGAGGTCGTCGTGCGGTAACGTGTGAAGCCATAAAGCAGACGGTCGAAGCCATAGCTTGCCATCTTGTCGCAATGCAGGGTCCAGAGCTCTTCGATGGACTGCGCGTTGGTCAGTTGTTCGAGGTAGTCCCGGCGCGACATCAACAGGCCCCCGGAAACGGGATCAACGGGATGGAACGCGACGGGGCGCGGTCCGATATGGCCGACTCGAATTGCATCATTGGAAACTTCCCTCGTGGGGAGTCTTTTAATCCCGTGCCACAGCAGATGTCGAGAGCGTGAATGCCCGTGTTACCGAATGAGAGCAGCGCATCTGCCTGCTATTCTTGGATATTGATCAGCCCGGCGGCACACAGGCCGCGATGCGGGACCGTGCGGCGGGTTCATCAAATATTTACCATAATACCGATTATCGGAAACACCTGTGGGCGATGCGGGGGCTGGCGTTTGGACCGCGCGCGCCCCGCGCCCACGGGTGTTCATCCGATCTGGATCAGCCGAGCGCGTATCCGGCGCCGCGCACGGTGCGCAGCGGATCGTCACCGCCGTGCTGGCACAGCGCCTTGCGCAGCCGCCCGATGTGCACGTCCACGGTCCGCGTGTCGACATAGATGTCGCGGCCCCAGACCCGGTCCAGCAGCTGTTCGCGCGACCAGACGCGGCCCGGTTTCTCCATGAAGGTCGACAGCAGCCGGAACTCCGTCGGCCCCAGCTTCAGCTGGTGGTCCGACCGCGTGACGCGATGCGTGTCGCTGTCCAGCACGATGTCCTCGTACTCCAGCCGCTCGCCCACCGTCGAGGGCCGCGTGCGGCGCAGCTGAGCGCGCACGCGGGCCATCAGCTCGACCACCGAATACGGCTTGACCACATAGTCGTCCGCCCCGGTTTCCAGGCCGCGCACCTTGTCGACCTCCTCGGACCGGGCCGAGAGCATGATGATCGGCACGCCGCGCGTTTCGGAGCGGGTCTTGAGCTGGCGGCAGACCTCGATGCCCGAGACATTGGGCAACATCCAGTCGAGCACGATGATGTCCGGCGCCGCCTCGTTGACCAGCATCAGCGCCTCTTCGCCATTGCCGGCCTTGGCGACGCGAAAGCCCTCGGCCTCCAGGTTATAGGCCAGGACCTCGCGCTGCGCCGGTTCGTCTTCGACCACCAGCACGGTGGGTTGTTCGGCCATGGTCAGTCGTCCCCGTCCGCATCGGCCCAGGCGGCCTCGGGCGCGACACGCGGGTCGGTCGAGGTCTTGTCCCCCTTGGGCCGGGGATCGTCGGGCGTCTCGCCCGACACGAGATAGATCACCTGCTCGGCGATCGAGGTCACATGGTCGCCCATGCGTTCGTTGTTCTTGGCGATGAAGTGCAGATGCATGCACGCCGTGATGTTGCGCGGGTCTTCCAGCATGAAGGTCAGGAATTCGCGGAACAGTGCGTTGTACATCTGGTCCACGTCCTTGTCGCGGTTGATGACCTCCTGCGCCAGAACCGCGTCACGCTGGATATAGGCGTCCAGCGCGTCCTTGAGCATCAGCTGCACCTCGCGCGCCATGCGGCGGAGCGAGGCATGAGTGCCGGCAATCGGCGACATCTGCACCAGAACGCCGGTCCGCTTGGCCATGTTCTTGGCATAGTCGCCGATGCGTTCCAGGTTGGCCGAGATCTTCATCACGGTCAGGACGATGCGCAGATCAATGGCCGTGGGCGAGCGCAGCGCGATCAGCAGCGCGGCCTCTTCGTTGATCATCTCTTCCAGCGCGTCGATGGCGCGGTCCCCTGCCCTGACCTTCTCGGCCAGTTCCTCGTCGCGGTTTTCCAGCGATTCGGCGGCGCTCAGGATCGCCTCCTCGACAAGGCCGCCCATCTTCATGATACGCGCCTGGATACCTTCGAGGTCGCGGTCGAAGGCGCTTGCGATGTGTTGGTCGTGCATGAATGCCTCCCGGGGCGTCTCAGCCGATGCGGCCGGTGATGTAGCTTTCGGTCCGAGGATCGTTCGGATTGGTGAAAATCTGACCTGTCATGCCGTATTCTACCAGGTTGCCCAGGTGGAAGAACGCGGTCTTCTGGCTGACCCGTGCGGCCTGCTGCATCGAGTGCGTCACGATCACGACCGAGAAATTCTCGCGCAGTTCGTCGATCAGCTCTTCGACCTGGCCGGTGGCAATCGGGTCGAGCGCGGAACAGGGCTCGTCCATCAGCAGCACTTCGGGTTCGGTCGCGATGGCGCGGGCGATGCACAGGCGCTGCTGCTGGCCACCGGACAGGCCGGTGCCGGGCGCGTGCAGGCGGTCCTTGACCTCGTTCCAGATGGCGCCACGGCGCAGCGATTTCTCGACGATGTCGTCAAGATCGGCCTTGGAACGCGCCAGCCCGTGGATACGGGGGCCGTAGGCGATGTTGTCGTAGATCGACTTGGGGAACGGGTTCGGCTTCTGGAACACCATGCCCACCTTGGCGCGCAGCTGCACCGGATCGACGCGCTTGTCGTAGATATCCTCGCCGTCCAGCAGGATCTCGCCCTCGACGCGGCAGATGTCGATGGTGTCGTTCATCCGGTTCAGGCAGCGCAGAAAGGTCGACTTGCCGCAGCCCGACGGGCCGATGAAGGCGGTGACGGTCTTGTCCTCGATCTGTACGTCCACGTCCTTGATGGCATGCGTGTCGCCATAATAGACCTGAACCTTGTTCGCGGAGATCTTGATGGCCTTCTGGCCGATCTTGGCTTCGGAGTTGGGAGAGTCGTACATGTTCATAGGTCCTTACCTTACCACCGACGCTCGAAGCGGCGACGCAGGATGATGGCGATGATGTTCATGGTCATCAGGAAGAGCAGCAGGATGATGATCCCGCCCCAGGCCCGTTCGTAATAAGCGGGATCGGCCCGCTTGGCCCATTCGTAGATTTGTGCCGGCATGGCAGAGTTGGGGGCCAGGAAGCCGGATGCAATACCGTCGGGCGCATTCGACGCAATGAAGCCCACCATGCCGATCAGCAGCAGCGGCGCGGTTTCGCCAAGCGCCTGCGCCAGGCCGATGATCGTGCCGGTCAGGATGCCGGGCATGGCCAGCGGCAGCACATGGTGGAACACCGCCTGCATCTTGGACGCCCCGACGCCAAGGGCTGCGTCCCGGATCGAGGGCGGCACCGCCTTGAGCGAGGCGCGCGTCGAGATGATGATCGTCGGCAGCGTCATCAGGGTCAGCACCAGCCCGCCGACCAGCGGGGCCGACTGCGGGAAGTGCATGAACTGGATGAAGACCGCCAGACCCAGGATACCGAAGACGATGGAGGGCACCGCCGCCAGGTTCGAGATATTCACCTCGATCAGGTCGGTCCATCGGTTCTTGGGCGCAAATTCCTCAAGGTAGATCGAGGCGGCGACGCCAATCGGCAGCGACAGCGCGAGCACCACGAGCATCATGAAGAACGAGCCGATCATCGCGACACCGATGCCCGCCTGTTCGGGCCGGCTCTCCGAGGCATCGGCGCCGAAGATGAAGGCCCAGTTGAACTGTTTCTTGATCAGCCCGGCGGCCTGCAGCTGGTCCACCAGGTCCAGATGTTCGGCATCCAGGTTCTTGTCGCGCGCCAGGCTGTCACGGGTCACGCGGCCCTTGAGGTAGCCATCCACCCGCGACGAGGCGAGCATGCGGAATTCGATGGTCTTGCCGATGTCGTCGGGGTGCTGCAGCACGTAGTCGCGCAGCTGTGCCGGCGCCGAGGCCGAGACCAGGTTGCGCAGATCCTTCTGTTTCTCGAAGGGCGAGTCGATGCCGTTTTCCTCCAGGGCCCGCGCGACCGCCACCTCGATCAGCGGCGCGTAGCCAAAGGTGGTCACCTTGCTCAGGTCCGCGGGGTCGCGGTTGCCGTTCTTGTCCAGCTTGGCCTCGGGCAGCTCCACCGGGATGGTCAGGAAGGTCTGGGTGAAGGCCGGCGTGCCGTTGCGGATGATCGCGAAAAGCAGCGCGACCAGGAAGATCAGGCCGATGCCGACCGCGGCCAGGCCATAGGCCTTGAACCGGGCCTCGGCGGCATTGCGGCGCTTGGTCCGCACATCGGCCGCCAGCAGCGACGACGGATGTTTGGGTGCGGGCGCGGCGCCGGCGGGATTGGTTGCGTCGGTCATTCGTATTGCTCCCGATAGGTCCGGACGATCCAGAGCGCAAAGACGTTGAGTGCCAGGGTGATCACGAAGAGCGTCATGCCCAGGGCAAAGGCCACCAGCGCCTCGGGCGAGGCAAAGTCGGCATCGCCGGTCAGCTGCGACACGATCTTGGCGGTCACCGTGGTCATGGCGTCGAAGGGGTTGAGCGACAGCCGTGCCGCGGCCCCTGCCCCCAGCACCACGATCATCGTCTCGCCGATGGCGCGCGATGCCGCCAGCAGCACGGCGCCCACGATGCCCGGCAGTGCCGCGGGCAGCACGACCTGACGGATGGTTTCCGACTTGGTCGCGCCAAGGCCGAGCGATCCGTCACGCATGGATTGGGGGACCGAGTTGATGATGTCGTCGCTGAGCGAGCTGACAAAGGGGATCAGCATGATGCCCATCACAAGGCCCGCGGTCATCACGGCGGTGCCGCCCTGCATCCAGCCCAGGCCCCCCTGCTCGCCAAAGACCGAGACGAGCAGCGGCCCGACGGTCAGCAGCGCGAAGAGGCCGTAGACGATGGTGGGAATACCGGCCAGCACTTCCAGCAGCGGCTTGGCAAAGCCGCGCACATAGGGCGAGGCATATTCCGACAGGTAGACGGCGGCGAAGAGCCCGATCGGCACGGCCACGGCCAGGGCGATCAGCGAGATGTAGAAGGTGCCCCAGAACAGCGGCAGGATGCCCAGTTCCGATCCGCCACCGAACGACGGCGACCAGGTGGTGCCGAAGAAGAAGTCCATCGCCGGGTAGAGCTTGAAGAACTCCACCGTGTTGAAGATCAGCGACAGCACGATGCCCACCGTGGTCAGGATCGCCAGCGAGGCCGCCCCGATCAGCAGGGCCATGACGACCTTTTCCACCGAGTTGCGGGCGCGGAACTCGTGGTTGGTCTTCCAGAGCGACAGGCCAAGGCCCGCCAGTGCGGCCAGGATCACCAGCGCGTTGCGGATGGCGTTGCCGGTGGCGTTCAGCGCGCGGTAGCGCTGCGCGGCGGTCAGCGTGGTCCGGTCGACATCGGATCCGAGCGCCACGCCGATATCGGCCAGGCGGCTGCGGACGTCGGTAAACTCGGTCCGGATCGAACTGGCCTCCTCGCGGGTCAGCGCGTCACGCTCTACCGCCAGGTCCAGCCCGTCGGCCACGCGGCGGACGTCGGACATGATCAGCGACAGCTCGCCCCGGTCCGCATAGCGGTCCTGCGGGATCATCGACTGGACGCGGTTTTCGATCAAGGCGGGCTGGGCGATCAGCCAGACCACCAGAAGGATCAGCGCCGGCACCAGCGCCGAAAGCGCGACGTTGAAGGCATAATAGGAGGGAAGCGAATGCAGGTTGCGGATATCGCCGCCGGCCGAAGCCATGGCGCGACCGCGTCCCAGCACGAACCCGACCGCGGCAAGTGCCACGACGATCAGGAAGATCAAACTAGCGGACATAAAGACCTCACCGGGGTCAGTGAAGGGAAACGCGCCGGACCCCTGCTGGCAGCATTGTCCAGTCGCGCGGAAAAGCGGACGGCACCGGAGTGGCGCCGCCCGCGAAGGGGTCGATTACATCGACGAACCCATGGTGTTCTCGTCGGCGACGACAGCCTGAGTCTCGGCCAGCTCGGGGTCGGAGACCAGGCCGTATTCGCTCAGCGGGCCGTCGGGGCCTGCCATGTCGTCGGAGACGAAGAATTCGGCGAATTCCTTCAGGCCGGGGATCACGCCGATATGAGCTTTCTTGACGTAGAAGAACAGCGGACGCGACACCGGGTATTCACCCGAAGCGATGGTCTCGGTCGAGGGGGCAACGCCGCCCATGGTCGCGACCTTCAGCTTGTCGGTGTTGTTCTCGTAGAACGCCAGGCCAAAGACGCCGACGCCGTTGGCGTTGCTGTCGATGCGGGCCAGGGTCTCGGTGTAGTCGCCGTCGATGTCGACCGACTTGCCGTCGGTGCGCACGGCCATGCAGGCGTGCTCGGCCGCGTCTTCGTCCATGCCGCTGTCAAGGAAGCCCTGCATTGCGCCGGTGTCTTCGCAGCCCTGCTTCAGGACCTTTTCCTCGAACACTTCACGGGTGCCGTGCTTGGTGCCGGGGATGAAGGTGATGATTTCCTGTGCCGGCAGGTCGGGGTTCACATCGGCCCAGGTCATGTTGGGGTTGTCGACGACCTTGCCGTCCACGACGACCTTGGCGGCCAGCGCCTTGAACCAGTCGGAGGGTTCGAAGGCGGTGAATTCCGGGCCGTTCAGCTGCGAGGCGAAGACGATGCCGTCATAGCCGATGCGCACTTCGATGATGTCGCTCACACCGTTGTCGGCACAGGCCTTGATTTCCTTTTCGCGGATCTGGCGCGACGCGTTGGCGATGTCGATGGTGTTCTCGCCCACGCCTTCGCAGAAGCGCTTCAGGCCAGCCGAAGACCCGCCCGATTCCACGACCGGGGTCGGGAAGTCGAAATTCTCGCCAAAGGCTTCGGCAACGATCGATGCGTAGGGAAGGACGGTCGACGACCCTGCAACCTGCACCTGGTCACGCGCGGCGGCCGCCGTGGCGGACACTGCAGCGATGGCCACGGCCGACGCGGTGAGTTTCATGAAAGACATTCGGATTGCTCCTGAAGTGTAAGGTTTGCCTTGATCACCATCCCCGGGTGACCCTGCCTGCGTCCTAGTGCTGATGGACAATGCTTTTGTGAACGTTATGTAACGGTTTCATGACAGCGGGGGTGCCGTTGCGGAAATTCGTTAACTTTCGCCGAAGGGCATCCTGTCGCAGATTGCCCCTGCCCGGCCGTCACAGCGAAGGCAGGATGACCGAGAATCGCGACCCCTCGCCCGGCTCGCTGTCGATGCGCAGCCGCCCGCGGTGGCGGTTCACGATATGCTTGACGATGGCCAGTCCCAGACCCGTCCCGCCCATCTCGCGCGAGCGGTGGCTGTCGACCCGGTAGAAACGTTCCGTCAGGCGCGGCAGGTGCACCAGGTCGATGCCGGGCCCCTTGTCCGCCACGACGATCGAGGCCCCCGGCCCCCGCAGTGCGCCGGTCATGTCGGACCGGGTCAGGGTCACCGACACCTCGCCCCCGGCGCCGCCGTATTTGATCGCGTTCTCGATCAGGTTGGTGAGCACCTGGCGCAGCTGATCCTCGTCCCCCGGCACCACCACGGGCGTGGCGGGCAAGTCGCGCCGCAAGGCGACATGCGCCGAACTGGCCAGCGGATCCAGCCGGTTGAGCACCGAGGCGGTGAGTTCGCTCAGGTCGACACGCGCGGTCGGGCGCATCCGCTCCTCGCTTTCCACCCGGCTGAGCGAGAGCAGGTCCTTGACCAGCCGTTCCATGCGCTCCGCCTCGGCGGCCATGATGCCCAGGAACCGGTCGCGCGCGGCCTCGTCATTGCGGGCCGGGCCGCGCAGCGTCTCGATGAAACCCAGCAGCGCGGTCAGCGGCGTGCGCAGTTCGTGGCTGACATTGGCCACGAAATCGCGCCGCATCTGCCCGGCCTGTTCGACATGGGTCACATCCTCGAACGAGACCAGCACCCCGGTGCCGATGGGCGTGTCGAAGAAGGCGCAATGCACCACAAAGGTGGTGTCCTGCGCCCCGTCATTGGTCAGAAACCGCGCCTGGCGGTCCTGCCTGTCGGCAAAACAGGCCTCCACCGCGTCCAGAACGGCGGGCTGGCGGATCGCGGTGATGAAATGCCGGCCCTGGATTTCGTGGCCCAGCAATTCGGTCGCGCGGCGGTTGGCGGCCACGATCCGCTCGTTCCGCCCGATGATCACGGCGGCCAGCGGCAGGGCGCGCAGAAGGGTGTCGATCGTGTCCTGGGGCATCGCTCGGTCCTCGGCGGTAAAGTCGGGCACGGTATGGCGCGGATCGGACAGGGGCGCCAGTACCGGCGGCGCGAACCGAATCTTAATTCGGGCAGGCTAGACAGGGGGCGATAGTCAGATCGGAGTGCAAATTATGACTGCCTGGCCCCCTCCTGTCCGCCACCTTTGCAAGCTCAGGTTGCAATGGCCGGGCTGACCGCGCGCCTTGCGGCTGAGCACAGGCACTTGCGATCCGCCGGGGGCGGTGTCAGGGGCCCGCACGGTGTTGACCGGGGCGGGCAATTGCGCCACGCTTCCGCCCGGTTGGGGGCATCTTCACCCGGGGTGAACATGCCGTGTTACGTGATAGCGCATCTGCGATTCTCCGATAGATCGGAATTCCGCACGGCGCAGGCCAAATTTGCACGTATCTTCCGTGAAGCGGGCGCACGCCTGCTTGCCGCGGACGAGGAACCGCATTGTGTCGAGGGCGACCTGACCGCGGACCGCATCGTCATGGTCGAATTCCCCTCGGTCGCGGTTGCCACGGCCTTCCTGGACTCGCCCGAATACGATCAGCTGCGCCGGGACCGCGCGGTGATGGCCGACGCGACCTCCGTCTTCATCCGGGGCATCGACAGCGCCTGAGGCCTCAGCCGATGGCCGTCAGCGTCTCGCGGAACCGGCGCATATTGGCCTGGTAGCCCTCGGCCGACTTTTTCAGCCGCGCGGCCCATTCCGGCCCCAGCTCCTTGACCACCTTGCCGGGGGAGCCCAGGACCATCGAATTGTCAGGGATCACCTTGCCCTCGGTGATCAGCGCGCCGGCCCCGATCAGGCAGTTGCTGCCGATCACCGCGTTGTTCAGGATCGTCGCGCCCATCCCGATCAGCGAGTTCTCTCCGATGGTGCAGCCGTGCAGCATCGCCTTGTGCCCGATGGTGCAGTTGCGCCCGACGGTCAGCGGGCAGCCCATGTCGGTGTGCAGCACGCAGTTTTCCTGCACGTTCGACCCCTCGCCGATCACGATGCGTTCGTTGTCGCCACGCAGGGTGCTGCCGAACCAGACCGAGGATCCCGAATGCAGGATGATCTGCCCGATCACATTGGCATCCGGCGCGACCCAGTAATCGCCGTCCTCGGGGAATTGCGGGGCAAGGTTGCCCAAGGCGTAGATGGTCATGATGTCTCCTCGAATTCCGCCTGCAGCTTGCGGACATGGGCGGTAATGCCCGGTTGCTGGCTCCGCCTGAGGCGCGCGGCCGTCAGGATGGCGCGCAGCTTGTCCTCCGTCGCGTCCAGATCGTCGTTGACCAGCACGTAATCGTAACCGTCCCAGTGGCTGATCTCGTCCCAGCTCTTCTGCATCCGCTTGGCGATGACCTCGTCGCTGTCCTGCCCGCGCGTGCGCAGACGGCGGTGCAGCTCGGCGATCGAGGGCGGCAGGATGAAGATCGACAGCGTGTGCTGGCCAAGTGCCGAGTTGCGGATCTGCTGCGCGCCCTGCCAGTCGATGTCAAACAGCACGTCCTCGCCCCGGTCGATGGCCTCTTGCACGATGGCGCGGGGCGAGCCGTAGAAATTGCCGAAGACATGGGCATGCTCCAGCATCCCGCCATCGCTCACCCGCGCCTTGAAGGTTGCCTCGTCCATGAAGTGGTAATGCTGCCCGTCGACCTCGCCGGGCCGGGGCGCTCGGGTGGTGGCCGAGACCGAGAAGCGGATCGTCGGGTCCCAGTCCACCAGGCGGCGCGAGAGCGTGGATTTCCCCGCGCCCGAGGGCGAAGAGAGGATGATGAGCAGGCCGCGGCGGTCGGACATCGTGATCCCGGAACTGGCTATGGTTTCCAGCGGGATGGCATCAAACGCGCGCGGAGGCAACCGCGCGGATCATTTCCGCAGGGTGCCGTTGCCCTCGACCAGGTATTTGAAGCTGGTGAGCTGTTCCGCCCCGACCGGCCCGCGCGCATGCATTTTGCCGGTGGCGATGCCGATCTCGGCACCCATGCCGAACTCTCCGCCATCGGCGAACTGGGTCGAGGCGTTGCGCATCAGGATCGCGCTGTCCAGCCGCTCAAAGAAATGCGCGGCCGCCTGATCGTCGGCGGTGATGATCGCATCGGTGTGGTTCGAACCGTAGGTGCGGATATGCTCGATCGCCTCATCCACGCCGTCGACGAGCTTGACCGCACAGATCATGTCCAGGAATTCGCGCCCGAAATCATCGGCTTGCGCGGGCACGACGCCCTTGACCTTGGTCAGCTCCCCTGCCCCGCGCACCTCGACCCCGGCCTTGATCAGCGCCTCGGCCAGGATGGGCCCGTGCTGGGTGTAGAACCGCCAGTCGATCAGCAGGCATTCCATCGCACCGCAGATGCCGGTGCGCCGGGTCTTGGCGTTCAGCACGACCTCAAGCGCCATCACCGGATCCGCCGTGGCGCCGACGTAGATGTGGCAGATGCCCTCCAGATGCGCAAAGACCGGCACCCGCGCCTCGCGCTGCACCAGACCCACCAGCCCCTTGCCCCCGCGCGGCACGATCACGTCGATATGGTCGGTCATGGTCAGCATCTCGCTGACCGCCGCGCGGTCCCGTGTGGGCACCAGCTGGATCGAGGCCTCGGGCAGATGCGCGGCCTTGAGCCCGTCGACCAGGCAGGCATGGATCGCGGTCGAGCTGTGGAAACTTTCCGACCCGCCGCGCAGGATCACCGCATTGCCCGATTTCAGGCACAGCGCGCCGGCATCGGCGGTCACATTGGGGCGGCTTTCGTAGATCACGCCGATCACGCCAAGCGGCGTGCGCACCCGGCGGATATGCAGGCCCGAGGGCATGTCCCATTCCGCCATCACCTGGCCCACCACCTCGGGCTGGGCGGCGACGTTGCGCAGCCCCTCGGCCATCGCGCGGATCCGCTGACTGTCGAGCATCAGGCGGTCCATCATCGCCGCCGACAGGCCCTTTTCCTCGCTATAGACGAGGTCCTCGGCATTGGCGTCGAGGATCTCGCCCTCGCGCGCGACGATCGCATCGGCGGCCGAGATCAGCGCGGCATGACGGCGGTCCGGTGCGGCACAGGCCAGCTCGGCCGAGGCCGCCTTGGCCGCGTCGCCGATCCCGCGCATGATCTCGGGGATAGTTTCCAGGTCCTTCATCGCCCAGCTCCTTTTGCCGTCCTAGATCGCCATGTCGTCGCGATGCACCAGCGCCGCCCGGCCGGGATAGCCGAGCAATGCCTCGATTTCCTGACTGCGGTGGCCCCGGATCGCCCGCGCCTCGTCCGCAGTATAGCGCGTCAGGCCCAGGCCCAGAACCGCGCCGTCCGGCCCCGCGATGGAGACCGGATCGCCGCGCCCGAACCGCCCCGTGACGGCCGTGACCCCGGCGGGCAGCAGCGAGCGGCCCTCGCTCATCGCCTTCACCGCGCCGGCATCCAGCGTGAGCGTGCCCTTGGGCTTCATCGCGCCGATCCAGCGCTTGCGGGCGGCCTGCGGGTCCTCCTGCGCGGTGAACCAGGTGCAGGGCGCGCCATTTTCGAGCATAGACAATGCATTACGAGCCGTTCCTAACGTAATGCACAGGGCGCAGCCGGCCACGGTCGCGGTCTTGGCGGCCATCAGCTTGGTCTTCATCCCGCCCTTGGACAGGCCCGATCCGGCATCGCCGGCCATCGCCTCAAGCTGCGGGGTGATGCGGTCGACCACGTCGAAGCGCTGCGCCTGTGCATCCTCGTTGGGATTGGCGGAATAGAAACCGTCGACATCCGAGAGCAGCACCACCTGATCGGCCCCCACCGTCACTGCCACCTGCGCGGCCAGCCGGTCGTTGTCGCCATAGCGGATTTCGTCGGTGGCGATGGTGTCGTTCTCGTTCACGATGGGCATGGCGCCAAGCGAGAGCAGCGTTTCCAGCGTGGCGCGCGAGTTCAGATAGCGCCGCCTATCAGCGGAATCCTCAAGCGTCACAAGCACCTGCGCGATGCGGATGCCGTGGGGCGAAAGCACGCGCTCATAGGCGGCGGCCAGGCCGATCTGGCCCACAGCGGCGGCGGCCTGCGACTGTTCCAGCGGCAGGGCACCCTGCCCCAGGCCCAGCACGCCGCGGCCCAGGGCGATGGAGCCCGAAGACACCAGGATCACATCCGTCCCCCGGGACCGGATCCGCGCGACATCCTCGGCCAGCCCCTCCAGCCAGTCGGCGCGCAGCGCGCCGGTCACCCGGTCGACCAGCAGGGCCGAGCCGATCTTGACGACCAGCCGTTTCGCCTGCGCCAGCGCGGGCTTGCGGGTCTCGACGGTCAGGGACGCCATTCCGCCTGCTCCTCCTCCTCGCCATCCTCGTCGCGGCGGCGCAGCCGGTCCTCGCGGATCCGCGACTTCAGCGCGCGCAGCACCTCGGTCAGCCCCTCGCCGCTGACGCCGGACATGAGCATCACCTCGCAACCCGCTGTTTCTTCAAGTTCTTCCTTCAGAAACTTGCGCTCTTCCTCGTCCAGCGCGTCGATCTTGTTCAACACCACGATGCGCGGCTTGTCCTCCAGCCCCGCGCCGTAGTTCGAGATCTCTTCGAGGATGGTCTCGTAATCCTCCAGCAGGGTGCCGGAGGTCCCGTCGACCAGATGCAGCAGCACCGCGCAGCGTTCGATATGGCCCAGGAACAGATCGCCGAGCCCGCGCCCTTCCGAGGCGCCCTCGATCAGCCCGGGGATGTCGGCCACGACAAATTCGGCCCCGTCCACGCCCACGACCCCCAGATTCGGATGCAGCGTGGTAAACGGGTAATCCGCGATCTTGGGCCGCGCGTTCGACGTGGCGGCCAGGAAGGTCGACTTGCCCGCGTTCGGCAGGCCCAGCAGGCCCGCGTCGGCGATCAGCTTCAGGCGCAGCCAGATCGTCCGCTCGACCCCTTCCTGCCCCGGATTGGCGCGGCGCGGGGCCTGGTTGGTCGATGTCTTGAAATGCGCATTGCCAAAGCCGCCGTTGCCGCCCTTGGCCAGCAGGACGCGCTCTCCGGCCTCGGTCAGGTCGGCGAGCACGGTTTCCTCGTCCTCGTCCAGGATCTCGGTGCCGACGGGCAGGCGCAGCACGATGTCGTCCCCGCCCGAGCCGGTGCGGTTGCGGCCCATGCCGTGCTGGCCGTTCTGGGCAAAGAAATGCTGCTGATAGCGAAAGTCAATGAGCGTGTTCAGCCCCTCGACCGCCTCGGCCCAGACGTCGCCGCCATTGCCGCCGTCACCGCCATCCGGCCCGCCGAATTCGATGAACTTCTCGCGGCGGAAACTGACCGAACCGCCGCCGCCCGAACCGGAGCGGATATAGACCTTTGCGAGATCGAGGAATTTCATGTCTCTCTCCTGCCGCAAGGTCCGTTACCCTACCGGACGGTGCGGCTCAATCCTGTTTTCGGGACTTCAGCGCCAGGCTGTACGTCCAGGTGGGCAGGGTTCCGCCCCGGGCGACCGAAAAGACCTCGGCATCGCCCAGGTACTGGAACCCGCAATTTGTCAGCACCCGGGCCGAGGCCGGGTTGTCCTGGAACACCGTGCCAAACAGCGTGCGGCAGTCCAGCGGGTTGGCGGCGACCATCGCCGCCACGGCAGCCGAGGCGACGCCGGTGTTCCACCAGACCGGGGCGACCCAGTACGAGATCTCGGCCTGCAGCCCCTCGGGCGATGGTGGAAAGCGGCTGTCGCGCGAGGTGTCGATGCGGGTCAGCCCGATCAGCCCCATCACCTCGGGCCGGTCGCTTGGGGTGCCGTCGATGGCCCAGACGTCTTCGTCCCGGTTGGGGCTCTGGGCGCGGCGGATGAAATCCTCTGTCGCGCCGGGCGGCAGCGGGTGCGGGACCGAACGGGTCATCCGCGCGACACGCTCGTCGCCCGCGTTCAGCCGGATCAGCCCGGCATCCGAGGCGCGCAGTGGGCGCAGAACGAATCCCTCCCCGGCAATCACGGCCTGTTTGTCCATCGTCTGGTCGGGCGTCATGGGCGTCTCTCCTCCCGCATCCCCGGGTCTCGTCCCCACACACGAAACGGGGGACCGGCACTGTGCCGATCCCCCATCTGTGTCATCAGACCTTTAGGTCGGCTTACTCAGCGGCCTCCGCCGTTGGCAGAACCGAAATAAAGGTGCGGCCCTTGAGGCCCTTGTGGAACTTCACATTGCCGTCGACGGTCGCGAAAATGGTGTGGTCCTTGCCCAGGCCCACGCCTTCGCCCGGCCACCACTTGGTGCCGCGCTGCCGGCAGAGGATGTTCCCGGCGATGACCGATTCACCGCCGTATTTCTTGATGCCGAGGCGGCGACCGATGGAGTCGCGGCCGTTGCGGGAGCTACCGCCAGCTTTCTTGTGTGCCATCTGTCGTGTCTCCTCTTACTTGGCCAGGTCTTTGGCCTGGTCGACCCAGCCCTCGCGCTCGATACGGCCCTTGAACGACAGCTTTTCGTCCATCTCGGCGATATCGGCCTCGGTCCAGGCGGCGATCTGCGCAAAGGTCGTCACACCGGCCTCGTGCAGTTTCTTTTCCAGCGCCGGGCCGACGCCCGACAGCTTCTTCAGGTCATCTGCGCCGGATGCGGCTTCGGCCTTGGGGGCCGCGGTCGCGGTCGGTGCAGCGGCAGCGGCCGGAGCAGCGGCGGCTTTCGGAGCCGAACCTGCGCCCAGGGCTGCCTTGACGCCCGATGCGCCTGCGCCCGAGGACAGGATGTCGGTCACGCGGAGCAGCGTCAGCTGCTGGCGGTGGCCCTTGGTGCGCTGCGAGGAATGCTTCCGGCGGCGCTTGACGTAGTGGATGACCTTGTCGCCCTTGATCTGGTCGACCACCTCGGCCTGCACGGCCGCATCGTCGACAAGGGGCGCGCCCAGGACGGTGTCATCACCGCCGAGCATCAGGATCTCATTGAACTGGACTTTCTCGCCGGCGTCAGCCGCCAGCTTTTCGACGCGAAGCAGGTCGCCCGATTGGACCTTGTACTGCTTGCCGCCGGTCTTGAGGACCGCAAACATCTTGCTCTTCCTTCGTATACCGCGTCCTGTGGTCCCCTTGCGGGCGTTTCCGGGGCATCGCCCCACCGGCAGACAGCGCGCCCCATACGGGCGTCATTTCAATAACCCGGCACGGGCCAGGGCCCGGTCAGGAAGCTGGCGTATGCACGCGAAGCCCGGCGAAGTCAAGGGGCCGGGGTCACAGATCCTGGCCCGACATCTGATAGGCCACGGCCAGGCCAAGCGCATGGTAGACGTCGTTATACATCCGCTCGAACCCCATGAAGAGCGCACTGTTCAGCCTCTGGCCCGGCTCGGTCGCCGACAGGTCGACATAGGCGCGCAGATCGTCGTCGCTGAGCGGTTCATAGGCCATCAGCAGAAAGGCGCGCAGCCAGCTGATAGTGTCGCTGCGGGTCTGCGCCTCCTGGGCCCAGACCTCGGCCAGCATCTCTTCGTCCGTCATCTCGAATGTGCCGGTCTCGGTCAGGCCCTGATAGAAGCGGTAGTTGGAATTCAGCGCGCCCATCACGTTGAATTCCACCAGGTCGTTCACCTCGATATAGCGGTCGATCAGCGCCAGCCGCGATGCCGGCGTGTCGGGGTCGCTCACCTGGCGGCGGGCGGCCTCTTCCGTCGCCGGGTCGAGGAAGGCGCGGCGGGCGTCCAGCTCCAGCTCGGCGATGCGGCTGCCCGTCTCGCCCTGGAAGAAGTCGATCAGCGGGGCGATCTCGGCCCCCTCGATATCGCTGCGAAAGGCGGCTTTCATCGCCGCCTCCATCTTGGCGGGGTCGTAGATCCGCCGCATCAGCTGCGCCCAACTGTCGCCCGGCGGAAAGGCCAGATAGTCGAAGGCCAGCGATTCCGACTGGGCCATCCCCTCGTCCCGCATCAGCGCGATCATCTCGGGCAGCTTGAGCGCGGTGTATAGCCGGTCGACCCCGTCATCGGCCCCTGCCCTGAGCGGCGCCAGACTCAGCAGCGCCAGCGCAAGACACAGAACCACGGTCCCGGCGGCCTGACGCAATGGTGTCATGGATTGGGCCCTTTCGCTCGGCAGTTACAGGCCCGAAAAGCCCTAGAGTTCCTGGCCCGGGTCAAGCGCGGCCATGCGCCCCGCGACGACTTCGAACCTGTTCGCCATGATCTCGTACTGCACGGCGTTCATCAATTCGTAAACCTCCTGCATCAAAGGCTGTTCCAGCGCTTCGGCATAGTCGGTCAGTTCGGCATCGCTGAAATCGCGATAGGCGCCGGCGGATGCGGCCAGGCTCGACAGGCGCATGTCGGCCTTCAGCTCGTCGGCCTGCTCTGCCTGCATGGCGCGCAGCCCGTCCTCGTCGACCTTCATCTGGATGATCCCGGCATCGCGGGCCGCAATCAGGAACCGGAATTCGATCTCCTGCACCGCGCGCACCGAATTGCCGTCGGCGTCGATCGCATCGCTCATCCGTTCCAGGATCGCGACCCGTTCGGGATTGTCCCGCTGCAACTCGGCCAGGATGTCGCGGCCCGAGGCCTGCTTGTCCTTCGAATCGGTCATGTGCGAGGCGTTCTCGGCCGCGACCAGCCGCTGGCCCAGATCGGTGGCATAGAACTGCGCCGCGTGGGTCAGCGCCTCGTCGCTCAGGGTCCCGGCGAGGATGTCCATCGCCATGCCCTGCATTTCTTTCACGTCGAACACCTCGTTCGCCAGCCGGGTCCAGCTGGCGCCGAAGTCGCGGGCCTCGAAGCCCAGCATCCGGGGGGCGTCGGCGGCCGAGAGCTTGATGCTCTCCAGCGCGACGTCGAACCCCGTCACGTTGAGGAAGGCGCGCAGTCGGTCGCGGTCGGCGGCGGCCGAGGCGGCAACCGAGCCGACCACCATGACGGCGGCGGCAACGAGGGTAGGAATATGGCGCAGGACTCGCATCGTGACGGCTCCTCTGGACCGGTCTGCTCTTGGTTCCTGCAAACCTAGGACATTTGCTGCGCCACGCAACGCAATTCCCCCCTTGCGGGCCGCCGGGATTGCCATTAGAGGGAGCCCCCAGACCCCCGCGGAGAGGTGCCGGAGTGGTCGAACGGGGCGGTCTCGAAAACCGTTGAAGGTGCAAGCCTTCCCAGGGTTCGAATCCCTGTCTCTCCGCCACATTCCCCTTGGGAATGTCCGCAATACGCTGAAATGACATAAGAATTTTCGCCAGTTGGCGGGCCGCAAGGCCGCCGCGGCGCCTGGCGTGTCTGCCGTCCGCCTGCCCCGTGGTGCCTGTCGGTGCCGCGCGGCTGGCCTGCCGACTGCACTGGCCCGCTGCCCCGGAACACTCCAATTCGTGATCGGCGGCGAGGTGCCGCCTGCCCGATGGCTTGGCGATGGCCCTGCCCGGTGACGCAGATGGGGGCCGCCGTTCCGGCAGGGCGCTGGCCCCGCTGCGGGACTTGCGCGCCCCGACGGCGGCGTTGGGTTGGTTGCGCAGAGGCCCCTGTTCGATGTCCAAGCCCGATCCGCCGACCGCCGGGCCGCAGCGCAGCCTTTCCGTCAGGATCGGGTTCCGTTGCCGGGCATGGCGGCTGGCGCCCTGCCCCGCACAGCCGCCTTTGCCTGTACGCCCTTGACTGGCACAAGGAACGGTCGATCCGGCCGGCCCTCGCGACCGGACCGGGGCGCGGCTCAGCCCGCCGGAAAGGCGATGTCGCTGGCCTGCCGTATGCTGGCCAGTTGCCCGGCCAGCCCGGGGGCCCGGGCCGGAAACACGCCATCCAGCGCCGCCGTGCCCACGGTGAACCCCGCCGCACCGCAGCCTGCCAGTTCCGCGATGCGGTCCGGCCCGTCGACGGATCCCGCCACGATCACCGGCTTGGGCGTCACCGCGCAGACTGCCCGGATCAGCGCCGGGACATCCCCGGCAAACCGCCAGGCCAGCAGGTCCAGCCCGTGCACCCCGTCAAGCGCCGCCAGACGCGCGGCCGAGGCGAGGATGTCGCCGGCCGGCCCGTGCAGCACCGATGGCAGGCCGCTGATCCGGCCCGGAAAGGGCATGTAGCGGATGCCGCTGCCGGTCAGCTCGGGCAGGACGCTGTCGGCATTGGTCCCGCCCAGCAACACATCCACCCCGATCCGCCGGGCCGCCCGGGCCGAGGCGACCTCGCTCGCGCGGTCCTCCGACACCACTTCGAGGTAGCAGACTCCCCCGGCCTCGCGAATCCGGTCGCGCAGGCGTTGCAGCTGCGGGACCGGCAGGCCGATGTCCTTGAACCCGATGTGGCGGATGCCGCAGGCCAGCGCCGTCTCCAGATGCTCTGCCGCGTCCTGAACCGTCCGGTCGTTCCGCGTGAGCATGAAGACGAAACCGATCATGCCGTCTCTCGCGCCCTGGCCAGTTGGCGCGCCATGCGCAGGGCCGCAATCAGGCTGTCGGGCGAGGCGATGCCCTGCCCCGCGATGTCGAAGGCCGTCCCGTGATCGGGCGAGGTGCGCACGAAGGGCAGCCCAAGCGTCACGTTCACCCCCTTCTCGAGCCCGAGGTATTTCACCGGGATCAGCCCCTGATCGTGATATTGCGCGACCACCACGTCGAACTTGCCGGTGCGCGCGGCCATGAAGACCGTGTCGCCCGGCCAGGGCCCCGAAGCGTCGATCCCCTCGGCCCGGGCGGCGGCGATGGCGGGGGCGATGATCTCGATCTCCTCGCGCCCGAACAGCCCGCCCTCGCCCGCATGGGGGTTCAGCCCCGCCACGGCGACGCGCGGATGGGCGATGCCGAAGGCGCGGCAGCCCTCATGCGCCAGGCGGATGGCCGACATCTGGGCGTCGAAATCGGCCTGTGCGATGGCATCGCGCAGGGCCACGTGGATGGTCACCAGAACGGTGCGGATCTCGTCATTGGCCAGCATCATGGCGACCCGCCTGGCGCCGCCGTGATGGGCCAGCATCTCGGTATGGCCGGGAAAGCCGATGCCCGCGGCCGACAGCGCCTCCTTGTGGATCGGGGCGGTGACAAGGCCCGCGACATGGCCGGCGCGCGCCAGTTCGATGCCGCGCAGGATGGCATCCGCCGCCGCCTGCCCGGCATGGGCCGAGACCTCGCCATAGGCGGGCGCCGCGACGTCAGCCCCGGCCTGCAGAACGCGGATGTGGCGGGGCGAGGCGGGGCGGTCCTGCGGGCCTGCGACGCGCTGCACCTGCCAGCCGGGCGCAACCAGGGCCACCGCCCGTTCCACCGCCGCGCGGGTGCCGATGATCAGCGCATCGCCCGCCTCGGGGCCTGTCATGGCGCGGACCGAAATTTCCGGGCCGATGCCCGCTGGATCGCCCATCGTGATCGCGAGGGGGAGCGTGTTGTGCAATTGTGACCTCACCGTACAGCCGCATTCACCGTCGGCCGCCTGCGCTCAGGATAGGACCGCAGCGGGTTTGGGCAAAGATGCAATTCGGGCTCCGCGCGGAAATGGCACGGGCCTGCTTGATGTTTTGCATGAATATCATCTCGCAATATCCTGTTATTAAAATAGTTTCTTAAGATACTGGCTCGCTGAATGTGCCGTGGGTTCAGCCGCGCCGGGACGGGGTTCGCCGTCAAGGCAATCGTGAACGGGCGTGATGTGCGGCGGAACATTTCCGCTCAACCCCACGTTGGCCCTGCAGACAGCGGCGCCGGACGTGCCGCACCACGGGAGTTATTCATGCGACACCTCATGCTCACGACGGCGCTTGTCGCCGCTTCTGCCTTCCCCGCGATGGCCCAGACGGCCAGCAGCACGGATCTGTTCCGCTCGGCCCCTGCCGCGACCGAAATCCGCGCCTCGGATTTCATTGGCATGCGCGTCTATGCCGCCACCGAGCGCCCCGAGGGCGATGCCTTCGCCGCAGCCGACGGCTGGGACGCGATCGGCGAGATCAACGACGTGATCCTGAACCGCAACGGCTCGGTCGACGCGGTGCTGGTGGACATCGGCGGCTTCCTCGGGATCGGGGAACGCCAGGTCGCGCTGAAGATGGATGCGATCGACTTCATCGCCGACGATTCGACGGAGGATTCGGGGGATTTCTTCCTGGTTCTGACGGCCAACCGCGAGGCTCTGGAAGGTGCTCCGGCCTATTCCGCCACTGCCCCTGACCCCGCGCTGACCGCCCAGGCACCGACCCCGGCGCCTGTGGCCGAGCAGCCCGTGGCCGAAGACACGGCTGCCGCCGAGACCGAGCAGCCGAAGGCCGAGGACACGGCTGCCGCCGAGACCGAGGAACCTAAGGCCGAAGACACGGCTGCCGCCGAGACCGAGCAGCCGAAGGCCGAGGACACGGCTGCCGCCGAGACCGCAGAGCCGAAAGCCGAAGACAAAGCTGCTGCCGCATCCGAGGAGCCGAAAGTCGAGGACACGGCTGCCGCCGAGACCGAGCAGCCGAAGGCCGAGGATACGGCTGCCGCCGAGACCGAGCAGCCGAAGGCCGAGGATACGGCTGCCGCCGAGACCGCACAGCCGCAAGCCGAAGACACGGCTGCTGCCGAGACCGAAGAACCGAAGGCTGAGGACACGGCTGCCGCTGAAACCGCAGAGCCGAAAGCCGAAGACACGGCTGCCGCCGAGACCGAGGAACCGAAGGCCGAGGACACAGCTGCCGCCGCGACCGAGGAACCGAAAGCCGAGGATACGGCTGCCGCCGAGACCGAGGAACCGAAGGCTGAGGATACGGCTGCCGCTGAAACCGCAGAGCCGAAGGCCGGGGATACGGCTGCCGCCGAGACCGAGGAACCGAAGGCCGAGGACATGGCTGCCGCTGAAACCGCAGAGCCGAAAGCCGAAGACACGGCTGCCGCCGAGACCGAGGAACCGAAGGCCGAAGACACGGCTGCCGCTGAAACCGCAGAACCGAAGGCCGAGGATACGGCTGCCGCTGAAACCGCAGAGCCGAAGGCCGAGGATACGGCTGCTGCCGAGAGCGCAGAACCGAAGGCCGAAGACACAGCAGCCGCCGAAACAGCTGCTCCCGCAGCGGCTCCGGCCGCGCGGCGGATCGCTCCGGATGACCTGACCGGCTATCAGATCACCGACGCGGCATCGGTCACAAGCGAAGAGCTGACCGGCGCGCGGGTCTACGATGCGAACGACAAGTGGGTCGGCGAGGTCTCGCAACTGGTGACCGATGACGGCGGCAAGATCACCGATGCGGTGGTCGATGTGGGCGGCTTCCTGGGCCTGGGCGAAAAGCCCGTGGCGGTGCAGATCAAGGACCTTGAAATCCTGCGCAAGGACAGTGACCGGGGCCTGCGGGTCTATACCGCCCTGGTCGAGGACCAGCTGGAAGAACTCCCCGAGTTTTCCAGGTAAGCCGACGCGCCGATCGGAACCGGGCCCCGCCGCGCCGATGCGCTGGCGGGGCTTCGACGTCGCGTCACCCGGCGCGGGCCGGGGAACCCCCGGGCTCCGGGCGGCGTTGACGGATACCTGCCCGCTTTCCCTGCCAACGAGGTTCGCATGAACGCCCAAACCCCCGCTGCCGAAAAGGCACGCATGGCGACCCCGGTCGGGACAGACCGGGCCCACGAGGATCTGACCGTGATCCTGAATCCCGGTTCGGGCAAGAAGGCGGGAACGCTTTCGGTGGAGGAGCTTGAGGAGCGGGTCGCCGCCCTGCCCTTTCCCACCACTGTCCGGCACGCCAAATCCGGCGGGGATATCGCCCGCCTCGCCCGCGAGGCGCTGAACTCCGGCACCGGTCCCATCGTGGCCGCCGGCGGCGACGGGACGATCTGCGCCGTCGCCTCGGTCCTGGCCGGGACGGGGCGGACGATGGGTGTGATCCCGATGGGCACCTTCAACTTCTTCGCCCGCGGCCTGGGAATCCCCGAGGATGTCGAAGGCGCGGTCGAGGTGCTGCAAAGCGGCACCCCGGTGCCCGTCACCGTGGGCGAGGTGAACGGCAGCCTGTTCCTGAACAACGCCAGCATCGGGGCCTATCCCGCGATCCTCGACCAGCGCGAGGGGATCTACAAACGCTGGGGCCGCTCGCGCATTGCCGCCTACTGGTCGGTGCTGGCCGCGCTGGCGACCTTTCACCGGCCGATGACGATGAAGATCACGGTCGACGGCCAGGAACTGCGCCGGCGCTCGCCGCTCGCCTTCGTGGCGATGAGCGGCTACCAGCTGGAACAATACGAGCTCGACGGCGCCGAAGATGTACGCGCGGGCCGCTTCGCGCTTTACGTCGCGCCCGACACGGGCGGATGGGGCTTGCTGATCCATGCCGTGAAACTGGCCTGGCGGCGGTTGCGGCCCGGGCGGGACCTGGAACTGTTCACCGGCCGCGAGATCCTGATCGAAACCCGCCGCAAGCGGCGCCTGGTGGCCCGCGACGGCGAGAAGGAAGAGATGCGCAACCCGTTCCACTTCGTCGCCCGACAGGACGCCCTTTCGGTGCTGGCCCCGGCCCCGGCCCCGGGCGAGGTGGACTCCGCAAGAGGGAGCGAGGAAGACACCCCCGGATGACCCGGATCGTACATATGTCCGACCTGCATTTCGGCCGCGACCGGCCCGAACTCCTGGGCCCGCTGATCCGCGCCGTGAACGGCGCGCGCGCGGATCTGGTGGCGGTCTCGGGCGATCTGACGCAACGCGCGCTTGGCCAGCAGTTTCAGGCGGCCGCCGCGTTTCTGAAGAATATCGAGGCGCCCACCCTGGTTGTCCCCGGAAATCACGACGTGCCTGTGCACCTGCCGGTGTCGCGTTTCGTCCGTCCGTTTCACCAGTACCGCAAGTGGATCAACCGCGACCTGGCCCCGGTGGCGCATCTGCCGGGGCTGAACGTGATCGGGTTGAACACGGTCGACCCCTGGCGCTGGCAGCGCGGACGGATCCGCAGCGCGGCGGTGCGCCGGGCCTGTGCCATCTGCGCCGAGGCCGAGACGGGAGATCTGAACATCCTGGTCGGCCATCATCCGTTCGAACATCGCCCCGGTTCGGGCAAGGCGCCGATGCGCGGGGCGGAAAAGGCGCTGAGGCGGCTGTCGGATTGCGGCGCCGACGTGATCCTGTCGGGCCATCTGCATCTCTGGCTGGCCGAGCCCTTCCTGACGCGCCCCTTTGGCGCCGGGATGCTGCAGATCCACGCGGGCACCGGCCTGTCGACCCGCCATCGCGGCGAGCCCAACGATTTTGCAGTCATCGACCGCGAGGGCGACGACCTGCTGATCACCCGCTGGGCCGCGACCCCTTCGGGCAACGGTTTTGCGCCCATGTCCGAGCAGAAATTCCGGCGCGGCGGCGATGGCTGGCGGGGCGTCGGCACGCGGGCCGAGGCCGACCCCAGGTGCGAGGTGACCGCATGACCGCCCTGCCCTCAGGGCACCGGCCCGGCGCGCATCGCCTGCCGCGCGCCATGCCGGACCTTGCCGCGAGGCGCTCAGATCCGACGCGCCCAGGCCGTCACCAGCGCGGCCGAGGCATCGGCCAGGTAGCGGCGGCGCTGCATGCGCAGCCGCTCGGCCACCGCGCCGATGCGTTCCAGATCGCCCGACAGGGCGCCGGCATGGGCCATCGCTTCCTCGAGTGTGTTTTCCGCGGCGGTCAGCTCGAACTGCGAACCCAACATGTAACGGCTGGTCTGCCCGCCGACGGAAACCGGATGCAGGAACAGCAGGTTGTCGAAGGCCTCGCCCGACTTGCGCCGGTTCTTGAGCACCACCTGCGCCTCGGTCCGGTTCTCGATGGCCTGCCGGATGTCGGCCCGCGCCCGGCCGTTGTCCAGATCGCCCTGCAGGAACCGGCAATTGCGCCCCTCGGTCTCGCGGAACGAGAATCCGGTCAGGGTTTCGAACCGGGCGTTTGCCAGCACCAGCGGGCAATCTACTTCTTCGAGATCAGCCAGCGACAGGGCCACCATGGAGCGTTCGAAAACACCACGTATCCGTTCCAGCTTTACGTCCAGTGCCATTGCGGTCCTCCTGCAGACGGGTCAGGCTATACGCATCATCCGGGACTGCAAGTCCGAGACAACGCATAAGAAATCGAAGCAATGACCAAAAGTTCCGACAGTTCTGACATGTCCGACACCGATGCCGCGCAATCGTCGCCCCCTGTGATCCTGGGGGTTGGCGCCTCGGCCGGCGGGCTGGAGGCGTTTCAGAGCCTGCTGGCCACGCTCAGGGCGACAGACGATTTCGCCATGGTGCTGGTGCAGCATCTCGACCCCGAACACGAAAGCCTGCTGCCCGAACTGCTGTCCAAGCGCACCCGCCTGCCGGTGCGTCCGATCACGGACGGGATGGAGCTGAAGGCGGGCGAGGTCTACCTGATCCCCCCGGCCTTCGAACTGGATATCCAGGGCACAACGCTGAAGCTGGTCGAATTCGACACCCCGCGCGGGCTGCGCCGCCCGATTGACCGCTTCTTCGAATCCCTCGCCCGTGAGCAGGGCACCAATGCGGCGGCGATCATCCTGTCGGGCACCGGCAGCGACGGGGCGCAGGGTGTGCGCGCGATCAAGGAGGAAGGCGGCCTGGTCTTTGCCCAGGACCCGCAGGACGCCAAATACGACGGCATGCCGCGCGCCGCCATCGCCACCGGCGCGGTCGACATGGTCCTGCCTTCGGGCGACATCCTGGGCGTGATGCGCGATTTCCACGACCGCGCCACCGGGCTGGCCCCCACGATCGAAAGCGATGCCGAATTCATCGAAAAGGTCGTGCGCAACCTGCGGTACCGCACCGGCCACGATTTCTCGGGCTACAAGTCGGGCACCCTGCTGCGGCGGATCACCCTCAGGATGTCGGTGCTGGGCCTGCGCACGCCGTCGGACTACCTGCGCGAGCTGATCCAGGACCGGGGCGAGGCCGAAAAGCTGTTCCGCGACCTGCTGATCAACGTCACCTCCTTCTTCCGCGACCGCGAAAGCTTTGCCGCGCTGCGCGAGCAGGTCATTCCCCAGATGCTGGCCGACAAGGGCCCCGGTGACGAGCTGCGCGTCTGGGTGCCCGGCTGTTCGACCGGGCAGGAGGCCTATACCATCGCGATGATCCTGGCCGACGAGATGTCGCGGCTGGACTGCCACGCCCGGCTGTCGGTCTTTGGCACCGATATCGACGAGGACGCCCTGACCGAGGCGCGGCGCGGCTACTATCCCAACACCATCGCGACCGAGGTGCCGCAGAACTGGCTGGACCGCTGGTTCACCGCGACCCACGCGGGCTATGAGGTCAGGCCCGAGCTGCGCGATATCGTGCGGTTCTCGTCGCAGAACCTGATCAAGGATCCGCCGTTTTCCCGGCTGGACCTGGTGACCTGCCGCAACGTCCTGATCTATTTCGACAATCCGCTGCAGGAAACGGCGCTGTCGGTGTTCCACTACGCGCTCAGGCCCGGCGGCTGGCTGATGCTCGGCTCCTCCGAATCCGCCCGGCAGGCGGGCGAGCCGTTCCGCGACATCTCGCCCGAGCACAGGCTTTACCAGCGTGACAACGCCCCCGCCCGTCCGCTGGATCTGCCCCGCGGCTACCGCCCGCCCGCCGATACGCCGCCTTTGTCGTCCCGCCCTTCGGCCGACAGCGACCACGGCCTGCCCCCGGCCGCGCTGGAGGCGCTGCTGGAACATCACGTGCCGCCCTACCTTGTCCTCAGCCAGAACGACGAGGTGTCGATCATCGGCCCCGGCAGCGAACGGTTCGTCAAGATCCCGACCGGGCGCGCCACCCTGGGCGCCCGCGCCCTGATCCTGCCCGAGCTGAAACCGGCGCTGAAACGTGTGCTGACCGGGCTGGCCCTGGGCGCGCAGCCCTACAGGCGGATCACCGTGTCGAACCTGGGCGGCACCCTGCCCGAGACCCTGGCCCTGGGGGCGACCGCGCTGTCGGACGGCAACCGGCTTGTGACCTTCGAGACCGACACCCACCGCGAGGGCCGGGTCGAAAGCGAGAGCCAGATCGTCATCGACGAAGACTATGTCGGCCAGCTGGAAACCGAGCTGGACAATGCCCGCCAGACCATCCGCACCACGGTGGAGGAACTGGAAACCTCGAACGAGGAGCTGAAGAGCTCCAACGAGGAAATGATGTCGATGAACGAAGAGCTCCAGTCGGCCAACGAGGAGCTGTCGACCACCAACGAGGAATTGCAGACCAAGCTGCGGGAACTGGCGCAGGTCAATTCCGACCTCGCCAATTTCATGGAATCGACGCAGATCGCGACGATCTTCCTGGACGACGAGTTGAGGCTGCGGAATTTCACCCCCGAGGCGGTGGCCTGGTTCCGCTTTGTCGAACAGGACCGCGGGCGCGAGATCACCGATATCGGGTCGCGGCTGGACATGGAGCAGCTGGCCGAAACCTGCCGCAGGGTGCGCGACAACGGTCAGCCCGAAGAGCTGGCCCTGTCCACAAGCGACGGCCGGGCCGAGGTGATGGTGCGCATCGCCCCCTACCGGACCGAGACGCGCCACACCGGCGGCATCGTCTTTTCCGTCTTCGACGTCACCGAACTGGCCAGCTTCGCCAGCGAGGCCGAGGCCGCCTCGGCCGAGGCGCGCGCGCGGATGGAGGAGATCGAGGAACTTTACCGCGTCTCGCCCGGCGCGATGGGGCTGGTCGACCGGGAGTATCGTTACCTGCGCGCCAACCCCCGCCTGGCCGAGATCAACGGCGTGTCCACCGAGGATCACATCGGCCAGCGGATGGAGGATGTGGTGCCCGACATCGCCGCCGCCAAGATGGCCGCCATCGACAAGGTACTGGAGACCGGAGAGCCGGTGCTGGGCGTCATCCTGCGCGGTACCACCCGCGCCGACCCCGAGGACGAGCGCACCTGGCAGATCGACTTCTATCCCCTGCAGAGCGGCGCCGAGACGCCCGGCGCGATCCGCGCGGTCGGCTTCAACGTGCAGGACATCACCGACCTGCTGGCCCTGCAGGCCGACCTGCGCCGCATCATGCGCGAGCTGCAGCACCGGGTGAAGAACATGCTGTCGAACGTGATCGCCCTGGTGAACCGGGCGCGGCGCGAAAAGGGCGACCCGGCCCGCCTGCTCGAAACCCTGTCGCAGCGGATCCGGGCGCTGGCCAATACCCACAACCTGCTGACGGCCGAGAACTGGTCCTCCACCGCGCTGCGCGACGTGCTCTCGCTGGAGCTGACGGATGTCTACGGCTCCGAGCGGATCGAAACCCACGGCCCCGCCGTGCGCCTGAACGCCCGCGCCACCCTAGCCATCGGCATGGCGGTGCACGAGCTTGCGACCAATGCGGTCAAATACGGCGCCTTCTCGGTGCCCGAGGGCCATATCTCGCTGCGCTGGAGCCGCATCGACGAGGGCGATGGCGAAAGCTTCGTTCTGCGCTGGACGGAAACCGGCGGCCCGCCCGCGGTGCAGCCGGAGCACGAAGGCTTTGGCACAACCCTCGTCCGCTCGATGATCGAGGGCACGCTTGGCGGCAAAATTTCGCCGGACTGGAACTCCGAGGGGTTGCGGCTCGTTATCACCCTACCTTGGCTCGCAGCAACAGAAGTGGATTATGACAGTGACGTGGACCCCCTCAGGCAAGCGGATCCTCTACCTTGAGGACGAGGCGATAATTGCCCTCGACACCGCGGAAATGCTGCGGGAGATCGGTTTTCACGACATTGACCTGTGCCACTCGCTGGAAATGGCCGAAGCGGCGCTTGGCTCGGCCCGGCCCGATGTGGCCCTTCTGGATGTGAACCTCTCTCACGGGCGCACCTCGATCGAGCTGGGCAACCAGCTGCTCGAAGCCGGGGTGCCCGTGATCTTCGCCACCGGCTATTCCGCGTCTTCCCTGCCCGTGGACCCGCGCGCCCGGGTGCTGGAAAAGCCGGTGGCGGCAGATGTGCTGTTCAAGACGCTGCGCCAGGCCGCCAGCTGAGTCCCGCCAGGCACCTGTCAGTGCGGCATCCCGGTCACATCCTGCTGAATGGCGGCATTTCCCGGAACCCGGCGCCGTCCGGGGGTGTTGTCCGGGAAACAAGCAGACATCGAGGCGGCCATGCAAACACGCAATGAAGAGGCGATCCGCGATCTGATCGACCAGCTCGACTCCAATATCCGCACCTGCGAGGCCTTCCTCAGGCAGTCGCGGTGGTCGGTGGTGGAGGATGCGCTGCGCACCCGCAGACGGGCGACGGCGACGCTGCGCGCCATCCTGCGCTGGTACGGCGCCGGCCCCTATCGCGCCAGCCCGACATGGTCACCCGACAGCGTCGGCATCGCCGATATCGTCACCGCCAACCGCCTGCTGGTCGCCGCCTATGACCGGGCCCGCGACATCGCCGCGGACGATGCACCCGAAGCGCGCTTGCTGGACGAACAGCGCGCCGCCCTGCTCGCCAACCGGAGCGAGATCGCCTGGTTCCTGACCGGCGACACCGCGCGCCACGCCCCGGACGACACTGCAGAGGCCGCGGCCCCCTACCGCACGGCGGCGGAATAGCACCGCACCCGCCCCCGGCTTCGGCGGATTATCACCAAAGGCGCGCCCGGCCCGGCCCTGAGCACTGGACAGCCCCAGGCCGTGCCCCCCCGCCCCGGGCATCGCGACCCCCAATTGTGGCATCCCCGCACCGGGCGGCTGCTCCGCGCACGGGCGCATAGCCCTGGAAACAGTGCGTTTTCTCCGAAAATCCGGAAATTTCTAACCGCCCCGCCTCGAATCGTGGCATTTTCATGGCAATGGGTGGGCTATGAAACATATCGAATCAGATCATTTCCGCAGGACAATTGCCGAACGTCACAAACGCCTGTTCGGGCTGCTGAGGTCGGGCGAGATCACCAGCAATCGGCTGGAGTTCGCCGGCGCCGATGCGCCGTTCCGCGCGCCCAACGTGCTGCGCCTGCCCGAAGAGCACGAGCAGACCGCGACCGGCGAGTCGGAATTGTCCCGCGCCGCGGATTTCCTGCACCTGGCCAACGATTCCCTGTCGCAGCCGCGCCGCCGCTTCTGGAAGCGCTGAGCCTAGGCCTCGTCCGCGTCCTGCACCCGCCGGAACCCGGTCGCCACGACAAATTTCTCGGAACTGTCCGACCGTGACGACGGCGGCTTCACGTTGGCGACCTTGGCGAATTTCTGCTTCAGCACCTTCTGCAGCTCGCCCTCGGCCCCGCCGGCCAGCACCTTGGCGACAAAGGCGCCGCCCTCGTCCAGCACGTCAAAGGCCAGCTGCGCCGCCGCTTCGCACAGCGCGATGATGCGCAGGTGATCGGTCTGCTTGTGCCCCGAAGAGGACGCCGCCATGTCCGACATCACCACATCGGCCCGCCCGCCCAGCCAGCCCTTCACGATCTCGTCGGCATCGTCTTCCATGAAATCGAGCTGATGGATCTCGGCGCCCGGGATCGGCTCCACCTCCTGCAGGTCGACACCGATGATCCGGCCCACGGCCTTGCCCTGCTTCTCGCCAAGGGCGTTGATCCGGGGCACCGCCACCTGGATCCAGCCGCCCGGCGCGCAGCCCAGGTCCACCACCCGCGCCCCGGGCACGAGAAAGCGGAACTTGTCGTCCAGCTCCATGATCTTGAAGGCCGCCCGCCCGCGATAGCCCTCGGCCTGGGCGCGCTTGACATAGGGGTCGTTCAGCTGCCGCTGCAGCCACCGGGTCGAGCTCAGCCGCCGCCCGCGCGCGGTCTTGACCTTCACGGTCAGATCGCGCTGCCCGCGCCCCGAAGTGTTCTTGCCCGTCGGTTTCTTCGCCATGCGTTCAGCTTTCCCGGTTCCCCGGCTTCCTCTGGCCAAAAATATCCCGGGGGGCAAGGGGGCAGAGCCCCCGGAACCCGGCCCGCCACAGGCGCGGACATCGCCCCGCCGGGCCCCACGCCCGCGGCACCGGACCGAACGGAGCGCTCAGAACGGCCCGTCCTCCAGCACCCCGTCCGCCGACATCTGCGCGTAGAGCAGCCCCTCGCGCAGCCCGCGGTCCGCCACCGACAGCCGGTCCGTCGGCCAGCAGCGCAGCAGCGCCTGCAGGATGGCCGAACCCGACATGATCAGCGCCTGCCGGTCCTGCCCGATGCGCGGATCGCGGCGCCGGCCCTCGGGGCCCAGCTCCAGATATCCACGGATCACCCGGTCGATCTGATCCGAGGTCATGCGCAGCCCGTCCACCTTGGTGCGGTCATAGCGCTTCAGCCGCAGATGCGAGGCGGCGACGGTGGTGACCGTGCCGCTGGTGCCCACGATCTGGAACCCCTCGCGCGCCTGCTCGTCCTTGTAGGGCGCGAATTCGGCCAGGCTCTCCTCGAAGAACCACGACATCAGGGCAAAGCGCCCGGCGTCGTCCTTCACGTCACGGAACTGGTCGCGCAGGGTGGCGACACCCAGCGGAACGCTGATCCAGTCCACCACCTTGGCGGCCGGGAACGGGCTTTCCTGCGGATGGAATCCCGCGTGCAGCCGCATGATCGCCCGGGGCCGTTCGCGTTTCGGCACCGAGGTCAGGTCGATCCAGACCAGCTCGGTCGAGCCGCCGCCGATATCCACCACCAGAAGCTGTTCCGTCCGGGTCGAAACCAGCGGCGCGCAAGAGATCACGGCCAGGCGTGCCTCTTCCTCAGGTTCGATGATTTCCAGCTTCAGGCCGGTTTCGACCTCAACCGTGCGCAGGAAGGCGCTGCCGTTGACCGCGCGCCGGCAGGCCTCGGTCGCCACCAGCCGCATGCGTTTCACGCCGTGGCGCTCCAGTTTCTGCCGGCAGACCCGCATCGCCTGGACGGTGCGCGCCATCGAGGCGCGGCCCAGCCGGCCGGAATGTTCCAGCCCGGCGCCAAGCTGCACGGATTTCGAGAAACTGTCGACCACGTGGAACTGCGAGCCCTTGGGCTGGGCTATCAGCATCCGGCAGCTGTTGGTGCCCAGATCCAGCGCAGCGTAGAGCTCCGACGGATCGGGCGGTTTCGGCGCGGGGCTTTCGACCGGTTTCGGGAACGCGCCCGCACCTTTGGGACGCTTGGGCGCCATCTGATACGCCCTCCAATTCGAGTTATCCCGACGGTACTCCTTCGCCTGCCGCTGCGCAAGATCGTGCTTCCGCGATGTGAAATTTGCATCCGCAGCCGCCGATGGCGGGCCGCGGCAATTCATAATGACCTTTAGCATTATTCCGATTGCGGACTGTGGCGCATCTGCCCTGCCCGGTGCTAAATTGATCCCTGTCGCTGGCGCTTCATGTGAGGTCGAAAAACGACCGCGCCAGGCGGCCTCTCTGCCTTAGAGAGAGCCCCACGGAGTACAGGAGGAAACACGCCCATGCCCGATGTCACGATCGTCTACTGGAGGGACATCCCCGCCCAGGTGATCGTCGGAAAGGGCCGGCGTGGCGCGAAGGTGCAGCTCTCGGAACGTTTCGAGCAGGCGATCGACCGCGCGGCCATGAAATCGGGAGCGGCGGAAACAGACGCCTATCTCGCCGAATGGCGCAAGGCCCCCTCTGCCCCGGTGGACGGCGAACCGTCCGACGTGGCCGCGGCAGAAGCTGCCCGGCTGGAAGCGGAATACGATCAGGATCGCCTGAAGGCGTTGATCGGGAACGACGGACGGGCCTGAGGGCCCAAGGCATTGGGAGGCCGCGATGGCTCTGCTGAACTTCCGCCGCCGCGAGGCGGCCCGCCCCGCAAACGCCAATCTTGAGGCGTTCCTGGATGGATATTCGATCGAGGTGATGCCCCGCACCGCCGAGAAGGTCGATGATTTCCGCGCCCTGCTGCCGCAAGGCACCCGCGTCTACATCGCCCATATCGACGGCACGCCGATCGACGAGATGGTCGCCACCGCCCGCCGCATCGCGGCCGACGGTTTTGACGTGATGCCGCATTTCCCCGCGCGCATCATCAAGGACGCCGCCACCCTCGCCGACTGGATCGCCCGCTACCAGGGCGAGGCCGGCGTGACCCAGGCGCTGCTGCTCGGCGGCGGCATCTCGACCCCGCATGGCGCCTTCGACAATTCGATGCAGCTGATCGAAACCGGCCTCTTCGACCGCGCCGGCTTCACCCGCCTGCACGTGGCCGGGCACCCCGAGGGCAACCGCGACATCGACCCCAACGGCGGCGACCGCGCCGTGATGGAGGCCCTGCGCTGGAAGCAGGCCTTCTCCGAGCGCACCGACGCCAAAATGGCGATGGCCACGCAGTTCGCCTTTGACGCGGCGCCAATCGTCGCCTGGGCCGACCGGCTCAAGGCCGAGGGCATCGCCCTGCCGATCCACATCGGCATCGCCGGCCCGGCCAAGCTGCAGACCCTGATCAAATTCGCCATCGCCTGCGGCGTCGGCCCCTCGCTCAAGGTCCTGCAGAAGCGCGCGATGGACGTGACCAAGCTGGTCCTGCCCTACGAGCCGACCGACGTGCTGGCCGACCTCGCCGCGCACAAGGCCGCGCATCCCGACTGCCTGATCGAGCAGGTGCACATGTTCCCGCTGGGCGGCATCAAGACCGCGGCGCAGTGGGTGACCGACCATGCCGGCCAGTCCGGCGTCTCGGCAGCCGTGTCGCAATCCGCCTGAGAACCTGCTAGGCCCTGGCCAACCGCAACAACAGAAAGAGCGTAGATGACCCGCACCGTGATCGAGAGCCAGACCAAGACCGTCACCATCGGCTTTGACGAGCCCTTCTGCGTGATCGGCGAGCGGATCAATCCCACGGGCCGCAAGAAGCTGGCGGCCGAGCTGGAGATGGACGACTTCACCACCGTCGAAAAGGACGCGCTGGAACAGGTCGCCTGCGGGGCGATGGTGCTCGACATCAACTCGGGCGCGGTCTTCACCAACAAGATGGCCGAGGATCCGCGCTACGCCGACAACAACTTCGTCGAGCCGGACCTGATGAAGGCGCTGATCGAAAAGGTGCAGTCCATCGTCGACGTGCCGCTCTGCATCGACAGCTCGGTCCCCGGCGCGCTGGAAGCGGGGCTGAAGGCCTCCAACGGCCGCCCGCTGCTGAACTCGGTGACGGGCGAGGAAGAGCGGCTGGAACTCGTCCTGCCGCTGGTCAAGAAGTACAACGTGCCGGTGGTGGCGATCTCGAACGACGACACCGGGATCTCAGAAGACCCCGAGGTCCGCTTCGCCGTGGCGAAAAAGATCGTCGAACGTGCCGCCGATTTCGGCATTCCGGCCCATGACATCGTGGTCGACCCCCTGGTGATGCCGATCGGCGCCATGGCTACGGCCGGGCAGCAGGTCTTTACCCTGGTGCGCCGCCTGCGCGACGAGCTGGGCGTGAACACCACCTGCGGCGCCTCCAACATCTCCTTCGGCCTGCCGCATCGCCACGGGATCAACGCCGCCTTCCTGCCGATGGCCATCGGCGCCGGCATGACCTCGGCCATCATGAACCCGATCCGCAAGGTCGAGATGGAGGCGATCAAGGCCGCCAACTTCCTGATGAACCACGATGCCAACGGCAGCGAATGGATCCAGTTCTCGCGCGTGCTCGACGCGGTCGAGGAAGGCGCGACCTTCCCCGACGCGGCCAAGGCCGCCCAGGGCGGCGGGCGCTCGCGCTCGGGCCGCCGCCGCCGCGCCTGACAGATACGTCGCGACAGACGACGGACAGTGAAGGAAAACCCCGGCCAGGTGCCGGGGTTTTGCTTTTGGGGTGACGGGACTGCAGGGGCGGTGCTGTGCGGGCCGGGTTTCCGCCCGATGCCCGGGGATCCTGCCGGGCGGAGACCTGGGCCCCGCATCACATCGCCCTCCTCCACACCGACACCCCGGCCCCCGCGCCGGGGTCCCGCAGTGCAAGACACCGTCCGCATGGTGCCCGTGGTGCGAGAGGTCCCGGCGCAAGGCCGGGACGGGACAGCGCGCGACACCACTCCGTCACTCCGCGGGGTCCCGCAGGGCAAGGTGCAGTCCGCATGTTGCCGGTGGTGCAAGAGGTCCCGGCACAGGTACAGGACGCGCCTCAGACCAGCCCTTCGGCCTCGTCCAGCCCCAGCATGATGTTCATGTTCTGCACCGCCGCGCCAGAGGCCCCCTTCCCGAGGTTGTCCAGCACCGCCACCAGCACGGCGTTACCTGAACTTTCATCCCCAAGCACCTGCAATTCCAGCGCATTTGTCCCGTTCAGCCGGCAGGGATCGACCCGGATTTCGCCCTCCGGCCGGGGCAGGACTGTGACGAAACGGCTGTCGGCATAGGCCGCCTCCAGCGCCGCCTGCGCCGCCGCAAGTCCGCTCCCGGGCGCCAGGTGCAGCGGCACCTGAACGATCATCCCGCGCTCGAAATTCCCGACGGTCGGCGAAAAGATCGGCCGGGTGGACAGGCCCGAATAGGTCATCAGCTCCGGCACGTGCTTGTGCCTCTGCCCGGTGCCATACTGGAACGCCGCCGGCGCCGTGCCGCCCTCGTATTCCGCGATCAGCGCCTTGCCCCCGCCGGAATAACCGCTCAGCCCGATCACATGCACACCGGCATCCGACGCAATCAGCCCCGTGTCGACCATGGGCTTCAACAGCGCGATCCCGCCCGTCGGATAGCAGCCCGGATTGGACACCCGCACCGCCCCCGACAGCGCCTGCCGCACCTCGGGCGCCATCTCGGCAAAGCCGTAGACCCAGCCCGGCGCGACGCGAAAGGCGGTGGAGGCGTCGATTACCCGGCCCTGCCCCTCGGGCAATGCGCCGACCAGTTCTTCCGCCGCCGCGTCGGGCAGGCACAGGATCGCCACATCCGCCTCCAGAACAGCCGCCTTGCGCGCGCCCAGATCCTTGCGCTCCGCCGGCGGCAGGCTCAGGATCTCGACATCCCGCCGGCCCTCCAGCCGCTCGCGGATCTGCAGGCCGGTGGTGCCCGCCTCGCCGTCGATGAATACCTTCCAGGCCATCAGCCATCCTCCGCGCCAGCCGGGTACACCGTGCACCCGCTCTGGCCGATAGGTGGCGCGAAGCCCGCCCGGGGTCAACCGCCCGCGCAGCCGTTGATCATTCTCTGGGCAACCGTGCCCGCTGCCGCCACGCCACCCGCCGGCCCGTCTTCCGGCCGCGCGCGCCCCGGCATAGCCTGCGCCCATGCCGGCACCCATCCCCATAGGCGAGTCCCAGAAGGTCCCGCACTCCGCCTTCGAGGACCTGCAGGGCCTCGCCATCGCGCTGCTCACCGCCTCGGTGGGCCTGACCTTCCTGACCTCGCTGGGCTTCCTCACCGGCCAGACGGCGGGGCTGGCCCTGATCGTCGCCTATCTCACCGGCTGGAGCTTCGGCCCCGTCTTCTTCCTGGTGAACCTGCCGTTCTACGCCTTCGCCTGGAAACGCCTGGGGGCCGAGTTCACGCTGAAATCCATCTTCTGCGTCGCCGCCCTGTCGCTGCTGGTGGATTACCTGCCGCTGCACCTGGCCTTCGCGACGCTCGACCCGATCCTGGGCACCACGATCTTCGGCGTGCTCACCGGGTTCGGCCTGCTTGGCGTCTTCCGCCACAAGGGATCCCTCGGCGGTCTCGGCGTCATCGCCCTGATGATCCAGGACCGGACCGGCTTCCGCGCGGGCTATGTGCAGTTCATCGTCGACGCGATGCTCTTCCTCGTGGCCTTCTTCCTGTTCGAAACCCGCGTGGTGCTCTATTCCCTCTACGGCGCGGTGATCCTGAACGGGGTCATCGCCTTCAACCACCGCCGCGACCGCTATATCGCCGATTGAGGGGACGATGACCGATACCGCCCACCACTCAGCCCTCGCCGACACCCAGGGCATCGTCTTCGGCGCCACCATGGCCGCCTTCGGGGTCACCCTGCTGACCCATATGGGACTGGCCACCGGGCAGACCGCCGGGCTGGCGGTGCTGATCTCCTACGTGACGGGGATCAAGTTCGGCTGGGTCTTCTTCGCGCTGAACCTGCCGTTCTACTGGTTCGGCTACCGCCGCATGGGCCTGTCCTTCACGCTCAGGACATTTGCCGCCGTGGCGCTGCTGTCCCTGCTCACCGCCGTCCTGCCGCGCTACGTCAGCTTCGGCCCGGTCAACCCGGGCGCTGGCGCGGTGCTTTTCGGCATGATCGTCGGAGCCGGCCTCCTGGCCCTCTTCCGTCACGGGGCCTCCCTCGGAGGCGTCGGCATCCTCGCGCTCTATCTGCAGGACCGGACCGGGTTCAAGGCCGGCTGGACGCAACTCGCCTTCGACCTCTGCGTCTTCGCCTTCGCCCTCTTCGTGATCGACGCGCAGGCGCTGGCCTGGTCCCTGCTCGGCGCCGTGGTCCTGAATCTGGTGATCGCGATCAACCACCGCCGCGACTGGTACGTCGCCACCTGACAGGGCCGCCCGCGCCCCGTCCCTGCTTCCTCTTGCCGAAAATATGCCCGCCGGAGGCGAAAGGCGCACCGCGCGGATGCGCGGTGCAAAACATCGCGTGCGCCGCAGGCGCTCCGTCCGGAAAGAGCCCCCGCACCCCGGCACCCCCGCAGAACGGCGTACCCCGGGCAGTCAGCGCGACATCCGCAGGTAAAGCGCCGTCAGCTTCTCCGGCAGGGTGTCCAGACGCTCGACACGCACAAAACCCGTCCGCCCGAAGATCCGCCCGACGGTCTCGCCCGCGCCGGGCCCGAGCGCGATGCAGAAGCAGTCGATCCCCTCGGCCGAAAGCGACTGAACCGCACGACGGGCGTCCGTGATCAGGTACTCGCGATCCGGCACGTCGATGTCCGAGGGCTCGCCATCCGTGAGCAGCAGGACCAGGCGGCGGTGGCGGGGCACCCGGGCCAGAGAGTGCCCCGCGAGCCTGAGCGCGGCGCCCATCCGGGTGGAATAGGCGGATGTCAGGCCGGACAGGGCCATGCCCGCCAGCATCCCGAGGTCGTCCGAGAAACGTTTCACGCAGACCGTGCGCAGATCCTCGCGCCCGTTGGAGGAAAAGGCCGTGATGGCCAGGGCATCGCCCAGCCGGTCGGTGGCCCTGGCAAAGACCGCGGCCGCGTCGCGTTCGATCTCCAGCACGCTCTGGCTGCCGACGCGATCCTCCGTGGACCGAGAGCTATCCAGCAGCAGGTGCACGGCGATGGAGCGTTCGGGCGCCGAGGTGCCCTCGTAGACCCGGTGATCCGGTGTCCGGCCCGAGCGGTGGTCGATGGCGGCGTCGATCGCGGCGTCCAGGTCCAGCGTCTCGCCCTCGGCCTGCCGTTTCAGGCGCCGCGTCCGGCCCATGTCGACCATGCGCACCAGCGCCTCTGTCCGCGCCAGCAGCGGGCCCTGGCGCTCCTGCAGCCTCTGCCAGAACCGCGGGTCCCCCGGCGTGGGGTCGTATTCTTTGACCGTCACCCATTCGGGTCGTTCGATCCGGGCACCCGCGTCGTATTCGGGCAGGTGCATCACCGTCACCCCGGCCTCGGGATCGCCCGAGCTGAGCGCAAGCGTCTCGGGGCTTTGCCCGGGATCGGGCGGAGCCTCCTGCCGACGTTCCCTGGGCCTGTCCGTGGCCTCGCTCCGGCGCAGGTCGTGGCTGTCGATCTCCATCTCGTCCTGCGGCGGCGGGGGGTGCGCCGGGTCCTCGGGAAAGTCCCACAGGCCCAGATTGTCGTCGCGATAGACCGGCTGAACCACATGGCCCCGGGCGTTGAACTGCACACGGGTCTGGCCCAGATCGTTGCCCAGCAGGTTGCCGATATGGCGCGAGATCGCCGGATCCCCGATCCGCTCCAGATGGTCGCGGAACATGGTGACGCCCTTGTCGACCCAGCCGTGGCGGATCGGAAAGTCGGGATCGAACAGCGCCCGGGCCAGCCGGGAAAACAGCGACGGGGCCGTCGCGACGCCCTCGGGCGCGGCGATGTGATAGGGGGCCCAGAGCCGGCGCAGCCCCGGCATGTCCCGCATCGCCAGGGTTTCGACGCGCGCATCCTCGATCAGCGAGACAACCGCGATCTGCATCGGCTTCAGCTGGCCAACCGGAAACGGCCCGTGCCCATAGGCGAAATGCGCCCCCAGATGGGCCAGGGCCGCGCGGTAGAGCGCGGCCTCGCGCCCCCGGTGTCCGGGATAGCTTGCGGGCATCCGGATGACCCCGGCGGCAAAGGACGTCCGCCGCGCCGCGCCCCCCCTGCCTGCTGGCAAGGCTTCGCGCAGCGGCGGCAAATGGCCCCAGAGCGCCCTGTGACAGGCCCGCAGCCCGCGTTCGAGCGACTGGAACGTATCTTCGCCCGCGTGTCGCTCCAGCAGCCGCCGTGCCTCGGGCAGCTCCAGGCGAAAGAAGGCCAGCCGCCGCTCGCGATCCGAGGCGGCAAAGCGCAGCCCGGTGGCGATCCAGGCGTCGAGCATGTCGAGGCCCAGCCGTTCGACCAGCATCTCCATCCGTTCCAGCAGCGGCAGCACGATCTCGGGCGCGGGGCGCAGAAGCGCGACGATCAGCACCTGCCAGCGGACGAAATCCCCGGCATCCAGCTTGCGCGCCATCGCGACGGCGGTGTCGAGGAACAGGGCGGCAACGCGGGGCCGGGCCCGGATCGCAAGGCGCGAGGCCGCGGGGCCAAGCGCCAGCGCCGCCTCGGCCCCGTGCAGCGCGGCCACCTGCCGGGCGGCGCTGGCAAAGACGCGGGGCACCTCGGCGCCATAGCCCGCGCCCGCCAGCCGGGCATGGGCGGCGGCAAAGGCCGTCAGACTGTCGCCGGGAAACGCCGCACGGGTGGCATCGGACAGGTCGGGATCGCTGGCGGCACGCGGCCTGACGCCCTGGTCAGGCACAGGCGTCCACCGCCGCGGCCAGCGCCTGGCGCATGTCGGCGTCGTCGGTGATCGGTGTGATCAGCGCCAGCTGGCAGGCCTGCCTGAGATCAAGCCCCGCCTCCATCAGCCGTCCGGCATGGATCAGCATGCGGGTCGAGGCCCCTTCGTCCAGGCCCTGCCCGCGCAGGTTCCGGCTCTTGCCCGCGATCTGCACCAGCTGGCGCGCCGTGCCTTCGGAAATGCCGGCCTGGCTGGCCACGATGGCGGCCTCGATCCCGGGATCGGGATAGTCGAAATCCATCGCGCAGAACCGCTGCTTGGTGCTTTCCTTCAGATCCTTGAGCACCGACTGATAGCCGGGGTTGTACGAGATCACGAGCTGGAAATCCGGATGCGCCTGCACCAGCTCCCCCTTCTTTTCCAGCGGCAGGATGCGGCGGTTGTCGGTCAGGGCGTGAATGATGACGGTGGTGTCCTGGCGCGCCTCGACAATCTCGTCCAGATAGCAGATCGCGCCGTGGCGCACCGCCAGGGTCAGCGGACCGTCCTGCCAATGCGTTCCCTCGGGCCCCAGAAGGTAGCGCCCGACGAGGTCGGATGCGGTCATGTCCTCGTGACAGGACACGGTGATCAGCGGGCGCTCCAGCGCCCAGGCCATGTGTTCCACGAACCGGGTCTTGCCGCATCCGGTCGGCCCTTTCAGCATCACCGGCAGGCGCGCGGCATAGGCGGCCCGGTAATGGGCGATTTCTTGGCCGCAGGGGTGATAGGCGGGTTCGGCGCTCAGCCTGTAATCGTCCAGTGTCATGCTCTCTGCCATCGGGTTGGGGTGCAGTTCCGCCGCCGCCCGGTCCGGCGGCGGCGAAAGAGCGAACAGTCGGGTTCCGGTTCGATGACGTGATCGCTCATGGCTCCGGTCCTGGTGCGCGCGGCCAGCCTTGACCGGGGTGCCGCGTCCGGCACCCCGCCTGGCCCTGCCGGTCAGCGGTGTTCGGTGTCCGCCTTCTCGTTCGGGATACCGTCGATCGGACTTTCCGAGGTGCCCACGGTGGAGCGGGTCATCGCCTCGACCGCCTCGCGGGTGCCTTCGGGATCCTCGACCCATTTGCGGTAGAAGTCATAGGGCAGCTTGGCCGTGCCCTTGTCGCCGTCGCCGGAATTGATCATGCCGGTGTAGCCGCGGTGGACCAGCTTGAAGAGATGGTTGTTGGACTGCATCGTGCGGCGCGCCTCGCGGATCATCGAAACCGAGAGCTGGGCGTATTGGATGCCCATCTCCTCCGTCCCGCATTCGCCAAGCGAACGGCCGTCGAAGCCGACGATGGCGGAATGGCCGAAATAGGAATAGACTCCGTCGAACCCGGTCGCATTGGCCACGGCGACGTAGGAGTTGTTGGCCCATGCCATGCACCGGGCCATCATGATCTGCTGTTCCTTGGCCGGGTACATGTAGCCCTGGCAGCGCACGATCAGCTCGGCCCCCTTCATGGCGCAGTCCCGCCAGATCTCGGGGTAGTTGCCGTCGTCGCAGATGATGAGCGACACCTTCAGGCCCTTGGGCCCTTCGGAGACATAGGTGCAATCGCCGGGATACCAGCCCTCGATCGGCACCCAGGGCATGATCTTGCGGTACTTCTGCACGATCTCGCCCTTGTTGTTCATCAGGATGAGGGTGTTGTAGGGCGCCTTTTTGGGATGCTCCTCGTGGCGCTCGCCAGTCAGCGAGAACACGCCCCAGACATCGGCCTCGCGGCAGGCGGCGGCAAAGATCTCGGTCTCGTCGCCCGGGATGGTCGAGGCGGTCTCGTACATCTCGGTTTCGTCGTACATGATGCCGTGGGTCGAATATTCCGGAAAGATCACCAGATCCATGCCGGGCAGACCCTTCTTCATGCCCTTGAGCATCTCGCCGATGGCCCTGGCGTTCTCGATCACCTCGGCCCGGGTGTGCAGGCGAGGCATCTTGTAGTTCACGACGGCCACGCCGACCGTGTCGTTGCTGCTTCCGATATCACCGTGATGCATGAGTTCCTCTCCTCGTTGGTCTGATGTGGAATCCGGGCGGGCTGTGCCCCGGTCCGGGCTGAGAACCGTGGCGGCGCAGGGCCGCAACAGCGGTGTCGCGGGCGGCGGTCATTTCCGCCTCGCATGGGGTGGGCTGCCGGTCAGCGCGATCCGCGCCGCGCGCCAGGCCGTCGTCAGGGCGCGGCTGAGGGCCACGCCGTCCTCTGCCAGGAAGCGCAGGATGTGGATGTCGCGTTCGGCAAAGGTCGACAGGCCCGCGTAAAGGCCCGCCAGCGGGGTCATCGCCGCGATCATCGCGGGGCCCGCGGCCCCGGCGCCGTAGGTCAGGATCATGCCCGAACAGCGGGTCCCGCCGGTGCGGCGCAGCCAGTCCGTGCCTGCCAGGTCGAACCGGTCTATCGCCAGCGGACCCTCGGGGCCGACAATCGAAACCGCGTTTTCCAGATGGCCAAAGGGCTGGCCGTCGCCGCCCGGATCGTGGGACAGCTGCGCATCCGCCATGATCAGCCGCGATCCCTCTGCCACCCGGGCGGTCACGCGGTTGGACAGGCGCGCGCCGCTCATCAGGATCGCCGGGTCGGGCAGGTATTCCAGCCAGCCGCCCGGCCCGATGTCGAGCCGCACATCCTGCACCGCGCCAGCCCGGCCACGGGCATCGTGCACGATGGTCGAGGCCTGGGTCGTCACATGGGCCGCCGCGCCCTGCCCCATGCGGATCGTCAGCCCCAGGTCATCGTCGCCATAAAGCCCGCCGGAGGAGCTTTGCAGATACAGAGTGGCCATGCCCTGCGGGTCGGACAGATGGCGGAACGGGCGGGTGATATGGAACGGATGGGGCGTGTGCTGCCCCATCAGATGCGTGCGCCCCGCCACATCGCGGAAGTCCAGCGAGGCGCGGACCGGGCGCGCGGACGAGATGGCCCCGGCTGCAGTCACGCCGGGATCTCGCGGAACAGCAGGTCGCGGGCGATCATGTCGGCGATGCGGTCGATGCCTTCCACAGTCTGGCCCTTGCAGCGGCAGCCGATGACCGGGGTTTCGCCACGGATCGCCGTCGCCTCGGCCAGGATCGATCCGGCGTCGACAAAGACATGCGGCGCGAGGTCCAGCTTGTTGATCACCAGCAGATCGCATTGCAGGATCCCCGGCCCCCGCTTGCGCGGAATGTCATCGCCCTGCGCCACGTCGATGACAAACATCCACCAGTCCACCAGGTCGAGCGAGAAGGTAGAGGCCAGGTTGTCGCCCCCGCTTTCGATCAGGATCAGGTCGAGGCCGGGAAACGCGGCCTCCAGATCGTCGGCAGCCGCGATGTTGAGCGTCGGATCCTCGCGGATCACGGTGTGGGGGCAAGCCCCGGCCTCCACCGCCAGCACGCGGTTCGGGTCGATCAGGCCACCGGCCTGCAGGCGGCGGGCGTCCTCCTGCGTGACCAGGTCGTTGGTGACCACGGCCACCTCGATCCCGCGCTTGTTGAATTCGGGCATCAGCGCTTCGATCAGGGCGGTCTTGCCCGATCCGACGGGCCCGCCGATTCCGATCCGGGCCGGGCCGTTGCGCGACACGTCCTTGGGGGCAAAGGGAGCATTCATCGCAGCATGTACCTCTGAGTCAGGGGGAGTTCGCTTGCCGGCTCGCAGGTCGCGAGTTCGCCATCGACAAAGACCTCGAAGGTCGCGGGATCGACGCGGATGTCGGGGCAGGCATCGTTCAGGTGCATATCGGATTTGCGCAGGTGGCGCGTGCCGACGGCGGGCAACAGCGGTTTGGTCAGGCCAAGTGCCGCATCCAGCCCGTCCTCGATCGCCAGCGGGTTCACGAAACAGGCGCCGAGCGCGGGCGCGGCCTTGCCGAAGGCCCCCCATTGCGGGCGCATGATCAGCGGCTCGCAGGTCATCAGCGAGGCCGCGCTGTCGCCCATGGCGCCCCAGGCGATGAAGCCGCCCTTGACCACCAGTTCGGGCTTGATCCCGAAATAGCCGGGCCGCCAGAGCACGATATCGGCCATCTTGCCTGGCTCGATGGAGCCGACATGCTCTTCGATGCCGAAACAGCGGGCGGCGTTGATCGTGTATTTCGCGATGTAGCGCTTGATGCGCAGGTTGTCGCCCTTGGCGGCTGTCTCGTCCGGCAGGCGCCCGCGCTGGACGCGCATCTTGGATGCCAGCTGCCAGGTCCGGGTGATGACCTCGTGAATGCGGCCCATCCCCTGGCTGTCCGAGCCGAGCATCGAGATCGCGCCGATGTCGTGCAGCACATCCTCGGCCGCGATGGTCTGGGCGCGGATGCGGCTTTCGGCAAAGGCCACGTCCTCGGGGATCGAGGGGTTGAGGTGATGACACACCATCGTCATGTCGAGGTGTTCCTCGAAGGTGTTCACCGTGTAGGGATTGGTGGGATTGGTCGAAGACGGCAGACAGTTCGCCACCCCGGCCACGCGGATGATATCGGGCGCATGGCCCCCGCCGGCCCCTTCAGTGTGATACATGTGGATGGCGCGCCCGTTGATGGCCGCCAGCGTGTCCTCGACAAAGCCGCTTTCGTTCAGGGTGTCGGTGTGCAGCTGCACCTGGAAATCCAGCTCGTCCGCGACCGACAGGCAGGCGTCGATGGCGGCGGGCATGGCGCCCCAGTCCTCGTGGATCTTCAGCCCCAGGCAGCCGGTGCGGATCTGTTCGTGCATCGCATCGGGGCGGTGCGCATTGCCACGGCCCAGAAAGCCGAAGTTCATCGGCCAGTGTTCCGCCGCCTGCAGCATCTTGCCGGTGTTGAACGGCCCGCCGCTGTCGATACCCACTGTGATCGGGCCAAGCGATCCGCCCAGCATCGTGGTGATCCCCGAGGATATCGCGTGTTCGACCAGCTGGGCGCTGTCGAAATGCACATGCACGTCTATCGCCCCGGCGGTGGCGATCATGCCTTCGGCGTCGCGCACGGTGGTCCCTGCGCCGACGATCAGGCGCGGGTCCACGCCCTCCATCACATCGGGATTGCCGGCCTTGCCGATGGCGACGATCTTGCCGCCCTTGATGCCGATATCGCCCTTCACGATGCCCGCCACGGCGTCGATCACCACGACATTGCAGATCAGCATGTCGAGCGCGCCCTGGGCGGATGTCACGCCGACGGCCAGGCCAAGCCCGTCGCGCAGGGTCTTGCCCCCGCCGTGCAGGCATTCATCGCCATAGCTGGTGTAGTCATGTTCGATCTCGGCCCAGAGCTCGGTATCGCCCAGGCGGACCTGATCCCCGGTCGTGGGGCCGAACATCGCGGCATATTCGGCGCGCGTCATGGTCACCATGGCTCAGGCTCCCTTGAATCCGGCGGCGCGGGCGCGGGTCAGGGCCGCCTCGCGATCTTCGCCGTTGGTCAGATTGTTGAGGCCCGTCAAGCGCTTGTTGCCGCCAAAGGTGCAGAGCGTGACCTCTTTCTCCTGCCCCGGTTCGAACCGGACGGCCGTGCCAGCCGGAATGTCGAGGCGGAAGCCGAAGGCGGCGGATCTGTCGAAATCCAGCGCCTTGTTGGTTTCGAAGAAATGGTAATGGCTGCCGACCTGGACCGGGCGGTCGCCGGTGTTCTTGACCACCAGGCTCACCCGCTCACGCCCGGGGTTCAGCTCGATCTCGCCCTCGGCGGCGCGGATTTCGCCCGGCTGGCCGACCCGGCCTTCGGGGGCCTTGCTGCCGGGGCGGATCGGATCGTGCACGGTGACCAGCTTGGTCCCGTCGGGAAAGACGGCTTCGACCTGGATCATCGGCAGCAGGTCCGCCACCCCTTCCATCACCTCGTCCGAGGTGAGGATGGTCGATCCGAAAGAGATCAGATCGGCCACGCTGCGCCCGTCCCGCGCCCCTTCGAGGATCTCGTCACAGATCAGGGCGACGGCCTCGGGCGCGTTCAGGGTACGGCCCCGCGCACGTCGTTTGCGGGCCAGTTCGGCGGCGCTGAAGATCGTCAGCCGTTCAAGTTCCGTGGGAGTCAGAAGCATTCTATACCTAGGGGTTCAAGTTGCGAACAACCGCGCCTGGCCGGCGTTGCGGCGCAGGGTCGCGATTTCGGTGAGGGGGGCGAAAGCCCCGGCATGGGCGGGAACAGGTGCGGCAAGGCCACGGGCCATGTCCTGGGCGATCGCGGCCAGCACGGCCTGCGCATCCAGCGCCCCGAGCCGCCCGAGACGCACGGCGGCCGAGGCAAAGCCCATCACGACGGCATTCAGCGCGCCGGCCTCGGTCTCGGCGGCGTTCAGGCCGAGGCCCGCGCCGATGACGCCCTGCACGACCGGCTCATAGCCAAGCGCGCCGCCCTGCCCGGTTGCCTGGATCCTGTCGCGGTAATCCGACGCGCCGGGGGTTCCGATCCGCGCATGGACCGTCAGCAGCGAGCGCCCGACACGGCGCGATGCCTCGGCCAGCCGGTCGACGGTGTTCTGCAGGTGGCACTGGCGGTCGCAGGCCAGCACGGCCTGCGGATCGGCGGCGGATGCGGCGGCCCACGCCTCCCTCAGGAACGGGCGGTCGAAACTCAGCCAGCGCGGCACGACCTGATCGGCCAGCAGGGTCCGGATATCGGCGGCGCCATTGGCCCTGCCTTCCTCTGCCAGCGTCTCCAGCCCCGAGGAAAAGGCAAAGGCGCCGGACGGAAAGGAGCTGTCGGCGGTCTGCAGCAGGCGCAGCAGGGGGAGCACCCGGTCGGTCATTCCGGCGCCTGCGTGGCAGCGGGACGGAGCGTGACCTCCCCCGCGGCGATCATCGGGGCGAGACGGTCGTGATACAGGCGTTCCTCGGTTTCCACGGCGATCATCAGGATGTCGCCGTCGAAGCGGACGCGCCAGTGCAGGTTGCCGCAGAAATAGCCCAGCTTCAGCGCCATCGCCTGATCGCGGGCCTTCAGGCGGATCCAGGTCTCGGTCTCGACCCGCACCACCAGGGCCGCCTGGTCCGAGATCGCCAGCACGGCCCCGTCGTAAAGGTGCTTGTCGCGCGGCAGGGCCAGGGCCACCTCCTGCCCGCCTTCGGACCGGGTGCGCAGCCTGCGACGGGCCAGATCGGCGCGCGGCAGGCGCAGCACATCCACCGCATGGGCATGGTCGAGCCGGTGCAGCGCATCGTGGAAATCGGCGGCGGGTCCAAGGATATCGGAATAAATCTGCATCAGATGGCCATGTGTTTGGCGACCATATCGTCGCTCAGAAGGTCGATCCGGCCGGTTTCCACGGCAGTGCCGTGTTCGACCATGACAAAGGATCCGGCGGCGCGGCGGGCAAAGGTGACGTTCTGCTCTACCAGCAGGATGGTCAGGCCCAGCTCGCGGTTCAGCCGGATGATGATCTCTTCGATCTGCTCGACGATATTGGGCTGGATGCCCTCGGTCGGTTCGTCCATGAGCAGCACGGCGGGCTTGCAGGCCAGCGCACGGGCAATGGCCAGCTGCTGCTGCTGCCCCCCCGACAGGACCCCGCCGGGGCGGTCGAGGTTGTCCATCAGATAGGGGAACAGCTCTGGCACGATGTCCGGGATCCGGCGCGGCCCTCCGGCGGCGAACCCGCCCATCAGGATATTGTCGCGGATGGTGAAATCCGGAATGATCATCCGGCCCTGCGGCACATAGGCGATGCCGGCGCGGGCGCGCTCATGCGTGGGCCTGGCCGAAATCTCCTCGCCGTCGAGAGAGATCACCCCCTCGCTGCGGTCCGTCAGGCCCAGGATCGTGCGCAGCAGCGTGGTCTTGCCGACCCCGTTGCGCCCCAGAATGGCAAGGATTTCGCCCTTGGGCGCGGTGACGGTCATATCGTGCAGCGCCTGGCTGCGGCCATAGAAGCTGTCGACATTGCTGAGGCTCAGCATCAGTGCACCCCCCCGGAACCAAGGTAGGCCTCGCGCACGGCGGGATCCTGTTCGATCCGGGCCATCGGCCCCTCGGCCAGCAGCTTGCCCATATGCATGACGGTGACGCGTTCGGCGATCTTGCGCACGAAGGCCATGTCATGTTCGACCACCAGGATCGTATGCGCCCCCTTGAGCCGCAGGATGATGTCGGCGGTCTTGGCGGTTTCGGCCTGGGTCATGCCCGCCGTCGGCTCGTCCAGCAGGATCACCCGGGCCTGCTGGGTGATCAGCATGCCCAGTTCCAGCCACTGCATCTGCCCGTGGCTCAGATCCCCGGCGATCGTGTCCAGCACCGGCTCCAGCCCGGTCAGGGCGATCACCTCGTCGATCCGGGACCGGTCGGCCGCGGCCATGCCCAGCCTGAGGTTGCGAAAGACGCGCGGCTCGTGGCTGACCGCCACGTTCAGGTTGTCGCGCACCGTCAGGTCGCGAAAGACCGAAGGGATCTGGAACTTGCGCCCCACCCCGGCCCGCGCGATCTGATGTTCGGGCCAGTTGGTGATCTCCTTGCCGAACAGCCGGACCTCTCCGGCGGTCGAGGGGGTCTTGCCGCTGACAAGGTCCATCAGGGTTGTCTTGCCCGCCCCGTTCGGGCCCAGGACGACGCGAAGTTCGCCCTCGTCGATCACCGTGGTCATGCCGTCCACGGCCTTGAAGCCGCCGAAATCGACCTCCAGCCCGTCGATGGTGAGTGCCGCTGCCATGCTGCTGCCCCCTATTCCGCCGGCGCGCCGGAGCGCGCGGTGCGGGTTTTGCCGCTGTCGCGGGTTTGTGCGAAAAGTCCGACCGCATCCCTGGCCAGCCCGGCCAGACCGCGCGGCATGTAAAGGACGACGGCCACGAAGATGACGCCGATGATCAGTTTCCAGGCCTCGCGGAACATCTCGGTTTCCGAGGCGGTGGCCTCGATCGTGTTGATCAGGATCGCGCCGATGGCCGCGCCGATCAGCGAGGACCGGCCCCCGACCGCCGCCCAGACCACCATCGAGATCGAGAAGGTGATATCGAGGAAAGAGGGCGAGGCGAATTCGGCCGCGATGACATAGAGCATCCCGGCAAAGCCCGCGATCCCGGCCGACACGGTGAAGAAGAACACCTGATAGGCCGCCACGTCATAGCCGAGGTAGCGCGAGCGGTTGGGATCGTCGCGGGTCGATTGCAGGATCAGGCCCGCGCGCGTGGACACCAGCCAGCGGGTGGCCAGAAGCACGACGCAGATCGACACCGCGACGATGTAATAGGTCGAGACGAGGTAGGGATCGAATTCGAACCCGCCGATGGTCAGCCAGCCCAGGTCCGTCAGCCCGTTGAAGCCGTTGGTGATGGGCTGCGCGTCGATGATCAGCAGCCGCACCAGCAGCACCAGCGCCAGCGTGATGATCGCGACATAGACCCCCGACACCCGCAGCCGGAAGATCGCCGAGGACAGCACGAGCGCCAGGATCACCGGCAGGACAATCGCCATGACCATGCCGAACCACTGCGCCTGGAACGGCAACCACAGCCAGGAGCCGGAGGTGATGCAGCACAGCTCGGTCGGGGCGCCGGGTTCGGCGTTCCAGAGCATGAAGTCGGGCACCGGCGTGTCGCTGCCCTGCTGCAGCGAGGTATAGCTCTGCAGTTTCAGCGACATGGCGACCATGTAGGCGCCCAGCCCGAAGAACAGCCCCTGCCCGAGGTTCAGGATCCCGGCATAGCCCCAGCTGAGCGCGATGGCGATGCCGAGCATCCCGTAGACGAGGTATTTGGCGATCCGGTTCAGCCAGAAGACATCCGTCATCACCAGCGGCAGGCCGAGAACGATGACGATGAACAGGATGTAGATCCCCCAGTCACCGTATTTGAAAAGCTTGGTCCGGGTCATCTGCCTTACCTCGATTTGAAGGCGAAGAGGCCGCGGGGGCGCCACAGGATGATCGCGATGACCACGCCGAAGACCACCGCGCGGGCGAGGATGTCATTGGTCAGGATGGCAAAGACCCCGTTGATCTGGCCCAGCAGGGCCGAGGCAAGCACGGTGCCCAGAAGCGAGCCAACGCCTCCGACGACGACAACGAGGAACCCGTCGACCACGGTCGAGGCGCCCATGTCGGGCATCACCGTCTTGAACCCCGCGAGCAGCACGCCCGCGATCCCGGCCAGGCCCGAGCCATAGGCGAAGGTGAAGGCCGAGACGCGCCTCACGTCGATGCCGCAGGCCGCCGCGATCTGCGGATTGCGCATGATGGCGCGCACCTGCGTGCCGATGGAGGTGCGGTACATCAGAAACCAGGTCAGCAGGGTCAGCAGCAGCGTGACCACGATGATGAAGGAGCGATAGGGCTGGATCGGGATGCCCGCGATCTCGAACGGCTGGGTCAGAAACGCGGGCACATCCATGTTCTGCAGCCCCGGGCCAAGCCCTTCGATATGGATGCCGAAAAAGCTGAGGCCGAATTCCAGCCGAATCAGCTGTTGCAGGATGATGGCAACGCCCCAGGTCGCAAGCAGCGTGTCGATGATGCGCCCGTAGAGCCTGCGGATCACCAGTTTCTCAAGCCCCAGACCGACCAGCGCCGAGACGACAAAGGCCAGGGGCAGCGCGAAAAACAGGTTCAGGTTCAGATAGATGCCCGACAGAACGGCGGTATAGGCGCCGATCATCACCAGCTCGCCATGAGCCATGTTGATGACCCCCATGGCGCCATAGGTGATCGACAGGCCAAGGGCGATCAGCAGCAGGATCGACGACAGCGAAAGCCCGATGAATAGGATTTCCGACATGGAGAGGTGTCCCCCGGATAATGTGCGTTCGGGCGGGGGCAAGGGCCCCCGCACCGATGATCACAGCTTGGAGCTGTCGAGGCCCTGTGCGGTGCAGAACAGGTTGTCGGGCGTTTCGCCGTAGGCCACGTAGGGCATCGGGCGGACCGGCTCGGGATAGGCCTCGACAATCGTGCCCTGCCCGTCCGCGCCCCACTGCGCGATGCGCGGCGTGAGATAGGTGTGCAGGTTGTCGGGATCGACGGTCACCTTGCCGTTCGGCGCGTCGAAGGTCTGGCCCTTGATGCCCTCGCGGATCGCATCGGGCGTCGCCTCGCCTGCCTTCTCCACCGCCTGCTTCCACAGGAACACCTGGAAGTACGAGCTTTCCAGCGCATGGTGCGTCACCGCCTTGGGATCGCCCACGAAGGCCCGGTAACGTTCGATGAAGGCCTTGTTCTCGGGCGTGTCGATGGCCTGGAAATACGGGAAGGAGGTGTAGGAGCCGACCGCGAAATCCGCGCCCATTGCCGCGATCTCGATCTCGGAGGTCACGGTGGCGCAGATCGGCAGGACATCATGGGTCAGGCCCTGGTTCTTGAATTCGCGATAGAAGGCGACAACCGAGTCGCCGACGACGTTGGACAGAACCACGTCACAGCCGGAATCCTTGATCTTGGACACCATGGCGCCCCATTCGGAATGCCCCAGTTCCAGATATTCGTCGGCCACGTATTCGCCGCCATTCTGCTCGATCAGGATTTTCGAGACCTTGGCCATCTCGCGCGGGTAGATGTAGTTGGACCCGACGATGAAGAACTTCTTCTTGCCCAGCGTGTTGATGATCCAGGGGATGAAGTTCGACAGCTGCTGGTTCGGAACGGCGCCGGTGTAGACGACGTTCTTGGAACATTCGAACCCCTCGTAATAGGTCGGGTAGAAGTACATGCTGTTGCGCTTTTCGAACACCGGCAGCACGGCCTTGCGCGACGCCGAGGTGTAGGACCCGAAGACGGTCGGCACGCGGTCGCGGATGACCAGCTTGGACGCCTTTTCGTTGTACGTCTTGGGATCGGAGGCCCCGTCCTCGACAATCGGCTTGATCATCATGCCGTTCACGCCGCCGGTCGCGTTGATCTCGTCGATCGCCATCAGCGTGGCATCGGCAAGGGATTTTTCGACGATCGACAGCCCTCCGGTCTGCGAGAACAGAACGCCGACCTCGATCTCGCCGGCGGCTGCCGCGCGGCCGGGAATCAGGGATGGTGCGGCCAGTGCCGCGCCAAAGGCGGCAGAGGTCTTGAGGAATGAGCGACGGTTGGAATTCATGGAGCATCTCCCGGTTTTTTCGGACGGAGCGCGACTGCAGGTTTCAGGGCGCAGGACGACCGTGCGTTTATCGTTGTGTGACCGATGATTGTGGTTGCATCGCCCGCAGGGGACCTGCCCTGGCGACATTGGACGGTGGCGTTTCGACGCCCGTTCCGGGACACCCCTGAAAACGGGGATGCACGTCCTTGGCCCGTCAGGCAGGCAAGGTACGAATGGCGCCTCATCGAGCCATCCGGAACATATCAACAAAAAAAGCCCACTCGACCCGTTTCAGGTATCGACGTGAGCCTCGTTGCTACAACGAACGGGCATCATTGGCCGCTCGCTGATTCCACTATATGTCCGTCGACTTGGCTGACAACAGCTCATTGGCATTGATAATGGCCTGAGCCATGTCTTCGATGGATGTTCTCTTGGACATTGCCTGTTTTCTGATCGTTTCGAAGGCCTCTGCCTCGGATATTCCGTGCATTTCCATCAAAATCGACTTGGCCTTCGAGATCACCTTCTGCCCGGCGAGCTTCTTTTCCAGCTTTGAAATCCTGTCCTGCAGGTCGTACTGGCGCTGCTGACACTCGCGCGCGACCACCATGTTGGTCATGATCCCGAAGCTGCGCACCGGCTTGGACGTGACCGCCACGGCGCCAAGGTCAAGGACCAGTTCCAGCATCGCCGGGTTTTCGTAATCCACCACGGCAATGATCGCGGGCGCCGGCTTTTCGGCCCTGCGCAGCATCGCTTTCAGCTGTTCCTGGCTGTCGAAATAGATGCCGGCAAACACCACGTCGACCTTGGACGGCAGCCCCTTTTCCGGCGGCCAGACAAGATCTGTCCGGCATCCGATCCGCCGCAGCTGGTCAAGGATCGTCTGGCCGTTTGCATCCGGCGGATGCACCACCGCAACGCTCAATCCCCGCAGATCCTTGAGCCGGATGCGAGCCATCACTTTTCACCCGTCTCTGCCATGGCGAAGCTGACCGGGTCGTCATGTTCGACCAGGTAGGGTGCCGGTGCTTCCGGGGCCGTCGTTTCCCGGACGATTTCGAACTGGCCCCGGTTGCCGACGACGCCGACCCGTGGCCAGAGGTAGGTATGGTGGTTCGAGGCATCTATCCGGACAGAGCCCTGCGGGGCCTCGTAGGAAAAGGTCGGCAGGGCCTTCAGCACATCCTCCCGGCGTGTCCCGCCGACGCGGCTGACCGCCTCGGCGAACATCCGGACCTGAAAATACGCGGCCTCCACCTCGGCCGAGATCGGCTGATCGGGGCCGAATTGCTCGCGATAGGCCGCCACGAAGGCCGCGTTGGCCAGGGTGGGCAGAACGCTGAAATAGGGCGCCGCCTTCACATTGCCCACGGATGCATCCAGCCCTGCGGCGCGGATCTCGGGCTCGCCGAAGGTCAGCGATGCGATTGGCCGCTGGGTCCTGTCAAAGCCCGCGGCATCATAGGCGCGATAGAAATCGACAGCGCCCTGCCCCACAACGTTCGAGAATACCGTGACCGGCCCGGCCGCGCGAATCCGGCTGATGACCCTGTCGATATCCTCCTTGGTGCAGGCCAGCGGAATGTACATCTCATCCACCACCTTCGCATTCCGGTTGGACAGAAGGTCGCGCATGATCCGGTTGGATTCATAGGGAAAGATGTAATTCGAACCGACGAAGAAATACCGCGGCTCGTAGGTCTCGACCAGGTAATCGGCCAGGATGCGGGCGTTCTGGTTCGGGGCCGCGCCGGAATAGATACAGCCCTCCACATATTCGAACCCTTCATAGAAGGTCGGATAGAACAGCAGGCTGTGATGCGATTCCACCATCGGCAGAACGGCCTTGCGGGTCGACGACATGTAGCAGCCGAACAGCGCATCGACCCCGGTATCCAACAGGCGCGCCGCCTCGGTGCGGAACAGCTGCGGGCTGGACTGGGGGTTGCTGTCCTCGATCAGCACCTCCTCGCCAAGCAGGCCGCCCTGGGCATTGATTTCCCGGGCCGCAAGCAACGCCCCCTGGCGCTGCGCGGTCTCTATGACGGATGTGACCCCGGTATGGGAATAGAGAAGGCCGATTGTGACCGGCGCTTTCCTGGAAGGCATCGAACTGTCTTTCGTCAAGTCTCCGAAACCCTTCGACGAAGGGGCGGAGCGGTCGGTCACCCCAAAAGCCTAGCCATAGTTCCATGGCTGCACAAGCGGGTAAGAGCGTCCGACGGCCCGGTGACAGGGGACCGGTTGAGCAATGAGCAAATGGGCGGCGCTGCCGACACCCGGTCCTGGCGCCCGTGCCGTGATCGACGCCCGGGTGCCCGAAGGGGGTGGCGCTGTCCCGGTGCGCAGGCGCCGGTGGATCGTCGCGGGCCGCGGCCCGACAGGCGGCCGCGCGCGACACAGGTCAGGCGGACGCGATCCCGAAGCGGGCCAGACGATCCGCGCCCCTCTGCGATGCATCCGGGTTGCCCGCCATCGCCGAACCGGGGGCCTGGTGCGACCCCGCCGGAACGCCCCGATTGCGGGCGCTTGCGGAATTGGTGATCCGACTCCCGGCCTCCAAGGGGCGGGCGTTGCGCGGTTTCCGCAGGCGACGGGGTCCCGGGGCCGCAGGCGCATGGGATCCGCACGGCAGACGACGCGGCAAACCGGTCCGGGCGGCTTCCGGCGCCCCCTGGCCGAACCCGTCGGCGCCAGACTCCCGCCGACAGGTCATGTGGCCTGAAACCGGCGTCAGCCGATCCGGTAGTTCGGGCTTTCGCGGGTGATCTGCACGTCGTGCACGTGGCTTTCCTTCAGCCCCGCGCCGGTGATCTTGACGAACTGGCAGCCGGTGCGCATCTGCTCGACCGTGGCGCAGCCGGTATAGCCCATGGCCGCGCGCAGACCGCCGACCAGCTGGTGCAGCACGGCATTGGCCGACCCCTTGTAGGGCACCTGCCCCTCGATCCCCTCGGGCACCAGCTTGTCGCTGGCGGCATCCTTCTGGAAATACCGGTCGGCCGAACCGCGCGCCATCGCGCCCAGCGAGCCCATGCCGCGGTAGGATTTGAACGTGCGGCCCTGGTAGAGGATCACCTCGCCCGGGCTTTCATCGGTCCCGGCGATCATCGAGCCGACCATCGCAACCGAGGCCCCCGCCGCGATCGCCTTGGCAAAATCGCCCGAGAACTTGATGCCGCCGTCGGCGATGACCGGCACGTCGCCCGCCGCCGCCGCGCAATCCATGATCGCGGTCAGCTGCGGCACGCCCACGCCCGCCACCATGCGGGTGGTGCAGATCGACCCCGGGCCGATGCCGACCTTGATCGCATCCGCCCCGGCGCCGATCAGGGCGCGGGTGGCCTCGGCCGTGGCGACATTGCCGGCGACAACCTGGACTTCGTTCGACAGGGTCTTGGCGCGTTCGACCGCCTTGGCCACGCCTTCGGAATGGCCGTGCGCGGTGTCGATCACGATCATGTCGACCCCGGCATCGACCAGCGCCGCGCTGCGTTCGTAACCGGCATCGCCCACGGTGGTGGCGGCGGCGACGCGCAGACGGCCCAGCTGGTCCTTGCAGGCGGTCGGGTTCAGCACCGCCTGTTCGGTGTCCTTCAGGGTCAGCAGGCCGGTCAGCTTGCCGTCCTTGTCGGTCACCAGCAGCTTTTCGATGCGGCGGGCCTTCATCAGGGAAATCGCCTCGTCCCGGTCGGCGGGCTCCTGCAGGATGGCGAGGTCCTTCGAGGTCATCATCACATGCACCGGCGTACGCTCGTCATTGGCGAAACGCATGTCGCGGTTGGTGACGATGCCGACCACGCGGCCCTTTTCATCCACCACCGGGAAGCCCGAGATCTTGTACTGCTCGCGCAGGGCGTTGGCATCGGCCAGGGTCTGGTCCGCGCGCAGGGTGATGGGCTTGTAGACGATGCCGCTTTCGAAACGTTTGACGCGGCGGACCTCGTCGGCCTGCTGCTGGATGTCGAGGTTGCGGTGGATCACCCCCATGCCGCCGGCCTGGGCCAGGCAGATCGCCATGCGCGCCTCGGTCACCGTGTCCATGGCCGAGCTCAGCAACGGGATGTTGAGGGAAATCGCCTTGGTTACCCTAGTCCTTGTGTCCGCCGTGCTCGGCAGGACAGAGGAGGCCGCAGGGACCAGCAATACATCGTCAAAGGTGAGGGCCTCACGAATCTCCATCTCACATCTCCGTGGATATCTCGTTTGGCGGTTCCCTATTGCATGGATGCCGGGGAGTTGAAACCCCGAAACGACCGCGCCGCCCCGGTTGGACCAGAGCGGCGCGTTCACCCTTTCGACAGGCTCAGACCCCGGCGGGGCGCAACACGCGGTGGCCCAGCGTCAGCACCCCCACCGCCAGGCCCGCGGCCACCGGCAGGCAGCCCACAAGCAGGATCCCGCCGTGCAGCCCGTAGGCCGCGATCAGGGGGGCCGCCACCAGGGGCGAGACGAACTGCCCGCCAAAGATCGCCATCGTCATCAGGCCCGAGGCGCGGCCGCGCAGCGCGGGCGGCACCTTGGCCATGAAGAAGGCCATGAAGTTGGGGAAGTTCGGCCCCAGCGAGGCGCCGGTGACCAGCACGCCCAGCACCACCATCGGCAGGCTCTGCGCCGTGGCGACGATGATGATGCCCAGGCCCAGGGTGATGAAGCCCACCGACATGATCGCCCGCGGATCGGCAAAGCGGCGGATGAAGCCGTAGCCGAGCGCCCCGGGGATCGACGCCAGCGTCACCCCGGCCAGGATCATGCCCACATAGGCCGGGTTCTCGACCCCCAGTTCGCGCAGCACGAAGGGCAGCTTGACCGGGAGCGTGTAGAAGGTCGACATCAGCAGAAAGGCCATGCCGCCCACCCAGGCATAGATCAGCCAGGGAAAGCTCTGCGGTTCCCCGGCGCTGCCCTGCGCGGGATCCGGGGCGCCGTCGCTCGCCCGTCCGGGCACGCGGGACAGGACGAACCAGGCCGCCAGCGCCAGCGGCAGGGCGACCATGTAGATGCCGAAGGGCGCGCGCCAGCTCATCCCCGCCAGCACGCCGCCGGTGATCATGAAGACGATGCCGCCCATGTTCATCGCGGCGACCTGCAGGCCGATGAACCGCTCGCGCGCCGCCCCGTGCCAGAGTGTCCCGGCATAGGCCGTGGCCAGCGTCATGGTCCCCGCCACGCCCAGGCCCAGCACCACGCGGCCCGCCAGCATGCCTGTCATCGTGTCCGCCAGCAGCCCGGTCAGCCCGCCAAGCGCATAGAGCACCATCGAGGCGACGATCAGCGGACGCCGGTTCAGCCGGTCCGCCAGCACCCCGATCAGCCCCGCCGTCAGCACCACGAAGAGCGACGGCAGGGTCAGGACCAGGCCCGCCAGTGTCTCGATCCCCGGCGTGTCGGCGAAATGCGCCTGAAGCCCCGGCAGCGACGGCGCGATGGTGGCATTGGCCATCACGGTCAGCGAAGAAATCCCGAGGATCACAAATGTGACTGCCAGCGGAACGGCACGGGCAGGCGCGGGCGGCGCTTGAATCTGGGACATGGGATACCTCAGGGGAATGCAGGTGCAGAAGAAACTCTTGAGTACCCTATATCAATTCGCCATGCTTCTGTGCAATTGATGGGTTCATGGCAATTGGTGACAAGATCATGGACAATGAGATCGACCTGAGCGCGCTCAGGGCCTTTCACTCGGTGGTGCGCGCGGGATCCTTCGCTGCAGCTGCGAGAGAGCTGAACGCCCCGCGCTCGACCGTGGCCAAGAAGGTCGCGGATCTGGAGGCCAACCTGGGCGTGCGGCTGATCGAGCGCACGACCCGTTCGATGCGGATCACCGCCGAGGGCGAGGTGCTGGCCCGCCGCGCCTCGCGCCTGCTGGCCGAGGCAAGCGACCTGCGCCGCGTGCTCACCGATGCGGGCCAGGCCCCGCGCGGGCATCTGCGCATCGGCATGCCCGACCTTTTCGAACAGATCACCATGGGCGAGCTGGCGGCGAGTTTCCGCAGGAAATACCCGGCCATCACCCTGGAAACGGTGATCACCAGCAACACGGGCGACCTGATGCAATCCGACCTGGACGCGGTCATCGCCTTCGGGCCGTTGCAGGACAGCACGCTGATGTCGCGCAAGCTTTTCACCGGCACCATGTCAACGGTGGCCGCGCCGGATCTGCCGGGACTCGACAATCTGCGCCACCCTTCGGATATCGTGCATATGCCGCTGATCGACGTGCCGCAGCACTGGGTCCGCCAATGGGTGTTCCATCAGGGCGATGTGGAAGAAACGGTCAGGATCGAACCTGCCTTGTCCTTTTCCTCTGCGCTGGCCGCCCTGGCTGCGGCGATCGACGGCGCGGGCATCGCGCGAATCCCCACGATCCTGGCCAATCCCGAACTGTCGGCGGGGCGGCTGGTGCGGGTGCTGCCGGAATGGAGCGGGCCGTCCAAGAGCGTCTATTTCATCTACCCCTCGGCCCTGTCGGTCACCATGCGGCTGCGGTATTTCCTCGACGAACTCGTCGCCTGGATGGCGCGCGAGGATGAGCGGCGCGCCGAGCTGAAAACGCCGGAGATCGCCCGACTGGGCTGATCGAGGCCCGCGCGATCCGTTGCGCCCGGTTGCTGGCATGCCGCCGGCGACGGGGGGCTGCGGCCCGATCAAGGGCCCTGCAATGCGGGGTCATCGGCTGCTGGCGTGACACATGGCGATCCGGGTCGCGGATGCCGGGGACCGCGCGCGCCATCACGCGGCAGGCAACCCGCCCCAGACGACCGCCCTGCCCGTCACCGCCACCCGGCAGCCCGGCCCCGGCACCCGGCCCAAGGCTTGTGTCCGGCCGGACGGCGGCGGGGGCTGACCCCGGCCCCGCCACCCGGCCAAAGACCGGTCAGAGGCCGGTCAAAGGGTCAGAGGAACGTCCGCTCCACGAACCAGTAGGCCCCGATGACCCCGATGATGGCCGAGGCCGGCATGGCGATGGCCGTCCGGTACCAGGTTTCGCGGCGGAACCAGGCGCCCACGGCCAGGAAGGCCAGCGCGATGACCGTCAGCTGGCCGAATTCCACGCCCAGGTTGAAGCCGAGCAGCGCCGGGATGAACTGGTCCTGCGGCAGCCCGAACTGTTCCAGCACCGAGGCAAAGCCCAGACCGTGCAGCAGACCGAAGCAGAAGACCACAAGCGGGCGCCATCGGTGCAGCTTGGTCGAAAACAGGTTCTCGACCGCGATGAAGGTGATCGAGGCCGCGATCAGCGGCTCGATGATCGAGGCAGGCACGTTGACCAGCCCGAGCGCGCCAAGCGCCAGCGTCACCGTATGCGCCAGGGTGAAGGCCGAGACCTGCCACAGCAGCGGACGGATATGCGGCGACAGGAAGAACAGGCCCAGCACGAAGAGGATGTGATCCAGCCCCAGCGGCAGGATATGTTCGAACCCCACCGGGATATATTCGAGGAAGGCGCTCAGCCCGGTCTGCCCGGCATGGCCGTCCAGCTGGATCGCGGGGCTGATGTCACCGCCGTTGAGGTAACCGGTATAGCCGTCCTCGACCCCCACGTGGCGCAGGATGAGCGTGCCCAGCCCCTTGCCCCAGGTCAGCGTCAGCGATTCCGTCCCGGCCGGCAGCGTGCCCGACAGCAGCACGCGGGTGGGCCGCCCGACCGAAGTGTCGCCGATCTCGCTCGCCTCGATCTCGTCCAGGCCCAGGGCCACCGTGTTGCCGTCGGCGCGCAGGTCGATGCCCTGGCCCAGCCGGTCCCAGACCGCCATCAGCCGGGCCTCGATCTCGTCGGGCGACAGCAGGCGCAGGGCGTCGTATTCATTCGAGGCCGCGCTTTGGTTCGTGTCTTCCACCCCGTCCAGGTCGATGCCCGCCAGCATCGCCTCGGCATTCACGCGCAGGTCCAGATGCACGGTGTTGCCCTCGGTCGACAGATCGGCAATCGCGGGCTGCACCTCATGCGCACGGGCCGCGCCGCCCGGCGCGACAAGCCCCGCCAGCAGCACCGTCAGGGCCAGAAGCAGCATGGCAAACAGTGAAGTGAGCGCGCCACCGCTTGACTTTGTATCGCCCGCGGCCACTCTCGCCGTCATGACATCATTTGCACCATTGCTGCGCCGCATCGCACTCTCCGTTCCGCTGACCGTTGGCCTCTGCCTGACATATACGGGCGCGCTTGCCCATGAGTTTTGGATCGAGCCCCGAGAATTTCAGGTTTCTCCCGAAGAGCCGGTCGAGGCCGATCTGAAGAATGGTCAGGAATTCAAGGGCGTCAACCTCAGCTGGTTCGACAAGCGCATCGACCGGATGGACATGGCGCGCGGCTCTGACGTGGCGCCGATCCTCGGGCGCGCCGGGGACATCCCCGCCATCGCCCTGCCCCCGCAGGACGAGGGGCTGCTGACGCTGATCTACACCTCGACCCCGACGATCCTGACCTATGACGACTGGGAAACGGTCATGGTCTTTGTTGAGCACAAGGATTTCCCCTGGTTCGTGGAGCGCCACGACGCCCGTGGCCTGCCGCACGAGGACGTCAGGGAGGTCTACCGCCGCTACTGCAAGTCGCTGATCGCCGTGGGCGCGGGTGCCGGCGCGGATGACGACACCGGCATGCCGCTGGAATTCATCGCCCAGGCCAACCCCTATACCGACGACATGTCCGAAGGCCTGCCGGTCCTGCTGCTTTACAACCGCAGCCCGGTCGCGGACGGCCAGGTCGAGGTCTTCGACCGCGCGCCGGATGGCACGGTCGAGATCACGCGCCTGCGCACCGACGACAAGGGCTATGCCACGATCCCCGTCACCCCGGGGCATGACTACATGCTGGATCACGTCGTCCTGCGCGAGCCGCCCGCCTGGATCGCCGCGCGCGACGGGGTGATGTGGGAAAGCCTCTGGGCCAATCTCACCTTCCAGGTCCCGGACTAAGCCCGGCCCCGCGCCCGCCCGCGCTTCGCCCCGCCATAGTCGCACACCGCCCGCAGCCCGCGCAGGTCCGGTACTTCCTCTGGCCGGAAATATCCTCGGGGGGGCCGGCCGCAGGCCGGTGGGGGGCAGACAGCCCCCCTCCGCCGCCTGCCATCCCTCTTGCCTCCGCCCCCGCCCCGGTGCAGGAAGCATCCATGACCCCTGCCCCCCGCATCCTCTGCATCGGCGCCGTCCTGTGGGACATCATCGGCCGCTCCGCCAGCCACATGCGGCAGGGATCGGACGTGCCCGGGCGCATCACCCGCCTGCCCGGCGGCGTCGCAATGAACATCGCCTTGGCCGCGGCCCGGTCGGGCCTGCAGCCGGTGCTGCTGACCGCCATCGGGCGCGACCCCGAGGGCGAGGAGCTGCTGGCCGCCTGCACCCGGCTGGGCATGGACATGTCCCATGTCTACCGCTCCGACGATCTGCCGACCGACCGCTACATGGCTGTCGAGGGCGCCAACGGCCTGATCGCCGCCATCGCCGATGCCCATTCGCTGGAGGCCGCGGGCGACAAGATCCTGCGCCCGCTGACCGACGGCACGCTCGGCTCGGCCCGCGCGCCCCATGACGGGCTGATCGCGCTCGACGGCAACCTGACGCTGCCCCTGCTGCGCGACATCGCGGCCTCCCCCGCCTTTGCCGCCGCGCGGCTGGCCGTCGCCCCGGCCTCGCCCGGCAAGGCGGAACGGCTGCGCCCCTTCCTCGGCCATGCCACCGCCACGCTCTACGTCAATCTCGAAGAGGCGGGCCTGCTCTGCCAGGCCGAGTTTCCCGACAGCGCCGCCGCCGCCCGGGCCCTGGTCGCGCGCGGCGCGGCCCGCGCCGTGGTGACCGACGGGGGCCGCGCGGCCAGCGATGCGGGCCGGCATGGCACGGTCTCGCTGCTGCCCCCCGCGGTGATGGTCACCCGGGTCACCGGGGCGGGCGACACCTTCATGGCCGCCCACCTCGCCGCCGAGGCGGCGGGCCCCGACCCCCAGGGCGCGATGGAACGCGCGCTCGCCACCGCCGCCGCCTATGTCTCCGGAGACAACGCCCTGTGAGCCTGCCCATCGACACCACCCCCGAACTTGCCGCCGCCCTCGCGGCCCGCCAGCCGGTCGTGGCCCTGGAAAGCACCATCATCACCCACGGCATGCCCTGGCCGCAGAACCTCGAAACCGCTCGCGCGGTCGAGGCCGAGGTCCGCGCCGCCGGTGCCCTGCCCGCCACCATCGCGGTACTCGACGGGCGGCTGCAGATCGGCCTGTCCGACGACCGGCTCGACGCGCTGGCGCGCGCCCGCGACGTGGCCAAGCTTTCGCGCGCCGATTTCGCGGCCTGTCTCGCCACCGGCGGCACCGGGGCGACCACAGTCGCGGCCACGATGATCGCCGCCCGGCTCGCGGGGATCGAGACCTTCGCCACCGGCGGCATCGGCGGCGTGCACCGCGGCGCCGAAGACAGCTTCGACATCTCCGCCGACCTGTCGGAACTGGCCGAAACCGCGGTGACGGTGGTCTGTGCCGGGGCCAAGGCGATCCTCGACCTGCCCAAGACGCTGGAGGTGCTGGAAACCCGGGGCGTGCCGGTCATCGCCTATGGCCAGGACGCCCTGCCGGCCTTCTGGTCGCGCGACTCCGGCCTCACCGCGCCGCTGCGCATGGACAGCGCCGCCGCCATCGCCGCCGCCCATGTGCTGCGCGGCAGGCTCGGCCTGCCCGGCGGCCAGCTGGTGACCAACCCGGTGCCCGAGGCCGACGAGATCCCCCGCGCGGTCATCGCCCCCATCGTCGAGGCCGCCCTGGCCGAGGCCGCGCGCGAGGGCATCAGCGGCAAGGCGGTGACGCCCTTCCTGCTCGACCGGATATTCACCCTCACCGAGGGCCGCTCGCTGGCCACCAATATCGCGCTGGTGCTGAACAACGCCCGGCTCGCTGCCGGGATAGCAGGCGAAATCGCCGCGATTCGACGGGGCGGCGCGGCGTGAACGCGCGCCGCGCGCGCCGCCCATTGCCGCCCCGCGCGGGAGTGCATAGATTTCGCCCAACCAGCCCGCCGGGAACCCCTGAATGAGCGATCCGCTAATCGAACCGCCCCGCCGCCCCGGGCTCTTTGCCCGCCTGCGGTCCAGTTTCCTGACCGGGATCGTGGTGATCGCACCGATCGGCCTGACCATCTGGCTGATCTGGTCGGTGGTCGGCTGGGTCGACGGCTTCGTGCTACCGCTGGTGCCCTATACCTTCCAGCCGGAAAAATACATCGGCATCAACCTGCGCGGTGTCGGCGTCATCATCTTCCTGCTTTTCACCATCCTGGTGGGCTGGGTCGCCAAGGGGCTGATCGGGCGTTCGCTGCTGCGCTTTGCCGAAAGCATGGTCGACCAGCTGCCGGTGGTCCGCTCGATCTACAACGGCGTGAAACAGATCGCCGAGACGGTCTTTGCCCAGTCCGACCGCTCCTTCGAAAAGGCCTGCCTGGTGCAATACCCGCGCAAGGGCATCTGGGCCGTCGGCTTCATCTCGACCGAGGCCAAGGGCGAACTGGCCGCCCGCGCCGAAACCGGCTCGCAGCTGATGAGCATCTTTGTCCCCACCACGCCCAACCCGACCTCGGGCTTCCTGCTCTTCTTCCCGCGCGAGGACGTGATCGAGCTGGACATGACGGTCGAGGACGCGGCCAAGCTGGTGATCTCGGCCGGGCTGGTCTATCCGAACTCCAAGGACCCGTCGAAACCACCCCACGGCGGCCGGTAGGCGATCCGCCCCGCCCTTCATCTCGTCAAAAATACTCCCGCCGGAGGCGGCGCAACAACGCAGCTCTCCCGCAGCCCGCCATGACCGCCCGCCGCTGTCCGATGTCGCCGCCCCCGCGCGCGGGCGCAGGGCAGACCCGGGCCGAGCCTCAGCCGAACATCTGCCGCAGATCCACCGTGCTCTCCTGCCCGATCCGGTCCTTGTGACCGGCCAGGAAGACATCCGCCGCCGCGCGCCCGGCGCTCTTGAGCCGGTTGAGCAGATAGGGATTGGGCACGATCTTCGTCGCCTGGCTCAACTCGCGCATCAGGTCGTCGGCAAAGATCATGTGCACCAGCACCTTCTTCATTGCGCCCTCGGGCACATTGCCGCCCGCGATCAGGCGCTGCACGAACTCGATGGCGCGCAGCTCGCGCAGGAGAGAGGAGTTGAAGCTGATCTCGTTGATCCGGTTCTGGATTTCCTGCGGCGTGCGCGGCAGCTCGTTGCGCTCCAGCGGGTTGATGTTCACCACCACCACATCGTCCGGCAGATGACGCGTGAACAGCGGGAAGAGCGCGGGATTGCCGGAATAGCCGCCGTCCCAGAAGGCCTCCAGCCGCCCGGTGCGCGGGTCCTCGATCTCGACCGCCTGGAACAGGTTCGGCAGGCAGGCCGAGGCGAGGATCGCATCGGTGGTGATCTCGGCCCCGGAAAACACCCGGATCTTGCCATCCCGCACATTGGTTGCGCAGATGAAGAGCTCGGGCCCGCCCTCGCCGCAGACCTTTTCGTAATCGAACCCCGCCACGACAGGTTCCAGCGGGTTGGCATAGAACGGGCCGTAGGCATAGGGCGAGGTCATGCGCGAGATCGCATCGGCCATCGAATAGGGCCATGAATATTCGATCGCCTTGGCCACCTGCCCGGTCAGCGACAGGCTGCCGGCCATCCAGGCGGGCAGACGCATGTCGGCCAGGGCGCCCATACGGGACCAGAGCGTGTCGAGCGCGGCGCGCGCCCCCTCGCGCCCGCCCGCGGCCATGCCGGCCTTGAAGGCCGCGCCGTTCAGCGCGCCGGCGGATGTGCCCGAGATCGCGGCGACCTCGACATCCTCCTCGTCGATCAGGCGGTCGAGCACGCCCCAGGTGAAGGCGCCATGCGCGCCGCCGCCCTGGAGTGCGAGGTTGATGCGGGGCATCCGGGTTCCTTTCCGATGGGTGGACATGGTGCGCCTGCGCCCCTGTCGATGAGGCGAGCGGCGCAGAATTCTGCCGTGGCGCGGGGGCCGGGGTGTTGCAGGGGGGCTGTCTGCCCCCCGCCGGGCCTGCGGCCCGGCCCCCCCGAGGATATTTCGGGCCAGAGGAAGGACCGGGCGGTGGAGCCGGGCGGGACCCGGTGCGCGTCAGGCGGCGGTCCAGCCGCCGTCGACGGCAAGGGCCTGGCCGGTGATCTGTTCGGCCGCGTCGGAGCAGAGGAACGTGGCGAGGCCGCCGATCTGTTCGACCGTGGCGAACTGCTTGGAGGGCTGTTTGGCCAGGATCACCTTCTCGATCACCTCGTCCTCGGACATCTTGTATTCCTTGGCGGTGTCGGGGATCTGCGCCTCGACCAGCGGGGTCAGCACATAGCCGGGGCAGATCGCATTGGCGGTGATCGGTTCCCGCGCGGTTTCCAGCGCCACCGTCTTGGTCATGCCGACGATGCCGTGCTTGGCCGTCACATAGGCCGATTTGAAAGGCGAGGCACGCAGCCCGTGGGCCGAGGCGATGTTGATCACCCGGCCCCACCCGGCCTTGCGCATCATCGGGAGGGCGACGGCGGTGGTGTGAAAGGCCGAGGACATGTTGATCGCGATGATCGCGTTCCACTTGTCCACCGGGAATTCGTCGATCGGAGCCACGTGCTGGATCCCGGCGTTGTTCACCAGGATATCGCAGGCGCCGGCCTTTTCGATCAGGGCGCGGCAGTCCTCGCCCTTGGACATGTCGGCCTGGATATAGGTCACCTTGGTCCCGAAGGCCTTGGAGAGTTCCTCGGCCAGGGCATGATCCGCCTTGGTGTCGGTGAAGGAGTTGAGGACGACATCCGCCCCCTGCCCGGCCAGGGCCCGGGTCACGCCCAGGCCGATGCCCGAATTCGATCCGGTGACGATGGCGGTCTTTCCACTGAGGGACGAGGTATGCGACATGGGCGGTCTCCTTTGTCTCGCGTCTGCACCGATAGTAATGCTGCGCCTGCGAATTGCGAGGGCCATGCCGCACGGCAGAATGCGATCGGGCGCAGCCGGATCCGCAACGGCCCGGCCACGGGCGCGGCGCCACAAAAAAAACGCCGGCACAAGGCCGGCGTTCAGTTATTGAGGCAGGTTTCATACAGGCAAGAAACCTATCGAGCAGTGCCCCCTTTATAAGCCTTCTGGAGCGCGGGTCAAAGCTAAAAGTTTGATAATGCGTGAATCCGGCGGTAGGGTCCGGTGCAAGAAAACAAGGGCAGATCGGAATTGTTGCTGTAATGGGACCGGATTTTTTCGGGCTCCGCAGGTGCCTTGCGGCCCTGCTGGCCACACTGGGAATGACCTTCAGCGCAGGGGCCGAGTCGTCGCATGGCATAGCTATGTATGACGATCCTGCGCTTCCACCTGATTTTGTGTCCCTGCCTTACGTGAACCCGGATGCGCCCAAGGGCGGGCGGGTGGTCACCGGCAATACCGGCGGGTTCGACAGCCTCAACCCCTTCATCCAGAAGGGCACCCCGCCCTGGCAGCTGGGCTATCTGACACACGAATCGTTGATGGTCCGCACGCAGGACGAACCCTTTACCCTCTACGGGCTGCTGGCCGAATCGGTTGAGGTGCCCGAGGACCGCTCCTGGGTGGAGTTCACCCTGCGCCCCGAAGCCCGGTTTTCCGACGGCAGCCCGGTCACTGTCGCAGATGTGATCTGGTCCTACGAGACGCTGGGAACCGAGGGCCATGCGCGCTACCGCGGCTTCTGGACCCGGGTCGAGAGCATCGAACAGACCGGCCCCCGCTCGGTCCGCCTGACATTCACCGATGACGACCGCGAACTGGCGCTGCTGGCTGGGCTGCGGCCGATCCTCAAGAAGGCCCAGTGGGAGGGCAAGAGCTTTGCCAACGCGACGCTGGAGGACGTGCCGATCGGCAGCGCGCCCTATGTGGTGGCCGATTTCACCCCCGGGCGCTACGTCACGCTGAAGCGGAACCCCGACTATTGGGGCAAGGACCTGCCGGTGCGCCGGGGCACGAACAATTTCGACGAGATCCGGATCGAGTTCTACGGCGACGGTGCCGTGCTCTTCGAGGCGTTCAAGGGCGAGGCCCTGTCCTACCTGCGCGAGTTCAACGCCGAGAAATGGGCGCGGGATTACGACTTTCCCGCCGTGCGCGAGGGCCGCATCGTCAAGACCGAGGTGGCGGATGCCAAACCCTCGGGCATCACCGGCTATGTGATGAACACCCGCCGCGCGCCGTTTGACGATATCCGCGTGCGCGACGCGCTGATCCATGCCTTCAACTTCGAATATATCAACGACGCGATGACCGGCGGGCGGCAGCCGCGCATCACCTCGTATTTCTCGAATTCCGAACTGGGGATGGACCACGGCCCCGCCGAAGGGCGCGTGCGCGACTTGCTGTCGGACTGGCAGGGCCAGATCCCCGATGGCGCGCTGGAGGGCTACAGCCTGCCCGAGGGCGATGGCTCGGCCCGTAACCGGGCCAATATCCGCAAGGCGACCGCCCTGCTGGCCGAGGCCGGGTATACGGTGCAGAACGGCGTGATGACTGCCCCGGACGGCCGGCCCCTGAGTTTCGAAATCCTGTTGCGCCAGGGCGCGACCGAGGATCAGGCGGTGATCGACCTTTATCTCAAGGCGCTGGAACGGCTCGGCATCAGGGCCCGGCTGACCACGGTGGACGATGCGCAATACAACCTGCGCCAGACCGAATTCGATTTCGACATCACCCAGATCCGCCGCAGCTTCTCTCTCAGCCCGGGGAACGAACAGCGGCTCTACTGGGGGTCCGAGCTTGCCGATACACCCGGCTCGCGCAACCTGATGGGCGTGAAGTCCGAAGCCATCGACGCGATGATCGACGCCATGCTGGCCGCGCGCGGGCGCGAGGATTTCACCGCCGCGGTCAAGGCGCTGGACCGGCTGCTGACGGCGGGGCGCTACGTGATCCCGACCTACGGCTTCGGCGTGGGACGGATCGCCCATATCGCTGAGATGAAGCACCCCGATCATCCGCCGGTCTACGGCGACAGCGTCTATTACCTGCCCGAGGTCTGGTGGTACGAGAAATGATGCGGATTTCCCGCCTGTGCCCCGCCGCGCCGTGATAGGATGGATGTCCGGCCCCCGGGCTGTCGCGATCCTGTTACAAATCCTCTCTATGCGCGCGCATCATGAACATACTTGTCCTCTGCACCGGCAACTCCGCCCGGTCCATCCTGCTTGAATCCATCCTGAACGACCTGGGCCAGGGCCGGGTCACCGCCTATTCCGCCGGATCGAACCCGGCCGGGGCCGTGCATCCGCAATCGCTGAAGCTGCTGGAAGAGCTGGATCACGACACTTCGCACGCCCGGTCGAAAAGCTGGGACGAATTCGCCGGGCCCGACGCGCCCGAGATGGACGTGGTGATCACCGTCTGCGCCTCGGCCGCGGGCGAGACCTGCCCGATCTGGCCCGGCGCGCCGGTGCGGGCCCATTGGGGTGTCGAGGATCCCGCCGCCCTGCCCGAGGACGCCTGGGACAGCGGCTTTCGCGCCGCTTACGACAAGCTGCGCACCCGCGCCGAGGCACTGCTGAAACACCCGGTCGAGACGCTGGACCCGGGCGAGCTGAAGGCGGTGCTGGACCGGATCGGAAAGAAATGAACCGGCAGATCTGGGCCGAGGGCATCGGCACGGCGCTGCTGCTGATCGGCGTCGTCGGTTCCGGCATCATGGGCGAGGCGCTGGCGGCGGGGAATACCGCCGTGGCGCTGCTGGCCAATGCGATTGCCACGGGATGCATGCTCTTCGTCATCATCACCGTGCAGGGGCCGATTTCGGGTGCGCATTTCAACCCCGCCGTCACGCTGGCCTTCCGTCTGCGCGGCCAGATCACGACCGGTATGGCGCTGGCCTATGTCGCGGCGCAGGTCGCGGGCGGGCTGATCGGGGTCTGGCTGACCCATCTGATGTTCGACCTGCCGATCCTGCAGGTCTCGCAGACCATGCACCGCTCGGGTATCGGCCAATGGTCGAGCGAGATCATCGCCACCCTGGGCCTGCTCTTCGTCATCTTCGGCGGGCTAAAGGCGCGGGCGGACCAGGTGCCGGTGCTGGTCGCGATCTATATCACCGGGGCCTACTGGTTCACCTCCTCGACCAGCTTTGCCAATCCCGCGGTGACCGTGGCGCGCAGCTTTTCGGACACTTTTGCGGGGATCTGGCCGGGACATGCGCCGATGTTCATCGCGATGCAGCTGATCGCCGTCGGTCTCGCCGCCCCGCTGCTGCCCCGCCTGCTGGAGGAGTGAACCCGACCGGCCCCCGTGCGTTGTCCCCCTGAGCAAGGAAAGGACACGACATGGACTGGACCCGGATCAAACAGGACTGGACCGCCTTCACCGGCGCCGTCATGGAACGCTGGCCCGAGGCGCAGGAGGACGATCTGCTGCAACTGGACGGCACGCGCGACGCCCTGGCGGGCTATCTGGTGCAGCGCACCGGACGCGACGCCGCCACCCTGCAGGAGGAGATCTCCGAATGGCGCGAGGGCGCGGAACCTGCCGATATCCACATGGACGAAAGCCGCGACAACGCCAATATCGGCGAAAGCGCGCGGCTGGTGGCCCCGGGCGAGGATGTCTATGACGACGACCGCGCCTTTGGCGACGACGGCCTGGCCGAACCGCCGGTGGACCGGGGCTGACCCTACGGCACCGCACACGGGCCCCGCATCCCCGGCAGGGTGCGGGGACTTGCATGTCCGGCGGGCGCGGCATAGCACTTTGCCATGCTGTCCGTATTCGACCAGGGCCCTCCGCCAGCCTGCCCCGCCCCTTTCAATCTGGCCGCCCATGTGCTGGCCCGCGCCGAGGATGCGCCCGACAAGGTCGCGCTGGCCGTGGTCGGGCTGTCGGGCGCGGAACGGTGGAGCTATGGCCGCCTGAAGGCCGCCGTGATGGGCACCGCCGGCGGGCTGCACATGGCGGGCTTTGTCCCCGGTGACATCCTGCTGATGCGGTTGGGCAATACGGTGGATTTCCCGATTGCCTACCTGGGCGCGATCGCCGCCGGGATGGTGCCGGTGCCGACCTCCTCGCAGCTGACCGAGCGCGAGGTGGCCAAGATGGCCGCCGACCTGAAACCGGCGGGCGTGCTGCGGGGCGAGGGCATCGCCTGCCCGGACCTGCCCGGCGTCGCCACGGTGAGCCAGGCCAGTTTGGCCGAATACCGCAGCCTGCCCGGCGTGCCCTTCGACATGGGCGACCCGGAGCGCATGGCCTATATCGTCTATACCTCGGGCACCTCGGGCAATGCCCGCGCCGTGGCCCATGCCCATCGGGCGATCTGGGCCCGCCGGATGATGCACGAGGGCTGGTACGGGCTGACAGCCGAGGACCGCCTGATGCATGCCGGTGCGTTCAACTGGACCTACACGCTGGGCACCGGCCTGATGGATCCGTGGTCCGTCGGCGCGACGGCCCTGATCCCGGCGCAAGGCGTGGGACCCGAGGCGCTGCCGCTGCTGATGAAACGGCACGAGGCCACGATTTTTGCCGCCGCGCCAGGGGTTTACCGCAAGATCCTCAGCCAGAACGCGAAGCTGGACCTGCCGCGTCTGCGTCATGGGCTGACAGCGGGGGAAAAGGTCTCGGACGCGATCCGGGCGGAGTGGAAAAACGCCGCCGGAACAGAGCTTTACGAGGCGTTCGGCATGTCCGAATGTTCGACCTTCATCTCGGGCTGCCCGGCGCGGCAATCGGCCCCCGGCGCGCTTGGCGCCCCGCAGGTCGGGCGCCGCGTCGCCCTGCTGGGCGAAGACGGCCCCGTGCCCCTGGGCGAAACCGGGGTGATCGCCATCTCGCGCCGCGATCCCGGGCTGATGCTGGGCTATCTGAACGCCGAGGCCGAGACACAGGCCCGGATGCAGGGCGACTGGTTCCTGACCGGCGATCTGGGCACGATGACCGAGGACGGCCAGATCACCTATCAGGGCCGGGCCGACGACATGATGAATGCCGGCGGCTACCGGGTTTCGCCCATCGAGGTGGAAGGCGCCCTGTCAGGCATTCCCGGCGTGACCGAGATCGGCGTGACCGATGTCGAGGTCAAGGCCGATGCCCGGTTGATCATCGGCTTTTACACCGGCCCGCAACCCCTTGATCCGGCGATCCTTTCGGGGATCGCTGCCGAGCGGCTGGCGCGCTACAAACAGCCCCGTGACTTCGTTCACGTGGCCGAGCTGCCGCGCAATCCGAACGGCAAGCTGCAACGCAAGGCGCTGGCTCCCCTGTGGCATGCCCGCCAGAAGGACACACATGGTCAAACTTGATATCCTGTCGGACCCGATCTGCCCGTGGTGCTACATCGGCAAGACCCAGCTGGACCGCGCGCTGGCCGAACGGCCCGATCATCCCTTCGTGGTGGAATGGCATCCGTTCCAGCTGAACCCGGACATGCCGCGCGAGGGCGCGGACCGGCGGGCCTATCTGGAGGCCAAGTTCGGCAAGGACAAGGCCGACGAGGTCTACAGCAATATCGCCGCCCACGCCGAAAGCCTGGGGATCGAGGCCGATTTCGGGGCCATCACCCGCACCCCCAACACGCTGGATGCGCACCGGCTGATCTATTGGGCCGGGATCGAGGCCAAGCAGGGACCGGTGGTCGACGGCCTTTTTGCCGCGAATTTCCGCGAGGGGCGCGACATCGGCCAGCATGACGTCCTGGCGGATGTGGCCGACGGCGCGGGTATGGATGCCTCGGTCGTGCGCAAGCTGCTGAGCTCGGACGCCGATGCCGAGATGATCCGCGAGCGCGACGCCCATTCCCGCAAGATGGGCGTGAATGCCGTGCCCACCTTTGTCGTCGGCCAGCGCCATGCCGTGCCGGGCGCGCAGCCGCCCGAGCTCTGGCTCAAGGTCATCGACGAGATCATGTCGCAACCGGCCGACGAGGAATGAGCGACAGCGCGCAGCCCGCCCCGCGTGGCGGGCTCAGCCGGATCGAACTGGTCGCCATGCTGGCGATGATGGTCGCCACGGTGGCTTTCTCCATCGACTCGATGCTGCCCGCCCTGCCCGACATCGGGGCCGAACTGGTGCCCGACAATCCCAATTCGGCCCAGCTGATTCTGTCGGCCTTCATCATCGGCATGGGGATCGGCACGCTTTTTGTCGGGCCGCTGTCAGATGCCTTCGGCCGCAAGAGCATCATCCTGTTCGGCTCCGTCGTCTATATCTGCGGCGCGGCGCTGGCCTGGGCCGCGCCGTCGATCGAGCTGATGTTCGCCGCGCGCCTGCTGCAGGGCCTGGGCGCCGCCGGTCCGCGCATCGTCTCGCTCGCCATCATCCGCGATCTTTATTCCGGGCGCGAGATGGCGCGGCTGCTCAGCTTCGTCATGGTGATCTTCACCGTCGTCCCCGCCCTCGCCCCCCTGCTGGGCAGCGGCATCGTCGCGCTGACCGGATGGCGCGGGATCTTCCTGGCCTTTGTCCTGTTCTCGCTCGTCTCGACGTTCTGGCTGACCCTGCGCCTGCCGGAGCCCCTGCCGCGCGACCGCCGCCGCCCGCTGAACCTGGCCCGGCTGATCGAGGCCGGGCGCGAGATGGCAGGCATCCGCATGGTGCGCCTGTCGATCATGGTGCAGTCGCTGATCTTCACCGCGCTCTTCACCACGATCAGCCTGATCCAGCCGATTTTCGAACAGTCCTACAACCGGATCGGGCTGTTCACGACGCTGTTCTTCGTCATCGGCATGTTCTGCGCCACCTCCTCGATGGTGAACGCGCGCTTCGTGATGAAATACGGGATGCGGGCGATCATCACATTGGCCGTCGGGGTGGACCTTGCCCTTAGCGTGGTGATGCTGCTGGTCCACCTGACCGGCGTGGCGGGCGAGGGCGAATTCTACGTCTACCTCGTCTGGCAGACCGCGATCTTCTACCAGATGGGCCTGACCATCGGGAACCTCAACGCCCTGGCGATGGAGCCGCTTGGCCATATCGCCGGGCTGGCGGCCAGCGTGATCGGCGCCATCTCGACCGTCTTTGCCGGCATCGTGGCCGCGCTGGTCGCACAGACCTTCAGCGGCACGCCCCTGCCGCTGTTCCTTGCCACGCTGATCCTGCTGGGCCTGGCCTTTCCGCTGTTGCTGCAGATGCGAAAACTCGAAAGGGTCAAGCGGCAATAGGTCGCTGACACGTTTTCTGTATACAAATGCATACAGACTTCCCACCCAACCGGGCATGGGCTAAGGAGGCGTCAGGACCCCTATCAACCCTCCCAGCGGAAAGGGATTGCCGATGACCAAGATCAAGGTGGAGAACCCGATCGTCGAGATGGACGGCGACGAGATGACCCGGATTATCTGGGATTTCATCAAGACCAAGCTGATCCTGCCCTACCTGGACCTGGACCTGCTCTATTACGACCTCGGGATCGAGGAACGTGACCGGACCAACGACCAGATCACCATCGACTCGGCCGAGAAGACGAAAGAGATCGGCGTCGCCGTGAAATGCGCCACGATCACGCCCGATGAGCAGCGGGTCGAGGAATTCGGCCTCAAGCAGATGTGGAAATCGCCCAACGGCACGATCCGCAACATCCTGGGCGGCGTCGTCTTCCGCCAGCCGATCATCTGCCGCAACGTGCCCCGTCTGGTGCCGGGCTGGACCAAGCCCATCGTCATCGGGCGTCATGCCTTTGGCGATCAGTACAAGGCCACCGATTTCACCTTCCCGGGTGCGGGCAAGCTGACGATGAAATTCGTGGGCGCGGACGGCACCGTGATCGAGAAGGAGGTCTATGATGCCCCCTCCGCCGGGGTCTATCAGGCGATGTACAACCTCGATTCGTCGATCATCGACTTTGCCCGCGCGTCGCTGAACTACGGGCTGATGATGGGCTGGCCGGTCTATCTGTCGACCAAGAACACCATCCTCAAGGCCTATGACGGGCGCTTCAAGGACCTGTTCCAGCAGGTCTATGAAGAAGAGTTCGAGGACGAGTTCAAGAAGAGGAAGATCTGGTACGAACACCGCCTGATCGACGACATGGTCGCCTGCGCGATGAAGTGGAACGGCGGGTTCGTCTGGGCCTGCAAGAACTACGACGGCGACGTGCAGTCCGACACCGTGGCCCAGGGGTTCGGCTCTCTGGGGCTGATGACCTCGCAGCTGATGACGCCCGACGGCAAGATCGTCGAGGCCGAGGCGGCGCATGGGACGGTGACCCGCCACTACCGCCAGCACCAGAAGGGCGAGCAGACCTCCACCAACTCCATCGCCTCAATCTACGCCTGGACCGGCGGGCTGAAGCACCGCGCCAAGCTCGACGGGAACGAGGCGCTGATGCATTTCGCCGCGACGCTGGAAAAGGTGGTGGTGCAGACGGTGGAATCGGGGTCGATGACCAAGGACCTGGCCCTGCTGGTCGGTCCGGATCAGGGATGGCTGACCACGATGGGATTCCTGGAAAAGATCGACGAGAATCTGAACAAGGCGCTGGCGGGCTGAATTCGCCCCTCTTTGCCGCTAAGGCCGGGCCCCGCGCCCGGCCTTTTTCGTTTTCCGGGCCCTGCCTCGGGAAAATGCCGTCAAAAGGCCGGGATTGCGTAACTCCGCCTTAACGGGATGGGCCCTAGAACCGCTCGCGAACCGAACGGAACCCAGGGAGCCTGGCCATGACCTATCCGCCGCGCCTGCCCGATGCAGGTGGCCATGTCTGACGCTTTGCTATTGCCGCCGCGGCTGGATCTGCCTGCCGCCGCCCCGCTGGCCCAGGCCTTCCGTGAACGGCTGGGCGCCGATATCGCCGTCGATGCCTCGCAGGTGACCCACCTTGGCGCGCTCTGCCTGCAGGTCCTCCTCTCGGCAGCGATCACGGCCCGCAGACGCGGCCATGCGCTGCGCCTGATCGCGATCTCGGACCGGGCGGCGCAGCAGCTGGCCCAGATGGGATTCACCCCCGACACCCTGGCGGAGGGCACGCCGTGAGCCTGACAATCCTCGCCGTCGACGACAGCCGTACCATGCGCGACATGATCCGCATGGCCCTGGCCCCGTCCGGTTTCACCGTCCACGTGGCCGAGGACGGGATTCACGGGCTTGAGGTGCTGGACGGCATCGACCCCGACGCGATCATCACCGATATCAACATGCCCCGCATGGACGGGTTCGGCTTCATCGACGCCGTGCGCGGGCAGGACGACCACCGCGCCACGCCAATTCTGGTTCTGACCACGGAAAGCGCGCCGGAACTCAAGATGCGCGCCCGCAACGCCGGCGCCACCGGCTGGATCGTCAAGCCCTTCGACCCGGTCAAGCTGGTCAAGGCGCTGCACATGGTTGCGGGATAGGGGGCCGGAGGATGAGCGATCAGAATGACCCGATGGCCGAAATCCGCGCCTCGTTCTTCATCGAATGCGAGGAGCTGCTGGAGGCCCTGCAGGACGGCCTGTCAGAGATGGACGAAGGCTCCGAGGATCCCGAGACCATCAACGTCGTCTTCCGGGCCGTGCACTCGATCAAGGGCGGCGCCGGGGCCTTTGGCCTGGAACCCCTGGTGCGATTTGCCCATCGTTACGAAACCGTCCTGGACGAGGTCCGCTCCGGCCGGCTGAGCCCGGATCACGAAGGGCAAAAGCTGTTCTTTCAGGCCGCCGATCACCTTTCGGATCTCGTGCGCGCCTGTCGTGACGATGCCACAGTGCCGGAGGATCAGAGCCAGGCCCTGCTCGACCAGCTCAACGGTCTTCTCGGCGAGCAGGAGGAGGATACCGAAGTCACGCCCGAGGAATTCGAGCCCCTCGGCCTCAGCCTCGATCTTCCCGACCTCGACGCCCTGCCGGCGCCGGCGCTCACGACCTACACTATCCGCTTCAAGCCCGAGGCAGAGCTTTACGAGACCGGCAACGAGCCCCAGATGCTGCTGCGCAACCTGGGCGAACTGGGTGAGGCGCAGGTTTCCTGCGACACCTCCGCCCTGCCCTCCCTGGCCGAGCTCTCGCCGGAAACGCCCTATGTCGCCTGGACCATCCGCCTGCAGACCGCCGCCGCCGAGCCCGAGATCCGCGAGGTCTTCGAATTTGTCGAAGGCCTGTGCGAACTGACGATATCCGACGCCTCCGATACCGAAGAATCGCCCCCCGCTGAAACGCTGCCGGATGCCCCCGCGACGATCGCGCTAGCAGGGCCCGCCACCGATCCCGTCGAACCTGAGGAAGCGGCGGCCCCATCCCCCGACACGCCCCGCAAATCGGGCTCCGGCGCCGCGGCCAAATCCGTCGTCCGGGTCGACCTGGAGCGTATCGAACGTCTGGTCAACCTCGTGGGCGAACTGGTGATCAACCAGGCCATGCTCTCGCAATCGCTGGAACAGGCCGGCCTGTCACCGCATTCCGATGCGATGAACGGGCTGGAGGAGTTCCAGCGTCTGACCCGCGACATCCAGGACAGCGTGATGATGATCCGCGCCCAGCCGGTCAAGTCGCTCTTCCAGCGCATGTCGCGCATCGTGCGCGAGGCCTCCGCGGCCGTCGGGAAAGAGGTCCGCCTGGTCACCGAGGGCGAAGCCACCGAGGTCGACAAGACCGTCATCGAACGCCTCGCCGATCCGCTGACCCACATGATCCGCAACGCGGTCGACCACGGGCTGGAAAACAACGAGGCACGCGCCAGCTCGGGCAAACCGTCCGAAGGCACGGTCCGCCTGACCGCCGCGCATCGCAGCGGCCGCGTCATCATCGAGGTCTCCGACGACGGCAGTGGCATCGACCGTCCGCGGGTGCTGAAGATCGCCACCGAAAAGGGACTGGTTCCCCCGGATGTGCAGATGACCGAAGCCGAGATCGACAACCTGCTGTTCATGCCGGGCTTTTCCACCGCCGGAAAGGTGTCGAACCTCTCGGGCCGTGGTGTCGGAATGGACGTGGTCCGCACCGCCATCCAGTCGCTGGGCGGCAGGATCAACATCTTTTCCGAACGCGGCAAGGGCACAACCTTCTCGATCAGCCTGCCGCTGACTCTCGCCGTGCTCGACGGCATGGTTGTGCGCGTGGCCAACGAAACGCTTGTGCTGCCGCTCAACGTCGTAGTTGAAACCCTCTCCCTCGGCCCCGGGGATGTGCAGATGCTGCGACCCGGCGCCTTTGTCGTCAGGGTCCGCGGCGGCTTTGTGCCCCTCTACGATCTGGGTGTGATCCTCGGCTATCGCGGCCCGCTGCAGGACCACGACCGCGGTATCGTTCTGCTGATCGCTCTGGAAGACGGCAACCGCGCCGCCCTCGTGATCGACGGGATCGAGGACCAGCGCCAGGTCGTCATCAAGGGCCTCGACGAAAGCTTTTACCGCGCGCCGGGCATTGCCGCGGCCACGATCCTCGGGGACGGGCAGATCGCCCTCATCCTGGATCCGTCCGACGTGATCGCCAGCGCCGGCAGCATACGCCCCAAGGATCGAGCCCTGGCCGAAAGGATGGTCGAACATGGCTGACAACACCACCGCCAAAGACCTGGAACTGCTGACGTTTCGCGTCGCCGACCAGGAGTATTCACTCGACATCATGTCCGTCCGAGAAATTTGCGGCTGGACACGCACAACGCCGATGCCGCACGCCCCCGCCTTCATGCGTGGTGTGATCAACCTGCGCGGCACGGTTCTGCCGGTGATGGACCTGGCCCTGCGCCTGAACATGCAGTCGCAGAAGACCAGCGATCGAAATGTCATCATAGTTGTGACCCTGAACGGGACCCTGACCGGCCTGCTTGTCGACGCGGTCTCGGACATTGTCGCGATCAGTGTCGAGGACCTTCAAACCCCGCCCGAGATGTCCTCGGACCCGCAATCGACCGTTGTCAGAGCCTTGACCGTGATCGACGATCGCATGATCCGGGTCCTCGATCTTGCCGCGATCGTACCTTCAGGCACGGAAGAGGTCGCATGAGCGCCGGGGACACTATGGACGGGCAGTCCGGAACGATGAGCCCCAAGGCGTTCCAGGCAATTGCCGCGCTCGCCAAGGAAGAGGCTGGCCTCGTCCTGACCCAGGGCAAGGCAACGATGATCCAGTCCCGGCTGCGCAAGCGCGTACGTGCCCTTGGACTCACCGACGTCGATGCCTACGCAAAGTTCGTCACGTCTCGTGAGGGCGAAGCCGAGCGGCGAAACATGGTCTCCGCCCTGACCACAAATGTCTCGCACTTCTTTCGCGAGTCGCATCATTTCGATCTGCTGAGAAATCTGGCCTTTCCCGCATTGATCGACAGGGCCACCCGGGGCGGCAAGGTTCGCATCTGGTCTGCCGGCTGCTCCAGCGGGCAGGAGCCCTATTCCATCGCCATGAGCCTTCTGGCCATGAGCCCGGAACTGGCCCAGCGAGATGTGCTGATACTGGCGACCGATATCGATCCCAATATCCTGTCCTTTGCCCAGGCTGCCACGTTTAGCGAACAGCAGGTTGCCGGAATAACCGACGCCATGAAAAAGTCATTCCTGACACGCACGGGCGAGGACGGAAAATACCAGGTCAATGCCCCGATCCGCCGTCTCGTGCGCTTTCGCGAACTCAACCTGCATGGAGACTGGCCCATGCGGGCAAAGTTCGACGTCATCTTCTGCAGAAATGTCGTCATATATTTCGACCCGCAGGACCAGGCAGCGTTGTGGCCCCGTTTTCACGCCGCGCTCGATTCGAATGGCTGGATGATGCTGGGCCATTCCGAACGCATTTCCGATTCGGCGCTCAACTTGTTCACATCGGTCGGACCCACGGCATACCGGCCCGTTCAGGCTGTCCCCGGTACCGCACAGGTAAAAAGGTAAGACAATGGCTTTGCGAGACCAATTGCGGATCATGGTCGTCGACGACATGTCCACCAGCCGCGGCCTCATCACCCAGGCACTGGATGCATTTGGCGTCACGAATGTCACCACAGCCGGAGACGGGCCAAGCGCCTTGGAAGCCTTGAACGCAAAACCCGTTCACCTTGTCATATCGGATTATAACATGCCCGGCATGGACGGACTCCAGCTGCTGCAGAACCTCCGGGCCGGGGCCAGAACCAAAGGCGTAGGCTTCATCCTGATCACCGGAAAGGCGGACAAGGCGATCGTGGAAAACGGAAAAAAACTCGGAATGAACAATTTCCTGAAGAAACCTTTTGATCCGATGGACCTGAGAAAATGTATCGAAGCGGTTGTAGGGCGTCTGTGATGGAGGATAGGCCCTGCCCGTCTGACAAGGAAGACTCGGACCAGCTGTCGGCGCGGCAGGTTCTCGAAACTCTGTCCAGCCTCACGCTTCAGATCCAAACCCTTACCGAAGACGTCGAAAATGCAGTGCTTGCCAGCATCTGTTCCTGTGCGGGCGAAGATGTTGACGCAATCGAGAATCTTCAGAAGCTGGACGTTCTGCGACAATCTGTCGGCGACGCCAGGGGATTGATCAATCTGGTGGCTCCAAGGGTGGAGTGGCTACCGGGTCAATCCGTCCGGTCCAGCGAATTGCGGGAAGCCGTGGATATGCTGCAGAGTCTGAGCGATGCCCACCATGCCGCCAGCACTGGTGAGATCGTACTGCTGTGACCTTAGCATGCTGGCGCACTCGCGGAACGAGCCCTCGGAAGGTACCAATCGGCACGCGTCGGTCATCCATCTGCACCATGCCGCGCGGCGTGGTCGGAAGCCCCGGCAGAACCCGCCCCGTCCCAACGCGCCATCACTGCCACATGGTTACGAAGCCGTGCATCACCAACGACAGACGGAGGGACACTGGTGAGTCGATTGGAACCCGACGGAGCGGGAGTGATGATGAACCTGACCGAGCGATACACACTCGAAACCGGGCCGAGCGAGAGCAAGCCCGAACCTCACCCGAGCGCGGTCAGCCTCTTCAGCAGCGACGAGGTGTCCCAGCGTCCACCGCCCAGCTTCTGGACGTCCTTGTAGAACTGGTCGACCAGCGCGGTCACCGGCAGCGAGGCCCCGACCTCGTCCGAGGTGGACAGGCAAATGCCAAGGTCCTTGCGCATCCAGTCCACCGCGAAACCGTGGTCGAATTCGTCGGCCAGCATGGTCTTGTAGCGGTTCTGCATCTGCCAGGATCCGGCGGCGCCCTGGCTGATCACCTCGACCACCTTCTCGCCGTCCAGCCCGGCCTTCTGCGCGAAATGAAGCGCCTCGCTCAGCCCCTGCACCAGACCGGCGATGGCGATCTGGTTGCACATCTTGGTCATCTGGCCCGCGCCGCTGTCGCCCAGGCGGCGGCAGATCTTGGCATAGGTGTCGATCACAGGGGCGGCCGCGTCGAAATCCGCCGCATCGCCGCCGCACATGACAGAGAGCACGCCATTCTCGGCCCCCGCCTGCCCGCCCGAGATCGGAGCGTCGACATATCCCAGCCCCTGGGCCTTGGCCGCGGCGTAAAGCTCCGCCGTGACCCGGGCCGAAACCGTGGTGTGATCCACCAGGATCGCCCCGGCCTCCATTCCCGCAAATGCCCCGTCCGTGCCGGCGCAGACCTGGCGCAGGTCGTCGTCATTGCCCACGCAGGTCATCACAAATGCGGCACCTTTCGCCGCCTCCGCCGGGGTCGGGGCCGAGGCGCCGCCATGCTGCTTGACCCAGGCCTCGGCCTTTGCGGCCGTGCGATTATAGACCGTGACCTCATGCCCCGCCGCGGCGAGATGTCCCGCCATCGGATAGCCCATCACTCCAAGTCCGAGGAAAGCAACCTGTGCCATGACCTTTTCCCTTTCCGTTCTATGCCCTAGAAGTTCTGTCGGGTCCCACCGACAAGAGCAAGGGGCCCGGGCAATCAAATGAGGCACACATGGGCACGGTCTTTCGCTGGCTCTTGCGGATCGCGGGGGCCATGGTCGTCCTGGCCGGGCTTGCCGCGCTCGGCGTCTATTACCTCGCCTCGCGGTCCCTGCCGGAATACGACCGCACTGCAAGGGTGACGGGACTCACCGCCCCGGTCGAGATCGTGCACGACAACGCCAATGTGCCGCATATCTTTGGCCAGAGCGATGCCGACGTCTATTTCGCGCTTGGCTACAGCCATGCGCAGGACCGGTTCTGGCAGATGATCACCATGCGCCGCACCGCCCAGGGCCGCCTGTCCGAGGTCTTTGGCGCGCGCACCGTGCGCATCGACAAGCTGATGCGCCGGTTCGATATCTACAACCTCGCCCGCAGCTCGGTCGAGGCGCAGGACGCGCAGACCCGCGCGGCGCTCGACGCCTATGCCGCCGGGGTCAACGCCCGCATCGAAGAGGTGAACCGCGATGCCCTGGGCCGTGGCGCACCCGAGATGTTCCTGTTCGACAACCCCGTCGCGCCGTGGCAACCCGCTGATTCCATTGCAATTTCAAAACTGATGGCGCTGCAGCTCTCTGGCCAGATCCAGTCCGAGGTGATGCGCGCCCGGACCTCGCTGGCGCTTGGCGACCACCAGGAGCGGCTCAAGGACATCCAGCCCGATGCGCCGGGCAAGGGCATCGCCGCCCTGCCCGCCTATGCCGCGCTGATGCCCCCGGGCCTGCCACGCTATGCCGCGGCCGCACCCGAGGATCCGAATCCGCTGTCGCCTGTCGCCTCGCTTGACCTCGCCGGGGCCTCCAACGCGTTTGCCGCGGCGCCCAACCGTTCTGCCACGGGCGGCACGCTGCTGGCCAACGACCCGCATCTGGGCCTCACGGCCCCGTCGATCTGGTATCTCGCCCGGCTGGAGCTGGCCTCCGGCGGGGTGATCGGGGGCACGATTCCCGGCATGCCGCTGGTGCTCGTGGGGCGCAGCGCGCGGCTCGGCTGGGGGCTGACCTCGTCCTACCTCGACGATCAGGACGTGCATATCGAACAGCTGAACCCCGACAACCCCGAGGAATACCTGACCCCGGATGGCTGGAAACCCTTCCGCAGCCGCGATTCCATCGTGACGGTCAAGGGCGACACCTCGGTCACCCTGCGCCTGCGCTGGACGGACAATGGCCCGGTCCTGACCGGCAGCGATTACAGCCTCGCCACCATCACCCCGCCGGGGCATGTCGCCTCGGTCTCCTGGACGGCGCTTGACGGGGCCGACACCACGATGTCCGCCGGGATCGCGCTGATGCAATCGGCCAACAGGGGCGAGGCGCTGCAGGCGATGGAGAAATTCATCGCCCCCTCGCAGAACCTGATGCTGGTGGATGCCGAGGGCATCGCGATGAAGACCGTGGGCGCGATGCCGCGCCGCGACGCCGGGCACGAGACGCTGGGCCGCATGCCCTCGCGCGGGTGGATCGCGGCAAACCGCTGGCAGGGCATGCTGCCCTTCACCGCCAACCCCGAATTCATCGACCCCGACGGCGGGCTGCTGGCCAATACCAACAACAAGCTGGTGGACAGGCCCTTTCCGCTGCATGTCTCTTACGACTGGGGCGACACCCAGCGGATCCACCGTCTGGAACGCCTGATGCAGACGCGCGAGGTGCACACCCGCGACAGCTTCATCGAGGCGCAGCTGGACACCGTGTCCTATACCGCGCGCTCGCTGCTGCCGCTGATCGGCAAGGACCTGTGGTTCACCGGCGAGGCCGCGCCCGAGGGCACGCCCGAACGCCTGCGCCAGCGCGCGCTTGAGCTGCTGGCCGGCTGGAACGGCGAGATGAACGAGCACCTGCCCGAGCCGCTGATCTATGCCGCCTGGCTGCGCGCCCTGCAGAACCGCCTGATCCAGGACGAGCTGGGCCCCCTGACCCCGGCCTATGGCCATATCGAGCCGCTCTTCATCGAACGGGTCTATCGCGACATCGACGGCGCCTCGGCCTGGTGCGACGTCAAGCAGTCCGGCCCGGTCGAGACCTGTACAGAGATCGCCCGCCTGGCGCTGGACGACGCCCTCGTCTGGATCAAGGAGACCTACGGCACCGCGCTGGAATCGCTGCGGTGGGGCGATGCGCATCAGGCGGCGCAGGACCACCAGGTCCTGGGCGAGGTGCCGGTGCTGCGCTATTTCGTGAACATCCGCCAGTCGACCAGCGGCGGGGACAACACGCTGATGCGCGGCGCGACCAAGGGCGGGAACGGCTCCGATGCCTTCCTGAACGTGCATGGCGCGGGCTATCGCGGGGTCTACGATTTTGCCGATCCGGACAGCTCTGTCTTCATCATTTCGACCGGGCAGTCGGGGCATTTCCTGTCGCGCCATTACGACGACCTGGCGCAGCTCTGGCGGCGGGGCGAATACATCCCGATGTCGCTGGACGAAAACCTCGCCCGCGCCGCCGCCGTGGGCGTCACGCGGCTGGAACCGCGGTAGCCACGACGCGCCCCGGCCGGTTGCGACGCGCGCCCGGCTGATCGCAATACGCCCGGGCCGGTCGCAACACGCCCCAGCCAGTCGCAATACGCCCGGGCCGGGCGCAACACGCCCCGGCCTCCGCGCCGGGGCCTCATGGGACACGGGCAACCGATGCCGCGTCGGCTCTGGCACCGCGGGGTCCCGGCGCAAGGCCGGGACAGGTCACGCCCCTGCCCCCCACGGCTCTCATCCTGCCATCTCACCGCCCGCCCTTGACGGCCCGTCGGCCCGCGTCACCTGATGGCACCCGTACCGCATCAAGGAGCAGCCCCATGCAGAAACGTCGCCTCGGCAAGACCGGCCTCGACATCTCTCCCATCGTTTTCGGCGGCAACGTCTTCGGCTGGACGGCGGATGAGCCGACCTCGTTCCGTCTGCTGGACATGAGCCTGGAGGCCGGGCTGAACACGATCGACACGGCCGATGTCTATTCCCGCTGGGGCAACGGTCATACGGGCGGGGAAAGCGAGACAGTGATCGGCAACTGGCTGGCCAGCCATCCCGGCCATCGGGACAAGGTCGTGATCATCACCAAGGTCGGCTCGGACATGGGCGGCGAAGGCAAGAAGGGCCTTTCGCCCAGGTGGATCGAAGAGGAGGTGGAGCAGTCGCTCTCGCGGCTCAAGACCGATTACATCGACCTCTACCTCTCGCACCGCCCCGATCCCGACACCCCGCAGGAAGAGACCCTGACCGCCTATGCCAGGCTGATCGAGTCCGGCAAGGTCCGCGCCATCGGGGCGTCGAATTTCGACCGCGCGCTGATGGAGCAGGCCGATGCCGCCGCGGCCAGCGCCGGTGTCACGCCCTATGCGGCGCAGCAGCCGGAATACAATCTCTATTCACGCGCCAGTTTCGAAGGTCCGCTGGCCGAATACTGCCTCGCGAACGATATCGGCGTGATCCCCTATTTCTCGCTCGCCGCCGGGTTCCTGACCGGCAAATACCGGACCGAGGCCGACCTGACAGGCCCGCGCGGGGAACGCAGCATCGCGAAATACATGGATCAGAAGGGCATGACCCTGCTGGCCGCGATGGACGAGGTGGCCGAACAGACCGGCGCCTCGCTGGCCGAGATCGCCCTGGCCTGGATGCTGCGCAAACCGGCGGTCACGGCGCCCATTGCCTCGGCCACGTCGGAAAGCCAGCTGGCGACGCTGATCCGCTCGGTAGAGCTGAACCTGAGCGATGCGCAGATGGCCAGGCTGGACGCGGCGGTCTGAGCGCTACATCCGCTCGAATCGCGCGGCCTGCGCCGGGGTCCAGAGCACGTCGAGCACCAGCTCGTCCTCGTCCCGGCGCTCGCCCTGCACCACGCCCTGTTCGTAAAGCCAGGCGCGCTTGCGGCCCGCCTCGTAGGGCAGGTGCAGCTCGGTCCGCTGCCGGGTGCCGCCCAGGCGGGTGGCGATCTCTTCCAGCAGGACATCCAGCCCCTCGCCGGTGACGGCGGAAAGCGCAAGCGTTCCGTCCTCGCGGCTGGCACGGCCCGACAGGATGGCGCGGTCGGTCTCGGGCAGCAGGTCGATCTTGTTCCAGACCTCCAGCACCGGGACATCCTCGGAAAGGCCCAGATCGGCCAGGATATCCTCGACATCCGCCGCCTGTTCCCGCGTCTCGGGGTGCGAGATGTCGCGCACATGCAGCACCACATCGGCCTCCAGCACCTCTTCCAGCGTCGCGCGGAAGGCGGCGACCAGCTGGGTCGGCAGGTCCGAGATGAAGCCCACGGTGTCCGACAGGATCACCTCGGGCCCGTCGGGCAGCTTGACCCGCCGCATGGTCGGGTCGAGCGTGGCAAAGAGCATGTCCTTGGCCAGCACGTCCGCCCCGGTCAACCGGTTGAACAGCGTGGATTTTCCGGCGTTGGTATAGCCCACCAGCGCGACGATGGGGAACGGCACCTTGGCCCGGGCGGCGCGGTGCAGCTCGCGTGTGCGGACCACGCGGTCCAGCTGGCGGCGCAACCGCACAAGTTGTTCGTCGATCGCGCGGCGGTCGGCCTCGATCTGCGTCTCGCCGGGGCCGCCGACAAAGCCCAGCCCGCCCCGCTGGCGTTCCAGGTGGGTCCAGGCGCGCACCAGCCGGGTGCGCTGGTAGCTGAGCGCCGCCATTTCGACCTGCAGCACGCCCTCGCGCGTGCGGGCGCGGTCCGAGAAGATCTCGAGGATCAGCCCGGTCCGGTCCAGCAGCTTGACCTTCCACTTCTTTTCCAGGTTGCGCTGCTGCACCGGGGTGACCGGGCCGTCCACCAGCACCAGCTCGACCTCGGCCTCGGCAAATTGCGCGCGCAGTTCCTCGATCTTTCCCGAGCCGAAGAGCGTGGCCGGCACCGGCTTGGCCAGCCGCACGATGCCCTGGCCCACCACGTCCAGCCCCGGCAACGCATGGGCCAGCGACACGGCTTCGGCCAATGCGTATTCGGGCGCGTGGCGGGTGTCCTCACGCGTCAGGTCGGGGTGCAGGATCCAGGCGCGTGTGCGGCCCGGCTCTTGGGGAATCAATTGGATTCTTCGCCCTCGTAGAGGCTGATCGGCTGCGACGGCATGATGGTTGAAATCGCATGCTTGTAGACCAGCTGCGATTGACCGTCACGGCGCAGAAGCACGCAGAAGTTGTCAAACCAGGTGATCACACCCTGCAGTTTGACACCGTTGATCAGGAAAATCGTGACCGGAACCTTGGTTTTCCGGACGTGGTTGAGAAATGCATCCTGCAAATTCTGTCGATCTGACGCCATTGTAATGCCTTTGTTCTTGCGGAGTGCCGCGTACCGGCGCGTCCCTTGTCCGGTAGTCAGTATGGAGTGCGTGAAAGCGAGTTTCCAGAGTTAATCAAGTGGGATTTTCCGTGCAGACCGCATTCTGCGTCACGGTTGCCACATTTCGCTCATTCCCGCCAGAGATCCGGGTTGAAAAGCGCAATGATGGCCAGCAGTTCCAGCCGCCCCATGATCATCACGGCGCAGAGCGTCGCCTTGGCCCAGGGGCCCAGTTCGGCCAGCGAAATCGGCACGTCGGCGGCTGCATGGATCAGCGGGCCGGTGGTCGTCAGCGCGGCGATGCTCATCAGCATCGCGGCTTCGAACCCCGAGCCGAGCGCGGCCAGCAGCGTGGTGGCAGCCGCCAGGGTCATGGCGAAGAGCATGAAGAAGATCCAGGCGTGATGCGCGCCGCGCCGCCGCATCCGGCGGCTCATGCTGCCCGATCCGCCGATGGAATGCGGATGCACCAGGCGCTCCAGCTCTCTCCGGCTGGCGAGGTAGAGCGCGAAGACCCTGAGCAGCTTGACCCCGCCCGCCGTGGTCGCCACGCCGCCGCCGATCATCGCCAGACCCATCAGGATCATGCCCGGCGTGCCCAGCCCCGACCACATGCGCGCGGTTTCCCATTCCGCGCTGACGAAGCCGGTGGTGGACAGGAAGGACAGCGTGGTGAACAGCGCACCCCAGAGCGCGCGCAGCCCCAGCATCAGGTCCTCGCCGCTGTCGACCTCGAAGGCGGCGACCCAGTGGCGCAGGAACAGCAGCCCGGGCACGATCAGGATCAGCGCCGCGCCCATGCGGAATTCCGGGTCACGCCAGATCACCTGCCGGGCCGAGGAGGTGTCGGAGGAGAAGGTCATCCGCGACAGGGCAAAGAACAGGAAGAGGAAGATCACGATCTCGCCGCCCATGCCCGACTGGCTGTTGCGGATGCCCCCGACCGGGGAAATCCCGCTGGTCGCCATCGTCGACATGGCATGGCAAAGCGCGACAAAGGCGGTATCGCCCCCGATGATCAGGAACAGCCAGAGCGCCCCGGTCAGCCCCGCATAGACCGGCACCAGCAGGGCCGAGATCCGTCCGACCCGGCGCAGCAGCGCGGCCCGACGGAACTGGTCCAGCCGGGTCTCGCCCATGTGGTCATAGGCCACCGATGTGACCTCGAACCCGCCAAGCAGCAGCGGCGCCATCACCGCGCCCGCCGCGATCCACATCAGCAGCCCGCCCATCCAGCCGACCTGCGCCCGCCACAGGTGCAAAGCATTCGGCAGCCGGCGCGGATCCTCGAAGATCGTGGCGCCGGTGGTGGTCAGGCTCGACACCATTTCGAAATAGCTGTTGAGGTAGGTTGTGGTGCGCAGCGTCTCGTAGAACGGCAGGGCCAGCAGGATCGGCAGGAACAGGAAGGCGGCGAACAGGGCCAGCAGGCCGTTCAGCTCTTCCTTGCGGCCACGGCGGCGCGGGCCCCGGGCCAGCGCGATGATGCCCGACAGGAACAGGCCCAGCAGGCCCGAATACAGAAAGGTGCGCGCGCTGGTGAAATCCTCGACCGACAGCGCGTAGAGCGCGGGCAGAAACATCGAGGCCGAGGCGAAGGCGGCCAGGAGCAGGAACAGCGGCTGGTCTTGCAGGCGGACGCGCATCGGCTCAGAAATAGTCGATGGAGACCTGGAGCAGCCTCTCGACCTCGGGCACATCGGCGGCCAGGGCAAAGATCACGATCACGTCGCCCTCCTCCACCTTGGTGGAGCCAAGCGGCTTGGTCACCTTGTCGCCCTTGAGGATCGCACCGATCAGCACGCCTTCGGGAAAGTCGATATCGCGGATCGAGCGGCCCGAGATCGGCGAGGTCGACAGCACCTCGGCCTCGATCACCTCGGCCTCGGCATCGCCGATGGAATAGACCCCGCGCACCCGCCCGTGGCGGATATGGCGCAGGATCGAGGACACGGTCGTGCCGCGCGGGTTGATATAGGCGTCGATTCCCAGCGGGCCCAGCAGGGGCACCAGCGTCGGGTCGTTGATCAGCGCGATGGCCATCGGGCAGCCCTGCTGCTTGGCCCGGACCGAGGCAAGCAGGTTCGTCTTGTCGTCATCGGTCACCGCCAGGATGGCATCGGCGCGATCCACGCCCGCCTCGTTCAGCAGTGCCGAATCCAGGCCGTCGCCGTTCAGCACGATGGTGCGTTCCAGCGCATCGGCGGCCTTTTCGGCGGTCTGGCGATTCTTTTCGATCACCTTGGCGCGCACCCGCTTGGTGCGGTCCTCCAGCGCCTGGGCCACGGCGAGACCGACGTTGCCGCCGCCCACGATGACCACCCGCTCCTGCGTCTTGACCGATTTGCCAAAGACTTCGAGCGTGCGGGCCACATCCTCGTTCACCACAAAGACATAGCAGTCGTCGCCCGGAAACAGCTGGTCGCCCGGTTCGGGTGCAAACAGCCGCCCCTCGCGGCGGATGCCCACGACCACGGCGCGCAGGGTGGAAAACAGATCCGTCAGCTGCCTGAGCGGCGTGTTCACCACCGGGCAGTCCTCGTGGATCTGGATGCCCAGCAGTTGGGCGCGCCCGTTCAGGAAGGTTTCCGTGTCGAATGCGGCGGGGGCGGACAGGCGCTGCAGCGCGGCCTCGGCCACCTCGCGTTCCGGGCTGATCACCACGTCGATGGGCATGTGATCGCGGCGGTAGAGGTCGGAATAGATCGCGTCGAGGTAACTTTTGGCACGCAGCCGGGCGATCTTGCGCGGGATCGAAAAGATCGAATGCGCGACCTGGCAGATCACCATGTTCACTTCGTCGGAATAGGTCGCGGCGATGATCATGTCGGCATCGCGCGCGCCGGCCCGGTCGAGGATGTCGGGATAGGAGGCGAATCCGGCAATGCCCTGCACATCGAGCGTGTCGGTGGCGCGGGCGACGAGATCCGGATTGTTGTCCACGACGGTAACGTCGTTGTTCTCGCCTGACAGATGGCGGGCGATCTGCCAGCCGACCTGCCCTGCACCGCAGATGATGACCTTCATCAAGCCGTCCCGTTGGCCGGGGCCATTCGGCGCCCCATGAGCCCCGTGCATGACAGAACCGCCTATAACGGTCAATTCAATTGTAAACCCCGCGCAGCATGGCAGAATGCCGCCATGACACAGGCCACTTTTTCCCGCGTTCTGCCCGCCTTTGCCCTGCTTGCCCTGCTGGGCGCCTGCGGGTCCGAGACGATCTATTACCGCCCCGGCGTCGAAGTGACGCGCGCCCAGGGGGACGAGGTCGCCTGCGGACGCAGCGCCCTGGCCGACGCGCCGGTGCGGATGGAACGCGAGGTCATCCCGGGCGATTACGTCCCCCCGCACAAGCATTGCGACGCGGCGGGGAACTGCCTGGTGGAGCCGGGGTTCTGGCAGCCCGACCGCTTTGTCACCCGCGACGTGAACAAGGACCTGCGCCGCCAGATCGCCCGCCAGTGCATGGCCGAGAAAGGCTATCAGCGGATCACCCTGCCCGCCTGTTCCAACGGGGTGAAGGCCGCCGTGCCGCCCGCGATCACCACGGTGATGCCGCGCCTGACCTCGCAGGCCTGCGTGATCCAGCGGCCCAACGACTATTACCAGATCGTGCCGGGCTGATCCGCCCGTTCGCGCGGCGCTTTGTGCGCCCGGGCGCGCCCGCGCCACGCTGCCCTCTTGCGCCCATCCCGGCTCCGGCTTAGAGGCTCACACATGAGCCAGACATCGCATGACCGCCTCCTCATCGTCGACTTCGGCAGCCAGGTGACGCAGCTGATCGCGCGCCGCCTGCGTGAGCTGAATGTCTATTGCGAGATCCACCCCTTCCAGAACGTGACCGAGGCGTTTCTCGACACCTTCGCGCCAAAGGCGGTGATCCTTTCGGGCGGGCCCGCCTCGGTCTTTGCCGAAGGCGCGCCCACGATCCCGATGAAGGTGTTCGACCTGGGCGTGCCGATGCTGGGGATCTGCTACGGCCAGCAGCTGATGATGCATCTGCTGGGCGGCAAGGTGGAACGCGGCCACAACACGGCCGAGTTCGGCCGCGCCTATGTCACGCCCACGCAAGAGCGGATCGACCTGCTGAACGGCTGGTTCCTCGAGGCGCGCGAACAGGTCTGGATGAGCCACGGCGACCATGTCTCGGCCATCGCGCCGGGGTTCCAGGTCTACGGCACCTCGCCCAATGCGCCCTTTGCCATCACGGCCGATCTGTCGCGCAATTTCTACGCGGTGCAGTTCCACCCCGAGGTGCACCACACGCCGAACGGCAAGACGCTCTATCAGAACTTCGTCCGGATGGCCGGGTTCACCGGCGACTGGACGATGGGCGCCTACCGCGAGGAAGCGATCCGCAAGATCCGCGACCAGGTCGGCGACCGCAAGGTGATCTGCGGCCTGTCCGGCGGGGTCGACAGCTCGGTCGCGGCGGTGCTGATCCACGAGGCGATCGGCGATCAGCTGACCTGCGTCTTTGTCGATCACGGCCTGCTGCGCCTGAACGAGGCCGAGGAAGTCGTGGGCATGTTCCGCGACAACTACAACATCCCGCTGATCCATGCGGACGAGAGCGACCTGTTCCTGGGCGAGCTCGAAGGCATCGCGGACCCGGAACAGAAGCGCAAGACCATCGGGCGCCTCTTCATCGACGTGTTCCAGAAACATGCCAACGATATCGACGGAGCCGAATTCCTGGCCCAGGGCACGCTCTACCCCGACGTGATCGAAAGCGTCAGCTTCTCGGGCGGGCCCTCGGTCACGATCAAGTCGCACCACAATGTCGGCGGCCTGCCCGAAAAGATGGGGCTGAAGCTGGTCGAACCGCTGCGCGAGCTGTTCAAGGACGAGGTCCGCGCCCTGGGGCGCGAGCTGGGCCTGCCCGACAGCTTCATCGGGCGCCATCCCTTCCCCGGCCCGGGCCTGGCCATCCGCTGCCCCGGCGAGATCACGCGCGACAAGCTCGACATCCTGCGCAAGGCGGATGCGGTCTATATCGACCAGATCCGCAAGCACGGGCTTTACGACGAAATCTGGCAGGCCTTCGTGGCCATCCTGCCGGTGCGCACCGTGGGCGTGATGGGCGACTATCGCACCTACGACTACGCCTGCGCCCTGCGCGCGGTGACCTCGGTCGACGGGATGACGGCGGATTACTATCCCTTCTCGCACGAGTTCCTGGGCGAGACGGCGACCCGCATCATCAACGAGGTGCAGGGCATCAACCGCGTCACCTATGACGTGACCTCCAAGCCCCCCGGAACGATCGAGTGGGAATGACCGCCCCGCCGCGGTAGACGCGCGGCCCCCGGTATGTCCTATTGGGCACCACCGCCAAGCCAACCGGAACGCGATTGATGGCCAAACGCGACACGATCATCGCCCGCTGCGAATCCCACGGATTGCGCCTGACAGATCAGCGCCGGGTGATCGCCGGGGTGCTGGAAATGTCGCGCGACCATCCGGATGTCGAAGAGCTGCACGCCCGCGCCAATGCCCGCGATCCGCGCGTCTCGCTCGCCACGGTCTATCGCACGGTCAAGCTGTGGGAAGAGGCCGGGATCCTCGAAAAGGTCGATTTCGGCGACGGCCGCGCCCGCTACGAGGATGCCGAGCGCGATCATCACGACCACCTGATCGACATGAACACCGGCACCGTGATCGAATTTGTCGATCCCGAGATCGAGGAGCTGCAGGAGCGCATCGCCAAGCGCCTCGGCTATCGCCTGCTGGGGCACAAGCTGGAACTCTACGGGGTCCCCGCCAAGCGTGACGAGAGCTGAGGGCGCGGAGGCCTCCGGCGGGAGTATTTTGAACGAGATGAAGCCGGGATCGGCCTCCCCAGCTTCCTCTGGCCGGAAATATCCCGGGGGAGTCGCAGGCGCAGCCTGCGGCGGGGGCAGCGCCCCCCGCCCGGCCGGATGGTCCGCGCGCCCTCAGTGGTAGGTGAATTCCCCCACCACGTTGCGCCAGCGGCCCGGCGAGATCTCCTTGCGGTGCGTGAAGCGGACGGAATGCAGCGGGCCCTCGATCTCGTTCTGCCAGAATTCGATGAACTTGAAGAGCCGCGGATGGTCCGGCGCGATGTCGTAATCCTGCCAGACGAAGGTGTTCAGCACATGGGCGAAATCCGGCATGTGATAGGTGAATTCCGCGGTGGTCAGCCCATAGCCCTTGAGCATCAGTTCCGTTGCGCTTGTCTGCATATTGCACCTCTGATCGTGTACCTGTAACAACAGGATGCTTTCGGCCAGAAAAATTTCAACAAGAACAATATGTTGGCAGCATGCGCGCCCGGCTGCCAACAACTCTGGCCTTGCGACATTGCACCCCGGATATTGGCGGTGCTATAACTCCGGGACCTAGATGTAGTTCCCCTTCAGGACAAGGCCGACAAGTTGAACGATACGCCCGAACCCCCTGAAAACGAAGACGAAAAACCGGCATCGGCCTATCGGGGCCCGTCGGTTTCGATCACCGACGAGATGCGCACCTCTTACCTCGACTACGCGATGAGCGTGATCGTGGCGCGCGCCATCCCGGATCTGAGGGACGGCCTAAAACCTGTGCACCGGCGCATCCTCTATGCCATGCACGAGGTCGGCAACACGCACGACAAGTCCTATCGCAAGTCGTCGCGCCCGGTGGCGGATGCCATGGGCAAGTACCACCCGCATGGCGACTCGGCGATCTATGACGCCCTGGTGCGGATGGCGCAGGACTTTTCCATGTCGCTGCCCCTGCTCGACGGTCAGGGCAACTTCGGCTCGATGGACGGGGACAAGGCCGCGGCCTTCCGTTACACCGAGGTGCGGATGGCCAAGGCGGCGGCCTACATGCTGGCGGATATCGACAAGGACACCGTCAACTTCCAGGACAATTACGACGGCAAGGACCGCGAACCCACCGTCCTGCCGGCCCGATTCCCGAACATGCTGGTCAATGGCGCGGGCGGCATCGCCGTCGGCATGGCGACCAACATCCCGCCCCACAACCTGGGCGAGGTGGTCGATGCCACCCTGGCGCTGATCGAGAATCCCGACCTGTCGGTCGAGGAGCTGATCCAGTACGTCCCCGGCCCCGATTTCCCCACCGGCGGCATCATGCTGGGCCGCTCTGGCGCGCGGAAGGCCTATCTCGAAGGGCGCGGCAGCGTCATCGTGCGCTCCAAGACCCATGTGGAAGAGCTGCGCAAGGACCGCTACGCCATCGTCATCGACGAGATTCCCTATCAGGTGAACAAGGCGGTGATGATCGAGAAGATCGCCGAACATGTCCGCGAGAAGCGGATCGAGGGCATCGCCCATGTGCAGGACGAATCCGATCGTGCCGGCGTGCGCGTGGTGATCGAGCTCAAGCGCGACGCGACGCCGGATGTGGTGCTGAACCAGCTCTGGCGCTTCACGCCGATGCAGACCTCGTTCGGCTGCAACATGCTGGCGCTGAACGGCGGCAAGCCCGAGACGCTGACGCTCTACGGTTTCCTGTCGGCTTTCATCCAGTTCCGCGAAGAGGTCGTCGCCCGCCGCACCGCGTTCGAGCTGCGCAAGGCGCGCGAGCGCAGCCATGTGCTCTGCGGTCTGGCCGTGGCCGTGTCGAACGTGGACGAGGTGGTCGCCACCATCCGCGCCTCGGCCGATGCTGCCGAAGCGCGCGAAAAGCTGATGACCCGGCGCTGGCCCGCGCTGTCGATTGCCGAATACATCAAGCTGATCGACGACCCGACCCACCGGATGAACGAGGACGGGACCTATAACCTGTCCGAGACCCAGGCCCGCGCCATCTTGGACCTGCGCCTGCAGCGCCTGACCCAGCTGGGCGTGCAGGAGGTCACCGACGAGCTGCAGGAGCTGGCGGGCAAGATCCGCGAGTATCTGGAAATCCTCGGCTCGCGCGAGCGGATCATGGCCATCATCAGCGACGAGCTGCGCGAGGTGAAGGAGCTCTTTGCCGTTCCCCGCCGGACCGAAATCGTCGACTGGGCGGGCGACATGGAGGACGAGGACCTCATCGAGCGTGAGGACATGGTCGTCACCGTCACCCAGGGCGGCTATATCCGGCGCACCCCGCTGGCCGATTACCGCGCGCAGCGGCGTGGCGGCAAGGGGCTGTCGGGCGGCGATCTGAAGGATGACGACGTGGTCACCACGCTCTTCGTCGCCAATACCCATACGCAGCTGCTGTTCTTCACCACTGACGGGATGGTCTACAAGCTCAAGACCTGGCGCCTGCCGCTTGGCGGGCGGACCTCGCGCGGGAAGGCCATCGTGAACATCCTGCCGATCCCGACGGGTGTCTCGATCGCGGCGATCATGCCCGTCGACCGGCCCGAGGAGGAATGGGGCGATCTGCAGATCGTCTTTGCGACCTCCGCCGGGACGGTGCGGCGCAACGCGCTGTCGGATTTCACCAATGTCATGCGCAACGGCAAGATCGCGATGAAGTTCGAGGGCGAGGCCGATGGCTGGCGCCTGATCAACGCCGCGATCTGCGGGGCCGAGGACGACGTGATGCTCTTCACCCAGTCCGGCCGTGCGATCCGGTTCCGGGCGGATGACGTGCGGGTGTTCAACTCGCGCAACTCCACCGGCGTGCGGGGTGTCCGGCTGAACGAGAACGACGAGGTCACCTCGATGTTCGTCCTGCCGACCTTCGTGGCGGAAAGCGACGAGCGTGCCTCGTACCTCAAGATGCGCCGCGCGATGGCGGGCGACGTCGAACAGACGCAGGATGACGAGGAAGGCAATGCGGACATGCCGCTGAGCCAGGAACGCTATGCCCAGATGTCGGCCGCCGAGACGCTGATCGTCACGGTGACCGCGGGCGGCGCGGGCCATATCTCGTCGTCCCACGATTACCCGCTGCGCGGACGGGGCGGCATGGGCGTGACCGCCTGGGAGAAATCCATGCGCACCGGCCAGATCATCGCCGCCTTCCCGGTCGAGATGGACGACCAGATCATGCTGGCCACCTCGCGCGGGCAATCGATCCGTGTGCCGGTCGACGGGATCTCCTTCCGCTCGCGCAGCGCCGGCGGGGTCAAGGTGTTCAACACCGGCGCCGGGGAATTTGTCGTCTCGGTCGCCCGCATCGCGGACCAGTCCGAAGAGGACGGGACCGAAGCCGATGGCAGCGCCCCCGAGGCCTGAGGCCCGGGCGGCCCTGTCCGGCGCGCAATACGGGACGGCCCTGCCCGGGCCGCCCCGGCCTGAACCGAGGACACGGGCCGAATGAAGAACTGGGACGACCTGCGCTACCTGATCGCGGTGCACAAGACCGGCAGCATGAGTGCCGCCGCCCGCCTGCTCGACACCAACCCCGCCACCGTGTCGCGCCGTCTTGGCCGGCTGGGCGAGGCCCTGGGCTTCGACCTCTTCGTCAAGACGCCCGAGGGCTGGGTCGCCAACGAGGCGATATCGGACCTGATCGAGAGCGCCACCAATTTCGAGAACGAGATCGTCACCTACCTGAACGCCAAGAGCGACCAGGACCAGCCGAGTTCGGGCACCATCACCATCGGTTGCCCGCCGGCGATTTCGACCTACGTTCTCTACCCCGCGTTGAATCAGTTTCTGGTCGACTGGCCGAATGTCTCGATGGTGTTCAACTCGCAGATGTTCACCGAGGCCCTGGGCGAGAACGACATGATCGTGGTGCCCGTACGCCCCACCCAGGGCCGCCTCGTGGTGCGCAATGTGGGCCGGATGCGGATGAATGTCTTCTGCTATCCCGACAGTCCGCGAACGGGCATCTGGATCGGGTTGAACCGTGCGCACGAGCCGCAGCCGCCGATGCAGAAGGCACGCGAGATCATGGGCGGGGGCGATCCCTATTTCCGTGTCGAAACCTTGCATGAGGTTGCGAACATGGTGAAATCCACCCGCCTGCCCGGCCTGATGCCCAATGTCGCCGCGACCCGCGAAGAGGGGCTGGAGAAGTTCGACCCCGAAAGCCGGGACATCGAAAGCCAGATGTACCTCTGCTTCCACGAGACCCGGCGCAAGGACCCGCTGCTGCGCGCCGTGGCCGACTGGGTGATTGCCCAGTTCAACGCGACAAGTGATCTCTGAGAGTCATCTATTGATGACGGATCGACGGTCGAAATCCGCTTATCGCGGATATTGTCCTTGAATACGGCACCGTCTTGTGATCTACCATTGCGTGTGTTGTTCAGATTGAGACATGTCCTGCATGTCTCCTTCGAGTTGTGGCCCCGTTAGCTGACGCATCCGCGGGGTCATGAGTATCCGGTACTTGTGTCCCCGACGGGGGATGCCTGCGCCGGGTCTTGGTGGCTTGACGTTTCTACCCCGTCAAACCCTTCCGACTTGGACCGGCCCTCAGGGTCGGTCCTTTTTTCTGTCGGCGTCAGAGGGCGTAAAGCCCGGTGAACTTCGCCTCGATGTAATCCAGCAGCGGCCCGGCAGAGGGCGCATGCCCGCAGGCCTGGGTGATGACCTCTTGCGGTGTCATCAGCCCGCCGTGGCGCTGCACCCGCTCGCGCAGCCAGGCAGTGGCCGGACCGGTGTCGCCCCGGGCCAGCTGGGCGTCCAGGTCGCTCACATCCCGCCTGAGGGCGGCATGCAGGCAGCCCGCATAGACATTGCCCAGCGAATAGGTCGGGAAGTAGCCGAACAGCCCCACCGACCAATGCACATCCTGCAGGCAGCCAAGCGAGGCACGCGGCACGGCATAGCCGAAATCGCGCTCGAACCGCTCGTTCCAGGCGCCCTCCAGATCCGCGACGGCCAAGTCGCCCGAGATCAGCGCCTTTTCCAGGTCGAAGCGCAGCATGATATGCAGGTTGTACTGCACCTCGTCCGCCTCGGTCCGGATGTAATCCTTCTGCACCCGGTTCACCGCGGCGTAAAACGCATCGGCGCCGCTCACCCCCAGGTCGCCAAAGGCCTGCTGCATCTGCTGGTAGAGATAGCCGGTAAAGGCGCGCGACCGGCCCAGCTGGTTCTCGTAAATCCGGCTCTGGCTTTCATGCACGCCCATCGACACGCCGCTGCCCAGCGGGGTCAGCGCATAATCCGGGTCGATCCCCTGTTCATAGCAGGCATGGCCCACCTCGTGGATCGTCGAATAGAAGCAGTTGAACGGATCCGCCGGGCTGGTCCGCGTGGTGATCCGCACATCGCTGCCCGACCCGCTGGAAAACGGATGTACTGCCTTGTCGATCCGCCCCCGGGTGAAATCATAGCCAAAGGTCTCGGCCAGCCGCCGCGACAGGGCCATCTGCGCCTCTTCCGGAAAGCTGCCGGTCAGGCCGTCGGGCATCGGCTTGTCCAGGATCGCCTCGCGCAGGGCCACCAGACGGGGCCGCATCTCGCCGAACATGGCGTCCAGCTGCGCGGCGGTCATGTCGGGTTCGTAGTCGTCGATCATCGCGTCATAGACGTCGCCGCCTGCCGCCAGGGCCTGCCCCTCCTCGCGCTTCAGCGCGACGACCTTGGCCAGCACCGGGGCAAAGGCCGCGAAATCGTCCGCTGCCCGCGCCTCGGCCCATTTGCCCTGGCTGACCGAGGTCACGCGGGCGATCTCGGCCGCCAGCCGCGCCGGCACGCGGGTCGCCCGGTCAAAGGAGCGGCGGATGTGGCGCAGCTTGGCCGCCGCCACGGGGTCCAGCTCGGCGCCTTCCAGCGCGGCCAGCCATGCGCCCAGGCGGGGATCGGTACGCCGGGCATGCAGCATGCCCTCCATCGCTGCCATCTCCTCGCCCCGCTGGTCGGCGGCGCCGCGCGGCATCATGGTTTCCTGGTCCCACCCCAGCCGCCCGGCGATCTGCGCCAGCGCCTCGGTGTCGCGTTGATAGGCCAGCAGCTCGTCAAGTGCGCTCATGTCATCGTCCCCGGATGGAGGTTGCAATCGGATAGGCCGACAGGAAGCGCGCCCGCAGGATCAGCACCCAGACCACCACGGCCAGCACCTGGTGCACGATGGCCACCTGCCAGGGCGCGCCCGTCATCACCGTGTAGATGCCAAGCATCACCTGCCCCAGCAGCGCGACGAAGGCGGCGGTAAAGGCCGTCCGCGTGGTGCCATGCGCCGAGCGGCGGCCGCGCAGCAGTGCCATGATCCCGTACAGGAACAGCAGGTAGCCGGTGCAGCGGTGCACGAATTGCACCAGCCCGGGGTTCTCCAGCCAGTTGCGCCAGGCCGGTTCCAGCAGGAAGGGGTCCGGCGGCAGCCAGCCCCCGCCGATGGTGGGCCAGTCGGTATAGCTGCGCCCGGCGTCGATCCCCGCCACCAGCGCCCCGATCAGGATCTGCAGAAAGGCGAAATGCATCCACCCGGTGGCCACGCCGAACTGCCGCGCCTCCTTCGCGCGGCGGGCCTGCATCAGGTCGCGCTCGTCGCGCCCCAGCAGGAAGACATACCAGGCGATGAAACCCAGGATGATGAAGGCAAGGCCGAGGTGCGTCGCCAGCCGGTAGGAGGCGACATCCAGCATCGTTCCCTTCAGCCCCGAGGAAACCATCCACCAGCCCACGGCGCCCTGCAGCCCGCCAAGCGCGCCGATCAGGATCAGCCGCCGGTGCCAGCCCGCCGGCACCTTGCCAAGCGCCCAGAGCCCCAGGTAGCCAAGCGCCCAGACCAGTCCGATGGCGCGGCCCAGCTGACGGTGGCCCCATTCCCACCAGTAGATCTGCTTGAAATCGGCCAGCTCCATCCACTTGTTCTGCAACTGGAATTCCGGGATCGTCTGGTAGCGGGCAAATTCGGCCTGCCAGTCGGCCTCGCTCATCGGCGGCAGCGCGCCGGTCAGCGGCCGCCACTCGGTGATCGACAACCCGCTGTCGGTCAGCCGGGTCAGCCCGCCAACCGCGATCATCACCGCGACCATGGCAAAGAGGATCATCAGCCAGATCCGCACCGCCCCGCGCGACCCGCGCCGGGCCCGGTCGATCACCCCGGTCTGGACCTGCGCCTTGGGCGCATCGCCGACCTCTTCGAAAATGCTGCGTTTCTGGCTCATGGCGCCCTCCGTTCGGCGCGAAACCTATGCCCGGCGGCGGGGATGGGCAAGCTAGTCGCCGCGTTCCTTCCACCGGACCATCTGACGCAGGACCCCGTGCAGCATCTGCACATCCGCCCGGGTCAGCGGCATCCGGGACCAGAGGTTGCGCAGGTTCAGCTTCATCCCCTCGGCCTTGGTTTCGGGAAAGAAGAAGCCCGCCGTCTCCAGCCGCGCCTCGTAATGCTGCGCCAGCTTCTCCATCTCGACCTGGCTCGCCCAGTCGGCGCCGGCCAGCTCCACCCGTTCCGGCACGACCTCCACCCCCTGCCGGCGCCATTCATAGGCCGTCAGCAGGACGCATTGTGCCAGGTTGAGAGAGGCGAACTCCGGGTTCACCGGGACCGAGACGATGGCATTGGCCCGGGCGATGTCGTCGTTTTCCAGCCCCGCCCGCTCGGGCCCGAACAGCACGGCCACCTTCTCGCCGCCCGCGATCTTCTCGCGCGCCATCTCCATCGCGCGCTCGGGCGTGACCACGGGCTTGGTCAGCCCCCGCCCCCGCGCCGTCGTGGCAAAGACATAGGAACAATCCGCCACCGCCTCGGCGGTATCGGCGCAGATCCCGGCGTGATCCAGCAGCCGCCCTGCACCGCTCGCCATCGCCACGGCCTTCTGGTTCGGCCAGCCGTCGCGCGGATCGACGATCCGCATCCGGTCCAGCCCGAAATTCCACATCGCCCGCGCTGCGCCGCCGATGTTCTCGCCCATCTGCGGCCGCACCAGGACAAACACAGGCTGCGCCATACCATTCTCCCGATCAGACTTTGGGCCTCATACCACGCTCCCCCCGGGGAACAAGGCGCAACCCGCCTGCTTCCTCTGGCCGGAAATATCCTCGGGGGGTGAATTGCGCCAAAGGCGCAAGAGGGGGGCAGACAGCCCCCCTGACCCGGGCGGAGGCAGCGCCTCCGCCACCCCCTTTTCCCGCCGTTGCGCAGGCTGTATAGCACCGCGAAGACAAGAGGACCCGCACCCCATGGCCGAAACCGAGACCCCGCAGATCTACCTGATCTCTCCGCCCGATTTCGACCTGTCGGATTTCCCCTCGACCCTCGCCGCCCTGCTCGACGCGCAAGAGATCGCCTGCGTCCGCCTGGCGCTGGCCACTAGGGACGAGGATCGCATCTGCCGGGCCGCCGATGCCCTGCGCGAGGTGACCCATGCCCGCGACGTGGCGCTGGTGATCGACACGCATTTTGTCCTGGCCGACCGGCTGGGCCTCGACGGTGTGCACCTGGTCGACGGCGCCCGCTCGGTGCGCAAGGCGCGCAAGGCGCTTGGCCCCGATGCCATTGTCGGCAGCTTCTGCGCCGCCTCGCGGCACGAAGGCATCAACGCGGGCGAAGCGGGCTGCGACTACATCGCCTTCGGCCCCATCGGCGCCACCGCCCTGGCCGGCGGCGAGACGGCGCAGGACGAGCTGTTCCAGTGGTGGTCCGAGATGATCGAACTGCCCGTGGTGGCCGAGGGCGCATTGGATCTCGCCGCCATCGAACGCCTCGCCCCGATCACCGATTTCTTCGGCCTCGGCGCCGAGATCTGGGATGCCGAGGACCCGCGCGCCGCCCTCGCCCAGCTCACCGCCCCGCTGGGCTGAGCCCCGCGCGGATACGGGTCACAAGTGATCCGCCGCTCCGCGGCCTCTGGCCTCAGGCGATCCGCCGCTCCGTGGCTTCTGGCATCAGGCGATCCGCCGCTTCGCGGTCTCTAGCCTCATGTGATCCGCCGCTCTGCGGGCATGCCACCGCGCACCACGGCCTCGGCCCGGGCGGCCAGCGCCTTGCGGTCCGCGAAATCGGCCACCCGCAGCGGGGGATGCCAGATCACCTCCACCCGGCCCTGGGGCGCCTGGGACAGCGCCTTGACCAGCGCCGCGCCGAAACTCATGTCGCCCCACCAGCCATAGAACCGCGGGTCCTCGCCCTCCGGCGCATGGTAGACCACCGTCACCGGCTGCACGAAAAGCGTCTGGCGCAGCGCCGGTTCGAAGAAGGCGGCAAACAGCGTCGTCTTGAACGGCAGCACCCGCATCCCGTCGGTCGAGGTGCCCTCGGGAAAGAACAGCAGCCGGTGCCCCAGCGACAGCCGCTCGCGAAAGACCTCGGTCTGCGAGCGCGCCTCGCGCCGGTCGCGGTTGATGAAGATCGTGCCGGTCGCCCGGGCCAGCCAGCCGATGCCGAACCATCCCGCCACCTCGGCCTTGGACACGAAATAGATCCGCTGCGCCGCGTTCAGGGTAAAGATGTCCAGCCACGAGGCATGGTTGGCCACCACCGCGCCCCCCTCGGGCATCGGCTGGCCCGTCACCCGGAACTCCATCCCGATGATGCGGTAGAACCCCTTGCAGACCAGCTGCACCAGCCGCCCGGTCACCGGGCGCTGCTGCCCGCAGAACAGCCGTTCAAACAGGCGAAGCACCAGCAGCAGGCCCAGCCCGCCAAAGATCATCGCCCCCGCCGGCAGCGCGCGCGCCCAGAAACGGATGCGCCCGGCCAGGCCGGGCCGCGCCGGCTGCGGCTCGTCTCCGGACGTCCAGGCCTGCATCAGCCGTTCAGCCCCCGGGAATAGATCGCGCGCTGCGTCTCGTTCATCCGCGCGGTATCGAGCACCAGGCAGACATCCACGGTGTTGAAATCGTGATCGACATACGCGCCCTCGCCCACGAATCCGCCAAGGCGCAGATAGGCCTTGATCAGCGCGGGCACCGCCAGCATGGCCGCCCGGCGGTCGAGCGCTTCCTCGGCCACCAGGTCCATCCGCTGGAAGTGATCCGGCTGCGCGCGCACCCGCAGGTCCGGCGGGGCCAGGTGGCGGTGGTGCAGCAGCGACAGCGGCCCGGCCAGCCGCTCCACCTCGGTGCCGTGAAACGAGGCCACGCCAAACAGAACCTCGATGCCGCGCTCGGCCACATAGGCCGACAGCGCGTTCCACAGATGCCACATCGCCATGCCGCCGCGATAATCGGGCAGCAGGCAGGAGCGCCCCAGCTCCAGCAGCCGCCGGCCCGAGGCCTTGAGCACCGAGAGGTCGTATTCGCTTTCGGAATAGAACTGTCCGACCTCGGCCAGCCGGTCCGAAGGCAGCAGGCGGTAGACGCCCACCACGCGGTCGCGGGCATCGGGCGCGTCGCTGTCCTCGTCGATCAGGATCAGGTGGTCGAAATGCGCGTCGAAGCGATCGCGTTCCAGCCGCGCGGCGTGATCGACCATCGGCCCGTCGCTACCCAGCTCTTCGACAAAGACGCGGTAGCGCAGGCGCTGCGCGCCCTCCAGGTCGGCCCCGTCCCGGGCCAGCCGCACCGTGAACGCGGGCGCCGCCTGTGGTTTCGCTTTCGGCTGCATCTGGCCCCGGCCGTTGCTCATCGCTGCGCGGCTTTTAGGAAACGCCCGCCGGCATGGCAATCCCTGCCGCACCCGAGGGCATCCGCGATCTTCCGCGCCGGCGTTAACCCTTCCGAAACCATTATCATGGTTCAAAAACCGGAAGGAGATGCACCCGGGATCCGTCGATCACCACCTTGCCCGCTTCTGGAAAGTTGACAGTGATCTTGCCCCCGATGTTTGATTGAACCTGCCCCAGGCCCCAATCGGGCTGGCCAGGATGTCTGACACGCATGCCGGGTTCGAGTAGCGAGTTGAGATCATCCATGAAGGCCCCCCCGGGTGTCCCGGGCATGAAAGGAATATCATGTGGCAGTCTAACCATAATCTTGCGTCCCTCATAGGGTCCCGGATCTGCCACGACCTGATTTCGCCCATCGGCGCCATCAGCAACGGGCTGGAACTGCTCTCGCTCGAAGGGCGCCCCGTCACGCCGGAACTGGCGCTGATCTCGGAATCGGTGGGCAATGCCAATGCGCGCATCCGCTTCCTGCGCATCGCCTTTGGCCTGGCCGGGCAGAACCAGCTGATCCGCCGGGGTGAGATCGCCTCGATCCTCGACGATCTCTGCGCCGGGGCCCGCGTGCAGTTCGACTGGACCCCGACGGCCGACCTTCAACGCGACCGGGTGCAGGAAATATTCCTTGCCCTTCAATGCTTTGAATCCGCCATGCCGCATGGTGGCACGGTGAGTGTCACCCAGTCGGCCGAGACCTCGGGATGGGAGGTTTCCGGCCCTGCCGAGTTCCACCGCCCCGCCCCCCACCTGTGGGAGTCGCTCGCGGATCCTGCCCGCCCGGCCGAGGTGCTGCCCGCCCAGGTGCAGTTCGCCCTGCTGCCTGCGGTGCTGAATGAACGCGGTGCCCGAATTTCCCTCGAATCGGCGCCCGGCACGCTCACCATGCGGTTCTGAGGGCGCCACCGGCCCCGCCTGCCGCCCGCCAGCCGGCTTTTGCCGCTTCCTGCCCTTTCGCTTTCTGTCCCACGGCCTATGCTCCGGGTCAAACAGGCGGAATGCGAAAGACATGGCACAGGATCCTCTCGTCATCTTTACCCCTTCGGGCAAGCGTGGGCGCGTCCCGGCCGGCACGCCGGTGTTGAGCGCCGCGCGCCAGCTGGGCGTCGACCTCGATTCGGTCTGCGGCGGCCGGGGCATCTGCTCGAAATGCCAGATCACGCCCTCTTACGGCGATTTCCCGAAACACGGCGTCACGGTGCGCGAGGATGCGCTGACGGAATGGAACGCGGTCGAGGCGCGGTACGACCGTGTCCGGGGCCTGAAGAAGGGGCGCCGGCTGGGCTGTCAGGCGACGATCCAGGCCGATGTGGTGATCGACGTGCCGCCCGAAAGCCAGGTCCACCGCCAGGTCGTGCGCAAGGAGGCCACGGTGCGCGACATCGTGATGGATGCCGCCACGCGCCTTTACTATGTCGAAGTGGCCGAGCCCGACATGCACGAGCCGTCGGGCGATTTCGAACGCCTGGCCGCGGCACTGGAAGAACAGTGGAATATCAAGGACATACAGGCCGATCTTACGCTTCTGGCGAAACTGCAGAAGGCGCTGCGCAAGGGCGACTGGAAAGTCACCGTCGCCGTCTTTGCGGACCATCACGGCGGCCCCTCGCGGATCACCGAGATCTGGCCGGGCCTGCATGAAGGCGGGCTGTTCGGGCTGGCGATCGACCTTGGCTCCACCACCATCGCGGCGCATCTGTGCGACCTGGACACCGGGGCGGTCATCGCCTCGGCCGGGGTGATGAACCCGCAGATCCGCTTTGGCGAAGACCTGATGTCGCGCGTCTCTTACGTGATGATGAACCCCGGCGGCGAGGTCGAGATGACCGCCGCCGTGCGCGAGGCGCTGAACACCCTGGCCACCGAGATCGCGGGCGAAGGCAAGATCGACCCGGCGCTGATCGTGGAAACCGTGATCGTCTGCAACCCGGTGATGCACCACCTTCTGCTGGGGCTGGATCCGGTGGAACTGGGTCAGGCGCCCTTTGCGCTGACCTCGTCCTCCTCGCTCACCCTGCCGTCGAGGGAACTTGAACTTCACGCCATAAACCCCCGGGCGCAAACCTATATCCTGCCCTGCATCGCGGGCCACGTGGGCGCCGACTGCGCCGCGGTCGCCCTGTCCGAAGAGCCGGAGAAATCCAAGGACCTGGTGCTGATCGTCGACGTCGGAACCAATGCGGAACTGTTGCTGGGCAATACCGAACGGGTGCTCGCCTGTTCCTCGCCCACAGGCCCGGCCTTCGAGGGTGCGCAGATCTCCAGCGGCCAGCGCGCCGCCCCCGGCGCCATCGAGCGTATCCGCATCGACCCGGTGACCAAGGAACCCCGGTTCCGCGTCATCGGCTGCGATCTGTGGTCCGACGAAGACGGCTTTGACGCCGCCACCGCCCAGACCGGCATCAGCGGCATCTGCGGTTCGGGCATCATCGAGGCGGTGGCCGAGATGCGCATGGCCGGCCTGCTCGACGCCTCGGGCCTGATCGGATCGGCCGCGCAGACCGGGACGGAGCGCTGCTTTGCCGAAGGGCGCACCCACTCCTACCTGATCCACGATGCCACCGCCGAGGGCGGCCCGCGCATCACCGTCACCGTGGGCGACATCCGCGCGATCCAGCTGGCCAAGGCCGCGCTCTATGCCGGGGCACGGCTGCTGATGGACGAGATGGGGGCCGAGACGGTGGACCGCGTGGTCCTGGCCGGGGCCTTTGGCGCGCATATCTCGCCAAAGCACGCGATGGTGCTGGGCATGATCCCCGACGTGCCGCTGGACAAGGTCGTCACCGCCGGGAACGCCGCCGGGACCGGCGCGCGCATCGCGCTGTGCAACCGCGCCGCGCGGGCCCGGATCGAAACCCAGGTGCGCGAGATCACCAAGGTGGAAACCGCCATCGCGCCCCGGTTTCAAGAGCATTTCGTGGCCGCCAGCGCCATTCCCCACGCCAGCGATCCCTTCCCGAACCTCGCCACGGCGGTCACCCTGCCGGGCGTGTCCTTCAACATGGGCGGCGATGGCGAGGGCGGCGGGCGCAGGCGCCGCAGAAGGGCTTGACCGGATCGCGGGCTTGGCATACCTCTCGCGCGGCGTTGCGGGTGTAGCTCAATGGTAGAGCAGCAGCTTCCCAAGCTGACGACGAGGGTTCGATTCCCTTCACCCGCTCCAGGCCACCCCTCCTGACATCAGATCGACCGGCGCGGCACACGGGCCGCGAATGTGGCCCCCAGGGCCGCGATCAGGGCCAGCGCGACAAATGCGTTGCGGAAGGCCGGTTTCGCCACCTCGGGGTCGCCACCCGCGCCGTCCAGCAGGTTCTGCAGCGTCTCGGCCCCCAGCCCCGGGGTCAGCAGCATGATCACCGGCACGATGGCCGTGCCCGTCGCCGCGCCCAGCGAGCGCGAGAGCTGCGTGACCGAGGTGATGGCGCCAAAATCCTGCGGCTCTCCCTCGGCCAGCACGATGATCTGCACCGTCGGCATCACCGTGCCCAGCCAGATCGTCGTGCAGGTGAACCAGATCGCCAGACCGGTGCGGCCCAGGTCGGGGGCCAGCAGACCAAAGAGCAGCAACAGCGCCGCCAGCATCGAAAAGCCGACCCCCGGGAACAGCGTCGTCCACCCGGTCATCGAGACCATGCGCCCGGTGATCGTGGCGCCGATGGCCGTCGCGCCCACCATCGGCACCATCGCGGTGCCGATCTCGGAGGCCGAGATGCCCAGCGTCACCCTCAGGTAGACCGGCAAGAGCGCATAGAGGCCCAGCATCAGCGCCCCCTGGCACAGGGCCATCGCGTTGGACCGGCGGATCGAGGGGTTGGCAAAGACCTGGCGCGGCAGCAGCGGCGTGGGCACCCGGCGTTCCCACCAGACCAGCGCCGCGACCGCCAGGGCCAGGATCGTGCTCACCACCGCGAGGCGGCCCACCGGCGGCGAGTCGCCGTGGCGCAGCGCGTCGATGGCCACCACCAGCGAGGTAAAGGCGATGGCGAGGAACACCGCGCCCAGCAGGTCGATCCCCTTCTTTTCGCTGGGGGCGTTGGTCAGCTTCAACCGCATCAGCAGCACCAGCGCCAATGCGACGAGAATCGGGTTGAGCAGGAAGATGCTGCGCCAGCCGAAGTGTTCCGTCAGGAACCCGCCGATCACCGGGCCCAGCGAATTCGCCGTCACAGCCACGGTGGCGATATAGGCCTGGTACTTGCCCCTCTCGCGCGGCCCGACCGCCTGCCCCATGAGCGCGCTCGACAGCGACATCAGCCCGCCCGCGCCCAGCCCCTGCAGCACCCGCGTCGCCGTGAGCATCGTCATCGAGCCGGCCATGAAGCAGCTGATGCTGCCGAGGGTCGAGATGAGCAGCCCCACCGCCATCAGGCGCTTGCGCCCGTACATGTCGCCAAGCCGGCCATAGATCGGCGCGGCCACGGCGGCGGCGACAAGATAGGCGGTGACGGGCCATGTGATCCGCGCGACCTCGCCCAGTTCCGAGGCGACGAAGGGCATCGCCGTGGTGATGACGGACTGATCCACCAGGGCGATGAAGATGGGCAATGCGATCGAGGGGAAAATGGCGAAGAAGGGCGAACGGCCGCTCATGTCAGGGGCTTTCACGGATCAATGCGGTCGCGGCGCCCGTCGGGGCCCCGGTAGCCCAGCAGTGCCGCGCTGCCGCGGGATTGTCGAGCCACCCCCCCGAACCCGCCGGTATGTGGAAGGCGCCGCCGCCCGGCCCGTAGTGCCGGCGGCGGAGCGGCATTTCGCGGCCCGCTCTTGCCCCTGCTCTTGCTACTGCTCTTGCCCCCGCTCTTGCTACTGTCGGCATGCGGGTGCATACCGTGCGCAGATTCCCTCACCGGGTGCGCCCGCGTGCCGCCCGCGATGCAAAGACACAGCGCGTGACAGACCTCAGAACGACGCTACCGACGCTGGCCCTTGTGGTGACGACCGGGGCCATCGGCGGATGGATCGCCAAGCAGATCGGGCTGCCCTTGCCGTGGATGCTGGGTTCGCTGCTGACCACCAGCTTCATCGCGGTCTTCATTCCGCGCGCCCTGCCCGAGACATACAAGACGCCCGACCTGTTCCGCGCCGCCTTCATCGCCCTGATCGGCGTGACCATCGGGGCCAAGGTCACCTGGGAGGTGCTGGTCGAGCTGACCAACGCGGTCTACAGCTTCATCGCGTTGACCCTTTTCGTGCCTCTGGCGCAATGGACCAACTACCTGATCTTTCGCAAGGTTGGCGGCTATGACCGCACCACGGCGTTTTTCTGCGGCACGCCCGGCGGGCTGATGGAGGCGATGCTGCTGGGTGAACAGCAGGGCGCCGATGTGCGGCTGGTCACCATGCAGCAGTTCCTGCGCATCATCTGCGTGGTGACGATGCTGCCGATCGGCCTGTCGATCTGGTACGGCCACCCGGTTGGCAGCGCGGGCGGCATGACGCTGTCGCGCGCCGAGGCTGGGCTGGAGCATCTGCCCGAGGTGATCTTCCTGGCCGCCGCGGGGCTTGTCTTCAGCCATTGGATGAAACTGCCCGCCGGGCAGCTGGTCGGCCCGCTGCTGGTGGGGGCCGTGGTCACCATCGCCGGGCTGGCGGTGATCGAGGTGCCGGGCTGGATGATCAGCGCCGCGCAGGTTGTCATCGGTTCGACCCTGGGCGCGCGGTTCATCGGCATCAACGCGGCGCTGATCATGCGGGGTGTGGGGCTGTCCGCGCTCTCGGTCGCCTCGATGCTGATCATCGGCGGCCTTTTCGCGGCCATCGTGCATCCGCTGGCCGGAGAGCCGTTTGACGTGCTGCTCATCAGCTTCTCGCCCGGCGGGGTGACGGAAATGGCGCTGATCGCCCTGTCGCTGCAGGCCAACCCGGCCTTCGTGACCACGCACCACATCTACCGGATCCTGCTGACCGTGGCGGTGATGACCTGGTCGATGAAGAAGGTCCTGATGCGCGACCCCGACTGACGGAGCGACGGGCGTCAGCCCGCGGCCTCGGCCTTTTCCTCCAGCTCCAGCCATTCCTCCTCGGCGGCGGCAAGCGCCTGCTGGCGCTCGGCCAGGGCCTCGGTCGCCTTGGCGAATTTCACCGGTTCGCGGGAATAGAGGTCGGGCGCGGCCAGGTAGTCCTCCAGCTTGGCGATCTCGGCCCCCAGCCGGTCGATCAGCGACGGCAGTTCCTTCAGGCGATGCTGCTCGGTAAAGGACAGGCCGGATTTCCTGGCCTTGGGCGCGGGTTTCGCCGCGGGTTGGGGCGCGGCGGCCGGTTTGGGCGCGGCGGCGGCAAGGGGGGCTGCGGACTCGCCCCGCTGGGCGCGGTAGTCGGTCCAGCCGCCGGCATAGACCGTGGCGCGGCCGTCGCCCTCCATCGCCACGGTGGTCGCGGCGACCCGGTCAAGGAAATCGCGGTCGTGGCTGACCAGCAGCACGGTGCCGTCGTAATCGTCCAGCAACTCCTGCAGCAGGTCCAGCGTCTCGACATCCAGGTCGTTGGTCGGTTCGTCCAGCACCAGCAGGTTGCTTTCCCGCGCCATCAGCTTGGCCAGCAGCAGCCGCGCCTTTTCCCCGCCCGACAGCGAACGGACCGGCGCGCGGGCCTGCGCTTCGTCGAACAGGAAATCCTTGAGATAGCCGACCACGTGGCGCGGCTCTCCGCGCACCATGACCTGATCGGCCTGGCCCGAGACGCGCATCTCCTTGTCGCCGGTCAGGTTCTCCCACAGCGACAGGTCCGGGCTGAGGCCCGCGCGCGACTGGTCAAAGATCGCGGGCAGCAGGTTCGCGCCCATGCGGATCGCGCCGCCGTCGGGCTGGACCTCGCCCATCAGCATCTTGATCAGCGTCGTCTTGCCCACGCCGTTCGGCCCGACAAAGGCCACCCGGTCGCCCCGGTTCACCTTGATCGAGAAGTCCGAAACGATGGTCTTGCCGCCGTAGGTCTTGGAAATCCCCTCGGCCTCGACAACCTTGCGGCCCGATTTCGGCCCGCTGTCCAGCGCCATCGCGGCGGTGCCCTGGCGGCGGATCTGGCCGGCGCGTTCCTCGCGCAGGGCCTGCAGGTTGCGCACCCGGCCCATGTTGCGCTTGCGCCGGGCGCTGATCCCCTCAACGGCCCAGCGGGCCTCGGCCTTGATCTTGCGGTTCAGCTTGTGGCGGGCGGCATCCTCGTCGTCCCAGACCTTGTCGCGCCAGGTCTCGAAATTCTCGAACCCCAGTTCCTGCCGCCGCACCTGCCCCCGGTCGATCCAGAGTGTCGCACGGGTCAGCGCCCGCAGAAAGGCGCGGTCGTGGCTGATCAGGATGAAGGCCGCGCGGGTCTGCTTCAGCTCTTCCTCCAGCCAGCCGATGGCCTCGATGTCCAGATGGTTGGTCGGTTCGTCCAGCAGCATCAGCTCGGGCGCCTCGGCCATCAGCTTGGCCAGGGCGGCGCGACGGCGCTCGCCGCCCGATGCGGTCTCGACCGGGCGGGCCGGGTCGAACTTCAGCCCCTCGCCCGCCATCTCGACCTTGTAGGCCTCGGAGGGATCCAGCTCGGATGTCGCGAAATCGCCCAGCGTGGCAAAGCCGGACATGTCCGGGTCCTGCTGCATGTAGCCGACCGAGGTGCCGGGCGTCACGATGCGGTCGCCCCTGTCGGCCTCGACCAGCCCGGCCATGACCTTCATCAGCGTCGACTTGCCCGACCCGTTTCGCCCCACCAGGGCCACCCGGTCGCCGGGCTGGACCACCAGCGACAGGTCGTCAAAGACGGGATCCCCCCCGAAGGTGAGAGAGATCGTGTTGAGCTGGAGAAGGGGTGCGCGTGCCATGGCGCAGCGCTATCCGTGCCCAGAGGTGCCGTCAAGCGGGGTTCACGGCACCATGCGATAGAGCGCGCCATTGCCCTCCGACAGGAACCAGATCGCACCGTCCGGCCCCTCGCGCACATCGCGCACGCGCGCCGTCTCGGGGGCTTCGATCCGCTCGACCTCGGCCAGGGGGGATCCGGCCAGCCGGGCGATGTAGTCGAACTTGAGCGAGCCGATGAAGGCATTGCCCTTCCAGGCGGGGTGGCCCGTGCCGGAATGGAAGGTCATGCCCGAGGGCGCGATGGACGGGTCCCAGTAAAAGACCGGCTGTGCCATCCCCGCCTTCGCCTGCCCCTCGCCGATCTTGGCGCCGGAATAATGCCGGCCATAGGCGATCACCGGCCAGCCGTAATTGGCGCCCTTGTCGATGCGGTTCACCTCGTCCCCGCCCTTGGCGCCATGTTCGTTGACCCAGAGCTGCCCCGCAGCATCCACCGCCATGCCCTGCGGGTTGCGATGCCCCCAGGACCAGATCTCGGGCCGCGCGCCGCCGGTGCCGACAAAGGGGTTGTCGCCGGGCACGCTGCCATCCCGGTTCAGCCGCAGGACAGAGCCGTTGTGGCGCGCGAGATCCTGCGCGGCGGGCCGGTCGCCGCGGTCGCCGACGCTCATGTAGATCTTGCCATCCGCCCCCTCGGCCAGGCGCGAGCCGAAGTGCTGGCCCCGGGAGGACCCGGCCGATATCTCAAAGATGACCCGCGTGTCCTGCAAGGCGCGGCCGTCCTCGGACAGGCGGCCCACGGCCAGCGCGGTGCCCGCCCCGCCGTCCATCCGCCGGGCATGGGACAGATAGACCTGACGGGTCTGCGCGAAATCGCGCGGGATCAGGATGTCGAGCAATCCGCCCTGCCCGGTCACCGCGACCTCTGGCACACCGCCAACCTGCTGCGCGCCCTCGGGCCCGATATGCCAGAGACGGCCGCCCTTCTCGGTCACCAGCACCGCGCCACCGGGCAGGAAGCCGATGGACCACGGGCCGTTCAGCCCCGTCGCCACGGTTTCGAATCTCACCGGGCCGGTTGCGGTCTCAAGCGCCAGGGCCTGCTGGCCCGCGCCAATGGACAGGAGCAGCCCGGCACAGGCGGCAAGGAGGTGGCGGCGTCTGAATGCGTTCATGAAGGTCTCCCGGTCAAACTCTTCCCAATCCTAGCGCGTTCCCTGCCCCGGTCAGCCTGCGGGCAGATAGAGTTTCCGTGAGGGGAACCCCCTTCGCGCCGCTTTTCTTTTTTCTCGGCGCCGCTTAGGCTTTTCCAGGGAAAGCTGTTCCACACAGGGAGTAAGACAGATGAAAAAGCTGCTGATGGCCTCGGCCGCGACGGCTCTGATGGCGGGAAGCGCGATGAGCGCCAGCCATAGCGATGAAATCAAGCTGGGCGTGATCCTCGGCTTCACCGGCCCGATCGAAAGCCTCACGCCCTCGATGGCCGCCGGGGCCGAGATGGCGATGGCCGAGGTCACCGAAAGCGGCAAGCTGATGGGCGGGGCCACGGTCACCCCCGTGCGCGCCGACAGCACCTGCGTCGACGCCGCCGCCGCCACGGCTGCCGCCGAACGCCTGATCACCTCGGACGGGATCAAGGGCATCGTGGGCGCCGACTGTTCCGGCGTCACCGGGGCGATCCTGTCCAACGTCGCCGTGCCGAACGGCATCGTGATGATCTCGCCCTCCGCCACCTCTCCCGCGCTGTCGGAGGCCGAGGACAATGGCCTGTTCTTCCGCACCGCGCCCTCCGACGCGCGCCAGGGCGTCGTGATGACCGAGATCCTGATGGAACAGGGCATCGACGAGGTCGCCGTGACCTATACCAACAACGATTACGGCAAGGGTCTGGCCGACAGCTTCCAGCAGGCGTTCGAGGCCGCGGGCGGCACCGTGACGCTGAGCGCGGCGCATGAAGACGGCAAGGCCGATTATTCGGCAGAAGTCGGCGCGCTGGCCGCTGCCGGCGGCAAGCGGCTGGTCGTGGCCGGCTATGTCGACCAGGGCGGGTCGGGCATCGTGCGCGCGGCGCTGGATTCGGGCGCCTTCGACACCTTCCACTTCCCCGACGGGATGATCGGCACCCAGCTGGAAGAGAACTTCGGCTCGGAAATCGACGGCTCGACCGGCCAGCACCCGGGCACCGACAGCGAAGGCGCGAATATCTTTGCCGAGCTGGTGGGCGACAAGTTCGACAGCACCTCGCCCTTCACGCCGGAAAGCTATGACGCGGCGGCGCTGATCATGCTGGCGATGCAGGCGGCAGGCTCGTCCGATCCGGCGGCCTACAAGGAAAAGGTGATGGACGTCGCCAACGCCCCGGGCGAGAAGATCTATCCCGGCGAACTGGGCAAGGCGCTGGACCTGATCGCCGCGGGCACGGATATCGACTATGTCGGCGCCACCGCCGTGGAACTGATCGGACCGGGTGAAAGCGCGGGCAACTACCGCGAGATCGTCTTCAAGGACGGCAAGATCACCACGGTCAAGTATCGCTGATCGGATGAAACCGGGCGGTCCGGCAACGGGCCGCCCCTTTCGGGCCGGACGCGGGATCAACACGCGCGACGCCCTGCGGGGACATGCATGATCATTGTCGATGACGTGCACAAACATTTTGGCGGTTTCCACGCGGTCGACGGCGCAAGCCTGACCATCCGAGAAGGCTCGATCACCGGGCTGATCGGACCAAATGGCGCCGGAAAGACAACTCTTTTCAACGTGATCGCGGGCGTTCTTGAACCGACGTCCGGGCGGGTGACGATGGCGGGCGAGGATATCACCGGCCTGCCGCCGCACGCGCTGTTCCACAAGGGGCTGCTGCGCACCTTTCAGATCGCGCATGAATTCGCGTCGATGACGGTGCGCGAGAACCTGATGATGGTCCCCGGCGGACAGTCGGGCGAAACCCTGTGGAACGCCTGGTTCCGCCGTGGCCGGATCGCGGCAGAAGAGCGCGCCCTGGCAGAAAAGGCCAATGAAGTCCTGGACTTCCTGACCATTTCTCACCTTGCGGATGAAAAGGCCGGCAACCTCTCGGGCGGGCAGAAGAAGCTGCTGGAGCTGGGCCGAACCATGATGGTCGACGCGCGGATCGTCTTCCTCGACGAGGTTGGCGCCGGGGTGAACCGGACCCTGCTGAACACCATCGGCGACGCGATCCTGCGGCTGAACGCGGAACGCGGCTATACCTTTGTCGTCATCGAACATGACATGGATTTCATCGGCCGCCTCTGCGAGCCGGTGATCTGCATGGCCGAGGGCCGCGTGCTGGCCGAGGGCACGCTGGAGCAGATCAAGTCCGACGAGCGGGTCATCGAGGCCTATCTGGGCACCGGACTCAAGAACAAGGCGATGGCCGGTGCGGGCTGAGGGTTCGGAGGCCCGTGCCCGGCGCTTGCCCGGCGGGGTGGCATCGGGACGCCGCGCCCTGCCCCTGACGCGGCGCAAATGGCAGAGGCCGGACGCCTCCGGCGGGAGTATTTTTGACGAGATGAAGAACGGATCGCGCCAAGATGGCTGAGCCTTTCCTGATCGGCGATGCGATGACCGGGGGCTATGGCAAGGGCCCGGACATCCTGCACGACTGCACCGTGGCGGTGGAGCGCGGCGAGATCGCCGTCATCGTCGGGCCCAACGGCGCGGGCAAGTCGACCGCGATGAAGGCGGTCTTTGGCATGCTGGAGCTGCGCGGCGGCGCGGTGCGGCTGGACGGGCAGGATATCTCGGCGCTCAGCCCGCAGGACCGGGTGGCGCAGGGCATGGGATTCGTGCCGCAGGTGTCCAACATCTTTCCCTCGCTCACGGTGGAGGAGAACCTGGAAATGGGCGCTTTCCTCAGGCGCGACGATTTCAGCGGGACCATGGCGCAGGTCTATGACCTGTTCCCGATCCTGAAGGAGAAGCGCCGCCAGGCGGCGGGCGAGCTGTCGGGCGGGCAGCGCCAGCAGGTGGCGGTGGGGCGCGCGCTGATGACGCGGCCCAAGGTGCTGATGCTGGACGAGCCGACCGCCGGGGTGAGCCCGATCGTGATGGACGAGCTGTTCGACCGGATCATCGAGGTGGCGCGCACCGGCATCCCGATCCTGATGGTCGAGCAGAACGCCCGCCAGGCGCTGGAGATCGCCGACAAGGGCTATGTTCTGGTGCAGGGGCGCAATGCCCATACCGGCACCGGGCGCGAGCTGCTGGAGGACCCCGAAGTGCGGCGGAGTTTCCTGGGCGGATGAGGGGCATGCGGGATCACATTGCCCCGCGCGGGCTGGTGGCGGGGCTGCTGCTGAGCGCCCTGCTGGCCGGGGGCGCCGCCGCCGAGGGGGCGCGGCTGATGCTGGATTGCGCGTTCGTCACCTCCTGCCTGGGGGGCGGCGCCTGCGAGGCGGCGGAGGGGGCGGTCCGTTTCGCCATCGCGCCGATGGAGACCGATGCCGAGGGCGCAGGCGATTACACCGTGATCGTCGACCGGGGCCAGGCGATGCCGGCCCGCGCCCTGTCGCGGATCGGGCCCTTTTCCTGGAGCCCGGGCCCCGGGCGCCTGCATGCGCTGAGCCTGACCGGCGAGGACAGCGCCCTGTGGCTGCGCCAGATCACCGACAGCGGCACCGGCGCGCCGCCAAGCGCCGAGATCGAGATCCTGCATTGCGAGGTGACCCAGTGACCGACCTGCTCAACGCGCTGGTGGCGCTGGCGAATTTCGTGATCATCCCCGCCTCGGCCTATGGCGCGCAGCTGGCGCTTGGCGCGCTTGGCGTGACGCTGGTCTATGGCATCCTGCGGTTTTCCAACTTCGCCCACGGCGACACGATGGCCTTTGGCACCACGATCACCATCCTGGTGACCTGGGCGCTGCAGGCGGCGGGCGTGTCGCTGGGGCCGCTGCCGACGGCGCTGCTGGCCCTGCCCGTGGGCATCGCCGCCTGTGCCGTCATGGTGCTGGTGACCGACCGGGCCGTCTATCGCTTTTACCGGGAGGTCCGGGCCAAACCGGTGATCCTGATGATCGTCTCTATCGGGGTGATGTTCATCATGAACGGCCTTGTCCGCTTCATCATCGGGCCTGACGATCAGAGCTTTGCCGATGGCGCCCGCTTCGTGATCTCGGCCCGGGAATTCAAGCAATGGTCGGGGCTGGACGAGGGGCTGGCGCTGAAATCGACACAGCTGCTGACGCTGGTGACCGCGGCCCTTGTGGTGGCGGTGCTGTTCTGGTTCCTGAACCGCACGCGGACCGGCAAGTCGATGCGGGCCTATTCCGACAACGAGGACCTGGCCCTGCTGTCCGGCGTCGACCCCGAGCGTGTGGTGCGCGTGACCTGGCTGATCGTGGCGGCGCTGGCAACCGTGGCCGGCGTGCTCTACGGGCTGGACAAGTCGTTCAAACCCTTCACCTATTTCCAGATCCTGCTGCCGATCTTTGCCAGCGCCATCGTGGGCGGGCTGGGCAGCCCGGTGGGCGCCATCGCGGGCGGATTCGTCATCGCCTTTTCCGAGGTCACCGTGACCTATGCCTGGAAGAAGGTGCTGGGCTACCTGCTGCCCGAAAGCCTTGAGCCATCGGCCCTCGTCCAGCTGCTGTCGACCGATTACAAGTTCGCGGTCAGTTTCGTCATCCTTCTGGTGGTGCTGCTGTTCCGGCCGACCGGCCTCTTCCGGGGGAAATCGGTATGAGAGGGACGATGCGGGGCGCGATGCTGTTTGGCCTGGTGGCGCTGATGATCGTGGCGACCGGGCTGATGCAAAGCTGGAATTCGGCGCTGCTGATCCTGAACATGGGCCTGGTCTCGGCCATCATGTCGCTGGGGCTGAACCTGCAATGGGGCTTCGCGGGCCTGCTGAACGTGGGTGTGATGGGCTTTGTCGCGCTTGGCGGGCTGGCGGCGGTGCTGGTCGGCACCGCCCCGATCCCCGAGGCCTGGGCCGCCGGGGGCTGGCGCATCGTGGCGGCGCTGATCTTTGCCGGGGGCGTCATCGCGCTGGCGGCGGTCGCGCTCAGGCGGCTGACCCGATACCGGGGCCTGGCGACGCTGGCGATCCTGGTCGCGGGGTTCTTTGTCTACCGCTGGATCTTTGACGGCGGGGTCGCGGCGGTCGAGGCGATCAACCCGGCCTCGGCGGGCAACCTGGGCGGGCTGGGCCTGCCGATCCTGATGGCCTGGCCGGTGGGCGGGCTGCTGGCGGCGGGCGCGGCCTGGATCATCGGCAAGACGGCGCTTGGCCTCAGATCCGATTACATGGCCATCGCCACGCTGGGCATCGCCGAGATCATCATCGCCGTGCTGAAGAACGAGGACTGGCTGACGCGCGGCGTCAAGAACGTCTTTGGCATCCCCCGCCCGGTGCCCTACGAGATCAACCTGCAGCAATCCGCCAGCTTCGTCGAACGCGCGCAGGGGCTGGGGCTCGACCCGGTGACGGCCTCGACGCTCTGGGTCAAGACGCTCTATGCCGGGCTGTTCACGGTGGTGCTGGTGGTGCTGCTGGTGCTGGCGCAGCTGGCGCTGAAATCGCCCTGGGGGCGGATGATGCGCGCGATCCGCGACAACGAGACGGCGGCCGAGGCGATGGGGAAGAACGTCACCGGGCGGCATCTGCAGATCTTCATCCTCGGCTCGGCGATCTGCGGCATCGCGGGGGCGATGATGACGACGCTCGACAGCCAGCTCACGCCGGCCTCCTACCAGCCGCTGCGCTACACCTTCCTGATCTGGGTGATGGTGATCGTGGGCGGATCGGGCAACAACTTCGGCGCGGTGCTGGGCGGGTTCCTGATCTGGTTCCTCTGGGTGCAGGTCGAACCGATGGGGCTGTGGTTCCTGGAGCTGGTGACATCGGGCATGTCGGACGGGCCGGTCAAGGCGCATCTGCTGGACAGCGCCGCGCATATGCGGCTGCTGACCATGGGCGTGGTCCTGCTGGTGGTGCTGCGCTTCGCGCCCAGGGGGCTGCTGCCGGAACGTTGAGGCACGGGCGGTAGCCCGGGTCTTGCGCGCCCGGCTGATAGACCGGGACCCGCCCATACGGACGTCAGCCCGAATAGCGAACGCCCGGGACGCCCCCGGACGGCGAGCGCGCGGGTCTCCACCCGTATGGCGAGGGAAGGCCCTGACGGGCCGGCCCGCCCTTATTCGGTGGTTTCGACGATCACCAGATCCCGGTCCGAGGCATTGCGCGCATGGCTCAGCGCCTCCTGATACTCGGGCGAGTGATAGCAGGCCTCGGCCGCCTCGACCGAGGGGAACTTGGCCACCACGTTGCGCGGCCGGTCGCGGCCTTCCAGCTGCACGTAACGCGCGGCGCGGGCGATGAAATGCCCGCCGTGCTTGGCAATCGCCGGACCGGCGAGCTTGGCATATTTGCCATAGGCCTCTTCGTCCGTGACGATGACATGGGCGATCCAGAGTGCGGGCATGTCTTAACCTCCGATAACGGTACGCGCGGCCGCGATGGCCTGATCGGCATTGGCGGCATCCGGGCCACCGCCCTGCGCCATGTCGGCACGCCCGCCGCCGCCCTTGCCGCCAAGCGCGGGCACGGCGGCGCGGACCAGGTCGACAGCCGACAGCGTCGCCGTCAGGTCGGGCGTGACGCCCGCGGCCACGGCGGCCTTGCCGTCGGATTCGGCGATCAGCAGCACGGCGCCGGAGCCGATCCGCGCCTTGTGTTCGTCGATCAGCGCGGGCAGGTCCTTGCCGGACACGCCGCTGAGGACCTGGGCGAGGAATTTCACCCCGTTCACCACGTCAGGTTCGGCCCCGCCGCCCTGCCCGGCGCCGCCGGACATCGCCAGCTCGCGCCGCAGCTGCGCAACCTCGTTGCCGAGCGCGCGGCGTTCGTCGAGCAGCGCCCTGACCCGGTCGACAGCGCCCGCGCCGGTGGCCTTGAGCATCCCCTCGATCGCGGCAAGCGACTGGTCGCGGCCGCGCAGTTCGGCCAGCGCGGCCTGCCCCGTCAGCGCCTCGATCCGGCGCACCCCGGCCGAGGAGGCGGTTTCCGAGGTCAGGGCAAAGGCCCCGATATCGCCGGTGCGGCCCACATGGGTGCCGCCGCAAAGCTCGATCGACCAGGTCTGGCCGTCCTGCCCCTTGCCGGTGTCCTTGCGGCCCATCGAGACCACGCGCACCTCGTCTCCGTATTTCTCGCCAAACAGCGCCTGCGCCCCGATTCCGCGCGCGTCGTCCGGCGTCATGATCCGGGTCTCAACCGGGGTGTTCTGGCGGATGAAGGCATTCACCTCGCGTTCCACCTGGGCAAGCTCTTCGGCGCTCAGCGCCTTGGCATGGCTGAAGTCGAAACGCAGCCGGTCGGGCGCGTTGAGCGATCCGCGCTGCGCCACGTGATCGCCAAGCGCCTCGCGCAGGGCCTCGTGCAGCAGGTGCGTGGCCGAATGGTTGGCGCGGATCATGCCGCGGCGGTCATGGTCGACCTCCAGCACGGCGGACTGGCCCCTGGACAGCGTGCCCTCGGTCACCTCGGCGAAATGGATGAAGACGCCGGCGGCCTTCTTCGTATCGGTGATCCTGGCCTTGCCGGTCTCGGTCACGATGGTGCCGGTGTCGCCGACCTGGCCGCCGGACTCGCCGTAGAACGGCGTCTGGTTCACCACGATCTGCACCGCGCCGGTGGCACTGTCCGTCAGCCCGCCCTCGGCGACGAGGGCAAGGATCTGCGCCTCGGCCTTTTCGGTGTCGTAGCCCAGGAATTCGGTGGTGCCGTAGTCATCGGCGATCTCGAACCAGATGCGGCTGTCGGCCGCCTCGCCCGAACCGGACCATGCGGCGCGGGCCTTGGCCTTCTGCTCGCTCATGGCGGCGTCAAAGCCTGCGGTGTCCACGGCGCGGCCCTTTTCGCGCAGGGCGTCCTGGGTCAGGTCCAGCGGGAACCCGAAGGTGTCGTAAAGCTTGAACGCGGCCTCGCCCGGCAGGTTGGCCCCGTCGGGCAGGCGGGTGAGCTCGTCATCCAGCAGTTTCAGCCCCCGGTCCAGGGTCTGGCGGAAGCGGGTTTCCTCCAGCAGCAGCGTCTCTTCGATCAGGCTCTGGGCCTGCCGCAGCTCGGGGTATGCGGCGCCCATCTGGGTCACCAGCGCGGGCACCAGCCGGTGCATCAGCGGATCCTGCACCCCCAGCTGGTGGGCGTGGCGCATCGCGCGTCGCATGATCCGGCGCAGCACATAGCCGCGCCCGTCATTCGCGGGCATCACCCCGTCGGCAATCAGGAACGAGGTCGAGCGCAGGTGATCCGCGATCACCCGGTGATGCGTCTTGCCCGGCCCGTCGGGATCGGTGCTGGAGGCATGGGCGCTGGCCTCGATCAGCGAGCGCATCAGGTCGGTGGCATAGTTGTCATTGGTGCCCTGCAACAGCGCGGCCACCCGTTCGATGCCCATGCCGGTGTCGATGCTCTGGGCTTCCAGCGCGCGCATGCTGCCGTCTTCGAACTGTTCGTTCTGCATGAAGACGAGGTTCCAGATCTCGATGAACCGGTCGCCATCCTCTTCCGGGCTTCCCGGAGGGCCGCCCCAGAACTTGTCGCCGTGATCAAAGAAGATCTCGGTGCAGGGGCCGCAGGGGCCGGTCGGACCCATCTGCCAGAAGTTGTCGCTGCCGCCCTCGGGCTTGTCGCCGATGCGGATGATGCGGTCGTCGGACAGACCCGCAACCTTCTTCCAGATCGCGGCGGCCTCGTCATCCGTCTTGTAGACGGTGACCAGCAGCTTGTCCTTGGGGATGCCCAGTTCCTTGGTCACCAGTTCCCAGGCAAAGGGGATCGCGTCGGATTTGAAATAATCCCCGAAGCTGAAATTCCCCAGCATTTCAAAGAAGGTATGATGCCGGGCGGTATAGCCGACATTGTCCAGATCGTTGTGCTTGCCCCCGGCGCGCACGCATTTCTGCGCTGTGGTGGCGCGGGTGTAATCGCGGGTCTCGACCCCGGTGAAGAGGTTCTTGAACTGCACCATGCCCGAATTCGCGAACATCAGCGTCGGGTCATTGCGCGGCACGAGCGGGCTCGATGCCACGACCTCGTGCCCCTGGCGCTTGAAATAGCTCAGAAAGGTCGAGCGGATGTCGTTGAGCGTCTGCATGAGTTCCGTCCCCGGTGGGCCTCTGGTCTGCCCGATTTAGCGATGCGCGCGGCGGCTGTCCACCGGTAGAGGTGGCCGGATCCGCCTTGTGGTGCATTCCTTGGGTCCGGGACGGTCAGACCCCGGGCGTGGCCCCCGCCGCGCGGGCCGCGCAACGGGAAACGCCGCCGCCGGGGTCCGGCGGCGGCGCTCAGGCCCGGTGTCCGGTCCGCCCGTCAGAAGACGAAGAAATCCGCCGCTGTCAGGGCCGGGGCGCCGGTGAACTCGGCCAGCAGGGTCAGGCCGCCCGCGCCGTTGCCGTTGTCGTCGTAGTAGAGGCGCCCGCTCACCACCTGGTAGATGATGAAGTCGTTCGCATCCGCCGGCGCACCCGTGGCGAACTGGCCCGCGGGCAATGCGCCCGGGGTGAGCGAAGTCATGACCGAGCTGTCCAGCCCCACCATGTCTGTCCCCACAACGAAGTCGCCAACCGTATCGGCCACACCGTCCAGCACGTCGAAGATGAAGTTGTCAGCCCCACCGCCGCCAAAGAGTATGTCTGCCCCGATGCCGCCGACCAGGTCGTCGTCCCCGGCGCCGCCGCGCAACTCGTCGTCTCCCGCGGCCCCTTCCAGCGTGTCGTTGCCATCCTGACCGAAGAGCGTGTCATTGCCCGCAGCGCCGTTGATCAGGTCAAAGCCGCCGAGGCCGCGGATGTCGTTGGCCCCGGTATCGCCGCGCAGCACATCGGCGAATTCAGAACCGGTCAGGTTCTCGATGCTCAGGAAGGTGTCCCCGGCCGCGATGCCGGTGTTGAGCGCCGCATTGGCCATGTTCACCGTCAGGCCCGTGGCGCTGTCGTTGTACATCGCACGGTCGATCCCGCTGCCGCCGTTCAGCATGTCTGCCCCGCTGCCGCCGGTCAGCACATCGTTGTCCGCCCCGCCGTAGAGATCGTCATCCAGCAGCCCGCCGAAGAGGTTGTCGTTCCCGCCTTCGCCGTAGAGCGTATCGGCCCCGTTGCGGCCGAGGATCTGGTCGTCGCCGGACAGGCCGCGGATCAGGTTGGCCCCGGCGTCGCCGCGCAGGTCGTCGTTGAAGGCGGTCCCGTTCAGGTTCTCGATGCCGATGTAACTGTCGCCTGCCGCGATCCCGGTATTCTGCACCGCGAACTGCAAGTCGACAGTCAGTCCGATCACACTGTCATCGTAATCGGCCCGGTCGATGCCGCCGCCACCGTTCAGGATATCGCCGCCGGCGCCGCCGACGAGGATATCGTTATCGGCCCCGCCGCGCAGGTCGTCGCTGCCGATGCCACCCACCAGCGAGTCGTTCCCGGCCTCGCCGAACAGCGTGTCATTGCCGCCAAGACCGTTGATCGTGTCGTTGCCGGACAGGCCGCGGATCTCGTTGTTGTTGCCGTCACCCGAGAGCAGGTCGTTGAAGTTCGACCCGTTCAGGTTCTCGATCGACGAATAGGTGTCGCCCGCCGCGTCGCCGGTGTTGAGCGCCGAATTGGTCAGGTTGGCGACCACCCCGGCTGCAGCGTCGTCATAGACTGCCCGGTCGATGCCGCCGCCGCCGTTCAGGGCGTCGGCCCCGATGCCGCCGTTCAGCACGTCGTTGTCGGCGCCGCCGTTCAGCTCGTCATCGTTGATGCCGCCGAACAGGTAGTCGTTGCCGGCCTCGCCGAACAGCGTGTCGTTTCCGGCGCGGCCATAGATCTGGTCGTCGCCCGCCAGGCCGCGGATCCGGTTGTCACCTGTATCGCCGCGCAGATTGTCGGCGAAGCCTGACCCGTTGAGGTTCTCGATCGAGTCGTAGGTGTCGCCCGCCGCATCGCCCGTGTTCACGTTCGGGAATTGCAGGTCGGCCCGTACACCGGTGGCCGCGTCTTCGTAGCTGGCAAGGTCGATGCCGCCGCCGCCCAACAGATCGTCCGCCCCGGCGCCGCCAAGCAGCGTGTCGTCGTTGTTCCCGCCGACGAGCCGGTCGTTGCCGGTGCCGCCATTGAGGAAGTCGTTGCCGGCCCCGCCCGCAAGCGTATCGTTGTTGCCGCCGCCTTCGATCTCGTCATCACCGGCGAGGCCCTGGATCAGGTTCGCGCCGCCATTGCCGCGCAGCGTATCCGCAAACGCTGTCCCGCGCAGGTCCTCGATGCTGATGAATGTGTCGCCAGACGCGGCGCCGGTGTTGTTGGCGTTGTTGGCCAGGTCCGCTGTCAGGCCGCCAGCGGCGTCCTCGTAGCTGACCATGTCGATGCCGCCACCGCCATTGATCTCGATCCCGGTCTGGCCACTGCCCTCGATCGTGTCATTTCCGGCCAGGCCCAACACAAGGTAGGTGACGCCGTCGGTGGTGATCTCGTCATTGGTGGTATCGCCGACCTGAACCCCGTCGCCGATGAACTGGGCGGCGATTTTGCCGTCGACAGAGCCGTCCAGGCCGTCGAGCGCCGCGAAGCGCGCGTTTGATCCGCCTGTCAGCACCTCGGTGAAGTTAAAGTCGGAGTACCCGGAACCGTAGTTCCGCATGTAACCGAAGACAATGTCGTCGAAACCGTCCCCGTCGAAATCACCGCCTGACAGCCTGCTCAGGGGATCAAAAATGACGCCACCGGTCGGGATGATCAATTGGAAGCCATTGGACCCGTCGATATCCGCGATGTTGAACCCGCTCGTGGGGGCTGTCGGACCGCCGAAGATCACGTTGATCCGGGTCGCGTCATAGGAGCCGCCGGCGCCGAGATAGACCTCGTCCACAACGGCCATGTCGTCATAGCCATCACCGTTCACGTCGCCGATGCCGCCTACCCCTTGACCAAGGAACTGACCGACGCTGTCATTTTCGATGATGAAGCCGAAGGCCGAGTTCAGGTCGCCAGGCCGCAGCAAAGCCTGCACCGGGCCGCCCTGCCCCAGAATGACATAGGCCCGACCGGTACCCCTTGAGTAGTAAGTCGTGTTCTGAGCCGTGGTGGTGCCCTTGTTGGTGTAGGAACCATTGCCCGAGCCAACGTAGTTGAAGTTTGTGTAGGTATAAGTTCCAAAGAGCGAGTACCCGCCACCACCATATGTGTAAGTGTAGGGTACGTAGGTCTGGAAAACTGTGTAGAAAGAGTAGCTTTTCGTGTAGTTGCCACCCGCCTGATAGGCATAGTAGCCCAGCGAGTACGTGTAGGTGTAGGTGTAGGTGTTCGGAATGAGTGACTTGGCATCTGCCGCGCCCACGATGTAATCGTCGAACCCGTCGCCGTTGATGTCCCCCAGGCTTGCCACGTCGGAGCCGACTCGCTCACCGGCATTGCCGTAGAATATGACACCGTCAGTGCCGTTCAGGAAATCGACGGTGATAGTGGACCCGATGTTCGCGACATGGTCGCCGAACACGATATAGGCTGCCCCGGTTGAGTACTCGATCGTCAAGGGGTAGTATGTGAAGGTGTAGATGTTGGTGTATGAAACCCCACCGATGGTGTAGAAGTAGCTGGAGTAGACATAGCTCGGCGTGTAGGTCTTGAACGCGGCACGCTGGGCCGCGATGATCAGATCGTCGTAGCCGTCGCCGTTGAAGTCTCCGCCACCGTCGGCGCGGGTCCCGAAATCGGTCGGGTTGAAGGACGTGTTATAGCCATAGCCATAAGTCGGCAGGCCTACGTTTTCGATCATCACCGAACCCGGCGGGGGCGCGCTGATGTCGATGTAGGACGGCAGGCCGCCGCTGCCGTCGCCCATGACGATCAGCAGGTTGCCCTGGCCGATGTAGTTGTAATCCCCGTAGGCATAGCCGGCTTCGCCATAGGCAGAGGCGATGCCGAAATCCTCGATCCCGTCGCCGTTGAAGTCGCCGACGCGCACCACCTCGAAGCCCGCGGCCACACCCGGCTGACCACCGGCGATGACGATCCCTTCGCCGGGCGTCATGTAGTGCAGGTCAAAGATTCCCGTGGCCGGTTGCACGTTGGGCGTGGCATCGCCAAAGACCACATAGGCGCGACCCGTATTGTAGGAAGGCGTCGGATTGCCGTCGCTGTAGGGCGCGCCGATCAGCACATCCGCAAGACCGTCGCCATTGACATCGCCGATCCCCGCAACCGCAAACCCGGTCGAGCCATAGTAGTTTGCGCCACCGATCAGGAAACCCTGGTCGGGCGTCATATTCTCCAGGTCGATCTGGGTGGGCAGGCCCTCGGCGGTGCCGAACACGATCGCCACAGCGCCCGCATCCTGGCGCGTATTGGTGTATGTGTAGGTGTATGTGAGGGTGTATGTGCTGTAGAAGAGGTAGGTGTAATTCCGCCCCGTGTACTGCACGTCGAAATAGGGCATTCCGACGGCGAAATCCTCGATGCCATCCCCGTTGAAATCCCCGATGGCTGTGACGTCGGCGCCGGCCTTGGTTCCAAACGACGCAGTGAAAGATGTTCCGACGAAATGCTTCATGGCATGGCCTCTATCAATGGTCGCAAAATGAGCTGCGGAATCTGAATGAACTGCCGATAGTAGATCCGAAAACTTGCAAGAAATCTAGGCTTGAATATCAGAAGTTTTTCCTGTGCGATCCCACCAGCTATTGGAGAATGTCATTGAATTCGCAGAATCCCGGTTACGGACCCGATTCTTATGCCCCCGCGGCACCGGGCGCACCCGGCCCCCAGAGCGGCAAACCGATCGAGATTTTTGAATCGGCGGGGATGGCGAGGTTCCTGTACGACTCAGACGTCTCGATCATCTTTTCGACCTACCAGGCTGGGAAACTTTTCTTTGTCGGGGTGAACCAGCAGGGCCGGGTCTCGGTCTTCGAACGCTCGTTCCCGCGCTGCATGGGACTGGGCACATCGGACGGCACGATCTGGATGAGCTCTCTCTACCAGATCTGGCGGATGGAGAATTTCCTGGACCCCGGGCAGCAGCACAACGGCTATGACGGCGTCTTCGTCCCGGTCACCGGCCACACCACAGGTGAGATCGACGTACACGACATGACCCAGGGGCCGGACGGCCGCCCGGTCTTTGTCGCCACCCGGTGCAACTGCCTGGCCACGGTCGACGAGCGCAGCAGCTTTGTCCCGCTGTGGAAACCCCCGTTCATCGACGTCATCGTGCCCGAGGACCGCTGCCACATGAACGGCGCCGCGTTCAAGGACGGCGTGGCGAAATACGTGACCTGCGTGGCGATGACCAACTTTCAGCGCGGCTGGTCCGACCGGCGCCGCGACGGCGGTGTGATCCTGGAGGTGCCGTCGGGCGAGATCGTGGCCGACGGGCTGTCGATGCCGCATTCGCCACGGCTCTACGACGACCGGCTCTGGGTGATCCAGAGCGGGCGCGGCGAATTCGGCTGGATCGACCGCGCCAGCGGCAGGTTCGAAAAGGTCTGCGACCTGCAGGGTTTTGCCCGCGGGCTGAGCTTTACCGGCCGCCACGCGCTGATCGGGCTGTCGGGCCCGCGTCAGGACAAGACCTTCGAGGGTCTCGAACTCAACGAACGGCTGGCGGCCGCACAACAGTCGCCGATCTGCGGCATCATCGCCGTCAACATCGACACCGGCGAGATCGAGCATCGCATCGAACTGCGCGGCGTCGTCAGCGAACTTTACGACGTCGCCCTGCTGCCGGGGCTGCGCAGGCCCATGGCGCTTGGCTTCAAGACCGACGAGATCCGTTTCATGCTGCGCCCTGGCCAATTTTCCCAACGGAGTTACCCGCAATGACACGTCTCGTCCTGCATATCGGAGACTGCAAGTCCGGAAGCACCGCCATCCAGTCCGTGCTTGCCGCGGGCAGCTACACCATCAGCGGCGGCACGCCGGTCCGGCTGAAATACGCCACCGCCGGCCGCCCGGAAGCGTTGAACCACCATCGCCTGTCGAACTCGCTGCACATGGACCAGGCCCGGCAATTCCGCGACCGCGCCTGGGGCCGCCTGGGCGATGAATTCCGCTCGAACGACTCCGACATCCTGGTGGTCTCGTCCGAACGGTTCGAATTCACCGCCCCCGGCGATGTCCGCGCGGCGCTGGAACAGTTCCTGCCGGAGTCCCTGGATACCCTCGAAATCGTTGCATATGTCCGCCCGCATGCCGCGCGCCTGCTGTCGGGCTATGCCCAGAACATCAAGCAGGGGCTGTTCAACGGCGAACTGCCGGAGTTCCTCGAACAGGTGCAGAAGGAAAAGCGGTTCGACTATGCCGATCGGCTGATCTCGTGGCGCGATACCTTCGGGGCGGACCGGGTTTCGGTGCGCCCGATGATCCGGTCGGACCTGCAGGGCCAGTGCGTGGTGCACGATTTCCTGACCGCCTGCGTGGCGGGCACCGGCAACACCGTCAAGGTCGAGAAGATCCCCGATGCCAACAGTTCTCTCGGGGCCGAGGCGCTGGCGCTGATGCGCGAGGTCACCCGCCGCCTGCGCGAGCAGAACCCCGCACAGAACCAGCAACGCGCCAACATGTTGCAGCGTTTCGCCCACAACCTCGAAACCTCGGGCAAGTTCGTCTCTGACGCCTTGCAGCTTGACCCCGCGCTGGCCGCGCAGGTGCGCGACATTTACGGCGCCGACGCAGACCGCTGCGACGCCGAGTTCTTTGGCGGGCCCGTCCTGCGCAATGCGCTGGACAAGGCCGTCGCGCAGGCACAGGAACCCGTCACGCCCCCCGATCCCCATGTCGTTGACCGGATGACCGAACTGACCCTGATCTGGGTGGACATGATGGGCAATGCCATGCGCCAGATGGCCCAAAATCAGAGGCAGGGCGGTGGCGGACAGGGCGGTGGAAAGGGCGGTGGCGGGCCCCGCCAGGTCGCCCGCCAGCACTGACCGGCGGGCGCGGAGCCCTCACAGCACCAGGAAATCGGCGGCGGTGAGGACCGGCGCCCCGGCGATCTCGGCCAGCAGCGTCAGCCCGCCGGCCGCGTTGCCGTTGGCATCGTAGTAAAGCCGCCCGGTGGCGGCGGCATAGATGACATGGTCGTTCGCATCGCCTGCCGCGCCGGTGGCGAACTGGCCCGCAGGAAGCGCCCCGGGCGACAAGGCCGTCATGACCGCACTGTCCAGCGCGATCCGGTCCGTACCCGGGACAAAATCCGCGACCCTGTCCATCGCACCGTCCAGCACGTCAAAGACAAAGGTATCCACCCCGCCCCCGCCGGCCAGTGAATCCGCACCGACGCCGCCCGCAAGCGTATCATTGCCCGCGCCGCCCGCCAGATCGTCCTCGCCCGCGCCGCCCTCCAGCGTGTCATTGCCGTCCTGGCCGAACAGCGTGTCGTTCCCGGCCGCGCCGTTCAGCAGATCCCATCCGCCCAGGCCGCGCATCTCGTTCGCGCCGCCATCGCCGCGCAGGACGTCGGCAAAGGTGCTGCCGGTGACGTTCTCGATCCCGATGAAGCTGTCCCCGGCCGCGATCCCGGTGTTGAGCGCCGCATTGGCCAGGTTCACCGTCAGGCCCGCCGCGCTGTCGTTGTAGAGCGCCCGGTCGATCCCGCCGCCGCCATTCAGCACGTCGCCGCCCGAACCGCCCGTCAGGATGTCGTTTCCGGCCCCGCCGTTGAGGGTATCGCCCAGCAGGCCGCCGAAGAGGTAATCGTTTCCCGCCTCGCCGAACAGCACGTCAGCGCCGTTGCGGCCATGCAGCTGGTCGTTCCCGCCCAGGCCGCGCAGAACGTTGTCGCCCGTATCGCCGCGCAGGTTGTCGTCATGGGCCGATCCGGTCAGGTTCTCGATCCCGGAATAGGTGTCGCCCGCCGCAAACCCCAGGTTCTGCGCCGGGAACTGCAGGTCGGCGCGCACGCCGGTGCCCGCATCCTCGTAAGACGCGGTGTCGATGCCGCTGCCGCCGATCAGCATATCCGGCCCCGTGCCGCCGATCAGCAGGTCGTCATCCGTGCCGCCGTCCAGCGTGTCCTGACCGATCCCGCCGATCAGCGTGTCGTTGCCAGAGCCTCCGTGGATCTCGTCGAACCCCGCATTGCCGTCCAGCCTGTCCGCCCCCTCGTTGCCGATGAGCAGGTCGTGCCCTGCCCCGGCATCCACCGTGTCGCCGCCGGTGCTGCCGAAATAGATCTCGTCCGCCGCCGTCATCACGCGGCTGTCCGGTGCCGAGCTTGCCACCACCAGCGTGCGCGTATCCGCTGTCAGCGCGGCAACCGAAACCGTCACACCGGCCATCGTCACGAATTCGATCTCGGCCAGGTAGTCCACACCCTCGCTGGCCGAGATCGCGTAGAACCCCGCCCCCGCGGCGAGGAAGCTGAAATCGGCCTGGGCGGTGGCAAAGACGGCGGTGTCGATATCCGCGCCGCCCGTGATCGTGTCGTCACCCGTGCCGCCGGTCAGCGTGTCGTTCCCGCCAAAGCCCGCGATGAAATCGTCCCCCGCCCCGCCATCGAGGATCAGCAGATCGTCAAACAGGTTCGACCCGTAGATCGTATCGTTGTGGGCAGAGCCAAGCACCGCCTCGATATTGACAAAGATATCGCCCTGCGCGTCGCCGGTGGACAGATACCCGACCTGATGGGGCTGGTTGAACAGGTCGATCACCAGCCCCGTCGTCGAGGTCTGGTAGCTGGCCACATCCACGTCGCCCGGCACGCCTGCGATACCGCCGTTCAGCGCATCGGCCCCGGCGCCGCCGATCAGCGTATCGCTGCCCTCGCCGCCGTCCAGGCCATCGTCGCCCTCCTCCCCCAGCAGCAGGTCGTTGCCACGGCCGCCATTGATGTTGTCGTCACCCAGCCCGCCAAAGATCACATCGGCCCCCGCGCCGGAGCCGTCGGGGTTGTCGCCGAAGATGTTGCCGTCGTTCCCGGCGCCGCCATAGATCGTATCGTTGCCAAGACCGCCGATCAGAAAGCCGTCGTCGCCGTCGCCACCGTCGATCAGGTCATTGCCGCCCTGCCCGTCGATCCGGTCGATCCCGCCCAGCCCGCTGAGCACGTCGTTGCCGCCCTGCCCCAGCAGGCTGTTGTCGGCGCCATTCCCGGTGAAGGCCATCGGGATCGTGTCGAGCAGCGCCTGCAGCGGCGAGAAATTCCCGCTGCCGAAGGCGGTCGCGACGGCGGTGCCCAGGGCCGCGGCCGACATCGCGCCCGTATCCACCGTGCCCACGGCCACAAGGTTGCTGCGCAGCGAGGCCGCCGCCAGCGCGGCCTGGAAATCCAGTTCGGAGGCAAACCCGGCCGCGCCGGTCTGCCAGACCGCGTGCCGGGCTTCGTTGAACTGGACCGAAAAGCCGGTGATCGTGCCGCTGGTGAAAACCGGGACCGTGCCGCCCCCCGCCACAGGCGCAGAGCCGAGGGTCAGCCCGGTCCCGAAGAAGGTGATCCGGCCCTGAAAGGTCGTGTCCGCCAGGAAGGTGACCTGTGTGCTGCTGGGTGTGGTCAGCGGGTCCACGACCGGCGCATCGGGGCCGAAGATCTGGCCTTGGGCAAAGTAGCCGTCGACGCCGAGGAAGATGAAATCGGAGCTTGTCAGGATGTTCGCGGTCCAGGCCATCGACGGTCCTTTCAAATGTGTTTTGGTAATCGGAATATCTGTCGCGGCAACCGCGTCATGGGCGGCGCGAAAAATGCATTGCATGGGCAGACTAGCAGTGACCTGAGGAAATCCGGAATAGGGGAATTCCATACCCGGAACCAAGTCATTGATTTATTTTGGTTTACCGCCCCACCTGACAGCCGGCCGCCAGTCACGCCGCCACCCATGAGACACCGGAGCGGGGCCACAGGTCGCCCTTAAGGCGACAAAATCCGCCACCGTCAGCTCGGGCGCGCCGGTGAGAGCCGCGCGCAATCTCAGCCCGTCCGGACCGGGCGCCGGCAGGCTGTGCCGGAACGCAAACGGCGGCGGGTCCGAAGCCCCGCCGCCGTTGTCTTAGGGTGTCCGATCCGCTCTGTCAGAAGACGAAGAAATCCGCCGCCGTCAGGGCCGGGGCGCCGGTGAACTCCGCCAGCAGCGTCAGCCCGCCCGCGCCATTGCCGTTGTCGTCGTAGAAGAGACGCCCGCTGGCCACCTGGTAGATGATGAAGTCATTGGCATCGGCCGCGGACCCGGTGGCGAACTGGCCCGCGGGCAGCGCTCCGGGGGTGAGCGAGGTCATGACCGAACTGTCCAGCCCCACCATGTCGGTGCCCAGAACGAAGTCGCCAACCGTATCGGCCACCCCGTCGAGCACGTCGAAGATGAAGTTGTCAGCCCCGCCGCCCCCAAAGAGTATGTCTGCCCCGACGCCGCCGATCAGGTCGTCATCCCCGGCGCCGCCGCGCAGGTCGTCCGCATCGGCACCGCCTTCCAGCGTGTCGTTGCCATCCTGCCCGAAGAGCGAGTCATTGCCCGCAGCGCCGGTGATCAGGTCAAAGCCGCCGAGGCCGCGGATATCGTTGGCCCCGGTATCGCCGCGCAGCACGTCGGCGAATTCCGACCCGGTCAGGTTCTCGACACTGATGAAGGTGTCACCCGCCGCGATGCCGGTGTTGAGTGCCGCATTGGCCATGTTCACCGTCAGGCCCGCCGCGCTGTCGTTGTACATCGCGCGGTCGATCCCGCTGCCGCCGTTCAATAGGTCTGCCCCGCTGCCGCCGGTCAGCACGTCGTCTTCGGATCCGCCGAAAAGCTCATCGTCCAGCAGGCCGCCGAAGAGGAAATCGACACCGCCTTCGCCAAAGAGCGTATCGGCCCCGTTCCGGCCCTGGATCTGGTCGTCGCCTCCCAGGCCACGGATCAGGTTGTCACCGGTATCGCCGCGCAAATTGTCGGTGGCGTTGGTGCCGCTCAGGTTCTCGATGCCGACATAGGTGTCGCCCGCGGCAAAGCCGGTGTTCAGGGCCGAGAACTGGAGGTCGGCGATAACCCCAAGGGCGCTGTCGCTGTAATCGGCCCGGTCGATGCCGCCGCCACCGTTCAGGATATCGCCGCCGTCGCCGCCGACCAGAACGTCGTCATCGGCCCCGCCGCGCAGGTCGTCGCTGCCGATGCCGCCCAGCAGGGAGTCGTTCCCGGCCTCGCCGAACAGCGTGTCGTTGCCGCCAAGACCGTTGATCGTGTCATTGCCGGACAGGCCGCGGATCTCGTTGTCGGCCCCGTCACCGCTGAGCGTGTCGTTGAAATTCGATCCGGTCAGGTTCTCGATCGACGAATAGGTATCGCCCGCCGCATCGCCCGTGTTGAGCGCCGAATTGGTCAGGTTGGCGACCACCCCGGCTGTGGCATCGTCATAGACCGCCCGGTCGATGCCGGCGCCGCCATTCAGCGCATCGCCCCCGGTGCCGCCATTCAGCACGTCGTTGTCGGCGCCGCCGTTCAGCTCGTCATCGTTGATGCCGCCAAACAGAAAGTCATTCCCGGCCTCGCCAAAGAGCGTGTCGTTCCCGGCGCGGCCGAAGATCTGATCGCCTCCGTCCAACCCGCGGATGCGGTTGTCGCCCGTATTTCCGCGCAGGTTGTCGTCGAAGGACGACCCGTTCAGATTCTCGATCGACCCGAAGGTGTCGCCCGCCGCAAAGCCGGTGTTCGCGTTCGGGAACTGCAGGTCGGCCAGCACTCCGGCAGTTGCGTCCTCGTAGGTGGCGAGGTCGATCCCGGCCCCGCCCAGCAGGGCGTCAGCGCCGGCGCCCCCCTGCAGGGTATCGTTGTTGTCGCCACCGATCAGGCTGTCATCGCCGCCGCCGCCTTGCAGGAAATCCAGCCCGCTGCCGCCGTCGAGCGTGTCGTTCCCGCCAGCGCCGAACAGGCTGTCACCGCCGTTGCCGCCCTCGATCACGTTCTCGGTGTTGTCGCCGGTCAGCGTGTCGTCAAACTGCGACCCGCGCAGGCCCTCGATCGAGATGAAGGTGTCACCCGCGGCATCGCCGGTATTCACACCCGGATTCGCCAGGCTGACCTGCACGGCCGCGCCCGCCGTCTCGTAGCTGGCGATGTCGCCGTTTCCACCGCCGTCCAGCAGATCCGCGCCGCTGCCGCCGACCAGCGTGTCCTCGCCGCTGTCGCCGAACAGCATGTCGATATCCGCCCCGCCGTTGAGGAAGTCGCCCCCCGCGCCGCCGTGCAGCTCGTCATTGCCATTGGCGCCGATCAGGCTGTCGATGCCCGCGTCGCCCTCCAGCGTGTCGTTGCCCGCACCGCCGTTCAATGTGTCGTTGTCGTTGCCACCGGACAGGCTGTCGTTGTCGTTGCCACCGTCCAGCGTATCGTTGCCGTCGCCGCCCAGCAGCGTGTCGTCACCCGACCGGCCCGCAAGCGTGTCGTTGCCCGCGTCGCCGACAATCGAATCCCGTACGTTGGTCCCGACGATGTCCTCGTTGCTTCCATCGCCGAAGATCGTGATGTGTTCGGATTCGAAATTATCCCAGTCCTGGAACTGCCAACCGTTGATATTCAACAACTCGACGTAGTCCATCGAGATCTCGATGAGGTCGGTGCCGGACCCGTCGGCGCCGTCGATCAAGACGTCAGGAAGGATTTCGTTCGCAGCATCCAATTCACCCGCCGACAGGCGCAGCGTCATCGCCCCGGCTGTGAATTGAAACACATCGATCGATGCAAAGTCGATCGAGACGTCGGAGAAATCGAAGATCCCGGCCCCTTGCAGGCGGATCGTGTCGACTCCGATGCCGCCGTCGACAGAGTCGAGGGTGGAGTTGTCATTCGCCGCGTTGAAAATGATGAGGTCGTTGCCGTCCCCGCCTATGATCGTGTCGGCCCCGCCACCGCCGGCGATGGTGTCGTTCCCGATACCGCCCAAAATCCTCTCGGCGCCCGAGCCGCCTGTGATCGAGTCGTTCCCGTCCTGGCCGTCGATGAAGATCAGGCCACCGTCGAGCGACGTGATCGTGTCATCTCCCTGGGTGGCAATCACGCGCTCCATGTTGTCGAACTGCAGCGTACCGCCGAACCCTGTCCATGTCCCGGTGTTGTCCGACGCGACGGTGATGCTGATCGCTTCGAATGCGGTGATGACCGCACTGGCGTCGAGCGTGTCGATTTCGGCGCCTCCGTCGATGTTGTCGGTGAATGCTCCGTCCTCTTGGATGAAGAGGTCGTCACCGCCGTCACCCATCAGCGAGTCCACATCTAAGCCGCCCGTGATCGTGTCATTCCCGGCACCGCCGTGAATCGTGTCAGAGCCCGAGTTGCCATTGAGCGAATCGTCACCGGCCTGGCCAAAGATCTCTTCGTCAAGATTGCCGCCGTTCACTACTGAATCCGTCGTGCCGGAGGTGATGACATGTGTGTCGACGAAGTTGCGCGGCGTGGAGTTGTAATCCGCCCCTTCGATCGTGCCTTCGCGCGGATCCCAGATCGACGCCTCGATATTTGCGCCCGTATCCCAGGCAAAGAGGATGCGCCCGTCGCCCGTCACCCCGACTGTGGGCCGGGACCAGGCGCCTTCCACAACCGTGACTTCATTGCCATCGAATGCGCCGTTGGCCAGAAAGGCCCGAGCCTTGATGGAAAAGGGGCTGACGTCGTTATCCCAGATAATGACGAACCCACCGTCCGGAAGGCCAACGATCTCGGGCTCGTTCTGGCCGGACCCGACCGCGCCGGATACGATGAAGGGCGCGGCAACCAGCCCGCCAACTTCGTTGAAGACGGCAGTCAGTACCTGGGAATTTTGCTCCCATGTAACGGCAAAACCGCCTCCGGCCAGGCCGGCGACATGCGGATCACTGGCCGGCCCGGCTGAAACGGAGCTAGTCACGCCGACCTGTACGCCGGCTGAGTCGCGGATCTGGAACTCGAGGCTGGTGCCGCCGGCATCCTCTTCTTCATAGACCGAGACCATGTTGCCATTGGTCAGAAGCGCCACGTCACTACGGCGATCGAAATCGTTCGAATTCTGACCGGCTTCGAATTCCGGCGCAATGACCGTGCCTGTGGCACCGATCCTGACCGCCATGATGTTCTCGTCACCACCGGTGTTGCGCGTGTAGGTCACGTAGGATTCGTTTGTTAAGGTGTCGACGACAACCTGCGGGTCGCGCAGATCGTCGTTGGCGACGCTCTCAATGGCAAACCTCTGTAGATGGGTGTTGACCCCGGCCGCATTGAACCGTTCCCAATGGAGTTCCGTGGACGTTACGGTTTCGGGTTCGCGATAGACCAGGATGAAGCCGCCGTCGTTGGTGGCTGCAACATCGAACTCGCCTTCGTCGTCTTCGGTCGAGCTCACGTTCATCACGAAGGAATCCACGACGACGTTACCTTCGGCGTCGTAGATTTTGCCGATGATCCCGGTTCCGTCCTGCGACTCGACGCCGTCGGTGCCACCCTCCTCCCAGGCGATGAGGATGTTGCCGTTGGAAAGGCCGATGATCCTGGGCTCTTCTATCGAGAAGGGAATGTCGGCAGTGCCGGTGTTCACCACGAACGGTGCAAGCCATTCAACAGGGGTGGCCATGGGAAATCCTTTCTGTGATCACGTGATCGAAATCGCGGTGGGTCTGGTGTACGCCGGCTCTGGAAACGCGGGCGGTGGTCCGGATGAGTTTTGGTAAATCAGATTTTGAACAAGTCGTGTCTTTATTATGTGCAACAAGAACATAGACGTCTGGCGCCCAGAAAATCAATCCCTTCGGCTCAGTCATCCCGGCGTCCCCCGGGGCTTCAATTCCTCGCGCATCCTACCGCTATGCTGCCCCCGATCCGGGCAAATGAGTATGGCGGAATTCCTTACCCATTGCCGGTCGTCAGACCCCCGGTTTCGCCGCATGTCGGCGGCAAACGCTTAAAGCACATCCTCAGTACACCATTTTCCGCCGCCGGGCGAGACCCCAACGACGGGGGGCCGGACGGCAGCACCTTTCTGGCTGTCGGGCCCCACCAGGGCCGCGGCAGCGTATCACCGTCCCGCGCCCCGTCCCGACAGGGCCCTGCCCGACATGAAAAAGGGACGGCCCGATGGACCGTCCCCTGTCGTTTCAGACCTGGCTTCCAGGCTGGGCGGATGCCGCCTCAGTCCTCCAGCACGTCTTTCTCGTCCTCGTCGGACATGCCGAACTCCAGCCCGTGGGCCGCACGGATCTTGTCTTCGATCTCGATCGCGATGCCGGTGTTTTCCTTCAGGTAGTTCTTGGCGTTCTCGCGCCCCTGTCCGATCCGCTCGTCCCCGTAAGAGAACCACGAGCCGGATTTTTCGACCACGCCAGCCTTGACGCCCAGGTCCAGCAGCTCGCCGGTCTTGGAGATCCCCTCGCCATACATGATGTCGAATTCCACCTGCTTGAACGGCGGGGCGACCTTGTTCTTGACCACCTTGACGCGGGTCTGGTTGCCCACGACCTCGTCCCGGTCCTTGATCGCGCCGATACGGCGGATGTCGAGGCGGACGGAGGAATAGAATTTCAGCGCGTTGCCGCCGGTCGTGGTTTCGGGAGAGCCGAACATCACGCCGATCTTCATCCGGATCTGGTTGATGAAGATGACCATGCAGTTGGATTTCGAGATCGAGCCGGTCAGCTTGCGCATCGCCTGGCTCATCAGGCGGGCATGCACGCCGACCGAGCTGTCGCCCATGTCGCCCTCAAGCTCGCTCTTGGGGGTCAGAGCCGCCACCGAGTCGACAACCACCAGGCTCACGGCGCCCGAACGGACCAGCGTGTCGGTGATCTCCAGCGCCTGTTCCCCGGTGTCGGGCTGCGAAATCAGCAGCTCGTCGAGGTCGACGCCCAGCTTCTTGGCATAGGTCGGGTCCAGCGCGTGTTCCGCGTCGACAAAGGCGCAGACGCCGCCCTTCTTCTGTTCCTCGGCCACGCAATGCAGCGTCAGCGTCGTCTTGCCCGAGCTTTCCGGGCCGTAGATTTCGATGATCCGGCCCTTGGGCAGCCCGCCGATGCCAAGCGCGATGTCCAGGCCCAGCGAGCCGGTCGATGTCGCCTCGATATCCTTGAACGGATTGTCACCGCCCAGCTTCATGATCGAGCCCTTGCCGAATTGCCGCTCGATCTGTGCGAGCGCCGAATCCAGGGCCTTCTGCTTGTTCGCGTCGCGCTTGCTGTCCATGGAAAGAAGATCTGCCGTTGCCATTCTTGACATCCTTTTTTCATACCCGTCGCCGGGTGGCAATGACTGCCGATGTTCGCCTCTTGTTCTCGTCCTGATAGGACCAAAAAGAGAACATTTCAATCTATTTCTTTGCTCGCCATCTTTTGCCCGCAACGGTTAAATTGTAGTTTACGGCGGAGGAAATCAGGCAACGGGCGGAAAATGCTGGTCTTTTCAAAGGCGAAACTGGTGATCCTGTCGATCCCCAAGACGGGGACCACGGCGATCGAGACGGCGCTTGGGCCAAGTGCGGCGATCTGGGTGCAGGATCCGCCCGATCTGAAACATGCGCCGATCTACCGGTACAACCGCTTCTTTCGCCCGGCGCTGGAAAAATTTGTCTCGCCCGATATCCAGACGATGGCCGTGGTGCGTGAGCCGATCTCGTGGCTCGGCTCCTGGTGGCGGTACCGCCAGCGGCCCTTCATGGAGGGCAAGGCCAATGCGACCCACGGCATCAGCTTCGACGACTTCGTCGAGGCCTATTGCCAGGGCAAGCCGCCCGCATTCGCCAATGTCGGCAGCCAGGCGAATTTTCTGAAACCGCAGCCGAACGGCACCAGCATCGACCTGCTGTTCCGCTACGAGGATCAGCCGAAACTTCTGGCCTTCCTCGAAGAGCGGCTGGAGCGACCGATCACCCTCGCCCGCGAGAACGTCTCGCCCGAGATACCTGTCGCTCTGTCCCCCGCGGTCGAGGCCAAGTACCGCCGGAAATGCGCGGCGGAGTTCGAGCTTTACGAGGGCATCGCCTGAGCCCGGCCCTCAGTGCATCTGCCGCTGCACCGTGTCGGTCAGCTGCTTCAGCGAAAACGGCTTGGGCAGGAAGACGGAATTCGGGATCTGCGCCTGGGCGTCGCCAAAGCTGTCCTCGGCATAGCCCGAGACAAAGACCACGCGCACCCCGGGCCGGTGCTGCAGCGCGATCTTGACCCAGCTGGGGCCATCCATGCCCGGCATCACCACGTCGGTGACGAAGATGTCGACGTTCAGGGCGCCGTCCTCCAGGGTCTTCAGGGCTTCCTCGGCGCTCTCCGCCTCCAGCACCGTATAGCCGCGCAACCGCAGCGCCTGCGAGGCGAAAGCGCGCACCGGCGCCTCGTCCTCCACCAGCAGCACGACGCCCTCGGCCATGCCGGCATCCAGTTTGGTGTGCACCGGGTGCTGCACCTCGGGCTGGTCGACAATATCGGACTCGTCAACCCGCAGCGCGGGGTCGTAGACCGGGAACAACAGAGTGAAACAGGTGCCCTGCCCCGGTTCGCTGTCGGCAAAGATGAAACCGCCGGTCTGCTTGACGATGCCATAGGCGGTCGAGAGGCCCAGCCCGGTGCCCTCGCCGATCCGCTTGGTGGTGAAGAAGGGTTCGAAGACCTTGGTCAGCTTGTCGGCGGGAATGCCCCGCCCGGTGTCGATGACCCGGACCGAGACATATTCGCCTGCCGCCACCTCGGCGCGGTCGCGCTTCAACGGCCGGGACAGGCGCAGCGATTCGGTGACGATCCGGATCTCGCCCCCGTTCGGCATGGCGTCGCGCGAGTTCACCACCAGGTTCATCAGCACCTGTTCCAGCTGCCGCTTGTCGGCCCGGATCGTGCGCAGCAACGGATCGTGGGACAGGCTCAGCGTCACCTTTTCGCCCACCAGCCGGTTCAGCAGATGGGTCAGGTCGGACAGGGTATCGCGCAGGTCCAGCACCTCGGGGCGCAGGGTCTGCTTGCGCGAGAAGGCGAGCAGCTGGCCGACGAGGGATGCGGCGCGATTGGCGTTCTGATTGATCTGGATGAGGTCGCCATATTCCTGATCCCCGGGATCGTGGCGCAACAAGAGCAGGTCGCAATGCCCTGAAATTGCGGTCAGAAGGTTGTTGAAGTCATGCGCGACACCGCCGGCCAGCTGGCCGATGGCCTGCATCTTCTGGCTCTGGACGAACTGTGCCTCAAGCGTCTTGAGCTCGGTCGCATCGCTGAGCACGGCCAGCAGCCGCGCCTCATGCTCGCCCGGCATGCGTTTCAGCGTGACCTGGACGTAGGATTCGCGGTCCGGATGCGACAGGCGCAGGAATTCCGAATGGGTCGGCTCACGCCCCGCCGCCGCCTCGTCCAGCCAGTCGGTCAGGGAGCGGCCCAGCCCCTCCATCACGTCGGACAGCTGCGCCCCGGCGGTACCGGACGGCCCGAGCATGTCGCGCGCGGGCATGTTCGCCAGCTCGATCCGGCCTCCGGGGCCGAGCATCAGAAGCGGCACCGGCAGGTCGTCGAAATAGGCCGGCCCGTCGGCGGGCGGTTTTTCCGCGGTCTCGCCCGCGCTGTCACCGCGGGGCAGCAGCATCAATTCGCGCCGCCCGGCATTGTCGGCCAGTTCCAGCACCAGCACGGGGACGATACCCGCAACGCCGCGCAGCTTGTTCACCTCGCCCGGCCTGATCGGCAGCGTGTCGAACATGCTGTCGAGGCTGCGGGGCCGACCGCCGACGAGATGGCGGGCGGCCTCGTTCATGAAGAGGATCGAATTGCTGCGGCCAACCGTCACCAGCGCCGCGCGATCCTCGGACGCGGCTTGAAGATCGCCCGACAGACCATTGAAACGCCATATGAAATGATCCGGCTCCACCCGGTGCACGCCAAGCTGGAATCTTGCGGTGCCGGTGGCGAGGTCTTCCTGCGCGCTGGCCCCGCATGTCGCCACCGTCTGCATGCGGCGCAGGGTGGCGACCGGGTTGGCCAGCTTGTGGTGCAGCGACTCCGACAGGGTATCGCGCAGGTCCACGCCGAAGAAGGCCGTCGCGGCGGGATTGGCATGCAGGATACGCCGCTCGCTGTCGGTGACGATCACCGGGGCGGGATCCCCGGCCAGCACAGCCGCCAGCGACGAGAGATCGCCATGCCCGCGCGCCGCATGCAGGCGCGCCAGCAGGTGCAGGATGGCGAAGAGCGTCAGCAGCGTCAGCCCGGCCGCGACGCAGATGACCGACATCCTGCCGTCCGGCATGACCAGACCGGCGGCCAGCGCCACCAGCGCCACGGGCGGCAGCAACAGCCGGCGCAGGCCCAGCTCGCTGGCAAACCGGCTCATCCGCCCGGACCCGTCGTGCCGTGCCGTCATTGGCTGCCGTGACCTCACTCATCCCGGGCGGGCCGGTCCCGCCACGCTCCATATCGACACAAGAACGTTAACCGGTGCTTAAGCCGAGGCCAAACCTTTCCGGTTTTCAGGGTTTTTGCAGGTGGCAGAGGAAGAATCCGTCGGCCCCCTCGTCCAGTCCGATGCGGCGAGTCAGGCCCTGGGACCAACCGGGATGGGCGGCGAGGAACCCCGCGATGCGATCCTCGTTCTCGGCCCGCAGCAGCGAGCAGGTCACATAGACGAGGCGCCCGCCGGGGACGACGAGCCGCGCGGCCTCGTCCAGGATCGCGGACTGGATGGCGTTGAGATCGGCCAGCCGTTCGGGCGTCAGCGACCACTTGCCCTCGGGCGACCGGCGCCAGGTGCCGCTGCCGGAACAGGGCGCATCGCACAGGACAATGTCGAAGGAGCCAAGCTGCTCCAGCGCCTTGGTCTCGGCCAGCCGGATCCTGACGCCCGCCCGGTCGGCGCGGGCGGGAATGTCCTTCATCCGACCGGCGTCGATGTCATGGCATGTCATCTGCACATCGGCCCGCGCCGCCAGAGCCAGAGCCTTCCCCCCGCCACCGGCACAGAAATCCAGCACTTTCAGACCGTTGAACAGCGGAATTGATGCGCTCACCGCCTGGCTGGCCGCATCCTGCAGCTCGACCAGACCCGCGCGGTAGGCCTGCGACCCGGCGATCTGGCGGGCGCCGGACACCACTTCGAGCGCGGTATCGCAGAGAGGATGCGGGCGGGTGTCGATCCCCTCTGAAGATAGCGTCGCAATACATTGATCCCGCGCTATTTTCCGCACATTGACCCGCAGGTGCACCGGGGCGCGGTGCCGCATGGCGAGGGCCGCGGCCTCAAGCCCCGGGCCAAGAGCGACCTGCAGGGCCGGCACCAGCCAGTCCGGCAGGTCCAGCGCCTCACCGCCCTCGGCCGGGGGCCTAGAGCCCGCGCGCTCCGGGTCGGTGATCGGCGATGGCGCATAGCCCTGGCCGGTGAACACGGCATCGGGATCGCCGCCCGCATCGCGGATCAGGCCGATCATCAGCCCGCGGCCGGTTTCGCCGCCCCCCAGGGCCGCCAGGCTGCGCTTGCGGCGGAGCGCGTCGAACACGAGGTCGCGGATCGCCTGCCTGTCCTTGGACCCGGCAAAGCGGCTGCGACGGGCCCAGCCGGTCAGTTCGCGTTCGACCGGCTGACCGGCGAGGATACGCTCCAGCAGTTCGGCCGCCGTGGCAATGCGGGCTTCGGGTGTCATGGGGTTGTGTCCGCGCGCTGGGGTCTGTCAGGGCGCAATAGCAACCCGGGTGCCGGCAGGCAATCTCCGGCCCCGCAACGGCACCGCCTGTCCGGCGCCCCGCGGGATGCGTGCGGGGCGCCGTGCCCGCCTCGCGCCGCAAGAAAGGCGGCGCGGGGCCGGGATGGCATGCTATTCCGCCGCGACCTTCGACGGGTTGTTCGGATGGGTCGTCCAGTTGGCGTAATCGCCAACCGTCTCGCCGGTCCGCGGATCCACCGCGCCCTTGTCCAGCTCAACCATGTCGATGCAGCCCTCCACCGGGCAGACGTTGACGCAGAGGTTGCAGGCCACGCATTCCTCTTCGATCACGGTAAAGGTCCGGTCGTCCGACATGGCGATGGCCTGGTGCGAGGTGTCCTCGCAGGCGGCGAAGCAGCGGCCGCATTTGATGCAGTCGTCCTGATTGATCCGGGCCTTGGTCACGTAATTGAGGTTCAGATACTGCCAGTCGGTGACATTGGGCACGCCCTTGCCGATGAAATCCGAGGTCGCGGCATAGCCCTTCTCGTCCATCCACTGCGACAGGCCCGAGATCATCTCTTGCACCACCTTGAAGCCATAGGTCATGGCGGCGGTGCAGACCTGCACATTGCCCGCGCCCATCACCATGAACTCGGCCGCGTCACGCCAGGTGGTCACGCCGCCGATGGCGCTGATCGGCAGGCCGCGGGTGTCCGGGTCGCGCGCGATCTCGGCCACCATGTTCAGGGCAATCGGCTTGACCGCCGGGCCGCAATAGCCGCCGTGGGTGCCCTTGCCGTCGATCATCGGCTCGGGGCAGAGCATGTCCAGGTTCACGCTGGTGATGGAGTTGATCGTGTTGATCAGGCTGACCGCGTCACATTTCCCGGCATGCGCCGCCCGCGCGGGGTGGCGGATATCGGTGATATTGGGCGTCAGCTTCACGATCACCGGCTTGGAATAGTATGTCTTGCACCATTCGGTGACCATTGTGATGTATTCGGGCACCTGCCCCACGGCCGAACCCATCCCGCGTTCGGCCATGCCATGCGGGCAGCCGAAGTTCAGCTCGATCCCGTCGGCGCCGGTCTCTTCGACCAGCGGCAGGATCGCCTTCCACGAGGCCTCGTCACAGGGCACCATGAGCGAGACGATGAGCGCGCGGTCGGGGTAATCCTTCTTGACCCGGGTGATTTCCTCGAGGTTGGTGAAAAGATCGCGGTCGGTGATCAGCTCGATATTGTTGAGCCCCAGCAGGCGCCGGTCGGCCCCCCAGACGGCGCCGTAGCGCGGGCCGTTCACATTGACCACCGGCGGCCCTTCGGAACCCAGCGTCTTCCACACCACGCCACCCCATCCGGCCTCGAAGGCGCGGCGGACGTTGTATTCCTTGTCGGTTGGCGGCGCCGAGGCGAGCCAGAAGGGGTTGGGCGAGGTAATGCCCAGGAAGTCCGTCGTCAGATCAGCCATCTAGCTGCCTCCCTTGGTCTGGAGAAGGATCAGGTTGCCTTCGCTGTCATGGATCATGGCCCAGCGGATGCCCGGCTCCCACGGGGCATCCGAGGGGCCGTTGAGTGGTTCGACACCCCTACCCCGCAGCACCTCGCAGGCGGCATCGACATCGCCGGTGGCCAGGATCAGGGCGGGCTTGTCCTGCGGGGTCAGCCTGTCCTGCTGGTCGAAATGCAGCAGGGTGCGCGCGCCCGGCAGAGCCATGAAGATCCAGCGGCCCTCGCCATGAGGATTGTCCCGCTCGACCTCGAACCCCAGTATGTCGCGGTAGAAGTCGCGGGCGCGGATCATGTCGACCACGCCGATGGACTGGAAGTGGATGTTGTCGAACATCAGCCATCCCTCGCGGGCGGCATGGCGCGCGCTGCGGTGCAAGCGCCTGGCATGACGCGGCCGGCCACGCCCGCCCGCACAGCGCGGACCGGGCCCGCCGCGGGCCACGCTCGGGCCGACATCCGGCGGCGCGGGGATCGGCGGGCATGATGTCCTGGCCCGGTCACTGGCCAGCCTCCGGCTCTGCGATCATCCCATCAGCACCTTGTGAATATCCTCGGCGGCGTCGCGGCCCTCGGCCACGGCGGTCACGGTCAGGTCCTCGCCGCCGCCGGCACAGTCGCCGCCGGCCCAGACCCCGGGCAGCGAGGTGCGGCCCGCGTCCCAGACCTTGATCTTGCCGCCCTCGATCTGGATGCCCTCGGGCGCGCCCTCCAGCGTCTGGCCGATGGCCTTGAAGACCTGGTCGGCGCGCAGGCGCAGGGTCTCGCCGGTGCCGACAAGGCGGTCGCCCTCTTCGGTCGTGTATTCCAGCTCGATCTCTGCCGCCGCGCCCGCGCCATGCACGGCGACCGGCCTGACATTGGCCATGATGCGCACGCCCTTGGAGGCCGCGAGATCCTGTTCGAATGTCGACGCCCCCATGCGGGACTGCCCCCGGCGGTAGGCGATGGTCACGGTCTCGGCCCCCAGCAGCCGGGATTGGACGGCGGCATCCACGGCCGTCATCCCGCCGCCGATCACCACGACATTGCGCCCCACGGGCAGGCCGGTCAGATCGGCCGACTGGCGCAGCTCGGCGATGAAGTCGACGGCGTTGCTGACACCGCCCATGTCCTCGCCCTCGGCGCGCAGGGCATTCACCCCGGCCAGGCCGATGCCCAGGAAGACGGCGTCGAACGCCTGCTGCAGATCGTTCAGATCCAGCCCCTGCCCCAGCCCCTTGCCGGTTTCCAGGGTGATGCCGCCGATGCGCAGCAGCCAGTCGACCTCGGCCTGGGCGAAGTTGTCGGTGGACTTGTAGGCGGCGATGCCGAATTCGTTCAGCCCGCCGGGCTTGGCGCGCATGTCGTAGAGGGTGACGTCATGCCCCTTCATCGCCAGCCGGTGCGCGCAGGCGAGCCCGGCGGGGCCCGCGCCCACCACCGCCACGGTCTTGCCCGTGGGTTCGGCCCGGGTGAAGGGATGCACGTTCCGGGCCATCAGCGCATCGGTGGCGTGGCGCTGCAGGCGCCCGATCTCGACCGGCTTGCCCTCGGCCGCCTCGCGCACGCAGGCTTCCTCGCAGAGCGTTTCCGTCGGGCAGACCCGGGCGCACATGCCGCCGAGGATGTTCTGCTCGAAGATCGTCCTGGCCGCGGCCTCGGGCGTGCCGGTGGCGATCTGGCGGATGAAGAGCGGGATGTCGATCGAGGTCGGACAGGCTGTCATGCAGGGCGCGTCATGGCAGAAATAGCAGCGGTCGGCGGCCACCCGGGCCTCGTGGGCGTCATAGGGCGCGTGCAGGTCGGCGAAGTTCCTGGCGATCTGCTCGCCCGGCAGGCGCGCGGGCACGATGCCCGGGGTGGTCTGGCTGTTGCTCATTGCTGGCTCCGTCGGACTGGCTTTGCGGCAGAGCGTGCCACAGTTTTGTTTTTTTCCAAATGGTAAATTTTTGCTTTGGCGCCGGCCGCGGGCCCGGCTGGAGGGAACGCCAAAAATTCCGGCAGGCGCATGGGCGGAGGTCTTGCGCCGGCTGCGCCGTCGCGGCGGAGGGGGCTCTGCCCCCGCCCGCGCTGCGCGCGGACTCCCCCGGAGTATTTTCGACGAGATGAAGCATGGGCGATCCCGCAAGTTCATCTCGTCCCAAATACTCCCGCCGGAGGCATCCGACGGTCCGGATCGCGTCGCCCCGGCCATCCGGCGGTTCCGGCAGAGGGGGCTTGAGTCGGCTTGCCGCAACGTCAAATACCCGGCTGAATTGCGGCAAATTGCCTGTAGAGGCCTGATTGCGCAACATTTGGAAAGAATTTTGGCCCCGCAGGACACATTTTCTCTCCGTTTGGCGGTTGACGCCCCTTTGACCCGGGCCTAATGTCCGCCGCAACGAAGGAGCCTCTGGCATGACCGCACTAGTCATCATCGTAGGAGAAAGGCGCATGGGCCGGTAACCCCGGTAGACCCATAAGGTTCACCATGCGCCCCCGGATAACCACCGGGGGCTTTTTTGTACCCGAACGTCAGAAACGCAGGACGGAGAGACGCAGATGAAACGGCAGATGACAGGCGCCCAGATGGTGGTCCAGGCCCTCAAGGACCAGGGCGTCGACACCGTATTCGGCTATCCCGGCGGCGCCGTCCTGCCGATCTATGACGAGATCTTCCTGCAGAACGACATCCGTCACATCCTTGTGCGCCACGAACAGGGTGCGGTGCATGCGGCCGAGGGCTATGCCCGTTCGACCGGCAAGCCGGGCGTCGTGCTCGTGACCTCGGGTCCCGGGGCGACCAACGCGGTGACCGGGCTGACCGATGCGCTGCTCGACTCGATCCCGATTGTCGTGCTGACCGGCCAGGTCGCGACCTTCCTCATCGGCACCGACGGGTTCCAGGAGGCCGACACCGTCGGCATCACCCGCCCCTGCACCAAGCACAACTGGCTGGTGAAGGACACCGAGCGGCTGTCGGAAACCATCCACCAGGCCTTTCACGTCGCCACCTCCGGGCGGCCCGGCCCGGTGCTGATCGACATTCCCAAGGACGTGCAGTTCGCCGAAGGCAGCTATGTCGAGAAGCCCAAGGCCAAGATTTCGCATTACAAGCCCCGGATGAAGGCGGATATCGAGCAGGTGCAGGATCTCGTCGCGCTGATCGAGAAGGCCGAGCGCCCCGTCTTCTATACCGGCGGCGGCGTGATCAACTCGGGCCCCGGCGCCAGCCAGCTGCTGCGCGAGCTTGTCGACGGCACCGGATTTCCTGTCACCTCGACCCTGATGGGTCTGGGCGCCTATCCGGCTTCGGGCAAGAACTGGCTGGGCATGCTGGGGATGCACGGGCTCTACGAGGCCAACCTCGCGATGCACGGCTGCGATCTGATGATCAACCTCGGCGCGCGGTTCGACGACCGGATCACCGGCAAGGTCGAGGCCTTCTCGCCCGGCTCGCACAAGGTGCATGTCGATATCGACCCGAGCTCGATCAACAAGGTGATCCGGGTCGACCTGCCGATCATCGGCGACATCGCCCATGTGCTGGAGGATGTGCTGAAGGTGTGGAAGTCGCGCGGCCGCAAGACCAACACCGCCGCCGTCCGGCAGTGGTGGAGCCGCATCGACGAGTGGAAATCGGCGAACTGCCTGAACTACACCCCCTCGGACACCACGATCAAGCCGCAATACGCGCTCGAACGGCTGGAGGCGCTGACCAAGGGCCATGACCGCTACATCGCCACCGAGGTCGGCCAGCACCAGATGTGGGCGGCGCAGTTCCTGGGCTTCGAAGAGCCGAACCGCTGGATGACCTCGGGCGGGCTGGGCACGATGGGCTACGGCTTCCCGGCCTCCATCGGCGTGCAGATCGCCCATCCGGATGCGCTTGTGATCAACGTCGCAGGCGAGGCCTCCTGGCTGATGAACATGCAGGAGATGGGCACCGCCGTACAGTACCGTCTGCCGGTGAAGCAGTTCATCCTGAACAACGAACGCCTGGGTATGGTTCGCCAGTGGCAGGAGCTGATGCACGGCGAGCGCTATTCGCAGTCCTGGTCCGAGGCCCTGCCCGATTTCGTCAAGCTGGCCGAGGCATTTGGCGCCAAGGGCATCCTGTGCAAGGATCCCAAGGACCTGGACGATGCGATCATGGAGATGATCGAATACGACGGTCCGGTGATCTTCGACTGCCTGGTCGAGAAACACGAGAACTGCTTCCCGATGATCCCGTCGGGCAAGGCGCATAACGAGATCCTGCTGGGCGCGGAGGCCGAGGCCTTTGTCGGCGGCGGAGCCCTGGTCTAAGGAAGAGGAAGATGCTGATGTCCCCGCTCAAGATCGAGAAAGGCGCGTCGAGCCAATCCGTCTATGCCTTGCGCGACCCGAATTCGGAGGTCGAGGAAAAGCACACCCTCGCGGTGCTGGTCGAGAACGAACCGGGGGTTCTAGCCCGCGTCATCGGATTGTTCTCGGGCCGCGGCTACAATATCGAAAGCCTGACCGTGGCCGAGGTGGATCACACCGGTCATCTGTCGCGCATCACCATCGTCACCAAGGGCACGCCGGCGGTGATCGAACAGATCAAGGCGCAGCTTGGCCGTATCGTGCCCGTGCACGAGGTGCATGACCTGACGGTCGAGGGCCCCTCGGTCGAGCGCGAGCTGGCCCTGATCAAGGTCTCGGGCGAAGGCGACAAGCGGGTCGAGGCGCTGCGCCTGGCCGATATCTTCCGCGCCAATGTGGTGGATTCCACCCTCGGCAGCTTTGTTTTCGAGATCACCGGCACGCCGGAAAAGATCGACGCCTTTGCCGATCTGATGCGCCCCCTCGGGCTGCGGGAAATGGCCCGGACGGGTGTCGCGGCCCTGGCGCGCGGCTCGGAATGAGACGCGACACAGCCTGACGCACCGGATGCGTCAGGACCGGTTCGAGGGGTCGGCGGGAGCCGGCCCCTTTTTCTTTCAGGAAATCCTGCGGCTCACAATGCGGCGCCGACCAGGGCGTCTTTTCTGTCGTCGGACTTGCTCCGCCGGCGCGCTGAATCCAGCGGAATGATGATCGCCGAGGCGTTCCGGCTGCAGGATGTCGCGGGCGCATCCGGCGTGGGAAGAGCGTTCTGAAGGCGGTGCGCGAGGGTGGGAAACTGCTCCTCCGCGACGAGTCGGGGATTCGTTGCCCTCCGCATTTCCGCCTCTTCGGTGAGGTCGAACTGGACAAGATCGCCCGCGTCGAGCGCAACCATGCTTAAATCCGTATCATCGCCCGCATTGAAATATGCGAGGTCACCGTGATCCTCACACCAGATCACCGCCTTGCGGTCCGCGCTGTCACTCCAGAGTACAACTCCGAACATACCGATCCCCGTGCGTTACGCATTTCTGACCCCCAATTGAAATCTCCGCGAAAGATCGCGTCGTGCCCATCACCATTTCAGTGTCGACGCAGAGATATTTGTGTCGTAGTGTCCCGCCACTGTCGCTACTTAACATCACACCTGACGCTGAGTAGCACCAGAAAAACAATCAGTGCGGGAAGTCGCGATCTCGCATACAAGATGATAGGGAAACTACAGGAATGCGGCAGTGAAGAGCCTGAGCGTAAAAGCCGGGAGCGCAGTGACAGACCCGGTTGAAGTCCGGGGGATTTTCGGCGCCAATTTGAGGAAACTCAGCAGCAACTACCCGTCGATTTCGGGACTGTGCCGCGAGTTGGGCATCAACCGGACCCAGTACAACCGATATTTATCGGGAGAAAGTTTTCCCCGTCCTGACGTGCTCCAACGGATCTGCACGTTTTTCAAGACGGACGCCCGGATCCTGCTCGAACCCGTGTCAGAGCTGACGCCGATTTCGAACGATCTGCTGAACCACCCGGAAATCTCGCAGCACATGGGCCGCGGCGCGACCGAGCTGCCCGAGAGCATGTTCCCGAACGGCTTCTACTACTTCTCGCGGCGCAGCTTCGTGGATGCCGACATGGCGGTGACCGGTCTGGTCTATGTCTTCCGCGCCGACAACTATACCTTCGTGCGCGGGCTCGAAGCCAAGGACGCCATGCGGCAGCAGGGTCTGCCGACCGATCCCTTCACCCGGGAATTCCGCGGCATCGTGCTGAAACAGGAAGAAGGCGTTGCCGCCCTGATGTCGCGGCGCGGGGCGATCACCTGTTCGTTCAACTTCTTCTCGCGCGTGCCGGCCTTCGACAACAACTTCTGGGTCGGCTACACGACGCGGACCGTAGCCGAAACCATCGCCGGCCTGCGGGTCACGCGCATGGTGTTCGAATACCTCGGCGACCGCACCGGTCCGGTGCTCAAGGCTGCGCGCGAGTCCGGTTTCAAAAGGCCTGCCGAATTGCCCGCGTTCCACCGCCGGCTTCTGCGACTTGACGAACCATTCGCCTGATCTGTCGCGACCCATGCATTTCCGGGTCGTTTGAGAACAATTCCCGCCTGTCGCTTCGTGCCACCCTGCCTGAAAAGGAGTGGCCGCCATGCCTGACACGCAAACCGATTTCACCACCATACGCCAGCCGATCGAATTGGCACGCGGCCTGCCGAATGCCCATTACACGGATCCGGCAATGCATGCGGCCGAGCGCGACGCCCTGTTCATGACCGGCTGGTCCGGTCTTGCCGTCGCAGCCCAGGTGTCCGAGCCCGGGGATGCGCTGCCGCTGGATTTCCTGGGCGTGCCGCTGCTGCTGCTGCGCGACCGGCAGGGCCAGGTGCGGGTGTTCCAGAACATCTGCCGCCATCGCGGCATGATCCTGGTCTCCGAGCCGCGCCGGATCGAGGGCGCAATCCGCTGCCCCTATCATTCCTGGTGCTACGGCACCGACGGGCGGCTGGTGGCCACGCCGCATGTGGGCGGGCCGGGTCAGAACGCCCACGACGCCATCCGCAAGGACGAATTGGGCCTTATCGAGGTCCGCTCGCATATCTGGCGCGATATCGTCTGGATCGACATGTCCGGCCGCGCCGCACCCTTCGAGGAGGTCCATGCCGGGCTGATCGCCCGCTGGGCCGATTTCGACGCACCGCTCAGCCACGGCGGGCCCGACAGCAGCTTTACGCTGGAGGTCGCGGCGAACTGGAAACTGGCGGTCGAAAACTACTGCGAAAGCTATCACCTGCCCTGGGTGCATCCCGGCCTCAACGCCTATTCCCGGCTGGAAGATCATTACCATATCGAGGCGCAGGGCCAGTATTCCGGCCAGGGCACGCTGGTCTATCGCCAGATCGCCGGCGCCGCGGGGCAGCGGTTTCCCGACTTCCCCGACCTGCCGGCGAAATGGGACACAGCCGCCGAATACGCCGCCGTCTATCCCAACGTCCTGCTGGGCGTGCATCGCGATCATACCTTTGCAATCCTGCTGCAGCCCGTGGCGCAGGACCGCACGATCGAACACATCCACCTCTACTATGCCGCGCCCGACGCGGACGAAGCGCTGAAGGCCGACAACGCCCGTCTGTGGAAAGCGGTGTTCGAAGAGGACATCTTTGTGGTCGAGGGGATGCAGCGCGGACGTCATGCGCCCGGCTTCGACGGCGGGCGCTTCTCGCCCGCGATGGACGGGCCGACACATCTGTTTCACGACTGGGTGGCCGGGCGCATGGACAGCCGCCGCGCCGCCGAATGATCCCGCAGCCCGACCTTGACGCCGCCCTGCTGGCCGCTCACGCGGCCGATGACCGGGCCGGGCTGGTCACGCTATACGAGACGGCAGCGCATGGTGCCCCCGCAGAGGCGCAGAGCTTCTTCCTGACGCAGGCCTATGTCTTTGCGCTGGAAACCGGCCATCCCCGGGCGGCGCCTCTGCGGGCCGCCCTTGTGGCGCGCGGGGCCGAAACGCCCTAGGGTCGGACCACATTGATCCCGCGCCGACGGCGCAGGATCAACGGGGCCTGACCCTAACCGGCGGTGGCCGTCCGTTCGGTCATGAAATCCTTGAGCCGGCGCAGCCCCTCGCGGATGTCATCCGTCGCCGCGGCATAGCTGAACCGCAGCGTGCCCTTGCCGCGCCTGGGGTCGAAATCATGGCCCGGGGTGACCGCGACGCCGGCATGTTCCAACAGATCGCGCGCCAGTTTCAGGCTGTCGTCGGTCAGGTGCGAGACATCGGCATAGACATAGAACCCGCCATCGGGCGGGGCGATGCGGCCGAACCCGGCCTTGGGCAGCCCCTCCAGCATCAGGCGGCGGTTCACGGCATAGGTGTCGAGGTTGGCCTCCAGCTCCTCTTCGCAATCCATCGCGGCCAGCGCGGCGATCTGGCTGGCGTGCGAGGCGCAGATGAACAGGTGCTGGGCGATGCGTTCGACACGGCGCACGTGATCCTCGGGGACCACCATCCAGCCGACCCGCCATCCCGTCATCGAGAAGTATTTCGAGAAGGAGTTGACGACATAGGCATCGTCCGCGATCTCCAGCGCCGAGACCGAGGGGCGTTCGTATTCCAGCCCGTGGTAGATCTCGTCCGAGATGAAGGCCGCGCCCTTGCTCCGGCAGGCCTCCATCAGCGCGGCCAGTTCGGCCTTGTCCAGCATGGTGCCCGAGGGGTTCGCCGGGCTGGCCACCAGCAACCCGTCAAGCTCTTGCCCGTCCAGATCCTGCGGCACCGGCTGAAAGCGGGCGTTTTCCGAGGTTTCCAGCAGCACCGGTTCCAGGCTCATCGCCTTGAGGATCTGGCGGTAGGACGGATAGCCGGGCATCCCGATTCCCACCCGGTCGCCCGCATCGAAGAGCGAGGAAAACGCCAGCAGGAATCCCCCCGACGATCCCGGGGTGACAACCACCCGCTCGGGGTCCAGGTCGATGCCGTACCACTCGTCGTAGAGCTTGGCGATCCGGGCCCTCAGCTCGGTCAGGCCCAGGGTGACCGAATAGCCCAGGGGATTGTCGCGCATCGCCTTTTCCAGCGCGAGTCGGGCGGCCTTCGGTGCCGCGGTGCCGGGCTGGCCGACCTCCATGTGAATGATGTTTTTACCTGCATCCTCGGCGTCTTGGGCGGCCTTGATCACGTCCATCACAATGAAGGGATCGACTGTACCGCGCCTTGAAACACGCATGCTGTTCTCCGAAACTGCCTCTGATGGGGACAGTGTCTCAATCCGGAGCGCGGTAGGTCAATGAAAGTCCGGTGAAAAATTAACCATTGGACGGCATATCCTGGGGAACGATGGCTCTTGCACCGCCATGCCGGGAAATGAGGCGGCCCTGCCGGAGGTTTCCCGCCGCTGGTCCGAATTGGCCCTGCCATCGCCGAACGACAAGATGTAGTGTGACCGACAACCAAGCGGGGCAGCCATGCAAAGCGTCCCGACAGATCAGAGACTTCAGGAGACGCCCATGATCCGCCACTTCGCGCCCGCCCTGACGGCCCTTGCGCTGCTGTCCGCCGGGCCGGCCGCCGCACAGAGCGGCCTGGACTTTTCCCAGATGAGCGCCGCCGAGCGCGAGGCGTTCCGCGCCGAGGTCCGCGCCTATCTGCTTGAAAACCCTCAAGTGATCTTCGAGGCCGCCCGCGTCTACGAGGAACAGCAAGCCCAGGCTCAGGCGGAAAACGACAACACGCTGGTAAAAGTTAACGCCGATGCGATCTTTGACGACGGCCGGTCCTGGGTCGGCGGCAATCCCGATGGCGACGTGACGGTTGTGGAATTCATGGATTACCGCTGCGGCTATTGCCGCAAGGCCTTCGAAGAGGTCAAGGAACTGATCGAAAGCGACGGCAATATCCGCTTCATCGTCAAGGAATTCCCCATCCTCGGCCCGGATTCGGTGGCCTCGTCCCGCTTTGCCATCGCCACCCGGCAGGTCGCCGGGCAGGATGCCTATGAGCAGGTCCACGATGCGCTGATGTCCTTCAAGGGCACGCCCGACAAGGTGTCGCTGGGCCGTCTGGGCAGCAGCCTGGGCCTGGATCCCGAACCGATCCTGGCCGCGATGGACGGCGAGGCGGTGAACGAAGAGCTGAACGCGAACCACGCCCTGGCACAGCGCCTGCAGATCAACGGCACCCCGACCTTCGTGATGGGCGAACAGATGGTGCGCGGCTATGTGCCCCTCGCCGGGATGCGCCAGATCGTGGAGGAAGAGCGCACCGAATGAGGGCGCTCTTGCTGCTCGCGGTGTTGGCCGGACCCGGCGCCGCGATGGATCTGACCGAGGACAGCCGCAGCGCCCTGGGTGACGAAGTGCGCGCCCTGCTGCTGGACGAACCGGATATCGTGATGCGCGCGCTGTCTGCGGGCCAGCCCCCCGACAGCGCCAGCATCTATGCCGAAGAGGCGCAGGACGACCTCGACCTGATCGCCACCTATGCCGATATGCTGTTCGTGCCCACCGGCGCGGGCTTTGGCGCCGACACCCCCCGCAAGGTTGTCACCCTGTTCATTTCGGCAGCCGTGCCGGAAAGCCGCGAGGCGCTGGCCGGCCTGATCGCCCTGACCGCGCGGGACCCCGGCCTGCGGGTCGAGTTGCGGGCCTTTGACAGCAGCGACGAGACCGAGGCCCTGCTGGATCTGATGACCGCCAAGGGCCCGAACGCCATGATACAGGCCCCCTGGGGCACCGCCGCGCCCGGCCCGCTGGCCGAGCTGACGCAGACCCTGGGGCTGGACATGGCCCCGTCCTACGTCACGCGCGAGATGATGGTGCGCGGCGCCATGCCATCGGCGGTGATCGAACGCTACCTGGTCGATTGACGGCCCCGCGGCCCGTGCCTAGCCTCAGCGCCGGAGGTGCCGCAATGGACGACAAACCCGCGAAACTCGGCTGGCAGGACTGGTGCAGCAAGCCCGAGCTCTATCCCGACATGTGGCGCGGCGCGGCCGAGGGGGTCCGTATGGGCACCAATGTCACCGTGCTGTTCTATGGCAATGACACGCCCGGCGAGGGGCCGAAATGGCATGTCCATCCCTATGACGAGGTCTTTGTGATCCGCCGGGGCCGCGCGCTGTTCACCGTGGGCGACCGCAAGCTGGAGGCCGAGGCCGGGGACGTCGTGCTGGGCCCCGCCAATGTGCCGCACAAGTTCCACAACCTGGGCCCCGGGCGGCTGGAGACGATCGACATCCACCAGAACGAGCGCTGGATCCAGACCAATCTGGACGACCCGGAACTGGCCTGAACGCCGCGAACAAGACCGCGCCGGATCGGCGCGGCCAACCCTTTGCAAGGCCCTGACAGAGCTGACTTATTCGGCCGCCTGCCCGGTGGCCGCGGCTTCGGCTTCCAGCGCTTCGGCCTTTTTCTCGACCTGTTCGACGATGTGGTCGATCATCTGGTCATTGCTCATCGCGTGGCTCTTGGCGCCGGCGAGGTAGACCATGCCCCTGCCCTGCCCGCCGCCGGTGAACCCGACGTCGGTCATCAGCGCCTCGCCCGGGCCGTTCACGACACAGCCGATGATGCTGAGGCTCATGGGCGTCTTGATATGCTCCAGCCGCTTTTCCAGCGCCTCGACCGTCCTGATCACGTCAAATCCCTGACGCGCGCAGGAGGGGCACGAGATGATGTTCACCCCCCGGTGCCGCAGGCCAAGCGACTTGAGGATCTCGTAGCCGACCTTGACCTCTTCGACCGGATCGGCGCTGAGGCTGACGCGCAGCGTGTCGCCGATCCCCATCCACAGCAGGTTGCCCAGGCCGATGGCGCTCTTGATCGTGCCGGATGTCAGGCCGCCCGCCTCGGTGATGCCAAGGTGGATCGGCGCATCCGTCGCCTCGGCCAGGCCCTGGTAGGCGGCAGCGGACATGAAGACGTCGCTGGCCTTCACGCTGATCTTGAACTCGTGGAAATCGTTGTCCTGCAGGATGCGGATATGTTCCAGCCCGCTTTCGATCATCGCATCGGGGCATGGCTCGCCGTATTTCTCAAGCAGGTGCTTTTCCAGCGACCCGGCATTCACCCCGATGCGCATCGAACAGCCGTGATCGCGGGCGGCCTGGATGACCTCGCGCACCCGGGCGGGGCTGCCGATATTGCCGGGGTTGATGCGCAGACAGGCGGCGCCCGCCTCGGCGCTTTCGATGCCGCGCCGGTAGTGGAAATGGATGTCGGCGACGATGGGAACCAGGCTTTCGCGCACGATCTCCTTGAGCGCCTTGGAGCTCGCCTCGTCCGGGACCGAGACGCGGACGATATCGGCACCCGCATCGGCGGCGGCCTGGACCTGCGCCACCGTCGCCTTGACGTCGGTGGTCAGCGTGTTGGTCATGGTCTGGACGGAAATCGGCGCGCCATCCCCCACGGGGACGTTGCCGACCATGATCCGGCGGCTCTTGCGCCGGTCGATGTTGCGCCAGGGTCGAATGGGATTGTGCGTCATCGCGGGATGCTCCGGCTGTGACCTTCGCTCTGCGACATATCCAATGGAAGGCCGGGCCGCAATGCGGCGCGGCTCACTCCTGCGGCACTGCGATCTGTTCCGCCTGGGCAAAGACCCGGGCCGCCTCGGGGTCGGCGGTCAGATCGGCCAGGGCGTAGTTCGATTTCAGATCGTCGACCGACAGCGCAACATTGCGGATCGTCGCCGTCCCGTCGCCTGCGGGGCCATAAAGCTCGCCGTTCACGCGGAAGTAGAGCGACCCGGACATGCCGGCGCGCAGCACCGGGGGTTCCTCGGTCTGGGGCAACTGGTAGCTTTCGCCCGCATCCAGGATCTTTTCGAAGACGATGGAGCCGTCCGCGGCGCGCACACGCACCCATGCGGGGCGCACGGCAAAGATCGACACGCCGGGGGCTGCGGCCTCGACCACCTGCGGGGTGGGATTGGCGGCGGTTTCGACTTCGGCCATCGCGCGCTGGATCGCGTCGTCGACAGCGTGACGGTTGCCGATCCCGGTGGAGGAGGCCACGCCGGCAAAGCTGCCCACGGAACTGGGATCGAGGGTCGAGATCGGCGCATCCCGCGCGACCATGACCGGAACGTCAAGCGCCTGCGGGCGATAGAGACGGTCCAGCCCGTCGCTGGGCGGGGCAAAGACGCCCGAACCGTTGCCCGTATCGGCCGAGGCGACATCTTCCGCCGGGCGCTTGCGGGCGCTTTCCAGCGGGTCGAGGTCGGTCAGCACATCGGGGGTGTTCTCGGCGGGCGCATATTGCACGCGCTGCACCTCGTTCAAGACGGTCCAGCCGCCGTAGCCAAGCGCCGCGATCAGCGCGACCAGCACAAAGGCCGATCCGATGGCCGAGGGTTCGATCCGCGCCATGAAGCTTTCGCCGACGGGAATGAACGGGGTGTTCGGCGCGATGAAGGGGTCTTTCTCGGTCGGCAGCTTCTTCCCGATCACGTCGGGCTTGCGCTTCGAGGAGGCCTCGGCCGACATGCCATGCGCGGTCTGGAACCCGCTTTCCGCGCAGAAGGCGGCAAACACGTCGTCGGGGTTCATGTTCAGATAGCGCGCATAGGAGCGCACGTAACCGGCGATGAAACCGGGCGTGTCGAACGCACCGGGATCGCAATTCTCGATGGCGGCGATATAGGACGCCTTGATGCGGAGTTCGCGCTGAACGTCGAGCAGGGACTTGCCCATGGTCGCCCGTTCGCCGCGCATGACGTCGCCGAGCCTCAGCTCGAAATCGTCAAAGCCTTTCGGCTGTGGTTCTGCCCGATCCTGCTCGGGCACCCCTTTTCGCCGCATCGTTTCGCTGCCCCATCATCAAATGATGGCTCGTTGTCGTCCCCACGATTCGAGCCACACTCTTTCTTTACATGAGGCTAACACAGATCAAGGCAAATAACAGCTAAACGGCGGTCAGCCGGCAAGCTCGGCGCGATTCAGCGCACAATGCGACCAGAGTTCGTCCATCGCGCGGATCAGTTTGTCCATTTCCTTGGGTCCGTGAACCGGCGACGGGGTAAAGCGCAGACGCTCCGTGCCGCGCGGCACGGTGGGGTAATTGATCGGCTGGACGTAGATGCCGTAGCCGTCAAGCAGCATGTCCGACATCATCTTGGTGTGTACCGGATTGCCGACGATGACGGGCACGATGTGGCTGCCGTGATCGACGATGGGCATGCCCATCCCCTTGAGCCGCAGCTTGAGGATCGAGGCCTGGGTCTGGTGACGCTCGCGCAGCGCCTGATCGGTCTTGAGGTGCCGGACCGAGGCCGCGGCCCCTGCGGCAACCGCCGGCGGGAGCGAGGTGGTGAAGATGAAGCCCGGCGCGTAAGAGCGTATCGCGTCGACCATTTTCCCGGAGGCGGCGATATAGCCGCCCATCACGCCATAGGCCTTGGCCAGCGTGCCGTTGATGATGTCGATGCGATGCGCCAGCCGGTCGCGTTCGCTGACGCCGCCGCCGCGCGGGCCGTACATGCCAACCGCGTGCACCTCGTCGATATAGGTGAGCGCGTTGAATTCCTCGGCCAGGTCGCAGATCGCTTCGATCGGGCCGAAATCGCCATCCATCGAATAGACCGACTCGAATGCGATCAGCTTGGGCGCGGCGGGATCGTCGGCTTCCAGCAGTTCGCGCAGGTGGGCGACGTCGTTGTGGCGGAAAATGCGCTTGGCTCCGCCATTGCGGCGGACACCCTCGATCATCGAGGCGTGGTTGAGCGCGTCCGAATAGATGATCAGCCCGGGAAACAGCTTGGGCAGCGTCGAAAGGGTCGCGTCATTGGCGATATAGGCCGAGGTAAAGACCAGCGCGGCCTCTTTGCCGTGCAGATCGGCCAGTTCGGCCTCCAGCTGCTTGTGATAGACCGTGGTGCCCGAGATGTTGCGCGTCCCGCCCGAGCCTGCGCCGGTGGCATCCAGCGCCTCGTGCATCGCGGCCAGGACAACCGGATGCTGGCCCATGCCCAGATAGTCGTTGCCGCACCATACGGCCACGGGCTGTTCGGTGCCGTCGGGGCGGTGCCAAGTGGCGTGGGGATAGGATCCCTTGGTGCGCACGATGTCGATGAAGGTGCGGTAGCGGCCTTCCTCGTGCAGCTGGTTCAATGCGGTATCCAGATGAGCTGCATAGTCCATCGGCATCCCCTCCTTGGGCCTTCGGTGCGTCCGTCGCGCGGGGGCGTCACCGGGGTGCCCCCTCGGACACCCATTCTTGAATTGGAATGGATATAGATCGCGCGGCTTACTGACAACAGGCTACAAATTGCCACCCCCTGCCCGCCTTGATTCAGGTCAAGCCGGAGCGGGCCGCCCAAAATCGCCGCGAGCCGGTTTTTCCGCCATTTTTCAACCATGTGCCGGCGATCGCCACATCCGTGGCAGCTAAATATTTCAGAAAGTCACCAATACTTTTGTCCCGTGTGCCGGCCTGTCGCGCCGGGCCCTTGTGAGCGGGCAGGCATGGAATCCCATACTTTCCGCCGCGTCAGTTCCGGGTAACCTGAGATCATTCAAACGTGAGGCCCATTGCCCCGGACATTTGCGAAGACACTTACAATGCAACTTTTCTATCATCTGCCAATTTACCTGCTGATCGTCCTCACCGCCGCCGGCCATGCGCTTGCGACTGTCGGGATGAAGACGGCCGCCACCGGCGGCTCTCCAACGGCGCTGGTCATGGTCTCCCTCGGCCTGACCGGCGCCGTCCTGGCCGAAATCGCGCTGCTGCGGCACACCAACCTGGCCGTCGCCTTTGTCATGATCGTCGCCTTCGAGGCGCTGCTGGTGCTCTGCTTTGCCGCCTCGCTGGGCGAGACGCTGACCGCGGTTCAGGGGCTGGGCGCCGTTCTGGTGCTGATCGGGCTGGCGGTGATCCTGCGCTAGGGCCTTCTGGACACTGCGTCGCCGCCTGATAGGCTCCGCCCGAAACGAGCAAGGAGCCCGCCCCATGTCCCTCGACGCAGTCCTGTCGCGCATCGACGCCGACCTGCCCGCAGCCACCGACCGCCTGCTGAACCTGCTGCGGATCAAGTCGATCTCGACCGATCCGGCCTACAAGGCCGATTGCGATGCCGCCGCCGACTGGCTGGTGGAGGATCTGAAATCGCTGGGAGTCGACGCCGCCAAGCGACCGACCCCGGGCCATCCGATGGTGGTGGGCCATGTCGCGGGCGACGGCCCGCATCTGCTGTTTTACGGCCATTACGACGTGCAGCCGGTCGACCCGCTGAACCTGTGGCACCGCGACCCGTTCGACCCCGAGGTCCAGGACACGCCCAAGGGCCCGGTGATCCGCGCGCGCGGCGCCTCGGACGACAAGGGCCAGCTGATGACCTTTGTCGAGGCCTGCCGCGCCTGGAAGGCCGAGACCGGCACCCTGCCCTGCCGCATCACCTTCTTCTTCGAAGGAGAGGAGGAATCCGGTTCCCCCTCGCTGATCCCCTTCATGAAGGAGAACGCCGCAGAGCTGACAGCCGATGTCGCCCTGATCTGCGACACCGGGCTGTTCGACGAGCAAACCCCGGCGATCACCACCATGCTGCGCGGCATGCTGGGCGAAGAACTCACCATCAAGGCCGCCACCCGCGACCTGCATTCGGGCATGTATGGCGGCGTGGCGATGAACCCGATCCGCGTGCTGTCCAAGGTGCTGGCCGGGCTGCATGACGAGACCGGTCGCGTCACGGTCCCGGGCTTCTACGACGGGGTGCCCGAGCTGTCGAACCAGATCGCGGCGCAATGGGCCGACCTGAACTTCGACCACGAATCCTTCCTGGGCAATGTCGGTCTGTCGGTGCCCGCCGGCGAACAGGACCGCACCCCGCTGGAGATGATCTGGTCGCGCCCGACCTGCGAGGTCAACGGCATCTGGGGCGGCTATACCGGCGACGGGTTCAAGACCGTGCTGCCGGCCGAGGCCCATGCCAAGATCTCCTTCCGGCTGGTGGGCACGCAGGATCCGCATGCGATCCGCGAAAGCTTCCGCGACTACGTGAAATCCTGCCTGCCCGAGGATGTCGAGGTCGAGTTCAAGGGCTACGGCGCCTCGCCCGCCAGTCAGATGTCGATCGAAAACCCGGTCTTCGAACCCAGCCGCAAGGCGCTGAGCGACGAATGGCCCAAGCCCGCCGCCTATGTCGGCTGCGGCGGCTCGATCCCGATTGCCGGGCATTTCAAGACGATCCTGGGCATGGACGCGATGCTGATCGGTTTTGGCAAGGAGGATGACCAGCTCCACTCGCCGAACGAGAAATACGACATGGAAAGCTTCCACAAGGGGATCCGCAGCTGGGCCCGGGTGCTTGACGCGCTGACGAAATGACCGCGATCCCCGGCTTTCAGGACGGCACGACCCGGGTCGGCGACCAGGTGATCGCCTGGTCGCGCGGCGGGTCGGGTCCGCCCCTGTTGCTGCTGCACGGCTTTCCGCAGACCCGCGCGCTCTGGGCCGGGATCGCGCCCCGGCTGGCCGGGCGGTTCACCGTGGTGGCGGCCGACCTGCGCGGCTATGGCAACTCGTCCAAGCCGCCCCGGGTCGAGGACTATACCTTTCGCCAGATGGCCGCCGACCAGATCGGCCTGATGCGCGAGATGGGATTCGACCGTTTCCACCTGGCCGGGCACGACCGGGGCGCACGCACGGCGCACCGGCTGGTGCTGGATCATCCCGGGGCGGTGGCCTCGGTCCAGCTGATGGATATCGTGCCGACGCATCTGCTGCTCGAACCGCTCTCGCGTGAGGTGGCGCTGGCCTATTACCACTGGTTTTTCCTGGCCCAGCCCGAACCCTTTCCCGACCGGATGATCGCCGCCGATCCCGACGCCTTCTTCGAAAGCTGCCTGCTGGGCTGGGGCGCGGCCCGGATCGAGGATTTCGGCCCCGCGCAGATGCAGGCCTATCGCGCGGCCTGGCGCGACCCCGACACGATCCGGGGCATGTGCAACGACTACCGCGCCGCCCCCCGGCTGGATTTCGAACTGGACGCCGCCGACCTGGGCCGCCGCATCTCCTGCCCCGCGCTGATCCTCTATGGCGCGGACGGGGCGATGGCCAAGGCCTATGACGTGCCCGCCACCTGGGCCGACCGCTGCGAGGCGATGCAGGCCCGCGCGATCCCCGGCGGGCATTTCTTTCCCGACACAGCCCCGCAGGAAACGGCAGAAGCGATGCTGGACTTTCTTTCCGGAACAGTCACTTAACCCCCGAACCTCATGCCGCCGGGACATCGGACAGGGGCCGCCATGCGGCGACTCTCGCTAGGGATTGGCGATGGAGGGGAAAGTGGCGCGGTTGACGGGGCTCGAACCCGCGACCCCCGGCGTGACAGGCCGGTACTCTAACCAACTGAGCTACAACCGCGCAACGGTCGGGCGTTTCGGGCGGGGCAGCGGTGGCGCGGTTGACGGGGCTCGAACCCGCGACCCCCGGCGTGACAGGCCGGTACTCTAACCAACTGAGCTACAACCGCTCGCTGCCCGCCCGGACATGGCCCGGACGTGACGGGCGTTCTAGGCGCAACCCCCCGCCCCGTCAAGCGCGAAACGGCGATTTTGTGCGGTGCAATCCAGCCGTGTCATTCCGGTGTCCGGGTTGCGCGGATCCGGGTGGTGAACGCGCCCAGGAACGCGCGCAGTTCGGCCCGTTGTTCCGGTTGCCCGAGGTGGGCCGCAATCGCCTCGGGCGTCATCGAAATCAGATGAAACCGGGCATGTATATCGGGCCAGAAATTCTGGCTGACCGTGCCGAGCACAAGGCGCAGCTGCGCCAGTGCATCCTCGCCCCGGTGAGAGCCATGCAGCAGGGCGACAGGCTTGCCGATGATTTCGGGGCGCGAAACCATCCAGTCGATGGCATTCTTGAATGCCCCGGGCAGCGCGTGGACGTATTCCGGGCACGAGATCACAAGGCCATCGGCCCGCGCCAGCCGCGCCGCGAAAAGCTCGACCTCGGGCGGGGCTGGCGGGCCTTCGCGATCGGCGTCAAACAGCGGGAGTCCGGCCGGGGTGACCACCTCGACCGTGGCGGCATCGCGCGCGGCGGCCTTCAGGCCCCGCAGCAGCGCCGTGTTGGTCGAAGAAGCGCGGAGCGAACCGGAAAGCGCAAGCAGGTGCATCCCTCAGAACGGCACGTCGTCCGCGCCCATGACGAATTTCGCCACCACCTTCTTGGCCCCGGCCTTGTCGAAGGCGATGTCGAGCTTGTCCCCCTCGATCCCGGTGATCGCGCCATAGCCGAACTTCTGGTGGAACACCCGGTCGCCAACCGTGTAGGCGCTCACCGCCTCAAGGTCGATCACCTGGCCCCTGCTCTCGCGCGGCTGGCTCAGGGGGCGGGTGGTCTGGCGGGCCTGCATCCGGCGCCAGCCGGGGGAGTTGTAGACATTCGCCTCGGCCGCGCGGTCATGCAGCGTGCTGGTCGCGGGCTGCATCCCGGCCGCCCCGTACCCCCCGCCGTACAGGCCCGGAGGCGTCAGCACCTCGACATGGTCTTCCGGCAGTTCGTCGATGAAGCGCGAGGGCAAGGCCGATTGCCATTGCCCGAACACCCTCCGGTTCCCGGCAAAGGAGATCGTGCAGACCTCCTCGGCCCGGGTGATGCCGACATAGGCCAGGCGGCGTTCCTCCTCCAGCCCCTTCAGCCCGCTCTCGTCCATCGAGCGCTGCGAGGGGAACAGACCGTCCTCCCACCCCGGCAGGAAGACGGCGGGAAACTCCAGCCCCTTAGCCGCGTGCAGGGTCATGATCGACACCTTGGCGCCGTCCGTCTCGGTCTCGTTGTCCATGATCAGGCTGACATGTTCCAGAAAGCCCTGCAGATTCTCGAACTGCTCCAGCGCCTTGACCAGTTCCTTGAGGTTCTCCAGCCGGCCGGGCGCCTCGGGAGTCTTGTCGTTCTGCCACATGGCGGTGTAGCCGCTTTCGTCCAGAACCATCTCGGCCAGCTCGGTATGGGGAATGTCCGCATCCCCGGTCATCCGGCCCCAGCGGGCGAGGTGTTCGACCAGCGCGCGCAATTGGCCCGCGCCCTTGCCGGTGATCCGCCCCTCCTCGACGCAGATCCGCGCGCCCTCGATCAGGGGCACGCCGTTCTCGCGCGCGGCGATCTGGATCGTCTGCTGCGCCTTGTCGCCCAGCCCGCGTTTCGGCGTGTTCACGATCCGCTCGAAGGCCAGGTCGTCCTCGGGGCTGACCACGAGGCGGAAATAGGCCATCGCATCGCGGATCTCCAACCGTTCGTAGAAACGGGGGCCACCGATCACGCGGTATGGCAGACCGATGGTCAGGAAACGGTCCTCGAAGGCACGCATCTGGTGGCTGGCCCGCACGAGGATCGCCATGTCGTCCAGGGTATAGGGCCTCTGCCCGCGCGTGCCGCGCTGCATGGCCTCGATCTCGTCGCCGATCCAGCGGGCCTCTTCCTCGCCGTCCCAATGGCCAATCAGGCGGACCTTCTCGCCCTCCTGCGCCTCGGTCCAGAGCTCCTTGCCCAACCGCCCCTCGTTGCCCCGGATCACGCCCGAGGCGGCGGCCAGGATATGCGGGGTCGAACGGTAGTTCTGTTCCAGCCGCACCACCTTGGCGCCGGGGAAATCCTTTTCGAACCGCAGGATGTTGCCCACCTCGGCGCCGCGCCAGCCATAGATCGACTGGTCGTCGTCGCCCACGCAGCAGATGTTGCGATGCGCCCCGGCCAGCAGCCGCAGCCAGAGGTACTGGGCGACGTTGGTATCCTGATACTCGTCCACCAGGATATAGCGGAACCAGCGCTGGTATTGCTGCAGCACGTCCTCATGGGTCTGGAAGATCGTGACCATGTGCAGCAGCAGGTCGCCGAAATCCACCGCGTTCAGCTCACGCAGGCGGACCTGATACTGATCGTACAGCTCGGTGCCCCGGTTGTTATAGGCCGAGGCCTCGGCCGCCGGCACCTTGTCAGGCGTCCAGGCGCGGTTCTTCCAGCCGTCGATGATGCCCGAGAGCATCCGGGCAGGCCAGCGTTTGTCGTCGATATTGTTCAGCGCGATCAACTGCTTGAGCAGGCGGATCTGATCGTCGGTGTCAAGGATGGTGAAATTCGATTTCAGCCCCACCAGTTCCGCGTGGCGGCGCAGCAGCTTGACGCAGATGGCGTGAAAGGTGCCCAGCCAGGGCATCCCCTCCACCGCCTCGCCCAGCATCCGGCCAACCCGGGTCTTCATCTCGCGCGCGGCCTTGTTGGTGAAGGTCACCGACAGGATCTCGTTCGGGCGCGCGCTGCCGGTGGTCAGCAGATGCACGATGCGCGCGGTCAGGGCCTTGGTCTTGCCCGTCCCTGCCCCGGCCAGCATCAGCACCGGGCCCTCCAGCGCCTCGACCGCCGCGCGCTGCGCGGGGTTCAGCTCGTCCAGATAGGGCGCGGGGCGTGCGGTCATCGCCCGGCGCGAAAGGGGGGTGGACTGCGCGGCCGCCTCGAAGGCGTCGAATTCGTCATGGCTGCTCATGCGCGCGAGCTTAACCCTTCGGCAATGAAAGTGAAAGAGGTGTTCACGGGATGTTCCTCCTTCCGCCACCCCTCTGCCAAGCGCCTGATCGCGCTTGCCAATCCCGCGCGTCCGGCGCACCTTGCCGGCGCCATGACAGTCGATCTCGATTACCCGACCCTCGCCGACCTGCGCCGCCGCGCGCGCCGCCGCATGCCCTATTTCGCCTGGGAATACCTCGACAGCGGTACCGGCGAGGATATGGCGCTGCGCCGCTCGCGCGAGGCGCTGGACAATGTGGTGCTGGCCCCCGCCATCGCCAAGGGGCGCACGGTGCCCGACCTGTCGACGCGGTTCCTGGGGCATGACTACGCGCGGCCCTTCGGCGTCTCGCCGGTGGGGATGACCGGCCTGTTCTGGCCGCGGGCGGAATTCCTGCTGGCCGACAACGCGACCCGGGTGGGCCTGCCCTTCGGCCTGTCCACCGTGGCCGCGCAGTCGCCCGAGGACCTGGCCCCGCATATCGCCGACAACGGCTGGTTCCAGCTCTATCCCCCGGCGGATGTCGAACATTGCGACGATCTCGTGCAGCGGGCGCAGGATGCCGGGTTCCACACGCTGATCCTGACGGTCGACGTGCCCGGACCCAGCCGGCGCGAACGGCAGCGCCGCTCGGGCCTGACCACACCGCCGCGGATCACGCCGCGGCTGTTCAGCCACGCGATGATCCGGCCGATGTGGTCGCTGGGGATGCTGCGCCACGGCATCCCCTCGGTCCGGGCGCTCGAAAAATACGTCTCCAGCCACCGGCCCTCGGCCCATGTCGGGCTGGCCCCGCATTCCGCGCCCGACCCGGCGCTGATCGAAAAGCTGCGCCGGCAGTGGAAGGGCCCGATGGTCGCCAAGGGTGTGCTGCTGCCCGAGGATGCGCTGGCCCTGCGCGAACTGGGCGTGGATGCGGCCTGGGTGTCGAATCACGGCGGGCGGCAGTTCGACGGCGGTCCGGGCTCCGCGACCGCCCTGCCCGCGATCCGCGCGGCGGTCGGTCCGGACTATCCGCTGATCTATGACGGGGCCGTCGCCTCGGGGCTGGACGTGCTGCGGGCCATCGCCCTGGGCGCGGACATGGTGATGCTGGGGCGGGCCTGGCTCTGGGGCGTTGCCGCCCTGGGGGCCGAGGGCGCCGCCCATGTGACCCATGTTCTGAGCGAGGATATCATCTCGTGCATGGTCCAGATGGGCATTACCCGGCCCGCAGAGGTGCGCAGCCGCCTGTGGCCGCTACAGGCCTGACCTGACAGCATTATTCCTGTTTGCGCTATCATCCCCGCCGGTTGGCGGTTGGCGGGGTTTGCATTTTGCAAATTGCAGAACCCGGAATTTGCAGTTTGCAAAATCACCCCTTGCGCCGCGCCGCAGCGTATCGTTTGCTCTGCGGATTACCGGCGGCCGGGAGGGGCCGTCCCGGAACCAGGAGCCAATACCCGATGCCCGAGTTCAAGAAGATCCTCGTCGCCAACCGTGGAGAGATCGCCATCCGCATCATGCGGGCCGCGAACGAGATGGGGAAGAAGACTGTTGCCGTCTTTGCCGAGGAGGACAAGCTGG
>NZ_WNXQ01000020.1 GCF_009789075.1 Pseudooceanicola pacificus
TCGGTCAGCTCGGGCACGGCTGTGAAGAGGTCGGCGACCAGGCCGAAGTCGGCCACCTGGAAGATCGGGGCCTCTTCGTCCTTGTTGATCGCGACGATGACCTTGGAGTCCTTCATCCCGGCGAGGTGCTGGATCGCGCCCGAGATGCCGACGGCGATGTAAAGGTCCGGCGCCACGACCTTGCCGGTCTGACCGACCTGCCAGTCGTTCGGCGCAAAGCCCGAGTCGACCGCCGCGCGGGACGCGCCCACGGCGGCGCCCAGCTTGTCGGCCAGCTTCTCGATGATGGCGAAATTCTCTTCCGAACCCACGCCACGGCCGCCCGACACGACAATCCCGGCCGAAGTCAGCTCGGGGCGGTCGCTTTCGGCCACCTTGTCCTCGACCCATTCCGACAGGGCGGGATCCTCGGCTGCCGCCTGGTCCGCCACCGAGGCCGAGCCGCCGGTGCCCGCCACTTCGAAGGTGGATGTCCGGAAGGTGATAACCTTCTTTTCATCCTTCGACTTTACAGTCTGGATCGCGTTCCCGGCGTAGATCGGGCGCTCGAAGGTATCGGCGTCGACCACCGCGGTCACGTCGGTCAGGATCATCACGTCCAGCAGCGCGGCCACGCGGGGCAGGATGTTCTTGGCATCCGTGGTCGCGGGGGCAACGATGTGGCTGTAATCGCCGGCCAGCGACACGATCAGTGCCGCCGTCGGTTCGGCCAGGCGGTGACCGTAAAGGTCTGCCTCGGCGCAGAGCACTTTCGACACGCCGTCAATCGTGGCGGCCTCTTTCGCGGCATCCGATGCGGATGCCCCGGCACAGAGCACGGTCACCTCGCCAAGCGCCTTGGCGGCGGTCACGGTCTTTGCGGTGGCGTCCATCGACAGGGCGCCGTCGTTCACTTCGGCAAGCAGGAGAACAGCCATCACACCAGCCCCTTTTCCTTGAGTTTCGCGACCAGGGTATCCACGTCGGGCACCATCTCGCCGGCCTTGCGCGCCTCGGGCTCGCTGGTCTTCACGATCTCCAGCCGGGGCGAGACATCGACGCCGTAGTCAGAGGCCGACTTCTCGTCGAGCGGCTTCTTCTTGGCCTTCATGATGTTCGGCAGCGAGGCATAGCGCGGTTCGTTCAGGCGCAGGTCGGCCGTCACGATGGCCGGCAGCTTGACCTTGATCGTCTGCAGCCCGCCGTCAACCTCGCGGGTCACCACGGCGCTGTCGCCTTCGACCTTCAGGTCGTTGGCAAAGGTTGCCTGGCTCCAGCCGGTCAGCGCCGCCAGCATCTGGCCGGTGGCGTTCATGTCGTTGTCGATGGCCTGCTTGCCCGCGATCACCAGGCCGGGGGCCTCTTCGTCGATCACGGCCTTGAGGATCTTGGCCACCGCCAGCGGCTCGATATCCTGGTGCACGTCATCCGCGGCAATCACCAGGATCGCCCGGTCCGCACCCATGGCGAGCGCGGTCCGCAGGGTTTCCTGGGCCTGCTTCACGCCGATGGAGACAACAACCACTTCCTCGGCCGTTCCGGCTTCCTTCAGCCGGATCGCTTCCTCGACGGCGATCTCGTCAAACGGGTTCATCGACATCTTGACGTTGGCGAGATCGACACCGCTGCCGTCCGATTTCACACGGACCTTCACGTTGTAGTCGATCACGCGTTTCACAGGCACGAGCACCTTCAT
>NZ_WNXQ01000021.1 GCF_009789075.1 Pseudooceanicola pacificus
TGTTGCAACCAAGTAGAAATGTCACCCGGTCTGCAAAGTAGAAATGTCCCACCTGGGCACAGAGGGGAGCAAAGCCTGACAGGGCGGAGACCTCAGATATCGCAGCCCTGGCCGGCTTTGCGGGCCTCCCGCTCGGCGCGTTTTCTTTCGTAGTAGGGTTCCATCAACGAGGGCCGTCCCGTGGGCTTCCGGCCGGTTGGCTCGTAGCGGGTACGCTGCTTTCCCGCCCGGCGTTTCTTGGGTGGGGCCTTGTCCTGTTCGGCCTTGATGTATTCTAGCACGGCGCTCAGGTTCTTGTTCTCGGTGATCGCCGCATGCGTGACGCGCTGGTCCTTGTCGAAGACGGAGTAGGGGAGCGAGACACCTTTCCAGCGGAACTCCAGCCGACCGTCCGGGAACTCGAAGCTGTCGACATACTTTCCGGGCAGCCCGCGCGTGATCTCATTCTCTTGCAGGATGATCCGCAGCCGCGCGTAGGAAAAGGCCAACTGGTTGCCAACATACCGCTCGTCGCGGAAGCACAGAATCTCCGCCAAGCGATCCGGCTCCACATTCAGCGCGCGATGCAGATCGTCCGGGCGGCGCGGGGCCTTGGCGAACCTGGCGTTGTAGCGTTCCATAAAATCCGGAAGGAACGCGTTGGCATCCTCCATATCGGAAATGCCCGCCAGTCGTAGTTCCTTGACCAACCGGTCCTGCAGCGTCCGGTTCGCGCGTTCGACACGGCCCTTGGCTTGGCTGCTGTTCGCGCAGAGGATCTCGATGCTCAGCTCGTTCAACGCCCGGCCAAACTGGGTCATACCGTGCCCGGACTGCGCACCTTGCTGGGCCACACGGAACACCGTGTGCTTGTCGGAGTAGAAAGCGACGGGGCGGCCATGCGCTTCCAGGTATCGCTCCAGCGCGCCGAAGTAGCTGAACGTGCTCTCAGACTTCACGAACTGCAGATGCATGAGTGTGCTGGTGGCATCGTCGATGAAGACCAGCAGGGTGCAGGCCGGGCCGCGATCCTCGAACCAATGATGATCCGACCCGTCGATCTGGATCAGCTCGCCGTAGCATTCCCGGCGCAGACGTGGCTGGTGGAACGTCCGGCGTTGCTTGCGTGAGAGCCACAGTCCAGCGTCCTGCATCCATTTGCGCAGCGTCTCGCGTGACACTTTCAGCCCGTGATCTTCCGCAAGCTTCTCCGACGCAAAGGTCGGGCCAAAGTCGATGTAGGTCTCTCGCACCAGTGTCACCGCAAAATCCCGAACCGCCGGATCGGTCCGGTTGTTCGAGGCCCGGCCGCGCGCCTTGTGCCGGATCGCTGCCGGACCCTCGGACTGAAACGCCCTCAGCAACCTGTGGACCTGCCTGCGGCTCAATCCGAGCAGGTTGGCGGCCGTCACAGCCGTCATCCGGCCTTGGGTCACCTGGCTCAGTACTTCTATGCGGTTCAGCTCGCGCTCGCTCATGATCAACATTCCCACGGACACACTCCAATCCTGCTTGATCAACAGGGAAGTGTGACATTTCTACTTTGCAGATGTGGGACATTTTAACTTTGCGCGTACA
>NZ_WNXQ01000022.1 GCF_009789075.1 Pseudooceanicola pacificus
TGAGCTACTCCCCATCTCTTGGACAGGATCTGGCGTAAATTAAGCTACTCGTTGCACCTGCTGATCGGGTTGGTTGATATCATTTCTTTGCCAATAGACCAGCGCGGGAGGTTGGCCGCCCAAGGCTGAATGCGGGCGCTGGTGGTTGTAGAAGGTCATCCATTTCCGGATCGCCGCCTTTGTCTCCGATCCGGTCTCCCAGGCATGCAGGTAAACGCACTCGTATTTTAGGGTGCGCCACAGCCTCTCGATGAAGATGTTGTCGAGGAACCGACCTTTCCCGTCCATCGAGATCCGCACGCCAGATCGGCGCAGTCGATCCGTCCAGGCGAAGGACGTGAATTGGCTGCCCTGGTCCGTGTTCATGATCTCGGGCGGGCCGAACTTGTGGATGGCCTCGGTCAGCGCTTCGACACAGAAGTCGGCCTCCAGCGTGTTCGAGATGCGCCAGGACAGAACCTTGCGGGTATGCCAGTCCATGATCGCCACCAGATAGAGGAACCCTCGGCGCATGGGCAGATAGGTGATGTCCGAACACCAGACCTGGTTCGGGCGTTCCACCCGCAGCCCCCTGAGCAGGTAGGGATAGGTCTTGTGGCCCTTCGTCGGCCTGCTCGTGTTGGGCTTCTGGTAAATCGGCATGAGCCCCATCAGGCGCATCAGCCGCCGGATGCGCTTCTCGTTCACCAGATGGCCGTCGTTGCGCAGGTGCCAGGTCATCTGCCGAACTCCGAAGAACGGCGTCTCCAGGAACTGCTCGTCGATCTGCCGCATCAGGCCGAGGTTCTGCTCGGTCTCGCCCTTCGGCTCGTAGTAATAGGATGAGCGTGCGATCGACAGCAGCTTGCACTGCTGGCCGATCGACAGATCCGGGTGGTCAGGCTCGATCATGCAGCGCCTCACTTCCCGCCCCAGGGCTTCAGCTTTCGTTCCAAAAAAGAGTTGGCCACCGCCAGCTCCCCGATCTTGGCGTGGAGCTCCTTCACCTGCTCCTCGCCAATCTCCGGCTTCTTGCGGCCCCCGCGTTCGAACACACCGGAGGCGCCTTCGAGCAGGGCCCGCTTCCATTGATGGATCATCGTCGGATGCACCCCGAACCGGCTTGCCAGTTCGGCCGCCGTCTCCTCGCCTTTCAGGGCTTCCAGCGCGACCTTCGCCTTGAACTCAGGCGCATGCTGCTTCCGTTTCGACATCTCTGATCTCCTTCTCGTCGAAGATCAGCAGACTGCAAATCATAGCTTATGTCAGTGTCCGAATTTCGGGGGGTAGCTCA